>FNCM01000022.1 GCA_900100835.1 Selenomonas sp. WCT3 | reverse complement strand
GCGCTTCGCGCCCACCGCCCGGGATGTCCACCGGACATCCGCAACTTCGTTGCCCCCAGAGGGGAAGGCAGTTTTGTGACGGCTCTAACCGAGGCGGCGGGGCCCCAGTACCATAAGCGTAGCCTTGACGTTCCGCGTGAAGCAAGAAATTTTTGCCTGCGTTCTCGTTGGAAAAGCAGTTTTGTTCAAGCGAAGCGCGTTTAACTGTTTTCCAATTCTTAATTAAAAGGCAAAAATTTCTTGTAGCGGGTTGTCACCGGTGGAGCGTTGGTACTGGGGCCCCCGCCGCCGGCGACTTACCTCGAATACGAGCTGGGTACTACTCCCCTGCAAACTGTAAATGACAAAAGCCCCGTTGACTTCTACATGAGTCAACGGGGCTTTTCTCCTAAGCGTTTTATTTATCAAGTTCCAAAATTTTTGCAGCGGCCTCGCTGAGATAATTTCCTTCAACCGTTTCAATCTGGCCAGCATCGCACTGCGCTGCCAGTTCCGGTTTGATGGGAATACGGCCCAGAACATCAAGACCATATTGTGCCGCCACTTCCTCTACATGGCTTTTGCCGTAGATTTCATGACGTTTGCCACAATCTGGGCATTCAAAATAGCTCATGTTCTCCACCAGGCCAAGGATAGGCACCTTCATAGCTTCTGCCATCTTCACAGCTTTCTCCACAATCATGGATACGAGCTCCTGAGGACTCGTGACAATGACAATACCATCCAAGCGGATAGTCTGCATAACCGTCAGGGGTACATCACCAGTCCCCGGCGGCATGTCCACAAACATATAGTCCACATCCTGCCAGATAAAGTCATGCCAGAACTGCTTGACGACACCGCTGATTACCGGGCCACGCCAAACCACTGGGTCCGTGCTGTTTTCCAGCAACAGATTCATGCTGACAATATCAATGCCGCCAGCTGTAGTTACCGGATATGCACCAGCAGACGTTCCCCGGACTTCCCCAGTCGTACCAAACATCTTCGGAATTGATGGCCCCGTAATATCCGCATCCATAATGCCCACGTGCTTACCCTTGCGGGACATAGCTACCGACAGCAGCCCCGTTACCAACGATTTACCCACACCGCCTTTACCGCTTACTACGGCAATAACATGACGGATATCGCTGAGTTCATTTGGCTCTTCATGCATATCCTTTAATTTACGGGTATCTGACCCACAGGTCGTACCACAGGAACTGCAATCATGATTACATGCTTCAGACATATTTCGTGCCTCCTAAAATCATCATTGTTTTATAAAAAAGAGGGAACCGTCCTATGGACAGTCCCCTCCTTTTTTCGTATCAATCGAAACGATTAAACTTCTGCCGTTTCTGCAGCATCGTCCACTACAGACTCTGCCTCAGCTTCCGGAGCCGGTTTCGGATCGTTATCAACAATCTTGAGGTTGCGATAACGGCTCATGCCCGTACCAGCTGGGATGAGTTTACCGATGATAACGTTCTCTTTCAGACCAATCAGCGGATCAACTTTACCCTTGATGGCAGCATCCGTCAGGACACGAGTCGTCTCCTGGAAGGATGCAGCGGACATGAAGGAGTCCGTAGCCAGCGATGCCTTCGTGATACCAAGGAGAATCGGTTTAGCCACAGCCGGCTCGCCGCCTTCCTCGATAGCTTTCGTATTGGCACCCTCGAAGGAATTGATATCGATGTACTCGCCTGGCAGGAAATCCGTGCTGCCGGATTCCTCGATTTTCACCTTGTGAAGCATCTGGCGAACCATTACCTCGATGTGTTTATCGTTAATCTCAACACCCTGAGATTTGTATACTTTCTGTACTTCGTATACGAGATAACGCTGCGTAGCCTGCAGGCCGCAAACGCGCAGGATATCGTGCGGGTTAATGGAACCTTCCGTGAGCTTGTCACCCGGTTTCAAATGCATTCCCTGTTTAGCTGCCATACGGGCACCATACGGGATAGCATATTCTCTGGGTTCGCCCTCGTCCGGAACAATTGTAACCTTACGCATGCCCTTACCGGAATCCTCGACCTCTGCACGGCCTTCGATCTCGGCAATGATAGCATGATGTTTCGGCTTACGAGCCTCGAAGAGCTCCTCGACACGCGGAAGACCCTGGGTAATATCATCACCTGCGACACCACCGGAGTGGAACGTACGCATGGTGAGCTGCGTACCCGGCTCACCGATGGACTGAGCGGCGATGATACCGACTGCCTCACCGATTTCAACCTCAGCCTGGTTAGCAAGGTCACGGCCGTAACACTTAATGCAGACGCCGAACTGCGACTTACAGGTCAAGACGCTGCGGATGGATACGCGGTCACGAACCTTCTCGATGCGTTTTGCCAGGTCTTCGTTAACCGTGTCGTTGATGGACGCAATGCGCTCACCCGTCTGCGGGTCATCGATGTTCTCAGCGAGAACACGACCCACAATGCGCTCAGCCAGTGACTCGATGATGCCGTCGCCTTCTTTGATGGCTTCAACTTCGATACCACGGACGTTGTTGTTGCGAACGCGGAGTTCCTTAGCACTGCTGTCGAGAATAGCCTGAATCTTAGCTTCGTCAAGATGCTCGCCGGCAGCCAGGATAACATTGCCATCCTCGTCGACAACATCGCGCGTAACTTCCTTGCCATTCATCTCATGCAGCATGGAATCCTTGATCTTGGCACGAGCAGCTGCATCCGGTTCGCCAAGGGAAATTGCCTCGGTAATCATCGCATTGCTGATAGCTGCCTCGGATGCCAGCGAAGAACCGCGAACCATGATTTCGGATACGCTCTTCTCGCCGATAATCTGGAGTTCTTCCTCGCCGAGGATGGTGTCCTTGGCAAAGAGGACCTCTTTGGTCTCGGGGTCGAGAACATCGGCACCAAGCAGACGGCCCATAAGGCTGTCGTTGAGGATTTCGAGAGCATCCAGCGTGGATTCTGCAAGTCTTGCACGCGCCTGAACCATGTTGAGGGTCGAGATATCGCAGTCCTCTTCACGGACGATGACATCCTGAGCGACGTCAACGAGACGACGGGTAAGGTAACCCGAATCAGCTGTACGCAGAGCCGTATCGGCAAGACCTTTACGAGCACCATGAGACGAAATAAAGTAATCGGATACCGACAGACCTTCACGGAAGTTTGCCGTGATTGGCAAGTCGATGATTTTACCAGACGGGTCAGCCATAAGACCGCGCATACCAGCCAGCTGACGCATCTGCTGTTTGTTACCACGGGCACCGGAGTCAGCCATCATGAAGATTGGGTTGAAGGTGTCCATGTTGTCCATCATCGCATCAGCGACATCATCGGTAGCAACCGACCAGAGGTCGACAACCTTATGATAACGCTCTTCTTCCGTGATGAGACCACGGTCGAACTGGCGCTCAACCTTATTGACGATTTTCTGCGTGTCGGCAATGATGGTCTTCTTCTTCGGCGGTACGATAACGTCGGAGATAGCAACCGTCATGCCGGCAATGCAGGCGTAATGGTAACCGAGGTTTTTGACGTTATCGATAACTTCTGCAGTCTTCGTAGCGCCAAAGTGGTTATAGCAGTTCGCAACCAGTTTACCGAGTTCCTTCTTGTTCATGAGGATACCCAGGCATTCCTGATCGGAATCTTTTTCTTTGTAGTAGTAACGAAGCTCCGGCGGCAGAATTTCGCTGAAAATCATGCGGCCCAGCGACGTCTTAACAAGACCATGTCCCTCAATGCGGCAAGTAATCTGTGCCTGCAGATCAAGGTCATGCTGCTGGTATGCGAGGAGTGCCTCGGCAATGCCCGTAACAGCCATGCCCTCGCCCTTTGCACCGGGGCGGACAATAGTCAGATAGTAAGCACCAAGAACCATGTCCTGGGTCGGAACGATGATTGGTTTACCATCTTTCGGTGCCAGGATGTGGTTAGCAGCCAACATCAGGATGCGGGCCTCCGTCTGAGCCTCAGCGGACAGCGGCAGATGGATAGCCATCTGGTCACCATCGAAGTCGGCGTTGTAAGCCGTACAAGCCAGCGGATGGAGCTTCAAAGCGCGGCCCTCGGTGAGAACCGGCTCGAAAGCCTGAATACCGAGACGATGCAGCGTCGGGGCACGGTTCAGGAGAACCGGATGCTCTTTGATGACATCCTCGAGTACATCCCAAACTTCCGGACGGGCACGCTCAACCATGCGCTTAGCCGATTTGATGTTATGAGCAGCACCCGAAGCAACGAGTTTCTTCATAACAAATGGCTTGAAGAGCTCCAGAGCCATCTCCTTCGGCAGACCGCACTGATGGAGTTTGAGTTCCGGACCAACAACGATAACGGAACGGCCCGAGTAGTCAACGCGCTTACCGAGCAGGTTCTGACGGAAGCGGCCCTGTTTACCCTTGAGCATATCGGAAAGGGATTTGAGCGGACGGTTGCCCGGTCCCGTGACCGGACGGCCACGACGGCCGTTATCGATCAGGGCATCAACAGCCTCCTGCAGCATGCGTTTCTCGTTGCGGACAATGATGTCCGGCGCGCCGAGATCCAGCAGGCGTTTCAGGCGGTTGTTGCGGTTGATGACACGGCGATACAGGTCGTTGAGGTCAGACGTTGCGAAACGGCCGCCATCGAGCTGTACCATCGGACGCAGTTCCGGCGGAATGACCGGAACAACGTCAAGAATCATCCAAGATGGCTTGTTGCCAGACTTGCGGAAAGCCTCGACAACTTCCAACCGACGGATGGCGCGGATTTTCTTCTGGCCAGACGTCGTACGGACGTCTTTGCGCAGCGATTCGCTCATAGCTTCAAGGTCGAGTTCATCGAGGAGCTCCTTGATAGCCTCAGCGCCCATGCCGACGCGGAACGTATTGCCATATTTCTCAAGAGCATCGTGATACTCTTTTTCGGAGAGCAGGCTCTTCTTGGCCAGATCCGTGTTCTCACCCGGATCCAGAACGATATAGTAAGCGAAGTACAGGACTTTCTCAAGAGCTCGCGGAGAGATATCGAGAATCAAGCCCATACGGCTCGGGATACCTTTAAAGTACCAGATATGGGATACCGGAGCAGCGAGCTCGATATGGCCCATGCGCTCACGACGCACCTTGGCGCGCGTAACTTCGACACCGCAGCGGTCGCAGACAATGCCCTTATAGCGGATACGTTTATACTTACCGCAATGGCACTCCCAGTCGCGGGTCGGTCCAAAGATACGCTCGCAGAACAGACCATCGCGCTCTGGTTTCAGCGTGCGATAGTTGATGGTCTCCGGCTTCTTAACCTCACCGTAGGACCACTCGCGGATTTTCTCCGGAGAGGCCAGACCGATGCGCATCGAATCAAAATTATTTACATCCAGCAAAGAGATGACACTCCCTTCTTATTCCTCACCATCATCAGCATTGTCTACGGCCGGGCCTTCAATCGAGCCCATGCTGCCGATGTCGGCAATGATGTCGTCCGGCTTTTCATCATCAGACGGAGCACCTTCATCGTAGGAGTCTGCTCCAGCCGTCTGCGACGCAGCGGCGCCTTCTTTATTCGGATCAACACCAGCGACGTCAAGATCAAGATCCTTCGCCGTCTTGTTGATATCTTCATCATCATCCTCGTCCAAAAGCGAGATTTCCTTAGCATCCTCATTGAGAACTTTGATATCGAGACCGATAGACTGAAGCTCTTTGATGAGAACCTTGAAGGATTCCGGTACACCCGGTTCCGGAATGTTTTCGCCCTTAACGATAGCTTCATAAGCTTTGACACGTCCGACAACATCATCGGATTTAACCGTCAGGATTTCCTGCAGCGTGTAAGCGGCACCGTAAGCCTCGAGGGCCCAAACCTCCATCTCACCGAAACGCTGGCCACCGAACTGAGCTTTACCACCCAGTGGCTGCTGCGTAACGAGGGAGTACGGACCGGTCGAACGCGCATGGATCTTATCGGCAACGAGATGATGCAGCTTGAGGAAGTACGTGCAGCCAACCGTTACGCGGTTCTCGAACGGCTCACCCGTACGGCCATCGTAGAGGACCGTCTTGCCGTCAGCCGGCAGGCCAGCAGCTTTGACCGTGCCCCAGACATCATCATCTTTCGCGCCGTCGAAGACCGGCGTTGCGATATGGATACCAGCGACATCCGGTTTCGGCATGCCGTATTTATCGAAGTCGTAGCCGGCATCGCGGAGACGCTGCTCAACCGTCGGATCGCCGTCCTTGATCTGCTGACCGAGGACTTTGACAGCCATACCGAGATGAACCTCGAGCACCTGACCGATGTTCATTCGCGACGGAACGCCGAGCGGGTTCAGCACGAGATCGACCGGCGTGCCATCCGGCAGGAACGGCATGTCTTCCTGACGCATGATGCGGGAAACGACACCCTTGTTACCGTGACGACCTGCCATCTTATCGCCGATGGAGATCTTACGTTTCTGTGCGATATAGACGCGGACAAGACGATTGACGCCTGGCGGCAGTTCATCATTGTTCTCGCGGCTGAAGATCTTGACGTCAACGATCTTACCCTGCTCACCATGCGGCACACGCAGGGACGTATCGCGAACTTCACGAGCCTTCTCACCGAAGATAGCGCGCAGCAGGCGCTCCTCTGCCGTAAGCTCCGTCTCGCCTTTCGGCGTAACCTTACCGACGAGGATATCGCCAGGACGTACGTCAGCACCGATGGAAATGATACCCTCTTCGTCGAGGTCTTTGAGAGCCTCTTCGGCAACGTTCGGGATATCGCGGGTGATTTCCTCAGGACCAAGCTTCGTGTCGCGGGCATCGCACTCATACTCTTCGATATGGATTGAGGTGTAGAGGTCGCGTTTTACGAGGTTCTCCGACAGGAGGACAGCATCCTCGTAGTTGTAGCCTTCCCAAGGCATGTAGGCAACGATGATGTTGTAACCAAGAGCCAGCTCGCCATGGTCCGTAGCCGGGCCGTCAGCAATCGGCTGTTTTTCGACAACCTTGTCGCCTTTGTATACGATAGGAACCTGATTGATGCAGGTACCCTGGTTGGAACGCAGGAATTTCTGCAGTTTATAGTGATCGAGCTCACCATCTTCACGGCGGACATCGATATAGTCAGCCGTTACATGCTCAACCGTACCAGCATGTTTGGCAAGGATCATGACGCCAGAGTCGCAGGCAGCTTTGTACTCCATGCCAGTACCGACCAGCGGTGCCTGGGTGCGGAGCAGAGGAACTGCCTGACGCTGCATGTTCGCACCCATGAGGGCACGGTTCGCATCGTCGTTCTCGAGGAACGGGATCATTGCCGTTGCAATCGAGAAGACCTGACGCGGGCTAACGTCCATGTAGTCAACCGTGTCGCGGTTATGCAGACCGGTTTCTTCGTTATAACGAGCCGTTACACGCTCATTGATGAACCACTCATTTTCATCGAGGGGCTCATTGGCCTGTGCGATTACGAGCTCATCCTCTTCATCAGCCGTCAGATAACGGACTTCATCCGTTACCTTATGGGTGACCTTGTCGACACGGCGGTACGGCGTCTCCATGAAGCCGAACTGGTTGACACGGGCATAGGTAGCCAGCGAACCGATAAGACCGATATTCGGTCCCTCAGGAGACTCTACCGGACACATGCGGCCATAATGGGAGTTGTGTACGTCGCGAACTTCGAAGCCTGCGCGCTCACGAGACAAACCACCCGGTCCCAGTGCGGACAGACGGCGTTTATGGGTAAGCTCAGACAGCGGGTTGTGCTGGTCCATGAACTGAGACAGCTGGGAAGAACCAAAGAACTCTTTGATTGCTGCCACAACCGGACGGATGTTAATAAGAGCCTGCGGCGTGATAACATCCACATCCTGAATCGTCATGCGCTCACGAACGACACGTTCCATACGGGAAAGACCAATACGGAACTGATTCTGCAGCAACTCACCTACTGCACGAACACGGCGGTTGCCCAGATGGTCGATATCATCCGTGCTGCCGAAACCATCCATGAGATTCAACAGATAGTTAATGGAAGCGATAATATCGTTTTTCGTGATGGTACGCTCGTGAATGTCAAGGGTTGGGCTGCACAGCATCTTAACTTTGCCGCCGTCTTTGTTCAGCGCATAAAGGGTTACCAGCTTGCCTTCGCCGAAGAGCTGCTTCTCGCGCTCAACGTCAACAGCATCCAGCATGCTTTCCGTAACGACTTCACCCTGCGGAATGACGATTTCACCGGTCTCCGTATCAACAATCGGCTCAGCCAATACTTTGCCGAGGATACGGCGCTTCCAACCCAGTTTTTTCGTCAGCTTATAACGGCCAACGGTAGCCAGGTCGTAGCGTTTCGGGTCAAAGAACAGCGAATTGAGGAGCTGCGTTGCATTGTCCTCATTCGCCGGTTCGCCCGGACGAAGGCGTTTATAAATCTCAATGACAGCCTTGCCCTGAGATTTGACTTCCTCACCATCGCGCTCAAGCGTATTCATGATACGCGGGTCTTCCCCAAAGAGATCGATAATTTCTTCATCGGTAGCAAAGCCAAGGGCGCGGATGAAATACGTTACCGGCATCTTACGAGTGCGGTCGATACGTACGGATACCACATCATTCGTATCCGTCTCGAGCTCAATCCAAGCGCCACGGTTCGGGATTACCGTCGAATTATAGAGATGTTTACCGGTCGGGTCAATTTCCTCTCCATAATAAGCGCCAGGAGAACGGACCAACTGGCTAACGATAACACGCTCAGCACCATTGATGATGAACGTACCCGTATCCGTCATGAGCGGGAAATCGCCCATGAATACTTCCTGTTCTTTAATTTCACCGGTCTCACGGTTAATGAGACGGACATTGACCCGGATAGGAGCCGCATAGGTTACATCGCGCTCTTTGCACTCGTCAAGGCCGTATTTTGGCTCGCCAAGCGAAAAGCTCTCAAAGGACAGTACGAGATTCTCGGAGAAGTCCTTAATTGGCGAAATGTCGTTGAAAATTTCCTGCAAACCCTCATCGAGGAACCACTTGTAGCTGTTCCGCTGGATATCCAGCAGATGCGGCATCTCCATGACTTCCTTGATTCTGGCATAGCTATACCTGGTTCTTTTGCCCACCGGCACAGGATTAAATAACAAATCCTTCACCCCTTAGCCTGATTTTTACTAGAATGATCTTTGAAATGTAGGGATTATAACCACACAAACAATAGCGGAATACAGGAACCAGAAAAAAAACAAGGTATGAGACATTTTACACCTTGCTTCCAGTTTCTTTCCGCTTGCGCATAGTTATCCCTATTCATTTTCCTGTAGTTCCTTAGTTTAGCACTGTTTTCCCCTTCTGTCAAGCATTCCTGCTTGGCAAAGAAAAATTTATAAAAAAAAAGAACCACTCCCGAAGGAGTGATTCTTTAAAACGTACGAAACTGAAATTACTTCAGCTCAACCGTAGCGCCAGCCTCTTCAAGAGCAGCCTTGAGGGACTCAGCCTCAGCCTTAGCAACGTTCTCTTTAACGTTAGCCGGAGCGCCATCAACGAGAGCCTTAGCCTCTTTCAGGCCGAGACCCGTAGCTTCACGGACAGCTTTGATAACGTTGATTTTCTTGTCGCCAGCGGAAGCGAGAACAACCGTGAACTCGGATTTCTCTTCGCCAGCAGCAGCGCCTGCAGCACCTGCAGCAGCAACTGCAACCGGAGCAGCAGCGCTAACGCCGAATTTCTCTTCCATAGCTTTTACGAGCTCAGACAGCTCGAGGACAGTCATGTTCTCAATGGCTTCCATGATTTCTTCTTTAGTCATTTGAATATACCTCCAAAAATCTTTTCTTTAAATTTCTTAATTAATTATATGAGGGAACGCGATTAAGCGGATTCCTTCTGAGCGCGAACAGCGTCAAGCACATAAACAGCATTGCGGATAACACCCTGCAGAACGTTGACCGTATTGGAAATCGGAGCGTTCATGCTGCCCAGCATCTTGGCGATGAGTTCCTCGCGAGACGGCAGCGAAGCCAGAGCCTTGACCTCATTAGCGTCAATGACCTTACCCTCAACCGTACCAACTTTGATCGTCAGTACCTCGTTCTCGTCGAGTTTGTTCTTCTTGATGAAGCCGCAGATGACTTTTGCCGGAGCAATAGCATCCTCCGTGGAGAATGCGAAAGCCGTCGTGCCTTCGAGATGCTCATCAAAGCCCTCGATACCAGCTTCTTTAGCAGCCAGACGGAGCATCGTGTTTTTAACAACATGATACGTTACACCAGCAGCGCGGAGCTCGCGGCGGAGTTCCGTGTCCTGAGCAACCGTCAGACCTTTGTAGCCCGTGAGGACTACACCTTTAGCGTTCGTCAGCTGATCTTTGAGTTCAGCGACAATTGCCTGTTTTTTCGTTAAATCTGCCATTTTAGAATACACCTCCTGTCTTCTTTGGATTTTAAAGCCTGTAAAAAAACCTCCGGCTGCACCAGCCGGAGGTTGAATAGTCAAATTCAATGTGCTCCGGCCTCGGCAGGCGACGAATCGTCGTTAGATGATAAAATCAAACCTGCTGTCTACAGCCATCGTTATACAGTTGTTGAGACCGGAGCCTCGTGAACCTAATCAGCTCAGATTAGAGCTGAACCGGGATGCCAGGGCCCATCGTTGCGCTGACCGTAATGGAGCGCATGTACTGGCCTTTAGCAGCAGCCGGTTTTACACGGTTCAGTGTATCAATCAGGGCCTGGAAGTTCTGCTGAAGCTTCTCAGCGTCGAAGGATGCCTTACCGATCGGGCAGTGTACATTACCTGCTTTGTCAGTACGGTACTCGACTTTACCTGCTTTAATCTCGGAAATAGCCTTCGTGAGATCCATCGTAACCGTGCCCAGTTTCGGGTTCGGCATGAGGCCGCGAGGACCAAGGACCTTACCAAGACGACCGACAGTGCCCATCATGTCCGGAGTAGCGACAGCGACGTCGAAGTCGAGCCAGCCGCCCTGGATTTTCTGGACGATTTCATCGGAACCAACGAAGTCAGCACCTGCTGCTTCTGCTTCCTTAACTTTCTCACCTTTTGCAAAGACGAGAACGCGCTTGGATTTACCCGTGCCATGCGGCAGTACCATAGCGCCGCGAACCTGCTGATCAGCATATTTCGGATCAACGCCGAGACGAACGTGCAGTTCGATGGTTTCATCGAATTTCGCCGTAGCCGTCTTCTTGACGAGTTCCATAGCCTCAGCAGCCGTGTAGACCTTGCCAGCTTCTACGAGCTTGCAAGCGTCCTGATATTTCTTACCAGCTTTAGCCATTGTAAGTAATCTCCTCTCGTGGTAATAACGGTAATTGCCTCCCACAGGATGAAATCATCGACGATTAGTCAACGATTTCGATACCCATGCTGCGTGCCGTACCCTCGATCATGCGGGTAGCAGCCTCGATGTCAGCAGCGTTGAGGTCAGCCATCTTGCTCTCAGCAATCTTCATTGCCTCTGCACGCGGCAGTTTAGCAACTTTGTTCTTGTTCGGCTCACCAGAAGCTTTGTCGATCTTAGCAGCCTTCTTCAGAAGAACAGCAGCCGGCGGAGTCTTGGTGATGAACGTGAAGGATCTATCCTCAAAAACCGTAATAACAACAGGGATGACAAGGCCAGCCTGTGCTTTGGTTCTCTCGTTGAATTCCTTACAGAAGCCCATGATGTTGACACCAGCCTGACCAAGAGCCGGACCTACCGGAGGAGCCGGATTAGCTTTACCAGCAACAACCTGGAGCTTGACAATCTTAGAAACTTTCTTTGCCATTGTATTTACACCTCCCAAAAATGGATTTTAGTGGCTTCAATTAGAGCGTTTCGACCTGATTGAAGCCAAGGTCAATCGGGGTTTCCTCTACAAGAACTTTCAAGCGGCCTTTTTCCTGATCAATCTCAGAAACCGTGCCGGTGTAGTTCTCAAAAACACCCGAGTTGATGCGAACCACATCCCCGACGGATACGTCCAGTTCGGGTTTGAGCTCTTCCTCGCCCATGGATTTCAAGATACGTTTCGCTTCAGCATCAGTAAGCGGAATCGGGTGTTTCTCAGAACCGACAAACCCCGTTACACCAGTAGTGTTGCGCACAACGTACCAGGAATGCTCATCGACAATCATGTCAACCAGCACATAGCCTGGGAAGACTTTTCGCGGAACGACTTTTTTCTTGCCGTCCTTGATTTCGACCTCATCCTCTACGGGAACGACGACATTGAAAATCATGTCGCTCATGTTGGCCGTGTGAATCAGGCGCTCGAGATTCGCTTTAACCTTATTCTCGTAACCTGAATAGGTATGGATTACATACCATGCTCTGCCAGGATTATCCTGACGGAGATCCATCTCGTCCTTGTCTGCCATGCTTATCTCACCCTGCTTACCTTAAAATGATGTGGAACAATCTTGCAAAGACCGTATCGCAGAACCAAATCAGGGCACAGACAATCGCAACAGCGATGCCGACAACTATCGTATAGTTGAAAAGCTCCTTCTTTGTTGCCCAGGATACTTTTTTCATCTCGGCGATTACTTCGTCTATGAATTTCTTCACAGTTACTTCACATCTCCGTTCAACCCGCTAAAGCGATTATTTCGTCTCTTTGTGCAGCGTGTGCTTCTTGCAGAACTTGCAGTACTTATTGAACTCCAGACGATCCGGGTTGTTCTTCTTGTTCTTGTTGGTACGGTAGTTGCGGCTTTTGCACTCCGTGCACTCCAACGTGATATTGTTGCGCATCTCTTATTACACCCCTTACGCTCAGAAACTATGACTCTTTCACAATGTCACTAATACAATTTATCACACTTGCTACAGGCTGTCAATAAAAAAACCTTGACAAGGCGAAATTATTTTTCGACATTATACATAAATAAAACCCCTTCTACAGGGGTTCATTTGTAAAATTGGTGGCGGCGAAGAGATTTGAACTCCTGACACTGCGGGTATGAACCGCATGCTCTAGCCAACTGAGCTACGCCGCCGAATATATGGAGCTGATAACCAGGATTGAACTGGTGACCTTATCCTTACCAAGGATACGCTCTACCGACTGAGCTATATCAGCATTTCCAGCATTTGGTTGCGGGAACAGGACTTGAACCTGTGACCTTCGGGTTATGAGCCCGACGAGCTACCGACTGCTCCATCCCGCGATAATAAAAATTATCTTCGAATGTTGGGTATTATCATTTGGTTGCGGGGACAGGACTTGAACCTGTGACCTTCGGGTTATGAGCCCGACGAGCTACCGACTGCTCCACCCCGCGATATTTCGTGGCCGCCGTGCTTTGCTTTCGCATCACCGGCTGACAAGAAATTATTATAGAGCATGTCATCGTATCCGTCAACCCCTTTTTCAAAAAAAAATAAAAAAATTAGCAGAAGATATTTCTCCTGCTAATTTTATGCCGATTCATAGGCGAACTTATTTCTTTTTCTTAGATACCCCAGCTGCTTTTTCTTCTTTATCATCAAAGAGGTACTGATAGCGTTCTTTGAACTTTTTCGGCTCCATACGATAAGCGTTGGCAAGGCCTGGATCATCGAGGTCCGCTCTCTCTAACCGCATCATGAGACCGCGGGCAATCCGATACTGGATGGATTCGATGTTGACCTTGCGTACCATCGTTTTCCCCGTTGCCGGGTCTTTGATATCCTCAAAGCGCATGGGAACAGCTTTATTATCCTGAATCGTAATCAGAGCACCGCTGTCCCCCGCCATAAGGAATTTAACGGCGGAATAACCAAGGGAGCGTGCATAATCGATATCGTAAGCAATTGGCGCCGTGCAACGAAGCTCATAACCGATTTCTTTATCAATAACCGAGATCTTGATTCCCAGTTTCTTGACTTCTGCCAATACGGCCTGTTTGAGAATCTCACCGAAGTCCAGCTCACTGTAGCGGATATGTCCGTGTTCATCCTTGACTACCGTCCCCAACTTCTCGAAGTCTTCCGGCGCGATTTTCTCAATAACACCTTCGGCGATAACGGCAACACCGTAATTCTTACCCGTTAAGTAACGTTTGACCACCGAACCTGTAATGATATCGACAATCTGCTGAAGCGGAATCTTATCCTCGGGGAACTCCTCCGGAATTACCGTAAGGGCAGCTCCAGCACTGCGGCCCATGCCCAGTGCCAGGTGGCCAGCCGTACGCCCCATAGCAATGGTGAAATACCAACGATTGTTGGTCGTGCGGGCATCTTCCATGAGGTTTTCGATTTCCGTTGTAGCAAAAGCGCGGGCCGTTTCAAAGCCAAAGGTCGGAACCCCTTCCGGAAGTGGCAGGTCGTTATCAATTGTCTTCGGAACATGAACGACATTGATGGTACGTCCCATCTTCCGCGCGTATTCCGAAACTGCCGCTGAACTGTAAGCGGTATCATCGCCGCCAATCGTCACCAGATGCGTTACGCCAAGTTCCGTAAGTGTCTCAACCACGGTGCGAAGATCCGATTCCTTTTTCGTCGGATTGAAGCGCGACATCTTGAGGATGCAGCCACCAGTCAGATGAATCCGGCTGATGTTCTTAGGTTCAAGACGGACATAATTCTTTTCCCCACGACCGATGCGGGAAAAACCGTCGTAAATACCTAAGACATCCCAACCATGACGAGTTGCCTCGTTGACTACGCCTGAGATAACGCTGTTGATGCCTGGCGCCGGTCCACCGCCGCAAACAATGGCAATAACATTTTTGATACCAATCATGGAATCTCCTCCTTTTATTTGGTTACAGTGAAAGTTTTCGACCTTTTTTCCCGATTTCCTGCCTGTTTTGATGGATTTTTTTGAAAATTTACGACAACTAGCCAATAAAAAACTTCCTGATCGAAGGTCAGGAAGTTTTTTTCATCAATGGCGTCCCATCTTGGAACGATTGCCAAAGTTTGTTTTTGTTTTCTTTGGCGCAGCCGTGCGGCGGCTTCGCCCATTGCGCCCCTTATGGGACGCCCCTTTGCGGTTGGCATACTTAGAAAGCGGCTTTGCCTTTTTCTTCTTCTCCTCGCGTTTTTTGCGGATTTCCTGCAGGATTTGCGCCTGCTTCTCCTGGTGCTTATGATGACGCTCGGAATGCTCCTTGCGAATGCGGTTCTTGATTCCCATCTCGATGCGGCGCAGCAAATCGTATTGCCGTGCATTGACAAAGGTTACTGCCTTACCCTGCTGGCCTGCACGGCCGGTACGACCGATGCGATGAATATAGCTTTCCGCATCGTGAGGAATATCGTAATTGAATACATGGGTCACGCCCTCGATATCTAGGCCCCGGGCTGCGATATCCGTAGCGCAGAGTATCTGCAGCTCAGCCTTGCGGAAGCGCTTAAGAACCAGGGCACGCTGTACCTGGGACAAGTCTCCATGGAGCTCATCGACAAGATAGCCACGAGCCGCCAGCGCCATGGTAACCATATGTGCGCGCTGCTTGGTATGACAAAATACCATGGCCAAATACGGATTGTCCCCGTTGATGCATTCGCACAGCCGGTCGATTTTCTGCTCTTCCGTCGTATCCATGATAACCTGCTCAATGGCATCCAGCGTCACATGCTCGCTCTTGATTTTGATGTTTTCAGGCGACCGCATATAACGAGCTGCCAGCGCTTTGATGCGGTCCGGCATCGTCGCTGAAAACAAGGTCAGCTGACGGTCGTTGGCAGAAGCCTTCAATAATAGTTCTACATCCTCAATAAAGCCCAGCCGCATCATTTCGTCTGCTTCATCCAAAACGACTTTATTGACTTTTGACAAGTCAATGGTACCGCGGCGCAAGTGGTCAAGCAAGCGCCCCGGGGTACCGATGATGAGCTGCGGATGACGGCGAAGTTTTTGCTTCTGGCGTTCAATATCCTGGCCACCGTAAATGACCAGCGAGCTTACACCAGCGGCCTCACCCACCACAGCGGCCACCTTGGCAATCTGGATAGCCAGTTCACGGGTCGGCGTTACAACCAGTGCCTGGGCAACGTCAGCTTGAGGCTTGATTTTTTCCAGGATAGGCAACAAAAATGCCAAGGTCTTACCCGTGCCAGTCTGTGCCTGAGCAATGACGTCTTTGCCGGCACGAACCAGCGGAATGGCGGCTTCCTGAACAGGAGTTGCCTCTTTGATTCCCTTGTTGCGCAACGCTTCGCATACGTTGTCGCGGATTCCTAATTCTTTAAATGTTGTCATTACGACGACAATACCTCCGTACCTGTTTCCGTGATGAGAATCGTCTTCTCCCACTGAGCAGACAGTTTTTTATCCTTCGTGCGCACGGTCCAGTTATCGCTGCTGTCCACCGTTACCTGCTTCTTGCCCATATTAATCATCGGCTCCACCGTCAGTACCATGCCCGGCACCAGCAGCATACCGGTATTCGCTTCTCCTTCATGGGCTACAAAAGGCTCCATGTGGAAATCCTTGCCAACACCATGGCCGCCCAAATCCGTTACTACGGAGTAACCGTTGAGGTGCGCAAAATCACCGCAGGCAGCACTGATGTCGCCTACGAAATGCCAAGGCTTAGCAGCTGCAATGCCCCGTTCCATGCATTCTTTCGTAACTCGCACCAGTTTCTCTGCTTCCGGCGAAACATTTCCTACCATAAACATACGGGAAGCATCGGCATAGTAGCCGTCCAGCGTCGTCGTTATATCGATGTTGAGGATATCGCCATCCTTCAAAATCGTCTTTGGCGATGGGATGCCATGGCAAACCACCTCATTGATGGAAATGCAACAGCTCTTCGGAAATCCTTCATAATTAAGACAGGACGGATAACCACCGCGCTCCACAATGTAATCGTGAACTGCTTTATCGATGGAAGCCGTGTCCACGCCCTCTTTTACCAGGGAACCTGCCAAATCCAGGGCACCATCGTTGATTACGCCCGCTTTGCGGATGCATTCGATATCATGGGCGTTATTGATAATTTTCTTTGGTGGACGGCACTGCCCTAAAAATACATTGAATTTCATCTCTTCCAAACGTTCATCAAAGTCGGCATGGCACTTCTTATATTTCTTGCCGCTGCCACACCAGCACAAATCATTTCTCTGCATAAATTGCAATATCTCCTTTATATATGGAATCAACTTCCGTGGTTCCTAATCAAATACAGCATCTTTTATTATAAAACGAATTGAGATTTTATTAAAGCCCTTTTCTTAACGGATTTGGCAACTTTTTATGACCCAGTTGACCTCCCAGGTACTAACATGATATAATATCAAAAGTTTAAATTGAAAATTAGCGATTAATATGTATTGTTTTGAGGAGGTCTTCTATTGCGTAGAAAAATTGGTGCTATGCTTTTAGCCGCTGCGTTCTGTCTTTCGGTTCCATCGATCAGCGATGCGGCTGCATTCCGTCTCGGTGACACAGGACAAGAAGTAACAGAAATCCAGCAGGCGCTGGCCAGCTCCGGTTACGATGTAAGTGTTGATGGCGACTTCGGCCCAGCCACTCAGGAGGCGGTCCGCCAGTTCCAGAAAGATAATCATCTCGATGTTGATGGACTTGTCGGGGCACAATCCTATGAAATGCTGCTTCACCGTCCGATGCCAAAAGTAAAACCAGAATCTTATATCAGCAGCGGCAATAACGTCATCGATACCGCCCAGCAGTTCCTCGGTGTTCCGTATGTGTGGGGCGGTTCCTCACCGAGTGGTTTTGACTGCTCCGGTTTCGTACAGTATGTCTTCGCCCGCTGTGGCATCGACCTGCCGCGCACGGCAGACATTCAGGCTACTGCCGGCACGCCGGTCAGCAAATCCGAACTTCAGCCCGGCGACCTGGTATTCTTCGCTGGTGACTATGTGAACATTTCCCATGTAGGCATTTACGTTGGCAATGGCAAGATGATTCATGCTTCCACTACCTACGGTATTGCTTACGATGATTTGTCCCGTGATTACCGAGTAGCTCATTACGCTGGTGCCTGCCGCGTACTTCAGTAAAAATCGCATCACAAAACTCCCTGTCCGCTGACGGGGAGTTTTTCATTTGACATGTCCACTTGATTGTATTATATTAGACAGGATTGAATACTAAAAAAGGATGTGTCTACTCATGGCAACCTGGATAAAGCGCCTAAGTATCTTTGCGCTTGTACTTTTGTTAGCCGGCTTTGCTGTTTGCGCCTATCTGATGCACAATGCAACCCGGTCTGTCCCTGTGCTCAATTACCATCAAATCAACGACCGCGATGAAAACGCCTTGACGGTTCACACGGACCAGTTTGAGGCCCAAATGAAATATCTGGCCGACAATGGTTTTCACACCATTACGCCAGCCGAGATGTTCGATGCTTGGGAAAACGGTACCGAACTGCCGGATAAACCGGTTGTTCTCACCTTTGACGATGGGTATGTGGATAACTACCGCAACGCTTACCCCATTCTGGAAAAATACAATTTAAAAGGTACGATTTTCCTGATTTCCGATTATGTGAGCACCTATCCCAATTACCTCACCTGGGCTCAGGTCGAGGAGATGCAGGAAAGCGGCCGCATCGATTTTGAGAGCCATACCCTCTCCCATATGGAACTGGATTCTACCAGTCCCGAAGAAACCTGGAATCAACTTGACGGCTCCAAAAAAGCCTTGGAATGGCACTTGAAAAAAGATGTGAACTTCATCGCCTATCCTTGCGGCTCCTATGATGATGAACTCATCAAAATGACCAAGGATGCTGGTTACCGCGCTGCCTTCACCGTCAATTACGGTGTCAGCAGCCAGACGGAAAATCCATTCGTCCTTGACCGCATTCCTATTTTCGGCTGCACCGACCATACGCAGCTGCGCTTCAAAATGCGCCTGGAATATTCTCCGATTTTCGCCCCGTTGGCAAAAATCCACAAGAATCTGGTAGCTGGCGGTCACACTTTCCTCGCAAAGTTTATCCCAACACCATGACATATCAAAAAACAACTACGAAAGCCCATTGATATGCTCCCCTTATGAGAGACAGTAAAAAATAAAACTGTCATCATAGGGGGAGTTTTTCATGCCTCATAAGCAAAAAGCAACAGCAGAAGAGAAAACCAGAGTTACCCAGAAATGCCTCTCAGGTAGAATGACACGTAGTGAAGCAGCAGCATTATTACAAGTAGATATCACTACCATTAGCGATTGGATAGATCAGTACGAATCTGAGGGCCCCTCAGCTTTTTTGTCGCGTGAACGCAATCGTGTTTATACAGCAGAACTCAAAACTCGGGCCGTTATCAGTTATTTGAATGGTGAAGGCAGTTTGCGGGATATATGTCGCAAATATGCTATCCA
>FNCM01000019.1 GCA_900100835.1 Selenomonas sp. WCT3 | reverse complement strand
TCTTAATTAAAAGGCAAAAATTTCTTGTAGCGGGTTGTCACCGGTGGAGCGTTGGTACTGGGGCCCCCGCCGCCGGCGACTTACCTCGAACATGAACTGGGTAATACTCCCCTGCAAACTGTAATTTATGTATACTTACGTATAATAGTATTAAGAGTAGTATAATAGTATTGGATACGGATTTCTTTCATTCACAAGGAAGGTGACCATTATGATGATCAGCAATTCAGTCATGTCGACGAATATCTTGAACATCATGGACAAACATCAATTCAAACTGTCCAAGCATATGCATCATCTTGCCACGGGCCAACGCGTTGCCAGTGTCGCCGATGATCCTTCGGGCTGGGCCATCGGTCAGCGTATGGACGTGCGCATTCGCAGTCTTGATGCCTCCAGCCGCAATGCCCAGTTTTCCCTCAGCATGCTGAAAGTCGCGGAGGGCGGCGTGAGCTCCACCATCGACATCCTGCGCAACCTCAAGGAAAAAGCCATCGAGGCTGCCAGTGACACTTGCACGGATACGGACCGCCGCACCATCCAAAAGCTCTTTGACCAATTTGGCGACCAGATTAACGACAACGCCAATGTGACCTATAACGGCCAACTGCTCCTCGATGGTTCCATGGCCTCGGCCGCCGAGCCCACCGCCCAGGTGCTCACCAACCAGAGCCTTGACCCAACCACCACTGCCAGCACCAAGCTGACGGAATTAAAACGCCGGGACGGCTCATCGCTAAATATCCAGGAAGGCGATACCGTAAACCTCTCCTATATCAAAGACGGCAAGACCTATTCCGGCAGCTATCAAGTCGGCACCACTACCCTTGCGGATATGCTGACCGAATTCAACAACATTGACCAGTCAATTTTTGACCCGTCAAAATTACAGGCCGATTCCACCATTGGCGTGGATGCCCATGGCGAAACTATCCACACTGCCGATGAACAAAATGCCATTTCCTTTACCGCTGCCAATACCGGCCTTGACGGCGCCGTTTCGGGCATCACCATCAGCATCACCGACACCAAGGGCCAGGTCAAGAAAACGGCCACCACAGCCCTTAACGATTTCCAAGAATCCATCGCCCCTCGCGATGCCCAAGGCGATACCAGTTTCTACATTGCCAGCAGTGCCGACGCCAATCGCGGCATCCGCGGCTCCATCGATGACATGAGTTCCTATGCCCTAGGCCTCACCGATAAAAATGGCCATACCATTGACGTGACTACCCAAAAGGGTGCCAATGCCGCCATAAGTGCCATTGACCGGGCGTTAGAACGGGCCCTTGACCAACAGACCACCATCGGTGCCATGAGCATGCGCCTTGAATACACCATCAGTAATCTCACCACCGAAAGCGAAAACCTTACGGCGGCCATGTCCACCATCCTCGATGCCAACATGGCCAAAGAGATGACCGAATTCACCAAAGAAAACATTCTCCTGCAAGCCGCCCAGGCCATGCTGGCGCAAAACAACCACAACGCCAGCTGGTTCCTGAGCCTCTTGCAGAGTTAATCTGCCGAAAAAAGACCGGTGAATCCATTCCGAGCTGGATTCAACCGGTCTTTTCTTATATCGATTAATCTTCTTTAAACTCCCGAATCACAACTTTTTCGGCGCCATCAATGGCATTGAGCTGAACGCTGACTACCTCGTGGGAGGATGTCGGAACGTTTTTGCCCACGAAGTCGGCACGAATCGGCAATTCGCGATGGCCGCGGTCAATGAGTACCGCCAGCTGAATGGTCTTAGGACGCCCCATGTCGATGACGGCATCCAGGGCGGCGCGAATCGTGCGCCCCGTATAGAGCACATCGTCCACCAAAACCACCGTCATGCCCGTAATATCCACCGGCAGCTCCGTTGGATGCACAATGGGCTGATAGGAAAGGGTTGAAAGGTCATCGCGGTATAGGGTGATGTCGAGGACCCCCACTGGTGGCTTTTTGCCTTCGATTCGCTCGATGCTTTTCGCCAGCCGCTCGGCGATTGGCACGCCACGGGTACGAATCCCCACCAGAATGATATTGTCTACGCCTTTATTCTTCTCGACAATTTCATGGGAAATACGCGTAAGCGCACGACGGATTCCCTCAGAATCCATCAGTACGGTTTTATCCGTCAATACTGGCATAATCTGTCACTCCCGTCAATCCATTTTTGCGTCACGGCTTCATGGCCGCGGCTTTTTTGCGGTCTTTGGCAAGTTTATCCCGCAGTCCCGTCAAAATGCGGTTCATATCCTCTGGTACCGGCGCCGTAAAGGTCATTTCCTCTCCGGTCTCCGGATGACGGAGGGTCAAGGTCAGGGAATGAAGTGCCTGACCAGCAATGGCAAAAGGCGACTGCTTCTTGGGACCATACTTCGGGTCGTTGATCAGCGGGTGCCCAATGCTTGCCATATGAACGCGAATCTGATGGGTTCTGCCCGTCTCCAGATTGCACTCCACCAAGGTGTATTCGCCAAAGCGCTCCAACACCTTGAAATGGGTTACCGCCGGCTTGCCATTTTCACGGACGATAGCCATCTTTTTGCGGTCCGTGGGATGACGGCCGATGTCCCCTTTTATGATGCCGGCTTCTTCTTTGATATTGCCATGAACGATGGCCCAATAACTGCGATGGGCCGATTTCGTCCGAATCTGCTCAGCCAAATCAATATGGGCCTTATCGTTTTTGGCGCATACCATAACTCCCGAAGTATCCTTATCCAGGCGATGGACAATGCCGGGACGAATCTCGCCATTGATGCCCGAAAGGTCCTGGCAATGGAATAGCAGCGCATTGACCAAGGTTCCGCTATTGACTCCAGAGGCTGGGTGGACCACCATGCCGCGGGCCTTGTTGACGACGATGATGTCTTCGTCCTCATAAAGCACATCCAAGGGGAGGTCTTCTGCCTTTATCTCCACCGCTTCTGGCTCCGGCACCAGCAGGCTCACCCGTTCCCCTGCCCGCAGTTTGTAGTTTGCCTTGCGCACCGTAGCGTTTACCAGGGCATTTCCTTCTGCCACCAGCTTCTGCACATGGGAACGGGAAAGTTCCGGCTGCTTTTGGGTCAGAAATACATCCAGCCGCACTCCGGAAGCTTCTACCGTATATACTATTGGTTCTGCCATATCAATCATCCATATCTTTCATTTTATACATCAGTGCATAAATCATACTGGAAACTCCCAGCACAATTGCAATATCCGCGATATTAAAGACCGGCCAGATGCGAAAATCCAGATAATCCACCACCAGGCCATCCTGAATGCGGTCTATGAGATTGCCTACTGCACCGGCTAGCAGTGCCACGCAGCCATAATGGAACCAGGCTACCTGTCGGCGGAGCCGCGGATAATAGTACAGGAACGCGGCGATGATTGCTATCCCCGCGAGGATAAAAAACCATCGCTGATTTTCAAGCATTCCGAAAGCCGCTCCGGGATTCAGGATATACGTGAAATGGAAAATCCCCGGAATCACCGGAATACTCTCCCCCAATACCATGGTTGCACTGACATAGCTTTTGACTGCCTGGTCCAGCACCAGCAGGACAACAAACAAACAAAATGCCATAACCTTCTTACTCTTTCGTTTCTACAGCCTGCTTTTCGTCTTTTTCAGCAGCCTTATTTTCCTGGACCTTCACCATTTCTTCCTGCTTCTCCTTAGCCGCCTGTTCCTCGGCCTCGGGATTAGGAAGCTGCCCCAGCGTCTCATTGATGACAGCCAGCTCGGACTCCATGGTCACTTTAACCTTGCGCAGGAACTGATTTTTCTCGCGAACCAAACGGTCGTATTCTGCCACGATACTGCGAACTTTGGCCGTGGCATCTTCCATCTGCTTCTTAACAGCCATCTCCGTCTCATGGCGCATGTTCTGACACTCTTTGGCCGTGTTCTCGCGCATCTCCTCGGCGTTTTTGCGGGAGCTGGAGGTCACTTCCTCGGCTGTTTTCTGGGCAACCAAAAGGGTATCCTTGAGATTCTTCTCCAGCTGCTTATACTGCTCGTTGTCCTTGTGTGCCCGCTCAAGTTCCTCCTTGAGGCGGTCATTTTCCCGAAACAGCTTTTCGTAGTCATTGACTACCTGGTCGAGGAAATCATCAATCTCATCCTCGTTGTAGCCGCGAAAACTGCGCTTGAAATCTTTATTGTGAATGTCCATTGGTGTAAGCAATACGATTATCTCCCATCTGATAATTAATTTACAAAGTTAAAGGTAACGTTTTAAAACCACAACGGTGCGGCCTTTTTTCGTAGTACCACGAACTTCCGCCACTTCCAGGCGTCCCCGTCCGCGCATGGAAAGGATATCGCCCTCTTTTACCGTCTGTGAAGCACTCTTGACTGGCTGCCAGTTAAGTTTCAACTTGTCAGCCGCAATGTCAGCCGCGGCCCGGCTGCGTGAGGAACCAAAACCCGAAGCCGCAATCGAATCCACCCGCAGGGAAGCCACCGTCGCGCGGATTTCCTTACAGCGCTCTTCCTTCGGCGCAATGGAGGAAAGTTCCGCCCGCTCACAGGCCACTCCAACCGCACCGATTTTGGTGAGGTTGGCCAGCAGGTACTCAGCCATCTTCTTATCGCAAAGGATCTTCACACTGTCACTCTGCACCAGCAAATCGCCAATGCGGTCGCGCTCAATGCCCAAGCCCATGAGAGCCCCTAATACATCGCGGTGGGACAACCGGGCAAACTGCCCATTCCAACGGGCCTCAATACAGTCAATATCAAAGCCGGACGGCGTCCCCATAAAATCCTCATGGATAAACATGGCTCGATTGCGTTCAGCCCCTTGATAGCCGCCAGCGAAGTCCACCCGCAGGCTGCCATAGTTTGCCGCTACCGTCTCAGCGATTTCCTGCCCGAAAGGGTCCAGGAACTCGCTCATGCGGAATTTCTGATTGCGGGAAACGGCCTCGGCTAAATCGACGAGCTTAATAACCGTTTCTTCGCCTTCGGTGCCCTTGTAAAAACGGATTAATTTTTCTTTCTGTTCACTTGCCATTCTTCTATCAGCCTCTTATTTCTTGAGCCAGGGCATCTCCGTGGAGACACGGCGCTCTTCTTCCGTATAGCTGACATTGACATTGCTCGGTGCGCAGAGGAACACATTATGTCCGACTTTTTTGATTTCACCGTTCAGGGCATAGGTCGTGCCGCTGATAAAGTCAATGATGCGTTTGGCATCTTCTGCCTCAGTTTTCTCGAAATTGAT
The DNA here is from genome assembly GCA_900100835.1 of Selenomonas sp. WCT3. Classification (GTDB taxonomy): domain Bacteria; phylum Bacillota; class Negativicutes; order Selenomonadales; family Selenomonadaceae; genus Selenomonas_A; species Selenomonas_A ruminantium_E. The sequence continues at coordinate 39,659 of FNCM01000019.1, read as the reverse complement.
GACAACGGGTTTCTTTTCCCGCAGGTTGTTGGCCACCTGCTGGGCGTCATCAAAAGTCTGGGGTTCAATGACAATGACCTTCATCTTGATATTGGTGGTGTTCTCCCGGGCCGATGCTGCCGACTGAAAATCTACCACATTGCGGGAAGCTTCGCCCCGATCTTTCCCCAAGTCCATCTCCTCCTCAAAGGATTCGTGTTTTGGCTCCGCTTTGCGGGAGAACTCTTCTTCTTCAAAATCCAGATTATCTTCAGGGTCCATCAAACCCATTTTTCCACATACTTTGTCAATAATGCTCATAGTGCCACCTCTTTAGTATTGTCGCGGTCCAAATATAGCGGTGCCCACACGAACCATATTCGCGCCCTCTTCCACCGCGATTGGATAATCATGGGTCATGCCCATGGATAGATATTTAATATTCGCCGTCTGATAGGGAATTTCCTTTACTTTTTGGTAAATTCCATACATTTCCCGGAAAAGCAGCCGGCAGTCCTCCACCTCTTCATAGTTTGGCGCAATGCACATCAAACCACAGAGGCGGACATGGGGAAGCTCCTCCACCAAGTCCAGCATCTCCCGCAGGTCTTCTTTGTAAACGCCAGACTTGCTTTCCTCTTTGGCCAAATTGACCTGGACGAGGATGTCCTGCACCTTGCCGATTTTTCCCGCTTCTTTGTCAATCTCCTTGGCCAAATGAATCGTATCCACCGAATGAATCAGGTCAAAGAGTTTAACCGCCACTTTGGCTTTATTGGTCTGCAAGTGACCGATGAGGTGCCAGGTAACCTTGCGGTCCAAGGTCTCATACTTTTCTTTGGCCTCCTGGATGCGGTTTTCCCCGATGTCCGTAGCGCCGGCATCAATGGCCTCGCGCATGGCTTCAACATCATGATTCTTCGTCACGGCAATCAGCGTAACGGGCGCATCCTTTGGTACACGGGTACGCCGCTGCATGCTTTCTTTGATTCTTGCTTCAACTTCATGAAACTTCTCTGCTATCATGCAATTACCCCCGTCAGTATTTATTCAGTGCAATAACCGCCGCCATGCGGCCCGTAGTGCCGCCGTCGGCGCGGTAGGAATAGAACCACTGGTGCTTGCAGGCCGTACAGGTATCCGCCATGTCGATATTTTCGCTTCTAACGCCAATATCCATAAGCTGCAGGCGATTGGCCTGCCATAAATTGAGATGAACCTTATCCCCTTTCGAAAGGATAATGTCCTCTACATGGTAGGGAAAGGCCTCGCGGAATTGTCCGGCAACCTCATCCCCCACTTCATAACAACAGGGACCAATGGCCGGTCCAACGGCCGCCAGCACGTCACTAGGTTTCGTGCCAAATTCCTTCGTCATGGCCATAACAGTCTTCTGGGCGATTTTCTTAACCGTTCCCTTCCAGCCGCCATGGGCAATGCCAACGGCCCGATTCTCGGGATCCAACAAGAGAACCGGCGTGCAGTCAGCAAAGCAAAGTACCAGCGGCAGGCCAGGCTCATCGGTTATCAGCGCGTCGGTCCCCAAAATAGAATCCGCATAGGCCTTGGCCCCACGGCCGGCTTCCTCGCGGCCCACGCGAACAATGCGCTGGCCATGAACCTGCTCCGGTGTGACCAGCTCCTCAGCCTTGAGGCCTAACGCATGCAAGAACCGGCGACGGTTCTCCCAAACGTCTTCTGGATTATCCCCCACGTGCAAAGCCATGTTCAAGGAATCATAGGGCTTCTTGCTCACACCGCCGAGCCTTCCGGTCAGCCCATGGACGCAGAGGTCCTCGGGAAAAGATGAGAATTTCCCGCGCCAGAGGTTATTTCGCATATGTTCAAGAACGAAACTCATCGTAATGCACCTTCTTTATTCGTTACGCCTAATCTTAGCAGACACCACAGCGATGACAGCCAGCAAAACAGGGGATTGTCGGCTTCTGCCCATCGGCTTTTTTCAATTCTTCGTAAAGATATTCCCGGGTAAAGCCCATGTCCAGCCCTTCCCAGGGGAAGAGCTCTCCTTCCTCCCGTTCCCGGTACAGATACGCATCCATGGACAGGCCGCATTCTTTCATCGCCCGCTTGAAGGCCTTGCTGCCCCCCAATTCGTGGGCCAGCAGCAGTGCCTCGGCCACCCGGCGGTCTCCCCGGGCAAGAACGCCTTGCACATAGGCTTCCTTGGGAGATTCCACATTGACGATGATGTTCCTGCGCTTCCGCAGACTTTGGGTCATGTGCTTAAAGGCCTGCTCCACGTATTTGCGGTCGGCCATTGGCTTCCACTGAAACGGGGTAAAGGGCTTAGGAATAAAGGGATTAACCGAAAGGGTCAAGGTGCCCTTGGCTCCCTTTTCTTCCATGTAATCCTTCAGCCGATTGGCCAAATCGATAATGGCCTCAATATCTTCTTCCTGTTCAAAGGGCAGGCCAATCATAATGTAGAGGCGAAAATTGCGGATGCCCGCAGCAATTCCCATCTCCATGGCATTGAAAAGATGTTCTTCTTCAATGCCCTTGTTGATTACGGCCCGCATGCGTCGGCTCCCCGCCTCTGGCGCCATGGTAAGTGTCTTTAGACCGCTTTGAGCTAGGGAATCCACCAATTCCTGCGTGACCGAATCGGCCCGGAAGGACGCCACTGACATGGACAGCCCTTCGCCTAGGATTTCCTTACAGAGCTCGTTGATTTCCGGATAATCGGAAATTGCAGCCCCCATAAGTCCGATGCGCTTCTTATAGGCCAGGGCTTTCTTTACCTCCTGCGTTATGACGCCCAGGGAACGATTGCGTGGACGGCGGAAGCAATAGCCCGCCATGCAAAACCTACAATGGCGGCCACAGCCCCGGGCCGTCTCAATAAGGTAGAAATTAAACTCCGTATTATCGGTAACGACCACCGTATGGGCAGGATGCGCATCCAAATCCTGCACCCACTGGCGAGCCACCGTCTCCGGCGCCCCTGCCAGTGGTTCAATGGAAAGGAGTCTACCCGCTTCATCGTAATGATGCTGATAAAGCGCCGGCACATAAACACCGGGAACTGCCGCTAGGCTGCGCAATAGTTCCTGCCGATTAAGTCCCTGACGCTTTGCCTCATTCCAAGCGTCAATCAGCGCCGGCATGACCACTTCCCCCTCGCCGATGATAAAGGCATCGACGACGCCGGACAAGGGCTCGGGATTAAAGGTGGCACAAGGGCCTCCGGCTATAACCAGGGGGTCCTTGTCCCCACGGTCCGCCGCCTTAACCTTGACTTTGCCCAATTCCAGCATTTGCAGGACGTTAAAGTAATCCATCTCAAAGGACAGAACAAAGCCAATGAGGGGAAATTCGTAAAGGGGCGTCTGATTTTCAATACTCATTAGCGGGGTCCTGGTGTTTTCATAACGCTTGATTTCCTTGCGTTCGGGCAGAAACACGCGCTCACAGGCCACATCATCCCGCTCATTTAGCAGCTCGTAGACGATATGCAAGCCCAAATTGGACATCCCCACGAAATACGAATTGGGATACACCAGTGCAAACGGGGTCCGCGTTCCCATGGGATACCGATAGTAACCACGTTCGCCTGCCAACAATTCCTTTAATTCCCGCTTGAGTTCAAAATCCAACGACGCCTATCCTCCTAGTCTTATTTCTGCTCTTCAGTCTTATGGGCCTGAAGTTTGTTCAGTTCATCCACGAAGCTGGTAATATCGGCAAACTTGCGGTAAACCGAGGCAAACCGGATATAGGCCACCTCATCGAAGTCCTTGAGCCGCTCCATAACCAATTCACCAATCTTCGAAGACTTTACTTCCTGCTCCATGGTATTGCGCACATCCCGTTCGATTTCATTTACCAGGGCCACAATGCGCTCCATGGAAATATCCCGCTTATCGCAAGAACGAATTACTCCGTTTAGGATTTTATCCCGTTTAAACACTTCCCGGCGGCCATCGTTCTTGACCACCATCAAGGGAAGTTTCTCTACAACCTCATAGGTCGTGAACCGTTTGCCACAGCCGTTGCATTCGCGGCGGCGGCGGATGGTTGCCCCATCTTCCGCCGCCCGCGAATCAATAACCCGGCTGTCTGCCTGCTTACAATATGGACATTTCATCGCCGCACCCTCTTCTCTCTAATTACCGGCTTATCTTTACCGGTCTTTTTCCGATTGACGTTTCGTTTCTTCTTCCGGTTGGGGACTTGAACCCCTCCGTCTTTTTTCCTATGCTCGCTTCCTTCCGGCCGCACCAGACACTTCCGGTCAAAACCGATAAGGTCTTCCCGATGAGCCAGCCGCAGTGCCTTGCGCACGATTTCCTGATTCTTCGGCAGCCAATACTGCATAAGCGACCGCTGCATGAGCTTTTCTTCGTAGGACTTTGCCGTATAGACCTTCTCCCCCGTCAGCGGGTCAATTCCCGTATACCACATCGCTGTGGATAGAGTCCCCGGCGTGGGAATGAAATCCTGTACCTGCTGGGGATGATAGCCCATATCGCGGATGAATTCCGCCAGTTCCACCGCATCCGAAAGCTCCGAACCAGGATGACTGGACATGAAGTACGGAACCAGATACTGCTTGAGGCCTAGCTTTTCGTTAAGCTTACGGAATCGCTCCGCGAAGGCCTGATAGACCTTGCGGTTGGATTTTCCCATCATGCGGGTGACGCGGTCGGAAACGTGTTCCGGCGCAATCTTTAACTGCCCACTGATGTGGTACTTGCAAAGTTCCTCCAAAAAGTCATCCTTGGCCAGCATCAAATAATCAAACCGCACCCCGGAACGTATAAAGACCTTTTTGACCCCCGGCAGCTGACGAAGCTCCCGCAGCAATTTGAGGTAATCGCTATGATCCACTACCAGATTCCGGCAGGGAATCGGCGAAAGACAGGGCTTGCCGCGGCAGGTGCCCCGCTCTAACTGACCGTCACAACTTGTGCGGCGGAAGTTTGCCGTAGGACCGCCCACATCGTGGATATAGCCTTTAAATCCCTTTTGCTGGGTGAGGATTTTTGCCTCCCGCAACAGGGATTCGTGACTGCGACGCTGGATAATCCGACCCTCATGGGAGATAATCGCACAAAAATTGCAGCCGCCGAAACAGCCGCGCTGACTCACCAAACTGAATTGGACTTCCTGAATGGCCGGAACGCCACCATCCTTATCGTAGATAGGATGCCAAGTCCTCATATAGGGCAAGTCGTAAATCTCATCCATCTGAGCTTCCGTCAGAGGCTTTGCCGGAGGATTCTGAACCACGCACCATTCATCGTTCTGCTGGGCCAGTTTCCGCCCACGAATGGGGTCCTGTTCCAGATATTCCAATTTAAAGGACTCGGCAAATTTCTGTTTGGAATGAGCAACCTCAGCAAAGGAAGGCAAAGGAAGATGGTCCCATACATAATCCATATTGGGGACGCGATAGCAGGTACCCTGAACATCCTGGATGTTCTCAATCGCCACGCCCTGCTGAAGGTCCGCCGCTACTTCCAAAAGGGCCCGCTCACCCATGCCGAAAATGAGCAAATCCGCCTGGCTGTCCACGAGAATTGACCGCCGCACCGAATTGCTCCAATAGTCGTAATGAGCCAGCCGGCGAAGGCTGGCCTCAATGCCGCCGATGATAATGGGCACATCATGATAGAGCTCCCGCAGGCGGTTGCAGTAGACAATAGTGGCCCGTTCAGGACGAAAGCCAGCCTTGCCCCCTGGCGAGTAAGCATCTTGATGGCGAACCTTGCGGGAGGCCGTAAACTTATTCAGCAGGGAATCCATATTGCCTGCTGAGACAAGAAACCCCAGCCGCGGTTTTCCCAGGCGGTCAAAATCCCTGGTAGAATGCCAGTCCGGCTGGGGTATAATTCCTACTTTATAGCCGTGCTTTTCCAACAGCCGGCAAAGAATGGCCGGCCCAAAACTTGGATGGTCCACATACGCATCCCCGGATACGAATATGAAATCCAGCTGCTGCCAGCCACGCTCCTCCATATCTTTTTTGCTGATTGGCAAAAATCCATTCATTATTTCTTGCTATCCTTCTTGCTCTGATCGGCAGCAGAAGATTCCCCCTCCGGGGTATAGATTTTTTCTGCTACCTGACCCTTTTCGCCCATCTTGCCGCTGTCTTTGCCGTTGATTTTGATCTCTACAGCACCGGCATTTCCTGCAACGATGACCAATTTTTCCTTAGCCTTCCAGGTTTCCGTCTTGCCCTTCTGCAGCGTTCCTTCGTAAACAGTCTTGCCATCCGCTTTCACCTGCGTCCAGCAAGCATCGGTAAGCTTCGCTACGACCTCCACCCCTTCGGTCTTTTTCGGAGCCTCGGCCTTCTTTTCCGGCTGCTCAGCTTTCGGTGCTTTTGCCTGCTGCGAAGACGTCTGGGCAGGCGCCGGACTCTTTGCTGCGGGTTTGCTATCCGAATTAAGCATATAGAAAGCTCCCGCTGCGACCAAAAGGACCACTACTGCCACCAGCAACATATTCTGATTCTTATGGGATTTCTCCACGCGCTCCCGGAAGTCACTGCCAGTCGAAAAGGCCTGTGCCTTCATCGCCTTCTTTTCCGGCTTCTGTTCAGCCTTAGGGGCGGCATCGGCTTCCTGCTCAGCCTGCTGCTCGGCAACTTTTTCCGGATGGTTCTCCTCCATATAGCGTTTTACCACAGCATCAGCATCCATTTTCAGGAAATTGGCATAGTTGCGGATAAAGCCTTTCGTATAGACTTCTCCCGGCAGCTGCGAATAATCGCCTGCCTCAATAGACTCTATATACAAAGCACGAATACTCGTGCCCTTTTCAATATCACGAATCGAAAGACCCTGTCTCTCGCGCTCTGAACGAAGCATATCTCCCAACATATTAAATCATAAGCCTCCCATATGGTCTTGATTTTTGCATTATGCTTAAAACAAACACTACCTTTCTACATTATACATAATTCAAACAGGCAATACAAATTTTTTTACAATTCATTGGTTATTCAGCCATCATGTAAAAACTCCCCCGTCTCCGGGGGAGTTTCGCAAATTGCATCGTTATGCCATTCGGTTATGCACTCTGTTGCCGTATGGCGGCCACCGCTTGTGTCAAAGCTTTCACAAAGCGGTGCAGCATTTCTTCGGTAGTATAACGGCCCAACGTCACGCGAATGGCCGAACCAGCTTTATCGGCCGATTGCCCCATGGCCGTCAGCACATGGGACGGAGTAAGGGAACCAGCACTGCAGGCACTGCCCGCCGACACGGCAAAGCCTGCCATATCGAGACGGATCAGCAAAGTATCCTGTGCGATTCCCGCCACGCCGAAATTCACATTTCCCGGCAGCCGGTACTCCTCGTCGCCATTAATCCAGCAGCCAGGAATCTTTTTGATTTCTGCCGCCAGCCAATCGCGAAGCTCCGACAGCCGCTCCCATTCCGTGGCAAGATCTGCCTGCGCAAGGGCCGCCGCCTCACCAAAGCCCACAATGCCCGCCGTGTTTTCAGTGCCAGCCCGCAGTTCACGCTCCTGCCCGCCGCCATGAATCAGTGCATCTGGCAAAAAGCCACGGCGCAGATAGAGGGCACCGATGCCCTTAGGGCCGTAGAGCTTATGCCCCGAAAGGGAAAGGGCATCCACATGGAGCTCCGCCACGGATAAGGGAATATGTCCAGCCGCCTGCACGGCATCCGTATGGAAAAAAATCTGCCGTGCCTGCAAGAGAGCACCGATTTCGGCAATGGGTTCGATGGTCCCCACTTCGTTGTTGGCCGTCATGATGCTGACGAGAATCGTATCCTCCCGCAGAGCCTTTTCCACCGTTTCCGGTTTCACCCGGCCCAGTTCATCCACCGGCAGATAGGTAACAGCAAAGCCCTGCTGCTCCAACCAGGCGCAGGTATTTAACACCGCATGGTGCTCCACCTGACTGGTGATGATGTGATTCCCCTTACCAGCACGGCGCAGAGCAAAGGCCATGCCCTTTAACACCCAATTGTCACTTTCGCTGCCGCCACTGGTAAAAAATATTTCTGCAGGCTCGGCATGGAGAAGCGCTGCCACCTGCCCACGAGCCTTAGCCACCGCAGCTCTTGCCATGCGCCCATAGGAATAGACACTGGAGGGATTGCCAAACTGAGCCGAAAAATACGGCAGCATGGTTTTAAGAACCCTTTCATCCACCGGGGTTGTAGCGGCATAGTCCAAATAAACGGGATTCATCGCGCACACCCCACATGGTCGCTGCCCTTATCGTTATCCATCAGCGTCTGGAGGGTAATACTGCCCAGCACCTCACTGATGCTGTCGCAGACCTTTTCCCAAATGCCGCGGGTCACGCAGGCACAAGCGCGCTCACAAGGCTGGTCCTCAGCACCGGCCTCTGCCAGCAGGCAGTCCACCACCGCAATGGGACCTTCCACCGTCGTGATGATTTCGCCGATGGTGATATCTTTGGGCTCCCGGCCCAGCATGTACCCGCCCTGGGCTCCGCGAATGCTCTTGACGAGCCCCGCCCGGCGCAGCGGCAACATCAACTGCTCCAGATAATTTTCCGAAAGCCCCTGTCCTTGCGCTATATTTTTTAACGGCAACGGACCGGTGCCATAATGAAGTGCCAGTTCATAAAGAGCCGTCACACTATATCGTCCTTTAGTTGAAATCTTCATGGTTCACCTCATCTGCTCCCTAGGAATTGACGAATCCCGAGCAGTTTTGTCAGATTTATATGCAACCAATATAACAGAATCCCCTACGTCTGTCAAAAGCGTTCTGGCCAGCAGCGATGGAGATACTCCCCCAATCGTTTTTCCGTACCGTTCGCCGTGGGTTCATAATAATGCGCTCCGGCCAATTCCTTTGGCAGATACTGTTGCTTGGTGAAATGATCCGGATAGCTGTGGGGATAAATATACTCCGTGCCATGCCCCAGCTTAGCCGCTCCCTTGTAATGGGCATCCCGCAAATGCATCGGCACCGCGCCACAATTTTTGCTGCGAACATCCTGTAAAGCCGCATCAACTCCCATATACGCCGCGTTGCTTTTCGGCGCCGAGGCGATATAGGTCACGGCCTGCCCCAGCACAATCCGCGCCTCCGGCATGCCGACAAACTGCACGGCCTGCGCTGCGTTCATGGCGACAACCAGTGCCATGGGGTCCGCGTTACCCACATCCTCCGATGCACAAATGACCACCCGTCGGGCAATGAACTTGACATCCTCCCCCGCGGCCAGCATGCGCGCCAGATAATGCAGCGCCGCATCCGGGTCACTGCCGCGCATGCTCTTGATAAAGGCCGACACCGTATCGTAATGGTTGTCGCCCTTCTTGTCATAGCGCTGAACCCGCTGGCCCAAAATCTCCTGCACCATCGCAAGCGTAACCGTACCACCATTAGGTGGCAACATCGACGCTGCCCCTTCCAGAATGTTTAACGCCATGCGGGCATCGCCACCAGCCAGCTGGGCAATGCCCAGCAAGACATCATCGGCCACCTCAAGGGACTGCCCCCCCAGTCCTCGTTCGGTATCAGCCAGGGCCTGCCGCAAAATTTTCACCAACTGGCCATCGGTAAGCTGATAGAGCCGCACGATGCGAACGCGGGATAGCAAAGCATGATTGACTTCAAAGAAGGGATTCTCCGTGGTCGCACCGATTAAAATCAAGCGGCCATCTTCCACATAAGGCAGCAAAACATCCTGCTGACTCTTGTTGAAACGATGAATCTCGTCGATAAATACGATGGTTCGCTTTTGGTAATATTTGCGCTGTTCATCAGCCTCCTTAACAATAGCGCGGATATCCTGAATCCCCGAGGCCACAGCATTGAGCTTGCGAAAGGCACTGCCAGTCATACCCGCAATCATCTGGGCCAGCGTCGTCTTGCCCGTGCCCGGCGGCCCATAGAAAATCATCGAAGAAATCTGGTCCCGTTCAATCATCTGCCGCAGAAAGCGGCCGGCCCCCACGGCTTCCTGCTGGCCGATAAACTCCTGGAAGTTGCGCGGCCGCATGCGCTGGGCCAAAGGCTCAAAGGGACGCACGGCCCCATCCCTTGACCAGTCAGCATTTGACTTGTCAAAATTTGACTGGTCAACCGGCATTGCAAACAAATCCATGCCTTCCTCTGCCATTTTCCTCACGCCTTTCCCGTCGAACCAAAGCCACCCTGGCGAGCAGCTCCCTTACCTGCCACATCTTCATCCGCTGTCAGATACTTCTGGAATATTCCCTGGGCAATGCGCTCCCCCTTCTTGATGGCAAAGGGTTCCGTCCCCCGGTTCCAAAAGGCGATAAAGATATGGCCTTCGTTGTCTTCATTGTTGTAGTAGTCCGAATCCACTACCCCCACGCTGTTCATGAGCACCAGCTGATGCTTGACGGCCATGCTAGAACGAATGTGAATCATCAGTACCTCATCGGGCTGCATAAAGGCCTTGACCCCCGTGGGAACCATCGTAAGCTCCCCCGGCGTCAGCAGGGCATCTTCCCCGGCCTCAATATCATAGCCAGCACTGGCCGCCGTCTTGCGCTGGGGCAGGTGAATCTTTTTATCCCGCCACGTCGACACGCATTCAAATCCTCTTGTCTTCATTTTACTATCCTTCCTCCTGCGCATCCTGACAGGCACGAAAAAGGACCTTCCGCAAGGAAGGCCCTCCTGTAATCTATCTTCCTTATTCTTCGCCTTCGCGTTTTTCAACTCCGAACACGCCACTTACGGGACGCACCGGCGTAATGGTGGAAATCGCATGTTTATAAACCATCTGCTGTTTCCCCGATACATCAAGCACGACTGTGAAGTTATCAAAGCCCTTGACGTTGCCTTTAATCTGAAAGCCATTGACGAGGTGAATCGTTACCGCAACATTTTCCTTGCGGACCTGATTCAAAAAACTATCTTGCAGATTGATTGTTGGTTTTGCTGGCATATTAATCCCTCCATTATGGTTCTCTAATAATAAATTCTACCTTATGGAAAAAAATCCTGCAACATCCCGCAAAACATCTGCCAATAGTTCCGCTTCGCTAAGCTCATCCACCTCATACCAATGGATATAGGGCATCTTCCGGTACCAGGTCAGCTGGCGCTTGGCGAAATGGCGCGTGGATTTCTGTATGAGCGCTAAAGCCTCGCTCTTTGACATTTCACCAGCCAGATACGCCGCTGTCTCCTTGTAGCCAATGCCCTTCATGGCCTGCTCCTCACGGGTTATGCCCGCCGCCAACAGCCCCGCTACTTCCTCCACGAGACCCGCTTCAAACATGAGCTCCACCCGCCGATTGATGCGGTTATAGAGCTCCTGCCGCTCCCGTTCCAGGCCGATTACCAGCACATCGTAACAAAGTTCGCCGTCATCGGCCGCCTTGCTCTGGGAAATCCGTTCGTTGCCAAAATGGGCAACTTCCAGCGCCCGGACAACGCGGCGAAAATCGTTGGGATGAAGCCTTGCCGCCGCCTCGGGATTAACCTTCGCCAGCATGGCGTGGACAAACTCGTGACCATTTTGCTCGCCTAGCTGCTGCAGTTCTTGCCGATACGCCTCATGACCAGCGGTTTCGTTAAACTGATACCCTTCCAGCAGAGCCTTGATGTAGAGTCCTGTACCACCAGCCAAGATGGGGATTTTTCCCCGCTCATTGAGCTCATGGATAATCGGCTGGGCCCCTTCGATAAAATCCGTGACGTTGAACTTCTCATCCGGCGGCAGGATGTCCACCAAGTGATGGACAATTCCCTGCCGTTCGGCAAGGCTCGGTTTCGCCGCCCCGATATCGAAGCCACGGTACACCAGCATGGAATCGCCGGAGATGATTTCCGTATCCAGTTTTTTCGCCAGCTCTATCGAAAGAGCCGTTTTCCCCACTGCTGTGGGGCCTAGTATTACCAGTAACTTATCTTTTGCCATTAAAGCTCAATCTCACTGCCGGGTTCCACCACGTGCACCTGTGCCCGTGACATAGCCTCGGTAATCTCTGCATAATGCTTCACATCCTGGTTGATGATTGGCCAGGTGTTGTAATGAACCGGAATAACGTGACGGGCGTTTAACCACTGAGCCGCCAGCGCCGCATCCTCAAGGCCCATGGTGTAGTTGTCACCAATTGGCAGGATGGCATAATCCAGTTCGTCCTTGCGGCCGATAATCTGCATATCGCCAAAGAGCGCCGTATCCCCGGCGAAATAAATCTGCATGCCGCCCATGTAGATGACAAAGCCACAGGCAATGCCGCCAGCGACACCAGAGCTATGCTTAGCCATGGTCATACGAACCTTGCCAAAGGGCAGGTGAATGGACCCGCCGAGATTCATCGGATGCTGTTTCAGCCCCGGCACCCGGGCCTCGCACAGGCCGAGCACTTCCGGGGTGCTGACAAGTTCTGCCCCCGTGCGGCCAGCAATCTCTGGCGCATCCCCCAAATGGTCGCTATGGGCGTGAGAAATCAAAATAAAATCGCACTCCACCTCTTCCATCTTAATGGTGGCCTTCGGATTTCCCGTCAAAAACGGATCAACCAGCACTTTGTACTGTCCATCCTCTAACAAGAAACAGGAATGTCCATAATACTTGAACTTTACCATAATGTATCAGTCCCCTTTTGGTTGCTCCTTAAAATTTTACGTGCTATGCTATACACGATAAACTTATTATACCATACTTATCCAAACCAAACTAATATCGAGGTATTCGCATGGAATTTCCACAACTATCCCTATCCTTATCCTCATATCCCGAAACGGCAAAACCGTGGCTGCTCGTCACCGGCGGCCGCCCGCCGAAAACTTCCTGGCTAAAGGCTCTGCAAGGCTTTGCCTGCTGTTGGGCCGCTGACCACGGCATCGATGCCTGCTGCCAGGCAAAACTTCTCCCCGATGTGCTCTTGGGCGATGGCGACAGCGCCAGGGCCACCTCTTGGAGCTGGGCCGAAAAAAACGGCGTTGCCATCCAAAAATATCCTGTGGCCAAGGACTACACCGATACCCAATTGGCACTGCAGCTAATGATAAAAGCCGGAGCCCCCGCCATCATCCTGACCGGTGCTTTTGGCGGCCGCTTCGACCATGCCTACAGCACCATGTTCAGCTGTGCCAGCCTTGACATTCCCTGCACCCTTATCGACGAAACCGAAGCACTCTTTTACGTCAAAGCGGGCCAGTCCCTAACCTTGACTTGTCAAACCGTTCCCAAGGCCATCTCCTTGCTTCCCTTCACTCCAGCCTGCTCAGGGGTCACCATCAATAACGTCCGCTGGCCCTTAACGGAGGCCACTTTAACCCAACAATCTCCCAACGCCATCAGCAACGAATTATTGACCGGTCAAATTGACTTGTCAATCGGCGTAAAAAGCGGCATTCTTGGCGTCTACTGCTATTGGGAGACGCCTTAAAACCTCCGCTGCCTTATAGCTTCGTACAATACGACTGCCGCCGAAACACCCACATTGAGGGACTCCGCATCCCCATACATGGGAATATAGGTTGTTACCGCCTGCTCTAAAAGTTTTGCCGATACGCCATTTCCCTCATTGCCAAACACCACAGCACAGCCCTGCCGGAAATCCTGTTCAAAATGTGGCTTGGCCGAGGCATCCAGGGCAGTGGCGTAAAGGGTCAAATTTTGACTTGTCAAAAACGCCTGCAACTCTTTGACGTCAACATCGGTGCAGACGGGCAAGTGAAAGAGACTGCCCATGGTCGAGCGGACCACCTTGTCCCCAAACGCATCCACCGAGCCCTTCAGCAGGATAACGCCATGGGCTCCCACCGCATCAGCCGTGCGAATAATCGTCCCGGCATTGCCGGGGTCCTGCACCCCATCGAGAACCACATAGATTGGATTTTCTGCCGCTGGAAGCTCTTCCAGGCGGCTTTTCTTTTGCTCAGCCACCACCAAAATCCCCTGGGGCGTATCCGTTGCACTGGCCTTCTGGTAGACCGCAGCTGGCACCTCATAGAGACTTACGCCGCCTTTTGTAAGCGCCTCGCAAAGGTCTTTCCCCCGTGGCTGTTTTAGAAGCTCTGGCGTATAAAAGCCGTAGCGGATGTTCCACCCCGAAGAAGCCGCCATTTCCACCAAGCGGATGCCCTCGGCAATGAACAAACCTTCCTTGTCGCGATGCTTGCGGCTGTGCAGGCTAGCGGCCAGCTTCACCTTCTTGTTGGCAGCACTGTCGATTCTCTGCTCCATGCTCTATCCTCCAAATACAAGAAAAGGGCTGACAGAACCAACGGTTCCATCAACCCTGCATCTTCATTTCAAACCTATTAATTACAGGTTCTCTTTAGCAACAGCAACGAGCTGAGCGAATGCTTTCTCGTCGGAAACTGCCAGGTCAGCCAGCATCTTGCGGTTAACCTCAACGCCAGCTTTCGTCAGGCCGCAGATCAGACGGCTGTAGGAAAGGCCGTTAACGCGTGCAGCAGCGTTGATACGAGCAATCCAGAGACGACGGAAATCGCCCTTCTTCGCACGACGGTCAGCGCGTGCGTAGTAGAGAGCCTTCATTACGGTCTCGTTAGCTTTTTTGAACTGTTTGCTCTTCGTACCTTTGTAACCCTTAGCGAGCTTCAGGATTTTCTTATGACGTCTATGTGCAGTCACGCCTACTTTTACTCTTGGCATGTTTTCATCCTCCTAAAAATTGGTTTCGTAATCCAGTCAAATATCGCGATTAAGCGTACGGCATCATTCTCTTAACGCGGCCATAATCAGCAGCCGTGATAAGGGAAGCTTTACGCAGGTTGCGTTTACGTTTCGGAGATTTCTTCTCCAGGATATGGCTCTTGAAAGCCTTGTTACGTTTGAATTCACCACTACCCGTTACGGTAAAACGTTTTGCAGCAGCTCTGCGAGTTTTAATCTTTGGCATTACTGTTTTCCTCCTTAGACTGAGTCTCTTTCGACTTCTTTGGTTTCGATGCCTTCTGCACCTTTGGTGCAACGATCATCGTCATATTTTTTCCTTCAAGTTTGGCATTGCGCTCAATGGAGACGCTGTCGCCCAGCCTTTCAGCTACGCGGCCCAATACCTCTTTGCCGAGTTCCGGATGAGAGAGCTCTCGTCCGCGGAACATGATAGTCACTTTGACTTTATTTCCTTCTTCGACAAAGCGAAGAGCATTCTTCAACTTGACGTCAAAATCGTGTTGTTCAATGTTCGGGCGAAGTTTTACTTCCTTGATGCTAATGACCTTCTGTTTCTTCTTAGCCTCTTTCTCCCGTTTCTGCTGTTCGTATCTATACTTACCAAAATCCATGATACGGCAGACCGGCGGCTTTGCCTTCGGAGCTACCTCAACCAGGTCAAGATGCTGCTCCTCCGCCATGCGAAGCGCCTCACGCGTCGGCATGATGCCGAGCTGCTCACCAGTTGCGCTGGTCACGCGAACTTCGCGGATATGAATTTCTTCATTGATGCGTAACGAATCTCTGCTAATAGTAGAACACCTCCTGATGTTTTGTTTATAAACAAGAAAGAGGCGGCACGAAGCCACCTCTAAAAAACTCATGCTATAAACCCAACTGACCATTGCCAGCAGGTGAGAAGCGGTGGCTCCTTCTTGTTCACGACTCTGTTAGTTTATCATACCTTCACCTAGCTGTCAAATCTTTTTTCCTTTTTCCATAGCAGACCTTAGGACTTTTGCAGCCGCCAAGCTGCCGCCGGCCGATAAACCAGCAGAAACAAACTGATTTCCAGCGGATAGCAAAGGATATTTTTAACCAGCCGCCCCATAAAGATAGCCGAGGCCGCCTTGTCGTAAAACAGCGTAAGCCACAAGGTATTTAGCCCTAAATGCACGAAGACCGTCACCAGCAAAAAGGGCAGCCAGGCATATTTCCACCCCATAGGCGGTTTATTATGGAAGAAAAATCCATAAATCCACCCCGTCAGAAAATCCGACAACATAAAGCCTGGAAAGAAAACGCCAAGGCCCAGCACTGCTGTCCCCAGAAAATTGGCCAAAGCACCAACCAATCCAGCCCGCCAAGGGCCGAACCAGGCGCCGTACATCGCTAGGGGCAAAAAGCCAAAGGTGATATGGATAAACACCGTCTGAATGGAAAACACATAGGTGAGCAAGATGATAAAACTGATGCTAAAGGCACCATAGACCATCGCCCGCACCTTGTCTTGGGACATAAAAAGACCTCCTTCATGCAAAAACAAACGTTGTTGCACGATTGAGAGGTCTTAATCTCAGATGCAACAGCGGGATGCAGCCAATGTACCGCAAGTCAAAAACTTTTCGTCCAGATGGCAACTCCCCGTCCATCTGGCACTTAACGCACATTCGCTTACTCTGTTACAGATATTTATCTGTATGCTCTCAATATAGCACGCCCGCATCCTCACGTCAAGGAATGGCTGCGTGTATTTTTAAAGGATAATTCCCAACCATTTCCAATACGTCGACGCCATGAGCAGGATAAGGCTGTAGGCAATCAGTGTAAGGGGGATCCCCGTCTTGATAAAGGTCTTGGCCTCAAAGGTTTCTGTGCCAAAGGCTACCATGTTCTGTGGCGCATTGACGGGCAGAATAAAGCCAAAGCAAATCACATACTGCAGGATAAGCGTCATGCCTACCACATTGAGCTGACTATGCTCCGCCGCTCCCTGCAGCACTGATATGACAATCGGAATCATGGCTGCCGCCAGTGCCGTAGCACTGGCAAACCCAAGATGAATGACAATCAAAAACATCGCCAGTATCGCTACTATCATAAAGGCTGACGTATGGTAGAGGCCAAACACATCGACAATCACATGCGCAATCCAGGCCGCCGCCTTCGTTGAAAGCACCGCCGACCCGAGGCTTATGCCGACACCAAACAAGATAAGTGTCCCCCAGCCGATTTTTGCCTGCGCCTCTTTCCACGTCATGATTCCAATCCCCGGAAGCATCATGATGGTAATGGCCGCCATCGTCGTCGACGACGTATCAAAGTTATGCAAAATCTTTTCGGTAGACCATAACAGAAGCAGGACCAGCGACACGCCTAATAGTTTCTTCTCACTTAGCGACATCGGGCCAAGTTCTTTTAATTCGCGGGCAACGGTTGCCTGACCGCCTTCGATTTCATCCATCTCTGGCGGCACGAGTTTTAACAGCAGGAAGTAAAGGATAACGCTCATGATCGCGGCAAACGGTGCCGCCGTGATAAACCAATCGAGCCAGCTCACCGTCGTCCCAAGCTGCTTTTCAATAAAATCCAGCGCAATCATATTCTGCGCCGCAGCCGTCTTGATGCCGACATTCCAAATGCTGTCAGCCTGTGCAATCGCAATCATCATCACGGCCGAAAACCGGCTTTTGAGCGGTACACCAAAGGCCGAAATAATACCCATGACAATCGGCACCATGCACGAAACGCGCGCAGTGGTACTCGGCACAAAGAAGCTCAGAATAAAACCAACGAGGATAACGCCCGCCAAAACATTTTTCGTCTTGGCGCCAATCTTTGACAGGATAAATAACGCCAGCCGCTTATCAAGCCCCGTCTTCATCATAGCCGCCGAAATAAATAGGGCCGCACCTACCAGCGCCAATGCGGGACTTGAAAACCCTGACATCGCCAGCTTCAGCGCCCCAGATGTTCCCAGCACCTTGTCCGGATTCATCATATTCGGCGCCGTCCCCAGCAGAAAGGCCATAAGGGAAATAATGATAGCTGCCGATACCGGATACGAAACCGTCTCAAACATCCAAATTACAACCGAGAATACCAGCACCGCCAACATCCGGTGACCAGCAGTAGATAAATCCGGCGGCGTTGGCAATAATAAAATGAACAACAACGTCAACAGCCCCAAAGGCAAACCTATCTTTTTCCGCAAATTACATCCTTCCTTTCAAAAAAAGGGCACACCATGCCCGGGAAAATATTTTCCCTCACATGACGTACCCCATTGTACCTTTGCTATATTGTTTTTTTATAGCTTGTATGTCGTTTTGTATATAATACAACAATCGATAAATAATGTCAACAACCCACCTGTAACCTTGTAAACAAAAATCGGTCAGCCTCCTAAATAGAAAGCTGACCGATTTTTCTGTTGCTATGCTTAAAAACTTAATACTTCTTCTAACTCATTTTTGATAACCGTTACTTGCGGTCCGTAGATAACCTGAACACCAGTACCACTTTGCAGCACACCACGACAACCACTCTCTTTTAGCATTCGCTCACTCACTAAGCTGCCATCCTTGACCGTTACCCGCAAACGGGTTGCACAGCAATCCAACTCAACGATGTTAGCCTGTCCGCCCAATCCCTTTATGATAAGGTCCGTGCGCTTCGCGTCCTTGTCACCAACCACCGAAGCCTCAGCAGATTCTACTGTCTCATCGTCATCCTCGCGACCCAACGTCTTGAAATCAAACTTCAAGATAAGGTATTTGAAGGAGAAATAATAAAGGAAGAACCACGGAATCCCCACCATCGGAATATACATCCAATTTGTTTTATCATTCCCCTGCAGGATACCAAACAAAATCAAGTCGATGCAGCCTCCCGAGAATGTCTGCCCAACGGTAATCTGCAAAATATGCGCCAGCATGAAAGCACAACCATCAAAGAATGCATGCAGCACATAGAGCATCGGAGCTACAAACAGGAAAGAAAACTCAATCGGCTCTGTAATTCCTGTCAAGAAGGAGGTGAGTCCTGCCGAAAGCAGCAAACCACCGACCAGTTTTTTCTTCTCCGGCTTAGCCGTATGATACATGGCCAGGCAGGCTCCCAACAAACCAAACATCATCGTGATGAACCGACCAGACATGAAGCGGGAAATACCGATGTAATACTGCGAAGTATTCGGATCGCCAAGCTGCGCAAAGAATATTCGCTGCGTTCCTTCTACCAACTGGCCCTGAATGACTTCCGCACCACCCAGAGCTGTAGTCCAGAACGGCAAATAGAAAATATGATGCAGTCCGAATGGTCCCAGCATACGCAGGACAAAACCATAGATAAGGGTACCGATATATCCCGTCGACTCCACCAAGCCGCCCATACCGAAGATGAGCTGCTGAAAGTGCGGCCAAACCACAAACATGAGCATCCCTAGGAAAATAGCCGAAAATGAAGTAACGATTGGCACGAAACGTGAACCACCAAAAAAGCCTAGGAACTGCGGCAATTCAATCTTATTGAAGCGGGCATGCAACAAATACGTCATAATACCAACGGCTACACCGCCGAAAACGCCCGTTTCCAAAGTCTGAATCCCTAGCGACATACCCTGGCCAACACCAGCCAGATTATCTTCAGCCAAAGTCCCCGTTATTTTGAGCAGCGCATTGATGGTAGAATTCATAACCAGCAGTGCCAGTGCTGCTGACAACCCCGCCGTTCCCTTATCCGAACGCGCCAGGCCGACGGCTATGCCAATAGCAAACAGGATTGCCAAATTGGCAAAGACCACATTGCCAGCAGCGGCCATGATGGCAAATATATTCTGCAGCCAGCCAATATCCAGGAACGGATACGCCTTAATCGAATTTGGATTCGACAAAGCTCCGCCAATCCCCAACAGGATACCAGCTGCCGGCAGAACCGCTATCGGAAGCATAAAGGATTTACCAAAGCGCTGCGCCTTGGCAAACAAAGAACCTCCCTTAGTCTGTGCAAACATCTCCATAAATAAATCCCCCTTTGATTACTTTATGAATCACCTTGCAGTACATGGGCAAATTTTGCCGTGATTAACTGAGGTCTGGTAATCGCCGACCCCACAATAGGTACATAAGCTCCTACCGCCATAACCCTATCAATATCTTCCGGCACATTGATGCGCCCCTCCGCAAACACCGGAATGGACAACTTGCCAGCCAATTTCGCTACCAAATCCACATCGGGGCCTTTGAGCTGCGGCGAATAGGGCGTGTATCCCGATAATGTCGTGGAAACAGCATCAGCGCCCAGAGCCGCCGCAGCCACCCCCTCCTCGTAAGTTGAAATATCTGCCAGCACCAAGCGTCCCTCCTGATGAATACGCGCCACCAAAGCCTCTGCCTTCTCCCCCGCAGGTCTTGGCCGATCCGTCATATCCAGGGCAATCATCTCACAGTCCGTGGTCAGCAAATCTTCCACTTCCTGCATTGTCGGCGTAATGTAGATAGGCGAATCCTCATAGTTGCGCTTCACCAGCCCTATCACTGGCAAGTTCGTGACTTTTTTGATTTCGTTTATATCCACACTGCTTTGTGCCCGTATTGCTTTTGCACCGCCCTCTTTGGCCGCCAAAGCCATACGCCCCATAATAAAGGGGCTGTGCAGCGGCTCATCCGGCAGAGCCTGGCAAGACACAATAAGCTTGCCTTTTACTTCGGATAAAAAACTCATGACTATCACCTCCTTCTTATTTTTTGGTTATATTTACCCCGCGAATTGAAGCTGGCAGCATAGATGCCGCCGCTTCATCCACGATAACCACCACATCCCGATGCAACTGCAAAATTGACGCTGGCGCCTCTGGCGTCACATCACCGCATACAGCCTTATAAACCGCCTTGGCTTTATTTTTTCCATTGGCCAGCAGGATAACGTGCTCAGCCATCATGATGGTTTTGATTCCCATGCTAATAGCATAACGAGGCACTTCGTGGATGCTGGCAAAGAAACGGGAATTTGCCTGTATGGTTTCCTCATCAAGCTCCACCTTGTGCGTAGTGGCGGCAAATTTCACATCCGGCTCGTTAAAGCCGATATGGGCATTCTGTCCAATCCCTAGCACCTGCAAATCAATGCCGCCCTTGGTCTCGATAAGTTTTTCATAGCGTTCCCCTTCGGCTATCATATCTTCCGCCATCCCATTCGGCAAATATACATTTTCCGGACGAATGTTGATATGCTTAAAAAAATTCTCCTGCATAAAATAATGATAGCTTTGTGGATTATCGGGACTCATGCCGATATATTCATCCAGGTTAAATGTCGTAACTTCGGAAAAATCCAGCCCCACCGTCTTATGGACTGCCGCCAGACGCTGGTACATAGAAACCGGCGTACTACCCGTCGCCAATCCCAAAACACTATCCGGTTTTAAATAAACCTGCCCAGCAACAATGTTTGCCGCTTCCAGCCCCATCTTTTCATAAGAATCCGTAATAATTATCCGCATATCACTACTCCGCCCCGCTTAATATCCGCACGGCTTCTGCCGTCCGTTTTTTATTGTTCAATGCCTCTTTCGGCATATTTTTTACGACCTGCGTATACAATACATCCATAACAAAAAACTGTGCCAGCTTAGCCATGATAGAACCTGTTTCCAACAAAGATTCCTTCGCCACATAAGGGATACAGGCATCCACATAGCCCGCCAGCCCGGCATCGGAATTTGCTGTAACCAAAATACAATAGGCCCCACCTTCATGCGCCAGTTTCAGCGTATGCATCAGCTCCGGCGACTTGCCCGACTGGGATACCGCCAGCATTAAATCTCCCGGCTTCGCCAAAGCTGCCATCATCAGCATATCGTGACTATTATCAAGCCCCACGCTATCCAAACCAATCCGGCAAAACTTATATGCCGAATCCCGGGCGGTAAAGCCCGAATTTCCCAATCCAACAAATAATAAGCGCTGCGCCTGCAAGATTCTTTTTGCACAGCTCTCAATCAACCCTTCCGGCAAATTAGCCAAAGTTCTTTCCAGCGTGCTTATGTTGACCTCAAGCAATTTACGCCCGGTAACCAAAGCAGATTCCTCTGCAATTATGTCCCGGCTGATAATGTAACTGCGGCTATTTTCTGTCAATTCTGCCGCCAGCGCCACCTTAAATTGCTGCATACTGCCATAGCCCATTTTCTTCACGAATCTGGTAACTGTAGCCTCACCAGTTTCACATGCCTCAGCCAACTGGGAAATGCTCATATTCGGCACCTCGCGGGCATACTCCCGCAAATACCCTAAAAGCCGCTGATCCGACTTGGATGGGCGAAATCCCGGTGCCTCTATTTGTGGCAATATTTTCATCACACACCGCCTTTATGAAAATTTATTTCATTTTATAATGTAATACTACCACCATTCACTAATTCATGCAATAAATTTTCACATCGCATCACTAGACATGACCTGCAACTCCCCAGGCAAAATACGCAGGCGCCAAAAGTCATCCCACGGACGCGCCTCGGCAAATAGGCGAATGACTTTTAACACGCCGCCATGGCTGACCACCAATATATCTTTTTGCTGGCGGCTGGCAAGCAATTGCCACTTTTGCCAGGCGGCAATAACCCGCTCGGAAAATACACGGAAGCTTTCCCCCTGCGGATAGCAGAACGCCTGCCAATCGTCACAAAGCCTCTGCCATGCTGCCGGTTCTTGCCGCGCTATGTCTTGGTAGTGGCGCTTCTCCCAGCGGCCAAAGTCGATTTCCTGCCAATCCGGCTCAACGAGGAAGTCCCCGTCAAGCCCGGCAGCTTCGCGGACTATTTCCGCCGTGTGCCGTGCCCGCTCCAAGGGACTGGTAAGGAGCAGCAGATCCCTGCCCGGTCCTGCCGCCCGTAATTCCCGCAGGGTGGCGCCGGCCCTTTCTGCCTGCTGGCGGCCTTTTTCCGTCAGCGGACAATCAGTGCGCCCATAGTACCCCCCCTGCACATTACCCAAGGCCTCACCATGGCGAAGCAGATAAACCTTCAAAGAATTGGATTCAAAGCCAGCCATGATAAGCCCCCAAACAGCAAAGCCCCAGAAAGAGTATCTCACTTAGTTCATCCCCAGCACCAAGGGTATCCCCCGTCATGCCGCCCAAGATGCCTGAGATGTAGCGGGTGAAAAGCCGCTGCCAGACAGCCAGCAGCAGATAGGCCCACAGCAGCCAGTAATTCTCTGTCATGGCATATACCAGCAGAGCGCCAAAGCCTACCGATACCAGCACGCGCCCCCAGGTAACCTTGCCGATGAAAAGATTGCCCAAGCCTTCTTTGCGTGCATACTCCGACAGCATCAATAGCGGGTTGCAGGCCCGCGCCGCCGTCGGCATCAGCAGGATAACCAGCGGGATCAGCTCCTCGGGCAGCAGCAACAGTCCATGATACCGTGCCAGGAACACCAATAGCAGGGCACAGGCCCCATTGGTTCCCAAGCGGCTGTCCTTCATGATTTCCAGCATGCGTTCCCGCTTACGGCTCGAATAAATGCCATCACAGGTATCAGCCAAACCATCGAGATGGAAGGCCCCTGTCAGGAATAGATTGGCCCCCATGGCAAAGAATACGCCTGCCTCCGGCCCGGCCATTACACTACCGAGCATATACGCTAGGGCATTGATTCCGCCAATGATTAGCCCCACCAACGGCAACCAAATAATTGCCCTGGACAGCATTCCCTCCTCAAAGGGAATCTGCCAGGGCAAAGGCAAACGCGTAAAAAATTGTAACAGTAAGACAAAAGAACGCAGACTACTCATTTTGCGGCACCACAACTTTCTGATAGTAATTCTTCCATTGTTTTCATGTTATAAACAGTATACAACATCGTCCGCAACATAGATAGTCCAAGGATAGCCCCGGTTCCTTCGCCGAGGCGCAAACCTGCCTGTATTGGCACCTCATCGGGATGGATTCCCGCCGCCTGCAGGGCGTATAGCATGCCCGGCTCCTGCGACATGTGGGAAGGAATCGCCATCGCACTGACCGCACTGTCAATGCGCGCCGCACAGGCTAGAGCCACTGCCGTGATAAAGCCATCCAGCATAAAGGGGATTTTCCGCTCGTGGCAGGCCATCATGGCACCGCAAAGAGCCGCAATGTCAAAGCCGCCCACACAACGAATGATTCCCTGGGGCGCTTTCATCAGCGGCCAATATTTTTGCACGGCCGCATGAATGACTTTCCGCTTACGCAAAATCACCTCCGGATGACCAGGATTTGCTCCATAACCGGTAATTTCCAGCAGGCTTGCGCCGGTAAGTGCATGCAAAACTGCCGTCGAGGTTGTGGTATTGCCAATTCCCATCTCCCCGAAGGACAAGAGATTGCAGCCGGCCACCTGAGCCCGTTGTACCATTTCGGCCCCTGCGTCATAGGCCTGCCAAAATTCCCGCTCCGTCATAGCCGGACTTTCCAAAAAGTTTTTAGTTCCCTGGGCCACCTTGCGATCAAGGCCAACGGCCTCATGGCTGTTTATGCCCACATCGACCACCGCATAGGGAACGTTCTGAGCCTTGCAGAAACAGCTGATTGCCGCCCGCCCCTCTACCATATTCTTAGCCTGCAGATAGGTAATGGCCTGTTCCTGCCGGACTACCCCGGCGGTGACTACACCGTTATCGGCCGCAAAAATATAATGATAGGGCCTTATCCTCTCATAAAACTTTGGCCAGGCGCGAAATAATTTCTGCACCTGCTGTTCTAAAAGCCCGAGGCTTCCCGGTGGGATGGCCATCCGCGCCGTCATACGTGCTGCTGCATCCATCATATCTTTAGTTCCACCCCGCTTTTCTTTTCCCGCATAAGAACTTCCGTCAGATGAACCACCTGAGCGCCAGCTTCTAATGGCGGGATACCCTGTTTGTAGATGTTCGAAACCACCGTTCGCTGGGATTCGGGCTTCTTGCTGCTAGCTTTATAAGCCATATATACGCTCATGCTTTCGCCCGTGGCCAGTCCCGGCCTCTCCCCAATCAGCTGAATCGTAACCGTTGCCCCCAAGGCCTCACTGATCTTGTCCATAGTAGCCACGCGGCTGTAGCGCACAAAAATCGGCGTTCCCACGCGATAGCCCTTTTCTTTGAATCCATCCATCATAATGGCATAGATATCCTTGAGGTTCGCATTAATGGCAAAGCCACTGAGGCCATCGGCAATCACCAGCTGTACATCGGGATTATGAATGCAGTCCCGCTTGATGGCTTCCATGGTCACATCCGAAAATATCCGGCCCCGGTCGGGCCGCCGCACGTATTCTTCCTTATTCTGCACCAGGGTCTGTACCTTATAGAACCCCATTTCATCGATAAGCGTCTCATCGATGTCCGTCCAGACGGCATCCTGGGCAATCGCGTGATCCGCCCGGAACTTGAGCAGCGTTTCCGTCTTGTAGCGGTCCCCGGCTCGGCCAACGCCCAGACGGGCATTAGTGGTCTTCTTCAATCGCTTGATCATCGCCAGGCTCTGGGGATGTTCGATTAAAACCCGCTCCTTCACTTCTGGCAAGGATATATCGCTTACAAATTCCTCTGTCTCATTCATACCGCCATACCTCCCGACAGGGTTTCATTCCCTGCAAAAAACAGGGACAGGTCCCCGGCCTTTGCCGTAAGGTTCCCCGCTTCATCCAAAATCTCCAATTCCTGCATGCGCTGGGCAAATTCGGCAATGGGCTTTTTGCCCGTCAAGCGCCGCAGAGCTGCCACATCGTGATAGCTCGTCGTCTGATACATCAGCATCACATCGTCACCGCCGGGAATGCCCATGATGTAGTTACAGTCCGCCATAGCCAGCATCATAGCCAGATTTTCCAAATCGTTCTGGTCGGCCCGCATGTGATTGGTGTAGCAGACATCACAGCCCATAGGAATGCCAGTGAGTTTGCCCATAAAATGGTCCTCAAGGCCTGCCCGTATCATCTGACGGCCATCATAGAGGTACTCGGGCCCGATAAAGCCTACCACCGTATTGACCAGGAAGGGATGATACCGCTTGGCAAAGGCATAACAACGGGCTTCCATCACCAGCTGATCCGCGCCGTGATGCCCATCGGAAGAAAGCTCCGATCCCTGCCCCGTCTCAAAGTACATGAAGTTTTCGCCCGTAGAATTTTTCTTCTCCCGCATAATGGCATAAGCCTCATCCATTAGCGCCACATCAATGCCAAAGGCCCGGCTGGCCGTTTCGGAGCCAGCCAGACTCTGGAACATCAGATCCATGGGGGCTAGATTCTTTTCCAGCACCTTCATCTGGGTCGTGACATGAGCCAGCACGCAGTTCTGGGTGGGAATCTGCCATTTCTGCGTAAAGATATCAAACTCCCGCAGAATGCTGGCAACACTGTCGATGGTATCCACCGCCGGATTGAGGCCGATGACCGCATCCCCCACACCATAGCTGATGCCCTCCATGACCGAAGCCATGATGCCCGCGGGATTATCCGTTGCATGGTTGGGCTGCAGCCGCGAGGACAGTGTCCCTGGCCGGCCAATGGTCGTATTGCAAGTAGCTTCCACCGGCAGCTTCCGGGCCGCATATACCAAATCCATATTGGACATAAGCTTGGTCACCCCTGCCACCATCTCCGCCGTAAGCCCCGGCCGGATGGCCTGGAGTTTTTCTGGCGACTCCCGCAGCAAAAATTCCCGAAACTCCCCCACCGTATAGCCCTTTATCTGCTGGTAGACTGTATCGGACACAGCGTCCTGGTCGGCCCGGGTGATGTCATCTTCTTCGTAGGAAACCACGGGATTTTCCCGCAAATCCTTTAGGGTCATATCGGCCAAAACTACTTTCGCCGCCACCCGTTCCACGTTGCCGCTGGCCGCAATGCCAGCCAGCATATCACCGGATTTTTCTTCATTTGCCTTGGCCAGCACCTCTTTGACATCCCGAAAGGCATAGGTCTGACCAAAAAGATTTGTCTTTAGTTTCATTGCGATTGCCTACTTTCAACTTTTAAAAATCAGCGTCTTGACTACCACCGGCACTGTGCCGGCAACCGATTTGCCAATATCGATATAATCGCCGGGCTGGGCGTGGATGCGGTCAAGGCAGATGACCTGCCGCCCCCCGCCCCGATGCTTCAGCAACAGCCCCAACGCCTTGGCAAAGTCCTGTTCCATGACAACGAGCAGGATTTGTTTCACCTCCGCCGTTGCCGCCAACAGCCCATCGGCTAGCTTTATTAACTCTTCATAGGAACCGCCCGCCGGGCCCGCCAGCGCAATGGCAACCTGCTGATGGGGCGGATAAACGGCCCGCTTCAAGCGGTACTCCTGCATCAACGCCTTCGGCCGCTCCGGATGCTCCAAGCGAATAACGGGAACATTCGTAAGCGGCACCAGCTCATCATCCATCATGACGGTACTGCCGCTCAGCCGCACGGCATAACTTCCCGCACCAATAACGGTGGCTCGGATGCGTTCCCGGGAATTAAGCAGCTGCACAGCCGTCTGCGCTGAAAATACTCGCCAAAAGGCCGCGCCAACCAGCGGGCCGATGTCACCATACCGCAGGATATCGTCCCAGCTCACCACCGGTGTGTCCTTGATGTATTCTGCCACGCCCCCCGAAAACATCACCGCAGACAGACGCCCCAGCCGTTTGCCATGACCGATATATAGTTTCTGTTCCACCTTGGTAAGCGGTTCATCAAGACAAACCCGCCGACAAATATCGGCAAAGGCCTCGGCAAGTTTTATAAGCTCCCCAAGTTCTGCTTTCCTCCCCACCTGCAGCGACAGCCCCAACGAAGCGATTAAAGGCTCAATGCGCGGGGAAAGATAGTTCACGCAGTGGTTCGGATTGAGCCGCACCAAACGCCCGCCAATGTCCAAAGCAAAGGCGTCCTGAAGTTCCCCGCCCAAAAAGACGGCCACATTGGTCGTGCCACCACCGATATCGAAATTGGCCACGGCGGCGGGATATTTTTCCGAGTAATCGGCCGCGCCGGCGCCATACCCTGCCAGCACCGATTCCAAATCCGGTCCGGCCGCCGCCACGACAAAATCGCCAGCAGCGGCGGATAATTGCTCCACCGCCAGTCTGGCATTTTGCTTGCGCGAACTCTCGCCCGTGATGATAACCGCCCCGGTGGCAATATCCTCCCGCTTGACCTTGGCCCTGGCATACTCAGCCAGCAGCAGCCGGTCCAGGGCTTTGGCGTCGATATTGCCATCATCACAAAGGGGCGTAAAATACACCGGGCTTTTGTACAAAACTTCCTTTTGGGTGATTTTCACATCGGGTACCGCCGTATAGGAATTGTCTTCTAACCGCAACCGGCTGAAAATCACCTGGGAAGTGGTGGTGCCGATGTCAATGCCGGCACTTAGTATTTCCTGCGCCATGGTCAGCCTTCCTCATCCAAGGCATCGAGCACGCCGAATTCCTCATCAAAGGGACGGATATGCTTGTTGCCATACAAGAAATAGTAAGCGATGGCCAGGGCATAAATCCCAATTACATAAGGTAGAACTTCACTTGACGCCATGACAAGGCTCACGAGGCAGAACACGGCCATAAACGCGCTCACGATGGGAATTAAAAGACTTGGAACCTTGAAGGGACGATGCAGGGCCGGCTCCTTATGACGCAGGATAAAGAAGGAAACCAGACTGGTAAGATACATGACCACCGAACCATAGCAGGCAATCGTAATGACAAGATCCGTAAGTCCCGTAAGGGCCGTGAACAAGCAGACAATTCCCGGCAGGATAAGAGCCCATACCGGAGTATGATGTTTCTCGTCAAGACGAGCCAGGAATTTCGGCAGATATCCTGTGCGGGCCATGGCGTAGGTCTGACGGGAATAGCCCACGATGATGCCATGAAGGGACGCCACCAGGCCAAATAGACCAATGCCACTCATAAGCAGTACCGGTAGCGTTCCTTCCCCATAAGCGGCGCTAAGGGCCAGAGGCAGCGGGAAATCCACCGCACTCACCGCATCCACATCAGCTACACCAGCCGTCAAAAAAAGTGTCAAAATCGCCATAACCAACAGCGTTGCCATGCCGCTCAAAAAGCCTTTGGGAATATCGTGCTGAGGGTCCACCATCTCCTCGGCACTCATGGCGCCGCCTTCGATGGCCAGATAAAACCAAATAGCAAAGGGAACTGCAGCCATCAGGCCATCAAAACCATGAGGCAAAAGGGGCGTGGTAACCACCCGGGCCATATCGAAATGCGGTGCCGCAAGGCCCCAATAGATTACCAAGCCCAACAGAGCAATGACCGTTACCGCCAGCTCAAAGGTCGCCGAAGTTTTCATGCCCAGATAGTTCAAAAAGATAAAGAAGAAAAATGCCGCTACTGTCGCCACCATGGGGTCGATGGCTGGCAGTAAGGCATGTACATAACCACCAACGGCTAAGGCAATAGCCGGCGGGGCAAAGACAAATTCAATGAGGCAGCTGATGCCATTTAGATAGCCGCCGAATTTTCCCATGGCCCGCCGCGCATAGGCTGATGGGCCGCCAGCATGGGGAATAGCCGTTGCCAGCTCCGAATACGAGAGAATAAACGTCACATAAAAAATCGTTACCGGAATCAACGCCAGCGCCAGTCCCATGACACCGCCAGCGGCAAAACCATAACTCCAACCAAAATAATTGCCGGAAATGACCAGTCCCACGGCCAACGACCATAGATGAATCGGCTTTAGTACCCGGGTCAGGTTCTCCTCACCCTTCCCGGCCATTTCCCGTGTTACCACCATTGTGCTTCCATGTTCCATGCTCATACTTATTCCTCCTATCGCACAAAAGCCAGCCTGCTCTGCCGATGCCTTTGGACATCCGCAAAACAGACTGGCTCCTCTGCCTGAAGTATTTCATTCTTCCTCATCAAACAAAAAGACGCCTGACCGGAGGCTGGGCCCAGCCTCCAATCAAGCGTCATTGCTATCTTGATGATGTAGTAAATATATCATACAACATAGCCGCTGTCAAGAACAGGTTTTACACTTTTATCTCAATCAGCACATTATTGCGGCAATCAAATCAATAGGAAGCTACTGCATCCAATGCCTTGACGCCATAGGATTTTTCTACATGGACAGCCTGACCGCCCGTGAAGATCACGAGGCAGACATCCGACGGAGCGTTAGCCTTGACATAGTCGAGATCAACCTGCATGAGCTTGTCGCCCTTCTTGACCTGCTGGCCCTGCTCGACGAAGACCTCGAAGCCCTGGCCACCGAGTTTTACAGTGTCAACGCCGAAGTGGATGAGGAACTCCGTGCCGTCAGCGGCCTTCATGCCGATGGCGTGCTTCGTATCGAAGACGAACATGACCTCGGCATCGCACGGAGCAACCACATTGCCGTCAGCCGGAGCGATGAAGAAGCCATCGCCCATCATCTTGCCAGCAAAAGCAGCGTCCGGAGCTTCCGTAATGGCATGAGCCGTACCAGCTACCGGCGCATAGAACTCATGCTCACCATGAGCTGCTGCCGGAGCCTCAGCCGTAGTTTCTGCCTGCTCCTCCACTGCCGGAGCCTCAGCCTCTGACTCAACTTCCGGAGCCGTAGCCAGATACTCTTCGAGGTTCGACTTGATGACAGCGACCTTCGGTCCATAGATGACCTGTACGCCCGTGCCCTTGACGATAACACCCGAAGCGCCCGTAGCCTTCAGGAGTTTCTGGTCAACCAGCTCGGAATCTGCTACCGAGCAGCGCAGACGCGTTGCACAGCAGTCAACGGACGTGATGTTGCGCTTACTGCCAAGAGCGCGTGCGATAACCGGGCTGAGCTCATCGCCAGCAGCACCAGCAGCGCCCTCTTTGCGGGCCTTGACGTCAGCTTTCGTATAGAGCTTCGTCTCTTCATCATCATCCTCGCGGCCCGGCGTCTTGAAGTTGAACTTCTTGATGAGGAACGAGAACGCAAAGTAATACAGGAAGAAATAAACGATACCAACCGGGATGATGAGCATCCAGCTCGTCTTGTCATTGCCCTGCAGGATACCGAAAATAAAGAGGTCCAAAAGACCGCCGGAGAAAGTAAGACCAACGGCGATATTGAGCATGTGCGCAATCATGTATGCGGCACCAGCCAGGATAACCTGAACACCGAAGAGCATCGGAGCAACGAACAGGAAGGAGAACTCGATCGGCTCCGTGATACCCGTGAGCATCGAGGTAAGCGCTGCAGAAAGCAGCAGGCCGCCAGCGACCTTTTTCTTCTCCGGACGCGCGCAGCGGTACATAGCAAGAGCAGCACCGGGCAGACCGAAGATCATGAAGATGAACTCACCGGAGAAATACCGGGTAGCGTCAGCACTGAAATGTGCGACATTCGGGGAAGCCAGCTGAGCAAAGAAGATGTTCTGGCCGCCCTGTACGAGCTGGCCATCGATCATCATGCTACCGCCGACCCCCGTCTGCCAGAACGGCAGATAGAATACGTGATGCAGACCGAACGGAATCAGCGCACGTTTTACGATACCGAAAATCAGCGTGCCGATATAGCCCGTGCCCGTAACGACGTTACCAAGACCGAAGATGAGGTCCTGAACCACCGGCCAAACAAAAGTCATGGCGATACCGACGAACAGGAAGACCACCGTCGATACGATAGGAATGAAACGGGAACCGCCAAAGAAGGACAGAGCATCGGGAAGCACAATCTTATGATAGCGATTGTGCAGGATGGAAACGCCGATACCGACGATGATACCGCCGAAAACGCCCATCTGCAGCGACATGATGCCGCAGCTCGAGGCAATCGTACCCTCGAGCACGCCCGGGGCAATCGAGCCATCAGCCAGGATTTTTCCCGTCAGCTGGAGCATTGCATTACAGGAAACATGCATGACAAAGAAAGCAATCATCGCAGCCAGTGCCGCAACTTCTTTCTCGGCCTTTGCCATACCAATGGCTACACCAACGGCAAAGATGATTGGCAAGTTGCCAAAAATCGTACCGCCGGCAGCGCTCATAACCGTCAGCAGGGAATGGAGCACGGTTCCATCCCCAAAGATGGCTTCCAGTCCATAGGTCTTGATGGTCGTCGGATTCGTAAACGACGCACCAAGGCCTAACAAGAGACCTGCAATCGGCAGGACTGCAACTGGCAGCATGAAACTGCGGCCAACGCGCTGCAGCACGCTGAAAATTTCGTCTTTCATTAGACACATCCTCTCTCGTCCAATAAAAAAAGCATTTACCTGCTATTTAACCCGAGTACCATAGCAGATAAATGCTTATTACCGGACACACCATAAAATATTTACCGCGGTTATTATAACATAGCCGACCAAAATACTTCAAGACTCACGTCAAAAAAAATGGCTTTCGAAGCAAAAAATGGAACATTGTTACAAAATCGTTGGTTTTTTAGTATTTTTTTACATTTCAGCCAACCGTTTGCGTAACATATACCAGATTTCGAAAGCCAGCCGTTTTCCTCTTTTGACAAAAAAAACAAAAAACAGCGCAGCTCCGAGGGGCTCCTCGGAACTGCACTGTTTTCGTTTTTAAGGATTATAATCTAAACTTCTCCATCTCGGCCTGCAAATCGCCAGCCAGCTGAGCCAGACTGCGGGCTGCATCGGAAATCTCGTGCATGGAAGCACTCTGCTCCTCGCCTGCCGCCGATACAGACTGGGCTTCATCGGAATTCTTGCCGCTGGTCGCCGCAATATTGTTGCTGGCCTGCAGCATCGTTTCGTTCTCTTCTGCCATCTGCTCAATGCCCTTGGCGATGGTCTGGATCTTATCCGTCAGCTGATCGATGACCACAACGATTTCCTGGAACGCGCCATCGGCAGACTGTACGGTGCTGATGCCTTCCTGCACACTCTGCGCCCCACTGGCACTGGCCTCAACCGCCGACTTCATATCCTGCATATTGGCCTGTACGAGCTGTGCGATCTGCTGCGAAGACTGATTGGAACTCTCCGCCAGTTTGCGGACCTCATCCGCTACTACGGCAAACCCGCGTCCGGCTTCGCCAGCCCGGGCTGCCTCGATAGCAGCATTGAGTGCCAGAAGATTCGTCTGCTCAGCAATACCGGTAATCATCTGCACGATGTCTGCAATCTGCTGGGAACTCTTGTCGAGTTTTTCGATGGACTGCTGAATACTGTCCGTGCTGGCAGTGATATTATTCATCTGCCTTACTGCCTCCTGAATGGACTGGCGCCCATCGGTAATCTTCGCCTTGGCAGCCACTGCATTATCCAGTACCATCTTGGTATCACCGACCAGCTCTTTGGCATGTGCCGTGACATCTTCCGCCGTAGCCTGGATATTGCCAGCCTCTACCGCCTGCTCGCTGGCGCCTTCGGCGATATTGACGACGCTGTCTGCGACCATATGCGAAGCCTGTGCCGACTGGTCAGCACTTGCCGTAAGCTGTTCGCTGGCCGCAGCCACCTGCTGGGACATATCGGTTACATGGCGGATGACCTTGCGCAGGTTCTCAATCATATGGTTGAGCGAGCCGCCCAGAGCGCCCATTTCGTCATTGGCTGCGACATTGACATGACCAGTCAGGTTGCCATCGGCAATCTGCCCAGCCTCCTCCATCAAGTGTCCGATGGGGTTGCCTACCCGACGGTTGAAAATACCGATGAGCACGACGCAAAGTATCAGCATGACGATAAGGGCCATGACGATGCTCGTGTATTTCGCCTGCGTAATCGGGCCCGTATAATCAGATTTCGGTGCGACAAGAACCAGATTCATATTGTCGATAGCAAGCGGCACCATCATCAGATAGCTGTCCTCACCCAACGCATCGCTTTCTACCAGCGTCAGTTCCTGGATACCAGCAACCTGCTTGCCCAGCGCTGCCACCGACGGATTGGACTCTTCACTCATCTTGACCTTCATGTTCTTGTCGTTATCCTTATGGCCAAGATAGTAACCATCCTTGCTGAGCAGGAAAGCATAGCCATGTTCGCCTACTTTGATGCTCTGTACATAGTTTTCCAGCTCATCGATACCTACATCCATCGTGATGACGCCGGCGGCTTTTCCATTCTTGGTAAAACCGCAGCTGCTGGTCAGCATATTCGTCCCGGAGGTATCATCATGATAGGGTCCATCCCAGAAAACCTTGCCAGGATTAGCCAGAGCCTCTTTGTACCAAGGATAAGAAAAATAATTATAGCTGGCCGTGCTGTACTCCATCGTCAGCTCGATCTGGCTGCCCTTGCGCATCTGATAAGGACCGTAGAATTCCATTCCCTCCTGATAAGCGTTCGGCTCAAACCAATAGCCGCTGCCGAGTACCAGCTTATCCGATTCGATAAAGCTCTTGGCGGTCGCGAGCAAAACTGTATTGTCATAGCTTGCCATATTGCTTACCGCACGGGAAAGGCCTTCGCCCTTCTGCTCGATCTGCAGCAAGCGCTGATCGAGCTTGGCAGCAATCCCCTGCCCCTGCTGTTCCAGCGTAGCTTTGACTTGCGCTTCCATACCTTTTTGGAATTGCGATACATTGATGAATGTCTGTATCGCTAGCAAGACACCCGTAATAACGACAATACATGTTATAAACAGTGTCTTGATACTGCCTTCTGGTTTCCTCATAATCTCCTCGTCCTCCCTTGTTCCATTGAACAATCACATCCTTTCCCTTACTGGATTCTACGGAGGACTTGATTTTCCTGCATAAATTTACTTTTACCGCCGAATATCACTTATCCCGCAGTGACCGGATTTATCCATCACTCGAGAACAAGCGTCGGGCGATAGTCGTAGTCAAACATCAGATAACTAGAATCCGCATAATTGATGCAGCTGATTACGACCTGATATTTGCCAGCCTGTGGCAGATCCGTCAAAGGAATAACGTCACTAGCGCTCGTAGCTGCGCCCGGTGCCAGGACACGGTTCAGTTCCACAGCCTGAACCGTATCTCCCGTTACAGGGCTTTTCATAAACTCACCATTCGGGCCAACAGCTCTGACCAGCAGATCGAGGCTCTTCACCTGCTTGCCAGTATCATTTTGGTACAAGAAGCACAATTGCGGACGGCCAGATGCATCAAAAGAAATCTGTGCATCGGCTATCGTCAGCAATTGCTGACCAGTTTCTTTTAGACTTACTTTTAAATTTTTCTCCTTAATTGCTAACGTTCCTGCCGCTGCCGCCGGCTGCTGGGTCTGCTGGGGCTGTGCCTGTGACGGCTGGGTTTTATCCTGCTTCGTGCTGCTCCCGCCCGGTGCTGCCGGCTCGCTTACCTCCGTAGACGGCTTATCCTTTGCATCTGAGCCCGAGACGGCAAAGAAAACACCACCAACTGCCACTACCGCCGCCAACGTCAAACCTACAATCTTCAGCGTTGAAGCTCGTTGTGGTTGTTGCTGTGGATAATAGCCCCCCTGCCTGTTCATCTGCGAAGCCGTATGCCCCATCGGTGGCTCCGGCGGCTGGATAACCGTCTGCGTTTTCGCGGGCCCTGCGGATTCCTGTGTCAACCGTGCACCACAAATTTTGCAGAATGTCGCATTATCCGGCAGCTGCGTGTTACAATTTTTACAAAACATAATCGTATCCTCCATCCATCTTTCATAAGAATTTTTCCGCTAGACACCATAGCACGTAAAAAATATAATTTCATTAAAATTTGCACGATTTAACGGATATCTAATCGAAGATTAACGCTTAGCAAATAATCCCTGCGTAGTATGTATAAGAAACAATTGTATAAACTATCTATATTTGATAGCTTAGCAAATTATTATTTAAAGTGAGGAATTTTTATGTTTTGCATGAAATGTGGTAATCCATTGGAAAATGATTCAAAGTTCTGTTCAAGCTGCGGCACGCCTGTAAACAGTCCAGGACCAGCAGCAAATCCAAATACGACTGACCAAAAGGCACCAGAATTTGCCACTGCTGCAGCTCCCCCTATGAACATGAACTACGCCGCCAGTGGCGCAGCGTCCGGTCCGGCAAACATGATTTTCCCCCCTGCGCCTGAGGATTTAGCGCTTCTGCAAAAAGGCTGGAACCTCTGCCGGCTGGCCTTGTTTCTCCCCTTCCTCTACGGCATCGTGCAGAATTCCCTGCATCTGCCACCTATGCCGCCCTACATCTCGCTCTTCTCTTCCTCCCTGCTTTGCATTGATAAAAACTACTTGGAACGCGCAGGATTTCCGCTATCCAAATGGTATTATCTTGCAATATTCCTCTGCCCGCCAATTTATTTATATCGTCGGGAAAAATTGACCGGTCATCGTCATTTCTTCTCATATTTCTTTGGCGCCGCCTATCTTTTCGGAGTCCTGGTCTTCCTCCTCATCATTATCCTGGGCCGCTTCCATTGAATCTTTGACCGCAAGCGTTTAGCGGCAAAGGGGACGTCCAAGTGCGACGCGAAAAAAACTGCAAATAAAAAATGAGGATAATCGCATCAGCGATTATCCTCATTTTGCATTCACTTTTCCCGCAACGGCCGGATTTTCTCTACGAGCTCGATCACAGCCTCTTTGGCGTTGCGATTGTATTTTAGTTTGCTGACACCCTCATGCTTTTGCTTATAGGCATCATAGTCGGTGACGAGCGAAACCTTATCGCCTTTCCTGAAAGTATCCAAGATAGCCAGTACGTCTTTTTTCCGGGCACACCATTCTTCCGTGAAATCGTTGATTTGGTTGGCGACGATTTCCTCAATGCGCGTCTCGATCACCGTCCGCGCATCAAGCCCCTTGTACTTTATCGGGTCTTGCTTCATATCCTCCCAGAATCCGCCAATGACATCAGCCAATGCCGGATTTGTCTCACGAAGTTTAGTAATATGGTTGTCGATGGCTTCATCCTCAATAGGCGCAGCGATGAGGACATCCTCCTCGGGCATGTAGCTCTGAATCAGTGAAAGGATATAGCGATAGTCGATGGTCACGCTGGTGATGTTCTCGAGCTCATAACCGATATCGATGGCAATCGGCTCGTCTTCATCTTCTTTTGACTTGCGCAGTTCTTCGATAATATTGCGGTATTTGCCGCTATAATCGTTAAGCATTTCTTTATGGACGCCATACTCCGAAAGGTCATGATCTTCCCACTCCTGATAGACCTGCAGCTCCCCGCTGAGGCGGTCGACCTTCTGGAAGGCCTTGGCAAATTTCTGCATGGCACTGCGGTCTGTCAGCGCATCGACATTTTCAGGCGTCGGCGCCAGACTCTTAAGTTCGTTAAGCGCCTTCCGAAACTCCTTTTCCAGCTCCGCAAAAGCTGGCGCACTGACTTCATTGGTACCACCATGGCTGTAAAGCAATAGCGCGCCATCCACCGCCTCCTTGTACTCCGCCGAGCGCTGGAAGATGACAATCATACCATAGCGCTTGCTCTTATCATAGATGCGATTGGTACGGCTGAAGGCCTGAATGATATTCTGCGGCGCCATGGGCGGACGGTCGACAAACAAGATGGCACAGGGCGGCGCATCAAAACCAGTGAGCAGGCGGTCTACCACAATGACGAGGTCAAGCTGCTCCTTTCGCTGTTTATAACGGCCTTTCTTACGCGCCAGACGGTCATTGAGATTCGTATTATAGGCCGCCAGGCTGTCCAGCCCGAACTTCGTCCCAAACATTGCATTATAATCGTTAAGGGATGCCTTCATCGCCTGCTGATTAGCGATAGAATCTTCCTCGTTCTCCGTGACGGTGTAGGTAATGGCAATCTTCGGGAAATCGACGCATTTCTCGCGCACCGAAGCCGCAATCTTCCCCTCCGCAATATACTGCTGGAACAAAGTATAATACTTCTGCGCAATCGCGATGGATGGCACGGTGAGGATGGCTTCATAGGCTTCGCCCTGCGGTGCCTGCAAACGGAATTTGCCCGCCGTCTTGTTGAGGATGTATTCGACCACACCACGGCGATGCTCGTCGTTATCGTAGGCGTCTTCCCCTTCATTTTTATAGAAAGTCTGCAAGACACTGCGCTCACGCACCACAGCATCCTGCCCTGCCAGCGCCGTGTAGCTGCCCGCCCCCAACTGCTCACCGATTGTCAGGATGGTATTCTCCGACAGGGAGTCCTTATAGTCGATTTGAAAGCCCAGCACCGCCTTGTTCTGCAAGGCTTCCTTAATGGTATAGTTATGCAGGCAGGGCCCATAGAGGGCCTCCGTAGTGCGCGCCAAATCGCCCTTGCGCTGGCGCTTGTTCTCGTCAAAAATTGGCGTTCCCGTAAAACCATACCAAAGCGAATGGCAAAAGAACTTCTGCAGCTCCCGCTGGGTCTCCGGCGTGACCGTGCGATGACATTCGTCGACAACAAAGGCGATGCACAATCCATGGAAGCGCTTCGCCGTCGGTGAGTCCTTCTTTGCTTCCCCATTGTACCGCTTCATGATGATCTGCAGCTTCTGGATAGTCGTGACAATCACCAGCCGGTCTTTGTTCTTGAGCTTCTGCAAAAGCTCGTGCACGTTATCGGTATCGTCTACATCAATGCTGTCATTTTCGGCATAGGCCTTGAACGCGAGCGACGTCTGCTGGTCAAGGTCTTTGCGGTCAATGAGGAAAATCGTCTTGTCGATGCCCGGGATAAGCGAGAGATTCTTGGCTACGGTATAGGAAGTCAGCGTCTTGCCCGAACCGGTCGTATGCCAGACAAAGCCCGACTCCTGTCTGGCCGACGCCCGCTTGACCGCCTCAATGGCATGGACCTGATAGGGCCGCAGCAGGATGAGCTTATGACGCTCGGCATCAATGACACTGTAATGACCAATCATCTCATGCGCCGCAGGAATCCGCAGGACTTCCCGCGCAAACTCCAGATAATTCTCCACCGGCTCATTCTGCTGATTGACCCAAGCCGTCAGGAACTTCTCATTGAGATTCGAGCCCGTATCGGCCGCGATATAGCGCGTATTACTGCCATTGGACACCACAAACATCTGCACCATGCCAAAGAGCCCGCGGAACTTGCCCTCGAGACTGTACTTCTTGATTTGACGGAACGCATCCATAAAAGGATGCTCCTGATTCTTGAGCTCAATATGAATCATCGGCAGGCCGTTAATGAGCAGCGTCACATCAAAACGGCGCTCGCGGTCATCCACATCCTGCTTATCGGAAACGAACTGGTTGATGACCTCATAGGACGAACGGCCGCCCGCAATCTCGCGGTTGCTGACTGCCATAAGATGAATCGTCCCCTTGCTGGCATCCTCGCGCGTAAGCGGGATAACCGCCTCGCCATTCTCCCCCGCCAGCCACAGTGCCGCCTTATAAGGGCTCTTGGCCACATCGAGCATATACTCCCGAATCTGATGGAACTCGGTATCGGTAATAGGCTCCCCATCAAGGGCGGCTTGATTGTTCTGATTGAGCTTATCGCGGAAATTCGCCCAAAGCGACGCTTCATCCCGAATATCCTTGCGATACGTCCACTGCGACACATCCTGCGTCAACTGCCGTATCAAATCCCTTTCCATCACAGCCTCGCTCTGCGCCATGTTCATGCACCTCGATTATCACCTCGTCATTGACGAGGATTTATTTTATTGCTATAATTTGTATATAGCAAAGGGTGCTTCACACAAGGGTATTAGCCCGTTTTGATAGTCACAAGAAAAATGACCGTCTAGTTTTGCAGGCTAGGGGCGGTCATTTTCTTGTATTCCAGTCTTTTCCGATCATATAGCCTAAACTAAAGGTGGCTATTGCAAAGCCGATTACGGCCAACAAAGACTCTATTGTCATCAGAAATCCCTCCCCATACATATTGAACTGCTCCCCGTCAAGAGGACAATAAAAAAATATAAGATTTCTTTGGTCGGCAGATTCGTCTGCCGGCCTTTTTATGCGGCTAAATACAAGGTATGTTTCTCTATCGGTGTTAGGATACCAAGGTTACGTTGCACACGCTTGTGGTTGTAATAATGAATGTATGCTTCAATCGAACGCATAAGTTCACACTTGCTGGTAAAACGTCTGCCGTAGTACATCTCCCGCTTAAGGATGCCCCAGAATCCTTCCATAGGACCGTTGTCAATGCAATGGGCTACACGGGACATGCTTTGTGTCATTCCCTGTTTTTCCAGTTTGTGGTGGAAATTCCTGTTCG
>FNCM01000018.1 GCA_900100835.1 Selenomonas sp. WCT3 | reverse complement strand
AAAACATCTCCCGCGTAGTGTTGGCACTGCCCCTAGCGGCGGCGAAGAGCTGCTTCGAATAAGGTTCCACGAACCGATAAACTGTAATTTGCGCAACAAAAAACCGCCGGTTCTTTACAAACCAGCGGTTCCTGTTGAACCCCGATTAATCGGTCAAATTCTTATATAATGCCCAAGCACTGACATACGGCAATACGTCCTCGTTCCAGCGAATACCGTTGGATTTCGGCACATAGACGATATCGCCATCCTGCAAGACGACATTTTGCGTCAGGTCATGACGTTTTACATACGTTTTCATATTCAGCTGCGTATAGTACATCGTGTCATCGATAACGCGCAGTACCTGCACCCGCGTGCTGCGGCCGCGTTTCGTGAAGCCGCCCGCCGAAGTGATGGCTGCATAGGCATTGAGGCTATCGATATCCAATTCCTGAATGCCCGGTTTTTCCACCTCGCCCATAACGTAAATCTTGCGCTTGCCATAGTTCTTAACCGATACCGACATGCTGGGGATGCGGAGGTATTCGGAAAGCTTGCTCTGAATGAGCTCTTTTGCTTCATTGAGAGTCAGGCCAGCCAATTTCACATTGCCGATATAAGGAATTGCCGCGCGGCCATCCGGGCCAATCAGCAAATCATTCGAACTGCTAGAGCTGCTAGAGCTGCTAGAGCTAATGGAACCATTGACCGTTGAATATCCCAGCCCCTCCGGGAAGCCGACGATATTCAACGAAATAACATCGTATTTCGTCAACCGGTATTCCCCCGTCAGCTGGCCGCTGCCAAGGCCCGCCGTGCGGAATACATCGTCCGATTCTACATATTTCTGCTGCTCTTCTGCCTGAGCTGCCTGCTCCTGTGCAGCCATAGCCAGTGCCATGCCGCCAAACAGGATGCTTGCAACCACAGCCACACCGCATACAATTGCTCTTTTCACTCGCGGACACTCCTTCTAAATCAACCAGTCAAACCAGGTCTTTCATTCAAAATCACACTATCCTAATTATATCGGACCAGCTGGATACCGTCAACTTAACCCATCCTTAGAACAGGCCCAAGGACTTTAAGGCAAACACCCAGCCAAAAAGCGTCAAACAGGAAAGAGCACTGGTATAGACGACGCAGTTCCCTGCCAAATCCGCATCACTTCCCATCTGCTGTGCCATGGCAAAGCTGGCCACCGCGCAGGGGGAAGCAAAAATCGCCGTGAGGGTGATGAGCTCCATGCCCCGGAATCCCAGATAAATGGCTAGGCCAATCATAACCGCTGGCACTAGGATAAGGCGTACTGCCACGCAGGCCACCAACTGTTTCACATGGGCGTGGAAGCTGCTGCCCTTAAAGGATGCCCCCAGAATAATCAGCGCCACCGGCGTCGTCGCCGCCGCCACCTGTTTGATGGGCTTTAGTACCGGTGCTGGCACCGGTACCCCCACCAGCAGGAATACCACCGCGGCAATCGCGCCGAGAATCATCGGATTTTTCAGCACCCCCAGTAAAATCCCCGGCAGATAGAACCGGCCGCCCCGAAAAGTCTCCAGCACAAACACCGCCACCACATTGTAAATCGGCACAACGATGGCAATCATCATCGTCGGCAGAGCCAGCTGGTCCTCGCCGAAAATATTGCTCACCAGGGGAATCCCCATCAAAACGAAATTACTGCGGAAAATCGCCTGGATCATCGCGCCGCGCCGCTTATTGCTCGGCTCGAATTTGCAGACAAAGAGCGTGGCCAGCAAAAATACCGCAATGACCCCTAGGCCGCCAAACAGCATGAGTCCCGGACGGAACGTCTTGGACAAATCCGTCGTATAGATGTTATAGAACATCATGCAGAAGAAAAAGACGCGGAACACCATGCGGTTCGTATGAACCAGTTCCTCGTCCGTCAGCATTTTCGTCCGCTTGACGAACACGCCGATAAGAATCAGGCAAAACATCGGCACGACTGCACCAATGGCCACAAACAAATTACTCAGCACAAAAAAATCCCCTTCCCATTTACCAACGGTTTCCCTTTTGCCAGAAATCTGGCGACAGCATGATCAGCAGGGTAAACATCTCCAAACGCCCCAAGAGCATGGCCACACAGAGGATGCTCTTGGCAAAGACCGACAAACCGGCATAGGTGCAAGTCGCTCCCGCCACCCCAAAGGCCGGCCCCACGCTGCCCATGACCGTGATGCTTATCCCCAGTGAGTCGAATACCGGCAGCCCGTCAGCCGTCAGCAGCAAAGCCCAAAATACAATGAACAGGATATACAGGAAAAAGAACTGCCCCACGCGAAGCAGGGTTTCTTCATCCACCTTACTGCCATTCATATGGACTTCCACCACCCGGCGCGGCGACAACTTCTGGTGCACCACCGCCCAGGCATTTTTCACCAGCAAAACCATACGGCTCACCTTCATGCCGCCAGCCGTCGAACCAGCACAGCCACCGCATATCATCAGTAGCAGCAGGATTCCCTTGGAGAACCCCGGCCACTGGTCAAAATCTGCCGAAACGAACCCCGTAGTCGAAATGGAACCCACTTGGAAACTGGCATAGCGAAAGGCCTCAAAGGGATTTACATCCATAGAACAAACGAGATTGGCGGTAATCAGCAGCATGGCCGCAATCTCTATGCCGATATAAGCCTTGAACTCCGAATTGTGACGGATCACCCCAGGTCCCTTGCGCCAAACCCGGTAATAGAGGCCAAAATTGCCCCCGGCCAAAATCATGAAAAACGTCATCCAGGCTTCCAGGGGAATATTGTCAAAATGCATGGCATTATCGTCATAAGTGGAAAAGCCGCCGGTACCTATGGTGCTCATGGCATGGGTTACCGCATCGTAGAGCGACAGGCCGCAAAAGCAGTAAACCACCATCGCAATCACGGTAAACATCATATACATCTGGAACAAGGCCTTGGTCATATCCCGCAACCGCGGCAGGACGCGTTCCCGGGTGGGACCAGTCGTCTCCGCATTATACATGTAGACCGTGCTCTGCCCCGTCTGGGGCAGCAAGGCAATAAAGATGACGATAATCCCCAAGCCGCCGAACCAATGGGTCATCATACGCCAGAACAAAATACTAGGGGGAATGACCGACAAATTTTCCATGACAGTTGCCCCGGTTCCCGTAAACCCGGAAATGCTTTCAAACCAGGCATCGAGAACACCGAGATAGCCGCCGCAGACAAAGGGCAGCATACCCAGGGACGTTGCCATTATCCAGCCAATCCCCGTGATGGCAATGCCCTCGCGCATGGTCAGATGTTCCACCCGCACCCGTCCGTTGCTGAGCAAAACCATGCCCACGGACGCGCAAAGGCCCAAAGCCACGGCAAATCCCTGGATGCTCGCCTCACCATTGTACAGGGCCATAAAAAAGGGAATAAGCATGATAATCGTCTCGGCAATTACCAGTCTTCCCAGAATATAACAGACTATTTTCAAATCCATAGTTTCACCACTTCTGGTGGAGCATCCGCACGCCCACATCGATCAAAATCAAAAAGGAAAAAATTTCGACACGTCCGATAATCATCAGCAAACTGCAAACAAATTTCCCCCAATCAGGCAAAAAGGCCAAACTGCCGATGCCAAAGAGCGCCGCCGTGGAACCTGTACTGGTCAGGCAGCCCGCAGCGATTCCCATGGAGGGCAAAAGGCCCAGACCCGTAATGGAAATCAGCAGGGAAAAGACCGTAAAAATCAGCACATATAAAAAGAAAAAGGCCAAAATGCGACCCACAATCTTCGCCGCCACTGGCAAGCCATCCATCTTGACGCTGACCACCATATGGGGATGCAGGGTCCGATGAATCTCCGCCCGGGCCATCCGCAACAGAACCAAAATGCGGACTACCTTCAGGCCGCCACCAGCCGAACCGATACAGCCGCCCACAAAGACCAGCAGGAATAACACATACCGGTCAAAATCCGGCCAATACCAAAAACTTGCCGAGGCAAAGCCGCTGGTGGACAAGAAGGATATCGCCTGGAAAAAACCATAACGGATACTGCCGGCCCCACCATAGCACTGCATGAGATACAAATGCAGGGAAATCATGCTGCCTGCCAACAGGAAAATCAGCAAAAAAGCGCGCAGTTCCGTGTCTTTCCAGAGAAGCCAGAAACTTTTACGGTTCCAGACCTTCCAGCAAAGCAATAGATTCATACCCGAAATCACCATGGCCAGCACAGCGGCCAGTTCCAACCAGACATTGTCGTAGAACATAAAGGATGCCACCGAACTGCCGCCACTGGAGGAAATCGTCAGCATGGACTGCAACAGGGCATCAAAGGGAGACAAGCCCGCCAACCAGAAAAGCATCGCAGCCAGCAAAGTCAAACCGGAATACACGCTGACCCCCTGATTGACCGATTGGCTCATGCGGTTCCAAACGGGGCTGAAAAAAATCGTCTGCCGCGCCGAAAGCGTTAAGCCAAAACAACCGCTGACCTGAGGCAGTACCGTAACCAATACGGACACAAAGGTAAGCCCGCCCAGCCAGCTCATCAGCGTATGCCATAAAAGCAAAGAGCGCGGCAACCCCGCGCGGTCAAACGGCAGACACGAAAGCCCCGTCGTTGTAAGGGACGAGATGCTCTCGAAAAAGGCTGAAAACCAGTTGGGCAGCAATCCGGAACTATAATAGGGCATCAGTCCAATCATCCCCATAAAGGGCCAGACCAACACCATAAAGA
The DNA here is from genome assembly GCA_900100835.1 of Selenomonas sp. WCT3. Lineage (GTDB taxonomy): Bacteria > Bacillota > Negativicutes > Selenomonadales > Selenomonadaceae > Selenomonas_A > Selenomonas_A ruminantium_E. The sequence goes on along the minus strand of FNCM01000018.1, from coordinate 40,906 downwards.
GTGCTCCCTCACGAATGGTAAGCTGGCGCATGTGGTCCTGCCCCATCCACATCATGAAGACGCCCAAAAACAGGGCAAAACTGGCCGGCATCAAAAACAGCCAAGCCTCTGGCTCCTGCCAGAACAAGGCCACCACCGCCGGAACCAGCATCGCCAGCCCCAAAATGGAGGACGTGCGCCCCATCAGCAGCCAGAACAGCTCCCAGCCGCTTCCTTTTTCCATCAGTGCCATATCAGTCCCTGCCCTTGAAATACTGAATAACCTTCTGCGAGAATTTCGTCTGGATAAACAGGATCGTCCGGTCACCAGGCTGCAGTACCGTATTACCATTCGGGATAACTGCCTCACCATCGCGAACGTAAGCGCAGACCAGACACTCCCGGGGCAGCTTGACGTCCATCAGGCGTTTCCCCGCCACCGGAGCTCCTTGTTGCACAATAACTTCCACGGCCTCAGCTTTGGCGCCTTCCAGCAGCGATACCGATACAACGCCGCCACGGCGGGCAAAGGCCAACACCTCACTGGCCGAGAGCAGGCGCGCCGACAGAACGATATCGACACCCACCTTCTCCATGAGCTCCACATATTCATTGCGGGCAACGCGAACAACGGTCTTGGTCTTGTTGCCCGACAAATGCCGCGATAACAGGGCCAACATCAGATTGAGCTTATCATCTTCCGTCAGGCAGACCACCACGTCGGCCTCAGCTACTCCCTCTTCCGTGAGCAAATCGATATCCGTACCATCGCCGCAAATGGCGATGCCGTTTTCCAGCAGGCCAGCCATCAGCCGGCAGCGCTCGTGGTCCTTATCGATGACCTTTACATGGACATCCTGCTTATCGAACATCGTCGCCAAGGCCCTTCCGGCACGGCCAGCACCGATGATAACCACGCGGTGAAGCTTGCGGGCATCGCGCTGGACAAAACTCTGGCTGAACTTCTCAATCTCCTCCGGAATGCCGATGAAATAGGCATTATCATGAGGCAGCAGGCAGTCATCACCATGAGGGATAATCATGCGGTGATCCCGGAAAATCATGCCGGCCAGCACGCCCTTCGGCAACTGGATATCCCTGAGGGGAACCCGGGCCAGCGGCGATTTGCGCTGAACCTTCGTCTCGAATAAGCGGATTTTGCCATGGGCGAAATCCTCCACATCAAGGGCCGCCGGCGTCATCAAAATGCGGTTGATTTCGTTAGCGGTAATGAGCTCTGGGTTCAGCATCAAATCAATGTCGAAGTTGTCCTTGAGATAGTCCTTGGCCTCACTCATGAACTGCATATCGCGAATTCGGGCAATCGTATGCTTGATGCCATGCTTCTTCGCCAAAATACAGCTGACCATATTGACTTCGTCACTGGCAGTCACAGCAATAAGGATATCCGAGTCTCGGATATCCGGGTCGTTCATGGTAATCGGGCTGGCGCCATTGGCCGCAATGGTGAGCACGTCCAGCGTGTTCTTAGCTGCTTCCAGCTGACTCTCATCCTGGTCCACAACGACCACATCAAATTGTTCCTTTGACAACAGCTCGGCAATGCTATACCCCAGCTTACCGGCACCTACCACTACGATGCGCAACTTGCTCCCCCTCTGCCTCTATAAATAAAAGAAATTTCATAAATCATTACGGGGCTATTATAACATAAATCACACCATCTGACGAACACGCCCCAGCCCCTAACGCCACATCGAAACCAGTGGAAAATTACAGTTTATCGGTTAGCGGAGCCTCATTCGAAGCAGCTCTTCGCCGCCGCTGGGGGCAGTGCCAACACTACGCGGGAGATGTTTTCCTAAACGAAATTTTTATCTTTAATTAAGCATCGAAAAAGTTGCAAAACGCGCTTCGCTTGAACGGTAGCAATTTTTCGACGAGAAGTGAGGATAAAAATTTCGTTCTTCACGGAAAACATCAAACGCTTCGTTTATGGCACTGTCCCTAGCGGCGGCTGAGGATGTGGCGAGTTTCGCAGGGCTCCCCCCTCCGAGGGTGCAGCAATTCGTGCCGGCTTTAACCTAGGCGGCGGGGGCCCCAGTACCATAAGCGTAGCCTTGACGTTCCGCGTGAAGCAAGAAATTTTTGCCTGCGTTCTCGTTGGAAAAGCAGTTTCGTCCAAGCGAAGCGCGTTTAACTGTTTTCCAACTCTTAATTAAAAGGCAAAAATTTCTTGTAGCGGGTTGTCACCGGTGGAGCGTTGGTACTGGGGCCCCCGCCGCCGGCGACTTATCTCGAACACGAACTGGGTACTACTCCCCTGCAAACTGTAATTTGACAATAAAAATCCGCTGCCTTAAGGCTTAAGGCAGCGGACGTTACTCTTCTATATTTATTCTGCAAACAGCTCCGTGGAAAGATAGCGGTCACCCGTATCTGGCAGCAGCACGACAATATTCTTGCCTTCATATTCCGGGCGTTTTGCCAGCTGTACCGCAGCTGCCAGCGCCGCACCGGAGGAAATGCCTACCAAAATGCCCTCACTGTGGGAGAACTGGCGGCCATACTGGAACGAATCCTCATTGGCGATGGCAATGACTTCATCATAAACAGTCGTGTCCAGTGTATCCGGCACGAAACCCGCACCAATACCCTGAATCTTATGGGGGCCAGCCTGGCCCTTCGACAAAACCGGGCTCGTAGCCGGCTCCACGGCTACAATATGGACATCCTGTTTCTGCTTCTTCAGATAGCGGGCTACGCCCGTCAGCGTACCGCCCGTACCGACACCAGCCACGAACGCATCAACCTTGCCATCGGCATCATTCCAGATTTCCGGACCAGTAGTTGCCTCATGGGCAGCTGGATTAGCCTGGTTCGTGAACTGCGCGGGGATAAAGGAATGAGGCGTCGTCTTTGCCAGTTCCTCAGCCTTGTCAATGGCCCCCTTCATGCCTTTGGAACCATCCGTCAGGACAATCTGGGCACCATATGCCTTCAAAAGATTGCGGCGTTCCACGCTCATGGTTTCCGGCATCGTGAGGATAGCCTTATAGCCGCGAGCTGCTGCCACACTGGCCAGGCCAATTCCCGTGTTGCCGGAAGTTGGCTCTATGATAACCGAATCCTTCGTAAGCTTGCCATCTTTTTCCGCCTGTTCAATCATCGCCTTGGCGATGCGGTCCTTGACCGATCCAGCCGGATTGAAATACTCAAGCTTCACCAAAAGATTGGCCTTCAAATCATTCGCTTTGATAAAGTTATTGGCTTTAAGCAGCGGCGTGCCGCCAATCAATTCTGTTACGCTATTGTAAATATTACCCATTAGAAAACGCCTCCACTTCATAAATCAGCTTCAAGTAAAAACATATATGATTAATATGTTTACATATTAACACAGTTTTCATTTTTTGTCAATGTTTCCGCCTTGACTTTTTCCGCTATTTTCACTATCATATACTATACAAGCATAACATATCATCTATATATGTATAACCACTGAGCATTTTCGGAAACGAGGTATATTATATGAAGATTTCTGCCAAAGGACGCTATGGTCTCGCTGCTATGACCTATTTAGCTCGCAATTACGCTTCGGGCTCCCCCGTTACCATCATCAGCATTTCGGAAAAACTCGGCATCTCCAAGATTTATTTAGAGCAGGTTTTCTCGCTTTTAAAACGCGCTAATCTGGTCAATTCCATCAAAGGTTCCCAGGGCGGTTACCAGCTGGCTCGTGAACCGCGCGCTATCAGTGCCTACGATATTCTTTCTTCGATTGAACTATCCCTAATGGAAAAAGCAGCCCCAGCCTCGGACAAGATGCCAGAGCTTAACCGTGCCCTTGCCACCAAGGTCTTTACGCCGCTGGATGATAACATCAAAGATACCCTGTCCAATGTCCGCCTGGACGATATCCTGACAGCACTTGATGCCCAAAAAGACGCCGACAGCCTGATGTATTTCATCTAAAAAAACTAAAATTTAAAGACTGTGCTTGAGCAAAAATGTCTTTTGTATACACGAAAAACGCCGTAATCTTTCAGAAAACGGCGTTTTTTCGTTTATTCCCATTATAGACTGGTAATAATTCCATGAAATGCAGGACTTTTCGGGTAATAAGCACCATACGCCGCTTCACAAACAAAATAATCCATAGTATAATGCTAATTATGTTGTTGAAGGATAACCCCTATCCATCCCATCGCTAACAACCAAAGATGCTGTCATGCAGGCTCCCCCTGCAGGGTCTTACCCGGACCTGACAGTTGTACGGATGTATTGTTGGAGGTGTTTCCCCATGTTCATTGATAACGTCCGCGTTATCATCGCTAAAGGACCGTTTTCTGCGGAAGATGCGCATTTCTATATAAAACAGATTAAGAAAACATCGAGGTTCCCCCTTAAGAAAATCGTGTTTACCTGTTCTGGCTCGTATCTTGATATCCGATACTCGTTTGATTCAATCCCCTTTGAGCGAATTCGTCGGATTCCATTAGCGTCCTCAACGGAGGAACGTGCAGTAAACAACTAATCCCCTTTGAAATCCGGCTTTGACCGGTTTTCTGACATGAATAAGCCCCTGAAACCAATGGTTTCAGGGGCTTATTCATATAGGTCACGAATTCAGCTGATATTTATACGAATCCAATTCCCAAACCGTGCCCATTATGGCTTTTAGCGGGCTGTCGCTCCGAACCTCCAGCTCCGGCTGGATATTCTTTTCGGGGAACACCAGCAGACTTGCTACTTCCTCGCCATGCTGGAAGAAGACCTCCACGGCCGCCTTATCGACAAAGAGCTGCAGCGACAGCTTCTGGTCAACAAACAGCTTGAACACCCGCTTTCCGCGGCCGCCTTTCTTCATGCCCTCACGGTCAATGGTCATGGTCTGCTGCTCTCGGTCATAACTGAATACCAGCTTTTCCAAACCATAATGCAAAACACAGGATAGGATTTTTGCCTCCCCCAGCTCCAATTCCAACAAGATTTCCGAACCACCAAAGAGGGGCTGGCGCAGTGACGATACCGAGGAAGCCTCCAGTTGAGTAGCCGACTCCTTTACCCGAAGGTCCCGCAGCTCCCGGGCTGGCCGCGAATAGATATGCCCCTGGCGAAGCCGCAATTCCCTGGGCATAGTCAAACTGTACATCCACCCCTGCTCTTTCGAGGGATAATCCTCATCCTTATCGGGCATTCCCATCCAGCCAATCAACAGATGACGGCCTTCATGCTCGAACACCTGCGGGGCATAAAAATCAAAGCCCCGATCCAGTTCCTGGAATTTCGTATGCTGCATCATATCCATGCTGTCCAAGGACAGATGGCCGGCAATATAGCCTGCCTGATAGATGTTCTGACGGTCATAAGCCCGGGCAGAAAGTCCCTGGGGGCAGAAAATCATTACATCGTAACTGCCAAACTGCAAGAGATTGGGGCATTCCCACATATAGCCGAAATCCCCCAGCCGCGTGTGTATCTCACCGAGATTTTTCCACTTTTCCGCCACTTCTTCATAGATAAGGGCCGTTCCCTTTTCATCCTCTTCCCGCTGAGCGCCGATTATGAGATAGCGGCGGCCATGGCGGGTGAACAGGAAGGGGTCCCGGAAATGTCCGGTGATTTTCTCCGGATGGTCCGGAATGATAATTTCATCCTTGCGCACACTGCCATCCGTCTGGAGGGTACCGAACCGCTGCGCCGGAATCCGGACGCCATCCTCCTTGCGGTTGCAGGTGTAGAGTACCCGCAGCTCTCCCTCCTCCGAAACGCCGCAGCCAGAATAACAGCCGTCTTTGTCATGAACATCATCCGGCCACAGGGAAAGCTCCGGCATTGTGTAATGAATGAAATCCCGGGTCTTTACATGGGCCCAGCATTTATTCTTATGCTCACAGCCCAGCGGATTCCACTGGTAAAAGATATGATACGCCCCATTGTGGTAGGTCAGGCCGTTGGGGTCGTTGATAAGACCAAACGGCATTTCCAAATGGAAGCGGTTATGCCAACGGTGCTCAAGGGGGAATCCCTGTGCCAGCTTGGCGTCGATAGCTTTTTTATCGAAATTCTCCATAACGAATCTCCCTTTTCCGACACGGAAAGCCTTCCCCATACGGGGAAGGCCTTTTCAATTACTTCTTTATTCTTCCGGTGTGAACAACGTAAAGGTCAGGCCGAAGGCAATGCCAAAGCCGATGGCATTTACGAGGATGTATTCCAGCAGATGGTCAAGGTACAAGAGCGTACCCGGCAGAACCGTGATGCCCATGCCCGTACCAGCAAGATGCAGGAAACTTGCCACACCGCCAGCGAAAGCACCGCCAACTAAGGCATAGAGGAAGGGCTTCATGAAGCGCAGGTTAATACCGAAGATTGCCGGCTCCGTAATCCCCAGGAAAGCCGGAACGGCCGAGGAAATGTAGAGGGCGCGTTTCTTCTTGTCCTTCGTCTTGAGGGCAACAGCCACAGCAGCACCACCCTGAGCAACGATAGCACCTGTGATGATGGCGTTGAATGGGTCAACACCAGTCGTAGCCAGCAGCTGAACTTCCAGGGCGTTGAATACATGATGAACACCGAATACGACGATGACTTGCTGCAGACCGCCGACAATGAAACCGCCAATGCCCATAGGCATCTGCAGGAAGGCCGAAACAGCACCAAAGATAGTCGTCTCCAGCGAATGCATAATGGGTCCAATGATGATAAGACCAAGAATCATCGAAACAAACAGCGTGATAAACGGCGTAACGATAAGGTCGATAATATCCGGAACGATGGACTTCAGGGCCTTCTGGAGTTTTGCCGCAAAAATACCGAGAACCAGTGCCGGCAGAACTGACCCCTGATAGCCGACGATACCAATCGTCATGCCAAAGATATCCATAGGAATCGGCTTGACGTCACCACCGGCAACTGCCCAGGCATTTGGCAGCTGCGGACCAACCAGCATAAGGCCGAGAACCAGTCCGATGACCGGCGTGCCGCCGAAACGCTTCATGGTGGACCAGCAGACCAGCGCCGGCAGGAAGATGAAGGCCGTATCCGTCAAAATCTGGGACAGCAGCAGCACATTGGGACTGAACTGAACCCCCAGACTCTGGGCCGCACCGCGCAGTCCCATGAAAAGACCGGTTGCAACGAGAACCGGGATAATCGGTACAAAGACGTCGCCTAAAGTACGGGAAATCTTCTGAATCGGCGTCATCTGTGCATAGGCTTCTTCCTTGTTGCTGACACCACTGAAGTTCGTGCCCTTTACGAATTCATCAAAAACCTTGTCGACAAAGCCCGTTCCCAGGATAATCTGGTACTGGGCAGCTGCGAAGAACTGACCTTTGACCCCGTCGATATTCTCGATAGCCTTTTCGTCAATCTTGGATTTATCGTTGATGATAAGGCGCAGACGCGTCGCACAATGCTCTGCATTGCGGACGTTTTCCATGCCACCAACGTATTTTTCGATGAGCTTTGCCACCCGGACTTCCTTCGGGAGGTTTGCGTATTCGCTATCATCCGTCACTGCGGCAGCCGTCTCACCATTGTTCGCCGAGGAGGTAATTTCCTTATCGCCAAGGGCAATCGTCACCTGGCCAAATTCCGCCGCATTTGTCACGAGAACCGGTGTCGTCGTATCGTACCCAGCCTGCTTGATGGCCTCCGCATCAAATTCCAGTAGCAGCTGGCCTTTCTTGACGGTATCCCCCTGGGCGACCTTCGCCTCAAAGTGCTCGCCACCCAATTTAACGGTATCAAGGCCAACATGGATCAGGATATCTGCCCCATCCACCGAATGAATGCCAATGGCGTGTTTCGTATCGAACAGCACCGTAATTTCGCCGTCTACCGGCGAATACACTTTGCCATCCGGATTCACTACACCTGCCCCAAGGCCCATAGCCCCGCCAGCAAATGCCGGGTCCTTAACTTCCTTCAGTTCCACCAGCTGACCATTCAGCGGGCTGTCCAGACGGATGTCTTTCATTATGATACCTCCCAAAATTCCCAAAACATAAAGCTCTTCTTGTTATAATCACTCTTGTGAGACCGATTTCATATTTATAGTCTACTTTGTGGAACTGGTTTTGTCAAGAGGAAATCACACAAAACAAGTGAAAATCCGTAAATCGGGCAGAAATAATCAGAAACAGTCAGATACATTAACTACGGCGGCCAACACCCCAAAAGCCTCCCCCCTCTGTACTACAAATTCCCATTTATCGAGTAGTTCGTAAGGTCGTGTTCGCGGCAAATCGCCGGCGGCGGGGGATACAGTACCAACGCTTCACCGGTGACAACCCGCTACAAGAAATTTTTGCCTTTTAATTAAGAGTTGGAAAACAGTTAAGCGCGCTTCGCTTGGACGAAACTGCTTTTCCAACGAGAACGCAGGCAAAAATTTCTTGCTTCACGCGGAACGTCAAGGCTCCGCTTATGGTACTGTATCCCCCGCCGCCTAGGTTAGAGCCGTCACAGAACTGCCTTCCCCTCTGGGGAAGGTGCCCCCGTCAGGGGCGGATGAGGTGGCACCTTAAGCTATTATGCTTATCGTAATGCGTATAAAAATTTCGTTTAGGAAAACATCTTGGCGGAGTGTTGGCACTGTCCCTGGTGGCGGCGAAGCGCTGCTTCGAATCGGGAAACGCGAAATAACGAACGGACAAATGGGAATATAACCAAAAACCCTTTGACTTGTTGAGCCAAAGGGTTTAGTCTTTATGAAATTTACTGAACCAGCAAATCGCGGAACTTCGTGTACTCCTTTTGGAAGAACAGCTGGATGCTGTCAACGGGACCATTACGATGTTTTGCGACGATGATTTCCGTAATATTTTTGTTTTCCGTATCCTTATCGTAGTAATCTTCACGATAAAGGAACATGACGATATCCGCGTCCTGCTCCAGGGAACCGGACTCACGCAAATCTGAGAGCATCGGCTTCTTGACCTGCCGGCTCTCAACGGAGCGGGAAAGCTGGGAAAGTGCGATGACCGGCACGTCAAGCTCACGGGCCAAAGCCTTGAGGGAACGGGAAATCTCCGAGATTTCCTGCTGACGGTTGTCGCTGTTCTTGCTGGCGCGGCCCTGCATCAACTGCAGATAGTCGATGATGATGAGGTCGAGGCCATGCTCGGCCTTTAGGCGGCGGGCCTTAGAACGCAGGTCCATGACCGTGATACCCGCCGTATCGTCAATAAAGATAGGCGCGCGGCTGAGCCGGTCTGCCGTCTCTACGAGCTTATTCCACTCGCCTTCGTCCAGCTGTCCCGTGCGCAGACGCGTGGCATCAATACCGCCCTCGGAGCACATCATGCGCTGCATGAGCTGCTCCTTACTCATTTCCAAGGAGAAGAACGCAACCTTGCAGTCGTGAAGGCCGCAGTAGGCGGCAATATTAAGGGTAAAGGCCGTCTTACCCATGGACGGACGGGCTGCCACTAAAATAAGATCGGATTTCTGCAAGCCAGAGGTCAGTTTATCCAAATCCTTAAAGCCCGAGCTAATACCCGTAAGACCGCCCTTGGACTCATAGAGCACATTGATGCGCTCGAAGGTTCGCATGACGATGCTTTTCATGGATTCAAAAGCGCCGCCGTTCTGACGATTGGCTACGGCCAAAATGCTCTTTTCTGCCTCATCCATGATATTTTCCACGGAATCTGTATCCTCGTAGGCGGCACTGGCAATTTTCGTCGCCGCGTTGATGAGGTTGCGAAGTTCCGCTTTTTCCTTGACGATTTTCGCATGATAGCCCACATTGGCTGCCGTTGGCACAGCATTGGCCAACTGCGTGATAAAGGGCAGGCCGCCGATTTTCTCCAGCTGCTCGCTCTTGCGCAACTGCTCCGTCAAGGTGACGAGGTCAACCGCCTCGTCATTGCCCGATAGTTCCAGCATCGCTTCATAGACGATGCGATGGGCTTCGCGGTAAAAGTCATCCGGCTGCAGGATCTCCTGCACCTCGATGATGGCTTCTTTCTTTATGAGCATCGCTCCCAGAACAGCCTGCTCGGCTTCGATATTCTGAGGAGGGACGCGTTCTGGTAATGCCATTTCTATATCCTTTCCAGGCATGCTAAAAGCTTATTCGTCTTCGAATAGGATAGCAAATGCCTCGTCTGCCGTTTCTACCGCATGGATTTCCAGCCCCAGGTGTTCCTTGGGAATATCCTTGCTGTTTTCCTTCGGGATAATCAAGGTCTTGATCCCCGCCTGCTTGGCGCCATAGGCTTTTTCAAAGACACCACCCACGGGGCGCACTCGGCCCTGCAGGGAAATCTCGCCGGTCACCGCCACATTCTGCTTGATTTTGCGGCCAGTAATAGCACTGGTGAGCACCGCCAGGATAGCCGTGCCCGCACTGGGGCCGTCAATATTACCGCCGCCAATTACATTGATATGGACGTCGTAGTCATGGATATCCTTGCCCGTCAGCCGCCGCATGACCGACGCCGCATTGAACACGGAATCCTTGGCCATGGAGCCTGCCGTCTCATTGAAGCGGACGGTGCCCTTGCCCTTTTCATGGGCCTCAAAGGCCACGGCCTCGATCTCGATGACCGAACCCAAAAAGCCCGATACGCCAAGGCCGAAGATATGACCGGTCAAAGCCTTATCCGAGGCCTTCTTGGTCACGAATTGATAGAGCCGGCTGACCTGGGCCACTTCGTAGATATCCGCCTTGGTAATGGAAACTTCCGGGCCTTCGCCGCTGGCGATTTTCTCCACGGGAACCTCATCGGCAGCCCCACATTTTTCCAAGGCCAAGCTGTAGGCATCGGCCAGGATATTGATAGCCTTACGGCCTTCAATGGTATACTCACTAATGAGGCCCGCCACGCCCTCATCCATGGATACATGGAGCTTGGCGGCCGCATTGGTCACGATTTCCTCGATATGACGCGGAGTCAGCGGCTCGAAATAAATCTCGGCACAGCGGGAACGCAGGGCCGGATTGATATGGCCGGCATCGCGGGTCGTAGCGCCAATCAGCACGAAGTCAGCCGGTGCCCCCTCTTCAAAGAGTTTATGGATATACGGCGGAACCTTTTCATCCGTCGGGTCATAATAGGCCGATTCAAAGAAGGCCCGCTTATCCTCCAGGACCTTTAGCAGCTTATTCTGCAGCATTTCATCCATCTCACCGATTTCATCGATGAACAGGATGCCGCCATGGGCGTCGGTAACCAGCCCCGGTTTAGGCTCTGGGATGCCGCCATCCGCCAGATTGCGCTGGGCGCCCTGATAGATGGGGTCATGAACCGACCCCAGCAGCGGATTGGTCATATCCCGCGGGTCCCAGCGAAGGGTCGTGCCATCGGTCTCCACGAATGGTGCTTCCTCCCGAAACGGCGAGGCGGCTTTTTTCTTAGCGGCCTCGAGCACCAGCCGCGCCGCCGTTGTCTTGCCGACGCCCGGCGGGCCATAGAGCAGCAAATGCTGGGGATACGGTGAGCTTAATTTTGCCATCAACGATTTTACCGCCCGTTCCTGGCCAACGATTTCCGAAAAGTCCTGGGGCCGCAACAATTCCATAATAGACTGGGTCAGATGAACGGCTTCCAGCTCCTCGAGCTTTTCCCGTTTCTTCCGGTCCTGAGGAGACTCAGCCCCGGGCTTTTCCTCTTTGATGACCTGCTTGCGGATATCGTTAAGATATTCCTGGTGCTCCTTTTCCAGTTTTTCCGAAACCTTCTTCTCGATGTGGTCCTCCACATTGCGGCGGGCCACCAAGTCTGCCGTCCGTTCCGACAGCAGTTCCATGACCTTCGGCAGATCTGCTTCCTTCGGCGCTGGTGAAATCAGCGGGTCCTCTTCGAGGATGCGCTGCAGGGCCAGTACTCGGTCACAGCGGTTTTCGGAACGCATGAGCTGCAAAGCCTTCATTTTACCGGCTTTAATTACGAGCTTTTCCGTTCCCATCACATCCACCAGCACCGCATAGAGGGCTTCGATTTCCCGGTCGACGGGCTGTTGTTCCTGACGAACAGGAGCAGGCATAGCCTGCTCCTCATTTTTCTTGAATTTGCGAAATAGATTCTTGAAGAAGTTCATAACAATCAGCCAGCAACCACGTTAATCTTGATTTTGCTCGTAATGGAAGGATGAACCTTTATAACAGCCTCATAAACGCCTTCGCCCGTCACTTCACCCTGGATGGCGATTTTGCGCTTGTCGATATCGATGTTGGACTGTTTAAGAGCTGCTGCAACATCCTTGCCCGTTACCGAGCCGAAGAGCTTGCCGCCCTCGCCGATTTTAACGGGAATCGTTACGGAAACCTTTTCGAGCTGGGCAGCCATGAGTTTTGCCTCGTCCGTGGCCATGGCGTCTTTGCGGGCTTTGGAGCCAGCCTGAGCCTTAGCTACATTCATATTTTCCGCCGTGGCCAGCACTGCTGCCTTTTTCGGCAGCAGGAAGTTGCGGCCATAGCCTTCCGATACCTCGACGATATCGCCTTTTTTACCCAGTTTTTTAACGTCCTGCTGAAGGATTACTTTCATCTTGATCATTCTCCTCTATATAGTTCTTACTGATTTCAATTACCTTGGCCTTGATTTCCTCAATGTCGCCGTCTTTGACCTGGGCACCAGCCACATTCTGATGGCCGCCGCCGCCAAAGGCCTCCATGATGACCTGTACATTCATGTCACCGGTGGAACGGGCACTGATGCCCACCGTATTATTGGGCAGGCGGAACACCACAATGCTCATGCGGACATTTTCAATGCGCAGCAGCGAATCTGCTGCCTGGGCCGCAATGACCTGAATGTTGTTCAGTTCCTCGGGAATGCAGGAGACGATGAGGCCCCCTTCATAGAGTTCCGACCGAGCCTTAGTCCGAGCCAAGGCCACCGTCGTATCGTAATCGGAACGGAACAAATGGCGAACCATAACCGGGTCAGCACCACTGCGGCGAAGATAAGCCGCCGCATCAAAGGTACGCACGCCAGTCTGAACGGCAAAATTCTTCGTATCCACCACGATACCGGAATAAAGTGCCGTCGCATCAAGCCGGGAAAGCATCAAATCATCACTGAAATACATCAAAAGCTCCGTCACCAATTCACTGGTGGAGCTGGCTGCGGGCTCAATGTAGACCAGCAGCGGATTTTTAATAAAGTGTTCGCTGCGACGATGATGGTCGATGACCACCACCTGAGGTATGCGCTCTAACAGGGACGAATCCGCCACCAAATGGGGGATATGGGTATCCACCACAATGAGCACCGGATTGAGGGCCGTCATGGTGGTGAGGTCGTCAGCACGCACGAAGATGCCTTCGTACTCCTCCTTGCCCTGGAGCAAATCAGCAAACTTATCAATGCCCTCATTCATCTCCGACAACACGATGTGAACCGGCTTTTCCAGCTGCCGCGCCATTTTGGCCATCCCCATGGCCGCGCCGAAGCAGTCGAAGTCCTCGTTGTGGTGACCCATGATGAAAACCTCATCGGCCCCTTCCATGATTTCACGGATGGCATGGGCAACCACCCGGGCCTTGACACGGGTGTGCTTTTCCACGGCCTTGGTCCGGCCGCCAAAGAACTGAGTCTTGCCGCCAATATCCACCGCCACCTGGTCGCCACCACGGCCCAAAGCCAAGTCGAGGCCAGCCTGCGCCTGGGCACCGAGTTCAGCCATGGTCTGGTTGTCTGCTACGGCCACACCCATGGAGAGGGTAACCGGCAGACGGTTGCTGCTCTGCAGCTGGCGAACCTTGTCTAAGACATCGAAGCGTTCACTGATGGCCAAATCCAACCCCTCTCGGTTTAAAACCACCAGATAAAGGTCATCGGAAACCCGGCGCATAAAACCGCCTAGATTCTTCATCCACTTATCCAAGGCCTGATTGACCGCCAGCAGCAGTGCCGTGCGCTCTGCCTCGGTCTGGCCCTGCATGACTTCATCGTAATTATCAATCTGGATGTAAACCAGAACGGTACGGCTCTGCTGATAGGTAGAGCGCAGGGTTTCGTGGGTCGTGACATCCTGCACATAAAGGGACATCAGCTGTTGCTGATGAGGCGCCATCTTCACCGGACGATAACGCACTTGAAAGTACTTATCCTCATGGGCGAAGACGTATTCCCCTTCCTGTCCCCAAATGGGCGTAATGATGATACCTGGCCAGATATCCTTAATATCCGTATCCATTTCCGGCTGACTGCCCATATACTGGGCAACCCGGGAATTGGTCCACTGGATGCGCCCATCCTCCGTCACAATCAGAACCGCCTGGGGCAGCTCCTCCACCGCATAATTGACCATTTCCTTGATATTCTGCACCACATTACGGCAATAGCGGTCAAACCGCTTGGAGCGGTCGGCACAGCGCTCTCTGGCAAAGGAAGCCAAAGACAGCCACACCACCCCCGCAATCGCAGCGATATAACGGTTATAGTAAGATAAAACCCCAATCAGGACCAGCATAATCAGCAGATGGATAGTCAAATCAATCCAGGCTGAAAGATTTCGCGGCATTGCGCCTCACCTCATTTCTCACCTCGCGCCGCAAACCGGCGGCGATAGTCAAAAAGCATGTCAAAAAGCCCGGTCAAGGCTACCAGCTGGGTCAAAAAACCACTGGTAATAATGATAACGATAATAAGAATCCGGGCTACGGTTGCCAGCTTATAATGCCGCATAACACAATGGGTAAGTGCCAAGCCCTGGATGAGTCCGGCAAAGATTGCCACCATATTGGCATTGATGGAAATCTGATAGAGCAGTTGGATATCCCGCGTTCCTCCCCAATAAATGCCAACCAGGGCAAAACCGAACAGATACAGAAAAAAGGAAGGCAGACGCCATTCGGCAAAGGGCGGAAGCCCCTCAACGGATTCTCCCAGCCGCCGAAGCACCCGGGTTCCCAGCAGATAGCTGACTACCGTATCGGAAAGCCCCATCATCAGAACCACCAACGGCATCAGCAGCTGGAGCAGCATCAGGCTGTCCTCCATTTCCTGATGGGCCTTGGCCAGCTTGTCCGCATCGATTCCCATGCTTTCATACATCTGGAAGACCGCCTCAAAGGATGTCCGTATGGAATCGATATCCATAGCCAGCGGATTGACGGCGGTAATGGCAAATATCAAAGCCAAGGCCGCCAGCTTGCCGACCAGCGAGGCCAGAAAGGCAGCACCAAAGGCCTTGGCACTGGACCAATGCCGCCGGAAGCCAATCCCTAAAAGGAGCCCCGCCGGAGCAAAGGCCAGCACCATGCGCAGGGACATTATCGGTTCAATCAAAAACGCCATACAGACGCCAGACACCAATACTGCCATAATGCCCCAGCGGATACCATGCCGTACCACCAGTACCAGAATTGGCAACGCCCAGATAAGTGCCGCCACCATCCCCAGTACCGGCAAATAAACAGCAAGCATAGCCAAAACCACAGTCATCGCTGCCAACAAGCCGCTCTCCGCCATGGGGGTGATTCTATGTTGAGTCATATTGTCATCCTTTCTCAGGGTATTTTTTCACAAAACGCCCTTAGTAAACCAATCTCCATTATAGCAGAAAAGAAACAAACTGTCTTGAAAGCAGGTACTAATAAAAAACGCCGGCCGCCACAATGCTGCTGTGGCGGCCGGAGCTAAATCTTCTTTATTTTGCAAACACGCTGAGGTCGAGGCTGTTGAATCCTTCCAACAAATCTTTGACCTGGTCGGCGATTTCCTTTACGCCGCCTTCCTCACTGCTCTCCACATTGAGCGGCATGTTGGGATCATGCAGGGACATGCGCAAGAGGGCCCAGCCATTGGGGAATACCAACCGCACGCCTTCATAGGAGGGTTTGGCTATCTTGATGCCCTTGGCCTCGGCCCGCTCTTCAAAGGTCTTCAAGACGCCGTTGCCATAGGCACGGAAATCCTCTTCGCCCTTGATTTTGAGACGGAACTCCTGGCTCTCCTGGGGTGCGCCAAGGTTCTTGACGAGGTCTGCCAGCTTGCGGCCTGCAGCTTTGGCTTTGGCAGCCGCCACCAGTAGTTTGACCGCCAGATAAGCGCCATCATCCAGGTAGTAGTTCTCGGACAGGGCTCCGTGGCCGGAAGTCTCAATAGCCAGCGGCGATACCACTCCCGCCTTGTTCTGACGGATGCACTCATCGATGACATTCTTATAGCCGCGCATATAACGCAGATGCTTGAGGCCCAGGTCTTTTTCCAGGAACTCCGTCAGTTCATCGCTGGTGACGGAGTCGGTGATGATCGTGCTGCCCGGATACTCCGGAGCCAGGATGGCCGCCATCATGCCGATGAGCTCGTTGCGGCTGATTTCCTTGCCGTTTTTGAGTACGGCACTCATGCGGTCAACGTCCGTATCGAAAATCAGGCCCAGGTCAGCGCGATTGTCGAGGACCGCCTGACGGATAGCCGCCATGGCCTGCTTATTCTCTGGATTCGGAATATGATTGGGGAAATGACCATCCGGCTCTAAGAAAGCGCTTCCCGTCGTATCAGCCCCCAGACGGCCCAGTACCTGGGTCGCAAAGAAGCCGCCGGCACCGTTGCCGGCATCGACTACGATATGCATGCCCTTGAGGGGTTCATTTTCGCCCCCCAGAGCCTCACGGATTTTCTTGCGCAGATGATGCCCATAGCGCTCCATGAGGTTGTAGCGCTGAGCTTTGGAACGCTCTCCTTCCATAACCGGGTAGCGGGAGGCATTCTGCAGGATCGTGATGATATCCTCATGTTCCACGCCACCGTCTTTGGTGAAGAATTTCATGCCATTGCGGTTATAGGGCAAATGGCTAGCGGTAATCATAATGGAACCGTCCATCTGAGTCTCCGGGAATACCGTGGACATGAACATGGCTGGCGTCGATGCCATGCTGCAGTCGACGGTGACGACACCATGGGCCGTCAAAGCTTTTAAGACTTCACGCTTGAGGTCATGTCCCGTCAGGCGGGAGTCACGGCCTACCGCAATGCGCAAATCCTTCTTGGCTTTTCCCGTGCGCTCAGCCAGAAACTCCACAAAGCCCGAAGTTATGACATTGGCTGCATCCGTAGTCAATGTCACCGGTTCATCGGCCACGCCCTCCATAGCGACACCGCGAACATCGCTGCCATTTGCAAGTTTCATCAGGTTTTTCTCTGGGATAATCATCAAAATGCCCCCTCAGCAATTAATCAAGATAGGATAACTATCATCGTTACTATCTATGATAATATGTATTCCCTATGAATTGCAAATTTTCCTGTTATTTTAATTTTTCTCCAGAAACAAAATTGCAGTTTATCGGTTAGTGGAGCCTTATTCGAAGCAGCTCTTCGCCGCCGCTAGGGGCGGATGAGGTAGCACCTTAAGCTATTATGCTTATCGTAATGCGTATAAAGGGACCTCATCCGAGCGCTTAGCGCCCACCGCCCGGGATTTCCACCGGACATCCGCAACTTCGTTGCCCCCAGAGGGGAAGGCAGTTTTGTGCCGGCTCTAACCTAGGCGGCGAGGGACACAGTACCATAAGCGTAGCCTTGACGTTCCGCGTGAAGCAAGAAATTTTTGCCGGCGTTCTCGTTGGAAAAGCAGTTTCGTTCAAGCGAAGCGCGTTTAACTGTTTTCCAATTCTTAATTAAAAGGCAAAAATTTCTTGTAGCGGGTTGTCACCGGTGAAGCGTTGGTACTGTGTCCCTCGCCGCCGGAGTAATGTTTCGAACCCGCCCCCTCTCGAACCCTACAAACTGCAATTTTTTCTATACAAAAGGCCTGCCAACTTTTGTGTCAGCAGGCCCCAAGATTCATTTATTCGCCAAAGAACTCATTTTCGGCTGCAATGCAGAGCATATGATAGACCGGCAGGTGAAGTTCCTGAATGCGGAAGGTTTCATCATCCGGTACACAGATGCAGACATCCGCCAGATTGCGGCTCTTTATCTTGCCGCCAGACTTGCCCGTGAGGGCCACCGTCTTAACGCCCTTTACCTTGGCCATCTGCAGGGCGTAAATGACATTCGTGCTGTTGCCAGAAGTGGAGATGGCCACCAGTACATCCCCTTCATCGCCCATGCCTAGAAGCTGCTGGGCAAAGGAAAGATCCGGCGCCTGGTCGTTGGCAAAGGCCGTGTTGAGAGCCACCTGATTGACCATGGACATAGCTGGCAGAGCCCCCTGCAGATTTTCCATAAAGTAATCCGCCTCCTTGGGGCAGACCTCACGCATCTTCGCTTCCATGTCTTTACCCAGTTTGCGGGGCAGCAAAAAGCCCTTCATGAGTTCGCCGACGATATGCTCGGCATCGGAAGCACTGCCGCCATTGCCGCAAGCGATGAGTTTGTGACCAGCGCGATAGCTTTCACAAATTACCTCTACCGCTGCCAGCAAATCCGCCTCACATACCGAAAGGGCCGGATAGCGGCGAATGAGTTCATAAACGGCCTGTTTTGTCGATTCCTTAATCAAAATTCCTTACTCCTTTTAACGATTGCGATATTTATCTGCTGTGCTTTTGGCATCGTAGCCAGCTTCCGGCCCGCGGATATCACGGATTTCCATGCGCTCTGCCGGTGCCTTTGGCGTTACGTCTTTGATGTCCTGGCGCATATTGAGATCCCGCATGCTGGAACGATATACATTCGGCTCGTTCTTGCGGCCGCGGAACTTATTCCAAAGCCATTTCAAAATCATGATGACAGCCAGGAACATGATGACATTCATCACCAGCCCCAGGATATCTCCCAGCAGGCCGCCGCCCATTCCAAACAGCTGTGACAGCAGATGACCCAGCATCATGCCGCCCGCTAAGAGGCCAATATTGCGCATGACACTGCCCCAGCGGCTGCCGCTCTGGGTATTGTTGTTCGGCACGGCATTGCTCTTGCTGTTAGCAGCCGGTGCCGTCTTATCCAAATCCTTGGCATTCTTGGATGGCTTATAGCTTTCGCCATTTCCCGATACCGACTTGCTGTTGCTCGAAGGCGTCGATGCCTTTGGTGCCGAAGCCTTCGGGGCTGATTTAGCACCACCGCCTACTTTGGCTCCACCCTTGGCCGCATAAGCAACCGATGCCTGATCGAAGCTTACCGCCGTAACAACCGGTACTGCTGTCGCTACCAGCAAGCCTGCCATAACAGCCGCTGCCATTTTCTTCATCTTCATATAATAGCTCTCCTTTAATCCTTATTCTTCTTCGTAAGACTTTATATCCTCAGGGAATGCATAAATCTCCCCGACTGTATCGAGCTCCCCCGACAAGTAGCGGTCAATATCATCCACATCGATATAAAGTTTGCAGTCAATATCCAGATATCCCTGCTCCCGGCCATTGGATAAATCGCGGATTGCCATCAATTTTTCCCGGAGCTTCAAAAGCTCACTGCGGGTAGCATGAACATCCAATTTAATCTGGGGAACGCCATACTCCTTGAGAACTTCATCCATTGTCATACGTTGCGACATATTAGGTTCATCCTTTCTTTTGACCTTTTGATGTTTATATCATAATCACCTTAGCTGAAAAACGGCTGAGATTTTAAGAATTTCTAGCCTTCATACGGTCTAAAATCTGCTGCAGCTGACGCTTTTGCCGCAGGTGGGTTTCATAATCCAAGTCGTTGGAGTCAAGGCGCATCCTCTTTTCGATATTGTCGATGCTCTGCTGGAGCCGCGTCATTGCCTCCGTGTTGTTGTCTTTCATTTCCTTGCCCTTCCGTCATTGTTTGCATCCATAATATCAGTTTATCCTTTTCTGTTCTTCCATGCAAGAAAAAAGCAGTCCGGTACGCCAGCCGGACTGCCTAACCTGGCAGATTATTTGCTGTCAGCAGTTTTTGGGGCAGCCTGTTGCCCGTTTATCCTCTCGACCTTAACTGCCTTCGCCTCGCGCTCTACCTTCTTCGGCACCTTCAGGTTTGGAACTTTGTCCATGGGTACCGCCTTGATGGCAAGGTTCATCGTGCTGGTACCTATAAGCTCTTTTGCCTTTGCCACCTGCTCCGGCGTAGATTTAGCCGGATCGATTGACGCCAGCGCCATCTTGCGCAGGGGCTCCGTTAGATCGGCCTGCATACCGGTAACCATATGCTTAGCCCGATCGATCTCAATCGTATAGGTAAAATCCCCGATGTTTTCCAAAACGGGTTTTAACAAAGGCAGCATATTGTTACCATCCTCACCAGCCATGCTCATCACTTTGGCAAAATACGGCAGAATCTTTTCGCCATCCACCGTTACCATATAACTCTGTTTGTCGCCATTTGCCTGGCCCAGCTCAACAGCCTTCACCGTCTCCAGGGATGCCTGAACCAGTTCTTTGTTGCTTTCCATATATAATTTCTTCTGGGCGGCCGGCATCGCCACGGCGGATTTTACCCAGCTGTTATCGGGAGTCTGGAAATAGGCCACAAGCTGCTCGTCCTTTTCCTGCAGATAGTAATCCCGCTCAATCGATGATACAGGCTGATTCGGCACTGCCATTGTCACTTTTACCGTTCCCTTGCCTGCCAATTGCGGCTTGGCCGCAAAATACAGCTTCGACTCGTAGTGACAATGAATCATCGACTTCACATCGGCATCCATCGACATCAGCAACTGCCCCTGGTCACAATCCACTAAAGACAGGGTCTCCTGGCAAAACTGCTCTTTGGCTGCATCGGTGGGTGCGGCCTGTACGGCAGAGCCGCCAAGAACTACCGCCATAGCCATTCCGACAGCCATCAGGAATTTTTTACCGTTAAACATGATCGATATCCTCACTTTCTTTTTTCACAATCTCAGCATTAATAATTCGCTGTTAATCTTACAGCCCCTCTATCATGGTATAATAAAATTGTTACAAATTCCTGTGAGGTGATTGATTTTGAAGCCAACATCCGATAATTATGCCTTCTTTGCCGCAGCTTGGGAAAAAGATCTGTCCATAGCCAGGGAGCTGTCCCGGCAAAGTAGCCGCCTTACGGCGCTTCGCACCATCTCTTTTATCCTGCTGATTTTTGCCTTTGCCGCCGGTTACGACGGCCATACCGCCGGCACCATTGCCGGCTGTTTTCTGCTGGCATCCTTCTGTCTGCTGGTTCGCCGTCACAGCCACATCAAAGCCAACCAACAGTTTAACGCTTGCCATATTCAAGTGGTCAAGGATTTTCTCAGCCGCTTTAACGGTGACTGGAAGGGCTTTGCCGATGATGGCACTCCCCTGCAGCCCAAGGACCATCCCCAAGCCACCGACCTGCATCTCTTTGGCCCGGCTTCCTTTTATCAATACCTTTCCTGCGCTCGCACCCTGCGGGGTAAAAAACGGCTGGCGGCGGCACTAGTCACAACACCGCCCAGCCGTACCAAAATCCTTGCCCGTCAGGAATCCGTCGCCGAACTCATCCAGCGAAAGGACTTCTGCCTCCAACTGCTAGCCAAAGCCGCTCAGCTTCCTGACCGGCACGACACCACGGAACTGCTATCGGAAATCGAAGCGCCGCTTTCCCAGGCCAGCCACGCCATCGTCCGCTATCGGACGGCCTGGATACTGCCCCTTATCACCCTTTTAAGCCTCTTTTTGGCAGTCTTTGACCTGCTGACTTGGACCATCCCCGGCCTGCTGCTGGGACTGCAATTCCTACTGGCCATGGTCTTTCATCAGCACAACCAGTTGACCCTGGCCCCTTTGAATCACCTTACCCATGAGCTTCATTTCTACGAAGCCCTCTTTCGCGACCTGGAACAAGCAAAATTCCAAGCAGCGGCTCTTATTGGCTTGCAGCAGCGGCTGCAAACCACCCAAGCCAGCCAAAGCCTGCACCAACTGGCCAAATTGACGGATGCAGTGGCCCTCACCCGCAACTTCTTTTTCGCCCTGCTGGGGAACACCCTGCTTCTCTGGGACTGCCATATGGCCGCCCGCTTTGCCCACTGGCATGATACCGCAGCGGAAAACCTTCACGAATGGATTGACATCTGGTCCGAATTCGAAGTCCTGCTTTCCCTGGCCACCGTCGGACAAACCAGAAGCCAGTGGACCTTCCCGGAACTAAAAGCCGGCCAGCCATCCCTTGAAGCCCAGGAACTTACCTCCCTGCTCCTGGCTGAAGACAAGGCCGTTCCCAATGATGCCAGCTTCGGGGCCGGCACCTGTATCCTCACTGGCTCCAATATGAGCGGCAAGACCACCTATATGCGGACACTGGCCGGCGCCGTTGTCCTCGCCTATGCTGGTGCTCCCGTCTGCGCCCGTTTCTTTTCCCTGACGCCACTTCACATCTTCACTTCCATTCAAGTAAACGATGATATGTCCCAGGGAATCTCCACCTTCTACGCGGAATTATTGCGTATCAAGCAAATGGTGACCTTCAGCCACCGGGAGCTGCCCATGCTCATCTGTATCGATGAGATATTCAAGGGCACCAACTCCGCGGACCGCATCATCGGCGCCCGGGAAGCCATCAAACAGCTGACCCGGTCCTATTGTATCACCCTGGTCACCACCCACGATTTTGAGCTCTGCGATTTGAAATCCCCCAATGCCATTCCTGTAACAAATTGTCATTTCGAGGAATACTACGAAGAGAACAAAATTAAGTTCGATTACAAGCTGAAACCAGGCCGCTGCCAGACCACCAACGCCCAATACCTGCTGCGCATGGCTGGTATTATCAGCGATGGGTAACCCCCCAAAAAGGATTCGTCTAAAACACGAAAAAATACGAACTTTCCGCATAAAATCGGTCAGTTCGTATTTTTTTATAAAAAAACCGAGACAAATGTCCACAGATGTGCTAATATAGTTATTGTCTTAATTTCGTATATTATTGTATACTCTCAAGAGACATCTTCTGTTATTTTATTCCCTTAAGGAGGACATTCTCATGGAATCATTCATCCCAGCACTTAATGCCATCGACTCCTTTATGTGGGGGCCCCCACTCATCACCCTGTTGGTGGGCACCGGCATTTATCTGACTTGCCGCCTGCACCTGCTGCAGGTCTTCCGCCTGCCCAAGGCCCTGGGCCTCATCTTCAAAGCGAAAAACCACGGCGAAGGTGATGTCTCGAGCTTCAAGGCTCTCTGCGTTGCCCTGGCAGCTACGGTGGGTACCGGTAACATTGTCGGCGTCGCCACAGCCGTAAAAGTCGGCGGCCCCGGCGCAATCTTCTGGATGTGGATGGCAGCTTTCTTCGGCATGGCAACCAAATACGCCGAAGGCCTGCTGGCCGTCAAATACCGCTCCGTCGATGAAAAAGGCGAAATCGCCGGCGGCCCGATGTTCTACATCCGCAACGGCATGGGCGAAAAATACAAGCCCCTGGCTGCTTTCTTCGCCGTGGCCACCATTCTCGTGGCCTATCTCGGCATTGGTACCTTCCCGCAGGTCAATGCCATTGTCGACAGTTTCGAGATTTCCTTTGGCGTTCCGAAACTCGCTACGGATGTCCTGCTGACGGTTCTCATCGCCGCTATCACCATCGGCGGCCTCCAGAGCATCGCCAAGGTTGCTTCCCGGGTCATTCCCTTCATGGCTGTCATGTACATCCTCATCAGCATCGGCCTCATCGTCATGCATCTTGATGCCGTTCCGGCTGCTATTTCCCTGATTCTTGAGAGTGCCTTCACGGGTACGGCGGCTGCCGGTGGTTTTGCCGGTTCCACGATTATGATGGCCATGCAGAATGGTATTGCCCGAGGCGTATTCTCCAATGAGTCCGGTCTCGGCTCCGCTCCGATTGCCGCTGCTGCTGCCAAGACCAAGCACCCGGCTGAACAGGGTCTCATCTCCATGACGGGTACCTTTATCGACACCATCATCATCTGCACCATGACTGGCCTTGCCCTGGTTCTCACGGGAGTATGGCAGGGTGATGCTGCTGGTGCCGCTATGACCAGTGCTGCCTTTGCCAGCGCTTATGGCTTCGTTGGCAGCCAGCTGCTGACGATTGCCCTGGCCCTCTTCGCCTTCACCACCATCCTGGGCTGGAACTATTACGGCGAACGCGCCTGCATTTACCTCATGGGCACGAAAGGTGTCATGCCCTACCGTCTGATTTTCATCGCGCTGATTGCTTCCGGTGCCTTCCTTAAACTCGAAGCCATCTGGATTCTCGCCGATATCGTCAACGGCCTCATGGCCATCCCGAACCTCATTGCCCTCATCGCCCTCTCCGGTGTAGTCGTCGCTGAGACGAAGAGCTACCTCGCTGAAGAAGACGCAAAAAAAAATGCTAAAGAGGCCCTGAATTAAATTTCCCTTCCCATGATATAGAAGCCCGATGACGAATAGCAGCGTCATCGGGCTTTTTTTGCTCATTTTCTTTACATCTTTACAAACCAGGAACTTCGCCATACAATAGTAGGCATACACTTATGCTTAGAAAGAGGGCTTTACATGTCTGTCACATCATTACCGCTTGCCAAAAGCCGCCGGGATGTTTTCTTTGAAGGACTTCACGATGGTATCCCCATTGCACTGGGCTACTTCGTGGTTTCCTTCACCCTTGGCATCGCTGCCAAAAACGCTGGCCTCGACCCCTTCCAGGGCTTTCTGGCCAGCTTCTTCAACAACGCCTCTGCCGGAGAATATGCGGCCTTTACCGTCATCGCCAGCGACGCCCCCTATCTCGAGATGGCCCTTATCACCCTAGTGGCCAACGCCCGCTACATGCTCATGAGCTGCGTGGTCAGCCAGAAATTTGAAGCCAATACGCCGCTGCTCCATCGCGTCCTGGTTGGCTTCGATATCACCGATGAGATTTTTGGCATTACCATTGCCCGCAAGGGGCCGCTGAATCCCTACTATAATTACGGGGCCATGGCCGTGGCCCTGCCGGGCTGGTCCGTGGGCACCGCCCTGGGGATCGTTGCCGGCAACCTGCTCCCGCCGTCGGTGGTCAGCGCTCTATCCGTGGCCCTCTTTGGCATGTTCCTCTGGGTCATCATCCCCACCGCCCGGGACAACCGCATTGTGGGCCTGCTGGTTCTATCCAGCTTCCTCATGAGTTTTGCCTGCGCCCACCTGCCGGGACTAAAAGAGCTCACGGCGGGTACCCGGACCATTCTGCTGACCCTGCTGCTGGCGGGAATCGGCGCCCTATTCTTTCCCGTTAAAGACCTGACCGACGAAAAAGAGGAGGAAAATCATGCAGCATGATATCTACAGCTATTTATTCGTAATGAGTGCCGTCACCCTGGCCATCCGCATCCTGCCGCTGACCCTTATCCGCCGGCAGATAAAAAACCGCTTTCTGCGCTCCTTTCTCTACTATGTCCCCTATGTTACCCTAGCGGTCATGACCTTCCCAGCCATTATGGATGCCACCCAGGTCCCCCTAGCCGGACTGCTGGCCCTGTTTACGGGCATCGCCCTTTCCTGGTATGGTGCCAGCCTGTTTAAAGTCTCCGCCGCCTGTTGTCTGACCGTGTTCCTGGTCGAACTCGTTTGCTGAATAACTGCATATACCCAGTTCGTGTTCGAGGTAAGTCGCCGGCGGCGGGGGCCCCAGTACCAACGCTTCACCGGTGACAACCCGCTACAAGAAATTTTTGCCTTTTAATTAAGAGTTGGAAAACAGTTAAACGCGCTTCGCTTGGACGAAACTGCTTTTCCAACGAGAACGCAGGCAAAAATTTCTTGCTTCACGCGGAACGTCAAGGCTACGCTTATGGTACTGGGGCCCCCGCCGCCTCGGTTAGAGCCGGCACGAATTGCTGCGCCCTCGGAGGTGGTAGCCCTGCGAAACTCGCCACAGACTCAGCCGCCGCTAGGGGCAGTGCCATAAACGAAGCGTTTGATGTTTTCCGTGAAGAACGAAATTTTTATCCTCACTTTTCGTCGAAAAATTGCTATCGTTCAAGCGAAGCGCGTTTTGCAACTTTTTCGATGCTTAATTAAAGATAAAAATTTCGTTTAGAAAAACATCTCCCGCGTAGTGTTGGCACTGCCCCTAGCGGTGGCGAAGAGCTGATTCGAATAAGGTTCCACGAACCTACAAACTGTAATTGGTAAAAACTACGTTGCTAAATTCATAAAAGCCTCCATAAGTTAGATGAATCCATCGAACTTATGGAGGCTTCCATACTTTATGTCAATATAAAGGGATTTTCGCATTCCCTTTTACCTGCTAAATCTTATCCTCAAGGCCCAACAGGCTCATGCAATCTGATAAACCCGGGCATCGCAGTAATTTTTCCAATAACGAACCGCATCGTCATAGGACATAACGTAGCGGTCTTCCATTTCACTGCGCTTCAAACGGATATCGTAATAACATTTTGCATAGACAGCCGCCTCAAGGTGCGCTGACTCGCTGATGATGATTTCTAATGTATCTTCGATAAAAGCTGTCTTCGATTTCCAAACAGCCTTTTCTTTAAGATTATATTTCCCTTTTTTGAATTTAAATACTTTATCCGTTGTGTTGTTAACTGCCACAACCATTTTGCTACTCCCTCCACGTAACAATAGTAATAAATACGGTCTATTGACCTATCCCCATTACATAATAGGCCTATGTATCATTCTACCCCATAAGTCCTAAATGCAAAGTGTATTATAACACAGTCTTTTTCAAAAAAATAGTGGGCGCCGCACAATATTAAGCAGTAAAACAGCATTTTATATCATTTTGAAACAACGGCTTCGGTCCTATCCTGCTTTTCCGGGAAAAACTTTGCCAGAACCTGCGGTTCCTGCGGTTTCCCCAGATAGGACCCCAGCAGGAAAAACAGCAGGGAAACGGTAATACCGATGGTAATCTGATGGAGCCCCATGACCTTAAATCCCAGTCCCTGGGTCAGACAGTAAGCCAGCGTACCGCCGCCCATGGACAGGATAGCTCCCAGCTTATTGGCCCGTCGCCAGAACAATCCCAGCAGCAGCGTCCAGAAAAAGGCCGTCTCCAAGCCACCAAAGGCAAACATATTGATAATCCAGATGAGGCTGGGTGGGGTCAGAGCAATGCAGAAGACCACTACGCCAATTGCCGCCGTAACCGACATGGACAGCAGCCGCAGCTTGCCCACCGTCGGTACCAGACCCCGTTTCTTCTGTTCATGAAGATAAACGTCCTTGATAATAGCCGATGCCGCCACAATCAGCAACCCCGAAATCGTTGAAATAGACGCCGCCAGCGGGCCGATGATGGCAAAGCCCACCAAAGCCTTTGGCATAGCCGTCACAATGGTCTTCGGAATGATGTTATCCACGCCGCCATAGCTTTGCAGGCTGTCGGTCAACACGCCATGGGCAAGGATGCCCGTGAAATTGATGCCGATATTCATAAAGCCCACCACAATCGTGCCGATTAACATGGCATGGTGAAGGCTCTTGGTATCCTTATAGCTGATGCCGCGAACTACAGACTGCGGCAGGGCAATCGTACAAATACCCACGAGAATCCACTGGGTGAGATAAAGGCCTACCGGCATGTGACCGGCCGACAGCGGCTCAAGCATTTCCGGATGATTGGCATGGATCGAGGCCATGATATTCGTATAGCCGCCACCAGCCTGCAGGACATAGTATAACAGCAGTACGATGCCAATCATCATCATGACCGCACAGCAGGTATCCGTGAGGGCTACCGCCCGGAAGCCACCGATGCTCGTATACGCTACGACCACCAGGCCAAAGAGCAGCAATCCCATCTCATAGCTATAGCCAGTCACCGCAGCAAATAGCTTAGCACCGCCGACAAACTGTGCCGTCATCGTCGCACAGAAAAACAAGACGATGATAAAGGCTGCCATGCTGGCCAGCCCATCCGATTGAAACCGCTCGCGAATGATGTCCACGACCGTAACGGCATCGAACTTCCTTGACAACATAGCGACACGCTTGCCGAATATCCCCAGGACAAGAAAGATAGCCGTTACCTGTACCACGGCCATGTATATCCAGCCAAAGCCAATCTGCCAGGCCATGCCGGGGCCGCCCACAAAAGAACTGACGGAACTGTAGGTTGCCACCGTTGTCATGGCCAGCACAAAACCGCTGAGGTCATGATTGCCGATAAAATACTGCTGCACAAAGTTATTGGCAAAGCCCCTGGCCTGGACGCGCCGCACATAGATGCCAATGCCTACCATGATGACCATAAAGGTCAGTAAGGGCAGCAAAGCTGCCGGATTTCCATTATTCATGCTGCTTTGCCTCCTTTTCTTCATCCAGATCCATATCCTGGAAAACCAGGGATGTCAAAAGCTTCACCAGCAAAATGGCAAAAAACCAAACGCCAATGCTAGCGGTCACCGCCCAAAGGGGCATTCCCAGCACTTCGCCGGGAATCCCCGCGAGGCCAAAGCCCGCAAAAATCCAAAACAAAATCAGCACAAAAAGCGCGAGGCCGGTCCACCGTGCCTCACGCTTAATCTGCTGATATTTCTCATACTCTGACATAAGAATCCTCCTTCTGTACAGTCGCATCTTCTCATGCGTACCGTCAAACACTATACAAGTGTACCGCAGAAAAGGCCTCTTATGCAAGATTTCCTTTTACTTTATGGAATTTAAACGATCTGCCAAGGTCTGTGCTGATTCGTCATCGGCATTAGTCGTCATGATTGCCTGGCTTCCCATCATAACCGTATTGCCCTTCACCGTTACGGCATTCTTGTTCTGGCCGTCATGATAAGCCCGGGCCAGATTGCCCATAACCAGATAGGAACGCTCTTCCGAGCTGATATTCTCCTGGGCTGCCGGCATCACAAATTTCTTGCCGTTTACGAAGACATCGCCATTCTTGGCCGTGACATGCTTGCCGCTGTATGCTTCCAGTTTCTTGACGTAGTTGTCGCGACGGGCAGCATGATTCGGATGGTCCGAAGGATTGAACCAGAGGTTCATGCCCTTCTGGGTATTATCGCCATACTCCTCCAGCATACGCTGCCAAACAGCAGCTCCGGCACCGAGGTTGTAGTTGGTATGGGTCATGTATTCCCAAGAAAGGTTATCCGCTTCCCACTCACGGCCCTTATCCGAATGAGCCTGGCTGATGTTCATGCCCATGTTGCAAATGGTATCGGTGAGCTGATTGCCGCCCAGGGACTGGGAGGCAATCTGGGCCAGCAGCTGTTTATCCGCCGATTTCAAAACGCTCTTGGCCGTATGGTCTTTCTGACCATGGCCCATCTCATGGCCAACGACAAAGGCCAGCTCATCGTCGCAAGAAACGCGTTCAAAGGCACCGCGGTTGACAGACATGACATGTCCCATGCTGCAGAAAGCATTGAAGCTCTTATCCGGATTCAGGAAATAACGATAGGGTTTATCATCGATGGAGGAATCCACCTGACGGATGGCTGACGTCATCACCTGCATCATATTCGTAAGCCGCTGATTCATAGCCGGGTCATTGTCGACGCCATACTTCTGCTGAAAGGAATTCATCAGATAGTTGCGGCCGTCTTCTGTCGTATTCAGCACGTCAATCTCAGCGCTGAGCTTTGCCTTGGCCTCAGCATACTGCTGGCCCATTTTGGCGATTCCTTCCAGACCACCCAAGTTTCCCAAGTTGCCAAGCGAAAATGCCTCGGCCGTAGCCGGCTGCTGGGCAATCATGCTGAACCCCGTAAAGGACGTTGCCAGTACCACTGCCATCATGGTTTTTTTCGATGCTTTTTTCCAATCCATTAGATTTCCTCCATTTTTAATCCCTTTATAATAATCCTAAGCCCATTATAGCGAACTTATCCCATAGGTCAACCAAAAAATAGCAATTTTGATAAAAAAATCCCAGCCGCTGGCAAACGACTGGGACTTTTGGGGTAATGTATGCAATTTAATCGATAGCTTTAAAGGCCTGATCCAGGTCATAGATAATGTCATCGATATGCTCCGTACCGATGGAGAGACGAATCGTGGAGCGGGTGATGCCCGAAGCAGCCAACTCCTCATCGTTCATCTGGCTATGAGTCGTAGTGGCCGGATGAATGACCAGGGACTTAACATCGGCAACATTTGCCAGCAGGCTGAATACCTTCAGGTGATTGATGAACTTCTCGGCTGCCTTTTCGCCGCCTTCGATTTCAAAGGTGAAGATGGAAATACCACCGTTGGGGAAATACTTCTTATAGAGTTCATGATCCGGATGGCTTGCCTGGGCCGGATGGTTGACCTTCGTTACCTTCGGGTTCTTGGCCAGGTAATCCACTACCTTCAGGGCATTTTCCACATGGCGCTCTACGCGCAGGGACAGGGTCTCGGTGCCCTGCAGCAGCAGGAAGGCATTAAAAGGCGACAGAGTCGCGCCCTCATCGCGCAGGATCAGCGTGCGGATATAGGTGGCAAAGGCAGCCGCTCCCACATCTTTAGCAAAGCTGATGCCGTGATAGCTCTCGTTCGGCTCCACAAACTGGGGGAATTTGCCCGAAGCAATCCAATCGAACTTGCCGCTGTCCACGATTACGCCGCCCAAGGTCGTGCCGTGGCCGCCGATGAATTTCGTAGCCGAATGGACGACGATGTCGGCACCATATTCAAAGGGACGCAGCTGATACGGCGTAGCAAAGGTGCTGTCGACCACCAGCGGAATGTTATGCTTGTGGGCAATGGCAGCCACTGCCTCGATGTCGATGAGGTTGGCATTCGGATTGCCGATGGACTCGATATAGACAGCTCGCGTATTCTCCTGAATTGCCTCCTCGAATACCTCAATCCCTTTGGTCGTGTCGACAAACGTCGTCTCGATGCCGTAGTTCGGGAAAGTGTGTTCAAAGAGGTTGTAGGTGCCGCCGTAAATTGTCGTAGCTGCTACGATATGCTGGCCGGAGTGAACCAGTGCCTCAAGCGTATAGGTAACAGCCGCTGCACCAGATGCTAAAGCAACAGCAGCGACACCGCCTTCCAAAGCAGCAATGCGCTTAGCGAAAACATCTTCCGTCGGATTCGTCAGACGGCCGTAAACATAACCAGCATCTTTCAGTGCGAAGCGGTCAGCTGCATGCTGAAAATCATGGAAGACGAAGGACGTGGACTGATAAATAGGAACGGCCCGGGCATCCGTCGTGGGGTCAGCCTGCTCCTGACCAACATGAAGCTGCAGCGTTTCAAAATGATATTTTCTTTCTTCACTCATGATGATGACCTCTTTTCGTAATTAACATTTTCGTAAACATATCTGATTAATATGTTTACATTATAACTGTAACTATGTTAAGTGTCAACACTTTTTGTAAAAAAATAACAGGATTTTGACACGTTTATGCCAAATCCTGTTTTTCCTCATTTAACATTCGTTTTCCATTTTCCCACCCGGTCATGGATGGCAGCATCGCGAAGCGCGGCGTCCATGGCCTCCCAGGCCAGCTGCGATACCTCTCCTGCAGCAGAATATTCATCATGGAACCACCGCGAGGCCTTCTTGCGAAAAACTTCATCGCTCTGGCGGTCATAGCCTACAATCTCCACAGCAGCGTAACTGTGGAGGAGCAGCCCACGGTCCCAGCGGAAACTCATGCGCGTATACTGCTCATACCCGGTCAGTACCGGCAGCACGACCAAGTCCGCCTGCAATTTTTCGGCCAGCGGCTTTACGATATCTTTTGCCTTGACACGTTTTCCCGCTGCCGCGGTGATTTGTTCCCAGGCTTCCAGACACTCGCGCTCAGGAATGTATTCCACGGCCTTTAATGTGCCATTAAGCGGCACATGCAGGCTTCTGTCCACCTGTTTTTCCAGGCTATCCCGCACATTCTGGGAAGGAACCATATAGCTTTCGATTTTCAGCGGCAGCTGAGCCACCCGCAAAGGAACCCTCTCAGCCGCACTGACCTGCGCCGCCAAAAGCAGCAGCACAAGCAGAGCCAGTCCAAATACCCGTCGCATAGAATCTCCTCCTTTAGCAACATGTACCGCGCAAAAAACGCGTTAATGAATGGCCTTTTTCTTAAACCGCCCGCCAACGATGTCATGAACGACATTTATCGTGACAAAGGCGCTCTCATCCTTTTCCAGCACGATTTCCTTGAGCTTATCCACCTCAAGGCGCGTGACAACGCAGTAGAGCACTTCCTTGCTCTCCCCCGTGTAGCCGCCAGCGCCATGCAACAGCGTTACGCCGCGCCCGAGACGGTCATTGAGTGCTGAGGTAATCTCCTCATGCTCATTGGTGACAATCATGACCGCATAGGATTCATCCAAGCCCTTGATGACCACATCAATCATCTTGGAAATGACGAAATAGGCGACCAGCGAATACATTGCCTTATCCCAGCCGTAGAGCAGCCCCGCCGCCGACAGGATAAACAGGTTGATGAACATGACGACTTCGCCGACCGAGAAAACCGATTTCTTATCCATAATAATCGCCACGATTTCCGTACCGTCAAGACTGCCGCCCGCGCGGATGATAAGACCGACGCCGAGGCCGTCGACAATGCCGCCGAAGATAGCCGCCAGAAACGGATCATCGGTAACTTTCGGAAACGCTCCAAATACAAGCGACCAAACCGAGAGCAGGCAGATGGCAATCAAGGTAGCGATAGCAAAATTCTTGCCAATCTGCTTATATCCTAAATATAGGAACGGCAAATTCAATATCACCAGAAAGATACCAAGTGACATTCCCGTAATCGAACTCATCATGATGGAAATACCGACAACGCCACCATCGATAACCTCATTGGGAATCAGGAACAATTCCAAACCTATGGCGGCAATGATAGCACCAACTAAAATCGTCAGGTATTTCTTTATGTAAAACGATTTTGGCCGATGCTGAACTATTTTTTTCTTTTTTTCCATAGATTCACACTCCCATGTTTTTTCTTCTATTATAACCCAATTTTTCCCATTTGACTGTAAGGAAAATAACTTCCGTAACACTTCCCGGGAAAATAGCCTTCAATTTCTGATATTTTATAACCAACTTGTCGCTTTTTGTGCACTTTTATTTTTGTAAAATTCGTGACTTTGGTCAACTATTATCGTTTTGTCCTGTCTTTTACCATATCACCCGATTCTTTATAATTTTTTTTGCATGGTTATTCGTGGTTTTGATTGACTTTGACAGACTTTAGTTGTATGATGTAGTAAATAAGGAGTGATAGCCAACATGCTTACGGAAGAACGCTATGCGACGATTCTCCGCATTCTCGAAGAGAAAAAGGCTGTTACCGTATTAGACCTTACCAAGGCACTCGATGCCTCGGAATCCACTGTCCGCCGTGACCTTACCGCGCTGCACAAAAGCGGCCGCCTCTATAAGGTTTACGGAGGTGCTACTTCTATCGACAACAATTACAGTTCGGCAGAAGAGGATATGAAGACCAAGAGCGACCTTTTCCCGGAAGAAAAGATTGCCATTGCCCGCAAGGCAGCCAGTCTCATCAAACGCAAGGATTTCGTCTATATCGATGCTGGTTCTACGACGCTCCGGATGATTGACTTCATAACGGAAACCAGTGCCGTATATGTGACCAATGGCCTTCCCCATGCATCACGCTTATCGGCTAAAGGTTTCAAGGTATTCATCCTCGGCGGCGAACTCAAGGCCGTCACGGAAGCCGTTGTCGGAACAGAGGCACTCAACAACCTCCGTTCCTATAACTTCACCAAGGGCTTCTTTGGCACGAACGGTATCAGCACCAAATCCGGATTTTCGACTCCGGATTCCAGCGAGGGCATCATAAAGGGAGCGGCCCTTTCCCGCTGCACCCATGCCTTCGTTCTGGCCGACCGGTCAAAATTCAACAAGATTTCACCGATTACCTTTGCGAACATTTCCAGTGCTTCCATCATCACGGGGCGCCTGGAGGATAAGAAATATCGGGACTACACTACTATCATTGAGGGGGATTTATAACTCATGATTTATACGGTTACTTTTAATCCGTCACTGGATTACATCGTCCGCATGGACAAATTCACCGCTGGTGCCATCAACCGCGTAAACTACGAACAGGTTTTAGCTGGTGGCAAGGGCATCAACGTATCCATCGTGCTCAAGAACCTCGGTCACGAGAGCACGGCCCTGGGCTTTCTCGCCGGTTTCACGGGTGAGGAAATCAAGGATCAGCTCAAGGGCTTCGGCGTAAAGAGCGACTTCGTTCAGCTCGAGAAGGGCTTCTCGCGCATCAACGTCAAGGCCAAAGCAGACTGCGAGACCGAAATCAACGGTCAGGGACCGGATATCAGCGAAGCAAAACGCGAAGAACTGTTCGCCCAGCTCGACAAACTGCAGGAGGGCGACACGCTGGTACTGGCTGGCTCGATTCCCAAGACGCTGCCGGATGACATTTATCAGAAAATCATGGCCCGCCTTGACGGCAAGGGCATCCGCATCGTCGTCGATGCCGAGAAGAACCTGCTCTTAAACGTCCTGCAGTATCATCCGTTCCTCATCAAACCGAACAACCACGAGCTCGGTGACATGTTCGGCGTGAAACTCACGACGGATGAAGAGATTATCACCTACGCCAAGAAACTGCAGGAAAAAGGTGCGCAGAACGTACTGATTTCCATGGCCGGCGACGGTGCTATCCTGCTGACGGCAGAAGGCAAGTCCTACAAGTGCCCGGCTCCGAAAGGCAAGCTCATCAACTCCGTCGGCGCTGGCGACTCCATGGTAGCTGGTTTCATCACGGGCTACATGGAATCCGAAGGCGACTTCGAAAAGGCATTCCACATGGGTGTTGCCACCGGTTCTGCATCCGCGTTCAGTGAAAATCTCGCTACGCGCCCAGAGGTTGAAGCACTTCTCAAAACCATCGCGTAATCATAGTTATCATAAATACTTTATACAAAGGAGAGAATATAATGCGCATTACTGATTTGCTCAAGAGCGACAGCATCCTTTTGGGTGCAGCTCCGGCTGACAAAGCTGCTGCAATCAATCAGCTGGCTGACCTCATGGAGGCCGGCGGCAACCTTTCCGACAAGGAACAGTACACGAAAGATGTATTTACCCGTGAGGCTTCGGGTACTACCGGTCTTGGTGATGGCATTGCCACGCCGCATGCAAAGAGTGCTGGTGTTAAAGCAGCCGGCCTTGCTGCTATGACGGTTCCGGCTGGCATGGACTTTGAGTCCATGGACGGCAACCCGAGCCGCCTGTTCTTCATGATCGCTGCACCGGATTCGGCTAACGATGAGCACCTTGCCATCCTGTCGAAGCTCGCTACGATGATCATGGACCCGGATTTCAAAGAGGCCCTGATTGCCGCTAAGACGAAGGACGAATTCCTCAAACTCGTCGACGACAAAGAAGACGGCAAATTCGTTGCTCCGGCTGCTGCTGAGGAAGAAGAGGCAGCTCCGGTATCCGACCACATCCAGGTTCTCGCCGTTACGGCTTGCCCGACGGGTATTGCTCATACCTTCATGGCTGCCGAAAGCCTTGAGCAGCATGCCAAGAAACGCGGCATCAGCATCAAAGTCGAGACTAACGGCTCTGGCGGTGCGAAGAACATCCTGACGGATGAGGAAATCGCTGCTGCTGACGGCATCATCGTCGCTGCCGATAAGAACGTCGCTATGGCCCGCTTCGCTGGCAAACGCGTCGTCATCACGAAGGTTGCAGACGGCATCAACAAAGCGGACGAGCTCCTCGACCGCGCTCTTTCGGGCAATGCTCCGGTATACCAGGCAAACGGCTCCGATGCAGCCGAAGGCGCTGCTGATGTCGAAGGCGAGAGCCTCGGCCGTCAGATTTACAAGCACCTCATGAACGGTGTCAGCCACATGCTGCCGTTCGTCGTTGGCGGTGGTATCCTGATTGCCCTGGCCTTCCTGCTCGATGACTATTCCATCGACCCGAAAAACTTCGGTTCCAACACGCCGGTTGCTAAATTCTTCAAAGATATCGGTGGCGCTGCCTTTGGCTTCATGCTGCCAGTTCTCGCCGGCTTTATCTCCATGTCCATTGCGGATCGCCCGGGTCTGGCCGTCGGTTTCGTCGGCGGTGCGCTGGCTGGCACGACGGGTTCCGGCTTCCTCGGCGCTCTCGTCGCTGGTTTCGTTGGCGGTTATGCAGTTAACTTCCTCAAGAAGGCCTTCAGCTGCCTGCCGGAATCCCTGGACGGCATCAAGCCGGTCCTGCTCTATCCGTTCTTCGGTATCCTGATCATCGGTGTCATCAGCATGTTCGTCATCGCTCCGCCGGTCGGCGCTCTGAACACTTGGATGGTTGAAACGCTCAAGAACATGGACCCGAATGCCCGCATCCTGCTCGGTATCATCATGGGCGGCATGATGGCTGTCGATATGGGCGGCCCAATCAACAAGGCTGCTTATGTAACGGGTACGGGCCTGCTGGCTTCTGGCGAATTCCACGTCATGGCTGCTGTCATGGCTGGTGGTATGGTTCCGCCGCTCGCTATCGCCCTCTGCACGACCTTCTTTAAGAACCGCTTCACCGAAAGCGAGCGCAAAGCTGGTGTAACGAACTACGTCATGGGTCTCTCCTTCATCACGGAGGGTGCTATCCCGTTTGCTGCTGGTGACCCGCTGCGCGTCATCCCGTCTATGGTTCTCGGTTCCGCTACGGCTGGTGCCCTGACCATGGCCTTTGACTGCACGCTGCGTGCTCCGCACGGCGGTATCTTCGTCGTTCCGACCATTGGCAACCCGGTCATGTACCTAGTCGCAATCCTCGTCGGTGCTATCGTTGGCTGTGCAGTACTCTCCGTACTCAAAAAACCAATCAAAGACTAATAAACCCTTTATATTGACATAAAATATAGAAGCCTCCATAAGGTTGATTCATCGACCTTATGGAGGCTTCTATTAATTTATCCACGCACTTTTTACCAATTACAGTTTGTAGGGGAGTATTACCCAATTCGTATTCGAGGTAAGTCGCCGGCGGCGGGGGCCCCAGTACCAACGCTCCACCGGTGACAACCCGCTACAAGAAATTTTTGCCTTTTAATTAAGAGTTGGAAAACAGTTAAACGCGCTTCGCTTGGACGAAACTGCTTTTCCAACGAGAACGCAGGCAAAAATTTCTTGCTTCACGCGGAACGTCAAGGCTACGCTTATGGTACTGGGGCCCCCGCCGCCTAGGTTAGAGACGTCACAAAACTGCCTTCCCCTCTGGGGAAGGCTTTTAGTTCCAAAAGTCAGCCGCCGCTAGGGGCAGTGCCATAAACGAAGCGTTTGATGTTTTTCGTGAAGAACGAAATTTTTATCCTCACCGTTCGTCGAAAAATTGCTACCGTTCAAGCGAAGCGCGTTTTGCAACTTTTTCGATGCTTAATTAAAGATAAAAATTTCGTTTAGAAAAACATCTCCCGCGTAGTGTTGGCACTGCCCCTAGCGGCGGCGAAGAGTT
This sequence comes from Selenomonas sp. WCT3, assembly GCA_900100835.1. Lineage (GTDB taxonomy): Bacteria > Bacillota > Negativicutes > Selenomonadales > Selenomonadaceae > Selenomonas_A > Selenomonas_A ruminantium_E. The sequence continues at coordinate 3,760 of FNCM01000018.1, read as the reverse complement.
GCTTCGAATGAGATTCGTGTAACCTACAAACTGTAATTTCACAGCCCCATTTTTGTGTTTAGAAACCACCAAATAAATACATAGTACTGGTATTCTTGATATTCTGTAAAATCAAGCCCTGCAAAGCCGTCTGTATCGTTTTACCGGCCGCCGAAGCTGCCTCCGAATCGATATTGCCATTTAACACACCGCTCATATTGAGCTGGTTCAGCCAGGCAATATTCTTCGTGATTTCCGTCAGGTTCTGCTGATTGATACTCCGCTGCTGGCGCTGGACATAGTTCCGAAGGTATTGGTTAGCCTTTGTACGGTCTGACCAAAAGCTGTCCGCCAAGGATAGCTTATACTGGGCCAAATCCACCGCATCCAAGGTCTCCTTCCACTCCTGCTGCTCCTTTTTGACCTGGTTCCAGACATCCGCAAAGGATGCCTGCCCCTCTTTGGCAGCCCTGCTGCCCGAAGCATTGCTCTTCTTTGCCGCCAGCGCCTGCAAGGACGCCAAAACATCCATACTGTTATTCACGCCCATCACGCACCATCCTTTCTCTTACCTATACTATCGAAAGAATGGACCAAAAGCTTAATCCCTATGGGCGGCATTTTCGATGGGTTCCCGGGCATAGGGCAGCAGGGTCTTAAGCTCAGCCTGCTCAATCTTGCCCTCCATATTCGCCATGACAACTTCCGGGACTTCAAACTCAGCCAGGAGCTGCAGCACAGCACCATTGGGCACAAAAGGACGCTCAAAATCCGAAATGACCAGCACCCCGTCAAACTCGCGCTTGCCATCGGCTACCGCCCGGTACATAGCCACCTCAGCAGCAGCTACAGACAAGCGCCCAATGGCATTTTCGATGTTTACGCCAGTATAAAGCGTACCATCAGCCGCCAGTACGCATGCCCCCACCGAATGTCCACTATAGGGTGCATAGGCGTTGTCCATTGCCTTCATGGCAGCACGAACCATGGCATCTACGATTTCTTCGTTTAACATAAACAATCTCTCCTTTTGCTAAAATGAACCCCGTCCTGCAGACATACCAAGCCCACAGAATCAGGAAATATCCACACTGTGTACCCCATCAATCTGCCGCACTGCGTCGACGATGATAACCCCCTTGACCCCTTGCTTGTTGTAAATCTCCAGATTGATGTAGAGCAGCCTTTCGCCGCTCAAATCCACCTCATCTTCATCGGCCTTCAGCTTGATCCCGCGAATCCGCAGCTGCAGATCCTCCAGGCAGGAACTTATTTTCATGACTTGACCAGGCTTATCCACGGTGTGAATGGATAAGACAAAATTCTTCTCATGGTCCACCCATTCATCCAGCCGCGACAGACTTCCCAAAGTCACAAAAACCAAAGCGGTGGCAATAAGGGCCCCGGAGTAAAAACCAGCTCCCACGGCCAGACCTACCCCAGCCACGACCCACAGACAGGCCGCAGTGGTAAGTCCCGTAACGGTCAGGCCTTCCTTCATGATGGCACCAGCCCCCAAAAAACCGATGCCGCTGACTACCTGGGCCGCCAACCGGGCCGGGTCAGCATTGGTCAGCCCCTCTACCTCCCGGTAAAGAGCCTGGGAAAGGACCATGACCAGACAGGAACCGAGACATACCAGCATATTGGTCCTCAGACCTGCTGATTTGCGTCGTGACTGCCGCTCGTAGCCAATAACACCACCGAGCACACAAGCCAGTACCAAGCGGAAGAATAATTCTCCGTCGGATACCAAACTGCTCATCTCCTTTCTTTAATTTGATATAGTATGAATAATTTCGCCGTCGGCTTAGCAGAATCCTCCTCTCCCAGGAAAAGCAAACAATCTTTCGTTATCCACAAAACAATCCACACCTGTGGATAACGCCAGCAGGCACCGGCTTCAAAATTCACTTTCCTTCTATAATATATAGCCATCATGTGTATATTGTGGCTAATCCTATTGGCTCTTCTTGTGGATAATGTGGATAAATCCGTGGATAACCCCATATATTTGGTCTCTTTTCCACCGAATTTCCATATTTTGTGCTTTTCCCCTGAATATCCGGTTGTTATTCATGTGGATAAGTCAGCTCGCAAAACAGGGTTTACAAAATCCCTACTTATAGCCCCAATTTTCCCTTGGTTGATAAACTTTCCTTCTTTTTTTCATATAGTTCCTATAAACTCATGGATATATATGCGATAGGAAAAATATAATTGCACATTGCGGAATATCTCATTATAATAGCTAATGTACGCATATTTCTTACGTTAATGAATAGATGGGACTAAAAGAAAAGAAGGTATGATTTTTGCAGAATTCCAAATATCCCCCGCGCAGGTCACAGAAGAAGCGCCGCATCTGGCCATGGGTTCTTCTGTTTTTTTGTTTCGCTGCCGCGGCAATCGGCGGAGCGCTGTTTGCCAATAGCAGCCTGCTGGATAAACCCATTGAAGAAGCCGTTGACGACGGTCTGTTAACCGCCAAGGATAAGACCACGGTCATGATTATGGGCGTCGATGAACGCGACGGCGACGTAGGCCGCAGCGACACCCTGATGATTGCCGCTGTGGACCCCAAGCAGAAACAGGCTTCCCTGCTGTCGGTTCCCCGGGACACCCGCGTCAAAATCAAGGGACACGGCTTCGACAAGGTCAACGCAGCCTATGCTTACGGCCACGAAAAACTCACCCAGGATACCGTCGAGAATCTGCTGGGTGTTAACATCGAACACTATGTCATCATCAACACGAAATCCTTTGCTAAAATCATCGATGCCCTGGGTGGCATTGATATCGATGTACCCAAACGCATGCATTACGAGGACCCCTATGACGATGATGGCGGTCTGCTCATCGACTTCCAGCCGGGCATGCAGCACATGGATGGCGCCAAGGCCATCACCTACGTGCGCTACCGCGATGAAGAAGGCGATTTGGGACGAATCCGCCGCCAGCAGGACTTCATCAAGGCCTGCATCGACAAGATGGTCTCCCCGGCAGTCATTCCCAAACTTCCAAGCATCATCCGGGAAGTCATGGGCTCCATTAAGACCGACCTTTCCTTCCGCCAGTTGCTCGAGCTGGCCGGCACCCTTAAGGAATCCAAGAGCAATGGCCTCAAAACCGATATGGTTCCGGGCCGCCCGCTCTACATTGACGGCGTAAGCTACTGGATTCCGGACCTCAGCAAGATTCGCACCACCGTGGCTGAGACCCTCGGTGTCAACATGAGTGCCAAGGTCCGTTCCCGCATGGAAAACGACATCAAAGAATACGAACGCTCGATTCCGTCCACGGCTAGGGAAGTTCCTGCCAGCGACAAATCCATTGGCAACACCAAGAGCAATACCTCTTCCAAGCCAAACCGCCGCAGCGAACTCCGCAGCAATGAAGCCGGCGAACGCAATGAATCGAACAATTCCCGCCGCGAGTCCAGCAGTAAACCGGAAAGCAACACCCCAGCTGCTCCTGAACAGACGGCTCCCAGCCGCAGTGGAGCCGGCGCTTCTAAAACACAATAGGGTATAAAATCTTACCATAAAAGGGACTGAGAAAAATCCCTTTGCATTGGCATAAAATACAGAAGCCCCCATAAGTTAGATTGATTCATCTGACTTATGGGGGCTTCTGCTAAATTATCAACACATTTTTTACAAATTGCAATTTGCAGGTTAGTGCGTTCGTGTTCGAAGCAACTCGCCGGCGGCGAGGGACACAGTACCAACGCTTCACCGGTGACAACCCGCTACAAGAAATTTTTGCCTTTTAATTAAGA
>FNCM01000015.1 GCA_900100835.1 Selenomonas sp. WCT3 | reverse complement strand
TTAACTGTTTTCCAACTCTTAATTAAAAGGCAAAAATTTCTTGTAGCGGGTTGTCACCGGTGAAGCGTTGGTACTGTGTCCCCCGCCGCCGGCGAGTTGCTTCGAATCCGAACCCAACTAACCTACAAACTGCAACTTGCAAAAATTCCTGCTAACCCAAAAGGGTCAGCAGGAACTCATAGCCTGTAAGCAGATATTCATCTATTTTAATATCGTTTTCGTTTTACCGATGAGGGATACCCCAGCTGTTCGCGATATTTCATAACCGTACGGCGGGAAATATCCATTTTGCGTTCCTTTAATAGTTCACAGAGTTTCTGGTCACTAAGGGGCTTGTGAGGATCCTCGCCTTTTATCAGCTCCGTAATTGCCTCCTTGGCCTGTACCGCGGCAAAATCCTCCTCACTGCCATTTTTGGCTAGGTTCGCGGTAAAGAATTTCCGCAGTGCCACAATCCCTTGGGGAAATTGGGCATATTTATTCGCCACTGCCCGGCTTACCGTAGACTCATGAACACCGATTGCATCGGCGACATCCTTCATCGTCATGGGGTGCAGCCCCTTCATTCCCTGGGTTAGGAAATCCGGCTGACGGTTGAGGATTTCCTCCACCACTTGACGGATAGTCGTGCGCCGCTGTTCAATACTGTTAATCAGCCAAGCGGCTGCATTGAGCCGCTGGGTGATATATTTCCTAGTTTCCGCATCGAAGGACTCGGCATGCTGATAAGCTGCCGAGATTCTAAGCTGGGGGATGTAATTATCGTTAAGCGTAATCCGGTAGACTCCATCTACCTCCTGAACCAGTACGTCCGGTGTGATAAAGGATGCCTTTTCCCCACCATAAGCTGCCCCGGGCTTGGGGTCCAGTTGGCGGACAATATCCACTGCTGCCTGAACATCCTGGGGCCGACATTGCTCTGCCGCCGCAATCTTTTTGATTTGCGATTCCGCCACTTCATCCAGGTAACGGTCAATAATTGCGGCCACTAAGCCCTGATAGATGCCCTGCCGTTTTGCCTGAATCCGCAGACATTCTGGCAAGTCACGGGCCGCAACCCCTGCAGGCTCAAATTCCTGAACCTGCCGCAGCACGGTTTCTACCGCTGTTGTTTCGGCTGCCATTGCCCGGGCTATTTCAGCCAGGGGCAGCGTCAAATAACCATTATTATCTAACGAACCGACGATAAAGACAGCGATTGCCCGTTCTTGTGAATGAGGAAAGGCAAATTTCACCTGATCGAGGAGCTCCTCTTCTAAGGTCAAGGAGACAGACTCCGCCGCCTCAAAGGCGGGATCAGCATCCTCCCCGTAATAGCCCGAAGAACTGCCGCCCTCACCCAGGTAATCGGTCAAGCGTGACATATTTTCCGCCTGCAACAGATTCCCCTCGGCAGACACAGCATCCCCGTAGTCTATTTCCAAAGCAGGGTTTTCCAAATATTCTTTTTCAATCTCCGACCGAAGATCCTGCGCGGAAAGCTGCAAAATCCGGATAGCCTGTTGCAATTTGACGGTCATCGCCAAATGCTGGGAAAGATTGAGATTCAGTGATTGTTCTGCTTGCATGGGGGAACTCCTTCGATGGTAAAAATCCTGTCCCCGAAACTCTTTCTCTTACTTCTGGGACATTGCTGCCGCAATAGCAGCACCGAGGCCTGAACCGCCGTTTTCAAGAACCGTATCGATTTCAGCAGCATCCTCGCCGAGCAGCTCTGAGAGTGCCCGCATGATATTTTCTTTTGCCAACGGCATCTTTTCATAGACGGAACCGTCAATGGCAATATGCTGTTTCTGGGGCTTGTCCTTACCAGCCAGCTGCCAGATGATACCAACATAAGAGGCCGTAACCAATCGTGCCGAGCGGATGACCAATGCCGCTGCCAGTTCCTGAACCAGCTTGCAATCCGCCGTCTCCAGCGTTTTGCCCGCCTTCTTCGCTACGATTTCTGCCACCTTTTCACGGGCTGCGCTATCATCCACAATGATATTGCTCATATCAATGCTGGTGAAGCCGTAAGCCTTGCCCGACTCCTCCAACAGTTCCGAGAGAGCCATGCCGAACAATTCGCCCATGTAACGGCCCGAAACCATTTTTTCCAAACGCTGTTCCCCCGGTTTCTCCGAAGCCTTGTCAAAGGCAATGTCGAAGCGATTCGGAATCAGCTTCATAAAGCCGCCGGATTCCAGGTTCAAAATCATTGGGGCATCCGCACTATTGGCATAGGGCTCCAAATAGCAGGTATTGTGGCCCGTCGCATAAATCGAACCGATGTAAACTCCCGGCTGCTTATAAGCTGCCGCCAGCAGCACAGCCACCGTATCGTTGATAACAGCCGTCGGCTGGACATTGTCGATTCCCTGGCGATGAAGAGCTTCCTTCAAAAGGTCGTTGACCACTTTGCCCTCAACGCCTGCCGTAGCAAACTCCTTCGTCCAAATGATGAGCTTAGCATTGTAAAGGTCCGTCTGCTCCGAGGGGAAGGAGAAGGTATGCCCCAGCAGATATTTCGTCTCGTGATCGCCTTCCACAGCCTCATCCACGAGTTCTGCAATGAAATCAAACATCTGCTCAGCCGTAGAACCAGCACCGACAAAATCATAGACGCCTTCTACCCGCAGCGGTTTTGCCACTTTCTTGACGATTTCAAACTTGCCCTCGCCTTCCAAACGAATGCGCAGGACACGTACATTGGTGCCGCCGAAATCCAGTGCCAGATACTCACCAGTTTCTTTCCCGGTGGGAAGGCCTACATAAGATTTGAGCATGCGCAGCGAAGATTCGTTGGGGTTCTCTAATCCTTTGACCAAGTCATACCGGAAGTCCGCTGCAATTTCATGCAGCTGCTCCCCGTTTACCGTAAACTCCCGGATGATGTCGTCAAACTGATTCTTGTCGAATGCCATGATTACTGTCTCCTTTACCTCTTAAATTTATAGTCATTGCTGATTTTCAGCAATTTCCTCCAAATATGCCCAGCGCTCCATGAGGTGTTCCAGTTCCGCCTGCAAGCGGCTTTCCTCCTTGCTGAGTTCATTCAGCTTGCCATAATTGGCTGCATTCTGCTCCATCTGAAGCTGTACAACCTTGAGCTCGCCTTCCTTGCTGGCAATAATGCCTTCAATTTCTGCATATTCTTTCTGCTCTTTAAAGGAAAGTTTCGGTTTCGATTCCGTCCGCGGAGCACGGGACGCAGCCTTCTCTTCGGCGGGAATTTTATTCTCAGGCTTTTTGTCTTCCACCAAAGCTTCCTGTTCCGCAACTTTTTCCTTATAGTAAGAATAGCCGCCGGAATACATGGTCAAACTGCCATCGTCTTCATAAACGAAAACTTTTTCCGCCAACCGGTCAACAAAGAAACGGTCGTGGGATACAAAGACTATGGCCCCACGGAAGTCATCGATAAAATTCTCCAACACCGCCATAGTCTCAAGATCCAAATCATTGGTCGGCTCATCCAGCAACAGGACATTGGGTTCCTCCATCAAAATCCGCAGCAGGTAAAGACGGCGCTTTTCGCCGCCAGACAGGCGGGCAATGGGCGTCCACTGGAGATTGCCGGGGAACATGAACCGCTCCATCAGCTGCGATGCCGACACCCGCGTGCCGTCAGCCAGGGTGATATGATGGGCTGCTTCCTGGATATATTCAATCGCCCGCAGCCGCTCATCCATTTCCGCGTTGCGCTGGGCAAAGTAGCCAATCTTGACCGTCTGCCCGATGGTAACCGTGCCACTGGTGGGCTGAAGGCGCCCCGAAAGGATATTTAGCAGCGTCGATTTGCCGGTACCATTGCGCCCCAGGATTCCCACCCGGTCGTTGCGCAGCAGCGTGTAGGAAAAATCCTTAATGATGGTGCGTCCATCCACTTCGTAATGAAGGTGATCCAGTTCAATGACCGTCCGGCCCAGCCGGCTGCCAGCCAAACCGATTTCCACCGTTCCCCGATCCAAATCCACCGTTTGATTTTTTACTTCCTCATAGCGTTCAATGCGCGCCTTTTGCTTGGTCGAACGCGCCTGTGCGCCGCGGCGAAGCCACTTCAGCTCATTGCGCAGGAAATTTTGGCGCTTCTGTTCACTGGCCTGTTCCCGTTCAATACGGGCCGCCTTCTGTTCGAGGAAATCGGAATAATTGCCGCTGTAAGTATAGGCCTTGCCCTTGTCCAGCTCCAGGATTTTGGTCGAAGTATGGTCAAGGAAATAGCGGTCATGGGTTACCATCAGCAAGGCCCCCTTGCGGCCCTTGAGGTATTCCTCCAGCCAGGCAATGGTCTCACTGTCGAGATGGTTTGTCGGCTCATCCAACAGCAGCAGGTCACAGGGCTGAATCAGCGCCGTCGCCAATGCCAGGCGCTTTTGCTGACCGCCGGATAAAGTCCCGGCCTTAGCCGTGTAATCCGTGATGCCCAGTTTGTTGAGTACCATTTTCGCCGTGCTTTCCAGCTGCCAGCCATCCAACTCATCAATCTTGGCCGTGTACTGCATGATTTGCTGCTGGACGCCCTTGTCCTCGGGATTCCGTGCAGACTGCGCCAAAGCCAGTTCATAGCCACGCAAAGCCTGCATTAAAGGCGTCATTCCACGAAATACTTCCATCAAGACGGTGTTTTCCGGTTCAAAGACTTTATCCTGGGCCAGATACTCCACCCGCAGGCCGCGCATGGTGACCACGGAGCCTTCATCCACCGGAGTCAGACCGGCAACAGCCTTGAGGAAAGTGGATTTTCCCGTACCATTCACGCCGACAATACCGACCTTGTCCCCATCATCCATGCTGAAATTAACACCTGCAAAGAGCTGTTTTTCCCCATAACTCTTCGTGAAATTTTCAATCGTGATTATCATGCAATATACATCCTAACTTACAACATGCTCTTTTATTATAATCAATCAAAAGATAAAAACCTAGTACAAGAAATGTAACTTGTTACAACGAACCAAAATAAGAACAAATCAATTCATTCAATACATAAATATACCTCTCTCCTAGTGGAGAGAGACATACTGTTTATACGATTTCCTCATGTTCTTCTGTTAGCTCATTGGCCAGCTTGACCAGCACCCGGGTAATGCGGGCCCCATCGACTTCCTCGACAAAGAGCAGATTGCCCCCGGCCGCTGCCATCTGACCGACCTGCGGTTCGCCGCCAATCTGGTCATAGAGCCAGCCGCCCACGCTGTCGACATCCTCATCTTCAATCCGGACTTCCAGAATATCTTCGAGCTCCTCTAGCAGCATCTTGGCGTCCACCGAATAAACGCGGTCGCCGCGGCTCTCAGCGGTGGGCCGCTCCTCGTCAAACTCATCCTGGATATCGCCTACGATTTCCTCAACAATATCCTCAATGGTCACCATGCCAGCCGTGCCGCCGAACTCATCCACCACAATAGCCAGCTGGGAATGACTGCTTTGCATCGTTTTGAGCAATACATTGACATCCATGCTCTCCGGAACCACCAAAGCCTTGCGCGAAAGCTTCCGGAGGTTCGGCTTGCGCCCTTCCACCATTACGCGCATAAGGTCCTTAACATGAAGGAAACCAATGATATGGTCCTTATCTTCCCGGCATATCGGATAACGGGTAAGCTGTTCTTCCATGATGATGTCTAGATTATCCTCAAAACTGTCTTCGAGGTAAAGCACCACCATATCCGTGCGTGGCGTCATAATTTCACGCACATTAAGCTCCGTGAAATCAAAGACATTATCCACAAAATCAGCTTCCGTGTCATCGATAAGGCCCTGGCGATGACTTTCTTCCATCAGCAGCCGGATTTCTTCTTCCGTATGGGCGTTTTCCCCCTCCGAGGCCGCCTCAAAGCCCATCTGCTTCGTCACCCAATTGGCCACGTGATTCAGCAGCCAAACAAAGGGATACATGATTTTATGAAAAATCAGCATGGGCAGAGCTACTGCCAGCATGATTTTCTCCACACTCTGGATGGCCATGGTCTTTGGCGTGAGCTCACCCATGATGATGTGACCAGCCGTGATGATAGAAAAGGCCAGCACCAGGGAAATCGTATGGCCAATGCTCTCGTCCATTCCCAAGAGCCTTGTAACCGGCAGGATTATCGTGGCCACCGCCGGCTCACCGACCCAGCCTAATCCCAGGGACGCCAGCGTAATTCCCAGCTGGGTAACCGAAAGGGATGCATCCAGATGGTCCGTCAAGCGCTTGGCGTAAACCGCCCGTTTGCTTCCCTCCTGAATCAGCGTCTCCAATCTGGACGGACGGATTTTCACGCATGCGAACTCCGCCGCCACAAAAAATCCATTCATAAAGATGAGAAAAGCAACCAGTACTAATTGTAATAGTATCGGCACAATATCCAAGGTATCGTTCCCTCCTGATTAGTTCACGCCAGGCTTCTTGCCCGTGGCCTTTTTCTTATACGCCTTATAGGGGCGATTCTTCTTTTTCTTCTCCACCTGGGGCTTTGTCTGCCCCTTGGCCTTCTTGATTGGCTTAAAGGAAATCCCCAGCCGTTTTTCCAGCTGCTCTAATTTATAAGCCTCTTTGATATCCGCCAGCGTAACGACGGTCCCCTTTGCCCCCGCACGGGCCGTGCGGCCGGCACGATGCTGATAGACCTGGGCGCTCTCAGGCAGATCCAGATTAAACACATAGTCAACGCCTTCAATGTCCAAACCACGAGCGGCCAAATCCGTCGAAAGCAGCAGCTGGATTTTTCCTTTTTTTAGGTCGGCGATTGCCTTCTGGCGAGCTTGTTTATTCTGATGGCCCAGCAGGGAAGCAGCCCGAATGCCATCGTACTGCAAATGAGCCAGCGTCTTTTCCGCATCAAATACGCGATTGATGAAGACCAGACCGCGCTTAACCCCAAGATTCCGCGTAAGCTTGCGGACATTTTCTATTTTATCACGAAACGGAGTCATGAGATAGTAATTTTCCCTTGCCTCCATAACCGCTGCATCTTCCTTAACGATAACATGCTCGGGGCTTTCCAGGAAATCAGCCCGCTCCATTGCCTTTTTGGGGGCCGTTGCCGAAAATAAGATAACCTGACGGTCCTTGGGCAAAAGTTTTACCATCTCCACGGTGTTGTCAAGGTTCTGGTCATCCAGCAGGCGGTCGAACTCATCGAGCACCAACAATTTTACCTGCTGCAGCTTGAGCTTCCCTTTCCGGGAAAGTTCGATAATCCGGCCGGCCGAACCGACAATAAGCTGTGGTTTTTCCTTGAGCTTATCCATCTGGCGGGCGATATTCGCCCCGCCGATGATTCCCTGTACCTTGACGCCAAGGCCGGCCTGCTGGCTAAGCTCTCGGGCTACATTGGCAATCTGCATGGCCAGCTCGTAAGTCGGTGCCAGAATCAGCACCTGTGCCTGACGAATCTCCGGATCTATCTGCTGCATGGCCGGCAACAGATAGGCCAGCGTCTTGCCCGTTCCCGTCGGAGCCTGCCCCACCAGGTTCTGGCCAGCCAGCACTTTGCCGATGGTCTTTTCTTGTATCTCCGTCGGTTTATTAAGGCCCTGTTTTGTCAATGCTTCACAAAGCGCTTCCGTTATTCCTAAATCCGCAAAAGTTGTCATATTCTCTCCTTATCCATTACGACAGCAACGGTTTATCATGGCTGTCATCAAAAGTCGCCGTACAGCGCGGATAGTTGCTGCAACCCCAAAAGACGCCGTTCTTGCCGCGAATCTGTCTGAGATGCCCCTCTCGGCAGCGCGGGCAGAGATATTTGTCCTTATCCGCCTGTTTGCTTCCCTTTCCTTCATTTTCCTTCATATGTTCCATGGGACTTGCCGAGTATTTCGGCTTATGATTCCAGTCCTGCCAGCCGCTTTTCCGGGGCTTGGCAGCCGTATAGCTCTGCATATCTGCCGCCAGCTGCGCTTCATAATCCACCGGCGAAAAAAGGCTGTTGAGTTCATCCATGTCCTGGCGGGACGGGGCCGAGTATTCCTGCGCCGCGTACGACACCACGGACTGAGATTCATATTTCCTTTTAAAGGGGACTGACGAATTATTTCCCACCGCACTTTCCTGGCGTGCCAGCGCCGACGCCGAAATCGTCGCCGGGGCCATGCGCCGCGGGCTGCGGTTAAGACGCAGCTTCGCATCTTCCATATCGGGTTTGCCTGCTTTATCGTTACAGGTCATACGGCATTTGGGATAATTGGAACAGCCCCAAAAAATGCCATTTTTCCCCTTACGCTGCATAAGGACGCCTTGATGGCAGGCCGGACAAACATTTTCCCCGGTGACTTCCATCTTCACGGCCCCCGCCTTTTCACATAGACGGGTGGTAAATTCAATCTGTCCCTGCAGGAACTCCTCTAGGGAACCGTCTCCCTCTGACATGGAATGCAGTTTATCCTCCCAAATGGCCGTAGAATCCGGATAGGTCATTTCATCGGGCAGGGCATCCACCAGCAAATAAGCCGCCGGTGTGGGGCTGAGATATTTTTTCTTGCCCTTGGCCGTCATAAACTTGCGCTTGATGAGGTCATCGATAATCGTCGCACGAGTAGCCTCAGTGCCGATGCCGTAAACATCTTTCAATTGTTTCTTGGCTTCCGGATTTTTGACGTATTTATGGATTTCCTTCATGCCGGCCAGCAACGTGGAGGGGGTGAACCGCACCGGTGGTTTCGTGGCCCGCTGGGTAATATCCCCGGCAGACCAGGTCACGCCATCCTTTTTCTTCATCGCCGGCAGTGTCTTGCTCTCTTCGTCCTCTTCCTTGTTGTCGTCCTCTTCTTCCACCTTTTTCCGCTTGGACTGGTACATGATTTTCCAGCCTAAATCACGCTCCGTGCGGCCGCTGGCCGTAAAGAGCTCCTCTTTATAGGTGACCTCCACCTTCGTCTGGTCATAAACATGAACGGGGTAGAACTGGGCGATATACCCCCGGGCAATCAGATGGTATAGATTCCGCTCCTCCTCCGTCATCGTCAGGACGTTGGCCTTCACCGTTGTCGGGATGATGGCATGATGGGCCGAAATCTTTTTGTCATTCCATGCCCGGCTCTTTGTCTTCGCATTGGCCTTCGGCGCCCACTCTGCCACCTCAGCATCACCAGCTTCCGCCAAGTTACGAAGGATTACCCCCGCATCGCCAAACTGATTGGTCGGCAGATACTCACAATCCGAGCGGGGATAAGTCGTAAGTTTTTTCTCGTAAAGCTTCTGGGCTGTATCTAGCACCAATTGCGGCGCATAACCATACATCTTGCCTGCCAGCACCTGCAGCGTCGATAGGGAAAAGGGCAACGGCTGAGGCTCCTGTTTCTTGGTCTTCTGATAGGCCGATATCACGCCATCAAGCGGAGATTGGCCAAATTCTGCCAATTTCTCCTCAGCAATTTGCTTGTCCACCAGCCGATTTTCACTGTCCAGGCCAGCCATTGTGTCCTTTGGTTTCCACTGGGCTTGAAAACTTCCATTTTCATGGGTAAAGGTACCCTTGATGGTATAGTAGTCCACCGGCTTAAAATTTTCAATCTCTCGTTCCCGGCGCACCACCAGCGACAGGGTAGGCGTCTTGACCCGTCCGATGGGAAGTACCAGCTTATCGTGGCCAGCCCGCCGGGCAGCTAACGTATACGCCCGGGAAAGATTCATGCCAATCAGCCAGTCAGCCCGTGCTCTGGCCAAGGCCGATTTTTTCAGGTTGACGAACTCCTTATTTTCCCGCAAGCTGCTGTTGGCCTTTTTGATGCTCTTCTCATCAAGCGCATTTAAAAGGATTCGTTTTACTGGTTTGGTGGTGCCGATATAATCGAGCACCTCATCCACGAGCAGCTGACCCTCACGGTCCGGGTCACCGCCATGAACGATTTCATCGGCCTTTTCTATCAGCGATTTGACAATGGCAAACTGCTTTTCGCAATCGTTTGCCACGAATAATTTCCACTTCTCCGGGATTATCGGCAAATCTTCAGCGCGCCAGCGTTTAAAACGCGGATCGTATTCATCCGGTTCTGCCTGGCGAAGGATATGCCCAAACAGCCAGGTCACAATCCCCTCCCCAGTCTCCAGATAACCATCATGACGAATCACCGGGCCAGCCAGGCACTTTGCCAGTTCACGCCCAACACTCGGTTTCTCGGCAATATATAAACGCAATGTAACAGTCTCCTCTTCTAAACCACTATCCCAGGATATAAGCAAACAAGCAGTAGGCTCCATACACGAACAAGCCTACCCACAACAAAATAAACAACGAAGCTCCAATTAGCAACAGCGGCATATAGCGGGCAATGCGCTCCGCCTTCATCTCGGCCTCCCGCCGCACATGGTAGGGCAGCATATTCGTAAGGCCGCATATCGCCGTGGGAACGATAACCATATCGTCTAAGATTCCCGCCATAGGCACCGCATCGGGAATGATATCGACTGGACTCACCAAATAAACAACCGCCAGGGCCAACAGCCCCTTGATACGCCGCGGCGTATCCCGATGACGCAGCGCAGTCAACAGTACAATCAAATCATAGCGAAACAATTTCAAAAAGCTCAGGATTCGGCGCATCTTCATCCTCCTCATAACGGTTATTTCTTCCCTATATATATAGCCCCATTGTATCATTTATACCTGCCGATGAAAAGAACCAAAGGGCCCACGGACAAAAACGCCGCTACGCAGTCTCATAAACAGACCGCCCAACGGCGTTTCTCCAACAGATTTTATATGGATACCGACGTCCGGATTTGCTGGCCCTCCACAGCCTTCCATTCAGAACCATCGGTATAGGTAATGGACTCAAGTTCTACTTCATATTTGCCAATATCCGCCTTGGGGCTTACCCGCCATCCTTTCTGGTCATCGGTATACTGCCCCGGCAGGATATTCTGTTTGTATTCACATAGCTCACTGGCTTTACTGGAATACTCCCGGTGCTCCGGTACGAGCTGACCGTTTTTATCGTACTTGTAAAGATTTACCCGGAAGCTATCAATGGTCCGCTTGGGATCCGTGTTCTTCAATTTTAAGCACAGATACTTAAAACGTAAATCATCTTCCTCAAAGGTGAGCCCCTCAATGGCTGCCTGGGGCGCATTTTCCGCTATTTTCTGCGGATCGACACCTGTCTTTGGTAAAGCCTCGATTTTCAAGCTTTCCAGCACTTCCTGCGGCTGTTCTTTGCCCTGTTTGGTGTTAAAGGCAATCGCCCAAAGCTCCTTGTTCTCGACCATGGTAATATAAAGCGTACAATGATATTTTTCCGATCCCTCGCTATAATCAAAATCAATCTTTCTGGCAATCCGGCCATCCAGCGTTGCCTGTTCGTTGGTCAAATTTTCAACATTAAAATGCATACATTCAAATGCTCTCACCGCAGCTTTTACTTCGCTGTCAAAATTTATCCAATAATTCTTCGACGGGTCATAATGGCTGGTTTCTACCGTGATTTTCGTATCTCCGGCCTTACCTGACCACGATTTTGTCTCCATATTATTGGCATTCAATATGTTCGCCTGGTCGTTTTCCTTTACCTTAGGAAACTTAAGCTGCATCGTCGAATACTGCCCGGTCAAAGTGGTATCTTCCAAGGATGTTTTTCCCATTCCATCTAAAGTCACCACACCGGCACATCCCGATAATATGACGCACAAACATAACATGGCCAATAAAACTATACTGCTTTTCTTTCTCATACTATATCGTCCCTCCCTATCGCTGTGCTTTGTCACGTCAAAGCAACCTTATTGTAGTAGCCGCTTTTTACAGAACAATTACATCGAGATGAAAATCTGATGATAGCTAGGCCAGCAAGCAATGAGTATACTATTTTTTTATAAATATTGACTTTATTATACTGTCTTGTTATAATTTATTTACAATTTTACAGTTAATAATTATTCTCTATAAACGGCAGGAGGAATACCGACATGGCAAAAAAATCTTTTCCACTGAATAAAGAACAACTCCAGGAAATTGTCAAAAAATATCCAACGCCATTCCATATCTACGACGAGCACGCTATCCGCGAAAATATCCGCGCGCTGCAAAAAGCCTTTGCCTGGGCGCCCTCCTTCCGCGAACAGTTCGCCGTCAAAGCACTGCCGAATCCGCGCATTGTACAGCTCCTGCATGAAGAAGGGGCTGGCACCGACTGCAGCAGCCTGGCGGAGCTTTTGCTCTCCGATATCGCCGGCGTCAAGGGGGAGGAAATTCTCTTGACCTCCAACGACACCCCGGCCGATGAATTCCAAAAGGCAATTGAACTGGGTGCCATCATCAACCTGGATGACATCTCCCATATCGAATATCTGGAGAAGAATGCCGGTCTGCCAAACATCATCTGCTTCCGCTACAATCCTGGCGACCTCATTGAGGGCAATGACATCATCGGCAAACCGACAGAGGCCAAGTACGGCCTGACCCGTGAACAGCTCTTTGAAGCCTACAAGATTGCCAAAGAAAAAGGCATCAAGCGCTTCGGCCTTCACACCATGGTTGCGTCCAATGAACGCCGCACCGAAGCCTTCCTGTTTACGGCAAAACTGATGTTTACCCTGGCCGTCGAACTCAAAGAAAAGCTGGATATCGAAGTGGAATTTGTCAATCTGGGGGGCGGCTTTGGAATCCCATACCTGCCTGAGCAGGAACCACTGAATCTCATGGAAATCGGCGAGGGCATCCATAAGCTCTACAACGAAATGATGGTTCCCGCCGGCCTTACCAAAACCGGTATCATGACCGAAAGCGGCCGCGCCATGACCGGTCCTGCCGGCTGGCTTGTCTCCACGGTTCTTCACGAGAAAAAGACCTACAAGGATTACATCGGTCTCGACTCCTGCATGGCCAACCTCATGCGCCCAGCTCTCTACGGTGCCTACCATCACATCACAATTGCCGGCAAAGAAAACGAGCCCTGCAATCACCTCTACGACATCACCGGTTCCCTCTGTGAAAACAACGATAAATTCGCCATCGACCGGAAACTTCCGAAAATCGACATCGGCGATTTGGTCATTATCCACGACACCGGTGCTCACGGCAGCGCCATGGGCTTCAACTACAACGGCAAACTCTGGTGTGCCGAACTGCTGCTACGGGAAGATGGCAGCGTCGAACTCATCCGCCGCGCCCAGACCATTGACGACTATTTCGCCACCCTCAAATATCCAGGGTCTCTGGTAAAATAATAAACAAAATACGCTTCAGCAAAACAGCCCCAAGGCATTGCCTTGAGGCTGTTTTCACTATAGGGGGTGTTTCCACACATTCACAAAAGATTACAGTCCAGCTTTCTCGCGGATATATTTGCGGGCTTTCTGGGCATATTCCAACGGATTGGCTTTGGCCGGATCCTGCTCTGCTTCGACGATGTACCAGCCATCAAAATCGCTCTTATTCACATAGTCGAAAATTGGTTCAAAATCCACGTCCCCATCCCCGGGAACCGTAAACATGCCAGCACGTACACCATCCAAGAAGCTCATCTTCTCATCAATCACCCGCTGGCGCACATCTAGCCGCACATCCTTTAGATGAATGTGACGGATACGGGACATATATTTCTTCAGGATTCCCAGATAGTCCTCGCCGGAGCAGACCAAATGCCCGGTATCATAGAGAAGCCAAACATAATCCGGATTGGTGTTTTCCATCAAGCGGTCAATTTCGGCCTCGGTCTGAACGCCAGTCCCCATGTGGTGATGATAGGTCATCGTCATCCCCATGTCCTTGGCTACTTTCCCCAGCTTGTCCAAGCCTTCCGTCAAGAGCTTCCACTGCTCTGCGGTATTTTCCGGCTTGCCGTCAAAGACAGGTACATCCAGTTTTCCCTGGACACTGTTGCCCTGCTCCGCTACGTTGCAGAATTTAGCTCCCATGGTTTTTAAGAAGGTACAATGGGCGATAAAGTCTTTTTCCACCTGCTCATAGGGCTGGGTCAGCAGGAAGGAGCTAAACCAGGCACTGGCAATCTCCATGCCTCGCAGGGATAAGGCCTTTTTCAGTACGGCTGTATCTCTCGGGTATCTGCCCCCAACTTCGCAGCCGGTAAAACCGGCCAGTGCCATCTCACTGACGCACTGCTCAAAGGTATTTTCCTTACCTAAATCCGGCATATCATCATTCGTCCAAGCAATAGGTGCAATGCCCAGTTTAATCGTTGCCATGCTGCATACTTCCTTTCTTCCCAAATCAAAGGCCATACTGGCTGCGGATTTCCTCAATGCGTACCGGGCGGTGTTCTGCCACGGATTTCTTGGCTGCAAGGCCAATCAGCACGGGTTCCAGACCATCTTTGGCATTTACCTCCGTCTCCGTATCATTGACAATAGCCTCTACGAAGCTGTCCACTTCTTTCGCATAGGCCATCATATAGCGCTCCAGGAAGAAGAACATCGGCTTTTCGGCTACCACGCCATCTTTGCCGCTGAATACCGCATTGGAATCCGAATCGTTGCTGATGGCAATGCAGCCCTGATCACCAAAGACCTCCGCCCGCTGGTCATAACCATAGCAGGCCGCACGGCAGTTGTCGATAACAGCCGTAGCACCATTATCCAGCTTTAAGGTAATAACCGCCGTATCAATATCACCAGCCTTGCCGATTTCCGGGTCTACCGTAACCGAACCAGCCGCATAGACCTCCTCGACCTCAGCTCCAGATAAGTAACGCACCATATCAAAATCATGAATGGTCATATCCAGGAAAATTCCGCCCGATACCTTTACGTAATCAATGGAAGGCGGCTCTGGGTCACGGGAGGTAATCTTGATAATCTGCTGTTTGCCCACCCGGCCATCTTTGACGGCCTGGCGCACCGCTTGGAAATTGTGGTCAAAGCGGCGATTGAAGCCTACCTGATATTTTTTACCGGTTTCTTTTACAACGGCCAGAACTTCCTTGATTTTTTCCACATCATGGTCAATGGGCTTTTCACAAAATACATGCTTGCCGGCCCGCAAAGCTTCAATGGAAAGGGGTGAATGCTGGTCCGTGGATGCGCAAATCAGCACGGCTTCGATTTCGGGATCGTTGAGGATTTCATGGTAATCCTTCGTCGTCTTTTCGACACCCAGGGACTTGGCCCATGCTTCTGTCTTTTCATTCATAAACGGGTCAGCAATCGTCTTGATTTCTGCATGTTTCACAAATTTTGAAATGCTTTCCCCATGGACATGTCCGATACGGCCTGCACCAATAATACCTACTTTAATCATTACTCTCTCCGCCTTTCGCTCAATTATTTGAAGAACTTCTGATTACCTCATTTGTTCTTCTTGATTAACTTTATCTTTATTATAGCACCGGCGTGTCCATTGATTCTGCGGTATTTTGGCATATTTGCATCGTTTTACCGCTTGTTTATCTGTTTTGCGCCAACATTTCCCCCTTAATACTATAAAATCTTGTCATTGACTAACCCAAAAAGAAAAAAAAGCTGACAAATTCCATCCATTCAGTATAAAATAATAATAGTTACCATCACAAACAAGGGGGTTGAAGATATATGCTGCAATATTTCATGGACAATCACTTCCACTCCGCCTTCCAACGAGGGCACTGGCCCCAATTGGAATATATCTGCAACGTGGATGCCGAATCCTCCCGCATGCCGCGCAGTATGCACGAGCACCAGCACATCACGGAAATCGTACTGGTTTATGACGGCGCAGGGATTTTTATGATTGATGGTAAGCGCTACACCGCTAAAACCGGTGATCTTATCTTTTACAACAGCAAATCAATCCACGACGAATTTGGCGGCAACGGCAGCGAACTCTATACCTACTGCATCGGTCTCAGCAATCTACGCCTAGACAAACTCCCTCCTGGAAAAATCATCGCCCCAGAGTTATCCCCCATTCTTTCCTGCGGTGACGATTACCCCATCATACTTGATTTATTCCGCAGCATTGAGCGGGAAAGCCGCCTGCCCCAAGGCGCAGAAACGGCAGCCTTCCTTTCTTATGCTCTACTTACCAAGATTTGTCAGCTCATCCAAAAGCACAGCTCGCCCAAAGAAGTCCCAAGGACCTCTCCAGCTACCCTGGCCCGCGAATATATCGATAGACACTATAAAGAGAACATCAAACTCGCCGACATCGCCAAATCCGTCCATGCCAACACCTATTACATCTCGCATCTCTTCCGTTCCGAAATCGGACTCTCCCCCATGAAATACGTCATTCTGCGCCGCATAGGCGAGGCCCAAAATCTACTCATCAATACACAACTAACCATCACAGAAATCGCCACTCGGGTCGGTTATAACAACTCAAATTATTTCCAAAACGCCTTCAAGTCAGCCACGGGAATAACCCCGGGAGATTACCGCTCCACTTGGACCAAGTAAATTGCACCAAAAGGGACTGTGAAAAAGCCTTTATATTGACATAAAATATAGAAGCCTCCATAAGTTAAATTGATTAATCTAACTTATGGAGGCTTTTGCGAATTTATCCACGTAGTTTTTACAAATTACAGTTTGCAAGGGAGTAGTACCCAGTTCGTGTTCGAGGTAAGTCGCCGGCGGCGGGGGCCCCAGTACCAACGCTCCACCGGTGACAACCCGCTACAAGAAATTTTTGCCTTTTAATTAAGAGTTGGAAAACAGTTAAACGCGCTTCGTTTGGACGAAACTGCTTTTCCAACGAGAACGCAGGCAAAAATTTCTTGCTTCACGCGGAACGTCAAGGCTACGCTTATGGTACTGGGGCCCCCGCCGCCTCGGTTAGAGTCGGCACGAATTGCTGCGCCCTCGGAGGGTGAAACTCGGGGAAATTCGCCACAGACTCAGCCGCCGCTAGGGGCAGTGCCATAAACGAAGCGTTTGATGTTTTTCGTGAAGAACGAAATTTTTATCCTCATCGTTCGTCGAAAAATTGCTATCGTTCAAGCGAAGCGCGTTTTGCAACTTTTTCGATGCTTAATTAAAGATAAAAATTTCGTTTAGAAAAACATCTCCCGCGTAGTGTTGGCACTGCCCCTAGCGGCGGCGAAGAGCTGCTTCGAATAAGGTTCCACTAACCGATAAACTGTAATTTCACAGCCCTTTTCTATACGCTTTCATTCTTTTTTCGCCTGGCGCATTTCTACATAGCTTTGGATAAGGTCTGCTGCCTCCTCCAGCGAAATTCGGCTCGTATTAATCATCATATCATAGTTTTGTGGATCTCCCCACTTGCGGCCAGTATAATACGCGTAGTAATTGCGCCGCTGTTCATCCACCGCATCGAGTTCTTTCACAGTCTTCTCATCGTACTCGCTCTTCGCCCGTTCCTCACGAAAAGCGTCATCGGCGTAAATGAAGAAGGAATAATGCTCTGGACAGTCCTTCAAAACAAAATCCGCACAGCGCCCCAGGAACACCGCCCCTTCGCCGCGTTTGGCAATGGCCAGAATAGCCTTGGCCTGCTCGAGATAACGGCGATTGTAATCAGCCACCCGGCCAAATCCCCCCTGCTGAAAATAAGGTTTACTGGTTTCCGGCGACGCATAAGATGAGGCGACGATGCTCTCAATATCTGCTCCGTGTCCCATTTCTTCTGCCGCCATACTGACAATCTTTCGGTCGTAGCGGCGCACCCCCATGCGCTTGGCCAGGATTTCCGATACTTCCCGGCCGCCGCTGCCATATTGGCGGGTAATCGTAATCAGCGTATTCTCTTTCATCATAAACTCCTTTTTACATCTGGCCTAAAGCTTCACGGTGTACCAGTTCCTGCATGATAGCCGGATATTCTTTATCCAGTTTGTAGTTCACCAATACCACAATCAGAACGCCCCAAACCACTAGCGGTGCATACATATAGATACTCATAATCATGCTGATAACAGCCGGCGTCTGTGCTACCGATCCCGTGGCTGTTGCCACATAGCCAGCATAGGAAAGAAGACCTGTCAGGATGGCGCTGGTAAGACCAGTACCTACCTTAGTACCCACCGAACCACCGGAGAATACCAAGCCCTCCTGGCGCAGGTGGCTCTTCCACTGTCCATACTCAACAGCATCTCCCAGGAAACCGAAGATAACCGACTGAATCGGCGCAAAGCCAATGCCGCGGATAACGCAACTGAACACCAGCATATTGAAATCCTCAGGATTAAGCAGGAAAATCAGATGGCCAACCAGGCAGATAAGCACGCCGCCCAGGCTCATGTTTCGCTTACCGAAACGCTGCAGCAGTTTGGGACTGAAAAGTGCCATGACCCCGATGGTAACCAGCGTCTCAAGAAGATACAAGCCACTGTAAAGGGAATCATTGTTGAAGATATATTTGCAATAATACGGGAGAATAGTACCCGTAACGGTAAAGATAACATTCTGCATCATCCAAATGGTCATGCCAGCCCAGAAATACTTATTCACAGCCAGGCCTTTCAGGGCCCGTTTTACCGGAATCTTATCTTCTGATTTATCACGGGCTTCAATCACAACGGTTTCCTCACAGTTGCGGAAGCAGAAAATAAGCAGTGCCAAACCGACTACCGCCCAGAGGCTCATGACCTCAACCCAGGCCATCTGACTGTCACCAAATACTTTTACCAGCGGCAGCGTAGCTGAAACCGAAAGGATACGGCCCCAAGGAGACAGGCACATACGCGTAATGGAAAGCATATCCCTTTCCTTAGAAAGCCGAGTCATCATCGCCGAAAGACTGCCGTAGGGAAGGTTCAAAGCGGTGTAGCAGAATGTCGTGCAGAAATTATACGTTACAAAGATATAGGCAAACTGCAAAGCTGACGTAGTTTGCGGCACGGTATAGATAAGAATAATCGACACCGCAAAGGGGATACTCATCCAAAGGATCCAGGGACGGGATTTTCCCCATTTGGAATGGGTCTTTTCCACCAAGAACCCCATGACAACATCGGAGAAACCATCAAAACAGCGTGAAAGAAGCATGACCAAACCGACAATAGCCGGGTCGATACCAGCATAATCCGTGTAGAAGAAGGTTAAGATACCCATGGCCCCCCAGACCACATTCTGGGCTGTATCGCCTAATCCGTAGGCAATCCTGGTTTTCCAGGAAAGCTGTGCGTTTTCTGTACTCATCATTACCAGTCCTCCTATTAAATTGATAATTTCTGTGATGTTTTGGCGCCTTTTGTACATCTTTTGATTATATTATATCTATTTTCTTACTATTGTTTCTATAGAAAATTGTTTTTATTGATAATAAACCGTATAAAATACTCTTAGAAAACGCGAGAAAAACCGAAACATCCCAGGCAAAGCCACGCATTCTCTCCACAATACTATAAAATCTTGCTCCTGCTGTTAATAGAAAAATCCAGAAAAAAACAGGCAGCACCTGGAAGTGCTGCCTGCTCTCAGCTAATCAATATTTCCTTGCCGCATCGTAATGGGGTTTCATGACCTTTTCGTAACACGCATTGACCTTCTGGTTTTCCGATACCTGGGCCACGCCTACGCGCCACCAGTCCCCATAGCCATGAACCATGGTCTTGGGCAAGACCTTCACATCGATAAGGGTAGAAACCGTCTGCTTTTTGGCATCCTCAATGGCTGCCTTCAATTCTTCGATGGTGTGAACCGTATACGCCACGCAGCCATAGGAACGAGCATTCATGGCAAAATCCACAGGCACTAAACGGCCATCCAGCTGCCCCGTCTTATCATTGCGGCTGCGGAATTCCGTACCATAGCTGCCCTGACCATGGCCCACTTCCAAGTTATTGATGCAGCCGCCACTCATGTTATCAAAGAGAATGACATTGATCTTCTTGCCTTCGGCTATGGAGGCGGGAAGTTCCGAATGGAGCATCATATAAGCATAATCGCCTACCAGCGCATAGACCTCCCGGTCTGGTTCGGCCATCTTGACCCCCAAAGCGGCATTTACCTCATAGCCCATGCAGGAAAAACCGTACTCCACATGATAGCTTCCCACGGATTTAGCCCGCCATGCCCGCTGCAAATCCCCCGGCAAGCTGCCGGAAGCACCAACGATGACGGCATTCTTGTCGATACATTCGTTCACCGTGCCCAACACCGCCGTTTGGGGCAGACTGCAGCCTGTCAATTCGATAAATTCTTTGGCGGCTTTCTTGAAGTCAAAATCATCATTGACCTCCGGCACAAAATCCTCACCGGTATACTCGATATGATAGAGGCGATCCACTTCTTTATCATAGGCTTCTTTAGCCGCTTTTACCTCGGACTCATACTCCTTAGACACATGATAACCGGTGCCCGACAATGCCTCATCGAGCATCTCCAAGGCTGCACCAGCATCGCCCACCACCTGCAGGCCATCCATCTTATAGGCATGGAATTTGCTCACGTTGATGTTCAGGTACTCCACGTCGGGGTTCTGGTAAATCCACTTGGAAGAAGTCGTGAAATCCGTATAGCGAGTGCCAACACCGATAACCAGATCTGCATCAGCGGCGATAGTGTTAGCCCCCAGTCCGCCCGTCTCTCCCAGGCCGCCGAGATTCAAAGGATGCTCCCAGGTGATGGTTCCCTTACCTGCCTGGGTCTCGCCAAAGGCAATACCGTATTTCTCAGCAAATTTGCGGAAAGTATCCTCCGCTTCCGAATACTTCACGCCACCGCCAAAAATCATGATTGGTTTCTTCTTGCGGCGAATTAAATCTACTGCCTCGCGGATAGCCCGCTCAGAGGGTTTCACCCGGTCGATATGATGCACCCGTTTCTGAAAAAAATACTCGGGATAATCCCAAGCCTCACCCTCGACATCCTGGGGCAGAGCAATGCAGACCGCGCCGGTATCCGCCGGGTCAGTTAGGACTCGCATGGCATTGATGCAGGCCGTCATCAAAATTTCCGGCCGGGTCACCCGATCCCAATATTTGCAGACAGCCTTGAAGGCATCGTTGGTGGTGACGCTTAGGCTATTGGGCTGCTCCATCTGCTGCAGCACCGGGTCTGGCTGACGGTCCGCATAGGTATCGCCGGGCAGGAACAAGACGGGAATGCAGTTTGCGGTAGCCGTAGCAGCCGCCGTCACCATGTTAGCGGCGCCTGGTCCCACAGAAGAAGTGCAGGCATAAATCTGTTTCCGGCGCTTCTGCTTCGCATAGCCCATAGCGGCATGGGCCATACCCTGCTCATTTCGTCCCATGTGCATGATGAGGTGCCCCGGGTCCTGCTCCAAAGCCTGCCCCAGTCCCACCACATTGCCATGGCCAAAGATGCCAAAGATGCCGGCAAACATGGGATTTTCTTTTCCATCAAATTCAATATACTGATTATTAAGGAACTTCACCAAAGCCTGTGCCACAGTGAGTCTGATTGTCTTAGCCATATTTAAGCCCTCCTCCGCAGGATATCGTTTATCTTTTGGGTTCCCAAATCTGGGCCTCAGGGTCCAGCAGCCAGGTATGTTCCGGCAAATCCGTCCGCGTCTTCTTCCAAGGATTATCCGGCAGATGGCGAATCATCCAGCTGTACCACATGGCATAGCCCGGAGCCGTAACCTGGGGATGCATAAGTCCACCGGAAAGTTCCGACCAGCTGTTATGGGTAATCTTGAAGGCATCGTCCCCGATAAAGCAAGCGCCAAAGCCCTGCGGCTTGTCGAATTTGTAGGTATAGACCTCCGGCTGGGGATGATTGTGAGGGATATAACCAGACCAGCGCCCCGGACTATTGATGACCTCACCATTTACCATATTGGAATAGGGCGCATTGTCATAGTCAAAAATGGTGCGTACCGTGCGCTCCGCTGTGCCCTTCCAAAGGCCCTTGCCAAAGACATCCGCCTGTACATCTTCCGGCCGGTAAAACACCGGCGCAAAATCCCTATCGTTTACAGTCTGCTGCACCAGCACCTCCGAAGGAATCAAAGCCTTGATTGTCACTTCCACCCCACGAGGAACATGGAGACAGTAGGGATTCTCATCAAAGAGGGAATGACGCTCCATAACCTCTTTCTTGCCATCCCAAGCGACTTCCACCTTGCCCGTCAAAATGACGAAAGCCGTTTCCTGCACCTTGTCCTGGAAATCCACGGCCTCGCCTTCCTTCATAACCTGATAGCCGATATCCATCAGCATATCACTGCCGCGGGTGGTCATAGCATTATATCCATGCTTCAATTCCGTTCCCAATCTGCCGAATCTCATAATTTAGCCTCCCAGTCAAGTTCCGTAATTACCTTTTCATCCTTATGCTCCTGCATAAAGGCTTCAATCTGTTCCGCCGTCTGCATGGCGTTGGAGCAGCTGTGGCTAGCCACCACCATGGCGGCATGAGCCGTGGCATGCTGCAGGGAATCCGGCACGCTCCAGCCTTCCAGCAGGCCATAGATAAAGGCGCTCGCATAGGCATCGCCACCGCCAAAAGACTTCAGCAGTTTGATGTGATAGGACTCGACTTTGTAGGCATGCTTGTCTGCCGTATAGCCAATCGACCCCTTCTTGCCGTGTTTGATGATGACAATCTTCGCGCCGTTTTCGATATACTTTTCAGCAATCTCATGGTCCGGCACATCATTGGCCAGCACCGGCAGTCCCTCAATAAGGTCAATCTCATCCCGGGAACCGATGATGACATCGGCAAACCGGGCCACCAGCGAGTAGTAAACGCAGATATCTTTGTCGGAACGCCAGCTGTAAGGACGATAATCGGCGTCAAATATGACCTTGGTGCCGTGTTTTTTCGCGTACTGCAAAGCCAGCAGGCAAGCTTCCCGGGAAGGGCTCTTGGAAAGGGCCACACCGGAAATCAGCAAAATCTTGGAACCGGCAATATAATCTTCGTGAATATCCTCCGGGGCAATCTCCAAATCGGCCACCCGGTCACGGTACATGAGAATACTGCTTTCCGTAGGGCTCTTGATTTCCGTAAAAGTAAGGCCGATGCGCTCCCCATTTTTAGCCCGCACCATCTGGGATGTATCAATGCCCCGGCTCTCAAAATAATTCAACACGAAATCCCCAAATTGGTCATCGGATACACAGCCGATGAAGCCAACTTTCTTGCCTAGGCGATTCACGCCGACGGCAATGTTGCCCGGGGAGCCGCCCAAATACATGGAAAAGGTCTCCACCTTATCTAAGGTGCGGTTGATTTCATTGGGATTAAAATCCAACGTCACCCGCCCAATCAACACAATGTCCCGTTCCTTCTTCTGGTCAAATTCAATCAGTGCCATATCAATACACCCTCCAAGGATTTTTCAATCTCTTCCGGTTGCTTTAATCAGCAGGCCAAAAAGTACCGCCAAAAGCAAACCACCAATACCAACCAGCAAACAGGCTGCCTCTTTAATTATATAACCCAGCCTTGCCCTTAAGTCCAAAAATTTCCATGTGCTTCTTAACATTTTCGTAAGTCCCCACACAAATCGCATCACTGAAGTCAAAATAGTTAGCATTTGGCTTGGCCTTGTGCACGGCTTTAATCTTTGCCGCCGAATTATCATAAGAGGCCGTCGCAATATTTATCTTGGTAATGCCATTTTCCAGGCAGTTTTGGAAATCTTCTGGGGTAAGTCCCGTTCCACCGTGAAGCACCAGCGGTGTATCCAGTGCCCCATGAATTTCTTTTAATCGGTCAATTCGCAAATGGGGCGTTTCCTTATAATTCCCATGAGCCGTGCCAATAGCCACCGCCAGGGCATCCACCTTCGTTTCCTCCGCGAAACGCTTGGCTTCTGCCACCGAAGTCACCTGAATATCCGCCGAAGCCATATCCCCTTCAGCACCGCCAATACTGCCGATTTCCCCTTCCACCGACGCGCCGAATTTTTCCGCCATCGTCACAATTTCCCGGGTCCTTTCAATATTTTCCGCCAACGGATAATGGGAGCCGTCAAACATAACAGAGGTAAAACCGAGGCTCAGCGCCAGTCGCACCGTTTCCAAGGTACGTCCATGATCCAGATGAACGGCGGTGGGCATGGTGCATTTCCTGGCCGCAGCTATCATCACCGGCCCCAAAAGCTCTAAAGGGGAATAGCGCAAACGGCCCTCGGCAATCTGCAAAATAAGGGGCGCCTTCAGCTCCTCAGCAGCCTTGATGGCCCCCATGGCCATCTCCATATCCGAAACATTAAAGGCTCCTACCGCAAAGCCAGCATCCGATTTGGCCAGCAATTCCTTCATATTTACCAGCGGCATAATACCTGCCTCCTCTCATGGGAAACCACCGCTTAGGCTCCCCGCTTTCCATCAGAACAATTTCTTGTAGATTTCAATCAGCTCTTCTTTGCTAGGAACCCGCATCGTATTCTGGGGACTGCCGCTTTCCAGCGCATCGGCTGCCATCTTGTCGAGCTGAGCAAAGAAATCCTCCTTCTTTACCCCCAGCTCCGCCAGCGTCGGAATGCCAACAGCCTGACAGAAACGGGCAACCTCTTTGACAAAAGCTTCAGCCGCTGCCTTAGCCGGGGTATTCTCCTCCGCCACCCCCATGATCCGGGCAATATCGGCAAAGCGCTCCGTATTTTCCTCGATGGCAAATTCCATGCAGGCCGGCAATAAAATCGCGTTGGATACACCATGGGCGATATGGAACAGCGCCCCAATCGGGCGGCTCATGCCATGAACAATGGTAACGGAAGCATTATTGAAGGCAATACCAGCTTCCAGGGCCGCCAAACTCATAGCAAAGCGGGCCTTTACATTCTTGCCATCCGCATAGCAAAGCGGGAGATTTTGATGAATCTTGGCTATTGCCGAAAGGGCAAAGGTATCGGTCAGCGGCTGCGCCTTGCGGGAAGTGTAGGCCTCGATGGCATGACACAGGGCATCGATACCCGTAGCCGCCGTGACCTTCGGCGGAGCTGTCATGGTAAAGGTGGGGTCCACCACCGCCAGCGCCGGGATAATAGACGGGCCGCCCAGCAGCATTTTTACATTATTCTCGGTATCGGAAATAATGGTATTTTTCGTCACTTCACTGCCCGTCCCCGCCGTAGTCGGAATAGCCACCAAGTAGGGAACTTCCATATCGATATTTTTATGCATGAAGGCACTGATTTTCGTTCCCACAGGTACCGTGGACATAAAGCCAATGGCCTTGGCCGTATCCATGGGACTGCCACCGCCCAGGGCAATAATGAAATCGCAGTCTTCCTGCTGATATACACCAAGACCAGCCTCCACAATCTTATCCGTGGGCTCACTGTTGGCTCCATCAAAGATTACATAAGAAAGGCCTGCATTCTTCAGGGCAGCCTCCACTTTAGCCACATTGCCAAACTTTACCATAAATTGGTCCGTCACAATCAGGGCTTTCTTACCTTTCCCTTCAATGTGTTTTCCCAATTCAGCAATAACATTTTCACCAGAAATAATCTTGGCCGGAACCATAAACGTGTAACCCATGGTAACGCATCTCCTTTATTTACTATTTTGTAAACATTTGGTAATTTCTTGATAACTTTATGGTTATAATTTACACCTGCTTAATCACTTTGTCAATATTATTTCGGCAAAAATCATCACCTTTTGTCATTGTTTAGTCTGTTTCTATAAAAATAACGTCAAAACAAGATAAGTATTAAAATCCCCTTGTAATGCAATTCGATTAGAAGTATAATATATCCATAAAACATACCCAAAACTTCACAAACATATTAACATAAGCACAAGAGGTGGCTATCATGAAAATAGACCGCATACAACAAATCCATGAACTCTTGAAGCGCAACCACAGCGTCTCTCTCAATGACCTCTGCGACAGCTTCGGAGTATCCAAAAACACCATTCGCCGGGACGTTGCCGAACTGGAAGCCAGCGGTATCGTCAAAAAAGTTTACGGCGGTATCGTACTAGCCGATGAAGAAACCGGCGCCCCGGAACCCTTCGCCTACCGCGAAGGGCGAAACGTAGATGCCAAAAAGCTGGTGGCCCAAACCGCTGCCGCCCAGGTACAGGACGGCGATGTCATCTACATCGATTCCGGCACCACCACCATGCACATGATTCCCTATTTGATAAAGCGAAGATACCTTACCATTGTCACCGCCAGCGTCCATGTCATCAACGCGGCGGGCAGCTACCCGGGTCTCAACATCATCGCCACCGGCGGCACCCTCTACATGCCTTCCAATGCCTTTGTAGGACCCAGCGTCCTTGCCGCTCTGCAAAACTACAATCTGTCGAAGATTTTTTTGGCCAGCACCGGCATATCCATTGCCCACGGTGCCACCAACGCCTCGCCGCTGGAATGTGAAATCAAACGCAGCCTGGCACAAAAAAATGCTGAATCTTTCCTGCTGGTGGACAGCAGCAAATTCGACAAAGCCTCCCTTATGACCTACTGCCGGCTCTCCGACCTGGACGCCGTCATCACCGAAAAAGAACCTCCTCGCGAATATGGCGAATACTTCGAAAAACATAACGTCCGACTGATACTGCCATAATAAAACGGCTATTGCCCCCACCGGGCAATAGCCGTTTTTTCGTCTTTCGTTGTAAACTTTCCCTTTATTATTCCTGCATTACGCAGTTTCTGCCTTTGTTTTTAGCCCGATAAAGGGCTTTATCCATGCGGCGGAACAAGTCAATATTGCAATCATCCTCACCGTGCCAATAAGCCAGGCCAATGCTGACGGTAATCCGTTTCTCCTGCAGGATATCCGCTTTCTCCACCAATTGCCGGATTTTTTCCGCCAGCCGAAAGGCAACGGTTGCATTCGCGCTGGGAACATATACGACAAATTCTTCACCGCCCCAGCGGAAAAACTCGTGACTTTTATCCAACTGTTCCCGTACCACTGCGGCAAACTTCCTTAGCACCTTATCCCCCGCATCATGCCCTAGGGTATCGTTAACCTCTTTGAAGTGGTCGATATCCAACATCAGCATGGAAAAGGATTCCGTCTCCCGATGCTGCATAAAACGGTTAAAGGCCGTCCGATTCCGGCAGCCCGTCAACCCGTCGACCTCCGATTTTTCCATAGCCAGAGCAATCTCATATTCGAGATTATTCACCCGTTCCTGCATCCGGCGTTCCCGCAGCAATTGTTCCCGCAACATGCAGATGATAAAGGCCGTCAGCATATAAACACAACAAGGCACCAGATAAGTCTTCCAGGGCATAATATCTAGCAGCTGATTCAGGCCATCCAACACCCCCGCTGCCCCAAAGCTAAGCATCGGCACTATGGCAAACCTTGAGTAGATATTCTGGTACTTGCGCACCGACAACATCAGCCAGTAAAGCACAAACACCTGACACGGGATAAGCATCAAATAATAAAGATACAGGCCGCCGTGAAATCCCGGAAGACGGCATAATTCCGCCGCCATTACTGTCGCAGCCAGCATGCCATAGGCCCCAATTACATAGAGAATTTTCCCTTTGAACTCCGGTTCCACAATCTGATAGATGACAAAATTTCCTGCCAGGGGCAGCAAATAAATCGCTCCATGGGATAAATTCCACCAAAAAGCCGGCCAATCCCAAAACAACTGCACCGTATGGGAAAGACTGACGCTGAGAACACTCATCACCAGCAAAAGCAGCAATAAACTGAAGTCCAGCTGCTTCCAGGCTGTCTGATGGAAATAATACATCAAGATAATCAAAGCCAGCAGTAAAGCCACCGGCAGGGACAACACATAGGGCAAATCATACAGGAACACCTTGCCCGCCTGAACTCTGGCGGTATCCAGGCTGAATTCCGACAGATTCACGGGACTTAAACGCCGATTCCCATGAAGTTCCACCACCAGCTGCTCCTGCTGGGTAAGTTCCGGCAGCTTCACCATATGCCACCGTCGTGCGTAGGAAGTAAAAAGCGTATCCCCAGAAGCTTCCTGCTCATAGACAGTCTGATTTCCCACCATGACGCGGACACTCTGGCCACTGGTTTGAAAAAACAGCGTATCCTTAAGGGAATCCGCTGGCGATAAGGTAACGGCCAACCAGACCTCCTCATAACACGTCTTAAAACCATTTTGCTCCACAGGCGGGCAAGAACGCCAGCTGCCATCCTGCGCCCCGCTATAGGACCAATCGTCCTGTATGGTTGCCGCCTCGCTGCCAGCCGGTTGTCCAACGGCAGACAAAAAGAGGAACAACAGGGCCATTATCCGCGTAAATAAACGCTTCATATCAAAAGCCCTCCTGTTCCTCATCCACTGAATGTACAAAAATCACTTTCCCTACATTAGCGGATAAGTTTCATTTTGTCAAGGAATTTTCTTTATTATCAAGACGAAAGTCCTACATTTTCAGGTGCACAACAAACCATATTGCGGCCATTGCGTTTGGCCGTGTAAAGAGCTGTATCCACGCGTTTCAGCAAGTCAGCAGCACTGTCCCCTGTTCCCTGCCAGGAGGCCACCCCAATGCTGCAGGTAATCCGCTGCCGTGGGAAAATATCGGAATAAGCCACCTGCCGCCGCAAACGTTCCGCCACCAATTGGGCCTCGTCTCTAGAGCAGCCACGGCAAACCAGAATGAACTCTTCACCACCCCAGCGCACAAACACATCCGACTTCTTGATGTTGTCGCGAATCAATCCGGCAAAAGATGCCAAAACCTCATCCCCCGCATCGTGCCCATAGTTGTCATTGATTCGTTTAAAGAAATCAATATCCAGCATGATGAGAGAAAAGGCATCTTTTTCCCCACGATGACGGCTGATTTCTGCTGCCAACACCGAATCCATGCGATTCCGGTTATAGCAATGGGTCAGCCGGTCCGTCTCAGAACGGGCCACCGCCTCGGCCATGGCATCAGCCAAACCAGCCGCCCGCACTGCCAGCGACCGTTCCCGGCGAACCTGCTGCCGCACGATATAAAGGACAAAAATACCAATGGTAAAGGTGCCATAGGGAAGCAGGGATCCGCTTTCCGGCAGCCAGTAAAAATGACCAAACATGCCATCCAGCGTGCCCGCAATGAGCATCCCAGTCAACGGCAGCAGCATAGCCCGGCAATAGTAATTCCCCCGCACCGCCGAGCGAATGGTCCAATATGCCACCAGTCCTTCCAGCACCGGCAGCATGATATAAAAGCTGCCCGCACAGGCATCCAGGCCATTGAAGCCAAGCAGCTCACCGAACAGCGCCAGCAAGAATAAAGCCGAAAAGGCCATGACTACCTGCCAGGTCCCGCGCCGGTATTTCCGGTCAATGACCCGGTAAATAATCAAATTTGCCAGGATCGGCAGCAGATAAGCATTGATTCGCAATAGAAACCACCAAAACACCGGCATATCCAAAAACAACTGCTTGGTATTGAGCACACACATCATCCAGAGGACAAAGGAAATCATAAACAGGATAATCTGCGTATAAAGGGATTTGGGTGCCGTGGGACTCATATAATACATCATCATAATGAAAATCATAAAGATTCCCAGCGGGATATTGGCGATATACGGAATATCCCGCCGCAGGATGGTGGCCATCTGCGTCACACTAGAATCGAGCTGGATTGTCCCAAAATTCCCCAAACAAAAAGGATTGCCCGAGCGGGTATGAATCCGCAGCGTCCTACCCTCGTAATCCAGTGGCAAGTCCACCAAATGCCATCGCTGCCCATAGGACATGGGCCCTTGCTCCATATCCCCATAACTGTAGATTTTTTGGTCGTCCAGCCAAATCTCAAAATTTTGACCGGTGACATTAAGCAATAATGTGGCATCATGAATCGGTTCCTCCGGCAGCGTCGTCTGCAGCCACAAATATTGCGTCCCCTTCGCAAAGGGCGGCTGCCCCGGTGTCTGGAAGGGCCTCCACACCCCTGCACAGTCCGGGTCATCCTGCCAATACCACTGCCCGGCTAATTTCATCGCCTGACAACAGGGCGTCATGACCAATAGGCAAAGCAGCAACACCCACATGAAACCCGCCTTCCCCAGCCTTTTTCGCCATCGTTTTTTCCCACATATCTCCGCCATAAATTTTTGATTCCCTTCTCTAAAAAAGTCCCACTGTTTCCAGTGGGACTTTTTAATCGTTCTGATTATGCCAAAACGCGGGCCAGACGAACCAGCTCCGGATCCAGCGTCTTTTTGTTGTTTACTGCGTCAAACAGGTTTACGCCAACGACTTTACCTTCGTTGAAGCCAAAGACAATATTGGTTGCACCAGAGATGATAGCCAAGGCTGCCTTCTCACCCAGCATCGAAGCCTTCATGCGATCTTCCACCGTCGGGGATCCCCCACGCTGAATGTGTCCAAGAACCGACACGCGGGTATCAATGCCCGTCTTCTCTTCGACGACTTTGCCAAGGCCAACAGCCGAACCAGCACCTTCTGCCACGACAATGATGCTGTAGCGCTTACCTGCGTCATACATAGCTTTGAGCTCATGGCACATCTCATCCAGGTCGTATTTAACCTCCGGTACCAGGACATACTCAGCACCGCCAGCGATACCAGCCATCATAGCCAGCCAGCCGGAGTTACGGCCCATTACCTCAACGAGCATGATGCGGCGATGAGCCGAAGCCGTATCGCGCAGCTTGTTGATGGCATCGACAATCGTATTGGCAGCCGTATCACAGCCAATCGTGTAATCCATGCCCCAGACATCGTTATCGATGGTACCCGGCAGGCCGACAATGGGCAGGCCCGTTTCCTTGGAGAGCAGGCTGCCGCCCGTAAGGCTGCCGTCGCCACCGATGATTACAAGACCCTCGATGCCGCGTTTTACCAAGTTATCAAAGCCCTTCTTACGGCCTTCCGGCGTCTTGAACTCCATGCAGCGGGCCGTTCCCAGGAACGTGCCACCACGCTGGATAAGGTCACTGACACTGCGGCTCGTGAGCTGAACGATGTCGTCATCGACCATACCCTGATAACCGTTGTTGATACCATAGACCTCAATCCCTTCGTACAGGGCCGTACGGACAACTGCACGGGCAGCTGCGTTCATTCCCGGGCTGTCGCCGCCGGACGTCATTACCGCAATTGCTTTTTTAATCATGGAAACATCTCTCCTATAAAACTATGAAAAACTAATAAATATTTATTATCAAACCATACTACCTTATTTTACGAAACTCAGCCATAAAAGTAAAGTATTTCATAAGAAAAAGGAGCCGAAAATCAGCTCCTTTCCCAATTTTGTAACGATGTTTTATTTTACGTTCATGATGCCGAGGGCATAGCAGATGATACCAACTGCGAACAGACCGAAAATAATCGTGATAGCACTGACTTTGCGTTTGAGAAGTGCCATGCAGGCAAAGGTCATGAGCAGCGGAACAAGACCCGGCATGAGCTGGTCGAGGATACCCTGAACCGTCGTAACTACATGCTCGCCTTTGGCGTTCGTGATTTCCGAAACGACAACGGGGATGTTGACCGACGTCCATTTGTTAACGAGAGCACCCATGACAAACAGACCGAGGATGGAAGCACCTTCCGTAATCTTCTGGAGCTTGTTGCCAGCGATATCTTTGACGATATCCGTACCTTTGGCATAGCCGTATTTGATACCGTACCAGCGAACTGCCAGGCGAATAGCATTGAACAGAACGAAGAACAGGATCGGGCCGATGATGCTGCCCGTCAGCGCAAACGAAGCACCAAGAGCTGCCGTAATCGGACGGAGCGTGCCCCAGAAAATCGGGTCACCGACACCAGCCAGCGGGCCCATCATACCGACTTTGATACCGTTGATAACACCGTCTTCAATTGGTGCACCGTTAGCTTTTTTCTCCTCAAGAGCCGCCGTGATACCGATAATCGGTGCCGTTACGAATGGCTGCGTGTTATAGAACTCGAGGTGACGTTTGATTGCCTTTTTGAGCTCCTCGCCCTCATAGAGACGGCGAAGGATTGGTACCATGCCGAAGCAGTAACCCAGGCCCTGCATACGCTCCATGTTCCAGGATGCCTGCAGGAAGTTAGAACGGACGAATGTCCAGAAAAAATCGCTGGAAGTAATTTTCTTTTCCATTATGTATATCCTCCTCTACTCGCGCTTAGTCAAGTTCGTCGTCAAGATCGTCGTCAGAGCTGGAAGCTGCTGCGGCTGCCGGAGCTGCGGCTACTGCCTGATATTTCGGGTTCAGCTGGATGTAGACAACAGCGGCTACCAAGCCGATAACACCGAGAGCAACGAGGTTGAAGTTCGTGAACGCTGCGACAACGAAACCGAGGAAGAAGAACGGCATGAGGTACTGAGCGCCCATCATGTTGATGACCATTGCATAACCTACGACAACGATGAAGCCGCCAGCGACCTGAAGACCACCGGAGATAACCGGCGGAATAGCACTGAGCATATTCTCAACAGCACCCGTGCCAACCGTCATAGCGACGAGCAGAGCCGGGATACCAACGCGGAGACCCTGAAGGATCAAAGCACCATAGTTGCACAGATCGATACCAAAAAGATTCCCCTCTTCTGCGTAATCGTCTGCTTTGTGCTGGAACACAACGGAAACCGTCTTACAAATGATAGCCAGAACCTGGCCAGCAGCAGCCAGCGGCATGGCAATTGCAATACCAGTTGCCACATCCTGATGGCTGGCAATAACGAGAATCGTCGAAATAACCGAAGCCAAAGCTGCATCCGGTGCAATTGCAGCACCGATGTTCATCCAGCCCAGTGCCATCATTTCAAGGGTACCACCGATGATAATACCAGTCGTCATATCACCAAGAATAAGGCCAGTGACTGTGCAGGCAATCAGCGGACGATGGGTCTGCATCTCGTCCAAGCAGGACCCCATGCCTGCGATTGTCGCAAAGATAAAGATAAGCAGGATTTGAATAGAGCTCATTGTTTATTCCCTCCATTATGTAATATGAAATTCCCCAGGAAAGAAGCCGCCCCATACAGCTTCTTCCCTTTCTATGAAGAATATCCTTATTTCAGGACATCCATCAGCATAACTTTCTTATCCGTATCGACTTTACGGATTTCCAGCTCGATGCCTTTCTCGTTGAGTTTCTTGAAGGACTCGATGTCCTTGTCATCAACGGAAACAGCACCCGTAATCTGGTGTTTGCCTTCCTTGAAGCTCATGCCGCCGATGTTGACGCTCTTGATGTCAACACCATGCTCAACCAGATACAGAACGCTGGTCGGGTTCGTGAACAGCAGCAGACATTTCTCGTTCTCATATTTCGGATTTTCATAAACGCGGATAGCTTTATCCAGATCAACGACATGGGATTTGATACCAGCCGGAGCAACCTGTTTCAGAAGCGTTGCGCGAATCGTGTCTTTAGCGACCTCATCATCGCAGACGATGATGCGCTGGCAGCCCGTTACCTTCGACCAAACCGTGGCAACCTGGCCATGAATCAGACGGTCATCAATTCTTGCTAATACGATATTCATTATAAATCCTCCTCTTCATCATCGGAAATCTGGCTGGCATGGAAAGTCTGAGTGCCGTTCTTGCCGGCCTCAACTGCTTTCTCCATTAAAGCCTTGATATCCGAACCATCATCCATCATCTGAGCACTGCACATCTCGATGAGCATCGGCAGATTTACGCCAGTTACGATGCCGTAATTCTCATTGCCGATGACCAGACGGCAGGCTGCGTTGTACGGGCTGCCGCCGAACAGGTCGTTCAGGAACAGGACGCCGCCGTCGCAATCGAGCTCGGCAATAGCCGCCTCGTATTTCTTGACCACATCGTCCGGACCCTCACCTGGAATCAACGTTACCGCACGAACATTTTTCTGCTCGCCGCAAATCATTTCGCAGGACTTCAAAAGTTCCTGGGCGAAAATACCGTGTGTTCCAACAATAATACCAAACATGGAAACTTCCTCCTTATACTACACATTCTCTTATAACCATCCGGCTGTCTCTGAATGTTTTTGGCTTATTTTGCCTTACGCCCATATATATTGCAAGGAGCGTGCCAACTTTGTGTATTAATCCAAAAAAATCTTTTTACGCCCTGTCTTACAGGGGTTTTTCATAAAACTTTTTTCTCTTTGATACTTTTAATACACTTTTGATACACTGTTTCCCATTTTCCAATACACTTTGATACTGTCAGAAAATAAAATATCCACAAATAAAATACACTATGATGACAAACGTCATCATAGTGTATCATATCATCTTATTTTTTATTGACTTATATCATATTTGCCATGAAATAAAACTCATCTTCATCGAATCGGAGTTTTAGTGTCTCATCGAATACTCTGGCTGCTTTTTTTAGCGCCTCCAGCTTTTGTGTATCGACTTCAAGTTTATCCCCTTTATAAACCAGGGAACTGCGGGTAACGATACGCTCCAGCGCACAGCCGCAATGAACCAACAAACGGATGCGTACAGGGTTCGACAATTTTACTCCCAATTCTTTTTCCAGCAAACGGTCAAACTCCAGCAAACCTCCCATGACCTTAGCGGGATTCAGATAGGTCAAAAACTTCTGCAAGGATTCCTCACAAAGCTTCTGTACCACCATACTCCCTCTCCGTTTGGGAACCATATCGATCTTGCGATCTAGAACCAACTCGGAAAGCAGCTGTTCCCCGGTTCCGTCAATAAGCTGTTCTAAGGGGATGAAGGGAATCTTCGCCTTTGGCTTCTTCATGCCCACCGCAGCTACAATATGGTAAGCCTGACTGATTTCTTCAATGCGCTCTTCCATGTGTACCAGCCCAATGGGGATGACCTCCACGGCCCGTCCAGCATGGCGCAGGATGTCTTCCACCAATGCTTTGAGCTTCAAGGCTGCTCCCTGCCCGGTGGAACAAATCGTCACAATGGCTTCCTGACTGTTTTCGTTTGGCTGGGCCCCATCAGCAGAATCCACTGCTTCGTAACCTTTGAAGTTCCGCAGCGAATCATAGATGCTGTCCAAATCCATACCGGCAATATCCACCTTGCGCATGGCTTCCAAAATCAGCGGCGTAGATACCATGTCCAGCGTACGGACGGGAATTTTCAGCTTTTCCGACAGCATCGCACCGATGTTGCAAAGGGAACCCATATCGGCCAAAATCAGCACGCCGTTTGCGCAATTCATAGTTCGGAGCATCGCCGCTGTCTTGTCGAATATCTCCTGGGGTTTGATTTCCAGCGGCATGTCCACTGCAATGATATTGATATCGGTGGAACTGAACAGCTTCTGGGCCACATCCACCATGGAACTGGCCGTACTCTTGCCATGGGTTGCCACCAATATCGTTACCTTCTCATCCAAATCGTCATCATCGGAGGATTCCAGCAGCAGGGCGATATACTCGATTTCGTTGCGGGGAACTTTTAGGTGGTAGTGCTTTTCAATCATTTCGCCAATTTCCCCGGCCACCTGCACACACTGGGAATCCTGGGGAACAGCCCCTTCGATTTCCGTATAGGGTATCGACTCTTTGGACTTCACCCGCTTGAGGAACGCCGAAAGATGCAGGCTAAAGGCATAAAGGAAGCGATCCCGATAGCTGCGGTTCATGCGTTTCTGCACGTAGAGCGATACCTGTTCCGAAAAATCCACCAGAGCCTCATCCACGATTTTCAGCAAACGTTCCCGGGTGGTCATATTGACGGAATGCTTCTTGTTATAAAGGTCTTTGACGTATACGTTGACATCCGTAGCGACAATCTGCTTAATGAGCTCATCGCTGATGCCCTCACCCTTTAGCAGGGCTACTTTATCCTCTACCACCTGATACAGATTGAAGCCACCTTCGTTGCCGCCGGCTCCTTCCAGCTGGAAATTCCCACCTGGCGGCGATACCACCAGTGGCTCACTGACGTATTTCGTCAGCTCAGTAAGGGCCTGCCGATTAGCCGACAAGGTAAGCAAACCATCTTTGACATTTGAGGGCAGCATCTTAAAATCCACTTCAATATAGTTGGGATTATCGATGCCATTCAAAAAGGCCTGGGCACAGAGCAGTTTGATATTCGACTTCAGCTGGCCCACGTTGCCACTGCCAATACTTCCAATCAAGGCCTTCACCGACTCGACACTGATGCGGACCGGTTTTTTGACGCGCCGGGCTTCATCCATGAACAACAGCTTTAAGATGTCCAGCTTTTCCTCCAAGGTCCGCTCCGCCAAGGGCCGAATGGTGATGATATTGGGGATACGACGCACAAAGGTGCGCGTCAGCGCCGAATTCGGGTCCTCCGTCGTAGCGCCGATGATGAGCACCTTGGCCCGGCGGCTGCGGGTCGTCTCCCCCAGACGATTGAAGGTTCCCGTATCCATGAAATAAAAGATCATTTCCTGTCCTTCCGGCGGCAGGCGATGAATCTCGTCCAGGAACAATACGCCACCATCAGCCTCTTCCACAAGACCAGCTTTGGCGGTATCCGCTCCGGTGAAGGCCCCTTTGATATGGCCAAACACATGGGATATCAACAATTGCGGGTTGTTGTAATAATCAGCGCAGTTGAACGTCACAAAGGGTGCATCCTCAGCAAAGCGATGCATCGTCTTGCCATAGGCGAACATCATATGGGCAAACAGCGTCTTGCCGACACCAGTCTGACCGACAATCAGCGTATGCAAGCCATCTGGCGGGTAAAGGATTGCCGCCTTGGCCTGCTCCACCTGCCGTTTAAGACTGCGTTCCGCACCAATCAGGTGTTCAAAGGGATTGATTTCCTCATCTTCCACCCCACTGAGCTTTCGGCACTCCTCAATATCCTGAAACTGACAGTTGCCAGCCCCTAAGTCCGTATCCAGCAATCCCTCCAAGATCTCCCGATCGAAATAACGGACAGGACGGCCGGAAAATTTGACGATTTTCCCCTGGCGATGCAGCTCGTTTAATTCTTTTGACACATTGTTGCGCAAAATATCCAGGGCACCGGCAATCTCCTGAGCGTCCAGCCCCACCTGGCCCTTTAACTGCTCTTTCGTATATAATGCCGATTTCTCCCGGATATATTGATAGATACGCTCACTGCGTTTCATCCATATTCCTCCATTCTGATACTCTAATTTCTATTATAACAGTGTATCAAAAATTAGAAAAGCCAGCAGCTATGCTGCCGGCTCCTATCCTGCGGATTATTTCTTGTTTTTCTTTTTGTCTTTGTCTGCGCCAGCATCCTGCTTCTGCTGCTGAATCGGCGACAGACCGAAATCAATAACCTGCCCCTTCTGGTTGGTGATAATATCGCACTGAACCAGCGGATACTTCTCAAACTGGGCCGCATAGACTATGCGGTCATATTTCCCCAAACGAATCCAGGCATTAAACTGGTATTTCTGCATTTTACCCAGATTCTTGAGAATTTCCTGCTGCTTTTCCTTCATCTGCTTCTCGGTCAAAGCCTTTTGACCTTCTTCTCCCAGCTGGGACAAAGCCGTCTTATAGTCTGCCTTAACCAGCATCGTTTCCATCCACTTCTGAGCCCCCTGCTGCTCCACCGACAGGGTCTCCGCTTCTGGCGTAGCAGCAAACACATTGGCGGACATTGCTACCAGGCAGGCAAGGCAAAATGCTAAGATATGTTTTTTCATAATGGCAACCACCTTCCGAAAATTAAGGATTCATTCATTTCTGTTTATTGTAACATATTCATCCTAAAAATTCATAAAAAAAGAAGCAGCTATCAAAACTGCTTCTTTTTCCTCGGGTATCAAAGGATCAATTCGTACCCAGCTTCCTCGATAACCTGCTGAAATTCCCCATCCGGAATCTCACGGCTCATCTTGACGGCCGCCGTTCCCTTTTCCAGATTGACCTCCACCTCGGTTACACCATCCATGTTAGAAAGTGCATCCGTCACATGTTTCTGGCAATGCTTGCACATCATACCTTCAATTTTCAACGTCTTTTCCATAGTTAAAACCTCCTTATTCCTAACAACGCCGCCACCAGATAACTGTGGGGCCTTATCCATTGAAACCAACCGAAGCCGCAGGGCATTGAGACAGACACAAATGCTCGACATACTCATAGCGGCAGCCCCCACCATCGGGGACAATTTAATTCCCAACGAAGGGAACAATACACCGGCAGCCAGCGGAATACAGAGCACATTGTAGAAAAATGCCCAGAACAGATTCTCCTTGATATTGCGCATAACCGCCTTCGACAGCCGTATTGCCTGTACGGCATCTAGCAGATCATTTTTCACCAGCACTGCATCGGCACTTTCCAGGGCAATATCGGTTCCCGCACCAATCGCGATTCCCAAGTCCGCCCGAGAAAGCGCCGGCGCATCGTTGATGCCATCGCCAATCATGGCCACCCGATGGCCGGCTTTTTGCAGCGCCTCGATATGCATTGCCTTATCTTCCGGCAGGACCCCGGCGATAACATGGGGAATATTTAGCCGGCGGCGTATCGCCTCGGCCGTTCGTTCATTATCCCCCGTGAGCATAACCACATCCAGGCCCATAGCAACAAACTCGCGAACGGCTTGTCCGCTGGTGGCCTTTTCCCTGTCGGCCACACCAAAAATGCCCACCACCTGCTTTTCACAAGCTACCAGCAACGGAGTAACGCCTTCATCGGCCAAAGTATCCAACCATTCTTGATACGCGGCGGTTTCCAACTGCTGTTCTTGCAGGAAGCGTTGATTTCCCGCCAGCCATTTGCTGCCAGCTGCCTGTCCGCGTACACCACGGCCGAAGACCGCCGCAAAATCCGTCATGAGAAGTGGCTCGATTTGCCGCTTCCTGGCATAAGCCATAATCGCTTCTGCCAGCGGATGTTCACTGCCTGCTTCCAGCCCAGCCGCCGCCGCGATGAGTTCTGTTTCTGACACGCCGAAGGGCTGCACCGACACCACCTCAGGCCGCCCCTCGGTGATGGTTCCCGTCTTGTCCATCACTACCGTATCGATGCGATGGGCAGTTTCCAAGGCTTCACCGGATTTAATCAGGATACCATTTTCCGCCCCCTTGCCAATTCCCACCATAACCGCCACGGGCGTAGCGAGCCCCAGTGCACAGGGACAGGAAATGACGAGAATCGAAATCGCAATAGAAAATGCGAATTCCACATCCGCTCCAGCCATGAGCCAGATCGCCCCAGCACTGACAGCAATCGCCATGACCACGGGGACGAAAACACCGGCAATCTTATCGGCCAAACGAGCAATGGGGGCCTTGCTGGCGCTAGCCTCATCCACCAAGCGGATAATCCGGCTGATGGTAGAATCCTCCCCTACCCGTTCTGCCTTAAAACGGATAAAGCCATTCTTGTTGATGGTGGCAGAAGTCACACCATCGCCGATTCCCTTTTCCACCGGGATACTTTCCCCGGAAATAGCCGCTTCATCGACGCTGGTCGTGCCCCAGGTGATGACCCCATCGGCAGGAATGCGTTCGCCAGGGCGAACCACCACGGTATCCCCCACCTGCAGAGAATCGGCGGCGATAACCACCTCTTTGCCCTCCCGCAGCACAGTTGCCTGTTTCGGCGCAAGTTCCATCAGCTGTTCCAAGGCGCGGCTGGTCTTCCCCTTGGCCCGGCTCTCCAGATATTTTCCTACCGTAATCAACGTGACAATCATGCCCGCCGATTCAAAATACAGATTCTGGCTATACGATGACACCAACGCCCAATCGCCATGGCCCATTCCCCAGCCGATACGGAAAATCCCCACCACGCCGAACAGGGCTGAGACCATAGAGCCCATTCCCACCAGGGTATCCATATTGGGCGCCCCCTGAATAAGTGCCCGGAAGCCGCCGATATAAAATTTACGGTTCAGCAGCATAATCGGCAGTACCAGCAAAAACTGGACAAAGGCAAATACCACAGCATTTTCCGGTCCAGCCAGCACCTCCCGAAGCCCTGCAGGCACCAAAGCCCCTAAATGGTTCTGCATCACCACATACATAAGGGGCAGCAGGAATAGCAGCGACCACGAAAGCCGCTGGCGGAGCTCTCGTATCTGCCGATCGCCGATTCGTTCCGGCTCCGTTTCCGACGCCGCTCTTGCCGGGGCACCTTTGACCGACGCTCCATAGCCGGCCTTTTCCACCGCCGCAATCACTGCTGCCGCATCGACCACCTGTTCATCATATTGAAGCTGCATGCTATTGGTCAACAGATTGACCGATACGTCCTGTGTCCCCGCCAAACCTTCCACGGCTTTTTGCACCCGAGCCGAGCAGGCTGAACAGGTCATACCCGTTACATTGAATTTTTCTTTCCTCACACCGTTCTCCTTCCTTACCGGAGCCGGCCATCCATTATTTCATGACTTTTTGCAAGAGACCGCAAAGTTCCTCCACCACTTCGTCATTGCCTGCGCGGATGTCCTCCACCACACAGCTATGGATATGCTGACTTAAAAGCTCCTTGGTAAACGCATTCAGTGCCGACTGCACCGCGCTGACCTGGGTCAGGATATCGACACAGTAGCGATCCTCATCCACCATTTTGTGGATACCGCGTATCTGCCCTTCAATCCGGTTCAGCCGGCGCACCAGACACTTGTATTCCTCACCATCTTTATCCCGAAATTTATGCTTTATGCCGCCACAGCAGCCGCAGGGCATAGTTTTCGCTTCGCTCATTTTCTCTCTCCTAATCACTCTGTTAATATACCCCCTATAGGTATATTAACTCATTCCGTTCCATAACGCAAGAAAAACCCGCCGATCTTGCGAATCAGCGGGTTTTATCCCATACAATTTTTTAGCAATTAGCGCTCGTGCAGCATATAGTCTTCATCTTCATCGATAATCTGCAGCATCACATCGGCAAATTCCGGGTCAAACTGGGAATTGCGCCCTTTGGCGATTTCTGCCCGAACCACATTCTGCGGCAAGATGTCGCGGTAACTGCGTTTAGACGTCATAGCATCATAGGCATCGGCCACCGCAATGATGCGGGCATAAATGGGAATCTCCTTCCCCTTCTTGCCATCCGGATACCCTGTTCCGTCAAATCGTTCATGATGAGACCGCGCCCCAATGGTAAGTTCTGGGAACTCCGCCACCAGCTCCAGAATTTCTGACCCGATAACCGTATGTTCCTTTATCCGATCATACTCTTCATCGGTAAGCCGGTCTGGCTTGTTGATGATTGCCTCCGGCACACCAATCTTGCCGATGTCATGAAGCAGTCCCATAAAATAAAGCTTCTGCTGCTCTTCTTCTGTCCATCCCAACTTATAGGCGATGTGGCGGGAATAGCGCCCCACCCGCTGGGAATGACCACGGGTATAGGCATCCTTGGCATCAATGGTTTTCGCCAGGGCCATAACCGTTTCCTCAAACAGCCTTTGGCTCGACGCCAACCGCTCTTCCGCCAGATGGGTCTGGCGTCTGACTTCACTGCGCAAATGACGGTGCAGGTATTCCAACTCCAGGACCTGCTCCACCTTTTTCACCACAATGATGGGCACAAAGGGCTTGCGCACAATCTCAAAGGCCCCAGCCATAATGCTGGCGGCCTCGGCCTTCTGACTCTGGTCCAT
This sequence comes from Selenomonas sp. WCT3, assembly GCA_900100835.1. GTDB lineage: Bacteria > Bacillota > Negativicutes > Selenomonadales > Selenomonadaceae > Selenomonas_A > Selenomonas_A ruminantium_E. The sequence goes on along the minus strand of FNCM01000015.1, from coordinate 26,056 downwards.
CGTCATCATGATAACCGGAATGTCCTTGAACCGTTCATCCTCGCGGATGCGCCTTAGCACCTCAAACCCATCCATATCCGGCAATTCATCGGCTAAAAGCACCAAGTCCGGCCGCTTCTGCTCCACATACGCCAATCCAGCGCTGCCAGCCGCCACACCAAAGAAATTAACACGGGAGGCTAACACATTCCTTAACTTTGTGCGGTCCTCTTCTCTGCCATCCACTGCCAGCACCAAAGACTGCCGCATCTGCTCCATTTGCATATATCCATTTCACCCGTTAAAAATCCTTACACATGTAAATAACGATAAATCACCTCTCTATTTTGCCCTTTTTCCCACAAAAAAGCAAGTTTCGTATCCGAAGCATCCGCATTTATCCTCAGTCCATGCTTATCTGCTGCTCCACCAATCCGGCCACGGTTTCTGCCAAGCATTCAATCGAGGAAATGGCAACGGCTTGTTTGCCGTATATTTCCCGGGCCGCTATTTCTGCCCCCTGGCCCATCAGCACACTATTGACCAAAGCCACCAGCTTTACCCCATGACGCCGCAAAGATTTCACCGCCGCTGCTGTATCCTCCATGGCCGTCTTATCCATATAGCGATGACTTCTTCCCGCCCCTGCCGGAACGTCCAGCGCATCACTGGGATGGGCATCCGTCAGCACCATCAGCAACTGACGACGTTTTTTCTCCTGGGGAAGTAATTTTTCAGCCGCCAAGAGGGCCAGCCCATCCCGATTCCAGCCACCGGTACGATAAGCAAAGATTCTCTGCCCATCCCGTTCCGCCAACGATTTCAACTGGCAAAATACCGTTACCCCCTTTACGCTGCAAAAGGAATAGACCTGAACGGGAATCCGGCAGTCTGCCAAAGCTCCGGCAATCGCATAAGTCTGCGCGGCAATCATCCCCTGTTGTTCCCGACGCGACTCCGAAGCATCCAGCAGCAGCGTAACGGCAAAATCCCCTTTAGGCTCCTCCTGATACTGCCAAAAAACGCTAGGGTCATGCAGAAAAACACCTCGCCAAGCCCTAGCCGGCGCAAAGACACCTTGCCGCCCAGATATTTGTTGCGGTTGATGATGAACCAACAGGCAATTTTGCAGCGAAGCGCGAAGATGCCGCCGGCACAGTTCATACTGCCGCTGGTGCCCCCGCCAAAAGGCGCGATTTTCTCGGCTGGCATCGTTCTCGCTGCCAATGGCAAAATACAAATGAGCCCGTTGATGATTTCCCCGGCACAAGGAAACCTCCAACTCCAGCCGCACCGATTCGGCAAAAAGGGGGTTGCCATAAATTGCCGTAAGCTCTGCCAGCTTTGCCGCCAGCGGATCACGGCTCCAGCCCGAAATACTGCCCTCGTCATTTCCCAGTCCCCCAGCTGCATCAGCCTGCCGCCAAGGGCGAATCGAAAATTCCCGCTGCCCCTCCAGCGAAAACAACCGCCGCAGCCACTGCTGCCAGCGATTGCTCAAAATGATATGCCAGCTCCGCCGCCGGCCTGCCGTAAAGCGGAAAATAAAAAACCGCCGCAATATCTGGTCCGTCCGGGCAATGATTTCCTCAGTGGTTAATTCTGCCGAATAATCCAAAGCCTCGTAGAGCTTCCTATCCCAAGGATTGCGTATGCCAGGCGGCTCTCCTAAAATTTCCCGACAGCGCCCAGCCTTCAAGGTATGGATGATTTCACTGCGCATCATGAGCTGCTGCATGGATACATCAACCGAATCCAGCAAAAAGCGCCGGGCATGCTCCCGGCGCAGTTCTTCAAGGACCGGGCGATTCGGCAATTCCCTTTTATAAATTGCCTGCTCTAACCCCAGCCACAAAATATCTTCAAACACACTTGACAGGATTGACTGGTCAAGCTGGCAAACATACGCCGCCAACTTCTCCGCATCATAGAAGCGATGCGCAAAACCGATAATCGAATTCAAATAAAGGTCCGGCGTACCATCTTCCTGAAATGCCAAAAAAGCGGGAGAAAAACCATATTCTCCCGCCGCCGTCCAAACGATGTTCATAGCCCGGCGCTGCCGGAACTCACGATTTCCCTCTCGTTTTGACGCCTTCATCTTATCGCTCCCATCAAGCGAATAACGCTGCCGGCTCCATTTTTTCCGGAATCCGCAGCGCCACGGTATCCCGCACCAGTTCGCGTTCGCTTTCATCAAAACACTTATGGATGATTCCCATTGACAAGGCTGGATACACCCCTAAACCAAACTCCATCAGCCGAATTGCATCGAGGAGCCCGCGGATATCCACCGACTTGCTGCTGATTTCCCCATTCTCGCACTTCTGTTGCAAATCCGCAAAGAGCTCCACCAAGAGCCGCCTGCCTTTGGCCGTTAGTCGTGGAAATTCCGCCCCCATCAACCGCTCCAAATCATCAGCGCCAATCGGCGGAAGCTGAAGCACGACAAAGCGTGAAGTCAACGCCTCGTTGAGCTCCCGCGTCCCCGCATAGCCATAATTCATCGTGGCGATAAACCGTGTCGCCGGGTGGAGCTGCAAACGCCCATAGCCTGGAACATCCAGAATCCGGCGAAAATCCAGCAGCGAGTGAAGCACTGCCAGCGCTTCATTCCGGGCCATATTGATTTCATCCAACACCCCAAAGCCACCGGCTTCGGCACATTCGTAAACAGGTCCCGGGCGAAACTCCACGGCCCCATTGCGGAAGGTATCCGTTCCCAAGAGATAGGCTGAATCCATATTAATATGGAAAGAAATATTCCAATCGGGGCGGCCAAAAGCTGCCGCCAGATTCTCAGCCAGCACGTTTTTCCCCGTTGCTTTCGGCCCCACCAGCAGCAGGTTTTCGCCGGCCACGATAGCCGTAACCGCCTGTTCCAAAACCTCCCGCCCGTAATAGCGGTATCGCGGTTTTGCCACCAGCCGCTTTCCCTGCCACGGATACTGCTGCCGATAGCGGTCTACCTCCGCCAGCAGCGATTCACGCAATCCCTGTTCTTGCCAAAATTCTCTCATGGTCTTTCATAATCTCCCCTGATGGCCCCAATTAACACATCCCGAAGAATCTGTTCCAGCGAACTTTGCCGCCGGGATGGATAAGCCTTTTCCTTCGCTCGGGCAAGGGCCGCCTCCATCTCCCCATCGGTCTTATCCGACGCATCCCAGGCAGTTTTTATTTCTGCATAGGCATCCTTCCACTGCCGACGGTCGTAATAAATGAGCCCGCGATAGTAATGCGCCCTCCATACCGGATAAATACTATCATCATGGGGCGTGCTCTGTGCCAAGCCAAAATCCTCCAAGGCCCGGGAATCGTAATTTAACTCATAATAGGCCCGACCGCGCAGATAATAGGCGTAAGCCAAGGGGCTATCCGTTACCGACGCATCGCGAATCACACCCCCTAAGGTGTCAATTGCCCGATGCTGCTCCCCGCGCTGAATCATGGCAACACAGCGGTCAAAAATCGCCCCGAGCCCATACTGATTTTCCAGCTTTGTTCCTAGCGTATCCTTTTCCTTGCCACTGGCCCGCCGGTATTTTTCCAGCAATTCTTCATTTTGCCGTTTGAGCTCATCCCGTTCCTTTTGCAATTTTTCCAGTTCACTGCGCTTTTCCATCATGGCTTTCAAATCGAGATGTTCCGTATCAATCTCCGCGGTAATCGTCACAGTATACCGCCATACATCACCATCAAGCTCCGGCCTGGCCTTTTCATCGGTCACCTTGAGCACCGCGCCGGAAATGACTTTCACATCGTCTTCCGTCAGCTGCATATTCTGGGTCTTCGAATAACTTTCCACATAGACGCCGGCCTTCTCCACCGCTGTCCGCATTGCTTCCTGCCTGGCAGCATCTTTGGCAATCTTCGGCGAATCATTTTCTCCCATGATATAAACACCGTTTGCCGTGATGATTTGGGGCGCTGCCTCCCCGGCAACAGCTCCCATCAGGAGCAGGCAGAACATGAAAAATCCCATTATATACTTTCCCATTGCAAACACCTTCTCCGTGCACCTTACAATAAACCTATCTTCCTCTTTATCTTACGAAAATTAGTTGACAAAGTCATTAATCTCATTTTATATTTCTATTAGATTTTCTCCGTTCCGCACCGAAATCCTGCCCCACCAAAGCCTGACATACAAAAAAGGCCTCCGATTTCTCGGTAGCTTAGGCTTTCTATGGAGCTGATTATAGGACTTGAACCTACGACCTGCTCATTACGAATGAGCTGCTCTACCAACTGAGCTAAATCAGCAATTTGTCAGGTACTCCATAACTGACAGAACTTATTATAAGGGATGCGAATCATCCTGTCAATACTTAAATCATATTTTTCTTAGAGACGGCGAACGCCAAACCAATCACAGCTGTCATCCCAGAAGGCCTGGGTCTGGAAATCCGTACGGCCATAGCTGTTGGTGCTGGTGATTACCAGCTGCTGATCAACGATGCGGGAGGAAAGCTTGTGCCAACGATCTACGCGGAAACCGATATTGGCCAGGCTGTTCCAAGAAATATACGTAGTCCAAAGCCCGTTATGCTTGCCCACGAGCCAGTAACCGCAGTTCTTATCATTAACGCCATGAGTCGCCGTGATTTCAAACAGGCGCATCCCCGGATCAGTCGTCTCGATTGCACGGACATTGAAATCCACTCCCGTGTACCGGCCATCAAAACTATTGAAGGACAGATAGTCTTTCTCGCCATCAGCACTCATCAGACGCATAACACGGCCATCCGAAACGAATTTTATCTTCTGTCCATCCTGATCCGTCGCCGTTACGGTTTTATCCGCAATGGTCATGCTCTGGCTGATGCCGGTTACTACCATTGCATCTGCCTGTCCCTGAGAAAACACCATCGTAGCAGCAATGCCGGCTGCCGCCAATAATTTACTGATCCGATTCATAATGCTAACACTCCTATCATGATTCCCTGTTGAATATTTCTGGAATCTATTTTATCATCCACAATACATAATTCAACATCGGTCTTCATATTCCTTCTTTTCAGTGATAACATTCTTATGCTACAATGAATTCGAATAAACAACCAAGAATAGCACTGAGAGGTACGATATGCAGGGGCTTCGTATATTGCTTATCGAAAACTCCATATATTTCCAGGACACCTGTGCCCAGGAACTGCTCAAGCGGCTGCCTGCTGGCAGTCTGGTGGAAAAAAACGCCGACCCGGTTGACGTCAAGGCAAAAATTCAACTTTTCCGGCCCATGGTCATCATCATGAATTTTGCCATGTCCGTCATCACCATGGATGGCAACCAACTACTGCCAAGCTTCGCCAGCCAATATCCTCATATTCCCATCATTACCTATGGGCTGATGGATACCAGCAAAAAAACAGCACTGAGTTTTGGTGCCTTTGCTTATCTGAAAAAACCGGGACCGGAACAATCCCTAGAGGGATTTTATGAGGAACTTGTCCGGCTAACCGCCGATGCTGCCGCAGCTTCCACCAGCGCACCGTCCACCAATGTAGGGCCAGGAGCAATGGTCACCAAAGAGCTATGGACGGCAGCTATGCCCAAAAAGGGCTGGCTCCCGCTGGCACCACCGACGCCGGCTGCACCAGCGGTGCAATCGGAGCCGGCAGCTGCTGCGCCAATAACGCAGCCAACTCCCCCCATAAAGACCATACCACCATCCGCCCCAACGCCCGAGGAACCAAAACCGATATTTATCCCCGCGGCCAACAAACAAGCAATTCAACTGATAGCCATCGGCTCTTCCACCGGTGGAACCGAAGCCCTGTCTTCCATTTTGACACACCTTCGTCCGCCGCTCCCCGGCATTGTCATCGTCCAGCACATTCCGCCGATGTTCTCGCGGCTTTTGGCGCAGCGCCTCAATGATGAATGCGTCCTCACGGTCAAGGAGGGAGCTACCGGTGACATCGTCCGCCCGGGCCACGTCTATATCGCCCCAGGCAACAAGCACATGACCGTCCATCGCTGTGGCGGACAGATTATGCTGGACTGCTCTCCCGGGGAACCAGTCCATAGCTGCTGCCCATCGGTAGATGTCCTGTTTGACTCTGTCGCCCAGGAAATAGGTGCCGGAGCCCTCGGCGTGATTCTCACCGGCATGGGAAAAGATGGGGCGGAGGGACTGCTGCACATGCGGCAAAAGGGATCGCCCACCTTGGGGCAGGACCAGCAAAGCTGTATCGTCTACGGCATGCCAAAAGCCGCCTTTGACTCCGGTGCCGTTGAACATCAGGTATCATTGCGCGATATGCCACGGGCCATCACCCAAACCGCCCGCTAATTAAATCGATCAATCAAAAATGCCAGCTGCAAGCTGGCATTTTTTATCCCTTTTGGTGATTTCGTTCGCGATAACAATAGCCCAGCCACAAAACCAGCAGCCAGACAGGCAACAGATATACCGCCAATTCCATATCAGGAATCTGCAGCATAAAGTACCAGACCCCTACGAGGAACAAGATGCAAACATAGTTGATGAACGGATACAGCGGGGATTGGAACTTCGTCTTCTTCCCCTGTTTCTGGCAATATTTCCGGAACTTGAGATGGGTAATGGTAATGGTCATCCAGCTGATGGTCGCCGCAATGGTCGCAATGGACATCAGATACATGAAAATCTTTCCCGGGAAGAAGTAATTAAGGGCCACACAGATAAGGGTGATTCCCGAAGAGACGAAGATTCCCTTTACCGGCACCCCGCGCCCGGAAAGCTGTCCCAAAAACTCCGGGGCTTCATCTTTAGAGGCTAAACCGTAAAGCATGCGGCTGTTGCTGTATATGGCCGAATTGTAGACCGATACGGCAGCCGTCAAAACGACAAAGTTTAAGATATGCGCTGCCGCTACCACCCCCACATTGGAGAAAATCTGCACAAAGGGGCTGGCATCAACACCGACTTGGTTCCAGGGCCAGAGGGCCATAAGAACCGCCATCGTGCCAACATAAAAGAGCAAGATGCGCCAAATAACCTGATTGATAGCCCGTGGAATCGTCTTATCGGGATTTTCTGCTTCACCGGCCGTAATGCCGATAAGCTCGATGCCACCAAAGGAGAACATGACTACTGCCGTAGCCATTGCAAGGCCCCACCAGCCATTGGGCAGGAAGCCACCGTTTGCCCAGATGTTGCGGAAATTATCCGGAAAACTGAGCGGACCACTGAACAAAAGATAAAGTCCCAGCACAATCATCAGCACAATCGCGGCAATCTTGATAAGCGCCATCCAAAACTCAAACTCGCCATAGAGTTTGACGTTTATGAGGTTTACCGCCGTGATGACCACCAGGCAGATAAACGCCGCAATCCACTGCGGCAAATCCGGATACCAGAACTGCATATAGATGCCCACAGCCGTAAGTTCCGCCATGGAAACCAGCACGTAGTTGAACCAGTAATTCCAACCGGACAAAAACCCTGGGAACTTGCCCCAATATTTCGTGGCATAATGGCTAAAGGAGCCCGAGACCGGTTCATCAACGGCCATCTCTCCCAACATGCGCATGATAAAAAAGATAACGATACCCCCCAGCAAATAAGCCAGCATAACCGCAGGCCCCGCCAGGGCAATCGTCGACGTCGACCCATAAAAAAGCCCCGTGCCAATAGCGCCGCCCAGCGCTATCATCTGCAGGTGACGATTTTTGAGGCCACGTTTCATTTTCGTCGGTTCACTCATACATTCATCTCCAAATAAAAAGAATACCTTCCCATTATAGCATTTTCCCTTATCCCTTTACAACATTACAGAAATAAAAAGACGAGGAGCCATGCTCCTCGTCTTCTCGTCAAAACCGCTGACGTTCTTTCAGTGCACGTTCTACATCGCGTTTTGCCGCCTTAGCCTGCAGGTCCTGACGCTTATCGTAATTGTGTTTGCCGCTTGCCAGGGCCAATTCCAATTTAGCCTTGCCGTGCTTGAAATACACTTTAAGCGGCACCAGCGTATAACCCTTTTCCCGGGTCTTGCTGAAGAGTTTGATGATTTCCGCCTTGTGCATCAACAGTTTTCTGGTGCGAAGCGGGTCATGATTGAAGATATTTCCCTGCTCATACGGGCTGATATGCATATGTTCAACGAATATCTCGTTATTCTTGATAACGGCATAACTGTCCTTGAGATTTGCCTTGCCAGCCCGCAGGGACTTGACCTCAGTCCCTTGCAGTGCCAGCCCCGTCTCAAAAGTCTCATGAATGAAATAGTCATGACGGGCCTTGCGGTTCTCACAGGCAATCTTGATAGGGATGTTCTGCTTACCCAATGATTATCACCTTACTTCCCTATGGGAATACTGATTATTTGCTGTTGGCCGTACCGCCTTCGGTCTTGCGATGGGGACGCGGACGGCGTTTCGGTGCCTTTTTCGCCTTCTCTTTCTCCTGACGGGCTTCTTCCCGCATTTTGCGCTCATGATACCCCGGCGGGTCCGGCCAAACGGCACTGTTGAGCCCCGTCACATAGACGCGATGGTAGTCCCCCTCTTTGCCGCCACGCCGCTCGTCGCGGTTGCGGCTGCGGTCACCGCCCTGTTCCTGGGGACGGGCAGCCTTTTCAGGACGCTTGCGCTCCTTTTTCTTCGGCTGCTGATTTTCCTGCTTCGGCAGCTTTTCGCCAGAGGCACCGCGTTTCTTGCCCCGGGAGCCGCGAGATTTTTTCTTGGGCTTTTCGGCCTCCAAATCCGTTACCATAGCCTCAGCAATGATATCCTCAGCCGCCACTTTTTTCTTATCCTTGCGGCCACCGCGTTTATCGGTGTTTTTGGTCTCTTTTTTGCCGTTATTCTTATCTTTTTTGTTCTTTTTGCCGTTCTTGCTGCCTTTTTCCTTGCCCTTGCCAGCATTGCGGCCACCCCGGAGGGCATTTTTCATGGCCTCTGGGTCATAGGCACCATTGTCTTTCAGCACAAAGTCAAGGTTGCGTTCCTCGACGCTGGCACGCACCAGCACCACTTCAACCTCATCGCCGAGGCGGTATTTCGCCTGGCTGCGTTCCCCCACCATGGCATACTGTTCCTCAACATATTCGTAATAGTCGTTGACCATCGTAGAAACATGAACCAGCCCCTCGACACCATTATCAAGCTCCACGAAGATGCCAAAGGCCGTCACGCCACTGATGACGCCGGAGAATTCTTCCCCGACGAACTGCGCCATATACTCAATCTTTTTCATATCGGTAGTCTCGCGTTCGGCCTCGATGGCAACGCGCTCACGCTGAGAAGCATGATCTGCCGTCTCTGGCAAGACCGACTTGAGTTTTGCCTGACGAGCTGCTGGAAGCGTGCCCGTAGCAAAAGTCTCCCGCAGCAGCCGGTGAACGATGAGATCCGGGTAGCGGCGAATCGGCGATGTGAAATGCGTGTAATAGCGGGCTGCCAAACCGAAATGCCCCAGGCTCAGCTCTGAGTATCGTGCCTGCTGCATGGAACGCAGGGCTACCGTGCTGATGATGCGCTCCTCAGGACGGCCTTCGACCTTTTCGAGGACCTTCTGTACATCCATGGGTTTAATCTGCCCCGCCTCGTCCTGACGGACGAACAAGCCGAAGGCACCCAGCAGATTGTTGAGCCGCTCGATTTTTTCCGTGGTCGGCTGCTCATGCACGCGGTACATAAAGGGCAGATTTTTCGTGTCCATGTGACGGGCCACCGTCTCATTAGCTGCCAGCATGCATTCCTCGATAATCGACTCAGCCAGGGAACCTTCGCGTTTAATCAAAGCCACCGGATGGCCCTTTTCATCGAGCTTGACTTTTACCTCGGGCAGGTCAAAGTCAATGGAACCACGGCGATGGCGCTTTGCCTTCAAGACGTTGCGCAGTTCCGCCAACGTCGTGAGCATCGAATGGATGTCGTGATTATCCGACAGGAAGGGTTCTTCCTTGTTGACCAATACTTTGTTGACGATGTTATAAGTCAAACGGCGGTATACGTGGATAACCGTCGGCAGAATTTCATAGCTAGTAATTTCACCCTCGGGGGAAATCTGCATCTCACAGGCCATCGACAGGCGGTCGACGCCTGCATTAAGGCTGCAAATACCATTGGAAAGTTCCTTCGGGAGCATGGGAATAACCCGGTCAACTAGATAGACACTCGTACCACGGGCATAAGCCTCACGATCAAGGGGCTGATTCTCCCGGACATACCAGCTGACATCGGCAATATAGACGCCAAGGAAGAAGGAACCATCCTCATTCTTGCGGGCATAAACACCATCGTCCAAATCCTTGGAATCCTCGCCATCCACCGTCACAATGGGAAGATCACGACGGTCAGCCCGGCCACGGTATTCCTCTGGCGACGGCTCCTGCTCCACCGCATCGGCAGCTGCCTGGACATCCTCGGGGAAGGTCTCCGACAGCTCATACTGGCGCATAACCGACAGAACATCGACACCAGGCTCGCCGACTTTACCTAACACCTCGATTACATCGCCTTCAGCACTGCGCCGTCCATCCGGCCACTTCGTAATCTTTACGACAACCTTGCTGCCAGTTTTCGCACCATGGAAAAACTTCTTCGGCACAAAAATATCCTGGGTGAGCTTCGTATTATCCGGCGTCACAAAACCAAAAGTCTTGCTGCTCTCAAAGGTACCAACGATTTTCTCATTGGCCCGCTCGAGGATGCGGACAATCTCACCCTCCCGCGAACGGCCCGGCTGTTCCGACGGCGTGACCCGTGCCACCACCCGATCGCCGTGCATCGCAGAACCAATCCCCGGCCCCGGCACGAATACGTCCGTTTCCTCTTCCGATTCGCGTACATCCGGGATGATGAAACCAAAGCCCTTGGCCGTCATCGAGATACGCCCCACCACCAAATGCATGCGGCTCGGCACACCGTAGAGATCGCTGCGGTTCTTGATAATGGCACCTTCCTGCTCCAGTTCCTCCAGTGCCTGTTCAAACTGCACCAGTTCCTCCGGAGTGAGGTTCATTTCCTCAGCCAAATCCTCGGCCAGCAATGGTTTATAGGCATCTTCACGCATATACGCAACAATTCGTTCTTTTAAATCCATATACTTTCTTTTTCTCCCTTTTCCTAAAGCGCCCGCGCGGCGCTTCACTCTCGCTTCCCCGTCATCCCTTACGCGTCAGATGACTGCAGGAACGCCGCTGCCTCGGCAAAAACTTTTTCGCGCTCTGCCGCCACCGGCAGAAGATGGCCGGACTTTTCCAGCCAAAAAATACGGCGATCTTCACTTTTGACGTGTTCGTATATATACCCCGCACTGGACGGAGCCGCCGTATGGTCGTCGTGGCTATGCATGATAAGCACGGGTGAGGAAACCTTATCAATGCAGCCCTTTGTGGCCTCAATCACATCCACCAGCTCATGTACCCCAATGAGGGGCATCTTGCGATAGGTCTTATTGACCGCTTCGGGAACCCCTTTGAGCCGTCGCCGGGCCTTGGGAATGAACTGATTGTTACAAACTTCCCGCGGGGGCAAAAACTTGATGCCACGCTCTTCGGCAATCTGGATGGGAGCTGCCATCGTCACCACTTTTCGAACCTTCTCCTCCGTTGACAGCAGCAAAGAAAACAGTCCTCCCATGGAATGCCCGATAACATCGATGGATTCACAGAACCCAGACAGCACCGCATAGCCATCCCGTACCGAATCCATCCAATCTTCCCAGGTCATGTGGCTCATGTCCTCCACCGTGGTTCCGTGCCCAGCCAACCGAACCCCAAGCACCGTAAACCCAAGTTTATGCAGATGCTGCCCCATGAGCAAAAGCTCTGCTGGAAGTCCCGTAAAGCCATGAATCAGCAGAACCCCCTTTGGCCCTCCCGGCAGGAAAAAAGGTTCCGCTCCTGGCAAAATCATCCTCTCGCCCCCTCGAATCCATAAAGAAAAAACCCCGCTCTGATACTGCAGAACAGGGAACGCTTTCTCGTATTAGTTGCTCATACGAGCAATTACAATCGTGATTACCGCGAACAGAATCGCAAAGACCACGGTCACGCGTGCCAGCAATGCATCCATACCACGAGCCTTGCTCGAAAATACGGTATCCGCACCGCCGCCCATACCGCCCATGCCCGAGGATTTTGCCTCTTGCCCAAGCACCGACGCGATGAGGATAATTGCTACCAATGCATCTAATATCATCAAAACGGTAAGCAACATGTATGTAAGCCTCCCTTTAATTACAGTTTCCCTATTATTCTACCATAGAGTAGCTCCCCTCCGCAAGAAAAAGCCGACAAAAACAAAAAGAGCTTCCCCTCAGGAAAGCTCTTGAAAAGCCTGATGAAATTATCAGATAGCGTAAACACGGATGGAGTTCGTGTTCTTGCCAACAGCAGCGCTGCTGTCAACTTTGATACCAGAGGTAACAATCGTCGTGTCGCCGCGTTTTACGTACTCATTCTTAACAGCGGCCGACGTAGCGTTGCTGAGCATCTCGTCAACATCGTTCCACTCTGTGCCCAGGATCGGATATACACCCCAACGCAGGTTCAGCTGACGGACAACTTTCTCGCTCGGCGTGTAAGCAACGATAGCTGCTTTCGGGCGATACTTGGAAACGACTTTCGTCGTGTAACCGCTCTCGGTCGGCGTGATGATTGCCGGAGCATCGAGCTCATAAGCCATCTGTACCGTAGCATGAGCGACTGCACGCGTACGGGACTGGAGATGCTCGAAGCCGCGCTCGATGAAGAGGTCTTTGTACTCCAGAGCGGACTCGATACGGCAAGCGATGCGGTTCATCGTAGCAACTGCCTCAACCGGGTAGTCACCGGAAGCCGTCTCACCGGACAGCATGATGGCATCCGTACCATCGAGGATAGCGTTACCAACATCGGAAACCTCTGCACGAGTCGGACGCGGGTTGCGCTCCATGGAATCGAGCATCTGCGTAGCAACGATAACCGGTTTGCCAGCCTTGTTGCACTTGCGGATGATTTCTTTCTGAATCAGCGGAACATCCTCAGCCGGAACCTCAACGCCCAGGTCACCGCGAGCAACCATGATACCATCGGAAACTTCGAGAATCTCGTCGAAGTTCTTAACACCCTCGAGGTTCTCGATTTTCGGGATGATTTCCATGTGTCCGTTATGCTCTTCGATAAGCTTGCGGATAGCCAGGACATCAGCCGGACGCTGGATGAAGGAAGCGGCAACGAAATCCATATCCTGCTCGCAGCCGAAGATAATATCCCTCTCATCCTGCTCGGAAATCGGCGGCAGGCCCAGGGATACGCCCGGTGCAGCAACGCGTTTACGCGTGCTCATCTTACCGCTGTTCTGAATCGTCGTAACGATATCTTTGCCTTTGATCTCATCGACTTTGAGTGCTACGAGACCATCGGACAGCAGCAGCGTGTCGCCCGGTTTTACTTCCGTGTAGAGGCCCTTGTGATTGACAGAAACGTGAGTCTCATCGCCCGGAATATCTTCATAGGTCAGCGTGAATTTGTTGCCCTTCTCGAGCATGACTTTACCGTCTTTGAACTCGCCCAGACGCATCTCCGGACCTTTCGTATCCAGAACGAGGGAGATAACCTTGCCAGCCTTCTTAGCAGCCTCGCGTACCATGTTGATACGGTTCAGATGCTCCTCATGATCACCATGAGAGAAGTTGAAACGAGCCAGGTTCATACCGTTTGCAATCAGCGCATCGATAACGCCCGGTTTCTCCGTGGATGGTCCCTGCGTGCAGATGATTTTCGTCTTCTTTAACATGTTGTAAATCCCCACCTATTCTTTTTACTCCATATTACTATCAAACAGGCTGCCACCGGTTTCCCGGTGTCGCTGTGGCACCCTGTTCACGGCCTGAACTAATTGAGGGAACAATCCCTCTGACAGTTATTATTCTACACGTTTTGTCCCTATAAGTAAAACAATTTCCACCAGATTTTTCCAAAGTAAATATTTTCTGAAAACACAATCCTTGTTTAAAATTTATTGGTTTTATTCCCCTTTATAAACATAGCTTATCCGTATAATTCACGAGGGAACCGTAAAGACAGAAAATTTCATCATTTAAAAAATCCTCTTATCTTTTCATCACAAACCATCGATATACCATTAGGGATAATATTTTCTCCCCACATTCTTGATGAAAGGAGGTTTTACCATGACCACGATTTCTTCGCTGGCTAACAACACCTACACCATGTATAAAATGGCTTCAGGTAACACTGCCAGCACCACATCGGCCAACAGCAATCTCGTGTCCGCATTTTCCTCTGCCTACAGTCCGCAGAAGAAAACCAATGCCGCACAGGATTCCCTGACGAATCTTTGGTCAAGCTACACGGCTTCTGCCAACTCTTCGTCAAGTCTTTCGGGTCTCAGTACGATTTACGGCATAAGCTCCAGTGCCACGGAGCTGGTCAACTCGTACAACGAAGCACGGAAGGTCTACCAGACGGAATTTTCAGCCACCATGAGTGACCTGAAAAGCTCCGCTGATAATGTTGCAAAACTGGACACTTCGAAGTTCAGCCAGGATGACATCAAAACTGCCGAAGATGGTACGAAAACGTACAGCGACGCGCTCAAAGGTGCCATCAAAGACATCAAGCAGCTCGTATCCGACTACAACGATGCCCTGGGAATCACGAGCGATTACAGCAGTGTGAGCAAACGCATGAAATCCATCGCCAATACCTTCGCTGATACTACCTATCGTTCCGACATCTACAAACAGGTCGGAATAAGCGTAGACGGCAAAACTGGCGAACTATCTGTCGATGAAGACAAACTTGCCAAAGCTCTTACCGAAAATGGCAGCCGCGTCGAAAACGCCTTGGGTAAAAACGGTCTTGCTGGCAAAGCAAGCCATCATGCCGATTTTGCCCTTGCCCAGCAGGACAAGGCCTTCCCTTCAATGAAGACCATGCTCGGAAGTGAGCTGAACCTTGCATCAGCCTACACCAACCCGAAAGTCCTGACTGCCAACGTGCAGTACAACATGATTGGGAATCTGCTGAATATGGCGTGGTAAAAACTGCCCATCAACGAAAAGCCTGTCTCCGATTGGGAGACAGGCTTTTTCACTTGACACTAAATTAGGACTTTGCTACCATAAAACCAATTGCAATAACGACAAAACAGAAAGGATGCCGCCTATGACGACGGAGAGCAAATCTTCTGAAGCAGTCCTGCGTGAAGGCCAGGCCATACATATCACCGACGCATCTATCGATATCCGAGGGACGATAAACGAAATCGCCCATCGCTTCCTATCCATCACCCTTGATGTTTCGCCCCAAACCTTCTTGTCCACGCCCCTTGCCAATGCCGAACTCCAATGTTCGGTTACAGGCAATGGCTACGTCTATCGCTTTGCTGCCAATTTCCGCAGCAGTTCTACCCTGGCCGAGAAAAACTGGTTCATCGAAAAGCCTGCTACCGTGGACCGTGTCCAAATGCGCCGTTTCGTCCGCGTGCCCATGGCTCTTCCCATTCAGATAAAACTGCCCGGGGCCCATGGCAGCATGCAGGATACAATTGATGCAACCCTCGTTGATATCAGCGGCGGCGGCATCTGCTTTGCCCATACCGAAGAAGTACTCCTGCACGAAAAAATCGTCGTCACCATTCCCAATCTCCCACTATACGGAACCCTGCACACCGAAGCCCGGATAGAACGCTGCACCAAGGTTGAAGTATTTTCGGGAACGGTCTTCCACGTCGGCGCCTCCTTCGAAGACAGCCTAGACCTGCGCCAGCAGGACAAACTCATCCAATGCATCTTCGAACTGCAGCGGAATTACCTGCAAAAAGGACTGCGTCTCCCCATAAAATAATTCTATATACTACAGACCAGACTTATTCCTCCGGTTTCATCGGTTCTATCCCCTGCTCAATATCGCGAATCTTGCCAATTATCATTAAGCGCTGCCTCAGCGAACTGTGTATTTACAAGACAGACTATACTACATATGCACCCTATCACCGTTTTTGTTATTTTCACACCTTAACTCCATTTTTCTTTTTACTTGTCAAAATTTTCTTATCTCACCATAGTCACCTGTCAATAATGTATATAGTAATGCTAGTGAACACCAAAACGCCACTAATACACATATTATCCAAAAATGTTCATCTGTTGTAACCAAGCACCAATCATGCATCCATTTTTCCATTGATGGCATCTCATTCATTGCATTCCTATTTTTATAATCATCACTAACTTTTTTTATTATTCTCATTGGATAACATCCGATTGCAGACAACAATGAAATCAAAAGCATAATTACCCAAAAAGAAATATTTTCTCTGTAAAATAAATCAGGCAATCTATTATCTATTATTAGATATATTGATAGTAATAAGATCAATTCCAATAAAGAAACCTTTTGCATTATTTTATAAACATAATCACTGTACTTATTCTGTCTGTAATCTATAATCAATTTTAAATATAAAAGCAACCATACAATGAATATATATTCATATTTCATTTTCATCGTTCTACTTTCCAATATATTCTAAACTTATCCCAAGTATCAGCACCACCAACATTTTCAACGCCTTGTTGCTGATACTGACATATTAGGCAACTTACCAACCTAATCCCTTAATAATACATATTATCATAAACTACCTACTGTTCAAAAACCAATTATCATTTTCTCTTAATATCTTACGACCTCACCATAATCCCCTATCACCAATCTGTAAATCAGTTTGTAATAACGTATAATTTCTCTTGGAAAGAGTTTGTCGCAAGCACCATTATACTAATGGCCTATGCGATATATTATTTTTTGCCATATATTGCTACACTTATATTATAAATCGATCCATAATCTACCATCGATATTTTCTGGATATCCCATCTGCTTATTACAGCATAATAAGCGACTTCCACTTAAGTATTATAATTAATTATAATACAGTTATTTCAGGCGGATCACCAACTATTTCTATTATATATTTCCCCGCAATTAAAATATAATTATTATAATCATATATCTCCGAAGCAATCCCCATCTTATTTTTTACATACTCTACATATTCACTATCTTCTATTTCATATAATCCATCATTATAGTCTTTAGCATATTTTTTATCATATACTAATATCGATGCTCGAAAAAAATAAATATTTATTTCACTATCAGCTCCATATAAATGAACTTGCATTCCTTTTTCTTCTCCATAAGCAATATCAACATCATATGAGCCGTTAACTATTTCACTTAATCGCCGAAATTTTATATTTTCAAACACACTATCACCTCAACCTTCATCTATGTTGGTTATTATTATTTTAGAATTAGTCATGATTTCAATAAAGTAATTCTCCGTAACAATAATATATGAATCATATTTTTCTGTACTACCTATATGTTTTTGAACATACCTCTTATATTCACCATTATTTATTTTATAAATTGTGTTCTTGTATCGACATTTTTTCAACCGCTCTATCTCTTTTTCATTATACCCCTCCCCCAACATATCACTTTCATCCATACAGTGAATTATAGGTTCACCTTCGAATTCAATTTTTATATTGTAAGCATTGCCTATTAAGTTAGCAATCACCTTTCTTCCCCAATTGATTTCTATAATATAGTTATCTTTAGGGATAACACCTTCATAAACATCAATCCATTTTTCCATTGATGGCCTCTCATTCATTGCATTCCTATTTTTATAATCATCACTGACTTTTTATATTCGACGGATTTACAAATTCCTAATACAATTTTTCACACTTTTACTCCATCCCATGCTCCCTTAAATAATCAGATATAATATTTCCCTTTATAAATTTGTCAAAAACATACTTATCACTCATCCATATTTCGACATAAGATGAATCCGATATTCGCAAATGCATAACTTCTATTCTTTCCTTACAATATGCATATATATCCAATTGTATTACATAGCACACTGTCTTTATTTTTTTAAATAAGTCATCATTTTTATATACTTTTTCTTCTAACAATTCCGGAAAATCATTTCCTTTTTTTTCTAATATTTCACTATAATTTATCATCCAATGTAATTCTCTTTCTTTTTCTAATCCATTTAATAGATTATATAAATACTCTCCCCATTCATTTGGTATTTCTAATTCTATATATTTTTCATTCATTTTATTTACCTCTTCTCGGCACGCCATTTTCATCCCATCCCCACTTATACTCATATGGGATCTTAGGATACTGTTTAGGATTTCCATGATTTGTAAAATCTACATCTTTCACCGCTCTTCCTTTCGAATCATACCATCTCCTTATTAGTATATTCCCCTTATCATCAATTTTATCCTTACTTGAATTTGGTATCCCGTACGAATCCTGCCCCTGTTATTTAACTCATTATTCCGCCAATAGCGACATGAACCACAATTTTTCGACCACTTCCATCGTCTTTCATGTTATGTGCCAGCCGATATGCTTCCTCCCCAAACATTTTAGCCAGCTCTTGTCTTTCCTGTAGGGTACTCTTATCGAATATTTTATCTAACTTTGATAACGCATTTTGTGTATCACGACTCAAGGTATTAATATCTTGTTCTTTATCACGAATTGTAATTTCACCTTTTGCTATCGCAGCTTTGCTGATATTCTTAACTTTTCCCTGGGCTGACATCGACGAATCGGGAGTAAGTCCTATTGTCTTATAAAGTGCATCTTGTTCTGCCCGTGTTTTCTTATCAAAGTCACCATACTTATGATACGAGAAGCCGATTTCTCCTGCCTTATATTCTTCTTTATTATCTATATCCTCCCAGCTAAGTGTTCCAGTACTTAACTTATTCTTAGCAGACGCGGACTCACTTGCGATAACTGCCCCCTTTAAATCTGTATTCCTTACGGTATTGATTTGGAATCCTTCTTTTCCTGCATAAATCCCTGTTTGCTCAGTAGTGCTTTGATATTCCGATTCTATTTTCCCACGATATCACATTTGCCTTTACTTTTTCACTATAAACGATTTCATTTCAACTTCCCAGTTTGACAAAACGAGTAAACATGTTTTTTCCCCGACAACAATATATTGTTTTTGATTTTCATCATAAATCGCTTTTTTCCATTCTTTCATAATTTCTAAAAAATGATTCTCTCTATTACATAAATATATACCCGGTTCAATATTCGACCTTATTTTCTTCTCAAAGAATCCAGAAACATACCCAAAACTTATATCATATATTATTTCATCTCCTATCATTTTAACATTCAATCCAGTATCTTCTCTATCAAGTTCATTCAACCAAACCTCCACCTGATATTTTCCTTCTTTTACATTTAAAATTTTCTCCATAATAACTCCATTTTAACCTTTATGTATACGTGGATATTATCGCAAAAATATATATTAAGAAAAAAAAAACAATTGCCATCATCATATATGTTTAACCTGTTCCCACTCATCAGCTATAATTTCAATGAAATAATTCTCTGTAACAACCAAAAACGCATTTTCATTATTCTCTTTTTTTACGCTATATAATATATTATTAAATCCTTCTTTTAAATACTTCCCAAACGAATCATTATATGTATCAAAAAAAACACCGAATCTATCAACAACGAAATATTCACATACATTATTAAAAAACAAACAAATAGTATTGTTTTCACCTTCTACAGTTACTTTTAAACCTCTACCTTGAGTTGCAAGTTCAACAATATTTTGTTCGAAGCCAACCATTGGCTCAAGCATCGCTTTTATATCACCTCTTAATGTTTCATTTCTTATATCGATATTTTTAATTTTCCTTTTCTTTTTGAATCCCAATTATATGTCCTCCTGTTTTCACACCTCTGACATTTTTCATCACCTTATTAGGAATACTTATCGACTTGGGTAACTAACTATCATATTCATCGATCTTTCCGTATTTATAACTTTCTACTTCTGACACTATCGATTTAACACCCTCCTGAACCCAATCGAAATCGATATTACTACCGACATATTCCGCTTTTTGTGGTAGTTTTACTTTCACTATGACTGCTTCCCACACCAACGGTAACGCCTATATCCATCTTGCCCATGGAAGCATTCTTCGACGCTACCTTCCCTGCATTCGCAAAATTTATATTATATTTTCATAATTCGACAAAAACATTGTAAATTCCTCAAAAAATGCGAACAAAGTTTTGATAAAATAGCCACTACTCCCAGGTGATCAAGCGGACGTAAAAACCTCCCCCTATGATGACATTTTTACTGTCACTCATAGGGGGAGGTTTTATTCTCATAAGGAGCTTTTTTATTTACTTCATGCGTTTTATCGTGAAGCGGCCAGTGCCAACTTCTTTACGATGGCAATGGGGGCATTCGTTTTCGATGATGCCGGTGTAGCCGCAGACTGGGTCACGGTCAACCGGATGGTTGATGGAGAAGTAACCCATATCGGCGTCGTGCATAGCGCGGACTACATTCTCGAATGCTTTGACGTTTTTGGTCGGGTCGCCATCCATCTCGATGTAGGCAATATGTCCAGCATTTTCAAGGGCGTGGTACGGTGCCTCAATGCGGATTTTATCGATGGCTTTTATCGGATAGTATACCGGGACATGGCTGGAATTCGTCATGTAGTCGCGGTCCGTAACGCCCTCGATGACGCCGTATTTCTTGCGGTTGCTGCGCTGGAACTGGCCTGCCGTTGATTCTGCCGGCGTGCCAAACGTCGACCAGTTCATATGCTCATCTTCCGTATATTTATCCGTTGCCGCCCGCAGGTGCCCGACAATCTTAAGGCCCAGTTCCTGCGCCTCAGCACTTTCGCCGTGATGCTTGCCCATAAGTGCTTTAAGGCACTCGGCCAGACCACAGAAACCAATGGAATAGGACGCATGCTTAAGAACATCCTTGATGCTGTCATCATTGGACAATTTGTCGCTATCCATCCAAACCCCCTGGCCCATGAGGAACGGGTAGTTATAGACGTGTTTCTGTTCAATGACATGCAGGCGCTCCAGCAGATAATCATGGCTTATCTGGATATACTTGTCAAACAACTGCCAGAATTTATCCATGTCGCCCTTCGACTCCAAGGCCAGCTTTGGCAGGTTGATGGTCGTAAAGGCAAAGTTACCACGGCTGCCGGATTCCTCCGGGCCATTGATGTTGCTCATAACGCGGGTGCGGCAGCCCATCGTTGCCACCACGCTGTTGTAATCTCCCGGTTTATAATACTGCAGATTGTACGGCGCATCGATGTTGACGAAATTCGGGAACAGGCGCTTGGCACTGGTCTTGCAGGCCTGCAGGAACAGGTCATAGTTCGGGTCTTCCGGATTGTAGTTGACACCAGCCTTGA
This sequence comes from Selenomonas sp. WCT3, assembly GCA_900100835.1. Lineage (GTDB taxonomy): Bacteria > Bacillota > Negativicutes > Selenomonadales > Selenomonadaceae > Selenomonas_A > Selenomonas_A ruminantium_E. The sequence goes on along the minus strand of FNCM01000015.1, from coordinate 4,797 downwards.
GCTGGAATACCGAAATGGGGAATATCGGCGTTTCGCCATTGCCCAGTCCCGACCAGATGGCATTTAACACTTCCCGGACAGCCAGACGGCCTTCCGGCGACGTATCCATACCGTAATTAATGGAACTGAAGGGAACCTGGGCACCGGCACGGCTGTGCAGGGTATTGAAGTTGTGGATGAGTGCCTCCATGGCCTGATGCGTCTCTTCCACCACATCTTCGCAGGCCAGCTGATAGATGACCGAAACGATTCGGTCAAGGTCTGCCAGTTCTTTGTGATAGACTTCTGCCAGCAGAGTTGTCACTGCAGTCTTGATGGCGGCAATGGAACGCTGTGCTCCCTCATCCTCCATGGTTTCCGTATAACGGCAGGAATCAAAGGCCATCACTTTTTTGAATTCCTGTTTGAACTCCTCTTCGCTGCCGAAATCCTGGGCCAGCTGATAGCGCAGCGCTTTGTAAGCCTCGTCAATCACTGCTTTGCGGAAGGACTTGCGGACGCCTTCGGCCATAGCATAGTCAAAGGCATTGATGGACTGGCCGCCGAACATGTCGTTCTGGTTGCTCTGAATTGCGATGCAGGCCAGGCTGGCATAAGCACGGATGGAGTTTGGCTCCCGCAGGAAACCATGGCCCGTGGAAAAACCGCCATGGAACAGCTTCAACAGGTCAATCTGACAGCAGTTAAAGGTAATAAGGGAGAAATCCTTATCGTGGATGTGAATCCAATTCTCTTTGTCTGCCTCACGGAATTCATCCGTCAGCACATAGTTGTCCACAAAGTGCTTCGAACCTTCCGCACCGAGTTTCAGCATGATACCCATGGAGGCATCGGTGTTGATATTCGCGTTATCGCGCTTGAGGTCAACATCCACCGAATCGGCAAAGAAAATATCCCGATAGGAATTCATCAGATGCTTCTGCGCGGCACGGCGCTCCGCATGCTTCTGGCGATAGGTGATATACTTTTTCGCCACATCATAGAAATCGTATTTCATGAGCTCCTGCTCAACGATGTCCTGGATTTCCTCCACGCTGACATTTTCGCGGTCCTGGATATCCCATTCGACCTGACTGGTTACCTCATCGATATCCTTGTCGGTCATTTTATTGCCACCGTCCACGTTGGCACCGGCAATGGCATTGAAAATCTTTTCACGATTATAGGCCACGGTATGGCCAGAACGTTTCGTAACTGTTTTTAAGTTCATAGACTACTCGGATACCGCTCCCATATATGCGGTATTCCTTGACGCCTCCCCCTATATATTGTGGTTTAATATTGTCGTAACGGTATATATTGTACCAAAGAACCTCTCAGATGGCAATGACCAAATCTCCCAAATCCGGTCATAAATGATACGAAAAAGAGCAGGAGCCCCTGCTGCTCCTGCTCCAATCGGTATTTTTTATTTTTTATTTTCTTCGCTGTTGAGATTTTCCAAAAAAGCCATCAGCTTATACAAAAGTCCGTAAAGTTCGCGGGCATCACTTTGCCCAAACGCTGCCGTTTGTTCGTGCATTGCCCGAGGAACATCTGCAGCTATCTGCCGCAGCTTCCGGCCCTTATCCGTGAGGCAGGCAATAACGACACGTTCATCCTGCCGGGAACGCTCCCGCTTCAAATACCCCTTGTTTTCCAGTTTCTTCAGCAGTGGCGTAAGTGTGCCAGAATCAAGATGGAGTTTCTTTCCCAACTCTTTAACACTTATTCTGCCTTCTTCCCACAAAACAACCATCGTAATGTATTGCGTATACGTGAGCCCCAGTTTATCCATATGGGGACGGTATATCTTAATAATCTCGCGGGAGCAGGCATAGAGCGGGAAGCATAGCTGATCTTCCAAACGTAACGAATCTAGCTTTTCCATGACAAATCCTCACTTTGCTCTTTCTATCGTCAATTTTACTTACTCCCCATTCAAAAGTCAAGAAAAGGCCAAATTGACGAAATACTCTATTTCATGTAGAATTATCATTAGTTTTTACTTTTTATTATATAGTAGAAGGAAGAATACCAAGCTATGAAACATACTACGATAAACCAGGACAAATTTATCCGCTGGTTTGCGGCGGCTGCCGCCTATTTTGTCTGCTTGATTGCAGCCTATATTGACTTCGGCCAGGATATGGGTGCCAAATACTTTATGCCCGTCCTAATTCCGATACTTGCCGCCCTAGTCCTCGTACAATACGGCACCAGAGTCAGTATCTTCAGCAAGGCTGCGCTACCGAATCTCGTAACCGGTGTGACCTGGTGTATCACCTTTCCCTTGCTTTATCAGTGGACCTACCATTCCGTTTGGTACCAGTCAAAAATCTGTTTTGACTTTGTGGTCGGTACCGCTGGCTTTGTTCTCCTCATGGCTTTGGAGGGGGCATTGTTCCGGCTGGGATATGAAAAAATTACTGCGGCTTTTATGTCCGTGCTGAATTTTCTCTGCCTTGTCATTCCCTTTATCCAGGTGACTTACTACTGCCTCTTTTGGCATTGCCTTTCCCCTGCATCTCTTATGGCGCTGTATCTGACTAACTATCGGGAAAGCATTGACTTCATTCAGTCAAATCTTGGCCTGCTGCCGACGCTCCTCATCTTTACTGGCTTTGCCCTGTTCCTTTATGGCTGCTATCACTGCCACCGGGAATTTGGCCGCCGCACGCTGGCCGAGGATACCACAGCTGGACGCATGGGAGCCTTGTCTTTCCTTACTATCGCCATGATTGCCGCTGAAGGCTGGTATCTGCCGCAGACTTCCGTTGCCGACCTTTGGAACGATGTCATTTCCTATGTAGACCAAACTCAGGAATACAGCGTCGGCCATGACGAACGGTTAAACAGTCTGATGATTGACCGGAATATGACCCTGCCCACGAAACTGCCGGGTACTGTCATCGTAGTCATTGGCGAATCGGCCTCCCGCAACTATATGAAGGCCTATACACCATCGTTCCCCTATGAGGATACGCCATGGCTCAGCGATAAATTCGCTAACGATTCGTCGAACTTCCTGAAATTCGACAACGTCTACTCCTCTTGGTCCCAGACGGTTCCGGTACTGCAGCGAGCCCTGACGGAACAGAGCCAGTACAACGGCAAGGAGTTCTTCGATTCTGCCTCTATCGTCGATGTGGCTAAGAAAGCCGGATATGAAACCTGGTGGTTCAGCAATCAGGGACGCTATGGCCAGTACGACAGCGCCATCACCCTGGTGGCTAAGACAGCCGACCACGCAGAATGGACCGATGACTCCTATAACTTCTCGGACAAATACGACGAAGCCCTGCTGCAGTATTTGACCCAGGTTGACCCGTCAAAGAACAACTTCATTGTCCTCCATATCATGGGCAGCCATATTTACTACAACAACCGCTACCCCAGTGAGTTCAATAAGTTTGAAACCGCCGAAGGCGATTCTACCGTTTCTTCCGTTCAGTCCTACGCAAACAGCATTCTCTATACCGACTATATTCTTTCACAGATTTTCGACTATGCTCAGAAGAACTTGAACCTGCAGGCGATGGTATACTTCTCCGACCATGGCGAAAACATTGAGATTTCCCACAACCCGGATGTATTCAGTTTCGACATGGTGCGCATCCCCATGTGGACGTACCTCTCGCCATCTTATCAACAGATCATGCCAAGCCATACCAACGCCCTTCGCATGCATCAGAGCCGTTACTTCACCAATGACATGCTCTACGATATGATTTGCGGTCTGCTAAATGCACCGTCGGCCCGCTACAACCCAGAGCAGGATTTCGCCAGCTTCTCCTACGGTTTCCACCGCAACAATCTGACGACAATGCTCGGACAGCATCCCTTGCTGGAAGACCCTGCCGGCACCGAAGAAAAATAATGCCAGACAAAAATAGACCTTGTGGATACGAAAATCCACAAGGTCTATTTTTTATCCGGTAAAGATTCCCCTTCGGAATCCTCCTCTTCGTTTTCATCCAATTCACAGCTGCCCGGACTGAACCACATCCAAAACAGGATGGGAAAAATGACAAACTCCAGCACGATGATAATGGCAAACAGTCCATTGATAAATTCCCAACTCAAAAAGATTGGGTCGTTTCCCTTATCCTCCCCGGACTTTTCCTCGGCTCCCATCGTTTCTCCCGGCACAACGCCTCCCACAATCCGAGGGCCATCATACGAGGCCGCCGCCGTTACATGCTGCGATACCATCAGTTCTCTTCCCACAGGAAACTGTGATACACCCACAGCCGCTACTGCCACCAGGAACAGGAAGGCTACCGATAGGATAAAGAAACTCTCTTTCCTCGTACAACGCCTCCGCTTCTTTTCCGCTTTCATAGCAACTCCCCTTGTAAGACATCACGATTCCTTCCATTTTTCTAATCCTTTTCTAAGTTATCATAATACACGTTCTACACGATTTCGTCAAATTCCTGCCCACCAAAGGGTTCTCTATAAGATTTCATAGATTGCAGTTTGCAGGGGAGTCGTACCCAGTTCGTGTTCGAGGTAAGTCGCCGGCGGCGGGGGCCCCAGTACCAACGCTCCACCGGTGACAACCCGCTACAAGAAATTTTTGCCTTTTAATTAAGAGTTGGAAAACAGTTAAACGCGCTTCGCTTGGACGAAACTGCTTTTCCAACGAGAACGCAGGCAAAAATTTCTTGCTTCACGCGGAACGTCAAGGCTACGCTTATGATACTGTGTCCCCCGCCGCCTCGGTTAGAGCCGGTACAAAACTGCCTTCCCCTCTGGGGGCAACGAAGTTGCGGATGTCCGGTGGACATCCCGGGCGGTGGGCGCGAAGCGCGT
>FNCM01000006.1 GCA_900100835.1 Selenomonas sp. WCT3 | reverse complement strand
TGGATAGCATATTTGCGACATATATCCCGCAAACTGCCTTCACCATTCAAATAACTGATAACGGCCCGAGTTTTGAGTTCTGCTGTATAAACACGATTGCGTTCACGCGACAAAAAAGCTGAGGGGCCCTCAGATTCGTACTGATCTATCCAATCGCTAATGGTAGTGATATCTACTTGTAATAATGCTGCTGCTTCACTACGTGTCATTCTACCTGAGAGGCATTTCTGGGTAACTCTGGTTTTCTCTTCTGCTGTTGCTTTTTGCTTATGAGGCATGAAAAACTCCCCCTATGATGACAGTTTTATTTTTTACTGTCTCTCATAAGGGGAGCATATCAAAGAACGTCAACGGGGATTTTTATGGAACAAAACAATTTACTTTAGCGCGGCACCTTCCACGACAATCTGTAACGCCCAACGGGCGGCATCGTAGAGGTCTTTTTCCTCGATGTATTCTTCCTTGGTGTGGCAGTTTTCCATGCCGACAGAAAGAACTACCGTGGGGACGCCGTAGGTGTTGAAGTGGTTGGCGTCCGAGCCACCACCAGATTCTTCCAATTTTACCGGGAAGCCGAGCTTTTGGGCGGCCTGGCTGGCAAGTTTTATGGCTGGGCAGTCTTTGGCAAGCTCATAGGGGCCGTAATCGGGACTTACCTCGGCTGTAATCTGGCAGCCGGTGGCTTTGGCGCCTTCTGTAAAGTGGTCGATGATAGCCTGCGTAATCTTGTCGAGCTTGGCCTTGTTGCGGCTGCGGCTCTCGTAGTAGATGTCGCAGGTATCGGCAACGACGTTGGTGGCACTGCCGCCGGCAATCCTGCCCACGTTGCAGGTGGTCTCCTCGTCGATGCGGCCCTGTGGGGCAGTGGCGAGCAGCTTGCCCGCGGCGATGATGGCATTGTTGCCAGATTCAGGCGCAACACCGGCATGAGCGGCTTTGCCCTGGATATGGATATGGAGCTGGTTCTTGCCCGGGGCCATGAAAGTCATGCAGCCCGGATGGTTATGGGTGTCGAGGGTGTAGCCAAAATCGGCATGCAACAGGCTGGTGTCAAGATTCTGGGAACCGTGGACACCGTTTTCCTCGGCAATGGTGAAGACGACCTGCAACGGGCCATGGGAGAGCTTTTGCTCCCGCAGCTGCCGCAAGGTCTCAAGGATAGCCGTGACACCGGCCTTGTCATCTCCGCCGAGAATTGTCGTGCCGTCGGAACGGATAATGCCGTTCTCGCGAATTGGATGCACGTCATCGCAGGGTTCCACGCAATCCATATGGGCGGTCAGCATTATGGTCGGCAAATCGCTATGGACGTCATCCGAGGCGGGAAAATCCGCTACGAGATTGCCGCAATTACCGCCGAGTTTTTTGCCAGCGTTATCCTCATGGACGATGCCGCCGAGCTCTGTCAGGCGCTTGGTCAGGATATCGCCGATTTCGCGTTCATCACGGGTGGAGCAGCGAATCTGTACGAGTTCGAGAAATTCATGCAGCACGTGCTGTTCATTAATCATATCAGACATCAAAAGACTTCCTTTCTGGAAACCTGCCTCAGAGCAGGAACATCAGCACAATGGCTGCGGCAAGACAGGGCAGTGCATTGCGTTTGGATACTTCAATTGGATTGACCTTGGCGAGGCCGGCGCAGATGATAGCGGCACCGGCAACCGGGGACATGGAGCGTCCCATAGCTCCGGCAATCTGTGCCAGCGAACCCAGGTCCATAATGGTCATGCCGAAGTGTTCGGCAAAGGGGGTAACCGCACCGTTAAAAGCAAAGGCGGCCGCATCGCCAGAGCCGGAAATGACGGCGATGAAGAAGGGGCCAAAGGTGCCAGCTGCAGCAGCAAGGGAAGAAGAACCTTTCATAAGGTCGGTGAGGGCTCCGGTAAGGCCTACAGCCGTCATACCAGTGGTGAATACACTGGCGCAGACAATGAGCCCGATGACGTCGCTATAGGCATCTCCCATGCCCTTGAAAAAATTGCGGCAGACTTTCTGGGCATCGCTCCAGGTGACCAGCAGGCCGAGGATGACGCCGATAAGCATGGAAAGGGGGACGCTGATTTCTGGCAGGATCCCAATCTGTTTGGAACCCAAAATCAAGAGGAACAGAGGAATCAGTGGAACTAAAGCGTGAATTGGATTGACTTTGAAATCTTCAAAGCTGAGCTTTTCATCGGCCTGCATTTTGGCCAGATAAATCTGGCTGCGCTTATCCGAGGCACCTTCGTTGCGCAGCGCGGCATAAATCGTCAGCATGATGACGCAAGCAAGGGAGGCGATGATGGAAGCCGGCGTTTCGTTGATGATGACGGTCATCATATCCGTGCCAGCCAAGTCAGCCACAAAGGGGTTGTGGGCATTGCCTGGGCTGATGGCACTGCCCCAGGTGCCAGCTAATACTGTAGCGGCAGCCATAGCCGGGTGAACGCCGGCGGCAATCAGAGTGGGGATAAGGATACTGCCTACGGCAGCTGCACAGCCCGATGCCGAAGGAATCGCCAGGCTAATCCACCAGGTAAGCAGAAAGGATAGTGGCACCAGCAGCGCACGTCCTTTGTGCAGAATTGTTGAGATGGATTGAACCAAGTGCTGGTCACAGTGGGTGAGTTTCATGACGTAAGAGAAACCCATGACGGTACAGATGGTGGGAACCAGGGAGTTGTTGACCATGGCTTTCGTGAAGGCCTTCATAACATCGCCGGGAAGGCCGCCAATCAGACACATGATGAGACCAGCGCAGAAAAGCACCAATCGGGCTTCGTACTTTTTCACAATCAGTACGAACGTGAGAATTACCAGTATTGCTCCTGCAATTAACATGATAAAACCTCCTAAATATAGTGAATGTTTTTGACAAAACAATTATACTATGAATATTATTTATCGCACAATACTAATCAATAATATATTTGCAGGCTTGTGATGGATGTTGGTTTTAAGGAGTTTGTAATCTTGTAACAAAGTACCAGCTTTTCCGGTTGCATAATCAAGGACGGAATGCTAAAATAGAAAAGAATGATTTGATCGGATACGTGTTTTCGGACACGAAGCATTTTCATTTTTTACTTTTGTTCGGACTATAATTGCGTCTTGCAATAGATATAAAAAAATATTTTTGGAGGTGTAATTTTTGGCTAAAGGAGCACAAAAACTACAGATTATTCCCTTAGGCGGTCTGGGGGAGATTGGTAAAAACATGACCGTTGTCCGTGTGGATGATGAGATTCTCGTGATTGATTCGGGCTTGATGTTCCCGGAAGAAGATATGCTGGGCATCGACCTCGTTATTCCGGATATCAGTTACCTGTTGGAGAATCGCGATAAAATTAAGGCGATTGTCCTGACCCATGGACATGAGGACCATATCGGCGCGTTGCCCTATGTCCTCAAACAGATTAACGTGCCGGTCTACGGTACGCGCCTGACGCTGGGCATCCTTGAGGGACGTCTCAAGGAAAATGGCGTCGATTCTAGCAACCTGCATTCGGTCATGCAGGGCGACATCATCAATGTTGGCTGCTTCAGCGTTGGGTTCATCCGTGTCAATCATTCCATTCCCGATGCAGTGGGTCTTTCCATTAAGACGCCGGTGGGCATGATTGTTCACACCGGTGACTTTAAACTGGACTATACGCCCATTGATGGCAAGATGACGGATTTTCGCCGCTTCTCGGACCTTGGCAACAAGGGCGTTCTGCTCATGATGGCCGATTCCACCAATGCGGAGCGGGCTGGTCATACGCCTAGTGAGAGCACGGTGGGAGCCTCCTTTGACAAGGCTTTCCACAATGCACGCGGCCGCATCATCGTGGCGACCTTCTCCTCGAATGTTCACCGCATTCAGCAGGTGGTGGATACGGCGGTGCGCTATAAGCGCCGCGTGGCTGTCTTAGGACGCAGCATGGTAAATGTCGTAAACATTTCGTTAGAGCTTGGCTACATCACTTGTCCGGAAGGGACGTTTATCGATATTGATGAAATCAATAACTTCCGGTCGGAGCAGGTGGTTATCGTCACCACGGGCAGCCAGGGTGAGCCTATGTCGGCGCTGACCCGTATGTCGGCTTCGGACCATCGCAAAGTTACCATTGTGCCGGACGATACGGTTATCATTTCGGCAACGCCGATTCCGGGTAATGAGAAGCTGGTTTCTAAGACCATTGATAACCTCATGCGCCTTGGCGCTAATGTGGTCTATGGCCGTGATAAGGGCGTTCACGTATCTGGTCATGCGAGTCAGGAAGAGCTCAAACTCATGCACAATCTCGTGCGTCCGAAGTTCTTCATTCCGGTTCACGGTGAGTATCATCATTTGGTACAGCATGCGAAATTGGCTCAGAGCCTTGGCATGCCCAAAGACCATATTTTCATGGGCGAAAACGGTACGGTTTTCGAGTTCACCCGGGATAAGGGCACCGTTGCCGGCAAGGTAACGGCTGGCATGGTCATGGTGGATGGTCTCGGCGTCGGCGATGTGGGCAACATCGTCCTGCGCGACCGCCGGCAGCTGTCACAGGATGGTATCCTGATTGTCGTCGTCACCATGGATAAGGCCAGCAACACAGTGGTAGCTGGGCCGGATATCGTATCCCGCGGCTTTGTCTATGTCCGCGAGTCCGAGGCATTGATGGATGAGGCCAAGGCCCGCGTTGAGCAGGCCCTTGACCGCTGTGAGGATGAAGGCGTTAAGGAATGGGCGGCCATTAAGTCCAATGTCCGCGATGCCCTGGGCCGTTATCTCTTCGAGAAGACGCGTCGTCGTCCGATGATTTTGCCAATCATCATGGAAATTTAATTAATGACAAGGCAATTAATCCCTCTGGTTTTAATCAGAGGGATTTTTTTTGCAGGAAACTATCCGCAGGGTGACGAATATTGCAATAATATCATATTGTTCGGCAAATTGACGCGTGACACATAAGTAGAGGTCCTTATCCGATTAGTTGTGCCCAATGGGCGGAGACAGGGAGGTACAAGATGGATCTGAAAAAGAAGACGGTAATATTCCTGAACGTATGTATTGCGTTCGCATGCCTCTGCGTTGGTATACTAGCCTACAAAAATGCCGATGATGCCTTTTCGGATGTATATATTGGCAAGGTCTCGGATGATGCTAGCCATCTTAGCATGCTGCTTGACAAACAATATCCCGGAAATTGGCAGATAAAAAATGGTAGACTGTACAAGGGCGATAGTCTCATGGAAGATTTGACGGATGGGATTGATGGTATTGCTGGGGAGGATGCGATAACCATTTTTCGCGGGAATACGCGCGTTTCGACGACGCTGAAACAAGATGGCAACCGTGCGGTGGGAACGCAGGCGGCAGAAAAGGTTGTCGAGGCGGTAATCGGCCGGGGAGAAAGATTAGCCGTTGAGACGGATGTGCTTGGGGTGCCATACTTTACCTGCTATTTGCCGATTGTTTCCGCAAGTGGCGAGCGGATTGGCATGTTCTTTGTCGGCGCACCCAGTGCGCCGGTAATCGAAGTTCAGCATCGGTTCGTTCGCAATATGATTCTTACCATCATTGTTTTGGTGCTGATTATAGGGGTGCTGGCAACTGGTATTATCGCCAACCAGATGAAGCGGATTCTCGAAGTGCAAAAGACATTAGCAGCCATCGCTGGTGGGGATTTGAGCGGTAGTGATATTACATTTAATGGACAGGATGAGATCGCTAAGCTCAGTCAAGATGCCAATACGATGAAGAATGCCATGAAGTCTATCATGGAAAATATTGCGTCTTCGGCGGAGCAGGTCGCAGGTGGGGCGAAGAATATCTCGGATTCGAGTATGGTTCTATCGCAGGGAGCGGCGCAACAGGCTTCTTCCGTAGAAGAGCTCTCGGCCTCCATTGCCGAGATTTCCTCCCAGACGAAAAGCAATGCCAATAACGCCGAACGGGCCAATGGCATAACCGTCGTTACGCGGGCTAATGCAGAAGCCGGCAATGACGACATGCTGCGCATGTTGCAGGCCATGGAGGAGATTAATACTTCCTCCGATGATATTTCGAAGATAATCAAAGTCATTGACGAAATCGCATTCCAGACAAATATCTTGGCGCTTAATGCTGCGGTGGAAGCTGCCCGGGCAGGGCAGCATGGCAAGGGCTTTGCGGTGGTGGCCGAAGAGGTTCGCAATCTGGCTGCACGCAGTGCCAAGGCCGCCAAAGAGACGACAGCGATGATTGAAAATTCCATTGCCAAGGTGGATAATGGACAGGTATCTGCCCACCAAGCGGCTGAGAAATTAAAGACCATCGTGGCCAATGTATCCGAGGTGGCAGATTTGGTGGAATCCATTGCAAAGGCCTCGAAGGAACAGAGCTTAGCCATTGAGCAGATTAATCAGGGGGTATTGCAGGTTTCCCAAGTGGTACAGGCCAATTCCGCTACCAGCGAAGAAAGCGCCTCGGCTAGTGAAGAATTAAGCCGTCAGGCAGAGCTCTTAAGCGATGAAGTGCGGAAGTTCAAAATCTGAGAAGGAAAAATTGTGCGTAAAATAGTAAATTCGTGAAAGAAAACCGTTGGCACCCGCTGGGGCTCGTGCCAACGGTTTTCTTTTGTGATAAAATTAGAAGGTGTTAATCGTTTTAGCGGAGGGTGTTGTTCATGATTCAGGATATAAGACCGCACAAGTTATACAATCAGTATCAGGCGGACAAAGTATGTCAGCCCGATGATGTGCTTATTTGTATCAAGGATAAGGCGATTCTAGCCGGTGGGGCGGAGTATCAGCTGCAGTTTCCTAAGCGTAAGGAGATAGCTGGCGATTTTGCCTGTCAGTACCTTTTTTCCTTGGATGAACAGGATTATTATCTGGTGTTTGCTGGGGAGGAGATAAAGGCCGAAGGCTATCGCTATGAGACCTTGCGCGATATTCGCTACCAATACAAGGGGCCGCGTCATTTGATGTATGCGGTGTATACGGCTTATCACCTGGCCATGTGGTATCGGGATAACCGCTTTTGCGGCCGCTGTGGCCATGAGACGGAGCATTCCGAGGTGGAGCGGGCGCTGGTGTGCCCTGACTGCGGCAATGTGATTTATCCCCGGCTGATTCCCGCTGTGATTGTCGGCGTCATTGACGGCGACCGCATCTTGTTGACGAAGTACGCCAACCGCAAGATGTCTTTCTATGCTTTGGTAGCTGGTTTTACGGAAATCGGTGAGACCCTGGAGGAATGTGTGGCCCGGGAAGTCATGGAAGAAGTGGGGCTCAAGGTTAAGAACATCCGCTACTATAAGTCCCAGCCCTGGGGCAGTGCTTTGGATATTCTGACGGGGTTTTTCTGCGAAGTGGATGGGGATACGACGATTCGTCTCGAAGAAGATGAACTCAAAGAGGGTGTTTGGGTAAAACGCGAGGATATCGAAGGCCAGGCTGATGATTTCAGTCTGACCCATGCGATGATGATGGCTTTCAAAGAGGGAAAGATTAACTAAGGCGTGTAAAATTTCATCTTGTTTAAAATGAGCATGGGCCGATACGGCTATGCTCATTTTGTGTTATACTAATAAGCACGATAGGAACGAAAACATTTTATTGCGAGAAGGGGATAGATAGATGGTCAGCAAGATTCCGTTTTGCCACCTTCATACACATACAGAATTCAGCCTGTTAGACGGTGCCAGCCGCATCAAGGAATTGGTTGCCACGACGAAAGAGCTGGGCATGGATTCCCTGGCTATCACCGACCATGGCGTCATGTTCGGTGTCATTGATTTCTATAAAGAATGCAAAAAGCAGGGGATAAAGCCGATTATCGGCTGTGAGGTCTATGTAGCGCCCACCAGCCGTAAGGAACGGCAGGAAGTTGGCGGCGTTAAATATTATCACCAGATTTTGCTGGCGGAGAATCAGACGGGCTATAAAAACCTCGTACAGCTCGTGTCGTTGGCTAATATCGAGGGCATGTACTATAAACCGCGCATCGATAAGGAACTTTTGCGCCAGTATCACGAGGGTATTATCTGCCTGTCCGCCTGCATTGCCGGTGAAATTCCCCGGGCGCTCATTCAGGACAACAAGGAAAAGGCCGAGGCGCTGGTTCAGGAGTATTTGGATATCTTTGGCCGGGATAATTTCTTTTTGGAAATTCAGAATCACGGGCTGCCTGAGGAGCGCAAAGCCAATGCCGGTTTGATTGAATTAGCCCGAAAGTACGATGTGGGCCTGGTGGCCACCAACGACTGCCATTATGTCAAACGGGAAGACAGCGAGTTTCATGACGTGCTGCTCTGCATCCAGATGGGCAAGACCATTGATGACCCGGACCGTATGCGGTTTAACAGCGATGACTATTATTTGAAGTCTCCAACGGAAATGGCCAATTTATTTCCCGATTATCCCGAGGCTATTTCCAATACGCAAAAGATAGCGGAGCGCTGCCAGGTGGATTTTGAGTTTGGTCATATCCAGCTGCCGTATTATCCGATTCCGGCCCCCTATGCCGACGATGAAGCCTATTTGCGGGCCCTTTGTGAGCAGGCGATGCCGTCCCATTATCCCGATGCTTCGCCCAAAGTCAAGGAGCGTTTAGACTACGAGCTGGGCATCATCCATCGGATGGGGTATGACAGCTATTTTTTAATTGTTTGGGACTTTATCAATCATTCCCGGGAAGTGGGGATTTCCGTAGGTCCGGGGCGTGGCTCGGCGGCAGGAAGTATTGTCGCCTATCTCTTGGGTATCACCAACCTGGACCCGCTCAAATACGATTTGCTCTTTGAGCGCTTCTTGAACCCGGAGCGCGTGACTATGCCGGATATCGATATTGATTTTTGCTATATTCGGCGCGAAGAGGTCATCGACTACGTCAAGGAGCGTTATGGCTATGACCATGTGGCCCAGATTGTCACCTTTGGTACCATGGCGGCTAAAGGTGCTGTTCGCGATGTGGGCCGGGTGCTCAATATGCCATATGCCCAGGTGGCCGATATTGCTAAGCTCATACCCAATGAGCTCAAGATGACCTTGGACAAGGCCTTAAAAGAGTCCAAAGAGTTTAAGTCCATGTATGACACCATCCCTGAGGTTAAGCGGCTCATCGATCTTGCCCGCAAGGTGGAGGGGCTGCCGCGTCATTCCTCCACCCATGCTGCTGGTGTTGTTATCGCCCGGAATCCGCTGACGGATTATCTGCCCGTTTCGGTTTCCGATGGGACGCTGGTGACGGAGTTTGACAAGGATCATGTGGAAGAACTCGGGCTCTTAAAGATGGACTTTTTGGGCCTTCGCACTTTGACGGTTATCAGCGATACCTTGGCCAATATCCAAAAGACCCGTGGGGAAACCATCGATATCAACAAGATTCCCTTGGAGGATGAAGCAACGGCCAAGATGCTCTGCGAGGGGCGGACCGGTGCGGTGTTCCAGATGGAGTCATCGGGCATGACCCAGCTGGTCAAGGATTTGGCTCCCCGAGGCTTTACCGACCTCATTCCGACGGTGGCCCTGTATCGTCCGGGGCCCCTGGGCAGTGGCATGGTGGAGGACTTTATCGGCGGACGTCATGGCCGCAAGGAAGTTCAATACATGCATCCACTGTTGGAGCCAATTTTAAAGGAGACCTTTGGCGTGGTGCTCTACCAGGAGCAGGTTATGCAAATCGTTCAGGTGCTGGCAGGCTTCACCTTAGGACAAGCTGACCTTTTGCGCCGTGCTATGGGAAAGAAGAAACACGAAATCCTGATGGCTCAGAAGACAAATTTCCTGTCGGGCTGTGCCAAGAACAACATTGAACCGGGTCTTGCCAATCGGATTTTTGATTTGTTGACCCATTTTGCCGATTACGGGTTCAATAAATCCCATAGTGCCGCTTATGCTTTAGTGGCTTGGCAGACAGCCTACCTCAAAGCCCATTATCCCTCGGAGTTTATGGCGGCCATGCTTACGAGCATCATGGATACCCAGAAGGTTCCTACCTATATCGAGTTATGCCGCCGTATGGGGATAAAGATTCTGCCGCCGGATATCAATGCCAGCTCGGCGAATTTCAGCGTTGATGGCGAGGCGGTGCGCTTTGGCTTGGCGGCGGTGCGCAATGTGGGCGAAGCGGCGATTCAGGATATCACTCAGGCCCGCCAACAGGACGGCCCTTTCAAGTCGCTGGTGGACTTTTGCAGCCGGGTGGATATGGGCAAGGTGAATAAGCGCGTCATCGAAAGCCTCATTAAATGCGGGGCCTTTGATACCTCCGGGGCTAAACGCAGCCAGCTGCTGGCTGTGTTGGAGCAGGCCGTAGGTGAAGCCCAACGTCAGCAAAAGGATGCGTTAAATGGACAACTAGGACTGTTCAGCGAAGAGACCATGGGAGAAGCTGGCGAACTCAAGCTGCCGAATATTGAGGAGATTTCCGAGGCAGAACGCCTGGAGTGGGAAAAGGATACGACGGGGTTTTACATCACCGGCCATCCCTTGGACCAGTTCCGCCGCAAATTGGCAAACCTGCCAGAAATTGCCACCCTTTCGACAGGAATTGTGAAGGATAAGCAGGTGGTCCGGGTGGGCGGCATGCTGACGGAGCTTAAACGCATTACTACCAAGAAGGGGGATACCATGTGTTTTGCCACGCTGGAGGATTATACCGAGCGCATGGAAATCACCGTATTCCCCCGGACTTTCTACGAAAATGTCAATCTGTTGGTGCCGGATATGGCCGTGGTCATTCAGGGCAAGGCTGACATTGCTGACGATGGAGTCAAGATTTTGGCGGATAAAATCTGGTCCCTTCGCGACTATCAGCCCGAATATTATCTGCAGCTTCCCGAAGGGGAAACGGCGGCGGATACCAAAGAGAAACTCAAGGAGATTCTGGCGGCCCATCATGGGCAGCTGCCGGTTTATATCCATCAGGGCCGTTGGCAGAAATTAGGAGACTCCTTCTGGGTAGATGACAGCGAAGAAGTGTTGACTGAGCTTAAGAAACTTTTGGGAGATAAAGCGGTCAAAAAGCGCTAAGACCTTTGATTTGCCAAGGGAAAAGGCAAATGTTACAATAAGATGTATGTATCATAGGGGAGGAGAGTCCCCTAGGGAATGGAGTGTATTTTTTTGAATAAGGCAATTCAGAGGAGAGTTGCAGTTTGTTTGGTAGGCGCAGGAGTATTTCTCGGAACGCCGATGCAGCTGGCAATTGCCCAGCCGGCCAATCCGGTGATGCATCCAGCGGCCAAAGTGGTGAAGCCCACTGCGAAGGATTTGGGAATCCAGGTGTTACCCAACGATGCGATGCCGAACCTTATGGCGCGCTCAGCCATCCTGATTGAGGCGAAGACGGGAAATATCCTTTATGCCCGCAATAAAGACGAGCGCCGTTTTCCGGCCAGCACCACCAAAATCATGACGCTGATTATTGCGCTGGAAAAGGGAAATCTTGACGATATGGTAACGGTTGGGGCCAATGCTGTAGGGCTGGAGGGTTCGTCGTTATATTTGGAAAAAGGCGATAAGATGCCCCTACGGGAACTTCTGACAGGCATGATGATGCAGTCGGGAAATGATGCAACGGTGGCGGTGGCTGAGCATATTGCCGGTTCTGTGCCGGCTTTTGCCAAGATGATGACGGATAAAGCCCGGGAAATTGGTGCAGTGGGGACAAATTTTGTCAATGCCCATGGTTTGCCGGATGACAATCACTATACTACGGCCCACGACTTGGCACGGATTACGGCTTATGGCTATTCCCTGCCAGAATTTGAGTCCATTGTAAGCGTTCAGGATGCGGACTATAATTGGCTCCGCGACCCGTCTAAGCATATTACCAGTGAGAATAAACTGCTTTGGCAGTATCGGGGTGGCAATGGTGTAAAGACCGGCTATACCGAGCGGGCTGGACGCTGTGTGGTTTCGGCGGCAAAACGGGATGGCGTTCAATTGATTGCCGTTGTCCTCGATGACCCAGTGATGTGGACGGATGCCTATGCCATGCTGGATTACGGCTTTGCGCATACCCGGCCCAGCTCCTTCTGCAAAGCAGGGGAAGAGGTGGCCAAGACAAAGGTGGCCGATGCCCGCATTGATGAGATGACCCTGGTGGCTGCTCGGGATTCGGTAATTGGGATATTACAGGATGAAAATCCCAAGCTCGAAAAGAAAATCGAAGTGCCGGATGAAATTAGTGCCCCCATCAAAAAGGGCGATGTTGTCGGCAAGGCCATCTGTTATGCGGACGGCATTGTCGTGGATCGGGTGGACTTGTTGGCATCTCAGGATGTGGCCTATCACACCTTTTGGTCGGATTTCACGGGCTGGATTACGAAGTTGATGAAAGGATTGTTCTGATGCAGGAACGCTTGCAGAAGGTTATCAGTCAGGCTGGGATAGCTTCCCGGCGGGCGGCGGAAAAAATGATACAAGAGGGCAGGGTTAAGGTAAATGGCAAGGTCGTAACGGAACTTGGCGTAAAGGTTGACCTTGCCCAGGCAGATATCCGCGTGGATGGCAAAAAAATCGCCTCGCGGCAGCGCCATGTCTATTTTCTGCTCAATAAGCCCAAGGGCTATATTTCTACCGCTAAGGATGAGCGGGGCCGCTCGACGGTATTAGACTTGCTGCCGGAGGTCAAAGAGCGCATTTATCCGGTGGGAAGGTTGGATAACAATACCGAGGGTCTGCTTATCCTCACCAATGACGGTGCCTTGATGAATGGGCTGCTTCATCCCAAATACGAGGTGGAGAAGACCTATGTGGCCCGCATTGCTGGGGAACCGGATGAGCTAAAGTTGGATCGTCTGCGCCAGGGAATCCGGTTGGAGGATGGCATGACGGCGCCCGCCAGGATTCGCCTGTTAGAACAGGGGGGGGGACAGAGCCGGGTGGAAATCTCCATCCACGAGGGCCGCAACCGGCAGGTCCGCCGCATGTTTGCGGCCATTGGTTCCGATGTGAAGGCCTTGAAACGCATAAAGTTTGCCGGGCTTACTTTAGAGGGAGTTGGCCGTGGAAAACATCGGGAGCTTACGGCAAAAGAGCTTTCCGCATTGTATAGATTGGCAGGATTGAAAGAATGAAACAAATCGTGGTAGTAGGTGCCGGGCCCGCCGGAATGATGGCCGCCATCAAGGCGGCCGAAAACGGTGCGGAAGTGGTAATCCTTGAGAAAATGAAAAAGCCCGGTCGTAAAATGATGATTACGGGCAAGGGGCGCTGCAACCTCACCAATGCAGCCGATGTGCCCGAAATCATCCGCAATATCCATGGAAATGGACGGTTCCTCAACAGCTCGATGCGCGCCTTTGACAATCAGGATGTCATCTACTTCTTCGAGGGGCAGGGCGTGCCCACCAAAGTGGAACGTGGCAACCGTGTTTTCCCCGTCAGCGATAAGGCTCAGGATGTGGTAGATGCCATGGTGGAACGCCTTCACGAATTAGGGGTGACCATTGAGACGGACACTGCAGTAAAAGACATCCTGACCCAGGATGGAAAAATAGCTGGCGTCCGCACCAAGACCGGTGCTATCTACAAGGCTGAAGCGGTGATACTCTGCGTTGGTGGTGCCTCCTATCCGGGGACAGGTTCGACTGGGGACGGCTATGCCATGGCTGAGGCCTTAGGACATACTATTGCGCCTGTTCGTCCATCGCTGGTACCGTTGGTGGCCGAAGACGATTGGGTTAGGGAGGTTCAGGGGCTTTCCCTGCGCAATGTTCGCGGTACCCTGCGGGTGGATGGCGAAAAAGTCGCGGAGATGTTTGGTGAGATGATGTTTACCCATTACGGTGTGACCGGGCCCATTATTTTGTCCATGAGTCGGACGGCTTCGGAATATCTGGCGGAAGGGGATTCTTTTGTGGAACTATCCATCAATTTGAAGCCGGCACTCAGCGAAGAAAAACTGGACGCTCGTATCCAGCGCGATTTTGAGAAATACCAGCGCAAGCAGCTGGCCAATGCCTTGGTGGATTTGTTGCCTCATAAACTCATCGGGCCGGTTCTCGACAGTGCTTTTTTGGCACCGGACAAGCCGGTTCATCAAATTACGGTGGAAGAACGCCATCGTTTGGTGGAGACGCTTCAGGATTTGACGCTGGTTATTACGGATACCCGTCCCCTGGCTGAGGCAATTGTCACCGTAGGGGGCGTTTCGGTGAAGGAAATCAATCCGAAGACAATGGAATCAAAACTCGTCCCAGGCTTGTATTTTGCTGGGGAAGTCGTCGATGTGGATGGCTATACTGGCGGTTACAATCTCCAGGCAGCATTTTCCATGGGGGCGGCTGCCGGCAACTGGAGCGTCTGGAATGATTGAATAAGGACAAGATAGGAGTGGCTTTATGGATACCAAAACGATAGCAAAAGCAGCAGCCGGCCTGAAGGGGGAAGTACAAATCCCAGGGGATAAGTCGATTTCGCATCGTAGTGTCATGTTTTCGGCCCTGGGCAGTACGCCGGTCCACATCACGAATTTCCTGCATGCCCAGGACTGCATGTCCACGGCAGCTTGCATGGAAGCTTTGGGGGCTAAGGTGGAATTTAAAAGCGACACAGAACTCATCGTTACGGGCAATGGCCTTCGTGGACTGAAGGAGCCCCAGACGATTATCGATGCGGGAAATTCCGGTACAACCCTTCGACTGATGATGGGAATTTTGGCACCCCAGCCATTCCTTACGACTTTCACCGGCGATGCTTCGCTGCATAAGCGCCCCATGGGCCGCGTCATTGCGCCACTGTCTCAGATGGGGGCAAAAATCTACGGCCGTCAGGCAAATCAGAAGCTGCCCATTACCATCGTTCCGCAAGAGAAAAAGTTAAAGGGCATGACCTATAACAGCCCGGTGGCCAGTGCTCAGGTCAAATCGGCAATCCTTTTGGCTGGCATGTATGCCGAAGGCGATACCACGGTGGTAGAGCCCTTCACTTCCCGTGATCACACGGAACGCATGCTGGAAGCCTTTGGGGTGCATACGGAGAAAAATGGCACGGCGGTGACCATTCATCCGGTAGCAGAATTTAAGGCACCGAAGGAAATCGAAGTCCCTGGTGATATCAGTTCGGCCGCTTACTGGCTGGTGGCAGGCTGCATTGTTCCGGGCAGTGATTTGCTGCTTCGCAATGTAGGGGTCAATGAGACTCGCACGGGTATCCTCGATGTACTCAAGGATATGGGGGCAGATATTGAGCTAATTAATGAGCGTACCAGCGGTGGCGAAGCAGCGGCAGATATTCGCGTTCGCTATAGCAAGCTGCATGGCACGGAGTTTGGTGCGGACATCATGCCGCGGCTTATCGATGAGATTCCGGTTATTGCCGTAGCGGCTCTCTTTGCCGAAGGCGATACGGTCATCACTGGTGCCGGTGAACTTCGCGTCAAGGAAACGGACCGTTTGCAAGCCATTACCGACCAGTTCAACAAATTGGCCCCGGGCGCTGTAGAAGGTACGGAAGATGGCCTAGTCATTCATGGGGGACGGCCGATACAAAAGGCACAGGCTTTCTCTTACGATGACCATCGCATTGCCATGTCGCTAGCAATCCTTGGCGCGGCTGGTGATGGTGTCACCATTGAAAATCCGGAATGCGTCAACATTTCCTATCCCACGTTTTATCAGACCTTGGACAGCTTACGCTAACCAATAAATTACCCATTTAGGAGGAAAAGATTTTGAAGAAATTAGTTGTTGCCATTGATGGACCGGCAGGTGCCGGCAAGAGTACCGTTGCTCAGCTGGCGGCCAAGAAACTCGGCTACACCTATATCGATACGGGCGCTATGTACCGTGCCGTTGCCTGGAAAACGCTGCAGCAGGGCAAAGAGATTACCGACGAATTGATTCTTGAGGTGGTCAAGGACGTCGATGTGAATCTCCAGTATGCTGATGGCAAGACGAAGGTTACCGTTGACGGCACGGATGTCAGTGCGGCTATCCGCACGCCGGAAGTCAGCGGCATTGTTTCCCAGGTGGCAGCACTGGGGCCGGTGCGGGTTAAGATGGTTGACCTCCAGCGCAAGATGGCAGAGCGCGGTTCCGTTCTCATGGATGGCCGCGATATTGCCACCAACGTGCTGCCCAATGCAGATGTGAAAATTTTCCTGACGGCTTCCATCGAGGAGCGGGCTATGCGCCGGTGGAAGGAAATGAAGGAAAAGGGCTACGACATCACCCTGGAAAAACTTCAGCAGGATATTGCTGCCCGGGATAAGGCCGACAGCGAGCGTGAAATTTCGCCGCTGGTACAGGCTGAAGATGCAACGCTTCTCGATACGACGGGTCTTTCCATTGACGAAGTGGTTTCCCGTATCCTGTCCATGTGTCAGTGAGGTGATTCGATGCTTTACGGATTGCTTCAGATTATTTTTGGCCTCCTATTTAAAATTTTCTTTCGGGCTGAGATTATCGGCCGTGAGAACATGCCGAAGGAAGGGGCAGTCATTTTAGCGGCTAACCACATGAGCAATTGGGACCCGCCCTTTGTGGCAACCTTCCTTTCCCGGCCGGTAAGTTATATGGCTAAGATTGAGCTCTTTAAAAATCCGATTTTTGGCCGGGCAATTACCGCCTGTCATGCCTTTCCCGTCAAGCGAGGGGCTGCTGACCGCGGGGCAATCAAGGCGGCCATGCAGGTCCTTAAACAGGGCCGTTGCCTGGGCCTTTTTCCGGAGGGAACCCGCAGTCGCACAGGAAAGATGCGCAAAGCTGAGGCCGGCGTTGGGCTGATCGCATCCATGACCGGGGCACCGGTGGTGCCGGCGGCTATTATCGGCACGGACCGTATTTTTGCCAACGGCGGCTATTTCCCGAAACTCAAAGTCATTTATGGCGAACCCATGAAGTTTACAGGGGACCATAAGGACAAGGAGCAGCTCGAAGCCTTTTCTCAGTCGATTATGGATAAGATTGCGGAAATGAAAGAAAAAAATCGCTGAATTTGCGAAAAATAATTTGCTTGTCATGATAATCTATGCTAAACTAGATGTTAGATTGCGAAAAAGAATATAAAATATACCGAATTCGCATGACTAATAATTGGTGGTTGATGTATGGAAGTCATTTTAGCAGATTATCTTGGTTTCTGTTATGGCGTCAAACGCGCAATAACGATTGCCAGAGAAAATGCTTCCGCTGACGGCACCGCTTGTACATTAGGTCCAATCATCCATAATCCGCAAATGGTGGAACGCCTCAGCAATGAAGGCGTGGGCTCGGTAAGTAGTTTGGATGAGATGGAAAAGGGTACAGTCATCATCCGTTCCCATGGAGTTGGGCCTCAGGTTTACGCTGATGCCGAGAATCGTGGGCTGACGGTAGTCGATGCAACCTGTCCCCATGTCAAGAAAGCGCAGCTTTCTGCCAAATCTCTGGTGGATGAGGGTTACCGTGTGGTCATCATCGGGGAGAAGGAGCATCCGGAAGTACGCAGTATCTTTGAATGGTCCAACGCTGAGGCAAAAATCATCGAGACTGTTGAGGAAGCCGATGCGCTGCCGAATTGTGCTAAGCTTGGCATCGTGTGCCAGACGACTTTTTCGGGTGAGAAGTTCCGGGAAATTGTCACGCACCTGCTGGAAAAGTCTCGGGAGGTAAAAATCCTGCGGACGATATGTACGGCGACAGATCAGCGGCAAGCAGCAGCTATGGAACTAGCTGCGAAGGTTGATAGAATGCTGGTTATTGGCGGCAAGAACAGTGCCAATACATCACGTCTTGCACAGCTTTGTGCAACAAAATGTGTTACTTACCATATCGAAACAGCAGCAGAGCTGCAGGACGAGTGGTTTGATAAAATTGAAAAAATTGGTATTACAGCGGGTGCTTCGACACCTGACTGGATTATCAAGGAGGTATATAAAAAGTGTCAGAACAGATGAACATGGAAGAATTATTAGCAGAGGCAGAGAACTCGATGCCGGATATCCAGGAGCGTACGGTTGTTGAAGGTACCGTCATCCAGGTTTCCCGCGATGAGGCCTATGTTGATATTGGCTACAAACAGGAAATTGCTATTCCGAAGAGAGAACTCGCTTACCCAGCTCCGGAGTCCGCAGCTGATGTTGTTAAGGTTGGCGACAAAATTGACGTTTATGTTGTTTCCCTTGGTGGCGACAACGGCGGCATGCTCTCCAAGGTAAAAGCTGACCGTATGGTTGCTTGGAAAGACATGGAAGCAATCAAAGAGCGTGGCGAGCATGTTCAGGCTCAGGTCAACCAGGTTGTTAAAGGTGGCCTCGTGGCTTCTGTCAACGGCCTCCGCGGCTTCATTCCGGCTTCCCAGATGGAGCTTCATTTCGTAAAAGACCTGTCTGTCTATGTTGGTCAGACGGTTGAGTGCGAAATCATCGAGATTGACGTTCACAAACAGCGTCTGGTTCTTTCCCGCCGTGCACTTCTCGAAGTTGAGCGCGCTGAGAAAGAGGGCGAAATCTTCTCCACCCTCGAGGCTGGTACGACGGTTCGCGGTACGGTTAAACGTATCGTTGACTATGGTGCCTTCATCGATATCGGTGGCGTAGATGGTCTGGCTCATATTTCCGACCTCGCTTGGCACCGTGTAAAACATCCGTCGGATGTTCTCGAAGTTGGCCAGGAGCTTGACGTTTATGTTAAATCTGTTGATACGGAAGCAAAACGCATCTCCTTGTCCGTTAAAGACACGATGCGTGATCCGTGGCTCGACAACGCTGAGAAATACGCTGAGGGCGACATCATCGAAGGTAAAGTCATCAAATTGACGGACTTCGGTGCTTTCATGGAAATCGAGCCGGGCTTCGATGGCCTGATCCCGATGGGCGAGCTCGCTGAGAAACGCATTGAGCGCGCTGATGAAGCTGTTCATGTTGGCGATGAAGTTAAAGTTAAAGTTCTTCGCATCGACATGAAACGCAAACGCATTTCCCTGTCCATCACGAAAGCTAAAGACTAATAGCTGATAATAAATCAACTGGATAATGACTCAGAGGAGTGATGATACAAGCATCACTCCTTTGTTTTTGATGGAAGAAAAGATGTAACGAACTGAATCGAAAGAAAGAGAAAGAGAAATGAGCAAGCAACATGCCGGTGTAATCCTGCGGGTGTATCCGGGCAGCCTGGCTGAAGAACTAGAACTGGTGCCAGGAGACAAAATCATAGCCATCAATGACCAGGAATTGAAGGATATCATTGATTTGAGTTTTGCCATGGCCGATGAGGAAATCGACATGCTTATCGAGCATGCCGATGGCCAGCAGGAAATGATTTCCTTTGACAAGGATTTTGATGAAGAATTGGGTGTTGAGTTCGAATCGGCTGTATTTGATGGTATCCGCAATTGCGCAAATCATTGTTATTTTTGCTTTGTGGATATGATTGCCCCTCATATGCGGAGCAGTCTGTCCATAAAGGATGACGATTATCGTCTATCCTTCCTTTATGGCAATTTCGTGACGATGACCAATATGGGGCCTAGGGATTTCAAACGGATTGAGCAGTATCATTTGTCGCCGCTTTATGTTTCGGTTCAGTGCATGAATCCGGAGCTTCGGGCCCAAATGCTTCGCTGCAAAGGCGCGGCAAAAATTGCCGAGCAGTTGGACAATTTGGAAAAGGCAGGTTGCGATTACCACACCCAGGTGGTCTTATGCGCGGGTCTCAACGATGGGCCGGAGCTTGAGCGCACGATTCGCGACATTGTGGCCCGTCGTCCTCATGCTTTGTCCATGGCCATTGTTCCCGTGGGACTTACCAAATACCGGGATGACCCATTTCCGTTGCAGCAGTTTGATGCCGAGGGGGCTGCACGGGTTATCGACGAGGTGGAAAAATGGCAGGCTAAGATTCGTCAGGAAGAGGGCCGGACCTTTATCTATTTGGGAGATGAGTTCTACCTGCTGGCAGGCAGGGAAGTTCCCCCAACGGATTTTTATGATGGCTTTCCTCAGCTGGATAACGGTATTGGCCTCACGCGAAGCTTCCTGAACGACTGGGAGAAAGCGGAGGCTTCCCACGATTCCTATGAAGAGCCTGTATACCTGGATGTGGTGACGGGAACTTCTGTGGCTCCAATTTTGAAGCAGCTAGCGGATTCGGTGCAGAAGCAGAACCTTCACATCCGCATTGTGCCGGTGAAAAATGACCATTTCGGCCACACCGTCAATGTATCGGGGCTGCTGACGGCCAAGGACATCATGAAGACCTTGGATGAACTGCCGGGCAAGCGTACCGGAATCCTTATTCCGGAGTCGGCACTGCGCTCCGGGGAAGACATTTTCTTAGATGATGTGACGCTGGAAGAATTTCAAGCCCATTATCCCGAGGCTCGCATTGAACCGGTGCAGGGGGGCAAGGATTTCCGTCGGGCTTTAACTGGCTGGAACACATATCATAAGAATCGCAATGGCGAGACTGCCTACACCTGGCAGAGCAATGCCGGTTATACGAAAAATATCCAATATTGATAAGAATTTATATAGAAAGAAGGTAATATCATGAGTAAACCAATCGTGGCTATCGTTGGCCGCCCGAATGTGGGAAAATCTACGCTGTTCAATCAGATTGGCAAAAAACGCGTTTCGATTGTGGATGACATGCCGGGAGTTACCCGTGACCGCATCTATCTGGATGCCGAATGGCTGAATCATGAATTCACAATGATTGATACCGGTGGTATCGAATTTGATGAAAGCAATCATATCTTAAAGTCCATGCGGAGCCAGGCACAGCTGGCCATGGAGGAAGCTGATGTGATTTTGTTCCTGGTGGATGGCCGGGCGGGGCTTACCACCGCCGATGAAGAAGTGGCCAAGATGCTGCGCAGCACGAAGAAACCGGTTATTCTCGGTGTCAATAAGATTGACAGCCCCCAGCTGGTTATGAACTCGTATGAGTTTTACAATCTCGGCCTTGGCGACCCCATTGCGCTGTCGGCATCCAATGCTATGAACTTAGGTGACTTGCTTGATGCTATGGTAGCGGCTTTCCCGGAGCACGAAGCCGAGGACAAGGATGAGGACGAAATTAGCATTGCCGTAATTGGCCGGCCGAATGTGGGGAAATCCTCTATTGTCAATCAGCTCCTCGGTGAGGAGCGCGTCATTGTCAGTGATATGGCTGGCACGACCCGTGATGCCATTGACACCCACTTTGTCAAAGACGGCATGAAGTTCATGTTGATTGATACGGCTGGCATGCGCCGCCGTGGCAAGATTGATGAGCCGGTGGAGCGCTACAGTGTTATGCGTTCCCTGCGAGCCATTGACCGCGCCGATGTAGTCTTGATGATGATTGATGCCTCGGAAGGCATTACGGAGCAGGATAAGAAAATTGCTGGCTATGCCCATGAGTCTGGCCGTGGCGTCATCATTGTGGTCAACAAATGGGATATCTATCCGGATAAGGATGACAAGTCAACCCTTCGCTTTACCGAGGACTTGCGTGATGAAATCGGCTTTTTGCAGTACGCGCCGGTTCTTTACGCTTCAGCTTTGACCGGTCAGCGTGTAGGCCGCGTTACGGATTTGGTCAAATACGTTGCTGAGCAGCAGTCCATGCGCATCAAGACCAGTGTGTTAAATGAGCTCATCCGTGATGCGGTATCCATCAATCCGCCGCCGATGCACCGCGGTCGCCGTTTGAAGATTTTGTTCATGACCCAGGCAGATGTCAAACCACCGAAGTTCATCATTTTTGTTAACGACCCAGAACTCATGCATTTCTCCTATCTGCGTTTCATCGAGAACCGCCTGCGGGAGATGTACGGCTTCGAAGGTACGCCAATCCGCTTGATTGTGCGCGCCCGGGATGAGGAGGATGAGTATTGATGAACATGGCATTAGCTTGTTTTCTAGCCTATGTCCTAGGTTCGATTCCCAATGGGCTTGTCTTTGGCAAGTTGCTTTGGCATGTTGACCTGCGGGAGCATGGCAGTCACAATATCGGTGCGACCAATGCCTGGCGAACGCTAGGCAAGGGGCCGGGCTTTTTGATTTTCCTGCTGGATTTCCTCAAGGGAGCCATCAGCGTGTACATCGGTATGAAGCTGGGCGATACAGCTCTGGCCTGTGTATTGGCTGGCGTCTTTGCTATCATTGGCCATTCCTGTTCCCTTTTCCTGAAATTCAAAGGCGGGAAGGGGGTGGCCACAGGGCTGGGGGTCATTGTTATGATGATGCCGGTTCCGGCGCTGCTGGTATTTTTGGTTTGGCTTGGCGTAGTTAAGCTCAGCGGTTATGTGTCCTTAGGGTCCATCATTGCCGCTGCTTTTGTGCCGGTTTTGGCCTGGCAGTTTGGCTACCCGGTTGAGTATATCGGCTTTGGCATTTTTGCGGCCGCCTTCATCATCATTCGCCATCATGCCAATATCGGACGTTTGCTCAGCGGAACCGAAAGTAAAATCAAGGCAGGACATCGTTGACAATTAATGTTACAAAAAAAGGCAGAATAATAATGGATATTACAGGTGAAGTGGACATTTGTAAAAATTAAGTTGCTATTCGTCCACTACTTGTGGTATACTATCTTTTGTCAGTAGAAAATTATCCATTGGAGGCGCTATATATGAATAATCAGAAGAGTGGGTTCTTCCTCGTTCGTGAAGAGATCCTTCCGGAAGCAATCAAAAAGACAATCAAAGTCAAAGAAATGCTGAAGCGTGGCGATGCTCGCACCATCAACGAAGCGGTTGAAAAGATGGAGCTTTCCCGCAGCGCTTACTATAAATATAAAGATTATGTATTCCCGTTCTATGAGGCAAGCCAGAATAAGATTGTTACGCTTACCTTCCTGCTTGAGCATAAGAAGGGGGTCCTTTCCAGCGTGCTCAATACGATTTCCTCGGATTCTGGCAGCATCATGACCATCAATCAGGGCATTCCTTTGCAGGGGGTTGCCAATGCAACGGTCTCGATTGAGACGGCAAATCTCAGCGTCGACCTGGAAGCGCTTCTCGACAAGCTTCGCATGGTTGATGGTGTGAAACGTTTGGAAGTTCTCGGTCAGGCTTAATCAGTGGAAGGAGGTGCGTCGATATGGCAAAAGTGATTCGTGTAGGTTTGTTGGGGTCCGGTACCGTAGGTTCCGGCGTAGTTCAAGTACTTGAGATGAATCGGGAGCAAATTACCGAGCGCGTCGGCGCGCCCATTCAGCTGAAAACCGTCTTAGTCCGTGACCTTGCCAAGAAGCGTCCGCAGCTTGCTGGCTATCAGTTGACGGATAACTACGAGGATATCCTGCAGGATGAAGAAATCGATATCGTGGTCGAACTCATGGGCGGACTGCATCCTGCCCGGGAGTACATGCTGCAGGCAATGGAGCATGGCAAAAGCGTCGTTACGGCCAATAAGGACGTGGTGGCTCAGTTCGGCAAGGACATGTTTGCGGCAGCGGAAGAACACGGCGTTGACTTCTTGTTTGAAGCCAGCGTGGGTGGTGGCATTCCTATCATCACACCCCTGAAACAATGTCTGACGGCCAATAAAGTCACGGAAATCATGGGCATCGTCAACGGTACCACAAACTATATGCTCACGAAGATGACAGACGAGGGCTGCGACTATGACGCTGTGCTAAAAGAAGCCCAAGAAAAGGGGTATGCAGAGGCCAATCCTTCGGCGGATGTGGATGGTTTAGATGCTGCCCGCAAGGCGGCAATTCTTTCCTCCTTGGCCTTCAACACGCGGGTGGAACTCAAGGATGTTTCCGTTGAGGGCATCACCAAGATAACGCCGGATGATATCGACTATGCCAAGAGCCTTGGCTATGTGGTAAAACTGCTGGCCGTTGGCAAGGATTCCCCGGAGCATGGCGTCGACGTACGCGTTCATCCGGTATTCCTGCCCAAGGAGCATCCGTTAGCGGCAGTTAACGGTGTGTTCAATGCGATTTTTGTCCGGGGCAATGCCATCGGCGAGGCCATGTTCTATGGTCAGGGGGCAGGTTCCCTGCCGACGGCTTCTGCCGTGGTGTCGGATATTATTGACGTGTCGCGGGATATTGTCAACAACGCCTTTGGACGGATTGGCTGCACTTGCTATGAACAGAAGCCGATGTGTCCGATTGAGCAGACGGAGTCTTCGTATTATGTTCGCTTGCTGGTGGATGATAAACCTGGCGTTTTGGGACAGATTGCCACGGCTTTTGGCGATGCCGAGGTCAGCTTGAAGTCCGTCATCCAGACCAAGCGCAACGTGGTGGATCATGCGGAGATTGTCGCAGTTACTCACATTGTCCGCCATGCCAGCATTCAGAAGGCGTTGGATGCGCTGAAGAAATTGTCGGTAGTAGATGAAATCCGCAACGTAATCCGCGTTGAGAAAGAACGGGGGTAACCATATGACAAACCGTTCTGTCCGTATTCGGGTGCCAGGTACCAGTGCCAACTGCGGCCCTGGTTTTGATGCCATCGGCCTTGCTTGTACCGTTTATAATGATTTGGAACTTTCCCTGTTGAAAGAGCCAAATCTTACGATTACCATCGAGGGGGAAGGGGCGCAAAACATTCCCTGCGATAATCGCAACATCGTTTGGCGGTCAGTGCAGTATCTGCTGCGCAAGGCAAAACTGGATAAGGAATATCCCGGTGCCGTCATTCGCATGGAAAATCATGTCCCCCTTTCCCGGGGACTGGGCAGCAGTGCCACGGCCATTGTAGCTGGCCTCAAGGCAGCCAATGTGTTGATTGGCAATCGATTTAATCGCCGAGAGCTGTTGCAGTTTGCCACGGATATCGAGGGCCATCCCGATAATGTGGCGCCGGCGATTTTCGGCGGCTTTACCATTAGCACGGTGACCCGGGGCAATGTGGAATGCTTTACTTTTATGCCGAAGTTTCGCATGAAGCTGGTGGTGGCGGTTCCGGATTTTCCGCTTTCCACCCGGAAGGCCCGGGCCGTTCTGCCCGAAAAGGTTCCTATGAAGGATGCGGTCAACAACATTGGCCGGGCTGCCATGCTGGTGGCTGCCCTTTGCAAGGGAAATGACAAATTCCTGCGCAATGTGTTTGAAGATGCCCTTCATCAGCCTTATCGCGCTGAGCTTATTCCCGGCATGTATGACGTGTTCCAGGCTGCCCGTAAGGCTGGTGCCCTGGGGGCTAATCTGAGCGGTGCCGGTCCCTGCCTTATCGCTTATACGCTGGAGAAACGCCAGTGTGAAGAGGCGGTGGGGGAGGCCATGAAATTGGCTTTCAAGCAGCACGGCGTAGAGTCTCGGATCTTGATTATGGATTTGGACAATCGCGGGGCTCATATCGTCAATGAAAATAAAGAATGAGTTTTCGATACAAAGCCTGCTGGTTCCCAAGGGAGCTGGCGGGTTTTTTCTATGGCAGGATGAAGTCGGCTATTTTTTCTTGCCGCTCTTTCTGTTACAATACAGGAATGAGGAGGCATGGTGGTATGAGAGAAGCAGATTTTGTGGCGGCATTGAAAAACAGTGGGGCTCGGGTCTTTATTGTTGGGGGCTGGGTGCGCGACCAACTTCGCGGCGTGAAGGCCCACGATAAAGATTATCTGGTAGTGGGAATTGAGGAGCAACGATTTGCGGCACTCTTTCCCATGGCGGAAAAAGTCGGTAAATCCTTTCCTGTTTATTTGGTGGCGATAGATGGCAAGAAATCGGAAGTGGCTTTTGCCCGCAAAGAACGAAAAATTGGCAGCGGATACTGCGGCTTTTCTGTGGAATACGATTCTTCGGTGACTTTGGAAGAGGATTTGTACCGCCGGGATACCACCATTAACAGTCTGGCAATGGAACTGCCCGAGAAGAAGATTCATGACTTATATGGTGGAGCAGAGGATATTCGTCGGGGGATAATCCGGGCCATATCCAAGCATTTTTGTGAAGACCCGGTCCGGGCACTTCGCGCCGCTCGGCAGGCGGCAGAGTTTGGCTATACGATCGATGATGAGACCTATTCCTTGATGGCAGCCTGCCGGGAAGAACTGGCCGCAGAACCAGCCGAGCGGTTGCTAGGAGAATTGCGCCGGGCTTTGCTGTCGCCGAAACCCTCCCAATTTTTTCGCTGCTTAAATCGCGCCGGACTGCTGGCGATTACCTTTCCCGAGCTTTTTGCACTGATTGGCAAAACACAGCCGACGGCTTTTCATCCCGAGGGGGATGCCTTTGAGCATACGATGTTGGTGGTAGATAAAGTGGCGGAGCAAACCGATTCGGTGCTGGCGCGGTTTGCCGGTTTGGTTCATGATTTGGGAAAGGGCACGACACCGAAGGAAATGGAGCCCCATCATTATGGTCACGAGGAACGGGGCCTGGCGGTGATAACGGACTGGAATAAGCGCATGACGCTGCCAAAGGATTGGTTGCAAGCCGGAGCCTTCGTCATTGCCGAACACATGCGGGCACCTCTAATTCGCAAAGAGGCGAAGATTGTGGATTTGTTGCTGAAGGTTGACCGGTCAAATTTGTCCTGGCCGGAATTTCGGGCGGTGATTATGGCGGACCATCAAAGTTTACCGGATTATCTGCAACGGGGAGAGGCCTATGTGGAAAAGATGAAGCAGGTCAGTGGCCGAGATTGTCCGGCGAATTATACTGGCAAGAAAATTGGGGAATGGATTCGCGCTGAGCAGCTAAAAATTTATCGAAGTATCGTGGTTCGTTCGGATTCTGTCGATTAGTTGTTGCGGAATTGTCAAAAAAAGGCTATAATTAAGAACAAAGATATCAGAATTGGTTCACAAAATAGTTGATGTCTGAATCTTGAGGAGGGGATTTCTCATGAGTACCATTATTCCGTATAAATCCGTTGCCCCAAAAATCGATCCGAGCGTCTTTATTGCACCAACGGCTGCCGTAATCGGTGATGTTGAAATCGGTGAGGGTTCCAGCTTGTGGTTCAGTACCGTGGTGCGTGGAGACTTCCAACCAATCAAGATTGGCCGGAATACGGACATTCAGGATAATGCGACGATTCACGTTATGGCCGACGTACCGACGGAAATCGGCGATGAAGTTATCATTGGGCACAACGCCATCATCCATGCCAGGAAAATTGGAAACAATTGCCTGATTGGCATGGGGTCCATAATCCTAGGCTATACGGAGATTGGCGATAATGTAATCATTGGAGCTGGGACAATTTTGACTCAGCATAAAAAAATTCCGTCCAATTCACTGGTTTATGGCAATCCAGCTCAAATCATTCGTTCCTTGCGTGAGGATGAATTGCAGGCCCTTCATGAATCGGCCATGAACTATCAGCTGGTAGCAGAAAATTACAAAGCAGAATTGCTTTGAGTAATTTTAATAAGATACAAGGGGACTTTATAGTAATGGAAAAAACACTCGTACTCATTAAACCAGATGCCTTTACTAAACACTACAGCGGGGATATCATCAAGCGCTACGAGGCGGAGGGCTTCCGTATTGTAGCCATGAAACTTCTGAAAATGGATGAGCGGCTGGCTTCGATTCACTATGAGGAGCACATCGGCCGTCCCTATTATAACGATTTGGTAGGCTTTATGACTTCGGCACCGATTATTGCCATGGTTTTAGAGGGTGAAGATGTCATTGCGAAGGTAAGAAAGCTCAACGGCAAGACGAATCCTGCTGAGGCAGAGGAAGGGACCATCCGCAAACAGTTTGCGGCTAATGGCCGACGCAATGCGGTTCATGCTTCCGATTCGGTGGAGAGTGCGAATCGGGAAATTCATATTTTCTTTAATGAAACCGAGATTTTAGACGGTCAGTATGAGGCAATGGAGTAATTCGAAGTATTTCCTAAGGAGCGCGATACCATGAGCGTTACGACCAAGACAGGGGATAAGGGTACAACGAGCCTGTATACCGGTGAACGGGTGGAAAAAAGCTGCCTGCGGGTAGAGGTTTACGGCACGATTGACGAAGCCGGTTCGGCCCTTTCGATGGCCAGGGCTTTTGCCACTAAGGCTGAGGTGAAAGACCGTATCTTAGCGTTGCAAAAGCAGCTTTCCCTTTTGATGGCTGATTTTGCCAGCCTTAACAAAGCGCCGTATATCACGGCTGAGACGGTGACGGAAATTGAAGGAGCCATTGCGGAACTAGAAGAAAAGCTGCCGCCGTTGAAGTGCTTTTTGATTCCCGGGGATACCAAAGCTGGGGCTATGTTGGATATGGCGCGAACCATTGCCCGCCGTGCAGAACGCGCTGCCTGCCGCTTGGCCCAGGAAACGGCCATTGCGGAATCCGACCGTCGCTATTTAAACCGTATCTCGGATTATTGCTTTTTGCTGATGCGTTTTGAAGAACAAGCATAAAGAGGAGTCATCTCGTAGGAGATGACTCCTTTTTTTGCATAATCTGAAAATTTTAGCAGGAAAATGAAGAAAAGTCGGAGAATACTGATAATATCAAAATAATGGGAGGGAATATCGATGAAGAACTATAAAAGTGCCAATATCCGGAACATTGCTGTGGTAGGTCATGGAAAAACGGGGAAGACCAGTTTATTAGATGCTTGCCTGTTTGATGCAGAAGCCGTTAAGCGCCTTGGCAATGTCGAGGATGGCACCAGTGCGCTGGATTATGAGCCGGAAGAAACCAAACGCGGCATGACGGTTAATTTGAAACTGGCCGCATGCGAATGGCGTGACTTCAAACTGAACTTCATCGATACCCCGGGGTATCCTGATTTTGTTGGTGATGTTAAAGGCGCTATGGCGGCAGCCGACAGCGCTTTGATTGTGATATCGGCTTCCTCGGGCATCAAGTCCGGTACGGAAAATGCCTGGTGGTATGCTGAGGAAAACGAATTGCCCCGAGCTTTCTTTATTAATAAGATGGATCGGGAGCATGCTGACTTTTACGGTGTGGTCGAAGAGCTTCGCGTGCGCTTTGGCGATGGCGTCGTTCCTGTACAGCTGCCAATCGGCAAAGAAGCTGCCTTCCAGGGGGTGGTGGACTTGCTCTCCCTGCATATGAAGATTGTCACCCACGATAAGGAAGTCGTCAAAGACGATGTGCCAGAGTATATGAAGGAGGAAGTCGAGCAGGCCCGTCAGAAGATGATTGAGTCGATTTCCGAGTTCAACGATGAATTGCTGGAAAAATATATCGAAGGAACGGAAATCAGCGAAGTAGAAACGGCGGCAGCTTTGATCGAAGGCATACAAGCCGGCAAGATTTTTCCCGTGTTTTGCGGTTCGGCAAAACAGAACATCGGCATGCGCAAGCTCATGAACGATTTGGTGGAGTATATGCCAACTCCTTATTTCAAGGTCTCCATTGGCATGGACCCCGTGAGCGGCGAACTCAAGGAGCGTCATACAGAAGATGCTTTTTCGGCTCAAGTGTTTAAGACAATTGTGGACCCCTTTGTGGGACGTCAGAGCTATATTCGCATTCTTTCCGGTGAAATGCGTGGGGATATTTCCTACAATCACCCGAATAAGGATACGGAGGAGCGAATCGGTACGCTGTTTACGCTGCAGGGCAAACAACAGCATAATTTGAATGTGGCGGCGGCTGGCGACATCGTGGTAACAACGAAGCTGCAGCAAGTAAAGACTGGGGACACCCTTTGCGATAAGAACGACGCTATTCAGTATGAAGGGATTCTTTATCCGACAGCCATGCTGGAAATGGCTGCTTCGGCTCATAAGAAGGGCGAAGAGGATAAAGTTTTTGGAGCCTTGGCAAAACAGCAGGATGAGGATCCCACGCTGCTGGTGGAAAAAAATCAGGAAACCGGTGAGACCATAGTCCGGGGGATTGGTGAGGTACATTTGGAGATTTTGGCAGAAAAGCTTGAGCGGAAATTTGGGGCGCAGCTGGATTTGGCGGAGCCGCGGATTCCCTATCGGGAGACTATCCGCAAGACTGTCAAGGTGCAAGGGCGTCACAAGAAACAAAGCGGTGGTCATGGTCAGTTCGGTGATGTTTGGCTGGAAATTGGGCCTCGGGATGCTGGCACCGGCAACGAATTTTCCGAGACGATTTTTGGCGGCAGTGTGCCAAAACAGTATATTCCCGCAGTGGAGAAGGGGACAGCGGAGACTTTGGCCCAAGGGGTGTTGGCCGGTTATCCGGTGGTGGATGTAAAGGTCAATCTTTACGACGGCTCCTATCACCCTGTTGACTCTTCGGAAGCGGCCTTTAAGACAGCGGCGGCTATCGCTATCAAAAAAGGCGTCATGGAGGCAGCGCCGATTCTGCTAGAACCCATTGAGACCATCAAGGTGCTTACTCCTGAGTATTATCTTGGAGATGTCATGGGGCGGCTTAACAGCAAACGCGCCCATGTCTTAGGTGTTGACAGCAAAGAGCGGGATATGAGCGAAATTCAAGCGCTAATACCCCAGGCGGAACTTTATAAGTTTGCCACGGAACTTCGTTCCCTGACCCAGGGCCGGGGGTCCTATGAGCTGGAATTTGCCCGCTATGAACCGGTTCCGGAGCGGGCGGCAGAAGCCATCATCGAGGCGGCTAATGCAAGATAATATTGGGTGCAATTAAGAAGGAATAAGGCCTTTCCTAATGAAATCGGAAGGGCCTTTTAACTTGCAAATAGGGACCAAAGATGTTAGGATATTAAAAGTAACTGTTAATTTTACAGTAAATCTTAGAAAGAAAAGAGATTATGATTATGTGGGAAAAAGTTTGCGCAGGTATGTTGGGCGCTATGATGATTACGGGGTCGGCAGCTGGACTTTCGGCTAATATGGTCAGTGCAGCGCCAGTTGAGGAAGCAGCTGCACAGCCGGCTCAGACCCAGAAGGTAGAGCAGCCGATGAAGATTAGCATCAACCTGGCTGCCCGTTCTTTGGCACTTTATCAGGGGACGACGAAGATTCGCCTGTATCCGATTGCTCCGGGAACGGCCTACACGCCGACTCCGACGGGCTATTATAAGATTCGCGAAAAAGAAGTAAACCCGACTTGGACGGACCCGGCTACGGGCTATTCCATTCCCTCGGGTCCGGATTGTCCGCTGGGTTACCGTTGGATGACGGTTACAGGCAATATCGGCATTCATGGTACCAATAATCCGTCTTCTATCGGCACCTATGCATCCCATGGCTGCATGCGCATGTTTGAAAAGGATGTAGAGGCACTTTATGACCTGGTGGAAGTAGGCACGCCAGTTGAGATTACCTATAACCGCGTAGTGGTGGAAAAGGCTCCGGATGATACGGTTGTTTATTACATTTACCCGGATGGTTATGGCTGGCAGAAGTTGTCGGTAGCCGATGTTCATAAATGGCTGGCTGGCTATGGCGTTGGCAACTTTGAATCGGATGAGGATATCCAGAATAAAATCAACGCTTCCGATGGCAATCCGACCTATGTGGGAAAAGTCTATCCGCTCTATGTCAATGGCAAAAAGCTGGCGAATAATGCGGTCACCAAAGATGGTGTGACTTATCTGCCGGCGATTGACTTGGCTAATGCCGTTAACGTAAACTTAGGCTGGGATGCAGCAACGCATAAACTCATCAGCACCCTGGGCAGTGCCGAAGGTGTTGACAAACGCGATGTGCTTTACTGCAAAGCCGAAGACACCAAGACCCTCTTTAACCTGACGGGCAGCATCAACGATGCTAAGCAGTTTGTTTTGACTGCGCCGGTACAGGAGGAAGCACCGAAGACGGAAACTCCGGAAGTAAAGACCGAAGAGAAAACGACTGAGACCCCGCAGCAGGTAGAGGAAAAGCAGCCGAAAGCTGATGACAAGGCTGCCGATAGCAACAAAAGCAAAAAATCTCTGAAACAGATTTACAAAGAAGCAACAAAGAAGTAAAATAGTTTCTTGTAAGTTATCGTAACCTATAAACTGAACAATTTGAGGAGGAATCCTGCTTGAACAAGCGTTTTGTGATTTTGGATGGCAGCAGCCTTATGTATCGTGCGTTTTATGCGCTGCCACCATTGACGGATTCCCTGGGTGAACCGACCAATGCGATTTTTGGTTTTTCCAACATGCTAACTAAGCTGTTGGGAGAACTGAAACCGGATTCTTTGGTTATTGCCTTTGATAAGGGAAAGAAGACGTTCCGCACGGAACGCTATCCAGAATACAAGGGAACGCGTGACAAGACCCCGGAAGAGCTCCTCGCCCAAATCCCGCTGCTGCATGAATTTGCAGCAGCTTTTGGCGTTTCTTTTATCGAAAAAGAACGTTATGAGGCAGATGATATCATCGGTACCTTGGCAACCAAGGCCGCTGCGGCTGGTCATGACGTCATGGTTGTCACTGGCGATAAGGATGCGCTGCAGCTGGTGCGCAAAAATCTTCGCGTCATGCTGACGAAGAAGGGGATATCGGAGCTTAAGGCCTACGACGAAGAAGTATTCCGGGAGGAATACGGTTTCGAGCCGATTCGGCTGATTGACCTTAAGGGACTCATGGGCGATACTTCCGACAATATTCCGGGGGTTCCTGGCGTGGGGCCGAAAACAGCAACAAAACTGTTGCTAGAATACGGTACCTTAGAAAATGTCTTGGACAACATTGAGGCGATTTCCGGCAAGAAATTAAAGGAGCGCCTGACAGAAAATCGTGACCAGGCAATCCTGTCCAAGGAGCTTGCCACCATTGAATTGCAAGTTCCCGATATGGAGCTTTTGATGGAGGACTATGCCATCACGCCAGACCACATTGCCATGAAGAAATTCTGCGACCGTTATGAGTTACGAGGGGTTTGGAAGAACTTCACGAAAATCTATGGAGAATCTGATGATGGATTGTTTGCCGGCATGGAAATCCAGGAAGCAGCCCCCGTCGATCTTTCCTATGAAATATGGGATGAAAAACAGGCGGCAGCGGCTTTTACTAAGGCTGAATCCATGGCGGTCAGCGGTATCTTTACGGGGCAGGCGCCCTTTGAACAGCTTGGCAGCGCCGTGGTAGTTACTTTGCCTGCTGGTGATGCGGGCTTGGTGGCTGCCGATACCCCGGCATGGCAGCAGCTGCTGGCGTTTATGGAAGCGGAAAAACCGGTGACGGTTTACGATTTGAAGCGGTATTATCACGGGGGAATCAAGGCGGGCAAGGCCTTTTTTGACATCAAACTGGCCGATTATCTTATTCATCCCGAACTGTCGAAATACGAGCTTTCCAATCTTTCCCATCAGTATTTCCCTGAGCAGAGTGTACCTGATTCCTTTGATGAGGAGGTAATGGAGGCCGTCTGGAGGGCAAAACTCATTGCCAAGCTTCAGCCGAAACTTTCGGCTGAACTTGAGGAATTGGGCATGAAAAAGCTCTATGATGAAATTGAACTGCCACTGGTGGAAGTCCTGGCGGCCATGGAACAGAATGGCGTTTACGTAAATCGAAAAAGCCTGGAAGAGAAAGCCGCCGAGGTTGGCAAGAAGATTGAAAAAATCCAGCAGGATATCTACGCGCTGGCGGGGACAGAGTTCAATATCAACTCGCCCAAGCAGCTTGGCGAGGTGCTCTTCGAGCGGTTGGAACTTCCGCCAACGAAGAAGACCAAGACGGGTTACTCCACCAATGCGGAAGTATTGGAATCCCTGCGGTTCCAGCATCCGATTATCGAACAGATCTTGGCCTATCGCATGTGGACGAAACTGAAATCCACTTATCTCGATTCCATTGGGGAGCTTATCCACCCAGAATCGGGACGGGTTCACACGAGTTTCAACCAGACCGTTACTGCAACGGGGCGGCTTTCTAGTTCGGATCCGAACTTGCAGAATATCCCGGTGCGCACAGAGGAAGGCAAGACCATCCGCGCACTCTTTGAGCCCGGGGAAGGTTATGATTACCTTCTTTCGGCCGATTATTCGCAGATTGAGCTGCGCCTGCTGGCCCATATGTCAGGGGACGAAAGCTTTATCGATGCCTTCTGCCAGAATCAGGATATCCATGCCCGCACGGCTTCAGAGGTATTTGGCGTGCCCTTGGCAGAAGTCACTCCGACGCTTCGCAGCCGGGCTAAGGCTGTAAACTTTGGCATTGTCTACGGCATCAGCGACTATGGACTTTCCCGCGATTTGCACATCCCGAAGAAGGAAGCGGCAAGTTATATCGATAGTTATTTTACGCGTTATCCAGGCATCCGCAAATTCATGGATGATACGGTGTCTGCTGCTCATGAAACGGGCTGTGTTACGACCCTTTACGGCCGCCGCCGTGAACTGCCAGCTATCAAGAGCCGGAACTTCATGCAGCGGTCGCTGGCGGAACGCATGGCAATGAATACGCCGATTCAGGGAACGGCCGCGGATATTATCAAGCTGGCCATGATTGAAGCGTATCATCGTTTGCAGGAAGCGGGAGTCAAGAGCCGAATCCTGCTGCAGGTTCACGATGAATTGGTCCTGGAAACCACCGAGGAAGAACGGGAAACCGTCAGCAAAATTCTCAAGGAATCCATGGAGCAGGTGGCAAAGCTTTCGGTGCCCCTGTTGATTGATATTCACAGTGGCAAGAACTGGGCGGAGGCGAAGTGATATGCCAGAGATGCCAGAGGTGGAAATCATCCGCCGCTATCTCGATACAGTTTTGACCGGTCAAACAATCATGAAGCTGGATCTTTTGCTGCCGCGTCAGATTAAATGGCCAGAGCCGGAAGCTTATCGGGCAATGGCCATTGGCCGGACGATACAGGCGATGAAGCGCCGGGGGAAGTATCTCATCATGGAGCTCGACAATGGCAATGAACTGATTTTCCATCTTCGTATGACGGGAAGGTTGGTATTTGAACCGGAGGGAGAGTCTCACGATTCGTATGCGCGGCTGTTATTCCATCTTGATGGCGGCGGGCTGCTCGTCTATGGGGATACCCGTACGCTCGGGGCGGTCTATGCGTTAGCTCCAGGGGAGCGCTGGCGCATTCATGGCCTTGCTGAAATGGGGCCAGAGCCGTTGTCGCCTGAATTTACGCCAGAATATCTCTATCAACTGGTGCAGGGAAAAAAGACGCTCATCAAGTCGCTTTTGCTGAATCAAAAATATATTGGTGGCATTGGTAACATTTACGATGATGAGGCATTGTTCTTAGCCGGCATCCATCCCCAGCGGCGTGCTAGTACCCTTACCCAGGAAGAATGCCAGCGCCTTTATGGAACCATTAATTCGGTTATCGAGGCAGGAATCCGCGATGGCGGCACCACCTTCCGGGATTATCAGAATGGTGAGGGGGGGCACGGAAGTCACCAGGAACACCTCTTTGTCTACAATCGGAAGGGGCAGCCCTGCCGCAAGTGCGGTACGCCCATCGAGAAGATAACCGTAGGAGGGCGGGGAACCCATTACTGCCCTCGTTGTCAAAAATGACCCAAGGAGGAGCGGGGGATGAAAATCATCGGCCTTACGGGGGGCATAGCCTCTGGCAAGAGTACTGTTTCTGCCTATTTGCAAAAAAAAGGTGCCAGCATCATCGATGCCGACGGGATTGCCCATGAACTTCTAGCGCCGGGCAAACCTCTCTATGAGGCCTATCGCAATCATTTCGGGGAAAAAATCCTGTTGCCTGATGGTGGACTTAACCGCCGCGTCATTGGGCAGCGGGTCTTTTCTGACCCTGGAGAACGGCAATGGATTGATGCCACGGCTCATCCGCTGATTCAGCAGGAAATCTGCCGGCGGGTGAAGCGGTATCAAAGGGAGAAAAAATCTTTAATTGTGTTGGATGTTCCATTGCTCTTTGAGTCGGGATGGGATAAAATGGCAGAGAAGGTTTGCCTCGTATATGTAGAGGAAAAAATCCAGTTGGCGCGCCTTATGAAGCGCAACGGCTATGGAAGGGAAGAGGCGGCGGCTAGAATTGCCGCGCAAATGCCTTTAGAAGAGAAAAAAAAACGGGCTGATTGCCTGATTGATAATAGTGGAAGCCTGTCGTCAACCCTGCGGCAGGTGGATAATCTATGGAAGGAGTGGACGCATGACGGAGTTTCATGACAGGGTCCGTCAAAGCAGGAAGATGCAACATCGCCGCATGGTGTCCTGTTTTTGTGTTGCGTTATTCATTATTTTCGCAAGCCTCAGTGCTTTTTTTGTGTTAAAGTTTGAACCGGTGCAGCGCAGTTATTTTTACGTTTATCCCTATCACGATACGGTGATGAAGTATGCTTCGATGTATCATGTGGATAGTAATCTTACGGCTGCGGTCATCAAAAAGGAGAGCAAGTTCAAACGGGAAGTGCATTCCCACCGTGGGGCCATTGGGCTTATGCAGATAATGCCGGATACGGCAAAGTGGATTGCCGGGCAGCTTGGGGATACAAACTACTCGGAAGAAGGGCTCCATGAACCGGACCGCAATATCCGGTATGGAACTTGGTATCTTTCTACCCTGCAGAAAGAATTTCACGGAAATAATGTGTTGGCCTTGGCGGCCTATAATGCCGGCCGGGGAAACGTGCAGGAATGGATTAAACAATATAACTGGTCAGAGGATTTTTCGGATATCGATGCCATCCCCTTTGCGGAGACACGGGATTATGTCCGGCAGGTACTGGCCGATGAGAAGAAGTACCGGGAGCTTTATCCGGAGTAAGAGGAGCTTGGGGAATGCAGAAGTATCGAATCGTTCCGCAACAGGAGAATATGTTTTGGCAGCTGGTTCAGGGAATGGCGCTGGATGATGAGCAAAAAGAGCTCATGAAGACAGCGTCTATTCGCCATGTGGAGGTATGTACTAAGACCAACAGCTGGGAAATCGTGCTGATTAGCCAGACGCTTATTCCCGATGCCCTTTTACAGGAAGCCGCTGCACAGATCCAACGGAAATGCCAGCTTGACCAGGTGCTGTTCTATCAGGAAGTTATCGATGTGGAGGATGGTATCCAGAAAATTTGGACCAAACTTGTGACGGTGGTTTCCGAAGGCAACCCGACGGTGTTTCAGCTCTTGAAGCGTTCGAAGTACCGAGTGGATGGCAGCCGGCTGATTCTCGACGTGCCGGGGGAACTCGGCGGCGAAATCATGCGTGCCCATTCGGTGGCTCAGCTCATGGGCAAAGCCATCAAGCAGCTACTGGGATATCGTTGCCCCGTGGAGTGCAATGCCAGCGACGAAGTTTTGCAGAATCTCGAGGTGGACGACAGCTTCAATACGCCGGAATACCGTGCCGCCATCCATCAGGAACGGGTGGCTGAACAGAAAGCCGCCACGGCAAAGGCAAAGGCGGTTCGTGCTAAACCCGCCGCAGAGAACAAGCCCCCAGCGCCGAAGGTTCCCAAACACCACGACGACTTTGACCGGCCGGTGGTGGTTCATGGCGCCGGCAACCTCATCTTTGGCCGCGGCGTTATGGGCGAGCGTAAGCTCATTGACGAGCTGGACGGGGAGATGAAAAACGTCATTCTCGAAGGCTTTATCGGGGAAGGGGCTATTTCTGGGATCAAGACCAATGAGTTCAAGACCGGAACGAAGCTGCTTTCCTTCTGCCTGTCGGATGAGAGCAACGGTATCGCCTGCAAGAAGTTCTTCAAACCCAAACGGGGCAAGAACGGCCCGGAAGAGGATTTCGAGGAAATCATCGGCAAACTCAAAGAGGGGATGGAAGTGCGCATCCGCGGCTCTATCCGCTTTGATACCTATATGAATGAGTACGTGCTCTTCATGGATTCTTTGGCCAAGAAGGAAACAGAATCCCGCATGGATAATGCGGAGGAAAAGCGGGTAGAGCTTCATGCCCATACTACCATGAGTGCCATGGATGCCGTGGTATCGGTCAAGAATCTGGTCAAGACGGCGGCCCGTTGGGGTTGGCCGGCCATTGCCATTACGGACCATGGTGTGGTTCAGGCTTACCCGGATGCGGCCAAGGCTGCCAAGGATGCTGGTATCAAGGTCATCTATGGCATGGAAGGCTATCTTACAGGCGATGATTGGGAGCAGAAACGGGCCAACCATATTATCTTTTTGGCCAAGAATCCCAATGGCCTGCGGAATCTCTATCAGATGGTATCGCTGGCTCATGTTAAATATTTTCACCGGCAGCCACGTCTGCCCAAGAAAATCATTGAAGAATACCGTGAGGGTATTATCATTGGTTCTGCCTGCGAGGCGGGAGAACTTATCCGGGCGATTGTGGAGGGCCAGTCGGATGAGCAGCTAATCGAGATTGCCAATTTCTACGATTACCTTGAGATTCAGCCCATTCACAACAACGACTTTTTGAAGCGCAGTGATAAATTCCCCGATATCAATACGGATGAAGACCTTATCAACATCAACCTGAAAGTGGCGGAACTGGCACAGAAGCTCGGCAAGATGCTGGTGGCAACCTGCGACGTCCATTTCTTGAATCCAGAGGATCAGATATACCGTGCCATCCTCATGAAGGGCAAGGGCTTTGATGATGCTGAGCTGCAACCGCCACTCTATCTGCGGACGACGGAAGAAATGCTGGCAGAATTTGAATACCTAGGTGAGGAACTGGCTTATGAGGCCGTCGTCACGAATCCGCGCAAAATCAACGAGATGATTGAATCCTTTAAGCCGATTCCGGATGACTTGTATTCGCCGATGATTCCAGGGGCCGATGAAGAAATCCGGTCGATGTCTTACAACAAGGCCAAGGAGATGTATGGCGAAAATTTGCCGGAAATCGTTGAGGCCCGTCTCCAGCAGGAGTTGAAGCCGATTATCGGCCATGGATTCTCCGTGCTGTATCTCATCGCCCAGCGACTGGTTAAAAAGTCCAATGACGATGGTTACTTGGTCGGTTCCCGTGGTTCCGTCGGTTCTTCGTTTATCGCTACAATGACGGGGATCACGGAGGTTAATCCGCTGCCGCCGCATTGGCGCTGCCCGCATTGCCAGTATAGCAAATTCATTACCGATGGTTCCTATGGCTGTGGGTATGACTTGCCGGATATGAATTGTCCAGTTTGCGGGGAGCCACTGATAAAAGATGGTCACGATATCCCGTTTGCCGTATTCCTGGGCTTTGATGGTGATAAAGTACCGGATATCGACTTGAACTTCTCGGGTACCTACCAGCCGGTGGCCCATAAATACACGGAGATTCTGTTTGGCAAGGACAACGTCTATCGCGCCGGTTCCATTCAGACCGTCGCCGATAAGACGGCCTTTGGCTACGTCAAGAAATTCTTCGAGGAGAAGGGCGTTAAGAAACATGGTTCCTATATCGACCGGCTGGCCCATGGCTGTATGGGTGTCAAATCCACAACGGGCCAGCATCCGGCCGGTATCATGGTTGTGCCACGCAATATGGACGTTCATTTCTTTACGCCGATTCAGCATCCGGCCAACGATATGAACTGCGGCACTATAACCACGCACTTCGATTATCACTCCATCAGTAGTCGTCTGGTCAAGCTCGATATTCTCGGCCACGATGACCCGACGGTTATCAAGATGCTAGAAGACCTCACCTGCCGTGACCCGAAGACCATTCCCTTTGACGACAAGGCCACCATGTCGATTTTTAACTCGACGGTTGCCCTGGGGCTTACCCCAGAGGAACTGGGGGCGACTTCGGGAACCTTTGGTATCCCGGAGTTCCGCACCCCCTTTACCCGGCAGATGATTGATGACACCAATCCGGACGTGTTCTCGGACTTAGTGCGTATATCGGGATTCTCACACGGTACGGATGTGTGGCTGGGCAATGCCCAGGACCTTATTCGCGGGGGCCAGTGCACCATAAAAAATGCCATCTCGGCCCGTGACGATATCATGATGTATTTGATTCATAACGGCATCGATCCGCTGCTTTCCTTTAAGACTATGGAGAAGGTTCGTAAGGGCAAGGGCATTGCGGAGGATACGGTGGAGATATTGCGCAAGGGCGGTATTCCCGAATGGTATATCGAATCCTGCCA
Source organism: Selenomonas sp. WCT3 (assembly GCA_900100835.1). Lineage (GTDB taxonomy): Bacteria > Bacillota > Negativicutes > Selenomonadales > Selenomonadaceae > Selenomonas_A > Selenomonas_A ruminantium_E. The sequence continues at coordinate 126,919 of FNCM01000006.1, read as the reverse complement.
GAAAATCAAGTACCTGTTCCCTCGGGCTCATGCAACGGCTTATGTTATGATGGCCTACCGTATCGCTTTCTGTAAGGTTCATTACCCGTTGGCCTATTACGCTGCGTATTTTTCCATTCGTGCCGCCGAATTTGATGCCAATGTCATCGCTAGGGGCAGGGACTATGTGGGGGACCAGATTCACCAGTTGGAATTGGCTTCAAAAGAGAAGAAGCTGGACGCCAAGCAGAATGCTACCCTTATCGTCCTGCAGCTGGCGTGGGAAATGTATTTGCGCGGTTACAGTTGCGAATATGTTGACATCTACGAGTCGGATGCGGAAAAATTCGTCATCCATGAAAAATCCCTGCTGCCGCCAATTGCCAGCCTCAGCGGCATGGGCACCAAGGCGGCCCAGAGCATCGTGGAAGCCCGCAAAGACGGCGTGTTTACGAGTATTGAAGACCTTCGCCGCCGCACGGGTATTTCCAAGACCAATATCGAAATCCTGCGGGATCACGGCTGTTTGGATGGTATGGGAGAAAGCGACCAGATTGCGCTGTTTAGTTAATTGTGTTCAGAAGGAAAGGGAAGAGAGGCAGGCTTATGAAAAAAATCGGATGGATGTGTTTCTTGTTGCTGTTGTTGTTGCCGCTGCGATTTGCTGAAGCAGGCCATTATCATAACGGTTTGTTCTTTTATGATGATGCGAATCATTACCTGCGCATCACCCATTATTCGGGTTCCGGTGTCGCTAGTTTTGTTGATTTGACCTCGGCCACAAAAGTGCAGACAAATGATTCGGATGCCATATTCGTCGCTTGTGCCTATGAGTGGTCAAAATCAAATCCGGTTCTTACCTCCCATGGTTATTTCTATGTTTGGAAAAAAACGAATGGCACGTATTATATCAAACATGCCGATACTGCGGATTATACAGGGGATTATCACCGCCTGCCCGAGGCATTAGGAAGAGAAGCCCAGTATATTGAATCCTGGGCCTATGGAAATATGCGCAATAGAAATTAAGGTTAAAAGGAAGTCTCATTAGGTTATGGAAAAGAAGTTTGACATCAATGAAGAGGGCTTTAGCATTCGCTGCAAGCTCTTTACCCGTGATAGTGATAAGACGGTGCGTATCTTTCGTGACGTGGTTATCCTGACCCATGGTTTTGGCAGCCATAAGGATACGGCTGGTACGGCGAACTTTGGTGAGCATATGGTAAATAAATACAAAGGCTATGCCGTTATTGCCTTTGATTGGCCTTGTCATGGGGAAGATGCTCGTAAGAAACTGGAAATCGGCGAATGCATGACCTATTTGCGGCTGGTGACGGCTTATGCAAAAACGGAGCTGCAGGCAGAACGTGTCTACAACTATTCCACCAGCTTTGGGGCATATCTGACGTTGCGTTATATAATCGAGCAGGAAAATCCCTTTGCCAAAATAGCCCTGCGCAGTCCGGCGGTCAACATGTTTGACTCCATGGAAAAACATCTTACCGAGGATAATCGGGCAAAGCTGGCCAAGGGTAAAGAGGTGCAAGTGGGCTTTGAGCGCAAACTAAAAATCGATAACGGCCTGCTGGATTCGCTAGAGGCCTTTGATGTCCGGGATCATGAGTATTTTGACTTTGCCGATGATATGCTGATTCTGCACGGTACGAAGGATGAAATGATTCCCTTTGCAATTTCCCAGGAATTTGCCGAGAACAATGTCATTGAATTTATTGCCGTCGAGGGGGCAAATCACCCCTTCCAGAATCAGAACCACATGGCCTTAGCCATTTCAAAGATTGTGGAATTTTTTGGCCCAGAGGTGCAAGAATAACAGATAGGGGAATGAGCAAGATAACCTATGAATAGTTTGGATAAAAATGAAGAGAAGGAACGCATTTTTAGCGAACCCTTTGCCGAGATTAGTCCCAAAATGCATCTGTTGCTGCATACGGGACAGCTGCTGATGGAAAATGGCGCCGATTCGGACCGTACCCTGCGTGATATGATGCGGGCGGCCTCCTTTATGGGAATCCCGAAGGATCGCATTCATCAGCATGTCATGTATACGACGCTGATGCTTAACGTCAACGATGACCGGCATTCCTATACGGAGTTTCGCAAATGTACCAAGCATGGCGTCAATATGACGACCCTTTCAGCGGTCAGTAAGCTGACTTGGCGGGCCATGGCCAAAAATTATTCCCTGCAGGACTTTGAGCGGCAGCTGGAAAATATCCGCAAGCTGCCACGGAATTATCCGGTATGGCTCACTGCCTTAGGGGCGGGGGCTGCCTGTGGTGGATTTTGTAAACTCTTCGGTGGCAGCTGGTTGGATTTTTTGCTGACGGCTGTCTGCGCGCTGTTGGGCTTTTTGATTCGCCGCGTTTGCCTAGGCTATGGGTTTAACACCTATGCGTCCATAGCCATTACTTCCTTTGCAACGACGCTGCTGGCCTGGGCTACGCAGTTTTTGACGGGGAGTCTCAACTGGTATCCGCTGATTGCCTGCACCCTGTTTTTGGTGCCAGGTATTCCGCTTATCAATGCCGTGGATGATTTACTCAACAACTTTATTGTTTCCGGCATGACAAGAGCCATGCATACGCTGCTAGTTGTTGGCTCCATGACCTTTGGCATTGTGATGGCTATCCGCTTAGGGGGCGTTACAGACTTTACGGCCGTGAGCCTTTCGGCGGCGGAGACTTCTTACGTATCCCAGGCTCTAGCGGCGGCGATTGCCTCTATCGGGTTTTCCATTATCTTCAACGTTCCGAAGCGCTTGTTGCCTGTGGTGGGAGTTGGTGGCATTATCACCGTATTGCTCCGCAACGTGACGGTGATGGAACTTGGCTGGTCCCAGGCGGCTGGCTCCTTCTTTGGGGCAGCTGTGGTGGGCGTCATCGCCCTGCGGGCAATCCATTGGTTTCACACCCCTAATATCATCATGACGATTCCATCAGCCATTCCGATGATTCCCGGCGTTTTGCTTTATCGGCTGCTCTTTGCCTTGCTGAACATTCAGTTCATCACCTCGAGTGCCTTGCTAGATGGCATACGAAGCGGCGTCGAGGCGGTCATCATCATCATCAGTATTGCCGTTGGTGTGGCAATTCCCAATATCTTCATTCATCGCTACATTCAAGAGCGAAAGTTGGAAAATGAACGCCGTCTGCTAGCTCAGCGCTATAATGAGGAATAAGCCGCTACGAATAAAAAACGAAAAGAATCTCTTTTAAATAGGGATTCTTTTTTTTATGGCGAAATACTTAGTAAAGCAATTTATGCAGTCAAGCTAAAAAAAATGATGAAAAAGGACGTGATGATTATGGATAGCAGAAGGATGTTTTGCCAGGGGATGACAATGGCCGCAATGGTTATCCTTTTGTCCAATACCGGAATGGCTCAAAGCAGTGTGCCAGTTGAGACAAAGCCCGCCAAGGATCGGGCGGTGGAAATCCAGTTAGAATATCTCGATGGCCGCTGGTTTGCTAGGCGTGACATCGACCTTTACAATCTTCATATCTATCGGCAATACAAAAAAATAAAAGATGTCTCGCTTCACTATGGCCTCAGCGTGACGCGCCCTTTGGGTAAGACCACCGATGATGATATTGCCCGGGACTCGGAGGCAGTGGGGCTGGGCCCATCCTATATGATGCGCTGGGAGAAAAATTTATCCAAGAAGTGGTCGGCATCCATCGATGGGGCTGGGTCAATCTTGGCGTATAATCACGCGCATCCAGCTAACGGCAGAGCCTTTGGCTTCCTCTGGCGGATTGGCCCGCGAGTCACTTATCATTTCACTGCAGAGGATTCCATAAGCGCCGCCTATATCATCCACCATGCTTCCAACGGCTTCAAGACCCATAATCCCGGCTATAACGGTGTAGGCATATCCTTAGGGTATCGGCATGCATTCTGATAATTGACCGGTCAATTATGACAAGTCAATTCCGCCCGCCTTTGTATTTTTACGGTGAAATTTATTGAGAAGTTGGATGAATAAGCAACCGATGGGGGCTTTTTTCTATTGCTGATTATAGTGGCTGAGTCTGGTGAAAAGAAACTTGAGCAGCTTCCACGTAAGGTAAAGCAGTGTAATCAGACCAACAAGAAGAATAAAACATAGAATCAAGAACATTACCATAAAGGACCCCTATTTTGCATAATCATAACCTTCTATCACGACGTCTAATTTACCAGTTCGTGGATGGAAAATCAGCCCGTGCACAGGTACATCGTCAGGAATCAGAGGATTCAGCCGGATGGCTTCGACGGTATCGATGACGTTTTGTTCGGGGTGCTGGAATTCGTCTGCCCATTCGGCAAGTTCCTTAGCAATCATGTGGATAGCTTCTTTGGGAACGCCGCGTGACAGCATGGCCTTGGTGAGGCTCTGGGAGGTGGTCTTGGACATGCCGCATTCGTGGTGGCCGATGACGAGGATTTCCTTGACGCCAAGCTCATAGATGCAGACCATGAGGCTGCGGATGGTGCCGTCAAAGACGCCCGTTACGGAGTTTCCCGCTGTTTTGATTACCTTGGCATCGCCACGGGCCAGGCCTAAGGCGGGCTCAAGGAAATTGACCAGCCGGGTATCCATGCAGGTGATGATGGCTACCTGTTTCTGGGGCAGTTTGCTTTGCTGATGGTCTTCCTGCGTATAGTCCATAGGTGGGGCGGTACAGAACGAGGCGTTGACCGCCAGGATATCTTGTAGAACTGACATAATGTGATCCTCCTTGTTTTGCTGGTTGTTTTCGTATGTATTTCTTTTTCATGCGGGAAATATCCTGCTTGGGCAGAGGAATTGACAGGGCAATTTGCTTATAGGCAAAGAACAGGGATGAGATTATAATATAGATAAGCGATTTACAGGGAGGGCGGTTCATGGAAACTTTTTTGTTGATTGTTTTGGGAATATTTATTGGCTGGGTAGTGTTCCGGTCCCAAAAGGAAACGGGAAAACATGGAAATCGGCTGGTTGCGGCTGATAAAGCCGAGTGTGGACAGCGGAAGGTACGCATAGGAAAGGAACCTGCACGGCAATCGCAAGTGGCATTACGCCGAGAGAAAGATCATACTTTGCGCAATGTAGCGGGGGGCGTGGCTGCTGGGGCAATCCTTGGACATATGCTCAGCGGAGATAAGAAAAATGGGAATCAGGAAATAACCAATAACTATACAAACTATAATGACGATTGGCTATGGGAGGAGAGAGAGACAGAAATCGATGAAGCGGCTGATGGAGACTATGCGGCAGAAGATACCTCCGTTTATGAAGATGCAGTAGATGACAGTGAGGAGTCGTCGTTCTGGAATGATTCTTACGACAATGACGAGGACTATTGATAAATGAGCCTTGCAGGACGGTGTCCTGTAAGGCTCATTCTTTTTGCATAACATCCTCTAATGTGGCATTAAGCCGGCACAAAATATCGTTTAAAGAAAGGGCAATACAATAAAAGAATCCATAAATCATGGCGCGTACCGGGAAGGGATGAGAGCATGTATGCAATAATAAATAAGGGGAATGGTAAATACTATACTTCGACGGTGTATGCACAATATCAAGAGCTGAATGAGGAGGGCGAAGCAAGCTGCTGGGGAGCATATTTTATCGTCCTCAACGAAGAGAAGACGGCTCTGGCCAAGCAGTATGTCTATGATACGGCAGCGGCGCCGTATTTACATAGGAGGGTTCTTATCACGGATGGGGAGCAGGAAAACTGGCGGGTGGACCCAAAGACTAAGCTAGGGGAGGTGGCGCTTTCGGATAAGGAGGCGTTGCTTCGCATGGTGGAGCAGGAGCGTGTCTCCCGTGAATTGTTGGCGCTGGATGAAGGCTATCGGTTTGAAGCCTATCCGGCAATCCGCGGGCAGAAGGATATCCGGAATTTGATGCTTGTGTCGGGCGGTTTTCACGATGCTTATGTTGAACGGCTGGAAGAGCAGGAGGATGGCGTTTACGTCTTGTTCGGCGGCATTTGGGGCGGACAGCTTGAGATGTGGTTTACAGGTGATGCGGCCTATGATATAAGCAGCCGCAGTGGTGAGATGGATGATCCCTATTGGTTTGATTCGACCATACTGATGGAGGATGGATTTATCTATCTGGTGGATGCTGAGCAGGTGAAGGTGGAAGCTATCAATTCCGGGTTGTGCTGGTTCAAGGCAAGGAGCGCGACATACCATGTCATACCCGATTAAAGGCGAGGGCGGCGGCTTTGCCTGCAATGGAATCGATTGATTGAGTCACGCCGGTTTGGTTCGTATGTAGGATAAGGAGAATAAAGTGATGGATGCTGCATGGATATCGAACAGTAGAATAAGATAAAAGCAGAGCACTGGCCAGAATGATATGGTCAGCGCTCTGCTTTTATCTTGCCACCATGGGCATGAGTTCTTGCTTATGCTGGTTGATGGCGTGGAGGTGGTCGATCCTGGCCTTGGTCTCCTGGTCTTCGCAGCTTCCGGTCTTGATGTAGTGATCCAAGACCGCGTAGGTGAAGCCGAGGTTGTCTTCGTCGGTCTTGCCGCAGAGCCCATCGGCGGGGGCTTTGTGGAGCAGATGGGTGGGCAGGCCGAGGACCTGGCCCATGGCTAGCACTTCATCGACGGTGTAGGCGGCCAGCGGGGCAACGTCTCCGGCGCTGTCGCCGTATTTGGTGCTGTAACCGACGTAGTCTTCGGAGCGGTTGCAGGTGTTGATGACCCGTCCGCCGCCGGGGATGCCCTGGGCGATGGCGTAAAGCGTCGCCATACGGAGACGCGGCGGGAGATTTTGCCGCAGGGCGTCGGTGACGGAGAAGTAGAAGTTGTGGTGGTTTATGATTTCGGTGTACTGCAGGGCTTTGAGCATTTCCTTGAAGGTTGTCTCGATGTTCACGATGCGGTACTGGATATCCAGGTGTCGGACAAGGCAAAGGGCGTCCTCGAGGTCGGACTGGACACCGTTGGGCATCAGAACGCCGATGACCCGATCCTTGCCCAGGGCCTCCACGCATAGGGCGGCTGCCACCGAGGAGTCCTTGCCGCCCGAGATGCCGACCACTGCCTGGGCCTCGGGGCCGTTCTTGCTGAACCAGTCCTGGAGGAAGGAAACAATCCGCTGTTTGTCTTCGTCTGCCTGGAATCTTGGATATGCCTGTTTCATGGTGGATACCTCCTATCAGTCGTTGTGCTTGAGCCGCCAGTCGATGGCCCGCTGCAGGTAGTCTACGTATTCCTGGTTCTTGCACATGCTTTTGCCCGGCGTATCGGATATCTTGGCTACGTCCTGGCCATTGCATCTGGTCACCTTCATGACGATGTTCAGCGGCTTGGCGTAGGTGTCGTTGGAAATATAGGTGCCGATGCCAAAGGCGACCTTGGCCTTGCCCTGGAAGTAGCGGGCAATCTTGTCGGCCTTGGCAAAGTCCAGCGAATCGGAGAACAGCAGCGTCTTGCTGGCGGGATCGATGCCGAGCCGCGTGTAGTGGTCGATGAGCTTGTCACCCCAGAGGAACGGGTCGCCGGAGTCGTGGCGGACGCCGCTGAACAGGGTGGCCAGGGTCTTGTCGAAGTCGCGCAGGAAGCAGTCGGTGGTGATGGTGTCTGTCAAGGCGATGCCGTTGTCGACTCCGTATTCCTTTACCCAGGCCTCGAGGGCGACCTGGTTGGAGTAGGCGGGATTGTAGAGGTGGTTGCCCTGGCCCATGCACATGATCCATTCGTGGGCCATCGTGCCGACCGGCTTGACGCCGAACTTCTTCGCCAGATAGACGTTGGAGGTGCCGACAAAGTAGGAGCGCAGCACATCGTTGCTGTCGAGGTCAGCGAACTGCTCGATGGCATATTCTTGGGCCTCAGCGCAAAGCCGGCGGCGCAGGCCAAATTCGGAGAAGATGGGCAGCCAGTAGTTCCCGGCCCGCAGCATATCGGCCTTTTGGCGCGTGCGTTTCTTGGCATCGGCGACCAGTGCCTCGTAGTCGGGGCGGAAGCGGTAGTAGACTTCATTCACGATGGCCAGCGTGGGGATCTCATACATGGAGGTGTCGAGCAGCGTTCCCTGGGTTTCGATGGACAGGCCGCAATCTCCGGCGGCCTGGATGGAGAAGTCGGCAAAGTCTGGCCGCCAGAGGCGCAGGTGATTGATGTAGGACTTCTTGAGCCATTTGATGCCGGCGAGGTAGGCAAGCTCCTCTTCGGTGAAGCGCAGCGCGCAGTAGGCTTTGATTTGGGCCTTGATCTCTTCGACCATGGCAGGGGTGAACTGCACGTCCTCATTGCGGCATTTGAACGTCCAGGTGGTTTCGTATTCGCTGGCCTGATGGAAGATGGCCTGCCCCATGCTGAACTTGTAGAGATCGGTTTCGAGCAGTGAGTGGATGATCTGGTTGAACTTCATGGTTACTTCCTCCTCAATCGCACAAGTAGTTATTTTCGCCAAGGCTCCTGTCCCTGGTGAAGGACGTTCACCTGGATGGTTTTCATGGCGGCAAGGGCTGTATCGTGGGACTCTGGCGTGACACCTGCGCAGCAGGCCGCATCGACAACGATGGGGACGTCAGGCAGTGCCGCTTTGGCGATGACGGCATTGGAGAGCACGCAGATATCGGTGCAGAGACCGATAAGCTCGATGGCTGCAATGACAGGGGTGTATTTCTGCTGCAGCAGGGGGCCGAGGGCCAGCGAACCGAAGGTGGGCTTATCTATGATGGTGTCGCCGGCGTCGATGGGCAGGCGATGGTCAATCTGCCAGCCTGCGGTGTCCTTGAGGCAGTGGGGGACTGGCAGATGCCTGCCCTCTTCCGTCTCCAGATAGTCCGCGTGGTGGGTGTCGCGGGTAAAAATCAGGATGTCGCCGTTCTGTCTGGCGGCTTCGATCTTTTGGCATACCGGCGGGACGATGGCAGCAGCTTCCTGGGAGCCAAGGGCGCCATCGATGAAATCGGCCTGCATATCTACGATGATCAGAATCTTTTTCGTGCTCATTTGTTTCCCGTCCTTTCAGATGTCATAACCGCTGGGGAGATATTTGTACAGCGTCGTCTTGCGCTTGCCTTCCTGTGCGTACTGGCCCAGTTCCTTGACGCGGTGCTTGCCGACATAGTCGCGCATGAACATGCGGCGGAAGTTCGGCTTGTCGAGCTGCTGGAACAGGATGGCCTCGTGTACGCGCAGCAGCTCTAAGATGTCGAAGCGGGCCTTGTCCTGCAGCAGGGCAAAGGCATCGTCGGTATAGTTCAGCCGTCCGCGGAGGCGTTTCAGGGCCGTCACGATCAGGTCCTCATGATCGAAGGCGATGTTCTTCATGGTGAGGGAGCATTTATCGCCGACGAAGTAGATGGAAAGGTCGCCGTTCTCGTCGTAGCCCTTGCGGATCTTGAAGAGCTTGGCTTCTTTGGCGTCATCGCCAGCCTTGGGCTGGAGCAGTCCCTTGGGAACCAGTGCGGTGTAGACCACACTGACCACATGGGTGCGCGGGTCGCGGTCGGGGGTCCCGACGGTGATGAGCTGCCGCAGGTCAATGCCATCGGCTGCTTTCACGCCGGTCTCCTCATAAAGTTCTCGAGCCGCAGCCTCATCGATCGATTCCCTGCCGGTTTCCAGGAAGCCGCCAGGGATGGCCCAATAATCTTTGTAGGGATGATGGGCGCGCTTGATCAACAGGATATTGAGCTCATTGTCATCATCCATCGTGAAGATGATCATGTCGGCAGTGACCGAAGGCCGTTCGTATTTTGACACGTCGTATTGATCGAGGAAGGCTTTCTCGGCCGCTACTTGTTCCTGATCCATATCCAACACCTCATTTCTTGGTATGCGAATGCTTGGTGATTCATTTATAGTCTAGATGACTTTTTACACTATAGTCAAATTGACTATAGTTAGTGTAGTATATTTGACTATAGATGTCAATGTTTTTTTGACTACGTGATGGGGAAAATTGTGCAGGGAAGGAAAAAGAAAAAGCCGCTGATCATATGCCAGCGGCTTGAAGTGTCTTCCTGTATGCCCCTCATCGAATCCGTGATGTTTTTGTTAAGCGGTAATATTGATAAAAGAACCGGCTAAAATACTGTCCATGTTGTCTTGATAGTGGTGGATTTCGCGCTGCTGACCTGGTGCGTAGTTCGTGGTAAGTGTCAAGTTTTTACCAGTGCGTGAATAGGTATGCGAAGTTACCACATTGTCGCCGTGCAGCGTCAAAACAACCATAGCTCCATCAGACATCCGCTTGGTAATCGTAGCACTCTCCACAGTTTTACGTTCCTGCGGTACGTCTTTTTTGTTGGGAGCTTCTTGTGATGAATCCGTAATTGCCGCTGAGGCCCGGATGGCCGAAATTCCCGACGCAGCTAGGCTCCAAAAGCTAGGTGACCCATTGATTGCACCAATGCCGCTCATGATAATCCCTCCTTTGCCTGGTGCAATACAGGAAAGACTACTAACATTATTATATCATCGGATGAAAGTTCTGACAATAATCGAATGAGGCTGTACGAAAATATTTTGGGAGAATCGTGGGAATCTTGGTATAATTAAAAGTAAGAGCAAGGTTTTGTTTTAGGAGGGCGTAATCATGAGACAGGTAACTTTGGGGACAACCGGCATTACCGTGCCACAAAATGGCTTTGGGGCATTGCCGATTCAGCGCGTGACGAAGGCGGAAGCGGTTACTCTTTTGCGGGCAGCCTATGCGGGCGGCATGCGTTATTTCGATACGGCGCGTGCCTATAGTGATAGTGAAGAGAAACTAGGCGAAGCATTCAAGGGGATGTGGGATAAGGTGTTTTTGGCGACAAAGACCCATGCTAAGACACCAGAAGTTTTTTGGCAGGATTTGGAGACGTCACTGCGGCTGCTGCAGACCAACTGCATCGACGTGTATCAGTTTCATTGTGCGGACCAGTGCTGGCGGCCCGGTGATGGTTCGGGCATGTATGAGGCCATGCTCGAGGCGAAAGCGCAGGGAAAGATCCGCCATATCGGCGTGACGGCTCATAAAATCAAAGTGGCCTTTGAGTGTGTGGAGTCAGGGCTCTATGAGACGATGCAGTTCCCGTTCAGTTATTTGGCTTCCGAGCAAGAAGTGAACTTAGTCAAACTTTGTCGGGAGAAAAAAGTTGGCTTTATTGCGATGAAAGGGCTGGCGGGTGGACTTATCAATCGTTCGGAGGCGGCGATGGCTTATATCGCGCAGTACGATAATGTCGTGCCTATCTGGGGCATTCAGCGGAAACAGGAACTTGATGAGTGGCTTTCTTATATGGAGGAAACGCCAGTCATGACGGAGGAAGTTGAGGCCTATATTGCGCAGGAGCAGCAGGATCTTTCGGGCGAGTTTTGCCGTGGCTGCGGTTATTGCATGCCTTGTCCGGCCGGCATCATGATTAACCAATGTGCGCGCATGTCGCTGATGTTGCGCCGTGCACCGTCCAAAGCGTGGCTTACGCCGGAGATACAGGCGGAGATGAAGAAAATCGAGAATTGTCTCAATTGCCGTCAGTGCACCACCAAATGTCCTTATGAGTTGAATACGCCAGCGCTTTTAAAGAAAAATTATGAGGATTATCAAAAAGTCCTCGCTGGCGAAATTGAGGTATGATGTGATTACGATTTATCCAGATTTTTATGAGAAGTTTTCCTGTAAGGCTGATTCGTGTCAGCATAGTTGTTGCATGGGGTGGGAAATTGACATTGATGCGCGGACGGCGAAACGCTATCAGACGATGTCGGATGCCTTGGGGGCAGAAATACGGCGCAATATTTTCTGTCACGACGGTATTTGGCAGTTTCGTTTAGATGAGAAAGCGCGCTGCCCGTTTCTTCGAACCGATGGCCTTTGTCAGCTGATACGAAATGCTGGGGATTCCATTCTCTGTGATATTTGTGCGAATCATCCGCGCTTTTTTGTGACGGCAGCGGATTTCGAACTGGCAGGCATGGGGCTTAGTTGTGAAAAGAGCTGTGAACTTTTGCTGGCTGACTTGTCAACCTTGACGTTTCACGAGGAAAATTCGGACCGGGCCATTGACTTGTCAACATTACTAGGGAACATGGGGATTGAGCTCCCGGCGGAAGAGCTTGTCTATCTGTCCGGGATGACAAAAGACGATGCCGAATTTGTTTTGGACTGCCTCGGAAAAACTGTGCCGATTGATGACGCGTGGACCAGACAATTAGGCGAATTGGCTGCGATGACAGATCAACTGGTGCCGCTTACGGAAAACGAATTGGTGCTCTTTACACGCATCTATCAGTATATTGTTTATCGGGCGTTGGAGCATCTCGAGACATTTGGCTTGGCAGCGATTCTTTCTTATGCACAGTTGAATGCTGATTTTATTTCTTTGCTTTATCAATTGACCGGTCAGCTGGATGAGTCGGTTCGGCGCTGGTCAGAGCAGATTGAGTACAGCGTCGAGAATGTTCGCTGTTTGATGAAGCTGGTTTAAGGAGATTTTATGATTTCAGTGGAAGTGGTACAGGGGCTGTTGATTCCTTTTGCGGGAACGAGCTTAGGGGCAGCCTGTGTTTATCTCATGCGAAAAGAGCTTCACGCGAAGGTTCAAAAGGGTCTTACTGGTTTTGCGGCAGGCGTTATGGTGGCGGCTTCGATTTGGAGTCTTTTGATTCCGGCTATGGAAGCGTCGGCAGGGATGGGAGCTTTATCGTTTTTGCCGGCGGTAATCGGATTTTGGGTGGGAACATTGTTCCTCTTGTTCCTCGACCATGCGATTCCTCATTTGCATATGAATGCAGATGCGGCGGAGGGACCTGCTAGTTCTTTGTCCAAGACGACGATGCTGGTGCTGGCAGTGACGCTTCACAATATCCCGGAAGGAATGGCAGTAGGTGTGGTCTTTGCTGGCTGGATGGCCGGGAATGTGGATATTACTATAGCGGGCGCTTTTGTGTTGTCGTTAGGCATTGCTATCCAGAATTTCCCGGAAGGGGCAATTATCTCCATGCCGCTTCGGAGTGCAGGGATGAGCCGTCATAAAGCCTTTGCCGCAGGTGTGCTTTCTGGTGTGGTGGAACCTGTGGGCGGCTTGTTGACGATTCTGGCGACAAGCTATGTGATTCCCGTGATGCCTTATTTGTTGGCTTTTGCGGCAGGAGCTATGCTTTATGTAGTTGTGGAAGAATTGATACCGGAAATGTCTGCGGGCAATCATTCGGATGTGGGGGTTCTTTGTTTTTCCGTAGGATTTACCCTGATGATGGCTTTGGATGTTGCTTTGGGGTAATAGGTGAGGATAGAGGACTGCTGTGGCAGGATTTTCCTTCCTGGCCGCGAATTTTACAAGCAAGAAAAAAGTTGGTCTCAAGGTAGCGTGCAGACGTGTTTTTTTGATAGGAATGAGGTGTGGGAATGGAACAGGAAATGAGAGTGGGAAGGATTGGGCTTGCCGGGGAGACGAATATTAGCCGGGAAAAGGCTGCCGGGACAAGTGCCTTTAAGGAGTTGTTTTCGGATTTGGTGGCGGAAAGGCTGGGTAAGATTCCCGAGACACTCGAAACGATGGAGGCCGTCGATAAAGAACTGAAGGAACTTCGGGCCCAGCGAGAGTTTACGGAAACCGTTAAGCATATTCTCCCTGATGGCAGTATCCGCATATCGGAATATAAGCAAGGCCACTTGGAAGCCTGCTACATTCAAAAGCCGAAACTTCGTGCGGTGGCCGATAGGACGAAGCCTATCCCTAGGGCGGCGGATGGTTCGCTTTTGACCAGTCAGCAGGAAATGAAACTGGAACCGCGCCGTAATATCTTAGAGGAGTGAGTTTGCTTTTCTGCGTGACAGCAGGCGTGACTTTTGCGCTTGGATATGCTATGATAGGAAAAATGTTTAATACAACGAAGATAGTAGGGCGAGAAATCGCTACGGTAAGGACATCCATAATCCGGCAGTTTTCGGATTATGGATGTTTTTTTTGAGGAGGAATGCTATTTTATGACAGAAGAATTATTTACCAGGATGCCTCGACCTTTGCAATAGATGAGAAAAACTCCTGAAGCGTTTTTAGCCTCAGGAGTTTTTCTCATCTGATTTTCTTTAGTCGTTAGTTTTCCACTTCAACCAGTTCGATTTTAAAGTTTAATTCTTTGCCAGCCATTTCGTGATTGGCATCGAAGGTAATGGTGGTTTCGGTCTTTTCGGTTACGGTTACGGGGACCGGCTGGCCATAGGCATTTTGCAGGGCAACCTTCTGTCCGACTTCGAGTCCTTCGGCCCCTGGCAATTGAGCGATTTCCATCGTGATGATGTTTTCATCGGATGGCATGCCATAGGCCTCTTCGGGCATCAGATGGATGTCTTTGCTTTCGCCAACGGCCATGTCTTTGACGGCATCGTCAAACCCTTTTATCATCATGCCGGCACCGCAGACAAATTCCAGTGGCTCGCCACGGTCGTAGGAGGAATCGAATTTCGTTCCATCGTTAAGGGTACCGGTGTAGTGTACTTTTACTTTTTTGTTATCGTTGCTCATTGTGTAACTCCATTCTATGTTCGTAATAGGAATAGTATAGCATAAAAGGTATTAGGAATTCAGCAGCTGTGTTTTTAATTCCCGATAGCGGCGGGTGTAGTAGGGGCCGTTCTGGGCTTCCCGGTGGTCAAAGCCATAGGCGCGGCGGCTGATGGCAAGAATCGGCGGGGCCTGGATGCGCTTGGCAATGGCCATGCCGCAGAAGAGATTCCACCAGCGCTCGAGGTCCTCGATGAAGTCTTTAGCTGTCGGGAAATATTTGGCAACAAGACCTGGCTGGCAGCCAAGGTTTTCTTCCACGGTGCCAGCGGCATACCATTCGAGAATATCCTGGGGAGCAGCCTTTTCCCACCGCTCGATGAAGGAACGGAACAGGAAGTCATGATAGGGGTATTTGAGGGGGTCACCCTTGCCTTCGTCGACATTTTGCGCGTTGGAAAGCTCGGCACTGGGCACGATGTCGATGATGCCTTGGGGCACCACCTCGCGGCCATAAACTTCTTCGTTCATATAATAGGCCAGCGCGTAGACTTGATGTTTCCAAAGGTCCGCTAGGGCGGCAAGGAAGCCTGACTGGTCGCCGTAAAGGGTGGAGTAGCCAACGGTGGTCTCAGCCTTGTTGGCATTGCAGGTAAAGCCGCCGCCAAAGGCTGCTGCGGCACCGGCCAGGACTCTTGCACTGCGGTCCCGGGCCTGGATGTTTTCGGTGACAAAGGAGGAAACGGAAAGATTGCTCTTGGTGCCATCCGCCAGATAGGTCATGGGGGTGTGTTCAAGCTGGTCAATGGTATGGTCAACCGATTGCTGAATGGGGACAATCATGTACTGGCAGCCAAGATTATTGGCCAGCTGCTGGGAAAGCCCTTTGGTGGTCTCCGAGTTGAAGACGCTGGGCATGTTGACCAGCAGCAGATTTTCCGGTCCGATTACCTTGGCATAGAGGGCAGCGGCAACGGCGGAGTCAATGCCACCGGAGATGCCGATGACCACCTTTTTCATATGGATGTTTTCGAGGAAGCGTTTAATGCCGTAGTGAAGCGCCCGGTAAATATGGGCGATGTCTTTTTCCTCGGATTGGTCAATTGGTTTTGACTGGTCAAGGGCGTGAAGGTCAATGATGTGGAGGTCTTCGGTGTACTCCGGGGAAACGGCGCAAACATCGCCCTTGGCGTTGTAGGCCGTACTTGACCCGTCAAAGGTGTAGATGGTTTTGCCGTTGTTCTGAAGGCCGATGGCATTGACGTAGAAAAGCGGTACGCCGGCATCTTTTGCCTGGGCACCAAATACTCGATTGCGCTTGTCGTTTTTGCCCAGAGTATAGGGCGAGGCCGAGATGTTGACAAAGAAGTCTGGCTTATGATGGCGGCGCAGCATCTCAATGGGTTCCATCTCATAATTGTCGCTCCAGCCGTCTTCGCAAAGCAGGCAGCCGACGCGATAGTGACGGTCTTTGATTTTCAGCGTCACAGGCGAGAGCAGCTGATCGGGGGTGGTGCCCAGTTCCCGGGCCAGTTTCTGCAGGCTGAAGAAATGACGGGTGTCATCAAATTCCCGGTAGTTTGGCATTAAGGTTTTGATGACATAGGGATAGGGCATGTTGTCGGGCTGAATCAGTTTGCCATCCCGAGCAGTGAAGAGAGCGTTGTATTTGCGTACCCGGCCATCGTTGTTCTTTTTTGACCAGTCAACGGCAATGTTGCCAAACATTACCGTTATGCCCGTTGATGCGTTGATGATGTCCTGGCCATAGTCTTCGCAGTCTTTCAGAAAGGAAGACTGCTCCCAGGTATCTCCTAAGAGATACCCAGGAACGGCCATTTCGGGAAAGATGATGAGGTCGACGCTTTGTTTCTTGGCCGCTGCTATCATCGACAGAATTTTGGCGGTGTTTTGGTCCGGATGGCCAGGGATGACTTCCATCTGGCCCATAGCGATTTTTAACAAGGGTAGAACACTCCTTAGATTATTACACAAATTGGTAAATATTTGTGTAATAAATGGTAAAATGTAAGCTTTAAAAGAAAAACGTGTTTTCTTGAGTGACAATCTTATATTTTCTATAGGATTCGCTCATAATATATGATATAATAAACTTCGAATACAGTCTAGAACTATATTTATGACGCAAAAGATAACAAAAGTCCGAAGTAAATTGGTTTGCTATCTGTATAGAAGCAAGTGGAAAAGAAAGAGGCGGTTGATTTGAAGTATAGCAGTACGAGAGGCAATGGCGTAAAACTCGATTCCGCGCAGGCGATTATCCAGGGCCTCGCTACTGATGGTGGTTTGTTTGTACCGGATAGCTTGCCAAAGGTTGATGGGGCCTTTATTGCCGCTCTGCAGAACCTTACCTACGAGGAGCGGGCTGCAAAAGTTCTCGGTTTGTTTCTGACCGACTATACGACAGAAGAAGTGAATGGATGCGTGACCCGTGCTTATGGCATGGGGAAGTTTGATGCTGCCATGCGCGCTCCGGTTAAGATTTTTGACGATATGGGGGTGCTGGAGCTCTGGCATGGTCCCACCAGTGCCTTTAAGGATATGGCCTTGCAGCTGCTGCCACAGCTTATGAGCACAGCCCTTAAAAAGACGGGGGAAACGGATGAGGTCTTGATTCTCGTGGCTACGTCTGGCGATACGGGGAAGGCCGCGCTTGAAGGGTTTCGGGATGTCGATCAGATTAAGATTATGGTCTTCTACCCAGAAGGTGGCGTCAGCCGTATCCAACAGTTGCAGATGCTCACGCAGGAGGGCCGCAATGTCAATGTAACGGCAGTCCGCGGCAATTTTGATGATGCGCAGAGTGGTGTCAAGGAAATCTTTAGCGACAAGTCCTTTGCCAAGGAGTTGGAGACTAAGGGGGTTAAGCTTTCTTCGGCAAATTCCATCAACTGGGGGCGTTTGGTACCACAGATTGTCTATTATTTCAGTGCGTATGCAGATTTGGTGAAAGCTGGCAAGATCGAGGCCGGTGAGGCGATAAACTTCACGGTGCCGACTGGCAATTTTGGCGATATCCTGGCAGGATTTTATGCAAAATGCATGGGGCTTCCTGTTCATAAGTTGATTTGTGCCTCTAACGCGAATAACGTGTTGACAGATTTCTTGCGTACGGGAGTCTACGACCGCAATCGCGATTTCTATAAGACCATTACCCCATCGATGGATATTTTGATTTCCAGCAATCTCGAGCGCCTCCTGTTCCATCTGACGGAAGACACCGGAAAGGTTGCTGGCTGGATGAAGAATCTAGCCGTGTCCGGCCGTTATGAGGTCGGTGGAGAGCTGTTGCAGAAAATCCAACAGACCTTCTGGGCGGATTGGACGGGAGATGACGATACGAAAGAATTAATTGGCCGTGTCTATGCCGATAAACACTATGTGCCGGATACGCATACGGCAGTTGCTTGGAAAGTGGCCGAAAACTACCAACAGGTAACAAAAGACCGTCATTACATGGTCATTGCATCGACGGCAAGCCCGTATAAATTCAATGGCAGCGTTTTGGAAGCTCTTCAGGTTGAGACGACAGGGCTTGATGAGTTTGCAATGCTCGATAAATTGCAAGAACTCAATGACGACCCAACACCGCAGGGACTGGCATCGTTGCGCAAGAAGCCTTTGTTGCACAAGGATGTCTGTGCGGTAACGGCGATGAAACAGGCTGTCCTTGATTTTGCTGCAAGATAATCAAAAATAGCCGAAATCGGTAGTAAAACGCCAAAAATTTACGGAAAATCGATTTTTTATAAAACACAACGGAAACAATAAATGTTTTTGTTGTGTTTTATTTTATTCTTTAGTTTTGACAAATAATTGTGATAAATAAAAATTTAAAGCTTTTGGTAAATAAATAGTTGACATTTATGGAAAAATAAGCTAATATAATACTCGTGACAGGGCATATGAAAAATTATGACAAAGTCACTCAATTATTTAAACAATTTATGAAAGAGGTTGAATGTAAAATGGCAAACATCGATCTTAGTCAGTATGGAATCACGGGCGCAACGGAAATCATCCACAATCCGTCTTACAAAACCTTGTTCGCAGAGGAAACGAAGGCTGGTCTCGAAGGCTTCGAGGTTGGTCAGGTTTCGGAACTGGGTGCAGTAAACGTTAAGACGGGTATCTTCACGGGCCGTTCCCCAAAAGATAAATACATCGTTGATGATGCTACGGCACATGATACGGTATGGTGGGATTCGGAAGAATACCACAACGACAACCATCGTCTGTCCGAAGAGAATTGGGATGTTCTCAAAGAAATCGCCAAGAAAGAGCTCTCCAACAAGAAACTCTATGTTGTTGATGCTTTCTGCGGCGCTAACAAAGATACGCGCATGGCTGTACGTTTCATCGTGGAAGTTGCTTGGCAGGCTCATTTCGTTACGAACATGTTCGTAAAACCGACGGCTGAGGAACTGGAAAACTTCAAACCGGATTTCGTTGTTTACAACGCTTCTAAGGCTAAAGTTGAAAACTACAAAGAGCTGGGCCTCCATTCGGAGACGGCTGTTGCCTTCAATCTCACGAAACGTGAGCAGGTTATCATCAACACCTGGTATGGCGGTGAGATGAAGAAGGGTATGTTCTCCATGATGAACTACTTCCTCCCGCTCAAAGGCATTGCTGCTATGCACTGCTCCGCTAATACGGATAAACAGGGCCAGAACACGGCTATCTTCTTCGGCCTCTCCGGCACGGGTAAAACGACGCTGTCCACGGATCCGAAACGTCTCCTCATCGGTGATGACGAGCACGGCTGGGATGATGAAGGTATCTTCAACTTCGAAGGCGGTTGCTATGCAAAGGTTATCAATCTGGATATGGAATCGGAGCCGGATATCTATGGCGCCATCAAACGCAACGCTCTGCTTGAGAACGTAACCCTTGACGACAAAGGCAACATCGACTTTGCGGATAAGAGCATCACGGAGAACACGCGTGTATCTTACCCAATCGACCACATCAAGAGCACGGTTAAAGGCTTCGTTAACGACCGCAGTGCTGCTCCGGCCGCTAAGAGCGTTATCTTCCTTTCCGCTGATGCATTCGGCGTACTGCCGCCGGTTTCCATTCTGACTCCGGAGCAGACGAAGTACTACTTCCTGTCCGGCTTCACGGCTAAACTGGCTGGTACGGAGCGCGGCATCACGGAGCCGACGCCGACATTCTCCGCTTGCTTCGGGCAGGCATTCCTCGAACTCCATCCGACGAAATATGCTGAGGAGCTCGTTAAGAAGATGGAAGCTAATGGCACGAAAGCATATCTGGTCAACACGGGCTGGAATGGTTCTGGCAAACGTATCTCCATCAAAGATACCCGTGGCATTATCGATGCTATCCATAGCGGCGCTATCAAGAAAGCACCGACCAAGAAAATCCCGATGTTCAATTTGGAAGTTCCGACGGAACTCGAGGGCGTAGATACGAATATCCTCGACCCGAAAGATACCTATAAAGATGCTGCTGAGTGGGAAGCAAAAGCTAAAGACCTCGCTGAGCGCTTCATCAAGAACTTCAAGAAATATGAGACGAATGAAGCTGGTAAGGCCCTCGTCGCTGCTGGCCCACAGCTCTGATTCATTCTCTTACACACATCTTCACCTAATGAAAAAGGAGTCAGGTTTTGACTCCTTTTTTAATTTTTCTCATCGAATTGCAACAATAGTATGGTATAGTAATACTCGTATAAGTTCGAAGGAGATGATTGTTTGAAGTTAGTGAGGATAGTGCTGGGAGGAATCCTAATGCTGGCGGCCCATGTCTTTCTGATTGGCAGTGTGGAGGCTGCTAAGGGGAAACTGGTCTTTATTCCTCATGATACGCGGCCCATATCCTGTGAAGAGACTGCGGATGTGGCGCGTGCGGCTGGCTACGAAGTCATTGTTCCACCGCGAAACCTTTTGAGCGATGGTGTGGATAAACCGGGAAATCCAGAAAAACTTTGGGAGTGGGCCGAGCAGAATGTAAAAAATGCCGATGGGGCGATGTTTTCCTCGGATTCCATGATATACGGCGGCTTGGTACCATCGAGAAATCATGAATTATCCGAGCAGGCGTTGGCTAAGCGGGTAAAGCGCTTTGAAACCCTGCGGCAGGAGAATCCCAAACTGAACCTCTATGTGTTCAGCTCGGTGATGCGCACCCCGCGCAGCGGCCTTTATTCCGGCAATGCCGAACCGGCTTATTATCAGCATTATGGCGCGGATATCTTTCAGGCTACGACTTATGCGGATAAAGAAGAGATGCAGAGGTTAGAGCCCATCGAGAAAAAGGCCATGGAGCTTCATGAACAGGCTGTGCCGGCAAAGGTCTGGAAGGACTGGCGCGAAAGGCGCGAGAAGAACGTCAAGGTAAATGAACAGCTGATTGACCTTACCCGCAAGGGTATTATCAGTTACTTGGTGGTGGGCAAAGACGACAATGCCCATTTTTCCCAGACTCATCGCGAGGGCCGGAACCTGGAACAATACGGGAAGGATATTCCTAGCACGCGCTTCCAGGTGCTAGCTGGTATCGATGAATTCGGAGCGTTGCTGTTAAGCCGGGCCATTAACGATTTGGAAAAACAGATTCCCTTTATTTACGTCCAATATAATGAAGGAAAAGGGGGAGCTACGATTCCGGGCTATTCCGATACCCCCATCGATGAGACCATTCGCCAGTCGGTTCGCACCGCTGGCGGCATGGTGGTGAACAGTCCCAAGCGGGCCGATTTTATCCTGCTGGTAAATACCAATGCCGATGGCCGAACTGGTGAGGCGAATCAGATTACTGCAGTGGGCGATGGCATTGCCAACGATGGCCGCGACCGTGGAACGACGAAATATTTTGTCCAGCTGATTCAGAAAAATCTCAGTTATGGAACGGCTGTAGGGGTTGCCGATATTGCCTTTGCCAACGGTGCCGACAATGCGCTGATGCAGGCTCTTCATGGTGAGAATCTGCTCTATAAGCTTCGGGCCTATGGCGGCTGGAATACCCCCACTAATACCACGGGCTTTGTTATTGCCACGGGCCTGCTCTCAGGGCGCATGACCGACGATGATGCGGATCGTCTGCTGACCCGGCGTTATGTCGAGGACTGGGGCTATCAGTCGGTGGTTCGCACCCAGGTGGGCAAGAGTATTGCTGGTTTCCGCCGTTGGGATGTCTACAGCAATATGGGGAATATGGAACCGGGAATTGTCAGTCGGATTAATATCCTGATGCGGGAATTTGCCATCAAGAATCTGCCCCCTTATGAGGGGCTGGATACCATGGAGGTAACCCTTCCTTGGCATCGCATGTTTGAAGCGGATTTTAACTACTAAGCAAACGACAAAAAGGATGTATCGAAGACGCAAGAGCGTTTCGATACATCCTTTTTTTTAAGAAAGCATAGTTTGAATGGCGGCGGCTACGCCGTTATGAAGATTGTCTTTGGTAATATGGGCAGCGGCTTCTTTGAGTTTGGCGACACCGTTTTCCATGGCCGTGGCGTTTGAGGGGAAGGCCTCAAACATGGAAAGGTCATTGGTGCCATCGCCTAAAACAAGCACTTCCTCTTCGGCGATGCCAAGGCTTTTGGTCAGAACCTTTAGGGTGTTGCCCTTGGTGGCAGCGGCATCGTTGATTTCGATATTGGTGCGGAAGCTGGCGGAGATGGCAAGATTTGGTACTTCGTTTTCTAACCGCTCAGCCAGCGCGGCCAACCGGCCGGGAGCACGGCTGAAGGTGATGAATTTGGCGATGTTTATATCGCTTTGCCAGAATTCGTGGAAGTCCTTTATATATTGAAGTTTTTTGAAGTGGGGATTTTTAAGGGACCAGAGAAAATTTTTCAAGAAATTGGTGCCGGGGCGAACTTCCCGCATGCGATCTAAAAGGCCGCGATAGGTTTTCATCCGGGAGTTGGCACTAAAATGGCCCTGGTCGGTGTAGATTTCCAGATTGAAGTGCTGGAACTGGGTGATGATTTCGTATATCTTTTGACTTCGCTGATGGTCGATGTAGGCAGAGTGAAGCAGTTGATGGTCAGGAGCATGAAGCTCGGCACCGTTCATCGTTAGATAGTAGGGGGCAAGACCATAGCTTTCGATGAAAGCTTGGACATCGGCCATAATGCGGCCGGTGGCTATGACAAATTTTATTCCCTGCTGCTGGGCAGCGCGGATAGCGGCGATGTTTTCCGGTGATATCTGATGGTTGCCGTCAAGCAGGGTACCATCCATATCGGTAGCAATTAATCGAATCATTTGAACCCTCCTGTCGTTATTATTATAAAGACAGGGAGCATGGATAGCAAGGTATTGCACAGGTTTTGCCATTGTGGGAAAAGATGGTTTTTGGTAGAATGAAAGAGTACAAACGAATGTTTTAGGTGATGACATTGAAACTGACAGATTCCATTCAATATGTGAGGGGCGTTGGACCGAAAAAGAAGGCGGAACTCAATCGTCTGGGGATTCGCACCGTTTATGATTTGCTGACCTGGTTTCCGCGAACATATGAGGACCAAAGCGTCCTAACGAAAATTGGGGCGTTAAAGCCCGGAGAGCGTGAGACCGTTGCTGGCGTTATTATGAATGTAACCGAGCGGCAGGCGGGACGCCGGGGGATGACGATATTGACGGCGCTTATTGGCGATGGCACAGGATTCTTGCAGGTGACCTGGTTTAATCAGAAATTCCTCAAGAAAAAACTGGTGACCGGCAAGCGGGTCTTTGTGACGGGCAAGGCGGAGTACGCCTATGGCGGCCGAGGCCAGTTTGCCATGAGCCAGTTATCGGGGTTTCAGATTTTAGAGGACGAAGAAAGTCCCGAGGCGATGTGTGGGATTTTACCCGTTTATCCAGCCACCGATAAATTGCCACAAAAATTTTTCCGCAAGATTATCGCCGGGCTTTGGCAGGAAGACTTCGATCTGCCGGAAGTGATTCCAGAAGGAATCCGGGAACGTTTCCATTTGCTGGCGCGCCGGGAGGCCTTTTATAAGATTCACTTTCCCAGAGATTTTGCCGAATTAAAGGCGGCGCGCAACCGGCTGGCCTTTGAGGAACTCTACTTGATTCAGTGTGGCCTTATGGTCCTAAAGAAACAGTCCCGGGAAAAGAAAAAGGGAATCCGCCATTTGCTAAACAGTGAACTGGTGCGAAAACTCGAGGACAACCTGCCCTTTACCCTTACGGAGGATCAGTCCAAGGTGTGGCAGGAAATATGCCGGGATATGGAAAGCCCGATTCCCATGCGGCGCCTGGTGCAGGGGGATGTGGGCTCTGGCAAAACCGTAGTGGCCATGTTGTCCCTAGTTAAGACTGTGGAAAATGGGTATCAAGGAGCGCTGATGGCTCCTACGGAGATTTTGGCCAGCCAGCACTATGAGGGCTTTTGCCGCCAGTTAGAGCCTTTAGGCATCCGCATTGGGTTCCTTTCGGGGCGGCTTACCAAGAAAAAACGGGAAGCGATGTATGGAGCCATTGAAAATCACGAGCTCGATATCGTTATTGGAACCCATGCCTTAATTCAGGAGGGGGTTCATTTCTCAAAGCTTGGTTTGGTGGTAACCGATGAGCAGCATCGGTTTGGCATCGCCCAGCGGGCCGAATTGGAGAAAAAGGGAAGTCTTATGCCGGATGTGTTGGTCATGACAGCAACGCCAATTCCGCGGACGATGACGCTTACGGTTTATGGCGATTTGGATGTATCCCTTATCAAGCAGCTGCCGCCAGGACGTCAGCCAATCCGCACTTTCGTGCGCCGCCCGGATCGCCGGGAACTCATATATCAATATGTATTGTCGCAGCTTCAAGCGGGACGGCAGGCGTATGTGGTTTGTCCGCTTATCGAGATGAATGAGGAAAGTCCGCTGCCGTCAGCTGAGGAAATCTATGATGAATTGCGGTATGGTATTTTTCGCGATGTGCCGGTGGGCTTGGTTCATGGCCGGATGAAGCCGGCAGAAAAAGAACAAGTCATGCAGGATTTTTATGACGACAAGATAAAATTGCTGGTATCTACGACGGTTATCGAAGTCGGGGTTAATGTACCCAATGCCAGTATTATGGTCGTCGAGAATGCGGAGCGATTTGGGTTAGCGCAGCTGCATCAGTTGCGCGGGCGTATCGGTCGTGGGAAATATCAGTCCTTCTGCATTCTGGTCTCGGAGATGAAAACCGAAAATGCCAAGGAGCGCCTAGGTATTATGGCAGAAACTACCGATGGTTTTAAACTGGCGGAGGAAGACCTGAAGCTTCGTGGCCCAGGGCAATTTTTCGGTTCCATGCAGCATGGCCTGCCAGATTTGAAGATTGCTGATGTTCTAAAGGATATGGATATCCTGTTGTCAGCCCGTAGGGCAGCGATGGAAACCATGGAAAATAGGGAAGATGTCCGTTTTGTTTTGCCGGTTTTGGCGTTGCAGTATCAACAGCAATTTCTTAATATTACGGATACATGATACATTTTAAGGTAGAAATCCGTCTTTTTGTCGCGAACATCTTGACATAATTGGCGGACATGATATACAATATACACATCTTTTGTGCGTAAAAATTTCTAGGAGGCGCATAGCTTGACTACAGTATTCGTTAATGGTGCCTGTGGACGTATGGGACAGGCGGTTCTCAAAGCAGTTCAGGAAGATAAAGACTTGACGCTGGTGGGGGCATGTGACATTCATGGTGGTGCCGATACGGGAACCCTCGTTGGTTTGCCGGCTAGTGGTGTGTTGGTGGAAACCGACCTTGCTGCTGCTTTGGAACGTCTTCAGCCGGAGGTCATGATTGATTTTACCCGTCCGGATGTCGTTTATGATAATGTTATGACGGCACTTCGTCATAAGGTATCGCCGGTAGTCGGTACCACGGGGCTTTCGGAGGAGCAGAAAGGCGAAATCCGCAAGGCGGCGGAAGAAAATAACACTCCGGCATTTATTGCACCGAATTTTGCCATTGGTGCAGTTTTGCTGATGGTTCTTTCCAAACAGGCGGCAAAATACATGCCGGATGTAGAGATTATTGAACTCCATCATGACAACAAGCTCGATGCTCCATCGGGAACTGCCATCCAGACGGCGGCAATGATTGCCGAAGTCCGGGCAGAACACAAACAGGGTCATCCTGAAGAGAAGGAAAAACTCAGCGGGGCGCGTGGCGCTGACTATGAAGGCATGCATATCCATAGCGTTCGTCTGCCGGGGTACGTGGCTCATCAGGAAGTCATTTTTGGCGGATTGGGGCAGACGCTTACCATTCGTCATGATTCGTTGAATCGCGAATCTTTTATGCCGGGAGTTTGCCTGGCAGCGAAGAAAGTTCGTGGATTGAGCGGACTTACGATTGGCTTGGACCAGCTGCTTGAATTCTAAATAGTTGAAATAAACATCGAAAGGAAGAATTTACATGAAAAAATACAATGTTGCCATTCTGGGTGCTACGGGTGCCGTTGGCCAGGAATTCCTCAATCTTATTGAAGAACGTAACTTCCCCTTTGCTAATCTCAAAATGTTGGCGTCAAAGCGCAGTGCTGGTAAGAAAATCCAGTTCATGGGCAAAGAGTATACAGTTGAGGAGACAACGGAAAATTCTTTCGAAGGTGTTGATATCGCTTTGTTTGCTGGTGGCGGTGCCAGCAAGGTTTTTGCGAAACCGGCAGTAGATGCAGGTGCAGTAGTTATCGATAATTCCAGTGCCTTTCGCATGGATCCGGAAGTTCCCTTGGTCGTTCCGGAAGTCAATCCGGAGGCAATTGCCAAACATAAGGGGATTATTGCCAACCCGAACTGCTCGACAATCATCATGCTGATGGCACTCAAACCGCTTTATGATGTTTCGAAAATCAAGCGTGTGGTGGTTTCCACCTATCAGGCAGTATCTGGCGGCGGCAAAGAGGCTATGGCTGAGCTTGAGCAGCAGGTGGACGACATCGTAAACGGCCGCGAGGTAACGGCCAATATTCTGCCGGGAGCAGCGCTTAAAAAGCATTATCAGATTGCGTTTAACCTTATCCCGCAGATTGATGTATTCCAGGACAACCTCTACACGAAAGAGGAAATGAAGATGGTCAACGAGACGAAGAAAATTCTCGATGACCCGGACATTCGCGTTACGGCTACGACGATTCGTGTACCGGTATATCGCAGCCATGCGGAGTCGGTCAACATTGAGTTCGAGGAGGAAGTCAGCGTCGAAGCTGCCCGCAAGGCAATCAATGCTTTCCCAGGAGCTGTGGTGAATGATAATCCGGATGAGCAGGAATATCCAATGCCGCTTTTCACGTCAGGGAAGGATGACGTCGAGGTAGGACGCATCCGCAAGGACTATTCCTGTGAGAATGCCTTGAATCTTTGGTGCTGTGGCGATCAGATTCGTAAGGGGGCAGCTCTCAATGCGCTGCAGATTGCTGAATACATGATTGCACATGATATGATTAAAAAATAAGCTTTCCATAATTGCAGAGCAAATACCGTTTGTCGACGATAGGACAAACGGTATTTTTTTGAATATGATATACTGTGATATGGCAAAGGAAAGAGGTTGATAGATTTGAAAGAAGAGCAGTACATCAAAGGGCTTTATGAGGAAGCCCTCAATCAGGCGGTGGATTATTCGTTTGATGAGGAACAGCAGGAAGTGGCGGCAATCCATCGTTATTATGCGGAACGGATTGGCAGTATTCTTGATATCCCAGAGGCGGAAACCGAGGCGTGTATCAAGAAATTAGCGCAAAAAAATGACAAGTCAAAAATTGACTTGTCAAATAAGCCGGAAACGCGGTTGCGTTTAGAAGTTGATCGCATTATTGATGGGGCAGTAGTTTTTTCTGAAGATGAATACCAGCGCTTGCTGGAAAAATTAGCAGAATTTCATGAGCTGATGGATTCTCCTATGTATGATGTTCTGCAGCAGACAGCTTGGCAGATCCTACAGGCACTACATCCACAGCTCGATATGTATGAGTTAGAAGGTCTTTTGATGGAAGATCTTCAGCGGGTTATGGGGTTACAGCAAAACGACATATTGTTGTGACCCTATTTCTTGGTCGATTCTATCCAATGAATGCGGGGACGCCGGTTTTTTTTCTTCGCGTCTTCTTCCTGCATTTTTTTATCGTTGGCGCGGTCGTTGCATTCTTTGATAGCCTTGTTTAGTCGGCCGATACATTTGGAACAATAAACGCCCCGGTTGATTGGCTTGCCGCAGCGGCTGCAGGGGTAGAGGTACTTGATGCCGTCGGTATAAAACTGTCCGCGCTGTACCATTTGGGTTACGAGCTTTACGTCCGTTCCGGTTTCATCGCAAATCTCTTTGACGGTGGAGTGAGGATATTTACGGACGTATTCAATGACACGTTTTTCCGTCTCACGTGTTTCTTCGTAGCACTTCGAACATGACCCTAGGCCGGTATCCATAAACAAGCGGCCGCATAGTGGGCAGTTATGCAAATGTGGTTTTCTGGTTTTATTCATGATAGAGACACCGTCCTTCCCTGGCATCCTTGCGGATAGAAAATCTTATTTATTCTATTATATCATGAATTTTTAGAATATGATATAAATAAAATAATTTTGCTGGAGTTTATGGTCCTGTTTCAGAAAAATTTTAGGAAAATATGGCAAGAGTATGATACAATAGTAAATGCGAAAACATATTCGGGAGGTATTCAGATATGGTAAGCGAAGAAACTATGATGTTTAAATTCGGCAATGATGAGAACAAAGCCGAGACGATTATCCGCAACGTTTGCAAGGCAATGGAGGAGAAGGGCTATAATCCCATCAATCAGCTCGTTGGCTATCTGCTTTCCGGTGATCCGGCTTATGTGACGAGCCATAATGATGCCCGCAGTCAGATTCGCAAGCTAGAACGCGATGAATTGCTAGAAGAGTTGGTACGTGCTTATTTGGAGAAAAAAGATAAATGAAACGATATATGTCGCTAGATATTGGTGACCGGACAATTGGCATTGCTGTTAGTGATTTGCTGGGCCTTACGGCGCAGGGGGTTGAGACAATTCGCCGTCGCAAAGAGGAAGATGACTTAAAGCGGTTAGGGGAGCTCATGGAACAGTACGAGACCAAGTCGCTTGTCTCGGGGCTGCCCAAGAATATGGATGGCTCAGAGGGCGAACGCTGCAACATTGTGAAGGAATTTATGGCAAAGGTACAGGAGGCCTATCCTGAGGTGGAGGTTACCTTTTGGGATGAGCGCCTTTCTACGGTGGCGGCTTCCCGGTCTCTGATTGAAGCGGATGTTTCTCGCAAGAAGCGCAAGAAGGTCATTGATAAGATGGCGGCAGTTTTTATCCTGCAGGGATACTTGGACAGCCTCCGTTAAGGGGAGTAATGCTTGACAAGATTTCTGGTAATAGGCTAAAATGCTAAGAGATAATTTTATTTTGAGAGGTGATTTCTATGGCAGATAAAGAGATGAATGAAGAGAACATGGTTGTCGTTATGACGGACGATCAGGGCAATGAATATTACTACGAGGAAGAGATGATCATTCCAGTAGGTGATGAAAAATACGCACTGCTCATCGGTTTGCATAACGAAGAGGATGAACACGACCACAGCTGTGGCTGCGGTTGCGGTTGCGACGATGAAGACGTCCTGATTGCGAAAATCGTTGTGGGTGAGGACGGCGAAGAAGAATATATTGAGCCGACGGACGAAGAGTTCGAAGCGGTTCAGAAGGCCTATGACGCTTTGTGTGACGAAGCTGAGCAGGACTAATCCTGTTAGAGGGCTGCCATCCAGTCGGGTATGGCAGCTTTTTCGTATTTTATGAGGAATGGGGAGATTACTGTGTGGGATAAGTTCAAGGGCCGGCAGGAGAGCGTGCAGAAGTGGTTGTCGGACCATGAAGACAGTTGGGATTGGCTGACGGATAAATTGGCTGCGGCAAGTGACACGATGACTTGGAAACGCTGGGCAGTAGCAGCGGTGCTGGTACTGTTAGTTTTCGTAGGAGTTTGTACGGCCATCTTCTGCAGTAGTTCTACCCCGCGGGCGTCGATTTCTGCGGATCAGCCGATTTATGTTTCAGTAAAACCGGGAATGAGTGCCAGTGATATTGGGGATGAATTGGTAAAGCATGGTGTCCTGGAAAGTAAGTTTTCCTTTTGGTGGAAGGTGAAGACCAGTGATGTGGCCAGCCATTTTAAGTCTGGCGTATATGCCATGAAGCCGAATATGTCGGCGGAGGAAGTGCTGCACAAGCTGGTTTCCGGGGATACCACCGTAGTGAAGTTCACGATTCCGGAAGGGTTTGGGGTCAAAGAAATCGCCAAGCGGCTAGCCGATGAGGGGCTGGTGGATGAGCAGGAATTTTTAGCGAAAGCGAAAAAATACGCGCCTTATGATTATATCGAGCGCAAGGAAGATATTCGCTATGCCTGCGAGGGATTTCTTTTTCCTGATACCTATGAACTCCATGAAGACCCTACGCCGGAATCCATCATGAAGATGATGGCTGAGGATTTTGATACCCGTTTGACGCCGGAGCTTCGCGCCCGGGCTCGGGAGATGAATCTTTCGATTTTTGATCTTATCACCCTGGCATCGTTGGTGGAAAAAGAGGCCCTTTACGCCGAGGACCGGCCGATTATTGCTCAGGTGTTTTTTAAGCGGCTGAAGATTGGCATGCCACTGCAATCGGACACGACCTTGCAGTATTTGCTGGATGCCCCCAAAGAGGATGTATCGATTAAGGATACGAAAATCGAATCGCCCTATAATACTTATCTGCATCGCGGACTGCCACCAGGACCCATCGCCAGCCCGGGCATGGCGGCCATTAAGGCGGTGCTCTATCCGGCGGATACCGATTATTTGTATTTCGTAGCAGACCGCAAAGGTCACAATCACTATTCGACGAATTATGCAGACCATCAGGTTATCGTCAATCAAGTGCGTTGATGAGGCAAAGGCAGGAGTAAGTTTTGAAAGATATGGAATTGCTGTTCCGGGAAATGGAACAATATGCCGCGGAAAATCATGTGCCCATAATCAATGAGCGGGGGCGCAAGGCCTTTTTGCAGGTGGTGCGGGAACAGAAACCCCATCGCGTGCTGGAAATCGGCATGGCGATTGGTTATTCTACCCTGCAGATTGCCGCAAACAGTGCCGAGGATGTAACCATCACAACCATGGAACTCAGTGAAGAGCGGGTGAATACAGCCCGCTCTTATATTGCCCGTTCCCCTTATGCCGACCGCATCCGCATTCTTAGCGGTGATGCCGGGGAACTGTTAACGGGAGAAGCCGCTAAGGATGCTCCCTTTGATTTCGTTTTCATCGATGCGGCCAAGGGGCAGTATGTGGACTATTTCCACAAAATTGAGCCCCTGCTGGCGGATTCGGCGGTTATCTTAGCCGATAACGTTCTGTTTCGGGGGTATGTGTGCTCGGAGGAGAAACCGCCGCGGCGCTATAAGACCATCGTGAAGCGACTGCGTGAGTATCTTGAGCTGGTGACGAAGCGGCCAGGATATTCCACGAAAATTATGGAAAACGGCGATGGGCTGGCGGTTACGCGGCGGAAAAAAGATACGTTTTAAGTTTTTTAGGAGGAATCCTTTTATGATAAAAAAGCCTGAGCTGTTAGCGCCGGCGGGAAATCTGGAAAAAATGAAGATGGCAATCCTTTACGGAGCGGATGCTGTCTATCTGGGGGGCAAAGCCTTTGGCCTTCGGGCCTTTGGCGGCAACTTCAGCCGTGAAGAATTGAAGGAAGCCGTGGAATTTGCTCATGAACGAAACCGCAAGGTGTATGTGACAGTCAACATCTTTCCCCATAATGGGGATCTTATCGGTCTGCCGGATTATCTGAAGTATCTGGCAGCGATTAAGGTCGATGCCCTGCTGGTGGCTGATCTTGGCGTCTTTATGATGTGCCGGGAACTCATTCCGGAGATGGAGCTTCACATCAGCACGCAGGCGAACAATACAAACTGGGCGACGGTTAATGCCTGGAAGAAGCTTGGGGCCAAGCGCGTGGTGCTGGCCCGGGAGATGTCTCTAGCTGAAGTGCGGGAAATCCGTGAGAAGTGCGATGTGGATTTGGAAATGTTCATGCATGGTGCCATGTGTATTTCCTATTCGGGACGTTGCCTGTTGTCGAATTATTTCACCGGCCGGGATTCGAACCGCGGCAGTTGTGCACAATCCTGCCGTTGGAAATACGCGCTGGTGGAGGAAACTCGCCCAGGGCAGTATTTCCCCATCGAGGAAGATGAGCGTGGTACGTATATCATGAATTCCAAAGATATGTGTTTGATGCCGAATATTCGTGATGTAATCGAGAGTGGTGTTGACAGTCTGAAAATCGAAGGCCGCATGAAAAGCGTTCATTATGCGGCTAGTGTGGTCAAAGCTTACCGGCTGGCTATTGATGCCTATTTCGATGACCCGGAGCATTTTACTGTCAAACAGGAATGGCTGGAGGAATTGGAAAAAGTTTCTCACCGGACATATACGACGGGATTCTATTATCATCAGCCGACAGCGGAGGATCAGATTTATGGCAAGACGTCCTACGACCAGACGTCGGATTTCGTCGGTTTAGTCCGTTCCTATGATGAAGCAACGGGCTGGGCGGTAGTAGAGCAACGTAATAATATGAAGCTGGGGCAGGAAATTGAAGTCTTTCAGCCAACGGGGCCGCTTTATCGTCAGGTAATCACTGCTATGAAGAACGAGGATGGTGAGGATATTGAGGTGGCGCCGCATCCTCAGATGATTCTGCGCATGAAGATGGAACAGCCGGTGGAACCTTATACGATTTTGCGCCGGGATGTAACAAATGCACGGTAATGTTTCACATTTTTGAATTTTTATTGTAAAGTTGAATAAGTTTATGATATGATGAAGTAGATGTTGTTTATACTATGAAAAAATTGGAAAGTGGTGTTGATTTTGGCTATTCGTTATTTTGGTACCGCTGCCGGCCGCGTTCAGGGCGTCGGCTTTCGTATGTTTGTTCAACAGCATGCTATGGATCTTCATGTTACCGGCTGGATAAGAAACATGGAGGATGGAACCGTCCAGATGGAACTGCAGGGCGAACCTGAAGCCATCGATAAACTGGAAGGTTTCATCAGGGAAGGCAATTACTTCATCAAGGTGGAAAGCTTCAGTCTCGAAGAACGGCCGGTGGTCGAGGGCGAGAAGCGTTTTGATGTTCGCTATTAAAACGGACAGGAGGATGTTAGATGGCAAAAGTTCTTGTGCTCAATGGCCCGAATCTCAATCTTTTGGGGACGCGTGAGCCGGAAATTTATGGCAGTACGACGCTGAAGGATATCGAACGAATGATGGCTGCGCGTGCGCAGGAAGCTGGAATTACGATTGACTTTTATCAGTCTAATCATGAAGGCTGTCTTGTCGATAAGGTGCAGGAAGCCAATCATCATTACGATTACATCATTTTTAATGCGGCTGCTTTTACGCATTACAGCATTGCGTTGCGCGATGCGATTGCCGCTATTGATGTCCCGCTTATCGAGGTTCACATATCCAATATCCATCAGCGGGAAGAGTTCCGCCACAATTCGGTGTTGGCTCCTGTGGCCATGGGGCAGATATGCGGGCTCGGCATCGAAAGCTATATGGCGGCGTTAGAGGCCATTATTTACAAATTGAAAAAGTAAGACCTTAGCCTTTCTCTAAGGAGGAGGGCTACTTTTATTGTTGGGAGTTGACGTTTATGAAAGAGAGTCGTTTAGAGGCAATCCGTGCCCTTATGGAAGAAAATGGCTTGGATGCGATAGTGGTAACAAAATATGTGAATTTGCATTACTTTAGCGGCTTCCGTGGCGATGACACCACGCTGGTCATCAGCCGGGATAAGGCCATGCTCATCACCGATAACCGTTATACGGAGCAAGCTAGCCAGCAGGCGCCGCTGTTTGAGATTGTGGAACAAAAGGATGGTTTGTGGAAAAAAACAGCGGAATGCGTGAAAAAGGCCGGGGCCAAGAAAGCCGGCTTTGAAGGCAATGCTCTGATTTATGCTGACTTTGTGACTTTGACGAATCTTTTAGCTGGTGTGGAATTTACCACAGCGGTCACCCTCGATACCCTTCGCCAGATAAAAGACGCCGAGGAAATCAGCTATATCCGCAAGGCTTGTGAAATTGCCGATATTGGTTTTAAGGATATTTTGACTTACGTGCGGCCGGGTATGACCGAGGTACAGGTGGCGGCTCATTTAGAAAACTGCATGCGCGAAAATGGTTCGGAAGGCCCGTCCTTTACGACGATTATGGCCTCAGGACTTCGCGGCGTTCTGCCCCATGGCATCGCTACGGAGAAAGTCATCGAAGAGGGCGATTTCTTGACCATGGACTACGGTGCTATTTACGCCGGTTATGATTCGGACATCACCCGTACCATTTGTGTGGGGCAGGCCGACGAAAAACAGCGCCGCATTTATGAGGCCGTACTGGAATCCCAGAAGCTGGCGTTGGATTTGATTAAGCCTGGTGTTTCTGGCAAGGCCGTTCACGTTGCCGTACAGGATAATCTGGCTAAGTATGACTTGAAACAGTATTTTGGTCATGGTCTGGGGCACAGCCTGGGTTTGGAAATCCACGAAGAGCCGCGCATGTCGCCAAAAAAAGATTATATCCTGCAGAAAAACATGTTGATTACCGATGAGCCGGGAGTCTATATTCCGGAGTGGGGTGGTCTGCGCATTGAGGACACTGTGCTGGTCACGGAAACGGGCTGCGAGCCACTGACTAAATCCAGCAAAGAACTCATCGAAGTGGGCTGATTCCAGAAGAAGATGGCCAGGAACCCTTTTCAAAAAGCTGAAAATATGCTATTATAGATTCGTTACATTGAAATTAATGCCGTGAAGGCAATATATTGGAGGGCGTAAGTTAATGATTAATAGTACTGATTTCCGCACGGGTCTCACGATTGAGATTGATGGTGGCGTATGGCAGATTGTTGATTTCCAGCATGTAAAACCGGGTAAAGGCGCTGCTTTCGTTCGCACGAAAATCAAGAACGTTGAGACGGGTGCTGTTGTTGAGCGCACGTTCAACCCGAATGAGAAAATGCCGGCAGCACATCTTGAGACCCAGAACATGCAGTTCCTCTATGAGGCAGATGGCATGTACACGTTCATGAACACGGAAACGTACGAGCAGGTTGAGCTGAACAAAGAGCAGCTGGGTGATGCCCTGAACTACCTGATGGAGAATATGGAAGTATCCATCCAGATGTTCAAAGGCCGCATCATCGGCATTCAGCTCCCGAACTCCGTTAACCTCAAGGTTATTGAGTGCGAGCCGAGCGTTAAAGGCAACACGGCAACGGGGGCTACGAAGATGGCAAAAGTTGAGACGGGCTATGAGGTTCGTGTTCCGCTGTTCATCAACGAAGGCGAAGTTCTTCGCATCGATACCCGTACGGGCAACTACATCGAGCGTGCTTGATTCTGTTGGGATTTGATGCTTTGGACTGCCGCATCATGGAAAAATGGTGCGGCAGTTTTTTGATGATTTTTTCGTAATTATTTCCGGGTTGGCAGGAATCCCATGGCTGTTTCGCGAAAATATTATTATGTATAAATATTCGAGTAAGAGCATCTGTCATAAAATTGGAGGGATTCGTAATGGAAAAAGAAAAAGAAATCAAGAAAACCGGTACGTTAGGTTCTATCCGTATTGCAGATGAAGTTGTCAGCATCATTGCCGGACTGGCTGCTACGGAAGTAGAAGGTATCGCTGGCATGAGCGGTGGTATTGCCGGTGGCATTGCGGAAATGCTTGGCCGTAAGAATTTTGCCAAGGGTGTAAAAGTCGAAGTGGGTGAAAAAGAAGCTGCTGTTGACCTTTACATCATTGTGAAATACGGGGTACGTATTCCGGATATCGCATTGGCTGCCCAGGAAAATGTCAAGCAGGCCATTGAGACGATGACGGGCCTTTCGGTGGTAGAGGTCAACGTCCATGTCCAGGGAGTAGGTTTCCCAGAAGATGACAATCATGAAGATGAGGTTCGTGTCCGTTAAAAGAGGCTGATGATATGGGGTTAATCAATCGATTTCTTCTCTTATTGCTGTCTCTGATGACACTGGCTCTGTCCATTTCGGTCTTGGGTGCAGTTTTTGGATGGCTCCCTGAGGCGGTTTGGCTGGACGCGATTCACTATGCTTTAGGCCGTCAGGAGACAATTGCTGTCGCAGTGGTGGTGCTCCTGATTAGTTTGAGGCTCCTTGGTCAAGTGTTTTCCTGTTCGAAGGAGAAGGTGGCCAGCAAGGGTGAGTATGTCATTGAAAGTGGTCCGCGAGGAGAAGTTCGTGTGGCATTAGATGCGTTGCGCAATTTCACCGATAGGCTGGCACGTGAGGCCCACGGCGTTCGTGATGCCCGCGTGACGGTGAAAGCAAAGAACCGCAAGGAGGGCGCTGACCTTTCCTTGCATCTTGATTTGGTGGTTGGACGTGAGGCCGAAGTGACGAAACTGTCGGAAAAACTCACCACTACCATCCAGCAGCAGCTTGAGCAGACCATGGCACTAACTGATGTGCCGGTAACTATTGTGATAAAAGATGTCTCCGATGCGCAGCCGTCAAAAAAGCATCGTGTCGTATAAGGCGGTGACTGTTGATGAAAGAGGAGTTTAAGTCAATCTGTCAGGCATTGTGGCAGGAGCATCGCGGTAAGACTGTGGGGGCTGTGGCAGGAATTATCCTGGGAACCGCAATCCTTTGTTTTGGCTTTTGGCATACCTTCTTTGTCCTTTGCTGTGGGCTGATTGGTCTTTACATTGGCGCGCAGATGGACCAGGGGGAGAATGTCTTGGGCGGTATTAGCGACAGGGTGCTGCACATGTCGGAGCGTTTTCGGAATTAAGATTATAGGTAGAGGAAGGTAAGTAATGAGTCGTAGACAAGCAAGGGAAGCAGCCCTGCAGGCGCTTTTTCAGTTGGATTTAAATCAGGCAGATACGGAAGAGCAGCAGGGAATGTATGAGACCCTGGCTATCGATACAGCACTGAGCGAGGGGGAGAAAATGTCCTCTCGCGACCGTTCGTACGTGCAGACGCTTGTTCGTGGCACTCGTGAGAATATCGAGGCAATCGATGCTTTGATTACAGAGAGCTCGAAGGATTGGAAGATTGAGCGTATGGCAGCGGTAGACCGCAACTTGGTTCGCATTGCCATCTACGAGATTCATTTCTCGGAGGAGAAGCTTACGCCAAATATCGCAATCAATGAGGCTGTGGAACTGGCGAAGAAGTACGGTACGGATGATTCCAGCCGCTATGTCAATGGAATCCTGGGCGCGATGATGAAGCTTTCGCGCTAATGAAACGAACTGCCAGACCCAAAGAATGGTCTGGCTTTTTCGTATGTCTGGAGGGAAATAGGTGGCAATACATTCTGTCAGTCAGGTGAACAAGTTCATAAAGGGGATGTTTGACCGGGAAAATGTGCTCAAGGGCATCATGATTCGCGGGGAAATCTCGAATTTTAAATGTTATCCCTCTGGGCATTGTTATTTTACGCTGAAGGATGCCGGCGGGGCTTTAAAAGCCGTAATGTTTAAAAGCCGGGCGCAGCATCTGCGGTTTCAGCCCGTCAATGGGTTAAAAGTCGTGGCAGCGGGAACAATTTCCGTTTATGAACGGGACGGTGCGTATCAGCTTTATGTGGATTCTTTGGCACCTGAGGGAACTGGCGATTTGCAATTGGCCTTTGAACAGTTGAAGGCAAAACTTACCGAGGAGGGTTTGTTTGACCAATCCTGGAAAAAGCCATTGCCGGTATTTCCCAAGCGAATCGGTGTCGTGACCTCTTTAGCGGGAGCGGTGCTACGGGATATCTATCACGTGTCGAAGCATCGCTGGCCTAAGGTTCAGCTGCTACTACATCCCGTACAGGTTCAAGGGGAAGGTTCGGCGGAACAGATAGCGTCAGCCATTGAGTTTTTCAACAAATTGTGTCCGGTGGACGTTTTGATTGTAGGCCGTGGCGGCGGTTCCATGGAAGACCTTTGGTCCTTCAATGAGGAATGTGTGGTGCGGGCGATTTTTGCCTCGAAGATTCCGGTAATTTCTGCCGTGGGGCATGAAACGGATTTTACTTTGGCGGACTTTGTGGCAGACGTTCGGGCCGCAACGCCGTCAAATGCGGCGGAACTTGCGGTTCCCGATTGCCGGGAAGTAGCACGTCATGTCCAAAATCTACAGGCCCGCTTGACAAGTCAAGTGAAAAAGGAAATCGAAAGCCGTCGCTTAAGACTGGAGGCCTGTCTGCGCAGTCCGGTGTTGGCGAATCCCCAGTCGTTGCTGGCGGCCCGCCGCCAGCGGCTTGACTATGTGCTCAGCGACTTGCAACGGCTGACAGAAAAGGTCATTACCACGAAAAAACACCGCTTGAATCTGCTGCTGGAACGGTTGGATGGCATGAATCCTGCCGGGGTCCTTCGCCGTGGTTACGCCATGGCGGAAAAGGGGGGTAAGCTGGTGAATAGCGTAGAAGATGTAGCGCCAAAGGATAAGTTGCTGCTGGTCCTTCAAGATGGAAAGGTTCCCGTTGAGGTGGTAGGTGTGCCGGCAAAAGCCAAAGCTGGAAAGGAAGGAAAATAAGATGCCAAGAAAAAAGGAATTGTCGTTTGAAGAATCGCTGGAGAAGTTGGAGCAGATTGTTGCTTCCATGGAATCGGGCGACAGCAATCTCAAAGATCTCATGGCAAATTATTCCGAAGGGGTCCAGCTGGGAAATACTTGTCTCAAGGCGCTGGCCGATGCGGAAAAGACTATGGACCTTTTGGTTCGGGAAGACAATAAGAAAGTAATCAAGCAAGAATTGCAGATAGAGGGAGAATAAACGATGAAGCTCAAGGAACTCTGGAAAGAAAGACAGCAATTGGTGGAGTCTGCTTTGGCTGGTGAACTCAATAAGAAGTCGCCTATTGACAAGACGCTGACGGAATCCATGGAGTATAGTCTGTTGGCTGGCGGCAAGCGCCTGCGGCCGGTACTGTTGATGGCGGCTGCGGATGCATTGGGTGTCGATGGTACGAAATTCCTCAAAACGGGTCTTGCCATTGAGATGATTCATACCTATTCCCTGATTCATGATGATTTGCCGGCCATGGATGATGATGACTATCGCCGTGGCAAGCTTACCAACCATAAGGTCTATGGTGCTGGTATGGCAACGTTGTCCGGTGATGCGCTGCTGACCTTGGCCTTTGAGGTAATATTGCGCCAGGAAGGCGTCGATGCGGAAACGCTGGTAAAGGTTGTCCGGGAGATGAGCATCGCTGCCGGTCCGGATGGCATGGTAGGCGGACAGGCCCTTGATATGGAGTCAGAAAACAAACAGATTGATATGGACACCATGCGGCTTGTACACCTGGGAAAAACCGGTGCGTTATTCCGGGCGGCCATCCGCAGCGGTGCAATTCTGGCTGGGGCAACGTCAGCCCAGCTAGCTGCCTTGACGGAATATGCAGATAAATTTGGTTTGGCTTTCCAGATTACCGATGACATTCTTGATGTTGTCGGCGATGAGGCTGTGATTGGCAAGCCGGTGGGCAGTGATGAGAAAAATCATAAATCCACCTATGTTACCCTGACTTCGCTGGCGGAAGCCAAGAAATTGGCCCAGGAAACGGTGGAAGAGGCGGTGGCAGCCTTGAAGGATTTCGGTCCTGAGGCGGACTTCCTGCGTGAGCTCGTTTCTTATCTGGTCGACCGTAATAAATGATTGGGAGTGCTTGGCATGAATGCATATCCACTGCTGGATAAAATCAATAACCCGGAAGATATAAAGAAGTACAGTCTCTCGGAGCTTGAGGAACTGGCGCGTGAGCTGCGCGGTTTTATCATCGATACCGTATCGGAAAATGGCGGACATCTGGCACCGAGTCTCGGAACGGTGGAACTCACCCTGGCCCTGTATAGCGTATTCCATTTTCCCCAGGATAAATTGGTTTGGGATGTGGGCCATCAGGCCTATTCCCACAAAATCCTGACGGGGCGTCGGGAGCGTTTTCACACCCTGCGTCAGTTAGGGGGAATCACGGGATTTCCCAATCGCTTTGAATCGAAGTATGATGCCTTTGGCGTTGGCCATGCCAGTACTTCGATTTCTGCAGCCTTGGGTATGGCCATATCCCGTGACCTCTGTGGCCGCCGCAACGAAGTCATTGCGGTTATTGGCGATGGGGCTCTGACCGGCGGCGAGTCTTTTGAAGCTCTGAATCAAGCCGGTGACCTGGGCAAGAAGCTCATTGTTATTCTAAATGACAACGAAATGTCCATTGATAAGAATGTCGGTGGCATGAGCGAATATCTTTCTCGTATCCGCACGGCCCCTCAGTATAACAAAGCCAAAAAAGATGTGGGAAATCTGCTTATGAGCATTCCTCATATTGGGGACAAGGCTTATCGGACGGCACAGATTGTGAAGGATAGCGTTCGTTCCGCCTTGGTGCCGGGCAGTATCTTTGAGGAAATCGGCTTTCATTACATTGGACCGCTGGACGGTCACGATATTTCGCTGCTCCAGGAAATGTTCTGCCGGGCCAAAGAGCTTGATGGGCCAGTGCTCATTCACATTCATACGAAGAAAGGCAAGGGCTTCCTGCCAGCAGAGAATAATCCCAACAAGTTCCATGGCATTGGTATATTTGACCGCCAGACTGGTGAGTGCCCGAAGAAAGCAGGGGGAGCACCCAGCTACACGTCGGTATTCAGCAAGGCCTTAATAGAGCTGGCGGATAAGAATTCCAATATTACCGCAGTTACGGCAGCTATGCCATCGGGTACGGGGCTTAAAGCTTTTGGGGAAGTCTACCCGGGTCGGTTCTTCGATGTGGGCATTGCCGAGGAACACGCCGTTACGCTGGCTGCTGGTATGGCTGCTGACGGTCGCCATCCGGTGGTGGCCCTTTATTCCACCTTTGCCCAGCGGGCTTATGACCAGCTATTGCACGATGTCTGCCTGCAGAATCTGCCGGTGACCCTGTGCCTTGACCGGGCTGGTCTGGTGGGGGCCGATGGCCCCACTCATCATGGCGCCTTTGACCTGTCTTATCTTCGCCACATGCCGAATATGACAATCTTTGTGCCG
Source organism: Selenomonas sp. WCT3 (assembly GCA_900100835.1). Taxonomy (GTDB): domain Bacteria; phylum Bacillota; class Negativicutes; order Selenomonadales; family Selenomonadaceae; genus Selenomonas_A; species Selenomonas_A ruminantium_E. Next base: position 86,369 of record FNCM01000006.1, on the reverse strand, counting down.
AAAGATGAAGCAGAACTTCGGGACATGTTGGCAACTGCGGTGGAGATGGATTCCCCTACGGCTGTCCGTTATCCACGGGGCGCTGGCTTTGGTGTGCCCCTTCGGGAAGATTTTGCTGAGGTGCCAGTGGGCAAAGCGGAAATTGTCAAGACGGCTGCTGATGATACCGTGGCCTTTTTGGCCGTTGGCCCCATGGTTCACCAGGCCGAGGAAGCGGCAGAAATTTTGGCCGCCGATGGCATTTCTGCCTCAGTGGTCAATATGCGCTTTGTCAAACCCTTGGATACCGAAGTCATCAAGCAGATGGCTTCGCGCCAGCTGCTAGTTACCGTGGAGGAAAATTCTTTGGTGGGGGGCTTTGGCTCAGGAGTGGCCGAGTATCTGATGGATGAGGGGCTTTCGGACAAAGTAAAACTTCTTCGTTTAGGGCTTCCAGATAAGTTTATCGAACAGGGAACGCCGAAGGAACTGCTGGAACTCTGTGGCCTTACGCCCCAGCAGCTGGCAGCAGCAGTAAAGGAACGATTACAATAATGGCAAAACAACGATTAGATATTTTATTAGTAGAAAAGGGATTAGCCGGCAGCCGTGAACGGGCGAAACGCATGATTATGGCAGGCGAAGTCCTGGTGGATAATCAGAAGGTGGATAAAGCCGGAGCAACGGTAAAGCCTGAGGCGGAAATTCGCCTGTTGGGCAATGATATTCCCTATGTCAGCCGTGGTGGCTTGAAGCTTGAGAAGGCCATGAAGGAATTTGGCGTTGCTCTTGAGGGACGTCGTTGCGCCGATATTGGTGCCTCCACTGGCGGCTTTACGGACTGCATGTTGCAAAATGGTGCGGTTCAGGTATTTGCCATCGATGTGGGTTATGGTCAGTTGGCTTGGAAATTGCGCACCGATGACCGCGTGGTCAATATGGAGCGCACCAATATCCGCAATGTGACGCCGGAAGATATCGGGACGCTGCTGGACTTTGCTTCCATTGACGTTGCTTTTATCTCGCTGACCAAAGTTCTGCCCGTAGCCTTTTCGTTGCTCAAGGACGAGGGGGAATTGGTGGCCCTTATCAAGCCGCAGTTTGAGGCAGGCCGGGAGTTTGTCGGCAAGAAGGGCGTAGTACGTGACCCGGCCGTTCATGAAAATGTAATCCGCACCGTTACGGCCTTTGCCCGGGAACTGGGTTTTGTACCCATGGCACTTACCTTTTCACCCGTAAAGGGACCGGAGGGGAATATCGAGTATCTCATCCGGTTGACCAAGGATAAAGGCCAGCAGGATACCGTAACCGAGGAGCGCCTCGTAACGGTTGTGGCTGAGGCGCATGGAGCGCTGGATAAATAAGGAGTAATTGTGATGCTGACTATCGCCATTTTTCCGAATGTGGATAAACCCCAGGCGCCGGAAGTTTTAAAACGAATAATGGATTTCTATCGGGACAAGGATGTAAAACTCATCATGCCCATTGATGAATCGCGCTTCTTTGGTTTCGAAGAATACGGGGTACCCAATATTGAACAAATTGAAGCCGATATCGCCTTGAGTATTGGCGGTGACGGGACGCTGCTGGGGGTATGTCGCCGGTATGGTGCCCGGTCGGTGCCAGTCTGTGGTATCAATATTGGCACCCTCGGATTTATGGCAGATATTGAGCTGGGGGAACTAGAAACCAAGCTTCAGAAAATCCTGGAGGGAGATTACCAGATTGAACACCGTCTGCTCTTGGCGGGCTTTGTCAAATCCAGTGGGCAGGAGCGGTTCTTAGGACATGCCATTAACGATGTGGTGGTGACTAAGGGCGGCGTGGCCCGCATGCTTCACTTGGGACTTAGCATTAATGAAACCCATTTGATGGATTACAAAGCCGATGGGGTAATCGTATCGTCCCCAACGGGGTCTACGGCTTATTCTCTTTCCGCTGGCGGCCCCATTATGAATCCGAATATCCGCGCGCTGCTGATTACGCCAATTTGTGCCCATACCTTTAATATGCGGCCGCTGGTAGTGGGGGAGGACGATGTGGTTCACATTCAGATTGCAGCCATCCATCAGGACATCATCGTAACCTTTGATGGACAGGAAAGTTTCCGCTTGCTGCCGGGGGATGAAGTCACCGTTATGAAATCAAATGTACAGGCAGGCATCGTGAAGTTCGAAGACAAAGATTACTACCAGATTCTTCGGACGAAGCTTTGGAAAGATGCCTGATATATCGTTAGACAAGGAGAGGTGGACAGATGAAAAGTGTACGTCATGCCGTAATCAAGAATATTATCGATAATCAAGTCATAGAGACGCAGGAGGATTTGGCCGAAGCACTGCGGGAACGCCGCATACAGGTGACTCAGGCAACGGTATCCCGGGATATCAAAGAACTGATGCTCATTAAAGTACCCACTGGCGACGGACGCTATCGGTATGCATCGCCGATGCAGAACGCAATTTTGTTCACAGAAGAGCGCATGCATCGTCTCTTTGCTGACACGGTTACCGCTTGCGATTACAGTGAAAATATCATTGTGGTCAAGACGCTGCCGGGGGGCGCTAACACGGTGGCTTCGGCACTAGACCACGCGAATTGGACCGAAGTCATCGGTACGGTGGCTGGTGACGATAACATCATCATGGTCATCAAGCCCAAGGAAGCTACCGAAAAAATTCTGCATCGCCTGCAGTCTTATTTGAAATGATGCACACTAAAGGAGATCTTCTTCGATGCTGAAAACTTTGACCGTTTGGAATTTTGCCTTGCTTGAACATGTACAGGTAGAGTTTGGACCTGGTCTCAACATTCTTACGGGTGAGACCGGCGCCGGTAAATCCATACTGATTGACTCTTTGGGAGCAATCCTTGGCAATCGTATCTCTTCGGATTCGATTCGCACAGGCTGTGAGTGGCTTCGGGTGGAAGCGGTTTTTACCTTGGAATCGGAAGCGGCGGCGTTGCATGAATATCTGGCATCTCAGGCCATCGATGATTCCGAGGGCATGCTAATCATCACGCGGCAGGTGACCCATGGCGGCCGCAGCATGGTGCTGGTAAATGGCTGTCATGTCACGTTGGCGGTCCTCAAGAAGATTGGTTCTTTTTTGGTGGATGTTCATGGCCAAAATGAAAATCTGGCCCTGTTAAAGGAAGAGAGCCAGTTTAATTTGTTAGATGGCTATGTTCCGGAACTTGCTGCTGCCCTGTCGGCTTATCGGCAGTCCTACGACAACTGGCACAGCTGTTGCAAGCTGTATGCAGAAAAGGAACAGGCTTCCCGGGAATATGCCCAGCGGCTCGATATGCTTCGCTGGCAGGATAAGGAAATCGAGGGAGCCCAGCTCAAAGCAGGGGAAGATGAGGAACTCGAAGCCCAGATTCGCAAATTATCCCATGCGGAAAAAATTGCTGGCTATGTGGAAGATTCTTATAACCTGCTGGAAAATGGTTCGAAAGACGGGGGCAGCGTCTTAGCTGCTTTATCGAAGGTCAAGAAAAACCTGTTGGATATGAGCCGCTTTGACGAATCCATGGCCAACGCGCAGAAGATGGTAGAAGAGGCGTTCATTTCCTTGCAAGAAGCGGCCTATGAACTTCGCGACTACGGGGAGGGCATGGAGTTTAGCCCGGAGAAGCTGGATAAACTCCAGCGCCGGATGGATGTCATCTACAAGCTTCGCAAAAAATACGGTGCCACGATTGAGGAGATTTTGGCCCATCAGGAAAAAGTCCAGCAGGAATTACAGGACATCGAAAATTACGATGAAGACATGCAGGCGCTGGAAAAACAGATTGAGTCCTTGAAGCAGGAACTGACGGCGAAAGCGGAGCGGGTGACCAAACTACGTACCCAAGCGGCCAAGGAACTAGGCACTGCCATTGGCAAACAACTCACGGCGCTGGGAATGCCCAAGGCAGTCTTTCGCATTGCCGTAACGCCAGCGGGCAAATTTCTACCGGGTGGTGCCGATGCCGTGGCCATGTATTTTTCGGCCAACCCTGGCGAAGCGGAAAAGCCCCTGCAAAAAGTTGCTTCTGGCGGTGAATTGTCCCGCATTGCCCTGGCTATCAAGACGGTGGCTGCATCTCGTGACGCTTCCGTTCCCAGCATGGTATTTGATGAAATTGATACAGGAATTGGCGGCCGCACGGCCCAGATGGTTGCCGAGCGCATTGCCTTGGTGGCGCGTTTCAAGCAGGTTCTTTGTATCACCCATCTTCCACAGATTGCCTGCATGGCCGATATCCATCTCTACATTTCGAAATCCACAGCAGCGGGCGCGACGGTTACTTCGGTACATCAGCTCTCCGAGCGGGAACGCATCAGTGAAGTGGCCCGCATGGCTTCCGGCGTTGATGTCACCGCCGCTTCTTTGGATAATGCCAAGGAAATGGTAAGTCATGCAATGGTAATAAAAAACAATTTTAGCTGATATTTTTGTAAAAATTCATATTGACTTTTTTTCAAATCATGATAATCTTAGGAAGGATTGTGAGAGATTTGGAAAGAAGGAAAATTGAATGAAGGAATATGTACCTACCGGTCACCGCGTATTCCGTGGTGGCTGGAGTATCAGCTATGAAGTGGTAGCTGTGGAAGTAAGTGAGGATTCAACGTCGATGTCTGAGATGGTTGTGGAAGAACATCCGGATGTGGATAAGGAGAATGTGGCCATAATCCGCGTTTGATTTGGCCTTTTGATTTAGCAGGAGAGCCTTTTGTTTTGCGACAGAAGGCTCTCCTTTTGTAAAAAAAGAGCTTTTGCTGGCAGGAGTTTGTTAAATTAAGACGAAATATAATAAGGTGGATTGTGATATATATCCTCGATAGGGAGGAGAAAAAGAATTTGGACAAGCAGTTTGGAAAGATTACTGTTCTAGAGTCGACGGGGCGCAAGGACAAATTCGGCAGCGAGTATTACTGGTGTCGTTGTGCCTGTGGTAATTTCACAATTTTTTCCCAGGAAGAACTGGAAAGCAATTATATCCAGGATTGTGGCTGTGGTTGCGCCAGGGCTTCGGAGCAGGAAGAAAAACAAGTGGTCAATGCACAGAATCTTGTTGCCGTTGGCTCAGCGAATAGGAATGGTAAAACGAAAGAAAAGAAAGCACACCTTGAATCCTTTTCTTCACGTTGGGTAGGACTCGACGGTGTCGCTACGAATCCCAAACATATTCGTCCATGGCCGGAGGTTAAACGCCGCCGCTAAATGGAGGGAAGAGTGCCTCATTGCAGTTGCAATGGGGCGCTTTGCTTTGTATACTAATGGATAGAATCGAATTTGCAGGAGGTTTATTTATCATGTTAGGAATTCAATGTTATGCGATTTTTTGGCTGCTGGTCAGCGGCTATGCGTTGCAGACATTGCTGGTACATACGGGACCGGATATTGATGACGAGGAACGAAAGCAGTGGCAGGACGAGATTGAGTCCATGGGAAAATTCATGTCAGGCAAAGGCATTGGCAAAATGTTTCTGCTGATGTCGGTGGCACTGCTAATGATTGATGGATTGGGATTCTTCTTTACCTACCAATACGCGGAGCTTCGCCCTTGGCAGCAATGGGCTTTTTATTTTGTTGCGGCGGCGTTGATTGTGGATTCCCTGGTAGACTTTTATCGCATGCGGAAACTCTTGGCAGCAAATGAGCCCGATGAGATTGCTCACCGGATGAGTGAATATATGGATGTCACATCGGTTTGGGCTAATTTATCAATGTTTGTGGTGGGAGGCAAATGCCTGCTGGCCGTGGTGCTGGTTTTGTGGACGGTTTTTCGCTAAGCACGGGGAAGGCTTGAAATCCTGGAGGTCCCATAGTAAAATAAATAAGATATGAACAAATAGGGGGAGCAACGATGGACGAAGAATTGATCGAGAAAAAAGTCAGCAGTGAAGATATTTTTGATGGTGCTTTGCTTCATGTCAAGCGCGATACAGTCACGCTTCCCAATGGCAATAAAGCGACCCGGGAGTGGATTGCTCATCCGGGGGCATCGTCGATTATTCCGCTTACCGATAAGGGAGAAGTAATTTTGGTTCGCCAGTATCGCTATCCCATTGGCAAGGTTACGCTAGAAGTTCCGGCCGGCAAACTCGATGCGCCGGATGAGGACCCGCTTTATTGTGCGAAGCGTGAACTTTCGGAAGAAACCGGTTATGTGGCGGAACGGATTACCAAACTTTCGACTATTGCTACCACGGTGGGCTTTTCGAATGAATATATCCACATGTATCTGGCTGAGGGCCTTACCCCGGGAAAACAGCATCCTGATGAGGATGAGTTTATCAACGTGGTAAAGATGCCGCTGGAAGAAGCGGTGGCTATGGTTCTAGATGGACGGATTTGCGATGCCAAGTCAGTGGCTTCGATTCTGCTGGTGGAACGCCGCCTGCGGGAAAAACAGGACAAGTAATACCCATAATGGAGGAATGAGATGTTTGATTTTAATCTGATGCATATCGTGGCTGGACTGCCTGGTTTGATTATTGCCATGGTGGTTCATGAATATGCCCATGCGCAGGTAGCTGTTTGGCTTGGTGATTTTACGCCGCGCATGATGGGGCGCTTGACTCTTGACCCGCGGGCCCATGTGGACCCGATTGGTATGCTTATGCTGTTTTTGTTTCACTTCGGTTGGGCTAAGCCGGTTATGATAAATCCTCATAACTTCAAAGAGCCTCGCCGTGATGACATTCTGGTATCCATTGCAGGACCGGCGGCAAACCTTATCACCGCTTTTGCAGCGCTGTTGTTCTTGCAGCTGTATTTCGTGGCAACAGGAGGCCAGGTTCATGACAAGGGCTTAGAGACGGTTTTTCTGCTCATAACGGAGTACAACATCGGTTTTGCTATCTTCAATATGATTCCACTGCCGCCATTGGATGGTTCCCACGTGCTAAAACAGCTTTTGCCCCGGGATTTGGCTTATCAGTTCGCAAACTTGGAGCGGTACAGCTTTATCATTCTCATTGTGATTCTGGCTACGCCGGTTTTGGATATGATTTTTATTCCGGCACGGCGGATGATATGGCAGCTCTTTTCCTTCCTGCTCGGCTTGCTCTTCTAAGGGAAAGTTTGGGATATGGAGGACTACAAAGTAAAGATTGATGCCTTTGAGGGGCCCATGGACCTCCTCATGCATCTGATTGAAAAGAATAAGATTGATATTTATGATATTCCTATAGCTGAGCTGACCCGGCAGTATGTCGAATATCTAGACCATTTTCGTGAGTTCAACATCGAGATTGCCAGTTCCTTTTTGGTTATGGCCGCAACTCTTTTGCAGATTAAGTCTCGCATGATGCTGCCAAAACCAGAGGTAAACGAGGAAGGGGAAGTGGAAGACCCGCGCTTAGAACTGGTGGCGCGCATTTTGGAGTACCGAAAATTCAAGCAGGTCAGTGGTGTCTTAGGGGATATGGCTGGGGTTCAGGAGCGCTATGTTAGCCGTGAGCCCATGGAGCTTCCGGTGCACCATCTGCCCCCAGGAAATCTTTCGTTGCGACTCTTAGTGGAGGCCTTTCATACGGTTTTATCCGTCAAACAGGAATTGTCAATTCCAAAAGCATTGGTAACACCGGAAACCTTCAGCATCAAGGATAAAATGGCTGATATTTTGTCGCTGTTGGAGCGAAGCCATGGGCGCCTGTTGTTTTCGGAAGCTTTTGAGACGGGAACGCGCAACGAGCTTATTGTGACCTTTTTGGCTTTGCTTGAGCTCATGAAGCTAAAGACCGTAACGGTCAAACAACAGCGTGCTTTTGCGGAAATTTATATATGTACCCGGGAGGAAAAAGAAGATGACTGAACCAGCACAGCGGCTGGATATAACCGACCTCGGTATGCTTGAAGCTGTCCTTTTTGCTACGGGCAATCCGATGTCGGCGGCAGAACTTGCCCGTATTTTGCAGCTGGATGTTTTGGGAACGCAAAATCTGTTGCAGGAACTGTCGCAGGCATTAGATGCCAGACGGAGCGGACTTACCATACGGCAGGTTGCCGGTGGTTATCAGATGGCAACACGGCCGGAGGCCTTTTCCGTGGTGGAACGGCTGACGGAAGTTGTCGACCGCAAGATTTCGGCGCCGACGATGGAGACCCTGTCCATCATCGCCTTTAAGCAGCCGATAACCAAGGCAGAAGTGGAGCAGATTCGCGGCGTTCGAGTGGAACGGGCCTTGCAAAAGCTCATGGAACTTGAACTCATTGCTGAAGTGGGTCGCAAGGCGGTAATTGGCAGGCCAATCCTCTATGGAACGACGGATACTTTCCTGCGGTGTTTCGGCATTAACTCTTTGGAGGATTTGCCGGATTTACCCACTACGGAGGAAGCGGCAGCCGGCCTTGATGCGGAGCAGATGGAATTATTCAACGAAGTCCGTCAGCTTCAGGCGGCAGAGAATCAAGAAGACAGCGATTCAATAGAGAATCAGGGAGAGCCCTAAGCTCTTTTCAGGAGGAAATGGAATTGGTAGAATTATTGGCACCGGCAGGCAGCCGCGAAGCGCTTATCGCGGCTGTGGAAAGTGGTGCGAATGCAGTATATCTGGCGGGCAGTATGTTTGGTGCCCGCGCCTATGCAAATAATTTTGATGAGGATGGCCTGCGCTGGGCCATCCGTTTTGCACACCTGCGGGGTGTGCTTATTAATGTTACGGTAAATACGATTGTCAGTGATGAAGAAATTCCAGCGGTTCGGGATTATCTGCGATTCCTCTACGAAGCAGGAGCCGATGCGATTCTGGTACAGGATTTGGGGGTGGCTAAACTGGCACGGGAGACGGTGCCGGATTTACCCCTTCATTCGAGTACGCAGATGACCGTCCATAGTTTGGAAGGCGTCTTGGCACTGCAGAATTTAGGATTTACCCGGGTGGTGCTTTCTCGTGAATTATCGTTAAAAGAGATTCGCCATATCTGTGCCAACTGCGATGTGGAGATTGAGGTCTTCATGCACGGGGCGCTTTGTGTCTGCTATTCGGGCCAGTGTCTTATGAGCAGCATGATTGGTGGTCGCAGCGGCAACCGTGGCCGCTGTGCCCAGCCCTGCCGTCTGCCCTATACCCTAGTAGATGAAAAGGGGGAAGATGTGCTAGGGAGCGAGGCGGGAAACTATTTGTTATCTCCCCGAGACCTCAACACTATTGATATTATCCCCGAGCTCATTGAAGCTGGAGTAGCATCGCTGAAAATCGAGGGCCGCATGAAGCGTCCGGAGTATGTGGCGACGGTGGTCGGAACCTATCGCGAGGCAATCGATACCTTCTATGCTGGTGCAGGCTATAAAGTTTCGGACCAGGCCCGCGACAATCTGGCGCAGATTTTCAATCGCGACTTTACCACGGCCTTCTTGCTGGGGCGCCCCGGCAAAAATATGATGAGCGATAGACGGCCCAACAACCGTGGCCTACTCATCGGCCGGGTCAGCCGATACGACTGGGATAGACGTATCGTGACGGTAAAGCTCAGTGGCAAATTAAGCCTTGGCGACCAGGTGGATTTCTGGGTAAAAGTCGGCGGCCGGGTGACTGCGACGATTCAGGAGCTTTGGGATGACAAAGGCAAAAATATCACCAGGGGCGAGGCCGGTGATACGGTATCCTTTGCGATTCCCTCGGCGGTTCGTGATCACGACCGGGTGTTTAAGGTCTATGATGCGGCTCTTATGGAAGCCGGCAAGGAAATGTATGCGTCCGGAGCACCGGTACGCCGTATCCCCATTTCAGCAACGGTTCGTGCTGCCATTGGCAAGCCCCTTACGATTCTGTTGGATGATGGAAAGGGGCACAAGACCAGCGCCGCAACGGAGTTTATTGGCGAATTGGCTCGGAAGCGTCCCTTGACCGAAGAGACGGTGCAAAAGCAAATCAATCGCCTGGGAACTTCGGTTTACGAACTGGAATCGCTTACGGTGGATATTGATGGCGAAGTCATGATTCCCATGAGTGAAATTAACGACGCCCGCCGCAAGGCTGTGGAGCAGTTGGATGAACTTCGTTTGGCAGAGTTCCGCTTCTCCAAACGGAACTTTGCCCCTTTGCAGACGGCGTGTCCGCAACCTGCCCAAAAGGCAAGCCTTATGGTGTCGGTTGACTCCATTGCAAAGCTTAAAGCAGCTATAGATGGTGGCGCCGATGGCATTCTCTTTGGGGGAGAGTCTTACACCCATAAAGCCATTTCGCTGGAAGAATATCAGCAGGCTTGGAACCTTGCTAAGTCTGCCAAGGTGCGCATCGACTTCAACCTTCCGCGTATCATCAAGGAAAATCATCAAAGGGCCATCGAAAAGCTGCTATTGGCCTGGCAGAAGACCTGCCCCCCTGATGCGGTTCATGTGCACAATATTGGTGCCCTGGCTTTGGTAAAACGGCTTACGGATTTTCCCGTTCATGCAGATTATTCGCTGATTTCCTATAATAAAAGCACGCTGGCATTCCTTAAGGAATACGGAGTGGCAGAAGCCACTTTGTCGCCGGAGCTTAATCTTAAACAAATCCAGGCCATTGCTAAAGACAGCGCCCTGCCTCTTAGCTGCATCGTTCACGGCCGGCTGGAACTCATGATTTCCGAGTATTGCGTGACGGGAAGTTTCTTAGGGGGCGTCGACTGTGGTGCCTGCAGCCAGCCTTGCACGAAGGGACGTTATGCCTTAAAGGATCGCAAGGAGGCGCAGTTCCCGCTGGTCATGGACCAATATTGCCACATGCATGTGCTCAACAGCAAATGCCTTTCCATGCTGCCCCATGCGATGAAGTTTGCGCCTATGGGCGTTGGGACATTGCGGCTTGAAGCCAAGGCCATGACTGAGGGGGAAATCCGGCAGTTGGTCAAAGCTTACCGCAAAGCCATGAAATTTCCAGCAGAGCTCGATGAAGCACAGGAGGCTTGGGTAAAAGAGCAGGAAGGCAGCGAAATCACGCGAGGACATTTTTATCGAGGGGTTTTGTGATAGATGGAAAACGAGTCATTTAACATTTTAGAATACGAAAAAATCACGGAGATGCTGGCCGATAGGGCTGGTTCTTCCCTGGGGAAGGAAAAAGCCCGGGCTCTTTATCCAAGTTCGGATTTCAGCGAAATCAGCGAATGGCTCCAGGAGACGGAAGAGGCCGTTACTGTTTTTGCCATGACGGCACCGCCTTTGGGGGGGATTCATGATATCCGCCCGCTGCTGGTGAAGACGGGCAAGGGTGCCGTGCTGGATTTAGCCGAACTGCAGGAGGTTATGAGCACTCTTTATGCCATGCGCACGGTAAAGCGCTTTTTCCGGGATTTGGAAATGGAAGTGCCGGTGCTCAAAGAGGGGGCGCATTCCATTGAGATTTTGGGCCAGCTCGAGCGCAATCTTTCGCTGACCATTGATGAACACGGCAACATGCGGGAGGATGCCAGTGTGGAACTTCGCCGCATCCGGCGGGAACTTAAAAGTTCCCAGGTCCGCATCAAGGACAAGATAAACAACATCCTTCACGATGCCCAGTATCAGAAGATGTTTCAGGATGCCATCGTTACCGTCCGCGATGAGCGCTATGTTATCCCGGTTAAGGCGGAGTATCGCACCCATTTTCCGGGGCTCATCCATGACCAGTCCGCCAGTGGTTCAACTCTTTTTATCGAACCCATGGCGGTAGTGGAACTCAACAACGATGTGAAACAGCTGACGCTGGCTGAGCAGCAGGAAGTTCAGCGCATCCTGCGCCAGCTGTCCCAGGAAATCAGCCGGGATAGCGAACCGCTTACCGCCAACTGCGAGATTCTTCGCGACATCGATTTTGCCTTTGCTAAGGCAAAACTCGCCCGGGATATGGAGGCCGTAAAGCCTCTTATCAATGAAGAGGGGCGCACGGTGCTGAAGAATGCCCGTCATCCGTTGATTCCTCGAGACAAAGTAGTGCCCACCAGCATTACCCTGGGGAAAGATTATCGCATGCTGCTCATAACGGGACCCAATACCGGCGGTAAGACCGTCAGCATGAAAACCCTGGGCCTCATGGTTCTTATGGCTCAGTCGGGCTGCTATTTGCCGGTGGAGGCCGATTCGGAGATTGCCGTATATCAGAATCTCTATGCCGACATTGGCGATGAGCAAAGCATTGAGCAGAGCCTTTCCACCTTTTCGGCCCATATGACCCATATCGTTCGGATTCTCGACAAAGTTGAGAGCGACGATTTGCTGCTCCTCGATGAGCTTGGGGCCGGTACGGATCCGGAAGAGGGTGCTGCCCTGGCTATGTCCATTCTGGAACGTTTGCTGGAGGTTCGGGCGACGACGGTGGCAACCACTCATTATTCGGAACTTAAGACCTTTGCTTATACCCGGGAGGGCATTGAAAATGCCTGCGTCGAATTTGATGTGGAGACCCTGCGGCCGACCTATCGGCTGCTCATCGGCATTCCGGGAGCCAGTAACGCCTTTGCCATCAGTCAGCGCTTGGGGCTTTCCGAATCCCTTATCCTGCGGGCCAAGCAGCTGGTTAAAGCAGACCATGCTCAATTTGAACACGTCATCAATCAGCTGGAAAGCGAAAAGATGATGTATGAGCAGATGAATGCCGAGATTCGGGAGCGTCAGCAGCGGGTTACCCAGCTGGAATTGAAACTGCAAAATGCCAAGAGTGAGCTTTCGAAACAAAAGGGCGAAATCATCCGCAAGGCCAAGGAAAAGAGTGCGGCGATGATTCGTCAGACCCGCCGGGAGTCGGAAGCGGTTATCAAGGACCTGAAAGAGCAGTTTGACGACCAGGGCATCCGCGCTCGCCAGCAGGCAATTGCCGAAGCCCGTGCCAAAATCAACGAGGCATCGGAGAAGGCAAGACCTGGCATCATGGCTCAGAAGGGCGTTGGGCAGAAGATTGATGTCAAAAAACTGTTGCCGGGGGATGTAATCTACGTTAAGAAGCTGGACCAGAAGGGGACGGTTATCGAAGTGCAGGGCAAAGAGCTGACCGTTCAGCTGGGCAGCCTACGCACCAAAGTCAAGGCTTCTGGTTGTACCTTCCTGTCCCATGGAGAAAAGGAAAAGCCCCAGCCAATTATCAGTGGCAAGAAGCGCAACAGTCAGTCTGGTTCCTTCTTGCAGAAGACCCAGAACATTGGCCGGGATATCGATATTCGCGGCATGATGGTGGATGAAGCCGAAATGACCCTGGGCAAATTCCTGGATGATGCGGTGATTGCCGGGCTCACTCAGGTTCTCATCATTCACGGCAAAGGAACGGGAGCCCTTCGCAAAGGCGTCCATGCCTATCTGAAACGTCATCGCAACGTTTCAAGTTTCCAGTTCGCCGATATTAACGAAGGGGGAACTGGTGCTACAGTGGTAGCGTTGAAATAAGGATATAGTTTGGAGCTGTTGATTTCATAGACGATGCAATCGTTTTGTGTTAAAATGAAACAGTATAAATTTAAGGAGGCAGCTCATGGATAAACATTCAAATACGAGCCGTCAAAAACGTCCCACAAAAAAAGGCAGCAGCACCGCGAAACGCGTGTTTCTGGGATTAGGATTGGTTTTACTGGTCATGGTTACTGGAATTGGCTGTGGTTTTTTGACTGCCAGTATGAATACGAAGCCGGATTTAGCAAATGATATTCTGCCACCGGCCTCATCGCAGATTTACGATATTAACGGCAACGAGATTGCCAACGTTCATGCGGCGGAGAACCGGCGGCCAGTTAAAATTCAGCAGGTTCCGAAGGACCTTCAGAATGCCTTTGTGGCCGTTGAAGATAACCGCTTCTACGAACACAGTGGTGTAGATCCGCGCGGTATTTTGCGCGCCCTTTATGCCAACATTCGCGGCCGCGGCGTATCGGAAGGTGGTTCTACGATTACGCAGCAGCTGGCAAAGAATGCGTACCTCACTCAGGAACGTACGATGACGCGTAAAATCCAGGAGGTATTCTTGGCAATGCAGTTAGAACGCCAGTATACGAAACAGGAAATCCTGGAAATGTATATGAACCAGATATACTTTGGTCAGGGCGCTTACGGTGTTCAGGCCGCTGCGCAGACTTACTTCGGCAAAAACGTCGAGGATTTAACCTTGAGCGAATGCGCTATGTTGGCCGGTATCCCCAAGAGCCCGAATTATTATTCTCCGATGAATAATATGGATGCCGCTATGGAGCGCAAGGGTGTTGTTATCGACCAGTTGGAAAAATACGGGTATATCAACAGCAGTGCCGCATCCAAGGCCAAAAAGGAAAAGCTCAATATCGTCAAGCCGGTAAAGAAGAAAGAGACTTCTGAGGCGTCTTACTTCATTGAATACGTGACCCAGGTTCTCATCGATAAATACGGTGCGGACGCGGTTTATAAAGAAGGTTTGAAAATCTATACCACCATCGACATGGATATGCAGCGGGCCGCTGAGGCAGCCATGAAGAATCTGCCGGATATCAAAGTCGATGCCAATAAGATTCAGCAGCCTCAGGGCGCATTGGTGGCAATTGACCCCCATAACGGCTATGTGAAGGCTATGGTAGGCGGCCGCGGCACGGATCAGTTCAACCGTGCCACGATGGCGGTGCGTCAGCCAGGTTCTGCCTTTAAGCCCTTTGTTTTTGCGGCAGCCCTGGAGGATAAATTCACGCCGAGCACCATCATCGACGACAGTCCTATTAACATTGATGGCTGGCGTCCCCAGAACGACAGCGGTCATTTCAGCGGCAAGGTCACCATGCGTGATGTAGCCCGCTTTTCGATGAACGTACCGACGGTTAAGATTGCCCAAAAGCTGGGAATCGATAAACCGATTTACTATGCCCAGGAGATGGGTATCTCTACCTTTGTCCTCGACGGCCCTCAGAACGACCGGACCCTTTCTACGGCTCTGGGCGGTTTGACCAAGGGCGTGACGCCGATGGAACTCACTAGTGCCTATGGCACCTTTGCCAATAAGGGCGTCCATGTGGAACCGGTAGTCATTGTCAAAGTCCTTGACCGCAACGGCAAGGTGTTAGAGCAGGCTGAAGTAAAACAGCGCAGCGTCATCAGTGAAAGCAGTGCAGCCGAACTTACGGACATGCTGGAAGGCGTTATCAAGAAGGGCGGTACGGGTGCACGGGCCAATATCGGCCGTCCGGCAGCTGGCAAGACGGGTACCACCAGCAATTACCATGATGCTTGGTTCGTTGGCTATACGCCGGATTTGGTTTGCGGCGTGTGGGTCGGCAACGATGACAACACGGCTATGAACGGCGTCATGGGTGGACAGTTGCCAGCCCAGATTTGGAAGAACTTCATGGAAAAGGCACTGGCTCAGACGCCAGCTAAGAATTTTGATGGTTCGGCTGCTACTAAGCATGATAGCATTGGCGAGCTGGAAAATGATAAAAAGACGGAAGTCAAGAAAAAAGGCGAGAACAAGAAAGACGCCAAAGATGGTAAGAATGGCAAACAGGATACCAGCAAAACGGTTCCTGGACCAGGTGGTGCAAACGGTGGCAATGATTCCCCGTCCATGCCGGAATCGGTGGCACCGGAACCAGGCGGCGGCATCTCCAAATCCCGTAATTAATTGACAATTGACATTTCGTTTAAAGGTGACCTCAAAGGAGAGAGTTTGTTGGCTAATGTATTTGACACTTTAAAAGAACGTGGATTTATCGCGCAGTGCACGAATGAAGCAGAGCTTCGTGAATTGTTGGAGAAAGAAAAGGTCACGTTCTATATTGGCTTTGACCCGACGGCTGATAGTCTGCATGCTGGACATTTTATCGCTCTTATGGCGATGGCACATATGCAGCGTGCCGGTCATCGTCCCATCTGTTTAGTGGGCGGCGGCACCGGTACTGTCGGTGACCCAACTGGCCGCACGGATATGCGCAAAATGCTGACGGATGAAGACATCGAGCATAATTGCGAATGCTTCAAGAAGCAGATTGCCCGCTTTATTGATTTCAGTGATGGCAAGGCTATCATGGTCAACAACGGCGATTGGCTTCGCAAGCTCAACTATATCGATTTGCTTCGCGATGTGGGTGCTTGCTTTACTGTCAACCGTATGTTGGCAGCTGAATGCTACAAGCAGCGTTGGGAAAAGGGACTGACCTTCCTGGAGTTCAACTATATGGTCATGCAGGGCTATGATTTCCTTGAGCTTAACCGTCGTTACGGTTGTAAGCTCGAAATGGGCGGCGATGACCAGTGGTCGAATATTATCGCTGGTGTCGAGCTCAACCGCCGCAAGAACAACACGGCGGTCTATGGCCTGACGAACAAGCTGCTCACCAAGAGCGATGGCAAGAAGATGGGCAAGACCGCTGGTGGTGCGCTCTGGCTTGATGCAGAAAAGACGAGCCCGTACGAGTTTTATCAGTACTGGCGCAATGTCGACGATGCAGACGTAGAAAAATGTCTGGCACTGTTGACCTTCCTGCCGATGGAGGAAGTCCGCCGTCTCGGTGCTTTGCAGGATTCGGCTATTAACGAAGCTAAGAAGGTCTTGGCTTATGAAGTCACAAAAATTGTTCATGGCGAAGCTGAAGCCGAGAAGGCACAGAAATCGGCAGAAGCCATGTTTGGTGGCTCGGGGGCTGGTGCCGATATTCCGGAAGTTGCGGCAGAAGCTGGCAGCAAACTGTTAGATGTTTTGGCAGCTGGCAATATTGTCGCATCGAAGAGTGAAGGGCGTCGTCTCATTCAGCAAAATGGTATTGCCTTGAATGATGTGAAGGTCAGTGATGTGGACTATGTCTTGACAGCGGCAGATTTCAAAGATGGTGCTGCTATTGTTAAAAAGGGCAAGAAAAAATATTTTAAACTGGTAAAATAATCTTTATCCTGTCGGTTTTGCGTTTTATACGTGAAACTGGCAGGATTTTTTTTCTTGGTAGCGAATACAACGGTAAAGATGTTTTGACAGCAGTTGGCCAAACGGTTAAGAAAACACCGTGAGTTGTCAAGAATATTATTGCTTGTTTGCTTATTATCGTTTATAATATAAGTGACAAGAATACTCTAAAATTGAATAGCGGAACAACATAAGCGCTACAGTCATGCGATGGCTGTGCCAGCAAGGGAACACCTTAATCCCATTTCGGGTTAAGGATTCGCTGGTTTGTTGTGAAATTGGAATCTTCCCTGCCGACGGCAGGAGGGTGCGAAGCGTGGAAACTTGGTACTCATAAGAGGAAAATGGATCGACAAACGAAAGAGGCGAGAAAAATGAAAAGCTGGCGGCGGATGGTTTCCCTGCTGGTACTCGCGCTTATCGTTCTTGCTGTTTCGCCGGCATCGGCAGCAAATCTTGATGATGAGATTCTGCATTATGTAAACGCAGTTCGCGTTAATGCAGGGGTGGCTCCGATGGTATTGGATCATGAGCTTATGGCAGCTTCGTCGATTCGTGCAGAAGAGTCGAAAGCTCGTTTTGCTCATCAGCGTCCAGATGGCCGCGATGTTAAGTCGGTTTTAGAGAATAAAGCATCTTATTCCTGGTTCGGTGAGAACCTGGCAGTTAGCAAATCGGATGATGCGGAAGCAATTGTTCGTGCATGGATGAATTCGCCGACGCATCGTGCCAACTTACTCAATCGCCATTATACGAAGATGGGCGTTTCCTGTGCAAAAGGGGCCGATGGCCGTTACTACGTAGCACAGGAAATGGCATGCGATTAATGGGATGAGATTGCTGACAGAATGGATACTTCTATGGGAATGTTTTGGCCAAGGGCTGGAGCATTCCCTTTTTGTTTTGGTGGAAAGTGTGGGATGAATGATGGCAAAAAAAGTGATGGCAAAAAATGTGATGACAAAGGGAAGCGCCGCCATCGGCATACTGCTGGCTTTGACTACTTGGAGTGAAATCGCAGACTGCGCCCCAGCAGCCCTGCCGCCACTGGATGCTGGTACTTTGACAAGTGATGAACGAAATAACGGGGTAGAACTTCCGGACTTTGGCAGTGGCACGGCCACCATTGCAGTTCCGGAGGAGGAAAAGCCTGAGATGTCCATGGCTGCGGAAGTAAAAGTTCAGGTCAATGGATTTCGCATTACGGGACAGGATGTCTACCAGGAAAAGGTTTTGCAGGAGCTGCTAAAGGATTATCAAGGGCGTATGGTGACGTTCAAAGAACTTCAACAGGGCGCAGATAAACTCACGGCTTACTTTCGTCAGCGCGGGTACTTGATGGCGCGGGCCTATCTGCCCGCACAAAAAATAACGGGCGGCATCGTTGAGTACACCATCCTGGTAGGGCGTCTGGGAAAGGTCAACGTGGATAATAAGACGAAAATCCATGATTACATCGTGAATCGGGAACTCGGTTTTATGAAACCTGGAGACTATTTGACACGGAAAAAATTGGAACGGGCCGTTTGGCTGTTGTCGGATTTAGCCGGTGCTGATGCCCAGGCTAAGTTATCCCCAGGGGAGCGATCGGGGACGGTGGACGTACTGATAAAACTAGCTCCCCATCAGGGAAAATGTGGAGCGTTAACCGGGGACAACTATGGCAATCGGTATACCAACTACAATACCTACGGCCTTTCCTATGATATTTTAAATCCAGAACACGAAGGGGGCCAGCTGGCCCTGGCTGGGTCTGCGACCGGGGAAGAGCTGTACAGCTATAATATCAATTACACCTTGCCAGTTCTGCAGAATGGCTGGAAAGCCTCGATAGGGTATAATAGGCTATCGTATCACTTGGGAGACATCTATCGTCCCTTAGCGGCCTATGGAACATCGCGAACCCTTTCGGCTGGTTTGGATTATGCCGTAGTGCGGAGTCAGTACCGGAACCTCTATGCAGCGCTCCACTATGAGCATACCAAGCTTACCGATGAAATCCGATTGGCAGATTCCTGCCTTCGGAAATACAGTCATGGGGTGGTGGCGTCCCTTTATGGTGAGCAGACGCTGTCCAAGGGCGTTTCCAGCTGGCGGGTGGATTACAAATGGGGCACCTTAGGCTTCCGGGACGAGGAAGGTTGGCAACAGGATAAATGGGCACATACTGCTGGAACCTTCCACAAAATGCGGGTGAACTGGCAGCATTACCAGCATTTGCCCCATCGGTTGAATTTGTTGCTATCCGCTAGAGGTCAATTGGCTAGTCACAATCTGGACTCTTCGGAGCATTTTTCCTTAGGTGGTGCATCGGGGGTACGGGCATATCCGGCCAGCGAAGCGTCGGGCGATGTGGGTTATCTGTTGCGGGCGGAGCTGCGGTATCCGCTGTGGCAGAAGGATAAAAATCAAATGCAGCTGGCTGGATTCATCGACCACGGCGGTGTGAATCTGGAATGCCATAAACAGGGAGCTGGGGAAAATCATCGCTATCTTCAAGGGGCCGGTATCGGCATTTTATTGACCCGTTCCGACGAAGGTTTTTTGCGGGCCGATTATGCCTGGCCCTTGGGGGCAGAACGCTCCCGCAACGACCGCAATAATGCCAGTGGCCATTTCTGGCTTCGCGGGGGAATTTATTTTTAAAATTCCCTTAGAACAAAGTTAAAGGAAACTTAAATCTTTCAAATTCAGAAAATACACTTAAGTTTCGGATAGTTTTAATCGATATAATACATGTAAGATACTTTATCGACTTATTGTAAAGGAGGGAGCGTCTATGATTTCTTCAAGGAGGAAGAGGTGGCATTTAGCTTTAGCCGTGGGGCTTACGGTTTCTACTTTTTCGTTTGCTAATGTAGAAGCGGCTCCGGAAGGCGGTAAAGTTCGGTCGGGTAAGGCCGAAATCAGCAGGGATGATCACACATTAGTTGTGGACCAGCAGACGCGGCATGTGGCCTTGGATTGGCAGAAATTTGACATCGACCAAGGAGAAACGGTGGAATTTCGGCAGCAGGCCCATGATATTGCCGTAAATCGCGTGATAAGCAACAAGGCTTCGGAGATTTATGGCAACTTAAAAGCCGGTGGCAGTGTCTTTTTGATTAATCCCAACGGAATCCTATTTGGCCAAGGGGCACAAATTGACACGGGCAGTCTGGTGGCTTCAACGGCTAAGGTAGATGACCGTTTCATGACAAGCTTTGGTGAGGGCGTGGAGGCAATCACCTTGAAGCTCGATGAAACATCGACGGGACACATTGTTAATGCTGCGGATATCAAGGCCCAGGGCGGTTTAGTGGCCTTGCATGCATCCGTGGTGCAGAACACGGGAAGCATTGAAAATGCAGGCGGCCAGGTGGCATTAAGTGCGGTGAAAAATCTGGATCTTTCTATCGACACCGCGGGAAAACTAAACTTTACTGCTAGTGGGGAAGCAGCTCAGGCCCATGTCCTCAATAGTGGAACCATTAATGCTGCAGGTGGACGGGTGATTATGACGGCTAAGAGCGCTGGCGATATGCTCAGCGAAGTGGTCAATCATTCGGGAATTGTTGAGGCAAAGAACCTTAGTGTCAATGACCGCGGCGAGATAATCTTAGATGGTGGCAGCCATGGTCAGGTAAATGTTTCCGGTGCCCTTGACGTGTCGGGATTGGAAAAAGGAGCAAACGGCGGCATCATTCGCGTACTTGGTGAGGATACCAATATCGAAGCTGCGGCTGTGCTGAAAGCTGTTGGTCAGGGCAATGGCGGCTTGATTGAAACCTCTGGCGATGTTTTGCGTGTGGATACGCAGGCGGTAATCGATGCGGCGGGCCTTACGGGAAAGGCTGGTGAGTGGTTTATTGATCCGGTAGATATCATTATCAGCAACGAGGCCCCAGCGGGTTACACCGATATCACCCCTGGAAGCAGTGACGTAGTTTCCACGGTGCAAAACTATAACAGCGAAAGTGAAGCGGATGAGGAAAAACACAGTTATCTTAGTGCCGATTATATCAGCTGGCGATTGAGCAATGGAACCAGTGTTAGAATTCAGGCCTTGGACGCCAATCATAATGATCCTAAGGGGCAGATTTATTCGCTGGGGATTTCCAATATTGCGGTAAATGCACCCATTGAGAAATCCGTTTCGAAAATGAATGGCATTGCGGCTGCCTATGGTTTGGAAAACAGTGAGGCAACCCTAACCTTGCAGGCACAGCAAAATGTCATAGTCAACGCTCCGATTACGGCGACGGCGGGCAAGCTGAATGTTAATCTGCATGCTGATACTGACGGTGATGCCAAAGGTATGGTTATCATTAACCGCGATATTACGACCAATGGCGGCGACTTCACTGCTGGCTGCGGCGAGACGATAGACGCTGGCCGCGTGGGAACTTATTTTGGACATGCCAATGATGAAAAAGATGCTGAGGGAAATTACCCCGTGGATGGGGACCGCAGAATCGTAACCAATGGCGGTAAAGCATCCCTTTATGGAGATGTGGCGCTAGGCCTTAACAAAGGAAAATTGGTAATCGACACGACTACCGTGGATGGCAGTGGTGGCGATATCCATATTGGCGGCAACGTGGATTCAGCAAATTCCTACCGGTTATTTGCCAACCCTATCGTAGGACCAACATTGCAAAATTCGGTGAAGAATGACCCGGAACTCAAGCGTATTGCAGGGATTTACTATGAAAATTACTTAAAGAGTTACGTTTGGAAATCCTTTGAACAGCTGACGCCTGAAGAACGCGCCGAAATCGAAGCAAGATGCTTTATGGATTATGAAAAAATCAATAATGCTCCCCTGCCTACAGGGGATGCTGCTACTGAATTGGTAAGGACATATTATAAAGATCACGTGAAACTTGGCCTGAATGGCGCGGTTAACGATATAACCTATGAAGCAAAAGATTTTAATCAGTTGAACGATAAAGAATATACTCAGTTAGCAAAGCATATTCTCACGAACTGGGCCTATAACAGAACGATAAATCATGAATCCATCCTGACGCGTTGGGAATTGGCGGAGATAGCTGCCCGCGAAGGCACTGCTGGTGGTTCGGCGATTGGCGATAAATATTTGGCGACGATTACCACCGAACTAGAAAACTGGATTGTTGGCTCGCTTATGGCGGGCAATCCAAATGAAGCATTAATCGGTGGCAAGACGGATGTCGTTGGCCAAGAGGTCACAGCAGGGCGAGAATTTTACTGGGTAACGGGGCCGGAAGGCGAAGCCAATGATGGAAAGGGTACGCTGTTCTTTACGACAACTGGTAAGGGACAGGGTATCGTAGCGGAAAATATGTACCAGGGCTGGTCCCACGATCCGAAGCATGGCAATAAACCCTTTAATGAACCGAATAACGATAGCGTTATTGACCAGCCGTTTGTGGGTGTAAACTGGAAAGCAGACGCCGGTTGGGCCGATGTCAACAATCAGTGCAGCAACGTCATCGGTTTCATTCAGGAAACCAATACGGAGCATTCGGCTATGTCGCTTCAGGGCGGCAGTGGCGCGGTAAATATTGGTGGCAATATCGGCAAATCGGTACATTTAAGCGATTTGCAGGTGACTACCGCGGGAAAAGTCACCGTTGGTGGTGGTGTCAACCTGTCGGCTGGTGCCAATGCGAACGCTGACCCGACACTAATAAATTCGGACCGTTATACGGGTTTGGTGAATACCGATAACACGGTAACCCTACAAGGCGGTGCGGGGGTGACCATCGGGGACCGCATTACGACAACCAGTGGCGATGTGCAGGTAGATTCGGCCGGTGTGGTTAAACTAGCTGGCATAACCGCTGGTGGAAAAGTCAAGGTAGCAACTGATGGGATTGCAAGCAGCATTAATCTTAGCCATAACATTCAGTCGGCATCGGCGGCAACGGATGCCGTAATCCTCGATGCAGGCAGTGGCAGCTTTGTGAACACATCTACGGAAGCTGCGGGCATTGTCACGGGAACAGGTGGTAAATGGAAGGTTTACTCTGGTTCGCCGGCAGCAAATGACTTTGGCAGCAACTTAAACAGCGATACCTATGCCCTTTGGAATCGCGGTTCTGATGCCTATAGTTACACTCAAGTGGAAGATGAAGCCGAGACGGGACGCTATATCTTCAAGTATCAGCCCACCGTTACCTTAACGGCGGCGAATATGGAGAAAATATATGGCGAGACCCTAAGTGGTGCTTCGGAGTGGCAGGCAGAGGCAGAGACGACGCAGTATGCAGCCTTCACAGAAAATGCCGTGATAAACACGGCCAAGGTTGCTGGCGTGGCTTCAAGTATCGGCTTTGCCGCCACGGCTGACCGCACGAGTGGTGTGGCCGCTGCTGCGGATGGCTATAACGCCATTTATGCCATTAACCTGGATGTGAATGACAGTTCCTTTGTCAATACCAATGCCTATCAAAATGGTTATCAGGCGGCTGCGGGAAATGGAGCAACGCTTACCATCAACAAGCGCAGTGTACCCATTTGGGTAAATCTTTCGACCACCTATGGTTCGGCGGATTATGCCGTTTCCCTTGAGGCGGTTGCCGATGATGGTCAGGGGCATGGTTTGGTGAATGGGGCATCCTTGAGCAATCCAACCTTTCACTTCGATGAGGATTACGCGGATCAAATTCCAGCAGGGGGCACGACTCCTGCTGTGGGGACTTATACGGATGTAGTCCATTTTACTGGCGCAGCCTATGAGAACCCCAACGATGCGGCCAATTATGAATTTGAACCAGAGCTTGGCAAGACCACCGTTGCTCCTCATGAAATCGTGTTGAATTTGACCGGTCAAGGAGAAAGTTTTGACTCGTCAAATGTTGAGGTACTAGGACAGGATTACAGCGGTCAGTGGGTAAATGGCGATACGGCAACTACCATGCCAACTTTGGCTTATTTGCTAGGGACAGCGAAAAGTGAAGATACCTATTCCATTTATCTTTCCGCAGATGATACGGTGCTCAATTCGGGGGATGTAGTGGGAAATTATCGCTTTAAGTATGACGGCGTATACAAAATCACGCCGCCAACGGTGATTAATTCCCAGCCAGCAGCCGAAGTCGATACGGTAGTCGTTGACCCCAATGAGACGCTGCCAATCGATTTAAACGGGCTTGATGAGATGAAGATGGTGGTAAATCCCCAAGTGATTCCTGAGGATGAAGTAACCAATCCACCGATTCTGCCAGATTTGGAGGAACTCGTAACGGAACCGGCGGATACCAAAGTAGAGCGGCCGCAGCTAGACTATGCAGAAGGCGCTTTGCAGGCGGGTACAGCAGGTTATGAGTCTGTACCAGCAAATAAAGCAAATCCGGTGGAGCAAGTCCTCGGTTTGACCACGGCCCAACTGCCGGTGGGAAAAGTCAAGAATGGACAAGTGATCCCGGACGGTACTTATGCCTTGGATGTACAACCGAATAGCGTAACCATGAGCCCGGTAGAGCGACAACTGGCAATTCCCAAGACTAGTGTTGCCAAACAGAAGCGTGAATATACCAAGGCGATTCCGCTAACCGATGATAGCGCAACCTTTACGATTTGCTATGATGGTTCGATTTTGGGAATCCATCCGGCTGACAGCCGCGCGGAGCAGGCAGTGCAGCGAGGCGAAGCAAGTCATAATGTGGATGTTATGGCAAAAGCTTTGCATGTTGCCTTTAGTGAAATGGGATTGGAACTTGAGGATTTGGATGCGATTTATGTGTATCTTTCCTAAATAGTACTGCTTTGCGTACGTAGAGCTCCACCAATGATGGTGGAGCTCTATTATTTGACGAAGACTTTGAAACGTAGTATACTAAACCAGTTAGTACAGAATCAATTCCTCCTGTACCCAGGAGGAAAAACATAAGAAAAAGGAGCGGTGTTCCTCATGTCAGGACATTCTAAATGGGCAAATATCAAACGTAAAAAGGGCGCAAACGACGCAATCCGCGGTGCACTCACGACGAAAATCGGCCGTGAGATCACGATTGCAGTTCGCATGGGCGGCAGCGACCCGACGGGCAACATGCGTCTGAAACTTGCTCTTTCGAAGGCAAAAGCCAACAACATCCCGAAAGACAACATCAAACGTGCTATCCAGAAGGGCGAGGGCACGACGGAAGGTGCAAACTACGAAGAGCTGACTTATGAGGGCTATGGCCCGGCTGGTACGGCTGTCATGCTCGATATCCTCACGGATAACCGCAACCGTACGGCTGCAGATGTCCGCCACCTGTTCTCGAAACACGGCGGCAACTTGGGCCAGGATGGCTGCGTTGGCTGGATGTTCCAGAAGAAGGCCATCTTCGTGGTGGAAAAAGAGACCTTTGCAGATGAAGATGCCTTGATGGAAATCGTTCTCGAGGCCGGCGCTGATGACATGAAGGACGAAGGCGAAGTCTTTGAGATTACGGCTGAGCCGGATGCTTACGATGATATTGAGGCAGCACTTGAGGCCAAAGGTATCGAGACGGCATCGTCGGAAATCACCATGGTCCCGGACAACACGGTCAAGCTCTCCGGCGAAGACGCTGAGAAGATGCAGAAGCTCGAGGATGCACTCGAGGAGAATGACGACGTCCAGAACGTTTACAGCAACTACGAAATCGAAGAATAATTATCGCTTCGGAAATATAAAGGGGCTCAGAGGCTGAGCCCCTTTTCTGGTATCGAGAGGAGAACTTATGTTAGCTTTAGGCATTGACCCGGGAACGGCTATCTGCGGCTATGGCTTTGTCGAGTCAAAGGGCAGCCGCTTGATTCCCCATGCCTATGGGTCGATTTTCACCACGCCGAATATGAAGATGGAAGACCGCCTGCTCAAGATCCATACGGAACTTGATGCGCTGATAAAGAAATACAAGCCCGATGTTATGGGCGTCGAGAAACTGTTCTTCAACCGCAACGTCACCACGGCCATCCCTGTAGGCCAGGCGCGCGGCGTGGTACTACTAGCTGCGGCGCAGAACAACCTGCGGCTCGTGGAGCGGACACCGATGCAGATCAAGCAGGACGTCACGGGCTATGGCAAGGCGACGAAACAGCAGGTCATCTACATGGTAACCAAGCTGCTGCATCTGCCCGAGCCACCAAAGCCGGACGATACGGCCGATGCCCTGGCGATTGCCATCTGTACGACCTATTGCATGAATGACGCCGTCTGGCGCAATCAGTTATAAGGTATAACAAAACGGAGTCTCTTACTTTTGGAAGTAGGAGACTCCGTTTTTATTTCTATCAGTGAACAGCCTTTAAAATCCAAAGGACAAAATACGTAAGGCCGCCAGCAATGAGCGGGCCGACCGCTACGCCGTGGAACAGCAGGACGCCAGCCATGGTGCCGATGATGAGCGCCGGGATGACATCAGGGCTGTTCTGCAAAAGTTCAACGCCGCCGCCGCCAGCCACTGCGGCCAAAAGACCGGCCACGATAGCGATGATTCCCGCATGGGTGCGGAAGGCATCGAGCATGGTCTGGATCGTGATCGTGCCATTGGCAATCGGCACCAGGATTGCCGCCGTCAAGATGATGATGCCCCAGTTGAGCCCCTGGGAACCCAAGGCATTGAGTGCCGTCGTAAGGCCAAGGATCTTCAGACCCAATACAATGGCTGTCGCATAAAAGACCGTCATATTATGGCCGATATAACTGAGCAGCAGTACCGTGCCTAAGGTGATATATTCAATATACAAATCGTTCAGCTCCTTTTGTGAATTACTATATCATTATACACGGATATGGGGGATATGGAAACTGTTTTACTATTACAAAACACGATTATTAATATAATGTATACAATCACTTTACATATTGACACATATTTTTTCACAAGGTATGCTTGATTAGTAACATTTTTTAATTATCGTGTAAATTTAGAATTTGGAGGTGCAGGGAATGGTTGAACTCATGTGGGCGGCTGGTGTGCTGATAACATGCTTGGCCGTGTATCTTTTGATCAAAAAGTATGATGCCAGAATTGTTTTGATAGGTTCTGGTATCGCGATGTGCTGCATAGGCGGTGTTCCTATGGCAGCGCTTAACGCCTTTGCCAAAAGCATGACCAATAGCGGACTCATCCAGGCAGTCTGCTCAGTTATGGGCTTTGCGATGGCTGTCAAGTTTACGGGTTGTGATAAGCATCTGATCAATGCGATGGCAAAAGTGCTAGTCAAGGGCCGTATGGTCGTGATACCGGGCGTGGTAGTCGGCACCTATCTGGTCAATATCGCCTTGCCAAGTGCTGCGGGAACGGCAGCCGCTGCTGGTGCGATATTTATCCCGCTGCTCATGTCCATTGGCGTTCATCCGGCCCTGGCTGCTGCCGCCGTCAAATGCGGTACCTATGGCAGCATGTTGAATCCGGGCCTTGCGCACAACCCCTTTGTCGCCAAAATCGCCGGGGTCGATGTCATGGAAGTCATCTCATTCCAGATGCTTGCCAATTTAGCCTCGCTGCTCGTGGCTACGATCGGTATCTCTTTAGTGGCTCGTTTCCTCAAAGAGGATAAGGGTTATGTGGCAGAAGGCCTGGAAATTGAGGAAGATTTCCATGTTAAGCCCCTTTATGCACTTATGCCAGTTTTGCCAATCTTGATTTTGCTGGCTGGTTCTACGGGGCTGATACCAGCTCTGAAAATGGGCGTTCCGCATGCCATGATTATCGGTGCGATTGTCACGATTGCTGTGACGCGGGCCAATCCCTCGGATTTAGGAAAAGCCTTTTTTGAAGGCATGGGCAAGGCTTATGGCTCGATTATCGGTATCATCATTTCTGCTGGTGTCTTTGTCGCTGGTCTTACCTCCATTGGCCTCGTCAAGGCCTTTATCTCCGCCATGGTGGATAACCCTGCCATTGTGAAACTCTGTGCGGCGGTAGGACCCTTCTTGCTGGGCTTGGTAACAGGTTCTGGTGATGCGGCTACTTTTGCTTTCAATGAGGCCATTACGCCGCATGCTGCTGATTTCGGCTTGACCTCGTTGCAGATGGGTTCCATGGCGACTTTGGGCGGAACACTGGGCCGCACGATTTCGCCGATTGCTGGCGCAACGATTATTTGTGCTGGTATTGCAGGCGTGAACCCGATTGAGATAACGAAACGCAATGGTCTGCCGATACTTGCGGCACTGGCTACGGGCATGATTGTGTTATTGTTTTAAGAAAATAAACAGTGAGAAACGGTCGATATTGGTTTGACCGTTTCTTTGGCGTTATAGGAGGCATCACCATGCAGACGATGATAGAAGCGATAAAGACTGCAGTAAAAGACATGCAAGGGAAAATGGTATCCTGCCGTCGTGATATACATAAGCATCCAGAGCCGGGCTGGACAGAGTTTCGCACTGCATCACTAGTGGCTGAGCGGCTATCTGAGCTTGGATATGAACTAAAACTCGGAGAGGCGGCTATTGATCGCAATATGATGATGGGGGTACCATCTGCAGAAAAACTGGCAGAAGAGATGCAGCGTGCTGAAAAAGAAGGGGCGAAAAAAGAATGGCTCATGCAAATGACTGGAGGCCTTACGGGCATAGTGGCTGTGAAGAAATTCAGCGAGGATGGCCCAGTGGTTGCCTTGCGTTTTGATATGGACGCAAACGACGTGCAGGAATCCAGGGCTAGCAATCATTTCCCGCAACAAGAAGGATTCTGCTCTCTGCACGGCCAGGCTATGCATGCCTGTGGTCACGATGGTCATACCACAGTCGGCCTGGCTGTGGCCGAGATTCTCGTCGCCCAGCAGGACAAGCTGAAGGGAACCATAAAACTTGTCTTTCAGCCAGCAGAAGAAGGCGTCCGTGGGGCTAGAGCAATGGTGGAAAATGATGATGTGGACGACGTGAATTTTATGCTGGGGGCGCATTTCGGTTTCCAGATGAAACATACTGGCACGATTGCCTGCAACGTAACGGGGTTCCTAGCTACGAGTAAATACGATATTCATTTTGTCGGAAAACCTGCCCATGCCGGAGCGGCCCCAGAGCAGGGGAAAAATGCCTTGCTGGCAGCTGCCTGCGCAGCGCTGAACCTGCATGCTATCCCGCGGCATTCTCACGGAGCATCCCGTATCAATGTGGGGAAACTCATAGCTGGCAGTGGCCGCAATGTCGTAGCCGATAAGGCCTTTATGGCGATTGAGACTAGAGGCGCCAGCAGCGAAATCAATAGCTTTATAGAGCAGGAAGCACTAAGGATCATAAAAGCTGCGGCAGCTATGTATGATGTTGATGTGCAGATAGAAAAGACTGGTGGCGCAGCTGGCGGGAGTAATAGTCCGGAATTAGCGGCGTTCTTGGAAACGAAGGCAAAGGAGCTTGATATCTTTACGACCGTAGCTGGTCAACGGGATTTTGGTGCCAGTGAAGATTTTTCTTATTTTATGGAGCGCGTGCAGAATCATGGTGGAAAGGCCGCCTATATGATGATTGGGGCGGATTTAGCCGCAGGGCATCATGATTCGTCCTTTGACTTTGATGAAAAGGCTATGGGATATGCCGCGAACATGCTGGCATACTCAGCAGTATCGTTACTTTTGCAGGGAGAAGAAATATGATAAGCAGAAACCGATTGGAAGAACAATTCGCCAAGCTGAAGGAGATTACAGCGCCAGGCAAGGGCATCAACCGTTTGGCGTTTACCGCTGAGGATCGAGAGGGGCGCGCTTATGTCAAAAGCCTTATGGTTGCTGCTGGACTTACCGTAAGGCAGGATGCTTTCGGCAATTTGATTGGTCATTATCCAGGACGGGAAGATGATCTGCCTGCCGTTATGTCGGGCTCCCATTGTGACAGCGTTCCTCAGGGCGGGAATTATGATGGTATCGTGGGAATCCTGACGGCTATTGAGGCAGTGCGGAGCTTGCATGAGCAGGGAAAGCTCCCCAAGCATCCGCTGGAAATCGTTGCCTTCCAATGTGAGGAATCCAGCCGCTTTGGTGCTGCCACATTGGGCAGCAAAGCGATGCGCGGCATGTTGAGTGTTGACGATTTGAGACGGCTCAAGGACAAAAACGGCAAAATCTTATATGAGGTGTTGCAGGAGAATGACCTGGAGCCCGAAAAGATTCACGAGGCCAAATATGACAGGCCGCTGAAGGCATATTACGAAGTTCATATCGAGCAGGGAAAGGTGCTGGAAAGCAAGCAGAAAAGGATTGGCATCGTAACGGGAATCGCGGCACCGACGAGACTCAAGGTTCTGTTAGCCGGTCATGCAGACCATAGCGGGGCAACGCCTATGGGCCTGCGGCAGGATGCAATGTGTGCCGCATCCGAGATAATCCTGGCAGTGGAAAGACTGGCAACTGATTACACAGAAACGCCGGTAGTGGGGACTGTGGGGGTAGTGAATAACATCCCGAATGTCATGAATGTAGTCCCCGGAAATGTGCAGCTGGGGATAGATATCCGTAGCATTTCGGAAAAGGCGAAGGCACAAGTAACAACAGCCGTAGAAGACCAGATCATGAAAATTTGCCAGAAACGCAAAGTGCAGGCAAAAATCGAAACGATCAGCCAGGATAAACCGGCCGTGATGCAAAAAAAAGTCGTAGACTTCTTGATGGAAATCTGTGAGCAACAGCATGTGCCCTATATCACAATGCCAAGTGGTGCTGGCCATGATGCTATGCATTGGACGGACTATACCGCTACTGGGATGCTCTTTATCCCCTGCAAAGGCGGAATCAGCCATCATCCAGACGAATATGCAGAGATGCGTGATATAGTGACGGCGGCAAAGCTATTAGAAAAGGCTATATGGCTTACGGCAAATGAATAATCGTGATTAGTTGAAAAAACAAAGCCCAACTATCTTATTATGGAGGAGTTGGTCGTTGGCTTTTCGCGAGTGGTGGAGATCGTTCAAAAAAAGTGGTATGATATTACTTGAAATGGGGAAAATATAATACGAATAGTATCTTTACATTTGCTGCTATTTCTTGGTTGAGACAAGGTAATGGAACATTTGCCGCCAATAGATATAGAAGCGTTTATGAAGGCACTTGCAGATCCGGATTTAGGCAAGTAAGGCGATTGTTATTGTTGCAAATTATTATGTGATTTTTTATCATAAATAAAATGTATGGGAGGAAATTGTTTGTGGATTATCGAAAAATTACGTGTGATAGTGATGAATTTAATGATGCTGTTATTACTATAAAAAATAATGTTTTATCCAAGAATAATATGCCTAAACTTATTGTTGGTACGGGCTTATCGGCATCATATGGTATTCCTGGGATGTGGGAATTATCTGAAGAACTAAAGTCAAAACTTGGGTTTCATAAGGATGATGATATAAAGAATGCCTGGATTAGAAGAGAGAAGGATATCAATGATAATGGTTTAGAAGAAGGCCTTAAGACACTGTCATCAGATGAACAGAAACTTATTGATGAAATACGTAAAATTACAGCGGGCTTTATTCTACGTAAAGAATGGCCAAAGTTATTGGATATATATCAAAAATCTAGTGGATTTGAGAAACTACTTACATATTTGAAGTCTACGGTAAGTGTTAATCATGGGGTAATTGATATTATGACTCCTAATTACGACAGAGTGATAGAAACATTGTGCGATAAGTGCGGAATACAGGTCATTACAGGATTTTCAGGAGAGATATTTCAAAGATTCGAGCCTCTAATACTGAAAAAAAAAGATTATTACAGAATGTGCAATTGTTGCATAAGATTATTTAAACCGCATGGATCAATAAATTGGATTAGTAATAGTAATGGAGAACTACTTATTAATGATTTAGCTTATTTGTGGAAGCACAGAGATGACATTGAAATAATAGCTCCTGGAGGTCCAAAATATGAAGCTGGAATGACAAATAATACATTTAGAATTATGCGTGAAGATTTTAATGAGCTGATATCCGAAATGAATGAGCCATATTCTTTGTTGATTTATGGATATGGCTTTAATGATACACACTTTAATACGGTATTATATCAGAATACTAAGAAAAATGTATTGATTCTTTCAAAAGATATAAAAGAAGAGGTTTTGGAAAAAGCTAAAAATAATCATATGGTTACCGCTTTTTTTCAAAAAGATTCCAAAAATTTTATGATCTATAAAGGAGAACAAATCGAAATAGATAAGAGTCTATGGAATATGGATGTCTTTGCTGACGTGTTTTTAGGATAATGCTTGAAAATATGGAGGAGAATAATGGAAAAACTTACAGAGTGCTTAATAACTACGGTTGGAAAAGTTGTTAATGTTGATACAAAGAAAATAACGGTTGAGGTTGAAGAAGAAGACATTCTTAATCGTCTCAAAATAAATGACATGATTGTAATGGAGGGAAATAATGCAGATGAGAAGCTGATAGGTATTATTACTAAAGTTACAAAAAAGAGAATTGATGGTTTTGAAGATGATGAAAATCTAGAAGATGAAATATCTTCTGTAAATCTATGTAATGTGACCATGGTAGGTACTTTTTTTATTAAACTGGGAGCGAAGAGAAAAAATATTTTTAAAAGGGCAATTAATACATACCCTGAAATAAACAGTGATGCGTATCTTGCTGAGGGTGATGCGTTAGCAATAATAATGAATTCTCTTGATAATGAGTCAGCAGATACAGAAGAAAAGTTGGTTATTGGAAAGTATGCTAGCAATAGCGACGTTGCAGCTATTTTGGATGGTAATAAATTTTTCCAAAGACATGCTTGTATTGTTGGAAGTACGGGCAGTGGAAAGTCATTTACTGTGGCTAATATATTGGAGAAGGCAAATAAGCTGCCGTATACCAATATTGTTGTTTATGATTTGCATGGAGAATATACACAGTTAAGCTATGCTGAACAAATTAAGATCACTGATGAAAATGGAGGACTTCATATCCCTCTTTGGTTTTTTAATTATGAGGAAATACATTCACTTTTTATTGAATCTTCTGAGGGAACTTCTACAAATCAGAGAGCTGCGGTTATTGATTACATATTAAGAAGCAAGAAACAATATATTGAAAATAATATGTCGGGAATATCTTCAGAGATTGTTACTGCGGATACGCCTGTTCCTTTTTCAGCGCATGAATTAAAAGATTATTTGGAAAAAGAAGATTTACGCGAAGATGAAACTGGAGAAGTTTATAAAACAGGAGATAACAAGGGTCAACCAAAGACAAAAAAAGGGCAATATAATGGTAAACTTACTAATCTCATTATGAGACTGCAAACAAAAATGGACGATAAGAAATATGGTTTTGTTTTTGACGAAACTGATACACAAAAAGATTCATATTTAAAAATATTTGCTGATCGAATAATAGGCGCTGATTCTGGAAAGAAAGTAAAAGTTATTGATTTGTCCGAAGTTCCTGCTGATATGCTTCCGATAGTGATAGGAATTGTTACAAGAATTATCTATGATATTCAATTTTGGATGAGCCCTGAAACAAATCAGACAAGGCACCCTTTGGCAATTGTTTGTGATGAAGCGCATATATACATGGCAAATGATACATCAAAGATGAAAGCTGTAGAAAAGAAATCTTTAGAAATATTTGAAAAAATATCGAAAG
The DNA here is from genome assembly GCA_900100835.1 of Selenomonas sp. WCT3. GTDB lineage: Bacteria > Bacillota > Negativicutes > Selenomonadales > Selenomonadaceae > Selenomonas_A > Selenomonas_A ruminantium_E. Next base: position 53,051 of record FNCM01000006.1, on the reverse strand, counting down.
AAGGACGAAAGTATGGAGTGGCCCTTGTGATTGTATCTCAGAGACCTGCTGAATTAAATACTACTATTATTTCACAATGCAATAACATTATAAGTCTTAAAATCACAAATGATCGTGACAAATCGGCTGTTTCAGCAATGCTAACTGATTCATTGGTGGGAATCGTGGATACGTTACCAAATTTGGATGTGGGTGAGTGCATTGCTGTAGGTGATGCGATTAAGTTGCCGGTGAAAATTTTGCTTAATAAACCACAAGAAGAACCCATCAGTTCTACAATTAATTTTTGGGATAGATGGAATGATAGAAAGGATACAGTCTTTGATATTGATAATGCAATAAAAAATATGATTAAACAGTCAAGAAAATAAGACCATGTATCTTATTTCAATATTATTGTAGAGAGAAAGTTGTTGTTTATGAGGGCAGAAGAAAAATCGTTTTATTTTTTAGCAATACCTAGCTATTATGATATTCCTTTCTTCCAAAGGGCTTACGCTTGGAGCGAGGAAAACTGGAGTGAGCTTTTTTATAATCTTACAAGCAAGTGGTCCTATGTCAAGATTTAGTACAACGTAAAATGAGAATTTTTGAGAGTATGAAAAAATCTTTGTAAATTAACTTTCCCCGAAAATATAAGGTCTTCTATGATAAACTATAATCAAATCATAGGCCTTTTATCATGGCAAGACAGAAAAAAGAGATTCACAAAGTAGAAATGACCGATGGCAAGCGAGCCATCATCCAGCAGCTGTTCCAAGAGTACAACATCGAGAGCGCTACTGATATCCAAGATGCCTTGAAAGACTTGCTGGGCGGTACCATCAAGCAAATGATGGAAACGGAAATGGATGAGCATCTGGGCTACAGTAAGTCTGAACGCTCCGATAGTGAGAATTCCCGCAACGGATACAAAAACAAGCGTGTCAACAGCAGTTATGGTAGCTTTCAGATTGATGTCCCGCAGGATCGCCAATCCTCCTTTCAGCCCCAGGTAGTTAAGAAGCGGCAGAAGGATATTTCCGCCATTGACGAGAAAATTATCTCTATGTATGCCAAAGGCATGACCACCAGACAGATCTCTGGAACTTTAGAAGACATTTACGGCTTCGAGGCTTCAGAGGGATTCATATCCGATGTTACCGATAAAATCCTGCCTCAGATTGAGGAATGGCAGAGCCGACCGCTTTCCAGTATATACTCCATTATTTTTATTGATGCCATCCACTTTTCCGTAAGGCATGACAATATGATTACTAAGCTAGCTGCGTATGTCGTAATGGGGATAAACGAAGATGGCCGCAAGGAAGTCCTTACGATTGAAGTGGGCGAAAATGAGAGCAGTAAATACTGGCTGGGCGTCCTGAACAGCCTCAAGAACCGTGGCGTAAGGGATATTCTTATTCTCTATTTGGATGGGCTTACTGGCCTGAAAGAGGCCATTTCTGCAGCATTTCCGAAAACGGAGCACCAGCGCTGCATAGTCCATATGGTGCGCAATACACTGAAATATGTCGCCAACAAGGATATGAAAAATTTTGCCAAAGATCTTCGTACCATCTATACCGCCCCTGATGAGAAAGCTGCCGTTAAGCGGCTGGAGGAAGTGGACAAAAAATGGACGCCCCATTATCCGGCGGCAATGAAGCGCTGGTTTGACAACTGGGATGTAATAACGCCGATATTCAAGTTCTCAACAGACGTCCGTACAGCCTTTTACACGACCAACGCCATTGAGAGCCTGAATTCCTCATATCGCCGTCTGAACAGCCAGCGAAGCGTTTTCCCTAGTCAACAGGCATTACTGAAGGCATTGTATCTAGCAACGTTCGAGGCCACCAAGAAATGGACTATGCCAATTCGTAACTGGGGCAAGGTAGTGTTTTTGAATTCATAGCTGCAACCTCATATGCTGATTGTCAGCTGACAATAAATGTGGGAGATCAGACAGAAAATAAGGGGATATTTGATGCATTATTTGCGAAGAAAGCGGATATAGAAAAAGATTTTGGCGCTGATTTGTTTTGGGAAAGGCTGGATGAGAAGAAGTCTTGCCGTATATCTGCTCGTCTGGAAGGAGTCAATGTTAAAGATAGAGCTGATTGGGACAAAATGATTAAATTCCAGTGCGATACCATGCCAAGATTTTATGATGCACTTCATGACAGATTAGGCGCCGCAAAGAAGAGTATTTAATAGATATAATTCTTGCGTGAGAGTCTTTTGAAGGGGAGTATTCAAATGTTTAGAAAGAGTGAGAAGGTACTTAAGTATAATGAAACCGTTTAAGGATTATGAATTAAGAAATGTGTTGGGAAATCAATATAAAGCTATAAATGAGAAAATAGATAAGCTTTCAAATGAAGAGGTTATGGCAAATCACCTAGATGTTCTGACGGATAATTTGTATCAAGAATTTTATATTGAACCAGTTACAGTTGAAGAGGAAGATTTTGAAAAGAGAAGTATAGTTCAGGGCAAAATAAGGAAATACATAGATCCATTCTTTAGGACTGAGTATGATAAGGAATACGTAGATGTTGATGGAATTATAGCAAGCTTTTTTTATCCGTATTCTGGCGATGATGTTTTGTTTAAGTGCCAGGCTTCAACATTTTCATTAGGTGGATATCCGGAGATAACGCTACATAATGGATATTTAATCATTAAGGCAGAAAGAGCTCTAAATGAAATGAATGGAGATGGAGCTAAAGATAGGTTGCTAGCTGCAGTCAAAGATGAGCTAGATGATGTAAAACAGGGATTGGGATTTGCTAATTCTGATGTAAACACCTTTAATAATAGCCTTAGAAGATACATTAGCGAAGCAATTACAACAAGAAAAAGTAAAGTACAATCATTTTACAATATAGCGCAGATGTTTGAAGTTCCGATAGAAAAGAAGGAATATGCTCGAAAACATGTCCCTTTAGAGAGAAAAATTGTTCCAATAGCGCATAAATATGATAGTGAATCTTATTACAATGTTTCTGATTCGGATTACAAAGATGTTCTTAGTACATTAAAGCATACTTTATCTACATATGAGAGAACACCAGAATCATACAAATCTATGCAGGAAGAAGATTTGAGAAATACTCTTCTTGCAACATTAAACGCTACATACAAAGGCACAGCGACAGGAGAAACGTTTAGACGAAAAGGAAAAACTGATATTTGCATAGAGCAAGAAAATAGAGCAGCTTTTGTTGCTGAATGTAAAATATGGAAGGGAGCTAAGGCATTAACAGATGCGGTTGACCAGCTGGATGGCTATCTTACATGGAGAGATTGTAAGACTGCTTTGATTGTATTTGTAAGACAAAAAGACTTTATTAAAGTGCTTGAAAAAGCAAAAGACGCACTTAATAATTTTGAGAATATGCGATCCTTAAGGGAACTGGATAAGAATGAATTTGAGTGTGTGTATATCTCGAATTCTCATCCAGGGCAATTAGTGAAAATGAGAGTTATGTTGTTTGATCTTAGCTATGATGAGTGATGAAATTATTAAAGATGGGCAGGGCAGGTTTCAAGTGCCGCAGGATGGACGGCTTTCCTTGCGTATTCCGCAGGAACTTATACCGGTTTGCCCGGATGATGGCGGCCCTGTTGCCATGAATCTGCGGGCAGATGATACTTTTGTAGAGGATGCTGGCTGGCAGGCGGCGGCAGACCGCTATGTGGCTTATCTCAGCGCCCATGAAGGCCGGAAAATTCTCTTTTGGGAAATTGGTGTAGGTGCCAATACGCCCATGATTATCAAGTATCCTTTCTGGGCAATGACTGCGGAAAATCCTCAGGCTGTTTATGCCTGTCTGAACTTTGATGAGGCAATATGCCCGGAAAAGATACGCATACGTTCAATCTGTATAGATGGTGATAGTAGCGATGTGTTGTCAGCTATAGTATGACATATCCCAGTGCAAATGAGTCTGTAGCATACACCGTTTGCAAAATTTTTACCTTATTAACAATAAATATATTAGCAAAGGGGTGCAAAATCCCCACCGAGGGGGTGCATCGTTATCTTGTATCAAAATTAGTGGTAAAGTGGAGTGTATGAGCGAGAGGATGAAGGATATATCGCATACCACAATTTATAATTGATTTTTTTGTGAATTGTGAATATGATTGAGGAAGACACATAGCAAGGATTTTGAAAGTGAAATTGGCGTAGTTAAGCTATTTTGCTAGTGTATGCCCCACGCATGTGGGGATGAACCGGACAAATACCTATGCTCTAAAAGAGACAAAGAGCATTATATAGGGAGATGGGAATATGTGCTGTCGCAGTCATTGCGGGGAGTATCCGGTTGGTTGGATGTAATCGAAGAGGCCGAATGGAAAGGAAAACTCATATTATACCAAAATGGGAGTGCTTTTGTGGTTGCGGGAAAAATTTTGCAAAATCTGACAAGTCAATTTGACTTGTCAAGGATGGGACTGAGCTGTTTTATATGATGACAGCTAATCACTCCATTGCTATATATTCAAGCAAAGAAAAAGCGGCCAGCGCACACGATGACATGCGTTGACCGTTCATAGGTATAAGAAAAGCCCCTTGGTAGCTACTCCAAGGGGCTTCGCTCATTGCTCGATATTTATTACCTTTAGCTACAACCATTATATCATATCTTGATAATTTAGCAACGATAATATAAATAAAGCATGCTGCGGATCATATCCCTTACCGTAGTGAAGGGAGGTGAGCTCGTTGTTCGATGATATTTATTACCTTTTTCTGTCGGTTGTAGCAGGTGTAATCAGCTACTACATCTGCAAGTGGCTGAATTGGCAGTGACGCAGCAACAGCACGAATGCTCTGAATAGCTACCAGAGCGAAGGCCCGGCCGGATGGTCGGGTTTTTGATTATGTCAATCGTGTCAGTAGGTGGGGAACTTTTTGTGGTAAAATGTGTATCATCTAGCACCGAGTTGTAGGAGAATACTCAATTATGCTATACTAATAAGGTTACAAGTTTTCTTTTATTGGAGTGAACCTTTCGATGATTGGATTTTTGCGGGGGCAGGTGGCGGCGCTTAAGGCGGACTACTGCTTGCTCGATGTGAATGGCGTGGGGTATCGGATATTTGTGGCCGGTTCTACGCGCAGTAAGCTGCGGTTGAAGGAAGAGACGCAGCTCTTTACCTATATGAATGTCTATCAGGATGGCATTACGCTTTATGGTTTTGCCAGTGAGGATGAGTACGATGTTTTCCAGCTGCTGATTGGCGTGTCGGGCATTGGCCCGAAGGTGGCGCTGGGGATTCTGTCGTCGATTACGGTGGAGGGCCTTTGCAAGGCAATCCAGAATAAGCAGGCTACGGTGCTGACGAAGCTGCCAGGCATTGGCAAGAAGTCGGCGGAGCGTTTGATCCTGGAGCTCAAGGATAAAGTTGGATTTGCGACCAGCGATGTGGATGAAGTCTTGACGCTGGATATGGAAGGCGCTGTGGGTGATGATATCATTAGCGAGGCCCAGGCGGCACTTATGGCGCTGGGCTATAGCCAGGCAGAGATTGCGCCGGTGCTGAAAAAAGCGACGAAGTGCAAGACGACGGAAGAAATCATCAAGCTGGCACTCAAGCAGCTGAATAAATTCTAAAGGGGGGCTGAGGCTTGGCAGAAGAAGATTTTTACGATATGGATATTGACGACGGCCGCATCGTGGCGATGGATGAGCAGCGTGCCGATGATTGGCAGTACAGCCTCCGCCCGCGCAAGTTAAGTGAGTATATCGGTCAGGACAAGGCCAAGAAGAATCTTGACATCTTCATCAAGGCGGCCATGAACCGCGGTGATGCTCTCGACCATGTGTTGTTATACGGCCCGCCGGGCCTTGGCAAGACGACGCTTGCGGGCATCATTGCCAATGAAATGGGTGTGAATTTCCGCCAGACTTCGGGGCCGGCCATCGAGCGGCAGGGCGATTTGGCGGCGCTTCTGACGAATCTTCAGGAGCACGATGTGCTCTTTATCGATGAGATCCACCGCTTGTCCCGCAGTGTCGAGGAGGTTCTCTACTCGGCCATGGAGGACTTCGCTCTCGATATCATCATCGGCAAGGGGCCCAGCGCCCGTTCAATCCGCCTCGACATTGCTCCCTTTACGCTTATCGGTGCGACGACGAAGGCGGGGTCACTGGCGGCACCGCTGCGTGACCGCTTTGGCATCATTTCGCGCCTCGAATATTATACGCCCGAGGCGCTCGTAAACATCATCAAGCGGGCGGCGGAGATTCTGGAAATCCCTATCGAGGATCGCGGGGCGCTGGAGATTGCGCGCCGTTCGCGCGGGACGCCGCGTATTGCCAACCGCTTGTTAAAACGCGTGCGCGATGTGGCACAGTACGAGGGGCAGGATGTCATCACCGACGAACTGGCGGATAAAGCTTTGTCGCTGCTCGAAGTCGATAAGGCTGGTCTTGACCATACCGACCGGCGCATGCTGTCGACGATGATCAAGAAGTTCGGCGGCGGGCCCGTGGGTCTTGATACGTTGGCGGCGGCCATCAGCGAGAGCACCGATACGATTGAGGACGTCTATGAGCCGTTCCTCATCCAGCTGGGCTTTGTCAACCGCACGCCCCGGGGCCGCGTGGTCACCCGGGCTGGCTACGAGCATATGGGGATTGCCTATCCCGAGTGAAGGACAGTCCAAGGAAAAGATGAAGGAGTAGGGAAATGAAACTGCTTTTACATATGTGCTGTGGGCCCTGTTCGTGCTATCCGGTCAAGAAACTGCGCGAAGATGGCATCGAGCCGGTGGGGTATTTCTTCAATCCGAATATCCATCCCTATACGGAGTGGGATAACCGGCTCAAGACAGCCAAGAAATTTGCCGAGAAGGTCAAGATGGAATTCCATGCCGATGAGAACTACCGGCTGCGGGATTTCTTGAAACGGGCGTTGCCAGCGGAGGCAATGCCCAATGGCCGCTGTACCATGTGCTACACCTGGCGGCTGGAGGAGGCGGCGCGCTTTGCGGCTGAACATGGCTTTGATGCGTTTACGTCGACGCTTTTCTATAGCATCTATCAGCAGCATGACCTGATGAAGCGCACGGCGGAGCGTTTTGCTGCGCAGTATGGTGTGCAGTTCTATTACGAGGATTTCCGCCCGGGTTGGCAGGAGGGCATCGACATCAGCCATGAGCTGGAGCTTTACCGTCAGCCCTACTGTGGCTGCATCTTCAGCGAGGAGGAGCGGTACAGCAAGGCGATCCGCAAGCAGCGGCGCAAGGAGAATAAAGCCAAGAAAAGAGCCCGGCTTGAGGCAGAAGCTCGCAAGGAAAAGGAGCAGGGAAATGAGAATTAACGATACGTTTCTTCGCTATTTGGTTCGTCAGTTTTTGCTTATACTATTGGCTGTTTTTTTGCTTGGCGGTTTTATACCAGTAGCTGAAGCTGCTTGGCAGCCGGAATTGTTGGTGGGACTGCAAAAGGGCACAACGTCGGTACAGCTTTCCTCTGATTCGGCTATCGTTATTCGCGATGTTACCTCGGGGAAAATCCTGGCGAGAAAATCAGCAGGGGCGATTTTGCCTGTTACCTTGAATCAAGGAGCTTTCCTAGTGGCTGGCAAAAAGCTGACAGCTGGTACGGCGGGAATTGATTTTATTGTCGAGGATGAACGCCAGCTGGCCGCGCAAATCAGCCGCATTGATGGCAAGGCTTACCGCGGAGCTGTGCGCCTGTTGCCGGTGGGAAATGGCTTTACCATCATCAACCGCGTGACTACTGAGGAGTATTTAAAGGGCGTAGTGCCGGAGGAGATGCCACCGGAGTGGAATATGGAGGCCGTCAAAGCGCAGGCTATTGCCGCTCGGAGCTTTGCCCTCAGCCATCGGAAACGTCATAGCAAGGATGGGTATGATCTTTGTGCGACGACCCATTGCCAGCAGTATCAAGGCGTCCGGGCTGAGCGGGCCCGCAGCTCCGCGGCAATCAAGGAAACCCATGGTGAAGTACTTACCTTTGCTGGTAGGCCTATTGAGGCCCTTTTTCATACGGATTCCGGTGGCATGACGGAAAATAGTGAAGACGTATGGGGGAGCAGGATTCCCTATTTGCGGTCAGCAAAGGAATTGCATGCTCAATCCTATCCTTGGGATAAGAATATTTCTGCCGAACAGTTTACGGCGGTTCTGGCCAAGCACGGCAAGGTTATTGGTACGTTAAAATCCTTGGTGCTGCCACCCATTTCCTTTGGCAAGACGGTGGCGGGCAGAACGTCGGCTGGACGTGCCGCCCAGGTGCGCTTTATCGGCACTAAGGGTACTGCTGTGGTCAGCGGCAATGACCTTCGGAGTTGGCTTGGCCTCAAGAGTACCCTGTTTGAAATGACGTATAAGGGCAATGTAGTGATGATTCATGGCTATGGCTGGGGGCATGGCTTAGGCCTTTCCCAGTGGGGAGCCAAAGCGCTGGCAGATGAGAAGGGCTATAAATATCCGGCGATTCTTGGTCATTATTATCAAGGTACCGACTTAAAAAAATTGTATTAAGATAGATTGAAGGAAAAAGGTTATGTTATTACTTTCAGATTTTGATTATGATTTACCAGAAGAGCGCATTGCGCAGGTTCCTATCGAGCCCCGCAATGCTTCCCGGCTGATGGTGCTGGATCCGGTGGAAAAGACCATCGACCACCGGCATTTTTATGACCTCAAGGAATATCTTGAGCCGGGGGATACACTGATCTTTAACGATACCCGCGTTATGCCGGCCCGCCTTATCGGTCATCGCGACCAGACGGGCGGCAAGGTGGAGGTCTTCCTGCTGCGCCGTCTCGATGCCACCCATTGGGAGACGCTGGTAAAACCGGGCAAGAAGGCTAAGCCGGGCAATGTCATCAACTTCAGCGACGAACTCTCCTGTACGGTCACGGATCATACGGATTTCGGCGGCCGCATTGTTGAGTTTAAGTTCGATGGCGTATTTGAGGAAATCCTCGACCGTCTCGGCGAGACGCCTTTGCCGCCGTATATCCATGAGAAACTTGAGGACAAGGAGCGCTATCAGACGGTTTACAACCGGGAGGAAGGCTCGGCCGCTGCACCGACGGCTGGCCTGCACTTCACCAAGGAGCAGATGCAGGAGCTCAAGGATATGGGGGTAAATCTCGGCTTTGTCACCTTGCATGTGGGCCTGGGGACGTTCCGTCCGGTAAACTGCGAGGACATCCAGAAGCATGATATGCATAAGGAGTTCTACCGCATCTCGGATGAGACGGCCAAGCTCATTATGGATACGAAAAAGGCCGGCCACCGTGTCATCGCGGTGGGTACCACGAGCATCCGCACGCTGGAATCTGCGGCAGATGGCATGAACGAAATCAGCGGCAAGAGCGGCTGGACCCAGATTTTCATCTATCCGGGCTATGATTTCAAGATTATCGATGGCATCGTGACGAATTTCCACCTGCCGAAATCCACGCTGATCATGCTCATCAGCGCCTTCGGCGGTCGCAAGTTCATCCTCGATGCCTATAAAAAGGCTGTCGAGATGAAATATCGGTTCTTCAGCTTTGGCGATGCCATGTTCCTGCGAGTACAACAACCAAAAGACGAAAGAGACAAAGAGCTGGCAGAACTTGAAGCCAGCCATCAAACGGAAGTGTAAAAATCAAAGCCCTGGCATTGTGCTGGGGCTTTTGAAGCAGTAGAAGGGAGGTGCCTGTAATGGGGGAGAATGAAATTGATATTTTAGCCGGGCTTAACAAGGCACAGCTAGAGGCGGTTACGGCAACGGAAGGTTACGTGCGGGTGCTGGCAGGAGCCGGTTCGGGGAAGACCCGGGCGCTTAGCCAGCGATTTGCCTATCTGGTCAATGAGATTGGCATCATGCCGGGCAATATCCTTTGCGTGACCTTTACCAATAAGTCGGCAACGGAAATGCGCAAGCGGATCCACTTGCTGACAGGAGATAATGACACGGGTTATATCAACACCTTCCATGGCTTTTGCGTTTCGGTGCTCCAAGAGGACAGCCATGCGGTGCAGTATCCGAAAAGTTTTCTGGTGCTCGACAACAGCGATATTGATGCTATGCTCAAAATTGTCTATGAGGAGCGGCATTTGTCCCTGCGGGATATGACCTTTGCCAAGGCCCGGGATATGATCGAGATACGCAAGATCTTCACGGAGCCTAAGTATTACGAGGATATGATTGCCATGTCCCTAGAGGGGATCAAGGAAAAATACGAGGGCGCCGTGGAGCCTGCGGATATTATTTTCTATGGGTATCTATACCAGGAAAAGAAATGCTTTGGCCTTGACTACAACGATCTCATCAAGTTCACCCTCTACATCTTCGAGCAGAAGGAAGAACTGCGGCTCAAATGGCAGCAGCGGCTTGAATACATCATGATTGATGAGTTTCAGGATATCGATGAGCTCCAATACCGGCTTATGAAGATACTCTGTGGCTATCATAAGAATCTCTTTGTGGTGGGGGATCCCGATCAGACCATCTACACCTGGCGCGGGGCTAATATCCGTTATCTGCTGGATTTTGACCAGGAGTTTTTGCCCACTAAGACCATCTACATGATGGAAAATTATCGCTCGACGCCGGAAATCTTAGCGGTGGCCAATGACCTCATTGCTCATAACCGCAACCGCATTGAAAAGGACCTGCGCCCGACGCTTTCCAATGGGGAAAGTGTGCTCTGTGCCAGCAACGATTCTCCGGAACAGGAAGCTAAGTGGATTGCCCAGGAGATTGCAAAGCTCCATGAACAGGGCGTGCCCTACCACCAGATTGCCGTCCTTTATCGCGCCCATTATCTGACCCGTTCCCTAGAAGAAGTCTTCCTGCAGGCAGAACTTCCCTATACGCTCTACAGCGGTATCCATTTCTTTGACCGCAAGGAAATCAAGGATGCGCTATCTTATCTGCGCATGATTGCCTATCGCGACGATTTGTCGTTCCTGCGCATTGCTAATCTCCCCAAACGCAACCTCGGCGAGCGCCGCATGGCGTTTTTGCAGGAGTATGCCGCGCAAAATGCTTGCAGTCTCTACGAGGCTTTGAAGAAAAATCTTGAACACGAGCTCCTTAAGGGGACTAAGGCGGGAGCTTTTGTGGAACTCATCGAGGAATATGCCTCGTCCTATAACGGCCGCCCAGTGTCGGAGGTCCTGGCGGCACTGCTTGATGCCAGCGGCTATGAAGCCATGCTGCGCACCGAGGGCAGTCAGGAGCGGCTCGATAATTTAGCCGAGCTCAAGCAGGCCGTTTACGAATACGAGACTTCCTGCGGCGAAGAGGCGATGCTGGAGGATTATCTTTCTCGGGTGGCTCTCTTGGCCAACAGCGATACGGCAGAAACGGGAGATAAGGTGAAGCTGATGACCGTTCATGCGGCCAAGGGCCTGGAGTTTCCCTATGTGTTTCTCTGCGGCCTTAACGAAGGAATCTTCCCCTCGCGGAAGACGCGAACTCAGCAGGGGATGGAAGAGGAACGGCGGCTGGCATTCGTCGCCGTGACCCGCGCCCAGAAGCGGCTCTATCTGTCCGCGGCGTCAGGGCTCAACTTCGATGCATCCCTGCGGTATCCCTCACGGTTCCTGTTGGAGCTTGACGATAAACTGTTGGAATTTTCCCAGCCTATTTCTGTGCTTACCCGTCAGGATGCCAAAGATTATATCCGGGACATGGATAGGCGCATGGCCCAGGCTAATGCCCCGAAAAAGGCGGTCTTTGTCAAGGGGGACAAGGTACTGCACCGCATCATGGGGGAAGGGGAGATACTTTCCATAAATAGCGACAAGGGAGCTTATCGAATAAAGTTTGCTGACATCGATACGCCAAGGGAAATCTCCTTTAAGGCTAAATTGGAAAAGATTTCATAATCGTTTTATAATAAACCTGTGTAATAATAAAGAGCAATTGTCATTTTATGATTAAGGGAGGAATTTTTATGGCTATGTTGATTGGTGTGATGATCCTCAATCTGGTCATCAGCTTTATGAATGCCCGGAACGTCGGGCGCATCTGGGCGGAGTCCAAGGCCGTTGGCGGCTGGATTCGCCTGCTGGCATGGTGTGGTGCCATCCAGTCGGCGGTGGGTTTTACCTTCGTCTACGGGATTGTCGTTTCCTATATTGCCGTATCGACGGGGTATCTGCCCGCCAGCATGCTCGGCGTATTGTCCAGTCTCATCTATTTGATGATCATCGTGCCGGCCATCGGCTCGGGCATCATCATCACGATTCAGTCCTGGATAAACTTTGCCCGGGAAAAATCGTTGATGAATCTTGGTGTTGCCGGCTGGAATACCTTCGCTCAGGCCTATAACACCTATAACGCCATTCAGAGCTTTGGCCCGGCCCTCGATATGGTGCAGGAAGGTCTTGGCGGTCTGTTTGATGGCGACAGCGATTCGGATAATTCCACCATGCGGGTCATCTTGCTGGCGGCAATCATCCTGCTGGCTGGTGTCATGACGACGACGGTCATCATCCGCCGCTATGAGGCAAGCCTGCCGGTTTCGGAAGAAGTCCGGAACGGCAACCGCGATTTGCAATATCGCTAAAAAAACATCCAGCTCATACGGGCTGGATGCGGACAATATGAATAAGGTCGATACCTGTGCCATCGGTTAGCAATAATTGCTGGCGCGGGTTATCGAGCTTTTTGATGACGGCGGTTCGCGTTTCATAGCGGCCGCCGTCTTTGTATGAATCGGCCACAAAATAAGTAATGGCCGCCTGGTGCGCTGGACTGGCGAGAACCTGCTGGAGCTGGCGGTTTAAGAGTTCTAGTTCGTCGTCGGCAAGGTTTGGAGGCGGCAGGGTAACGCGGGCGCTTTCCCGCACGGCCTCTTCGTAACCCGTCAGCGCTGCAAAGGGGGAAAACTGTGCGGCGCGCTTGGCAAGCGGCATGGGGGGATGAGAGCTGGAGATATGGTGGGGAAGGTTAATGATATCGTCGTAGTTTTGGGGATGATGTTCCTTCATGCCCGATGACCTCCAATCTGATTGTTGCGGCTGATGGTGGTGGCTCCTTCCTGCAGGTTGGCGCCCTTTAAGATGGCATTTTTGCCAAAGCGTTTCTTGAGGGCGACGATGGTCTGCTGGATGGAAGCTTCTTTGACAGTTGACTGATTAAGTTCTGGTTTTTCCGGTTCGGCAAATAAGTCAAGTTCTGCTGGTGGCGGTGCGGTTTGATAGGCGGCTTGGGAAATGGTGTCGCCAAAGGTAATGGTCAGGCGGCGCACCAATAGATCTTTATCCACAATGGCGGCAAAGAGATCCTGAACGGTCTTTAACAGCAGTGCGGATGAGGCAGTAGGAGTGGCAAACTGCCTGCTGCTGTGGGCTGGCTTTGGCACCATGCGGCCATAGTGGTCACGGTGCAGCGGGCCGCGATAGTTTTTGTGCGTATTTTCAATATCATAGCCCACGTCAAGGATGAGTTGACTGGTCAATAATTTCTTATCCACCAGTTCCAGGACCAAAAGGTCCGTCATTTCCCAGGCCACCAGGGCGGCCTTATCGTAGGGATAGGGGCTTTGGAGCACCTGACCGGAGCCGATGCTGGTAGCCGCTGGCTTATAGGCCTTGATGGCGGCCATGGTGCAGGGCTCATACCCCCAGGCATGGTCGATGAGCAGCTCTGCATTAACGCCAAAGAGACGGTAGAGCAGTTCTTCGTTATGAAAATCCGTGGCTTTGCCTAACGAGCAGCGGGCAATATCCCCCATGGTGTAGAGCCCATGCTGCTCGAGTTTTTTGGCATAGCCCCGGCCAACGCGCCAAAAATCAGTAAGGGGCCGATGGTTCCAAAGCAGTTGGCGATAGCGCTTTTCATCGATTTCGGCAATGCGAACGCCGTTATCATCGGCTGGCAGATGCTTGGCGACGATATCCATGGCCACCTTGCAGAGGTAGAGATTGGGGGCAATGCCAGCGGTGGCGGTGATGCCGGTTTCAGCATAGACTTCGTCGATTAGTTTTTGGGTCAGTTCTCGGGCAGTCAGTTGATAGGTCTTTAGATAATGGGTGACGTCTAAAAATACTTCATCGATGGAATAGACATGGATGTCTTCCGGGGCGATGTAGCGCAGGTAGATTTGATAGATTTGGGTGCTGACCTCTAGATAACGGGCCATGCGGGGGACGGCAGTGTGATAGTCAATGGCAAGTTCAGGATGGGTGGCGAGGTCACTAGCCTTAGCGGTTTTTCCACAAAAGCGATGGCGGGGAGCAAAGGCCAGCCGCTTTTGATTCGCGTGGGCTACTGCTTGCACCACTTCAAAGAGCCGGGCCCGTCCGGGAATGCCGTAGGCTTTTAATGAAGGGGACACGGCCAGGCAGATGGTTTTGTTGGTTCGCGAGGCATCAGCCACCACGAGATTGGTATCGAGGGGATCAAGTTCTCGGTCGCGGCATTCCACCGATGCGTAGAACGACTTGAGGTCGATGGCGACAAAATACGATGGGGCAGTCATGGTGCGCCTCCTTTCCTTTGTTTTTTCATCTTACCAGAAAACTGAATCGAATACAAGTTCTATTGTAGTAGAACTGGAACCTATGTACTTGAAATGAGAGAAAAGCTATGGTATCATCTTATACCTATAGGAGGGAATCGTATGAATCATCTAAAAAAAATCCTAGTCTTGAATGCCATCGGTATCGCTTTGTTTTTGAGCTGGTATCTGCCGGGCAACAGTGGTTTTTGGTTTGAACTGGATAAAGGCGTCTTTTTCTTTTTCAATCATCTGCTGGGGCAGAGTAAGGCATTCCTTTATTTGGTGGCCTTTACCAATCTGCGCCCCTTTGATGTGGTGGCCTTTTTGTTTATGTTGGGAATCTTTTACAGCTATTACCGCAACCAGGATATCAAAGGCAAGCGTTGGATGCTGGCCATGGGGGTGACGATGCTGCTTACGGCTGTTATCGCCAAACAGTTTGACCTGTTCCTCAATATGGAGCGTGCTAGTGCCTCGAAATTTTTTACACAGATGGGAGAAAATGTGTTGCGGGTATCGGAACTTTCTGGCTGGCCGGCCAAGGATTGGTCCTCTTCGAGTTTCCCTGGCGATCATGGTATGTTTTTGCTTATCTTTTCGTTTTTCATGTTCCGGTATTTTGGCTGGCGGGCCTTTTTAAAGAGTGCCGCCGTTGTGTTGGTCTTTTCTCTGCCGCGCATTATGTCCGGCGCCCATTGGGTTACCGATATTGCTGTGGGGGCAGCTTCGGTCAACTTTGTTGTTCTTAGCTGGATGCTGTTGACGTCAGCTTCGGATTATGTCATTTCCAAGATTTTGCAGCATTGGCCCAAGAAGTTTCTGAAGGATGACGTTTCGACAAATTGTTAGAAAAATGTTGACAAGTCAAAAAAAGAAGCGTATAGTATTATTTGTCCTTGAAGGACGGGGCCAATTGGTCCATTAGAAGGAATGACTCACTAGCTCAACTGGCAGAGCAACTGACTCTTAATCAGTAGGTTCACGGTTCGATTCCGTGGTGGGTCACCATTGAGATTTATAGCTGCCCGCGATGGGCAGCTTTTTTGCATTCATAAGGAGGAAAGACTTTTGCGTATCCTTTTATCCAACGACGACGGTATTGAAGCCCAGGGCATTGAGGCTTTGGTGCGTGCCCTTCATAAGGAGCATGAAGTAATCGTTTCGGCACCGATGTATCAGCAAAGCGGCATGGCCCATGCCTTGACGGTAGGCACGCCGATGGAAGTGAAACACAACAGTCGTCTCGAAGATACTTATGGTATTCCTGCAATTGCGGTGGATGGCACGCCCACGGACAGCGTCAAGATTTACTTGGAGGCGATAGCTGGTGACAATAAGCCGGACTTGGTGGTTTCGGGAATCAATCACGGCGCCAATTTAGCGACGGATATCCTCTACTCGGGAACGGTGGGGGCTGCCATGGAAGGCTTCCTTCATGACATTTCCGCCATTGCCCTGTCAGTGGATATCGACAGCAGTTTGTCCTACGATGAAGTAGCGGAAATTTTTGCCGCTGACTTGTCAAAGCTCTCTTGTCAAAAGGGTAAGCCCTTCTTTTATAATGTCAATTTTCCCAAGCAGCTTAAAGACGGTAAGGCTCAATATGTATTTGGGCGGCAGGGAAAACGTGACTATATCAATGCCTTTAACCGGGAGGAAAAGGGCGGTCATGTTTTCTATACCATTTCGGGAGAAATCTATGATACCGATAAAGGAAACGCTACGGATATCTTTGCCATTGAGTCGGGGTATATCTCCATCACGCCGCTGATTACCGATCTCACCGATTATGTGGAACTGGATGAATGGTTGGAAAAATAAGTGGCGGCAAACAGGTTTTCGTGATAAAATGAATTAGATTAACGTGCTATTGGGGGAGGTATTTCTATGGAATCCATGATTCGTGATATTAAGCTGGCTCCGTCGGGCCATGACAAGATTGAATGGGTAAAGAATTTCATGCCGGTTATGGCGGCTATTGACGAAGAGTTTTCGAAATCGAAACCCTTCGCTGGCAAGAAAATGGTCATTACCCTGCACCTTGAGGCCAAGACGGCTTATATGGCAGAAATCTTCAAGCACGCAGGGGCTGAAGTGGCGATTACGGGCAGCAATCCCCTTTCCACCCAGGATGACATTGCGGCAGCCTTGGTGGAAGATGGTCTCAATGTCTTCGCTTGGCATGGATGCACCGATGAGGAATACTTCACCTTTATCGATAAGGCACTGGATATCCAGCCGGATATCATCATTGATGATGGCGGGGACCTGGTTCATCTGCTGCACACGAAACGCCGGGAACTCTTAGGCAATATCATCGGTGGTTCCGAAGAGACCACGACGGGGGTTCATCGCCTCCGCGGTTTGGCCAAAGAGGGAAAACTGGAATTTCCGATGATTGCTGCCAACGATGCTTATATGAAGTTCCTGTTTGACAATCGCTATGGAACGGGCCAAAGCACCTGGGATGGCATCATGCGTACCACGAACCTCGTCATTGCGGGCAAGAATGTGGTCATTTCCGGGTATGGCTGGTGCGGCAAAGGCGGTGCTATGCGCGCTCGGGGCCTGGGGGCTAACGTCATTATCACGGAAGTTGACCCCATTAAAGCCATTGAAGCGGTCTTTGACGGGTTCCGGGTCATGCCCATGGATGAAGCGGCCAAGATTGGAGATATCTTCCTGACCCTTACCGGTGATAAGGATGTCATTCGTGACCGCCACTTTGCCGTTATGAAAAACGGGGCGATGATGGCAAATTCCGGTCATTTTGACTGCGAGATTAACATTCCGGAGCTGGAGAAGGCTTCGGTTTCGCGTCGTACCGTTCGCAACAGCATCGAAGAGTTCAAGATGGCCGATGGTCGCAAGCTTTATCTGCTGGCGGAAGGCCGTTTGGTCAATCTGGCGGCAGGGGATGGACATCCCGCTGAAATCATGGACCTGTCCTTTGCGGTACAGTTTTTCTCGGCCGTGCACCTGTTGGAGCACGGTAAGGACCTGAAACCGGATGTCTACTTGATGCCGGAAGAAATCAATACGAAGATTGCAGAGCGCAAACTCAAGGCCTTGGGCGTGACTATTGATGTCCTGACGCCGGAGCAGCGGGCTTATCTGAATCTGGAATAATTCCCCTGATGAAGGGATAAAATAGGAATGGAGTTAGAGACATGAAGATGCTCATTAAAAACGTCACAGCGGTATTGCCAGATGGCAGCACGCCGGTGACCAACATTATGATTGACAAAAATCAGATTGCTGGCCTGGGAGAAGTCCCTGAAGATTTCCGCCCGGCCAGGGTGATTGATGGAACCAATCATTTGGCAATCCCAGGCTTTGTCAATGCGCATACCCATGCGTCCATGACGCTATTGCGAAGCTATGCCGATGACATGGCCCTGATGGATTGGCTCAATAAGGAAATCTGGCCTGCTGAGGCTAAGATGAAGGATGAGGATATTTACTGGGGTGCTATGCTGGCCATGCTCGAAATGTTGCGCACGGGTACGACAACCTATGCCGATATGTATGGCCCTTGGATGGAGCGGGTGGCAGAGGCGACCATTGACGCCGGCCTTCGCGGCGTCCTTTCTCGGGGCATCATCGGCGTTGCGCCGGATGGAGAGCAGAAAATCCAGGAAAATGTGGACTTGTTCCGCCAGTATAATGGCGCTGCCGATGGCCGGTTGAAGGTCATGTTTGGCCCCCATGCGCCCTATACCTGCCCACCAAAATTCTTAGAGAAGGTGGCAGCAGCTGCCCGGGATCTGGGAGCAGAAATTCACATTCACATGCATGAGACGATGGATGAAATCAATGGTTCCTTAAAGGAATACGGCGAGCGTCCCTTTACTTGGGTGGAAAAGACTGGACTCTTTGATGGCAAGGGCGTTTTGGCGGCTCATTGCGTTCATTTGGATGACAGCGATTTTTCCATCATCAAGAAGCATAACATCCGCGTTGCCCATAATCCTGGCAGCAACATGAAGCTGGCCAGTGGTGTGGCTCCGGTACCGCGGCTGTTGAAAGAGGGCATTGTAACGGCATTAGGCACGGACGGCGCATCTTCCAACAACAATCTCGACATGCTGGAAGAAGTAAACTTAGCGGCAATGCTCCATAAGGTCAACGAATCCGACCCATTGGCAGTGCCGGCCTTTACGGCGCTGCAGATGGGAACAGAGTTTGGCGGCAAGGCCGTCGGCATTTCGGATATCGGCCGCCTGGAACAAGGCTATAAGGCAGATATCACCCTCTTGAATATGCAGGGGCCGGCTTGGTGTCCCCGGAATAATCCGGTATCGCTGCTGGTTTATTCGGCCAATGCCAGCGCGGTGGATACGGTCATCGTCGATGGCAGGATCCTCATGGAAAAACATGAGCTCAAAACCCTCGATGAGGAACGCATCCTCTTTGAAGCACAGCGCTGCGCAGACCGCATCACAAAATAATAATTTGTCAGGAGCTGCCTTCTCTTTTGGGAAGGCATTCCTTTTGTATTTGTTTGGAAAGAAAGAGGTGATCCCTTGAAAAAGAAGACAACGGAACGGAAGACAACGCGCCGCCGCAAAACTGCAGCGAAAAAAACTGCAGTGGTGAGTTCCAATCCGGGCCGTAAGTACGAACTGGCAGGCCTTGCCTTTGTGGCCATTGGTCTCATTTCAATCTGCGGCTTGTTCGGGCTAAATGTCGGCTTTGTCGGGGTATATTTTGCCAAAGTCCTGCACTATCTGTTTGGTGTAGGCGCGATTGTCATATCGCTGTTGATTCTGCTGATTGGCTATCAGTATATGGCCAAACATCATGGTTTGGTCTATTCGCCGCGCTTTTTCGGCTTGGGGCTCTTGTTTTTGTCCCTGCTGGCAATCTGGCATCATTGCGTCATTCCTGCTGGCCAGGAAATCATGCCGGATAATCTGCCTCGTGGCGGCGGCCTGGCGGGTGGCGGCTTTTTGTTTGTCCTGCGCAAATTCTTTGGGGTAGACGGCTCCATTATCTTGCTGGGGGCCGGTACCATCGGTTCTATTTTGCTATCCACGACCTGGTCACTGGCGGCGGGACTGCTGAAAACCCAGGAGACGGCGGCCAAAGGGGCCAATGCTGCCGGTGAGGCGGTTTCGGTTGCCTATGAAAAAGTAGCTGACGTCAGCGGCCGCATGGAAGAGCGGGTCGTGGATGCCGTAAAAGAGAAGGTCAAAAATTCCTTTTACAATCAGGAAAACGATAAGCGGTTTGCAGAGCTCAAGGAAGCGGCTGCGCCAGCAGAGACTGCTGCGGAGGAAGTTCGCTATGGTCTAGAGCCAGACGAACCAGTGACAGAGAACGTAAGCAAAGAACCCGTTACGCCAGCGGCGGAGCAAAAGCCGCAATTTACCATTGAGTATGGCCGCGGAAACGATGACGAGCCGGAAGTACCGGCTAATCATGTGGTGGTTCCCAAGACGGCTCCGGTGGTGGCGCCATCGCCAAAGCCGATGAAAAAGAATCCGACCCCTATGCCAGAGTATGGGGAAATTGCGCCGATTCGGCCGGCGGCAGCGATTCTCGATGGTTCTGAAGCTGCCGCCAAGGAAGCGGAAAATGCGGCTAAGGTTATCCAAAAGCCCTATGAACTGCCGAAAATCACGGAGCTGCTGTCCAAGCATGCGAAAAAGAAAAACGCCGCCTTGGAGCGGGAAATTGCGGATAATGCCGTAACCTTACAGCAGACCTTGGCGGATTTTAAAGTTAAGGCCAATATCATCAATGCCTGCCACGGCCCGGCGGTTACCCGCTATGAACTGGAACCGGCGCCGGGCGTCAAAGTCAGCAAGATTACCAATCTTGCTGACGATATTGCCCTGCGCCTGGCGGCCTCATCGGTACGCATCGAGCAGATTCCGGGTAAATCCGCCATCGGCATTGAGGTGCCGAATAAGGAACTGGAAGGGGTTCAGCTTCGCGAGGTCCTCGAAAGCCCCAAGTTTGATTCGGCGAAATCCCGGCTGACGGTTGGCCTGGGGATGGATATCGGCGGACAGGCTATCTTTGCCGACCTGGGCAAGATGCCGCATCTTTTGGTGGCTGGAGCCACCGGTTCCGGTAAATCGGTCTGCATCAACACGCTGATTACCAGCATTCTGTTTAAGGCAAAACCCGACGAGGTAAAATTCATCCTCGTTGACCCCAAGATGGTTGAGCTTTCGGGCTATAACGGTATTCCTCATCTGATGGTGCCGGTGGTAACGGACCCGAAGAAAGCCGCTTCGGTTCTTAACTGGTCGGTTCAGGAAATGGAGAAGCGTTATTCCCGCTTTGCGGAAAACAATGTCCGCAATATGGAAACCTACAATAAAAAATTCCCGGAGGATAAAATGCCGGCCATCGTCATCATCATTGACGAGCTCGCGGACCTTATGATGGTGGCGCCCCATGATGTGGAGGACGCCATCTGCCGTCTGGCCCAGAAGGCCCGCGCGGCGGGCATCCACATGGTTTTGGCAACCCAGCGTCCATCGGTGGATGTCATCACCGGTATTATCAAGGCTAACATCCCGTCCCGGATATCCTTTGCCGTATCGAGTCAGATTGACTCCCGGACGATTCTTGACCGCAGTGGTGCCGAAAAACTGTTGGGCAAGGGCGATATGCTCTTTTACCCGGTGGGGGCCTCTAAACCTCGCCGCGTTCAAGGTGCCTTCATCAGCGACGACGAAGTCGAAGGTCTCTTGGAATTTATTCGCTCCCAGGGGCAGGAAATGGAGACAAATGAGGAAATCGTTGCCTTTACGGAACAGGCTATGGCCGAACAGGCCGCCGAGGAAGAAGGCGGTGGCAATAAGGGGCCAAAAGTCGATGAACTGCTGCTGGATGCCGTTAATCTCGTCATGTCCACGGGGCAGGCATCGTCTTCTAGCATCCAGCGCCGGTTCCACATCGGCTACACCCGGGCAGCCCGGCTTATCGATACCATGGAGGAACTCCATATCGTCGGCCCCAATATGGGCAGTAAGCCGCGGGAAATCCTCATGACGACGGAACAGGCCAAAGAGGCAGCTGCCAGCCTGCAGTAAGAATCTAACAAGGTAAGGAATGAATAATAATCGATGGTTTTTCATGGCAAATATTCTCAGCCGATGATGGGGAAGGTCGTAAGCGCTGTTATGGCTGCTGGAGTATTATCGGCATCTTGGGCCAGTGCGGCAAGTATTCCGGCTGATTCGCCAAATATCCAATACTTTGGCCGCTGGGATAAGCAGGCAGGTGAGGTGGTCACTGGACAGGGGGCCGTTTACATCAAGGCAAACTTCACGGGAACCAGCCTCAAGGCTGATCTTGGCGGCAGCCAGGAGGTTTGGTGGCGGGTTAGCATTGACGATGGCCCCTTTCGACGGTTTAAGGCCGAAGGGGAAGACACCCTCCTGGCGCAGAATCTTTCCAAGGGAGCTCATAAGGTGTTACTGGTGCGCTCTACCGAAGGGGAGGTGGGCCTTAGCACCTTTGGGGGCTTTACGTTGGACAGAAGGGCCAAGCTGTTAGCTCCCGATAACCTAAAAAATCGGCGGCTGGAGTTCGTGGGAGATTCCATTACCGCCGGGGCCTTTAACGATCGTTGGCAGCCGGGGAAATATCACGACAAAGAGGATAACAATCAGGCCTATGGGCCAATCCTTTCCCGCATGCTGGGGGCAGACTACAGCATCCTGGCCCGGTCGGGGGAAGGGGTAGTCCTCAATTATCGCGAAAAAGACCCCAAAACGGAACTTCACACGGCGGGGCGCTATGTTCGGACTTTTTGCGAGACGAAAAATCCTGGGGATTACAATCCCTTTTGGGACAGCCGGAAGTTCCCAGTGGATGCGGTCATCGTTTCCATTGGCACCAATGATTTTTCGTTGAATCATGAGCCGCCGGGCCGCTATTATTTTGAGGCGGGCTATCGCAATCTCTTGCAGGAAATACGGTATATGAATCCTGGAAAGCCGATTATCTGTGTGGCGCCGATCCCTTCTATTATCGGCACAAACTGCGCCAAATGGGAGGCCAACGCAGTGCAGGAGTTAAAAGCAGCTGGGGAGCAGCAGCTCTATTTCATCCCCGTAAACGATAAGGAGCCTTTACTGTCTGCTGATGATTTTGCTGGGGATGATACACATCCCATAGACAAAGGTCATCAAAAAATTGCCGAATTCTTAAAAGATAAGGTGGCCTCCATCCTTGGATGGAAATAAAACGTTTCACAAGCGCATGAATTTGTGCTAAAATATTTAGCTAGATATTGTTAAAATACAACAGTGAACAATCACTGCTGAAAATACCTATATGGGGGTAGATTTTTTTGAAGTACATGAGTGGTAATGAACTGCGCGAAGCTTATCTGCAGTTCTTTTCCGAGAAAAAAGGCCATCTGCGCCTGCCGAGCTTTTCGCTGATTCCGAAGGATGACCCGACGCTGCTGCTGATTGGTGCCGGCATGGCTCCGTTGAAGCCCTTCTTTACGGGCAAAATGAAGCCGCCTCGTACCCGTGTCACCACGAGTCAGCGCTGTGTGCGTACCGGTGATATCGAAAACGTAGGCCGTACGGCGCGTCACCAGACTTTCTTCGAGATGTTGGGTAACTTCTCGTTTGGTGATTACTTCAAAGGTGAAGCTATCCCTTGGGCATGGGAGTTCCTGACGGAAGTTGTGGAGCTGCCGAAGGATAAGCTTTGGGTAACGGTTTATCCGGACGATGATGAGGCTATCGAAATCTGGAAATCCCAGCCGGGATTCCCCCAGGATCACATCGTAAAACTTGATGACAACTTCTGGGAAATCGGCCCTGGTCCCTGCGGTCCGGACTCCGAGATTTACATTGACCTCGGCGAAGATCGCGGCTGCGGTTCGCCGGATTGCGCTGTCGGCTGCGACTGCGACCGTTATTTGGAAATCTGGAACCTCGTATTCACGCAGTATGACAAACAGGAAGATGGTTCTTACGATAACCTCGCGCATAAGAACATTGATACGGGCTGCGGCCTTGAGCGTCTGGCTTCGGTTGTTCAGAACAAGAAGACCAACTTCGAAACGGACCTTCTCTACCCGATTATCGAATACACGTCGAAGGTTTCTGGTGTTGCCTATGGCGATGATGCCGAAAAAGACGTATCCTTGAAGGTTATCGCTGACCATGCACGTTCCATGGCTATCATGATTATGGATGGCATCCTGCCGTCGAACGAGGGCCGTGGTTATGTCCTGCGCCGTATTCTGCGCCGTGCAATCCGTCATGGCCGCATGCTCGGCATCAAGGACAAATTCCTCGAAGGTGCTGTTGACGCCGCTGTCAACATCTACCGCGGTGCCAAAGACTTTGAGGAACTCGTTAACAAAGCCGATTACATCAAAAAGGTTATCAGCATCGAGGAAGACCGCTTTGCTGCTACGCTGAACCAGGGTATGGAACTTCTTAACGGGGAAATCGAAACCGTTAAAGCAGCTGGCAAAAAGGCACTGGCTGGCGAAGTTGTTTTCAAACTCTACGATACCTTTGGCTTCCCTTGGGAGCTTACGGAAGAAATCCTGCACGAAAATGGCTTGGACCTCGACAAAGAGGGCTTTGAGAAGGCTATGGAAGAGCAGCGCACCCGTGCCCGCAACGCCCGTGCAGAAAACACCCGCGTAGCCGTACCGGATCTTTCGAGCATCGATGTCAGCAAACTCGTAGTCGATGAAACGGCTGCGGAAGGCAAAGTCGTCGCTATCTGGAAAGACGGCGTTCTCGTCGATGAGATTACCGATGGCGAAGAGGCTGGTATCATTCTCGACAAGACACCCTTCTATGCTGAAGGCGGCGGACAGGTGGGCGATGAGGGCCTGTTCCTCAGTGAATTTGGCCGCATCAAGGCAGTCAATGCCAAGAAGCTGCCGGATGGCACGGTCTATCATGAAGCATACGTAGAAGAAGGCCAGCTTAAAGTCGGCGAAACGGTCAAGATTGAAGTCGACCAGGTCAAGAAACTGGCTTCGGCCCGCAACCATACGGCTACGCATCTCTTGCAGGCTGCCCTCAAGCAGGTTGTCGGCGATCAGGTCAATCAGGCTGGTTCGTCCGTTACGCCGGAGCGCCTGCGCTTCGACTTCACGAACTTTGAACCGGTGACGGCTCAGCAGCTCGCCGATGTCGAAGAACTTGTCAACAGCGTAATCCTTAAAGGCCAGGATGTTGAGATTTCCCATATGAGCATTGACGAAGCCAAAGAGGCTGGCGCAATGGCACTGTTCTCCGAGAAATACGGTGACGTCGTCCGCGTTGTCAAAGTTCCGGGCTTCTCGATGGAGCTTTGCGCCGGTTCGCATGTCAAGAACGTTGGCCAGGTCGGCATGTTCAAGATTGTCAGCGAATCTGGTGTAGCTTCGGGCGTTCGCCGCATTGAGGCTATCACGGGTAAAGCTGCGCTTGACTATGTCAACGATAAGATGGCCATCCTGGCTAATGCCGCTTCGCTCCTCAAGACGAAAGAGGAAGAAGTACCGGCTCAGATTGAAAAGGTACAGGCTGAAAGCAAGGAAATGAGCAAACAGCTCGCCGAAGTTGCCGAAATGCGCGAAAAAGCCGATGCGCAGAATCTGCTGGCAGGCCTCAAGACGGTCAAAGACGTCAATGTCGTCTGCGGTAAATCCAGCGTTTCCAGCATGGATGAACTTCGTGACGTTGCCGATATGACCAGCTCCAAGGTCGAATCGCCGAGTGTTGTCGTTCTGGCTTGTGCGAATGACGGCAAAGTCAACCTCGTTGTCAAAGCAGATAAAGCTGCCGTTGCCAAGGGCATCCATGCCGGCAAAATCATTAAGGAAGCTGCGCAGACCGTCGGTGGCGGCGGCGGCGGCCGTCCGGATATGGCTCAGGCAGGCGGTAAGAATGCCGAGGCATTGCCGAAAGCTTTTGATAAAGCACTGGAAGTAATTGAGAGCCAGCTCGGTTAAACCAACATATAAGTGAACAGACTCCCTCATTATTGAGGGAGTCGTTCTTACTTTGCAAAGGAGGTTCCGGCAATGGAAGTCGATATTACAAACAAGGCAAATAAAATTATCCGTTATGGACTCATTGGCTTGGTGCTCTTGGCGCTTATTGTCAGCACTGGCGTTTACTTTTATCAGCATCACAACAAGACGCTGACCATTTACGATGCACAGGTTACGGGTGACATCGTACAGGCAAAGGCAAAATCGCCCGGCAAGATTACGGAAATCGTCGTAAGCGATGGCGACCATGTCGAAGCGGGCGATGTAATCGCCCGCATGGAATCAAGCATCACCGACGAGCAGATCCAGCAGCTCGAGCAGAATGTCAAAATGGCCCAGCAAAGTTTGGAGCAGCTCAAAAAAGGGGCGACGATGACGCTGCCGGCCGCACCGCAGGCACCGGCACCAAGTGCGCCGTCCTATAGTGCCAGTGCCCAGCGTGAGGTCGCAAGACTGCGGGCAAAGCTCGCGAAGATGCAGGCAAATCCCGATGCCTATGCGCGTAGGGAAATTCAAAGCGTTCAGTCGGAGTTAAATGCCGCCCAGGCTGCAGCATCGATTCCGGCAACGCCGTCGGTTCCCACGCCATCGCCAGCTCAGGTTGCACCAACGGCTCCGCAGAATCCCGATATCATCAAGCAGGCAGAAATGCAGGTACAGGTTGCCCAGGCAGCATTGGATAATGCCAAAGAGGCGCAGCAGGCTACCGACATTTTAGCCCCGACGGCAGGAACCGTTATGCTCATCGATGATATCGCCGAAGGCGCCGAGGTAAAAGCCGATCAGGTGGTTGTCAATCTGATGGACCCGGAAAATGCCTGGGTCGAAGCCAAGGTAACGCCGGAACAGGCCAAGAACATCCGGCTTGGACAGTTTGCCGCTTACGAACTCGATATGCACAAGCTGCAAGGGTCGGTAAAAGATATTGTTGAGCCGTCAAATGATGAAAGCGGGGAACAGGCTGATGCCGATGGTGACAGCCGCGTTACGGTTCGGATTTCTTTGCCGTCAGGTTTGAGTTTTACGCTTAAGCCCGGCATGACGACAACGCTGAAGTTTGCAATTGGTGGTTAATTGTCTTTAACAAAAAGACAAAATGATACAACATCTATAAAATGAAACGATATTTTGCCCTTTGTCATAAAATTGTAATGACAAAGGGCTTTCTTTTTTTCATGGCCTATGTTATAATGACAGGTAATTTCACAAACTAAAGGGATAAAGACGGAAAGAACAACAGGAGGATATTATCATGGTAAATCCAAAACTGAAGGACAAGCTGAATGACCAGCTTTGTCAGGCAGTTCTCTCGCTGAATAATATCGATGAGTGCTATCAGTTCTTTGAAGATATTTGTACCATCAGCGAATTGAAATCAATGTCACAGCGATTAGAAGTGGCGCGAATGCTCAAGGCAGGCCACACCTATGATGAGATTGTCGAACAGACTGGCGCCAGTACGGCGACTATTAGTCGTGTCAAACGGTGTCTTAATTACGGTGCCGACGGTTATAAGACCGTGTTGGAACGACTGCCCAAATCTGAGTAATCCCGCAGGAAGATAAGTATAAGGAGCGAAGAACCGATGGAAAAAGATACGAATGTTTTGGAAATCCCTTATGGTACCCGCGATTTTCTGCCAAGCGAAGCAGCCGATAAGCGCGCTATCGAAACAAAACTAGCCGAACTCTTTGCCGAATGGGGATATGAGGAAGTTGTCACCCCAACCATTGAATACCTGGACAATCTTACGCTGGGCAGCAATTCCAATCTTCAGGACCATCTGTTTAAGCTCTTTGATAAGGACAACCGAACGTTGGCGCTGCGGCATGAAATGACTACGCCCATTGCCCGTTTGGTGAGCAGCCGATTGAAGGATTATCCGCTGCCCATGAAACTTTCCTACATCAGCAGCGTTTTCCGTCAGGAGCAGACCCAGATGGGGCGTCAGTGCGAGTTCCATCAGGCTGGTGTCGAACTAATGGGCAGCACCAGTGCCTTTGCCGATGCCGAGATTTTATCTCTGGCCATTCAGGGACTGCTGCGCTCGGGCCTCAAAGATTTTCAAATTTGCCTGGGACAGGTGGAATTCCTTAACGGCATCATGGAGCAATATCAGTTACCGGCTGAAGCCAAAGACAAGCTCAAGGCAGCCATGGAACAGCGCAACCTGGTGGAACTGGAAACGCTGGTAGACCAATTGGGGCTTTCGGACAACGCGAAGGCCGTTTTGAAAAAGCTGCCACTGCTCAATGGCGGCGAGGCAATGTTGAAGAGTGCTTATGACCTGGCCCTTAACGAACAGAGTCGCCGGGCCCTCGACAATCTGTCGGAAATCTACCGCTTGCTAAAATCCTATGGCATCGAGCAGTATGTGCGTTTTGACTTAGGCATTATCCGCGACTTTAGCTATTACACTGGCATGGTATTTGAAGCCTATACCCCTGGCCTTGGCTTCCCGCTCTGTGGCGGCGGCCGCTATGACCACCTGCTCTCGGATTTTGGCAATGCCTGCCCGGCTACAGGATTTGGCATGGGCATCGAGCGCATTTTGCTGGCGCTGGAGCGTCAAGGTCTCGAGAAACCGAAACGGGCCCGGGATATTTATCTTTCCTATGCCCCGGGCAAGGAGAATCAGGCTGTGGAACGGGCCAGTCTGCTCCGCCAGGAAGGGAAGACGGTGGAACTGGCGTTAACGCCCCAGGATAAAGCCGAAGCAGCCAAAATGCAGCAGGCAAAAGGCTATGGGGAATTGGTTTATCTCCCATGATACAGCGTGTACGGCAGCTTTATCGTGCCCTAACCGCCCATATCAGCCAGGAAGATCGAGCATTTATTGACCGGTCAATTCCTGAGTCGGCCAAAGCATTGTTTTATCAAATGCACCCGGCCGATCAGTACCATGCCCTGCAGGTGGCCAAAACCGCTTTGCAGCTGGCTGACAAGTCAAATTTGACAGTTGACCGGTCAATGCTTTTGCGCTGCGCCCTGCTGCACGATGTGGGCCGGAAGAAGGGGGACCTTGACATTTGGGGTAAGGTATTTGCGGTATTGATTACTCATTTTGTCCCGGGACTTGCTAAGTTCATTGCTTGTAAAGAGGTGGATTCTATCTGGAGAAGGCCTGGCCGGGCGATTTATGTCTATTACCATCATCCGGAAATCGGAGCCACAATGCTACGGGCTATCGGGCTTTATGAAGAGGCAGCGGTCATTTCCCGTCATCATCAGCCCTTGGCGCAAGGGGATGATGACCTATTGGTCATCCTGCGGCAGGCGGATGAAAAAAATTAACACATTTGCTTGACGTTTACAAGTTTACATGTTAGTATTGTAAACATATTAGTGCTTTAACAAGATAAAGAGTAGAAATCAGGAGGTCATATATGCAGTCAACTTCTATGGATTACCTGACAATTGCTCTGCCCAAAGGCAAGTTGTTTGGCCTGTCAGCAGATTTATTGGCAAAAATTGGTTATACAGCCGAAGGGCTTTCGGATAAATCGCGAAAACTTATCATCACCAACGAAGAGAAGAAAATTAAATTTATCGTTTCTAAGACTGCCGATGTACCGACCTATGTGGAATACGGTGCCGCTGACCTAGGGGTCATTGGCAAGGACGTTCTGTTAGAGTCCGGCAAGGATGTTTACGAGCTCTTGGACCTTGGCTTTGGCCGCTGTCATTTGATGATGGCGGTGCCAAAGAATGAGAAACGCGCCAAGCTCACCGATTACAATCACACTCGGGTGGCAACGAAATTCCCGCACATTGCGGAGCAGTTCTTCAATCGCCAGGGCATGCAGATGGAATACATCAAACTAAATGGCTCCATCGAGTTAGGACCAATTGTTGGCCTGTCGGAAAGCATTGTCGATATCGTGGAAACGGGAACGACGCTGCGGGAAAACGGGTTGGAGGAAATCGTATCGATTCAGGATGCCACGGCTCGACTGATCGCCAACCGGGTAAGCTTCAAGATGAAGTTTGACCGCATTCATACGATGATTTCCGATTTGCGTAAGATTTTGGAAAGCGAGGCTGCGGGGAAATGAAGATTGTAAAAGCAAGCGAAGTAGGAGAATACGAAGTAGAGCGGCTGCTCACGAAAGCTGCCTTTGACGAAGTGGAACTCAATCCGAAGATCCGAGAAGCCAATCGTAAGACCTTTGGACGGGATATGAGCGCCGCCGAACTGGTTCGACAGATTGTGGGGGACGTTCGCCGCGATGGTGATAAAGCCGTTATCCATTATACAAAATTAATCGACCGGGTGGAGTTCACCCCTGAGGACTTTCTGGTTTCCGAAGAAGAATTTGCCGCAGCGGAAAAGGAAGCTGATCCGAAGGTGGTAGAAGCCTTGAGGAAAGCGGCAGAAAATGTTCGCCGCTACCATCAGGAACAGAAGCCCAATTCCTGGATGACGTATCGTGAACAGGGCTCGATACTCGGTCAGTCCATAATTCCCCTTGACCGGGTGGGCATTTACGTGCCAGGCGGCACGGCTGCCTATCCCTCATCGGTCATTATGAATGCGGTACCGGCGGCAGTGGCCGGGGTTCGGGAAATCATCATGATGGTGCCGCCGAAAAACGGTAAAATCAATCCCTATGTACTCATTGCCGCCCGGGCTGCCGGCGTCAAGAAAATCTATAAAATCGGTGGAGCCCAGGCCATTGCCGCCATGGCTTTCGGTACGGAGACGATTCCGCGGGTGGATAAGATTACCGGCCCGGGAAATATCTTTGTTACACTGGCCAAAAAAGAGGTCTATGGCCATGTAGATATCGATATGCTGGCAGGTCCCAGTGAAATTCTCATCGTTGCCGATAAGACGGCTGATCCTGTCTATACAGCGGCGGATATGCTGAGCCAAGCCGAACATGATCCGCTGGCTTCCAGCATCGTTATTACGGATGATGAAGGATTGGCGAATCAGGTGGCAGCCGAAGCAGAAAAACAGCTTGCTAAGCTGCCGCGCCGTGAGATTGCCCAGGCATCTATCGACCGCAATGGACTTATCGTCATTGCGGAGGACATGATGCAGGCCATGCGGTTTGCCAATGTATCGGCACCGGAGCACATGGAACTTTTGACGGCAGATCCCTTCCAGCTGTTGCCCTATGTCCGTCATGCGGGAGCGGTATTCTTAGGGGCCTATTCGCCAGAACCTCTCGGCGATTATTTCGCTGGACCGAATCATGTACTGCCCACCGGTGGTACGGCGCGCTATTATAGCGTACTGAACGTAGAAACCTTTATGAAGCGTACGAGCATTATCTCGTACACCCAACCTGCCCTTCAGGCAGTCAGTGATGACATCATCCGCTTGGCGGAGACTGAGGGGTTGCAGGCCCATGCTAATGCAATCCGTTTGAGGAGGAAATAAAACTTTATGTTGAAATATCGTACTGGACTTAAAGATATGCCATCTTATGATGTGGTGGAGCGTGACTGGAAAATTAAGGTCAACGCCAATGAGTGCAATATGAATCTGCCGCCAATGGTGGAGGACCGCCTGATGGGCCGGCTTTCGCGGGTAGCCTATAACCGTTATCCCAACGAGGAGTACGATGCCCTGCGGGAGCAGATTGCCGACAATCATAAATTGCAGATTGAAAACGTGCTGCTGGGCAGCGGCTCCAGTGAAATCATCGAAAAGCTGTTTTACTGCTTCGGTGGGAACAAAGCGAAGAAAATCGTTTATCCGGAACCGTCTTTTTCCATGTACCGCATTTATGCCAAAGCCGCCCAAGCTCTAGGGGTACCGGTATCCTTAGAGGAAGATTATTCCCTTGACGTAGCGAAATTTGTCGCAGCGGTTAACGACCATAAGGCATCGCTAGCGGTTATTTGCAATCCGAATAATCCGACGGGAACGGGTTACTCCGTCAGTGATATTGAGTTTATCGCCCAAAATATCCCGGCAAACTGTGCCTTGCTCATCGATGAAGCCTATATGGAATTTTATGGACGCACTTCCGTTGGCCTGCTGAAAAAATATCCGAATCTCATCATTGCTCGTACCTTCTCTAAGGCCTATGGTTTGGCGGCTGCCCGGGTGGGCTATATGCTGGCAGGCAAGGATATTGTTTCGATGATTGAAAAATCCTATATGCCCTATCACATGAACGTCCTGTCCTTGGCAACGGCTGACATCGTTTACCAGATGCGTCATGAGTATGTGCCTCGTATCCAGATGATGATTGCCGAGCGTAAGCGCATGAGCACCGAGCTTGATAAGCTTCCCGGCGTTACGGTCTATCCCTCGGAAACCAACTTTGTGCTGATAAAATACGCGAAAGCCAAAGAGCTTAACGAATACCTGGAAAGCAAGGGAATCGGCGTCCGCTGCTTTGGCGATGCGCCGGGACTTAAAAATTGTCTGCGTATTTCCATGGGCCTGCGGGAAGAAAATGACCACTGGTACGATGCTATCAAGCAATTTGTGGAGGGGAGAGCATGAGTATCCGTACCGCAACGCTGGAACGAAAGACGGCAGAAACAGCCGTCAAGCTCGTTTTAAACCTCGATGGCAAGGGAAAAGGTGTCATCGATTCGGGAATTGGTTTTTTTGACCATATGCTCAATCTGTTTACGGCTCATGGTCTTTTCGACTTGACCCTGGTTTGCGATGGGGATTTGGAGGTCGATGGACATCATTCGGTGGAAGACATCGGCATTGCCCTTGGCCAGGCCTTTAAACAGGCCATCGGTGATAAGAAGGGAATCCGCCGCTATGGCACTTTTTATCTGCCGATGGATGAAGCACTGGCCTTCGTATCCTTAGATATCAGTGGACGGCCTTTCCTGGTTTACGATGGCGGAGAAATGGCACCGATGATTGGCGGCTACGATTCGGAGCTTACCGAAGAATTTTTGCGAGCCTTTGCCTTTAATGCCGGCATTACCCTGCATGTAAAGGTGCTCTACGGCACCAATTCCCATCATAAAGTCGAGGCTATCTTCAAGGGCTTAGGCCATGCCTTGCGTCAGGCCTTAGAGGATGATCCCCGTGTCGAGGGCATTCCCTCTACCAAAGGTTCCTTATAAATTCCAGTTAGGTGGCAGCTCGGCGAGGAGGGCATCCGATGATTGCGATTATAGATTATGGTGTTGGCAATTTGTTTAGCGTAGAAAAGGCGCTGACGGCGCTGGGAGCTGAGGTATGCGTAAGCAGTAATGCCGAGGAAATCCTGGCGGCAGATAAAATCGTCTTACCCGGTGTGGGGGCCTTTGGCGATTGCATGAAAAATCTGGAAGCCTCCGGGCTTATTCCAGCAATTCGTGAAGCTGTAGACAAAAGTATCCCTTTGCTTGGCATCTGCGTTGGCCTGCAGATTCTCTTTGAGGGCAGTGAAGAATCCCCCGGGGTCAGAGGATTAGGCTTTTTGAAAGGCACGGTTCGGAAAATCCAGGCCGAGGGGCTGAAAGTTCCCCATATGGGCTGGAACAACCTTGAAGTGGTGAAGCCCCGTCGCTCTTTGGATCTTTTCGAGGGACTTTCGGAAAAGCCTTATGTGTATTTTGTTCACAGTTATCATGCAGTTCCCGATAATCCGTCCATCATCACAGCCTATACGGATTATGGGAGCAGGCTCACGGCGTCCATCGCTAGTGGTGATATTCAGGCCACGCAGTTTCATCCCGAGAAGTCAGGCGACGTTGGCCTGCAGATTCTCAAGAATTTTGTCGAAGGCTAAGGCCGAAGGAGTGGTAAGCTATGCTGATTTTTCCTGCAATCGATATTCGTGGCGGTAAATGTGTGCGCCTGTTAAAGGGGGATTTTGCCCAAGAGACCGTCTTTTCTGATAAGCCTGCCCAAATGGCTAAGCAGTGGGAAGCGCAAGGTGCGCAGTTCCTGCACCTCGTTGACCTTGATGGCGCATTAGCTGGCAAGTCTTGCAACCTTGCTACGGTTAAGGAAATCCTGGCGGCGGTGACGATTCCCGTGGAACTAGGCGGTGGCATTCGCACCATGGAAAATATCGACGAAGTGCTGGCTCTGGGGGTGCGCCGCGTTATCCTCGGATCGGTGGCGGTCAAGAATCCTGCTCTCGTCAAGGAGGCCTGCGCCAAATATGGTGACCGCATCGTGGTCGGCATCGATGCCAAAGATGGCATTGTGGCCGTCGATGGCTGGGGCGTTTCCGGGGATGTGGATGTCACGACGCTGGCCAAGGAAATGAAGAAAGCTGGAGTCAAGACCATCATCTATACGGATATCTCCCGGGATGGTACCTTGGAGGGCGTCAACGTGGAAGCTACGGCGAAATTAGCTAGGGAAAGCGGCGTCAACATCGTTGCCTCGGGGGGCGTCAAGTCAACGGCGGATATCGAAGCCCTCAAGCCTTATGAAAAAGATGGCATTGAAGGGGTAATCGTCGGCAAATCCATTTATATGGGTACTCTTGATTTACAGCAGGCTATTGAAATTGCCGCCAAGGAGGATTAAAATGTATACGAAACGGATAATTCCTTGTCTTGACGTCAAAGATGGCCGGGTGGTCAAGGGCACCAATTTTGTTGGCCTGCGGGATGCCGGTGATCCGGTGGAGCTGGCGGCGCGCTATGACGAAGAGCGGGCCGATGAGCTGGTATTCCTCGACATTACGGCCTCCAACGAAGAACGCAATACCATGGTACAGGTGGCTCAGGATTGTGCTTCCCAGGTATTTATTCCCTTTACCGTGGGCGGCGGCATCCGCTCCGTTGAGGACATGCGCCGCATGCTGAAGGCTGGCGCCGATAAGACATCCCTTAACACGGCGGCCATCAAGAATCCTGACCTCATCCGCGAGGGCGCCGAAAAGTTCGGCAGCCAATGTGTCGTGCTGGCTGTCGATGCCCGCCGCACAGGCGAGGATAAATGGGAAGTATTCATCAACGGCGGCCGCACGCCGACGGGCCTTGACTGCATCGAATGGGTCAAGAAGGCCGTGGCCCTCGGTGCTGGCGAAATCCTGCTCACCAGCATGGATGCCGATGGTACGAAGGATGGCTATGATATTGCTTTGACCCGGGCGGTTTCCGAGGCCGTAAACGTACCGGTTATCGCCTCAGGCGGCGCTGGCAAGTTGGAGCATTTCTACGATGTGCTGACCCTTGGCAAGGCAGATGCAGTGCTGGCGGCTTCGGTGTTTCACTATGGCCAGTTCACGGTGCGGCAGGTCAAGGATTATCTGAAATCTCGTGGCGTGGAGGTAAGATTCTGATGGATAAAAACATTGACATTTCCATGGTAAAATTTGACGAAAAGGGTCTGGTACCGGCTATCATCCAGGAAGAGAATGGTCAGGTTCTCATGATGGCCTATATGAACGAAGAATCCCTCAAGAAGACGATTGAGACGGGCTATACCTGGTTCTTCAGCCGCAGCCGGCAGAAACTCTGGAACAAGGGGGAAGAGTCGGGCAACAAGCAGAAGGTCCGGGAAATCTCCTACGACTGTGATGGGGATACGCTCTTGGTTCGGGTTCATCAGACGGGTGTGGCCTGCCATACGGGCACCTATACCTGCTTTAGTGGGCGCAAGCTAGTAGGTGAAGAGGAAAAAGGTGTTGCCGTTGTGCCGCCGGAGCCGCAGGTTTCGCTGGCTACGGTCTTAAATGACCTTTACAACGTCATCCAGGATCGCAAGCTTAATCCCGTGGAAGGCTCCTATACGAATTACCTCTTCGACAAAGGACAGGATAAAATCCTCAAGAAAGTCGGCGAAGAGGCTGTGGAGACGGTCATCGCCTCGAAAAACCAGGCACCGGAGGAAGTTCTCTACGAAATGGGCGACCTTTGGTATCATTGCCTGGTGCTGCTGGCTTATCACAAGCTCACGCCAGACCAGCTCTTAGATGAGCTTATGAGCCGCCGTAAAGGTGGAAACTACCATCAGTTCACGGGCAAGACCGGCGTTCGTCCGGATATGTAAGCGAGGACTACAACATGAAAGAATATCCAATCGCCCAGGAGTTCCTGGCCGCAACCACCATGGCTAAGAATCCCAGCGTTCCCAAGATGGAAGGTGCCGAGCCGCCAGCTCCTGAAAAGCCGGTGGTTCCCCGCACGAAAATCATTCCACTGCCGGAGCCGGAACTTCTCCCCGATATGCCCGTCAACTTCTTGGAGGTTGTTGAGCTGCGGGCGTCGGTTCGCCAGTACAGCCAGGTACCGTTGACCATCAAGGAGCTTTCCTATCTGCTCTGGTGCACCCAGGGGGTCAAGATGGAACTTCCTAAGGGGGCCAGCAAGCGCAATGTGCCATCAGCCGGCGCGCGTCATGCCTTTGAGACGTATCTTTTCATTCAGAACGTCAAGGGCATTAAGCCGGGGCTTTATCGGTATCTCGCCTTTGAGCATGCTTTGCTGCCACTCAAAACCGCTGAGGAAATCGGTGAGGCGTTCTGCTCCTGCTTCCGGGCTCAGAACATGGCGAAAAACAATGCGGTGACCTTTGTCTGGAGCGCTGTGCCGGAGCGCATGACCTATCTCTTTGGCAGCCGCGCTTACCGTTATCTGTTCCTTGATGCAGGCCACGTCTGTCAAAATCTCTATCTTGCGGCCCAGACTGTCAAGATTGGCGTCTGCGCCCTCGGTGCATATGACGATGACAAGCTCAATGAAGTCTTGGATTTGGATGGTAACGAGGAATTTGCTATCTATGGTGCCACCGTCGGCAAATTATAATTAAGTTTTTGCTTATTGCATAGAAATCCCCCCAGAGAATCGGGCTTTGTTGATTCTCTGGGGGGATTTCTATGCAAGGTTTAGGCGGCATGGCGCAGGATAGTGTTGCCAACCCTGAGCTGGTACAAGAAATGCGCGACGGTGGTACAGAGGTTATCTTGGTGTAAATGTTTTAGATATGAAGGGCGTTCATGCAGTGCATGGTCAAGGTCTTGGCCTCATCGTTTTTATGTTTGACGAGGTAATCAAGGGTGTTGACGTAAAAGAAGGAAGTAATTGGCACGAAGCGGTGTCCTTTGTGGAAATTGCCCCATTTTAGGAGCTTTTGATATATTTTTTCGATATCCGCTGGGGTTACTTCGTTGGCTTTGATGATGCGCCGAAGCTTCCAATCCTTTTGACAATAGGCATAGATTTCGTCGATAAGTTGTTTATTCTGCAAATCATCACGATAGGTCTCAATAAGATGCCAGGATGTCGAAGAACGTTTTAGGGAATGGTA
Source organism: Selenomonas sp. WCT3 (assembly GCA_900100835.1). Taxonomy (GTDB): domain Bacteria; phylum Bacillota; class Negativicutes; order Selenomonadales; family Selenomonadaceae; genus Selenomonas_A; species Selenomonas_A ruminantium_E. The sequence goes on along the minus strand of FNCM01000006.1, from coordinate 16,401 downwards.
CATCTCTAGGATAAAGACGAGACACAAAAGGATTAACAGGGCAGATAATATATAGTTCATAGCTAACACCTCAACACTTAGTATAGTTTCAGTTTACCATAGAAATAGGGCTTATGCTATAATGGAAGCAGAAATCAAGAGAATTAACGGGGAAAGGAAGGAATGTATTATGCGTGAAAATCGCTTGGCGGTCTGTATCTTATCCTTATCGTTGCTTTTTACTGGCTGCCATGGCCAGGCTGGGGATGCTGCTATGGCAAGTGATGATACTAATCGCCAGGAAAATACGACGGCAATTGAAGACCCAGCTATCGTAGATACTCCCATTTTACAGAATGAATACCGCACTCAGCTCCAGCGGGAATATTCCCTTCGCCATTATGGGGAGGCCATGACGGAAATCGTGCCCCAGGCGGTGGTGGTTCATTGGACTGGGGCCTCAACCGTGGAAAGTACCTATCATTGGTTTTATAAACCGAACTATTCCGATGGCACCCTTAACGTTGCTTCTCAATTTTTGGTGGGCCGCGATGGAACCATCTATCGGCTAGCGCCGGAAACCTCCCTTTGCCGCCATGCAATCGGTTATAACTGGTGTGCCATTGGCATTGAAAACGTGGGCGGCAGTGGGGATACCGAAAATCTTACCGAAGCCCAGCTGGAAGCCAATATTCGGCTGATTCGTTATCTGCATCAAAAATACCCTACCATTGGCTATGTATTTGGCCACTATCAGCAGGTTGCGGCCCGCGCTAGCGGATTGTATCGCGAAAATGTCCCTGGCTATCACTCAATAAAGGCAGACCCTGGCCAGTGGTTTATGCGGGGGCTGCGGGAAAACTTGAGCCAAGAGGGAATCGTCTTTTATCCCGAATGATTAGGAACGGTTGGATTCCGGAAAGAAGCTGCTTATGAATAGGATTGATGACAAGCTGGTCGGCTGGACTGCGCTGGAACGATATCTGTCTGACCAGGTAGATACGGCGATAGCAAACCGTAACATTATGGTGTACTATCAACCCATAATCCGCACAATCACAGGTAAGATTTGTGCCTTTGAAGCTTTGGCCCGTTGGGATGACCCGATACATGGCATGATTACGCCACGTGTGTTTCTCGCCGTGCTCGAGGCAACTAGGCAGACGCATAAATTAGATGTAGCCGTGGTGGAGGAAGTCTGCCGAATGTTGGCTGGCCGTTTGGCACAGGGATACCCCGTGCTGCCCGTTTCCCTAAATTTATCGCGGATTGATTTTCTCGCAGGAGACTTTTTTGATATGGTGGAAACGGCGGTGAATCGCCATCAATTGCCACGCAAGCTTTTGCGGATTGAAGTGACGGAAAATCTGCTGGCAGCTGATAACCGCATTACTGCTTTCCTGCGGCGGTTTCAAGAAGCGGGGTATTCCATTTTGCTAGATGATTTTGGGCAGGGAAATTCGTCGCTAAATGTACTTAAAAACCATCAATTTGAAGCCCTCAAGATTGATTTGCGCTTTTTAGCTCCCTTTTCGCCCCGGGCAAAAACCATCATCGAATCCGTGGTCTGCATGGCCAAGAAGATGGGGATTCACACCTTGGCCGAAGGGGTTGAAACCAAGGAACAAGTAGAATTCCTAACGGGTATTGGCTGTGAACAGGTACAGGGATTTTATTATGGCCGGCCCTTGCCAATGGATGGTGTCTTAAATCATTGCGAGGAAAAGGGTGTTTTGCTAGAACCCATCGAGGCTGATGGCTGTCTTAATGCGGCGGGGATCTATGCCTTTGATACCAAGGCCCCCATGATTCTTTATGAATTGCACAACGGTAAACTTCGTTATCTCAAAACGACGGCCGCCTTTAATCGGGCAATTTTGCTGCTGGGCATTGATTCACCGATGGATTTGGCCCAGCAAAAGAATTCGGAGGCAAGAGACTGCCTAGCAGCCATTCGCTTTGGCAGCATGCAGGCAATAAAATCTGGACAGAAAGTCACCCAACAATTGGCACTGTCCGATAAATTATGCCTGTTGGAAATCGTGTATATCAGTCAATATCTACAGCACCGGATATTTCGATGTCACTTTACCATCATCCCGCGAACCCAGCTGGTGGACAGTTTTTTGCGGGAGAATCCATAATCCCATAGTGTTTCAGCAGGAAATTCCAAATATTCCCCGTATTTTATACAGTAGATTATTGTGGGTGGATAAATACATTGGGGATGGTTGTTCATGGTTACCAATCAGTATCGTGAGCTAGGGGAATATCTAAAAATCTTTCAGCCTATTTATGCGCGGCGGCTGGAAGCAACCAGGCTGGAAAATATGCATTTTGCCTATTATACCAGTGCCAGTACTGGTATCAACATACTAAAAGGCCGTCACCTCTGGATGCGGGCGGCGGCTTGTATGAATGATTATCGGGAAATCGATTACGGTATTCAGTTGCTAAATCATACGATTTATGATTCCGACCAGCGTCGGCAGCGGATTCAGGAGATCAGCAGGCAGCTTCACTGGGGCAGCAATATGCTAGAATCCATGCTAAGTGATTTGAATCGAAATGAGCAGCAGTACATAACCCATACCTATCTGGCCTGTGTTTCTGAACACGCGCCGGAAGAAAAGGGCCGGGGGCGGCTTTCAATGTGGCGCGCTTATGGCCGAAAAACCGGTGTGGCTATTGTACTAAATCCCAACGCTATCTTTTATCCGCTGGCACCATTACCATTGCTGCTATCGCCAGTGGAATATTTGACCCAAGAAGAATTTACCGTAGGTTTTGACTGGATGCTGGAAAATGTGGAGCGAAATCTACCGGCCCTTCAGCGGCATCAGCCCACCATGGTGCTGAACTATTTCATCGATATGCTAATGACCTCTTTGTTTTCCATCAAGAATCCTGGATTTATTGAAGAACGGGAATGGCGTTTTATTTACAACGAATCCTCCCAGGGAAAATTAGCCTATGATATTGAGGTGGTAGACGGCATTCCGCAAATTATCTATAAACTACCGATTTGCGGTCCTGGGGACGATTATCCAGGGCTTCCCCTGCAGGAGGCACTAGAGGAAATCATCATTGGTCCCAGTCAATATGCCGAAGTAATCCGCACGGCATACGTCAAGATGCTTGAAGAAATCGGCATCAAACATGCAGCTAGACTTGTCAGCAAAAGCAATATCCCCTTGCGCTAACCCTTGTGCAAAAGTCCCCCGCCTGATAATAGGCGGGGGACTTTGAGGTTAAAGCCAGAACGCTTACGAAACGATATAATAGTACAGCAGTAGGATGAGCAGCAGGGAAAGGTTTGCTGCGGTAAAATTGAACAAATAACCGCGGGTAAAGGGGAACCGAGTCCCGATATAGGCCTTAAAGGAAATGACACTGGCCATGGAAGCGATAATGGTTCCTAATCCGCCAATGTTGACGCCTAAGAGAAGCGGTGCCGATGCGGTGGTATATTGAGATAGCATCACCGTAGTGGGAACATTGCTTAGAATTTGGCTCAGCACCAAAGAGACCACAAATTCATTGCCAGCGAGCAGTTGGCCTGGCCAGCTTTGCAAAAAGGGAATGCGAGCCAAACCGCCAACGCCAATAAACAGAAAAGTAAAGAGCAATAGCAGCTTGTAGTCCACTTCGTAGAATAAACGATGATTCAGCAGGGCAATGACCGGAACCACTAAGACCATCAGCCAGTGAAAAGGCAAAATCCGCAGCACATTCAGCAGGCAGAGGATAAATAGGGCCAGCAGGGGAGCAACTGCTCCCCATTTTAATGGTGGCTTTTCATCGGAGGGCAAAACAACCTCTTTGTTGGGAAGCAGGTAAGTGGCTAGGTAAATAACGACACCGCTGATAAGGACAACGGGGAAGGTAATCGAAAGAAAATCTCCAAGGGAGAGATTATAGTAGGAATAAATGAAGAGATTTTGCGGATTGCCGATAGGCGTCAACATACTGCCCATATTCGCGGCAATGGTCTGCCAGGTCACCACCGGAATTAGCAGGCGGATAGCCCGCGCCTCGGTAAGAATCATAATGGCCAGCGGGACAAAGATAATCAGCGAAACATCGTTGGTAATCAGCATGGAACTGAAAAAACAGCTGAATATGAAAAAGCGTCCTAGAGTACGGCTGGTAGTATGCTCCTTGAAAACTAGTTGGTACGCATAAGTAAACAATCCGCTTTGACGAAGACCGGCCACAATGCTCATCAAACAAAACAACAATCCCAAAAGCGGTACATTGATGCTGTCTAACATCGCCGTTAGCGAAAATGGCACCAGCGAACTGACAAAGACAGCAAACAGCATCGCCACCGTCAAATCGGGATTATGACGCAGGTATTGTATTAACTTCATAAAAGATGCTCCTAAAATTTCAAATCATTATCATATTGTATATTCTTTAAAGCTGACCTGTCAAATGTCAATTTTTCGCTAGTGCCGGAAAAAACGACCTCACAGAATCGTCTCTAAGCCTGTTAAAATCATTTTTAGGTATTAATATATGCGTAGAGCAGAAAAAGCCGCCCAATGGCGTTATATTGCCTATGACATTAAAATGGCTGGAATTGTTGCTAAATGAGAATACTTTGTAGTACTATATATTTAGAAAATACCAAAAGAAATAAAGAGAGATGAGGAATCAAGATGAAAAAGAAACTATCTGTTATGTTTGCGTTGTTTGCCTTATTGTTTTTTAGCGGTCAGACAGATGTCAGTGCCAGAAAATTTATTACTGTAGTACCAAGCTCGGAAATAACATTTAGCGGCATCAGCAAATATGCAACGTTTGAAGAGGTAAAACGGATTTACGGAGAACCGGAAACGTTAAGCAGACGCGATGATGGCCTGATATATTTTATTTACGGCAATAGCTGGCGTTTTCTGTGCAAACCGATAAATGGGCAATATTACGTCTATCAGATGGAAGTAACAAAGAATAATGGGATAACAACACCGTCTGGGATTCATGTAGGTTCAACTATGGATGAAGTATATGCTGCTTATGGTGATTATAACGACGCATCGTCTAACGGCTCTTATAATTGGAACTTATCGAGTGTACAGCCGGGACAGCGTGATGATAGATCACTCTTTATTACGGTCAAAGATAATAAAGTGGTAAATATGGTAATCTTATATTCTTATTAAACAACAAAAACGACCATTAGAGAAATCTAGTGGTCGTTTTACCGATTAGCAGCTTTTAATCCATAACTTCCGATAAGTATAAATTATCGGAAGTAAACTTCGACATGCTTTTTTTACAGACAAAATTTTATTTCCCTGCTTTTTATCTGGGAAAATGTTTTTTTCATATTGCCCTTCCCAATTGATTTGTAATTGTTTTGCAGATTGATGCAGACAAATTGCAGATACCTTTTTCGTGACTGAGTTCCTTGACAGAAATTTATCGATATCGTACGATGTGAGCAAATGTTTTATTAAGGAGACGAGTGTTATGACTGTTTCAGGTAAAAAACAACAGGCAAAAATTATGCCCCAGCAGTGTGTAGCTTGTGGTACTTGTCTTGATGTATGCCCGCGTGGTGCTATTTCTATTTTTCATGGCAGCTATGCCCAGGTAGATCCTGGGCGCTGTGTTGGTTGCGGGCTTTGTACCCGTGAGTGTCCGGCAAATATTATTCAGCTGGAGGTAATCGCATGAAGACACAGCAGCATTGGTACCATAATCTTTGGCTTTGGTCTATCCTTTATTTTTCCCTGGGTTTTGTAAATATTCTCTTTGCCCTGCTGGGACTTATCAGCTTTTGCCTGCCCTTATTATTTGCAATTTTTGGTGGCAACAAACTCTTTTGCAATCGTTACTGTGACCGGGGGCAGTTCCTGCGATTTTTCGGCAGTCAGCTGGGGCTGTCCAGGCGGCACGATATTCCCACCTGGATGCATGGCCGTCTATTCCGTTATGGATTCATGATTTTTTTCTTTGCCATGTTTGGCGGTATTCTATACACTTCTTGGCTGGTCTATAGCGAGACCCATTCTTTGCGGGAAATCGTTACCTTGTTTTGGTGCCTCGAGTTTCCCTGGGCTTGGGCTGGTACCACGTTGGTATCCCCCGCGGTGGCTCAATTTGCCTTTGGCCTGTATAGCTTAATGCTGACCTCTGAGCTCATCGCTTTGGCAGCAATGCTTTACTTTCGGCCACGGGCCTGGTGTACTTTTTGTCCGATGGGCACCTTGACCCAAAGTATTTGTAAAAGCAAACTGCCTGCCAAGGATAGATAGCAAAAAAACTCCGGATTAACCGGAGTTTTTTGTTTTAGCGGGTCGACTCTTCATTAGGAGAAGTTTGATTCGTTTTTGTTGCCGCAGTGACTTCTTTATCTGCTTGTTCTTGAGTCTTGAGATATTCGTCTATTTCCTTTAAGAAGGCTCTGGCAGATGTTTCGGCGATAATGGCCTCTTTGTCGTGCTGCTCTACCTGTTCCCGCTGGCGGATGAATTTCTGTTTTAATGCTGTATTTTGGGGATTTTTAATCAGTTCGAGTCCCGTCATATCCGCATTGGTAATGCGCATTAGCTGCTGGAGCTGGGGCGAGCATTCCGCTAAGATTTCTTTTGGCAGCTGTGCCAGCAGATTGAAGGCCGACTGATGAAGGCCTTGCAATTGTTCCTGCACGGCCGTTTCCGCTGCCCGAGAACGATTGGATTCCCAATAGCGGTTAATGGCGGCTCGTAGTTCTGGGCCATCAGGACGGCCAATTTTTGCCCAATTGTTTTCAAGGTGCTGGGACTGTCCGGCTACTCGTTGCATGTCTTTTGCTAACGGCCCGTATTGTTCGGCGATGGCCTTTTCCCAGGATTTCTGGGGCCGATAGCGATGCGGGTCTTTTGCATAATCGGCACCGGTGGCCAGGGTGATTTTCGATAACTGTTCAAACTTCATGGGATTGAAGAAAATCGCGGGAATCGTTGAATTTTCCGGCAGTTTTTCCACAGGTCCTAACGCCAGTTTGCTTTCCATATAATCGGTAACGGGGTAATTCCACCAAATGCCAAGGGTACGGTTATAGAGGGTATTGGCGGCGGTTAGCTGTTCATCCGATAATCCATCGGGGACGACGCCATCACCGGTGTAAAGAACTAGAATTTCCGGATTAAGGTTTTTGGTAAAGGCCTCGGTGTAGGGCTTCTTCACCCCATCTGTGTGCATGTCAGCCCGGAAGTATTCCGTGGGAACGGTAATCAGTGGATTGGTGCCATAGTGGGTGGCAATGAATTTTTCGGACAGCCAGTTGAGAAATTGAGCCTGCCCCTCCCCATCTTTATCCTGTATGTCGTCAAAGAAGATGGCAAAATCCCGAACCCCTAGGTCGTACATGGCTTGCAGCTTTTTGTACATGGACATTCTATCCTGGAATCCTTTAAAGCCAGTGAATTTGATATCAAGGCCTGGCGAAACGGCAAAGACAAAGCGTACCTTCTGTTTTTGGGCCGCCGTAATCAAGGCTGAGAGCTCCTTCAATTTTTCCGTTGGATAAGGTTCGCGCCACTTGGCCCGGTGATACGGGTCATCTTTTGGGGCGTAAATATAAGCATTAAGGTCGTGTTTGCTGCAGAAGTTCAAGATATCGAGACGGTCGGTCTGCTGCCAAGGCGTACCATAGAAACCTTCGACAATCCCGCGAAGAGGAATGGGCGCAGCTTCAACATAGCCAGAATTCATCGTGGTCCCCAAAAGGAAAAGACTGCCGGCTGCAGCTAGCGGTAATGTTTTCTTGGCCAGGGGGAAAAATTTTTTTATCATGTTAATCTCCTGTTGTATTCCTATCCGTAACAAATCACTTATGATTATTATAACACATAACCCCAGGAAAAATCCTATAGCCCTTATCGGAGCAACCAAGGATTTCGGAAAAAATATCGGTAAATTTACGAAAATCAGTTCCATATCGAACATATATGTGCTACAATAGAACATAAGAGTTATAGTATTCGTTATGAGGAGGCAGAGAATCATGCGCAAAACGCAGACTTCGAGCGAACGACAGAAAGAAATCTTCAAATACATCAAATCTTTCTTGTTGGAGAAGGGCTACCCACCTTCCGTCCGCGAAATTGGCAAGGCAGTAGGCCTTAAATCCAGCTCCACCGTTCATGGTTATCTTTCGCGCCTTGAAGAAAATGGTATGATTAAACGTGACCCGACGAAGCCGCGGGCTATCGATATTCTCGATGAGAAACCTTGGGGTAAAAATGTAACGGTTCCCCTCGTGGGGACGGTTACCGCTGGGGCACCAATTCTGGCTGAGCAGAACATTCAAGATGTTTATTCCTTCCCCCAGGGCCTTTTGGGAACGGCCGATAAGACCTTTATGCTGAAGGTATCGGGGGAGAGCATGATTAATGCAGGCATCTATGATGGCGACTATGTCATGGTTCGTCAGCAGGATTCTGCTAACGATGGCGAAATCGTCGTTGCCCTGGTGGATCAGGAAGGTGCTACGGTAAAACGTATCTATCGTGAAAAAGACTGCTTCCGGCTGCAGCCGGAAAACGACACTATGGAGCCCTTCTATGAGAAGAATGTCAACGTTCTCGGCAAAGTCATCGGTGTCTACCGTCAGATGTAAAGTCAATCAGCCTTATAATACGAAATGCAAAATGACCGGTCAAGTTGACCGGTCATTTTTTTGTTTATTCGCTTATTTATCCGCATCCAACACGGCCTGGGCGGCGCCCATGACGCCGATTACGGCGTGTTCGAAGGTTAAACCGCCCTGGAGATAACCGTTGTAAGGTGCCCGCATGGGGCCGTCAGCGCTAAATTCAATCGAAGCGCCCTGGACGAAAGTGCCAGCTGCCATAATAATCTGGTCAGCATAGCCCGGCATATCCCATGGCTCAGGCGCTGCATAGGAGTCAACCGGGGAATACTTTTGGATGCCGCCGCAGAAAGCGATGAGTTTTTCGGCGGAGCCAAGCTCGATGGCCTGAATGATATCGCCGCGGACATCGGTGGGCAGTGGCAGCGTCTTATATCCCAGTTTGGCAAACATGCCGGCGGCAAAGAGTGCGCCCTTGATGGCCTGAGCAACGACATGTGGCGCCAGGAACAGGCCCTGGAACAGCAGGCGGTTATTGGCCAGGCTCGCGCCCAGCTCATCCCCCATGCCCGGTGCCGTCAGGCGGTAGGAGGCCAGTTCTACGAGCTTGTCCTTACCGACGATGTAGCCGCCCGTCGGTGCGATGCCGCCGCCTGGGTTCTTGATGAGAGAGCCTGCCATGATGTCGGCGCCAACCTGGGTTGGTTCGAGGGTGTCTACGAATTCGCCATAGCAGTTGTCGACAAAGCAGATGCAGTCTGGCTTGAGGCGATGGACTTCGGCCGTGATGGCGCGGATGTCTTCGATCGAGAGCGGATTGCGCATGCTGTAGCCGCGGGAGCGCTGGATCTCCACCATCTTCGTCTTATCGGTAATGACGTTCTTGATGCCCGCTATATCGACCTTGCCATCAATCATGGGAAGCTCGTTGTAGAGCACGCCAAATTCCTTGAGGGAACCGGGGCTGGGATTGTCGTAGCCGATAACGGTCTGCATCGTGTCGTAGGGCTTGCCCGTCAGCGAGACCAGCTCATCGCCGGGACGCAGGATGCCGAATAAGACCGTTGCCAGCGCATGGGTTCCCGATACGAACTGGGTGCGAACCAGAGCGCGCTCTGCCCCAAAGATTTTGGCGTAAAGTTCTTCGAGTTTTCCCCGGCCAATGTCGTCGTAAGCATAGCCCGAGGTGGTGTTAAAGTGTGCATCCGACACTTTGCATTCCCGCATGGCATCGAGAATTTTTAAGGTGTTTGCTTCAGCGACTTCATCCACATGCTGGAATAGCGGCTGGGTTTCTTTGAGAACTTCTTGTTTTAAATCAAGTATTTTTTGCGAAAAGGACACGAGAATTACTCCTTACTATATGGAAAATATTTATCTTTTTCGGAGACAGGCAGTTGGACTTCTAGCAAAGTCCCCTGCTCCACGTATTCGGTAGAACGGACGGCGTTTAACCTATGGAGATCTGTGATGAGATTTCCTTTATCATAGGGAATCAACAAGGTGAGTTTTATCTGGCTCTCCTGGAAAAAGCCTTCGATTTTTGCCTGCAAGGCGGCCAGGTTTTTCCCCGTCCGGGCTGAAATACAAATGCCTTCGCGGTCGTGCAACATCTGCAAGCGCAGGTTATCGTTATCGATGCGATCCGCTTTATTGAATACGTAAAGGGTTGGCTTAGTTTCCGCCTTTAATTCCCTCAGCACTTCGATTACGGCAGCAATCTGCTGCTCAAAATTTTCGTTGCTGCAATCCACCACATGCAGCAGCATATCGGCTTCCTGAACTTCTTCTAAGGTTGCTCGGAAGGCAGTGACCAGTGTGTGAGGAAGTTTTTGGATAAAGCCTACGGTATCGGTCAGCAAAATTTCTTGCTTCTCCGGCAACACCAAATGGCGGGTAGTTGGATCAAGGGTAGCAAAAAGCTTATCCTCGGCAAAAACTTCCGATCCGGTGAGCTTATTTAGCAGAGTGGATTTGCCTGCGTTGGTGTACCCCACCAGTGCGACGAGGGGAATCCTGGATTCCTTACGGCGCACCCGATGTAGGCTGCGGCTCTTCTTAAGTCCCTCTATCTGCTTTTCGATATCGTGGATTTTGGTATAGATGCGGCGACGGTCAACCTCAAGTTTTGTCTCACCGGGGCCCCTAGTGCCGATGCCGCCGCCGAGACGCGACAGCACCAGGCCCTGGCCGCCTAAGCGGGGCAAATTGTATTTCAGCTGGGCAAGCTCCACTTGAAGCTTGCCTTCCTTAGAGCGGGCTCGCTGGGCAAAAATATCGAGAATCAAGGCGGTTCGGTCGATGACTTTGATGCCTAAGGTCTGCTCTAAGTTATGTTGCTGGGATGGCGTGAGTTCGTCGTCTAAAATCAAGAGATTGGCATCGGTGTTTTGAATCTCCATGGCAATCTCGGAGACCTTGCCTTTGCCTAGGAAGAAGGCCGCATCGGGCTTTTCCTTGCGCTGGGTGAACTGCCCCACGATTTTAGCCCCCGCCGTATCCGCCAGTCGGGCCAATTCCGCCATGGAATCTTCACTGGACCAAAGATTGTTCCCTGGCCGCTCCACTCCGGCTAAAATCGCCCGCTCGGTTTCGTCGTCGGTGTTCTTGAGATTTTGCGCCCCAAGTTTCTTGTTGATTACCGTCACCAATAGGCTCAGGTTGATTTGGTCTAGCGTCTTCTCCTTAACGGGTCCGTAGGTTTGGAGTTCCTCCATCCCCTCTTTCGTTACCTCGCCGGTGAAAAAGCCCATGGTGCCGATGACGCCCTCCTTAGGATGGCGGCCAATAGCTGCCATGCAGTCGAAACGCAGCCGGCGTAGCGAAGACAAATCCGGGTCGCTTAATCGCACGTCCCCACTGGGATGAGTATGAACGCAGCGGATACCCGAGAGGCGCTTGTCACCACGAACTTGCCGCTGAAATTCCGGCAAGTCCACCGTAGCCGTATCCCCTAGGGAAACCTGTAGGATTTTGCCCTGGCGATTGATATAAACCGCCACCTCCCGGTCAAGGATATCGGTGATTTCCAGCATGGCAGCATTTAACTCTTTCGTCGAGAGCTGACCAATGGGTACCGACAGTTCATAAAGGGCCTTGAGCTTTTCCAACACATAGGTCTTGATATTTGCTAAATCCCCATTTACCTGCATAGAATCTCCTTATCCACGATTGACGATATTTGAGATGTGCTTGAGGGTTATGGAAAGGGTTCCGTCGTCGTTGTTGTTGAACTCCACATACTCGGTGTTGTCAAAATAATCCGTGGGAATCGTAAGCTCGATACCCGTATCGGTCTTGAGTTTGTGTTTGCACATCTTCTTGAGGGTTGCCTCCTGATCCATCTTTACGGGCTCCGTGAAGCCAGCATCTTTGATGGCCGTATCAAAATCCGACTGCATGGAAGGATTATCCTTAAATATTTCCCTGCCAGCCTCAATGAGGTCTAATTCGTCGGTCTCCTGCATGTTTTCCGCTACATAGCTCTTTACGGCTGCCTCCGTTGCCACTTTGTCCTGGCCATAGGCCTCGGCTACTTTGGCCGCCGTCTTGCTGAGATTTTTGATGGCCTCCTTGGGAGACGGCGTCAGACTGCATTCCAAAAGGATTTCCGGAAAAACCTGGATGCTGTTACCATCAATGGTATACTTTTTGGCGCAGACGGAAATCCCCTTGCTCGCCGTATCCACAAAGGCGAACTCTTCCATTTTCTGGGTGAGGTTCGGCATGATGGAATAATGATTGATGATTTCATTCTTGATGCCATTTTCCGTCTGGTTCACCTGATGGGTGTAACCGATATGACTGTTTGACTTAAACACCACAATTTGTCGCCGATCGTCAATGCGGACATCGGCGACAATCACATCAGCAGAAGCCATTTCCTCAGCGTGAGTAAAGGCCTCCTCCAAGGTATGGGTGATTTCCTTGGAGAAGGGAACAAAACTCATCTCGCCGGATAGATATGCATTAAGTTTTTCCTGAAAAGCGCTGTCGTCGTAAAAGGTGCCAGGCTTGGCATCCTGACTGCCCCAGGATTTTTCCATATGTTTATAAAGGAAGGTTTCAATGCTGTCCTGTATAGTAAGTTCCTCATCGGAATATACGGTCATACCGGAATTGAAATCCAAAATATGCAGGATTGCTTTATCGATAATAATCATACTGGCTGTTCATCCTCCGCTTGTTTTGCCTCTTTGGCGGCTCTATCAGCCGCTTCCTTTTCCGCCCGGGTGCGAACTTCGATTAGTCGCGGGATAAAGTGCTGATGCATCTTTGCCTCGAGTTCTGATAGTTCGTTGGAGTCAAAATCATAGTTAACATCTGGGATGTTCCAAATGCGAGCTTCGGCGAAAAATTCATCGCGATAAATGTTGTAATAGACGGTAAAACTACTCTCTAAGGAAAAGTCAACATAATCGATGACAATATAGGAACCGTTGTTTATCTTCACCGGCTGAGCTGGCGAAATAAAGAGGTGAAATCCCTCGACGGTTTTCGGCAGTTTGGCGCCGGCTTCCCAGGTGGTTATTTTCTTATCCAAGACAATGGAGCTAAGGCTTTTGGGATTAAACTCCACCATATCCATCAGCACTTGCTCAAACTGATTCCGCAATAGCCTTTCAAACACTTCGATGCTGGCGGTGATAAATTCAATCCGGCAAAACTCGATGAGGCCGATTTTCAAACGCACTTTATATTCATGGGTTTCTTCATGAAAGTAAATGGTTGCACTCTTATGAAGCGCTTCATTCACATAACGATAGAGATCGTAACTGTCCTTGGATATTTCGGTATTGCGGTCGAGCTGAAAACCATGCCATTGCTCGGGCAGTTCCTGCAAGTATTGCCAGTCAGCAATTTCCCCATTGACTTTTTCAATCGTTTCATCCTTCATCGTTTCCACCTGCCTTTACGGGAGTCTACAAACAGTTATTATACCATGAAACCATAGGAAAAGCACCCGCTATTTCGTGAAACAGCGGGTGCCTGGTGTCGTTTAATGGCATTTGGTTGTCAAAATCCCAAGTTGTCGTTTACAAGAATGACCTGAATGCGGCCTGGGTGTTTGGAGTACCGGGTAATCAGGAATTGGCAGCAGATAGTGTCCGGGCTCTTGCAGTCAAAGCAGGCCCCAGTCTTAGCGCAGGGGGTATCGAGACCAAAGCGTTGGGCATTAATGGGAGCTGCTACGTTGCGGGCGCGTTTCATCGCGCCGTCCAGGTCGCCGCAAACCTTGTTTAAGCCCACGATGAAGAGAACCTTCTTCGGGCCCTGGGCAATGGCCGAGACCCGGTTGGCATTGCCATCGATATTGACGAGCACGCCGTCCTTGGTCATGGAATTGGTGCTCGTGAGGAATACATCGGCATCGTAGGCCTGCAGCATGGCCTGCCGGCGGTCAGCAAACTTTTCCCGATCAATAAAGTTGTAGTTACCAGCTTTAAGGGCCTCCGTCAGACCGATTTCGTGGACGCTCATGCCGCCCCCCATCGTAATGGTAGTGCCCTCCGGAATGAGGTCTAAGGCAATTTTCAGCGCTTCTTCTTTGCTGGCGGCGTAAAAACCTTCCATGTTGCGGGACTGCAGCCCTTTGATTACCGTCTGGGCCAGCAGTTCGTTGCGTTTTACCATGTTTTCGTTCATTTGCTCTCCTCCATTATTTTGGCTTTATTCGGCTCTTCAAAACTTCTTCGTCAAAAAGAGCCCAACTCCTTCTTCAGCTGGCAATCTTATAGACCAGCACTTCTTCGCGGCCATCAGATTTGGGGAATAAATCGCCACAGAAAATCGTTTCGACGGCTTCGAAATTTTCAGCTGCTTCCAAATATCTTCGGTAATACTCCGAGGGATAGTAAAAAAACAGCAGCATTTCCCGGGGATTTTCCCGATAAGACTGTTGCAAATGGCCTAGTACCAAGCGTAGAATTTCCACCGAAAAGGGATTAAAGAAAAACACGCGGTCTACAGCTGCTGGTACCTCATACTCGGTGGCATCGGCAAGTTCGATGGTCACCCTGCCGCCCGCCGCGCCCTGCTCTTTATTCTGCAGGGCCCGTTCGTAAAGCCGCGGGTTGTATTCGATGCCGATGGCATGGCATTTGGTTTGACTGGCCAGGAAGAAATCCACGCGCCCCTTGCCACAGCCGTAATCAAGCAAGGTGTTGCGTTTGGTGAAATAGCCGCTGTTTGCGAGCCGCTCGAGGACACAATAATCGGTCGGTTCATAGGGAAAGCGCACCAAATCAGCAATGCTGTCATCCCTGCCCGTTGTCCGTATGCTAAGGATATTATCCCATTCGGAATCTATTGTCATGCCAACTCCTTTCGTGAGTAAAAAAGAACCGCCCCTGTCCTAAGAGACGGTTCATCCATGCATCGTTTATGAATTGCCTGCTGGAGGAATCGTTACTTCGCCGGCAGCACCTATCTGTGGTACATCTCCGCTCATATCGATAGCGACCTGCGTTTCATACGTTGGATACTCGCTGAGCGGTTTGGTCGAGTAATCCTTGGGCTCCTGCTCTTCAGCCCGCTGGCGAGCGTTATCCTCAGAAATCTTGCGGTCGCGCTCTCGGCTTTCGCGGTCCTCCCGGATTTTTTCCAGTGCCCCGGCAGATTTTGCCATGGCATAAAGTTCTGATGAAAATTCGGCCAGCTCCTTTTCATCCTCCGGCGAGACATGGCGGCCACGCATAAGGCGCATGGCCGTCTGCGTCACTCGGGACTGCTGCTGGGCGGCTTTCTTCCAGCCATCGGCAGACTGCCGGGCACTAGCTAGCTGCTGCTCCATCATGAACTGGTTCATGACGTTTTGGCGGTCCTTTTCCATCTGCTTGCCCGCCGCCATGAGTTCCTTTTGCTGCTGTTTGTCCAGTGTGACTTTCTGGCCATTAACCATCATGTACCCGAGTTTTACAACGTGACTGATTTCCGCAGTACTGCGAAAACGCGCGGTAAATTTGCCATTCCCACGGTCGATGACATCGAGCCAGTCCATCGTTTCTTCGGGCTGCTCCATTGCCATTGCCTTTTCCTTTTCCTGCAGTGCCCGCGCAGCCTCCGATATCTCGGCGGAATCGGAAGTTTCGCTTTGGTCGGCCTTTTTCGTATTCTCCTTTGGCGAAAAAGCTTTCGCCAAACTTCCCGTAAGGGTTGCTACAGAATCATTCAAAACACGCATGATTTATTCCTCCATGAATAATAACACAACCATAATATTTCGAACGTCTTCTGCTTTGATTATAGCATATTTAGCGAAGGGATAATACGGAAATAAAATTGACATTGCTGCAGGATACATGCCGTGCAAGCGCTGCAATCCGTAAGTAAAAAGGCCCAACCATATGGCCGAGCCCTTGCTCTGGTAGCTATTCAGAGCAATTGTGCTGTTGCTGCGTTACTGCCGATCCAGCCACTTGCAGATGTAGTAGCTGATTACACCTGCTACGACCGACAAAGAAAGGTTAATAAAAGCATCTATCAATAAGCTCACCTCCCTTCACTACGGTAAGGGATATGATCCGCAGCATGCTTTATTGTATATTATCCTTGTCAAATTAGCAAGATATGGTATAATGTAACTAGCTAAAGGTTAGTAAAAGCTATCAATAAGCAGGCCCCTCGGAGTAGCTACCGAGGGGCTTTTCCTATTGCTGCTTTAGGTGAATAGGAAAAGCCCCATAAGCTATGATATGCTCCCCTTATGAGAGACAGTAAAAAATAAAACTGTCATCATAGGGGGAGTTTTTCATGCCTCATAAGCAAAAAGCAACAGCAGAAGAGAAAACCAGAGTTACCCAGAAATGCCTCTCAGGTAGAATGACACGTAGTGA
>FNCM01000030.1 GCA_900100835.1 Selenomonas sp. WCT3 | reverse complement strand
GCATGGGTTATCTTTTGGATGGCGCCATCGGCATCGCGGGTAAATCTGACTATTGACTGATCAATTTCATCGCAAATATCACATAGATGGTTTGACTTGTCAAATTGATAGTTGACCTTTCGGCCTGTGATGTCTGTCTGGCCGGTCTTGCGCCCCAGTTCGTCGTAGGTGTAGGCCAACAGCGTTCTGCCGCTGGCTTTCTCGGCAAGCATCAGATCGTCTTTGTCATTCGTTATACCATTCTAATCTTGAAATCAAATTGATTTGCTATCCATTTTATAAAAAAAGCAAACCATTTACGTCCTAAATTCACATAAAAGACCTGCTTATATATCAAGTTATAAGTCAACAGATTTATGGACAGATTTTCCCAATACAACTTTATATTCTATATTCCAACATCTTATTATATCCTTTTATTTATATTCTATTTTTCCCAACTCATCATTTATTCGTACCCCCATATCATATCTATCAAGAATACTATCATTTGAAAAATAACATAGTATAACAAATATGTTTTTTTTAGGATTACAAATCATCATCTTCTCCTCTCCTTGAGTCCAATGCGTTGGTAATATTTGACCATCTAATGACCTAATTAAATCTTCCAATCTATTATTGGTATTAATCATATCTAACAACCCATTAGTTGCGAAGTTTTTTTTATCCCCTATACAGTCTTCCCTTTTTGTAATTGTATTAACTACCATACAGAACGGAATATTTTCTTTGTTCATAATTTCTTCTATTGTCATAAAAAGTCTCCTTATTTTTCAGGCCCCAAGTCAAACCATAAATTTGGTCTCTTTTTTACTAATCGTCTACCTTTTTCTTTCCAATGATTACTAATTTCTTTTTGCCGCAGAGCTTTTCCTCCAGATTCAGAATTAAAAATCGATTTATTAGGATGCCTATTAGGAGTCCCTGCCGTATGCTGATTCCCCTCTGGATGCCCAGGGCCAGGTATTTCATCAATAACCCCACCATCTCTTACGGGAATTTGATGCCTATGATGAGGTGCTAAATGAGTCCCCGCCGAATTTCCTTTCAAAAATTCTTCTCTTTGCTTAGATGTAAATGGACCTTCTCTATACATTGGTTTATCAGATATATCCAGATCTCTCGGGCTCATTTTATGTCCTTCTGGTATTTTTACTTCTTCCCCCTTCCAATTTCTTACAACCTTATCATTTTTTATAGGATCTTTCAGACCATCACAAGCATACCCACTCGGATCGTAATAATCCACCGGGTTATTCGCACAGTAGGCATAAAGATTCAGCCCATCCCCGTGATACTCGTCTTCCTGCGTGAATCGGGCGATTGCTGGGTTGTAGAATCTTGCGCGCAGATAGTATTGCTGGGTTATTGGGTCTAGCTGCTGACCAGTGTATTGGTAGCGGTTCGAGATTTGTTCTTCCGCTTCTATTGTATTACCAAACGCATCATAGGTGTAGCGATTTTTTACATTACTTTGTTCATCCGTGAGGAAGATGGTACTTCCCTGTTCATCGCTGGCGTAGTGGTACCAGGTTTTCTCGGGGTTGGCTTCCATCGCCCAGAGATCGCTGGTACGAATTAATCTTGTAATGTTGCCATCCTCTTTTTCCGCGATTACTTCCCTGTTTTCGTTGAAGATGAACTGTACGAGCTTGCCGTTTTCTTCCATTTCATGACGCAGACCTTCGGCATCGTAGCGGTTTATCTGCATTATGCCTACCTTGGTGGTCACTTTGCTGGTTCTGCGGAAATCATCGTATTCGTAGGTGTTGTTTTCATCTTGGAGCAGATTGCCTGCGTTATCGTAGCGGTAGG
>FNCM01000016.1 GCA_900100835.1 Selenomonas sp. WCT3 | reverse complement strand
CAGCGTCTTCAGGATGTCAACCGTGGAGCTTACAGCACCCTCAGCAACTTTCATCATGCTGCTGCCGTTCTGCGTGTTAGCATTTGCCTGGTCGAGGCCACGGATCTGAACGCGCATGCGCTCAGAAATCGCATAGCCCGAAGCATCATCGGCTGCGCCGTTGATCTTCATGCCCGAAGATACTTTCTGCAGGCTCTTGGACAGTGCATTGCTG
Source organism: Selenomonas sp. WCT3 (assembly GCA_900100835.1). GTDB lineage: Bacteria > Bacillota > Negativicutes > Selenomonadales > Selenomonadaceae > Selenomonas_A > Selenomonas_A ruminantium_E. The sequence continues at coordinate 51,103 of FNCM01000016.1, read as the reverse complement.
TTCTTGTTCAGAGTGTTCAGCGTCGATACTGCCGACATGTTGTTTTTAACTACCATACCCATGATAATATTCCTCCCTGATTATACAGAAAAATTATTTTGTAACGGACATCCATGCCCGTTATTCCCTTATATAATAGTAAGCTGTTCCGTTAACTTCGGGGGCTGCTAGCTGACCACCGCCGCTTTCCTTAGCAGCTTACGTATTACCATTTTGTATTACACTATATATATCGATAGACACCTCACAAATCTTAAGTGTTTTTTAGTATTTTTTAGTATTTTTTATTCAAAATATTTCCCAGCGGATTGATTCCCTGTAAATCATAGGCATGAACCGTAGCATTCTGCCGTTTTGACTTGTTGAGCCACGATTTTGCCTTATAAATGATCTGCATATCCAGTGGCTTGATTTGCTCGATAAGCGCCTGGCATTCAGCTGTCTTGCGATACGCTTCTGTTTCCGGCAAACCTTTCATTCGCGCCACAAGCTTCTCCCGCTGTTGCGTAAGGTCGATGAACTCATCGATATCCTCTTTGCCAATAAACTTCAAAAGCTCCTGGGAGAGCGTATAATACATCTCCCAGTTCGCCTTTGCCTGTTCCATCGCTGATTTAGCCGACATAGCTATCACCCTGCACATTCTTGGTGCCGGAGTCTTGACGCGCTTTTTTCATCGCTTGTGCCCAAGCATCACGCAACTCCTTGATGATATCGATAGCCTCCTGCACCATAGCAGTATCACTCTTGATATTTCCCTCTACGAGGCGGTCATAGGTGTAATTGTATAGCGGCATAAGCTGCTTGCTGATATCATATTCCATGTTAAGCGTAATGCGGAACTCCGAGATGATATTCTGCGCTTTCTGCAGGGAAGTATTCGCCTGTTCCCATTGTTTCGCCTCAATGGCATCCTTGCCTTCATTCATGAATTTCAGGCAGCCATTGTAAAGCATGAGCGTCAGCGCCTCCGGCGTTGCCGTCATGATCTGCTGGCGTTTATAAGCTTCAGCTGCATTATTTACCATTTACGTGCCTCCTAGGTTTCTAGATTGAAACGCTATCCGCTTAGTTGCCGCCGGTGATATAACTCATCTGCATGCTAAGCTGCTGGATAGACGATTCCATCGCATCATACTTCTTGTAAAGCGTCTTTTCAAACGCATCCATCAGTGTCTTGAAGTTCGACATCTTGGTCTGCATGTCACGAATCAGATTCCCCAGCGTGCTGCCATCCGATGCCGAGGTAGACGTTCCTGCATAGGATTTCATCGTCTTCATCGAAGCGTTGAGTTTATCATAGATACGGTTGACTACGCCTTCTTTATCATAGTTGGTAACCGTCGTAACCGTTCCATCTGCCAATGTCTTCTTTTCATCACCCGAGGACGAGAAAATCTGACGGACACAGTCCGGATCTTCTGACAAAGCCTTGCGCAACTTATCTTCGTCAAGCTGCAAATGCCCGCGATCCGTTTTGGAAGAAATTCCGATAGACATCATCGTGTTATAGCTGCTATCGACCGATGACACTGGGGTGTAGATAGCCTCACGCAATGCACTGATGATCTTGCCAATTGTCTGGTCATGATAAAGCAGACCGGATTTAGCCTTTTCATTCCACTTTTCAATCTGCTCTTTTGTCATGCCGTTTTCTTGCGTTTTGGTCAGGACCCCATAATCCCTGTACTGGGGTTCATTGTATTTGCTATTGAGTTCGTCAATCATCTTGTTGTAATCTTCAACGAACTGTTTTACATTTTCAACAATCTTATCCGTATCCTGCGTAACGCTGACTGTAGTCGTTCCTTTAGCCAGCATGGTGTAAGTCACGTTGCCCACCGATACTTTGCCAGTAGTAGACGTGTATTCCTTACCATCGATCGTGATTTTGCCATCCGTTCCGGCAGCGCTGATACCATAACTGTCCGATGTAAGCTCTTTGCTCGTGAAGCCCAGACTGTTAATGAAAGCACGGGAATTGGCGGCCTCGCTTGTTCCATCACTGTTGATGACTCCAAACGTGATTACCTTGCTGCTATCCGTTGCGATTTCCAGCTCTCCGGCATCATTGAGCTGAGCATTGAAGCCCGCTGCATTGATCTTATCGAGCAAATCCTGTACGGTAGCCGTGCTGGCATCGGCAATTGAGATTTCCTTAGGAGTTCCTCCATCCGAAATCGTAAACTTCAGCGCATTGCTATCACCTGCCGAAGTGAAGAGCGTACTGAGTTTATCCGTTGCCGCCATTCTCTTTTCACTGGCAGCGATGTTCTGGAAGCCAAATTTATTCAGCAGACTGGTGGCATCACTGGAGCTATTTGCTGCCAGCGTAACCTTGCTGCCATCCTTTGCATAAACTGCAAAGGTACCATCGCTTCCCACCATAGCCGAAAGGCCTAAACCTGTATTGTTGATAGCATCAGCAAAATCTTTGACGGTAGCAGTCGCCATGTTTTCTACCGAAAACGTTTTGGTCTCCCCATCGCCTACGGAAATCGTAAAGTTTGCCGTATCACTGCTGGGATTCGCACCTAAAATATCACGAAGCTTCGTCTCTTCCGTTACAGCCAACGAATCGGTAGAAAGTTTGGCCACCAGCATCGAATTGGCTGCGACGCTGCCAATACCATCAGTCGTTGACATGTCAACGACGTTGGAGAGCTTACTGACCTTATTGCCATTGCTATCCGTCTCAACGGTTACACTGGCTAGTTGCAAATTCTTTATGAGCGTCTGGCCATTGCTGTTTTCTGCAATAGACGTATCAGTCCCAGCTGACAGAATAATCTGGTTCGCCGTACCGCCCTCTTTCTGGTAAAGCGAGAAGGCATCGTTCGTACTATCGTAAGATGCGCGCATATTTACACCAGAACTATTGATTTTCGATACTAAGTCATTCAGCGTCTCATTGCTGTTGAAGATATCTTCATAGGTAAACGAAATCGTCTTTTCCGTAGATTCCGTCGTCGTACCATCAGCAATCTTGAACGAGACAGCTGTCTGCTTGGCAAATTCTTCGCCAGTTGCTGCATCATCCAATTTTGCCCGGATCTCTGCCTGTTTCGCCGAATCAAAAATCACATCTTTCAGATAAATGCTTTTATCCGCTGCCGTACTTGTATTGGCACGATTCAAAGTCGTCTTCGTAAGTAAATAAGCATTACTGGAAGTTTGATCTACCGTTACCGTGTGCGACATAATTGCTGCATCGGCATTTGCTACCGCAGTAGCAACCGTCGAGGAAGAACTTGCCGCACTCATCGGACTGGTCGTTGCCGACATCTTATACTTTGACATCGTGGAGTTATTGAATGTCGATAAATCCGAATATACACTCGTATACGCTTCCTTAAGCCATTCGTTTTTGACCTCTTTTTTATACATGCGGTCATATTCACTCTGTTTGGACATCATACCGACTTTTACCATGGAGTCAACGTCGATACCCGAACCCGAGAGTCCATATATACCATTTACAGCCATTTCCTACACCTCCTTAGGCCTTTTTGTCCAGGAAGGTTCCCAGCCAATCCCTTGTCTGAATCATATGCTTGATCATTTCTTCCGGGGGAATTTCCTTGAGCACTTTACCCGTTTTCTTATCCAGCATCTTTACGGACATCGTATTGACTTCCTTATGATACTGGAATTCGAGATTTGCATCAATTTTACGCATAAGCTCGTTGAGCTCTTCGGTCATATAGCTGACGGTTTCCTCATCGAGTTTCTGCTCATCTTCCTGCTGCTCATTCTTTGCATCCTGAGCGGCATTTCCCTGCTTTACATAATCGGCAGCAGAAGTCTCTTCGAACGCATTCGCCGTTGCTACTTCCGCATTAGCATTTTTGCTGGTGGCAACCGAACTATCTGCACTAGCCTTGTCCATCGCGCCAATAACAATAGCCGATGTCACCATATCCTGGACTTTGCCTATCATTGTAATCCCTCCGTAGATTTATATATTAGCTTTCCTTAAATTATTTATTTGGTAAAGCAACACTGAGATCCAAATCCTTTGGTGCCGGTGCTGCAGCCTTTTGATTTTCTTCCTGGATAGCGCGGTAGATTTCCCCCCGGTAAATCTTGATATCACGAGGTGCATCAATCGCGATGCGAACATTATCTCCCTGAACTTCAACGATATTGATGACAATGTTGTCACCGATCATAATCTGCTGACGGGGTTTACGAGTAAGTACGAGCATTATTTGTCCTCCTTCGTTTCCGGAAACAATCTATGCTTCGTGGTATAGCGGCTCTTATCAAGTACCAACTGGCGAGCCTGCATATTGGTCGTATTGACCACAACCGGTGCCATAAGGTTCGCCGTCATCTCAGATACCTTGCCGCCTGGAATCGTCAGCAGTGAATAAATGAGCATTTCCTCCTGCTCCTCAATTCCCAGCTTTGCCTGGCTCTCATCATCGAGCTCAAATTCATACTCAGGGAAGAATACAAACGGCATCGTCATCAAGAACGCCAAATCCGGTGTGGAAAGGGATTGAAGAAATACATAAGGACTTTCATCATCATAAGGGATGATGACAAATTCATGTTCCTCTTCGAAGGCTGGAATACCATCTTCGAAATGTACGATTTTTCCCTCATCGATGTCAATTTCGCCAAACCGTAGTGTGTTGACCTTTTTCATTTGTTACGCCTCCAAATCCGCACAATGCATTAATACCTCATGCGTAAATATCGTATTTGCCTTCCGTAACCCATTGCTTGAAATCCGGTTTCTGCTTCAAATAGGTCTCGACTTTTCCCGGCGTAAAATGCGTCTTGGCAAAGGCGTCTGTATCAATCTTGACGGTCACATCACCAGGATCAACATCTCCGTCCGCCTTCACAGGCGTAAAATGAATTTCCGGATCAGGAATGAGATTGGCCACAATATGCCGCTGCTTTCGGATTTCCTGCTGCAGCTTGCTATCATAGCGGTCTTTGACCGGCGTCTTTCCCTTTTTGCCACCATTCTCAATATTATCCCAAGCCTCTTCTGTCCAACGGGATGTTGTTTGTTTTAAGTCACTGAATCCCTGCTGTCCGTGTTCCTTGGCAAAATCTGTATGATTCGTAAAGCCATAGGAATGACGACTCGGATATTGATTGATTTCAACGGTCGGCTGCGTCCAATGCGCATTAGACCGGGCCTGCCGATTCTCAGTATGCAGTTTTGCCGGTGTCGAATGGGCTTCCAGCTTTCCAAGCTGCGTATGCATCCCGATAATGGGCTGCGTAGTCCGCATATTTAACCGCAGCATAGATTATTTCACCCTTTCCCTAGGAAAATCCTGCTAATCCTTTATCTACCTATATTATACTATGTTTCTAAGCTTTAAGCTATCCTCTTATCGCAGGTAATCCGCCAGCGACTGGGGCAAAATCCTGCCACCAAGGGACAAGCTCATATTGTAAATTGTCTGCTCCTGCATGAGCTGCACCGCCAGCTTGGCTACATCCGTAGAACTTACCTTTGAGATATCCGACGTAATCAACTCATTCTGATTCTCCAGCATGGTCTGTACCGATTGATAAAGCTGCTGGCGAGCACCAAGTTTCGTTTCCGTATTTACCGTAGTAGCGTGTGCGGTATCCGACACGGTCTGGCCATCCGTCGTCAACCAACTATGATTCCCTTCTTGTACCTTGGCACGAACCGTAAGCATCTGATTAAGCATCGCTGTACCGGATGCTTTATTGCCTGAAGCCGGATCGTCAAAGATATCCGTACCAAAAATTTCTGGTCCCGTAACATTGACCGTGTCGGCTACCGGCTCTGTCGAACCATTTTTCTTTACCATAGAGACACCTTTATCGTCACCATGGTAGGTAACAATCTGCTGTTTAACTGTATCAAATTGCAACGTAACCGCTGCACCATTCACTGTTATCGTGGGATTAAACGACTCTCCATCTGGCGTTATCTTTCCCGTATTGGCAAAATACCTTGCGACATCCGTACTGCCCCCCCAGTCAGTGAGTGTACCAGCTTCGTCTCCATCCTTGACCACTTTCCGGGACTCACTGGCTATTTTATCCTTATAGCCATTTTCCACAAAGTCCTCGCTATAAACCTTGCCATTCTTCGTATTGAGATAATATTTTTTACCGTCATCACCTTTGAGCGTCAGCATCTGCTTCATACTACCAGAATCATCGACAGCGCCATCGCCACTAAAAAAGGCTGCCTGATTTTCGTCCAGCGTTTTGGCAAGGCCACGGCTTACTTCTTCCATCGACATGATAAACGGCTTCGTCAAATCCTTTTGACCGCCAAATACATAGCTATCCCCCTGCATCGTATTCCCCAGCGATACCAGCTCCTGGATCTCCGCCATCATTTCCTTGGCGATAGCCGTCATATCACTGGCATTATTGGTGCTGTTAGCCGCCGCAATCGTCTTCTCTTTAAAGGTGGTCTGGATGCTCGTCATGTTGACCAGCGCCGCATCAGAGGTCTTCATCCAAGAAAGTGCCGTACTGACATTATCCTGGTATTGAACATTTTCATTCTCCGAAACCGTATAACGAAGATATTTGGAATATGCTACCGAATCATCAGAAGGACGATGGAGCTTGCTGCCATCCCCCTGCTCTAAGAGCTTGGACTGACGGCTGTTGGCATCATTAAGCTGTTTCTGATAACCATAAACCATTTGGTTGCTGCTTACGCGAATAGACATTTTATTTCACCTCATTATCGTAATGTTATCTGCCAACGGTACCCGTATTGTTGATCAAACGATCCAACATTTCATCCATGGTCGTCAAGCAGCGCGAACATGCGCTGTATCCCTTCTGGAAGGTAATCATATTCGTAAGTTCCTCATTCCAGTCGACACCAGCCGTCGATGAACGCCAATTGACAATCTGCGTAATCAAATCTTCCTGCGAACTCTCTTTGGCCTTCAAGGATTCTGCATCACTCCCCAGCCGGGAAGTTATCGCATTGTAGTAGGCGTTGAGCGAATCCGCATTAGTCGCACGCGCCGAGGTCGAGATTGCCTCGCCGCTGTGGTTCAGATGAATGTTCGCCGTATTGTACTTCTGGGCCTCCGAGCCGCTCATGTTCATGAGGGCACTGAGATTAACCGCGTTCGTACCATCTTTGGAACCATTCGGAACAATTTCATATTGCCCGTCCAGTAATTTTCCATTCTCATCCGTTTTCTGTTCCACAGCAAAGATACGTGCTGCCACATTATTCTGACCGCCAGTCTTCGACAGCTGGCCATTAACCGTCAACGCCGTGATGATATTGATGCCGCGGACCGTATCCGTTGATTTTACCGTACCGCTGATATCAACTTTAGGCGTTCTCGTAACCGTACCATCACTGTTATTCGTCTCTGTGAAAGTAATCGAACGCTCAACCGTACCGGCCGTCATGAGCGTTGCCTTCATCTGATGATTGTCGGCATCCCATTCATATACCGTATTATCGTCGCCGTAGAAATTCATGCCATAGAGCGGCCCTTTATATTCTCTGCCACTTTCATCGACTACCGTACCATCCGGCTGCGTGACAAAAGTCCCCAGTGAGCTGTCCGTCCCATTGATACCAGCGCCCTGCTGATGCATGTTATTGAATGTCGTAAGCAGGAAACCTGCCATGTCAGCCAGCTTATCAATATATGCCTTATCCTCCGCAATGGTGTCCTGCTGGGCCTTGAGGCTTCCATTCTGCGGCAGGAAAGTGATACCAGATTCTTTGATATTGATGACATAATCATTAATGCCATAATCCCCGTTATTGATAGGATCAGACATCTCCAAGGTCAACCGTTCCACACCGCCAACCATCGTAATACCATTCGATACTACTGAATACATGCCCTTCTCATCTTCATAGACGTTAAGATTCATGTATTTCGACAATTCATCGACCAGCAAATCGCGCTGGTCACGTAAATCGTTAGCCGAAGCCCCTGTTGCTTCCTGCTGCATAATGTTCTTATTTAATTCGACGATATGAGCGGTCGTATCGTTGATCTTATTTACCGTCACCCGCATATCATCATACTGGGAATTAATCTGGGACTGGAGCTGCTGTCCAGCTGTCTTGATTCTATCGGCTAGGGTATTGCCCTTCTCGATGACTGCTACACGCGCACTTGCTGTAGAAGCGTCTTTCGACAGATTCTGCCAAGCCTTGTAGAATTCATCCATAGCGTTCAGGATACCCGTTTTATCCGAATCGTCAAACACAGCCTCGACCTTTTCGTAGTTGACCTGCGTCGTCTTGTAGTACTCCTGGGTCGAGGTCTCCTGCCAAAACTGCTTATCGGCATAAATATTGCGGGCACGTTCGATGGACATCGAATCAACGCCCGTACCAACCATAACATTGCCATAAAGAGAGGATACTCCCTGGCCTCTCGTTGCTGCGAGATTGACCTTCTGACGAGAATATCCTTCCGTTGAAGCATTTGTGATATTATGGCCGACGGTATCCAGCGACAGCTGATTGGCAAATACACCACGAACCATCGTATTCAGTCCAGAAAATGTTGAACGCATTTATCTCACCTTTTCTTTCTTCATTTCCCTATCATCTTTTTCGCATTCCACAAAGGGAATCAAACATTTGCATCAAACATCTTGATTCCACGGCGATTCTCCACCTCAGGTGTCCCCGGAGGTGCATAGGTGTCATTAGCCGCGGTCTGGGTCATCACATTAATGTGAAAATCCACAAACTCCTTACTTCGCTTCAGGAGTGCCTGCGTCGATGCCAGTTCCCTCTGCAGGCGTTCATCCAATCCCTGGATTCTTGATAAGAGCCGCATAACCGCATCTCTTTCCACAGAGTCCGGCATGCTGGCTGCATAAGCAGTCATTCTCTTCTTTCCTGTCTTTTCGAGAAATTCCCGCGTGAGTTTCTCTAGCTGACCAATCCTGGTAAGGGTAGGTTCAATTGCCTGCACAGCCTCTGTTACCCCTTTGCCGGCACTGTTCTCTTTCAGTGCTGTTTTGATTGCCTGGAGTCTTTCCAGGCATTCTGTCGAGAGCATTAGCTGCGTGCGCAACAGTTTAATGACTTCATTCATCATCTTCCCACCCTTGTTTTATCGATATGCCTTCAGGCATCGAATTCATAATTTTTCCGATGGCTGACTACTTCCCCGCCACTCTGCCCATAAGTAGGCTCAACGGTAGCGCCGCCAATCCGGTTCAAATGGAAGGCAACGGCCTGCATAGCTCCACGAATAAGCAGGCTGTTGCCCTCGCTCAGCTCTTTTGCTTCGGCTGTATGTTTCGACAGCGAACTATGGAGTTGGCCCAAGATCTGCTGTAACTGTGGTGTTGGTGCCATACGCACCAAATCTTCCATCTTGGTATCCTGTTTGATGGAACAATTTTCCACAGCCATGTGAATCAACACTTTCTGGCGCTTCTGCTCCAACTCCCTGATTTTCTTCGTTAAGGCATCTTCCTCTTTAACAAGTTCCTCAAGGGTCTTCATGTCAATCGTGACCAGTGCCTTCTTCTTTCTTGTCCCGAGCTCGATGAGCTGCAGATAAACTTTATTCAGATCATTAAGTATTGCTGCAATTTCCTGCCACATAGGCTGCCTCCGTTCTCAGGAATAGATTTTCATCAGAAACGCGTATCCAGTAAACGGTCTGCCAGACTCTTGCTGTCTACTTCGTAGGTCCCATCAGCAACCTGCTGACGAAGTGCTTCTACCTTTTCGGCGCGATTCTCATCCATCCCCCGAAGTTTCTGCAACATATTGCTGAAGGTCTGGGCTTCACTGGAGAATACTACTTCGTCCGCTTTATGTGCCCGGTCTACAGCTCCATTGCGTCTTGCACCACCCGTCGAGCTTACATTGTAAGCGCCAGTCACTGCCTGAATATTGTTGTTGATAAGCATATAATTTCACCACCTGTTTAAAACTATGACTTTCTAAGACCCATAAGGATTCTTTTTATGTCTTCTGGTTAAAGTATCGTAAAAAAAAGCAGGAGACTTAACTCCTGCTTTTCGGCCATTTATAGCATTTATAGCTGTTCTTCTTCCTTTTTCTCTGTTTTTCGCCTTATTTCATGTTTGACAATTAACTAAGGTTGTTTTTCGAATACATTCCGTGCCCATGACCGGTCGGTTTGGCTGCCTGTTTGGCGGCAGTAATTGCCGATGCCTTTTTCTGGAGCTCCTTATGGAGTTCCTCCTGACAGCTGGAACAAATCTTGCCCGTAATGATTGGCTTGCCACACTTCTCGCAGGGATAGCTCATCTTGACACCGATCTGCTCGAAGCGACCCTCACGGATCATCTTCTTGATCATGCCTTCTGGTGCACCAGTAGCCTCAACGATTTCCGGAATCTTCGACCCCGGATTATCGCGAACATAGTTCACCACTTCTGCCTCTTTTTCAAGGATTTTCTCATAACAGTCCATACAAACGCGATGACCCGTATCAGCAAACAATTTGCCACACATCGGACAATTTTTGATTTTACCTGCCATATCTTCCACTCCTATTCAAGCATTCCGCTATTACATCGCAATCATAACTACTTTTAGTATATATAAATTAATTCGGCAGGAAGGACAAATTTCCTCCCTGCCGAACAATTTCTTTTTTCTTGTTTTGTATTTTACCAGATTTTTCCCATCATAAACCACGTACGACCTTTAGCCAGCGCGGCTTTGGAAAGATTCGGGTCGTCGCCGATACGGCGGGCATAATCCAAACGAGTGAACCAATCATTGGCTTTCGTATAGGAGAGCCCCAAGCCCCATCCCCAGAGGGTTTCGCCGCTAGACCACTGCCCCAGTGAACCAGCACTGCCCTGACGATCCAAGGATCTGTCGTTGTTGAACCAGACGTGACCGCCATCGATATAGGTACTGAACACCAGTCCTGGAACATCGGTATAGAACCGTGTCTCCACGGTTCCCATTATGCCTTCATCACCAGAGCCTTCGCCCTGCGGATAGGCACGCACACCACTGGAGCCACCGAGATACATCTCCTCGGAACCGTCAAGATTGCGGCTGGCAATCTGGCCGCTCCCCTTAACCATCACGTCAGCGCGATGGCCGATTCGCTGAACCGCTGTTACATTGGCCTCCCCCTTGGTGAAACGGCCCTCCGAATGACTGTCTGCTAAAGTCCGGCGGGCGTCAGCACTGTCAAAGCCCAAAGTTCCTGTCGTAACCGTAGCACCATAGTTGGCCGTAAAGCCGTCGCGGCGCTCAAAGCCGTTGACGCCGGCATGAACGCTATGGGAATGCTTCCGCTTGCTGTCGTTAAACATATCCATGTCATCCTTCAGCTTGCGATAATCGTAACCATAAGTTGCCGTCAGACCGCTGCGCGTAAAGTGATAGAGCGGCCGGCTGCCAAATACACTGTAGGTATTGGCCACACCGTTGGCGCCAAGGCTTCGCATACTGCCACCAACCTTGTAGTCCATGCGGCTGTAACCAAAGCCCAGCATTGTGCCGCCGTGGCCGATAAGGGCCTCATAGTTGGCATAGTAGTTATGCATATCGGCATTGGAAATCATTGTACCAACACTGGCCTTGCCGCCATTGCCGCCCACATCGTAGATATTGTGCTGGAGGCCATAGCGATAGCGGCCGGAATTCTGGCTGCCGTAGTTCTCCACGTAGAGAATCGTATTGGCCCCCTTGCCCTTTTCGATGCGAACGGTCAAATCACTGGTACCGAACTCCTTGCCTGGGCTCAGTACACCCACAGCCCGGGTGCCGCTGATATCCGACAGGGAGTACAGGGCTGACTCTAGATTCTTCGTCCGGATGATATCCCCGGGTTTAAGACCATTGACAAAGCCCCTGGCCACTTTTTCCTTCATGCGGGTCTGGTTGTCGAGTTTTATCTCGCCATAGCGGCCCGGAATCACCTTGATGATAATCATGCCATCGCTGCTCTCCTGAGCCGGCACATAAGCAGCGGCAGCTGGATAGCCATGCTGTCGGCAATACCGCGTAATGGAGTTCAGCGTCACATTGAGCTGACTCATCGTGCGGTTCTTGCCCATACCATTTTGAAGGATACGCGTAAGTTCGGCCTTATCCAGATAAAGTTCATGGGCATCCAGCGTGAAATTCCCAATCGTAAATTCCACCTCAGGCTGTACCTGCGACTGCCCCTTGGCCTCATCTTGAACTTCGGCCTTTGGTGCCGGTATTTGCTGCTTGACATCTTCTCCCGGTTTTGACAAAGAAGATGCCGCCATGGCACTGCCACTAAGCGCACCGAGAAGTGAAACGGCTGTCACACTTGCCGTGAGTTGTTTCTTCCACTGTTTCTTCATCTTACTGCATCCTTCTTTCTCCCTTATCGTTATACGGCGTTTTGAATCTCCGCATCGGCATCACGATTGGACGTTTCACCGGAAAGCGGCACAATCTCCAGATTTACAATCTCACCCTGGCTGTCCACTTGAACACTAGCTACACTGCCAGCATCGACATTTTCCATATTGACGACATCACTGCCCGTAATGCCGATTTTAGCCAGTCTGTCACGGCTGTCCAAATCCCCGACTACCTTCAAGTCGCCATCAAGGCCCTCCGAAACATCGCCACCGGCCTCAACATCGTGGATATCACCACTATTGATGGTCGTGATCCCCAATACCGTGCCATTATTGTCACGGTACTCGAGAGCTGCTTTGGCTATTTCATTGAAGGTACTGACGTCATCCATCGAAGACTGCTGATACGCCGTCTGGTCCGGACGGAACTGGGATTTCGGGTTGACCGTATCGTGATATTCACGGCCCGGATCTACCATATTGACCACAAAGGCTTCTTCATTGGCCGGATTCTGGCTGAAGGTGTAGTTCTTGCCCAGATTGCCTGCCGACCTGCCCTTATACCAGCCATATACGCCATACTTGCCCGGATTTGCATTGGAAAGTTCTGTTTCATCCTTCGGGCCAAACGTAAAGGCATCTGCCAAACCGCTGTCCTTCACTACGAGGCCATTCACACTGCCTGTGAACGTTGGAATCGTTTCGCCCACATTGATTTTCTGCGGATCTGCAACGATATCCAGACCTTTGCGGCGAATCGTCCCCTTGCCCTCTGCCGACGTCTTATCCAGCTGATAGTTGGCATTATCCACGCTCAGCGTATAAGAAACATTATGGTCAAGCAATGCATCGGTGTCTTCGCCGGTGGCGGCATCCTCATTGTCATAGGTACCCGAAACCTTTAGGCCAATATTGTCTCCCGCAATGATGCGGTCATCGAGAACGATATTGCCCGCAGCGTTTTCCACACCATCGGTGCCATCGTATACCTTATCGGCTCTCGTAACATCTTTGACCATCAGCAGACGTTTTTCAATCTTGCCGTTATGCCCCGTGAGGGCTGCCGTCATACCATCGGTGGTCAGGCTTTCACCTGCCGCAGCCCCCGCCAATTCATAGTTGCCATTGGTCCAGCCGAGCTGATAGGTGTAGTCCTTATTATCCCCAGCATTCCAATCCGCATAGTTACCAGACTTGATAAACACGCCTACCGTATCGCTACCAATAATATTGGCGTTATCGACATTGATATTCGCCGCAGTAAGATACTTACCCGTAAGGGAAGTATCGCGGTCGTATTCCTTAACCGGCCCTTCTTTGATTGATACCCCCACCGTCAACGGCGTTATGGTACCGCTTCCCACCAGTTTATCCGAGCCGCCTTTGGCTTTGACTACGTAGTTGTCCTTCGTCGCACCATCAAGCTGGAAATTGCTGAAATATACCCCCTGGGTCGTGACCTTGCCATTGGAATCGCGAGCTACATCTTTGCCAGCATAGGCCGCGCTGATGGAATCCGCCAGCAGCGTAATGCTGTTCTTTTCCGTCGCAATGACACCCGTATTTTCATCGGTACCATCCAGCAGATTGATGTGCTTGCGCTGGTTTTTATCGGCATCAGCCAAAGCCGTTCCATCGTAAGCCTTATCAATTCCTGTGCCATAACCATCGGCAAAATCGGCATAAACCACGCGCTTCTTGATAGCACCATCACCCTTATAGGTATTCGCATCCGTCTCGGTAGCGTCACCTTTGGTGGTTTTGCTGCTGTCCAGCGTATAGTTGCCGGCCGTATTGCCCGTAAGCTCCAGCTTATAGTTGATCTGCTTGCCAGCTTTTGCCGTGCTGTCCGGGTCAACGTTAGCATCTTTATCCTGGTAGGCTCCTGTTACCGTGAGGTTAACCGTGTTATCCTTATCCAAGATACCGTGGCCATCTTCAAAGGTATAGTCAAAGCTGTTGATTATATTGCCATTGGCATCCTTGACCGTCGTGTCACCATCATAGGTCTTGGTATAACCACTGAGATTATCCGTCTTGATTTTAAGTACCCGCGGCGTGATGCTGCCGGTATTCGTATAAGTCTTATTCTTGAACGAATCCAGCATCGCAGTATCCATCTTGAAGTTCGTGAACTCCTGGGGCTCCAAATCGTTAAGGGTATAGGTTACCCCATGACCCGAAACTACATTGACCTGCCCGTTATCGTAGACAGCGGACTTCAAATCGTATTTGATATCAATATTGGAGCCCGTTACATCGGTATAGAGGCCGAGATGGTCCTTGGCATTCTGAACCACATCGGTTCCATCATATTCCTTAGTAATCGGTGTCGTCCATTTTTCATGAATGTCCTTGGCCGTAAGTGCCAGCTGGCGAATCTTGCCCTTCTGGGCTGCTTCGGTGAAATACACCGTATCGGCAATCGTATAGTTCTTGCCAAAGAAACCTGTGGTGCCATTCTTATCCGTGGCGTTTTCCAAAGCCTGCTGGAGTCCCGTGTACTTGACTGCCTTGTAGCCAGTCTTTTCATCCTCGGTACTGCCCGTACCCAGCCAGTTTACATCACCATTGGCCTTGAAGCTGCCCTTTTCGGCCTGGCCGCCGGCACCGATACCTGTCAGGGTACCACTTGCATCAGCCGTCCATTTGCCATAGGTTCCCTTGATACTGCCATCATTGAGCTGGATCACCTCGCCGTTGACTCCATTGATCGTCTTACTGGAAAGGGACTTGACCGTATCCTCGCCATCGTAGGCCTTATTGGCGATCGTATCGCCAGTCTTCTTGTTGTAGTCAGCTGCGGCAACATTGCCATTGTAGTTAAAGTCAGCTGTTATCTCTTTTGGCGTAATCGTACCTTTGCCCGTAAGCGTTAAGAGCGGTTTATTCGCCGCATTGAGTGACGATGTCTGCGTACCATAAACGAGTTTATAGTTTGCCGCATTATCTCCCTTCAGTACCGCATCGTAATAGACATCCTTGGAAGTTACTTTGCCAGCACCGTCATAGGCGACATTCTTATCCGCATAACGGGCGTTGATGTTACCACGATCCAGTTCAGCTTTATCGCCACTGATAATTCCCGATACATCGAGGATATTCGTGCCGATAGCCAAAGCCGTTCCATCCGGATTCTGCTGAGTGGAACCTGTCACCACGTCCGTCTTGCCGTTATACACCTTCGTAACCTCAGGGTCATGGAAAGATACCGTGACATTCTTCGGCGTGATAGAGGCCGTATTCGCCCCCGTAGTCTTGGTCAGCGTCTTAGTCGTCGAATTATAGAACGAAACGGAACTCAAATCAAAATTCGAAACTGCCTTATCCGTCAGCGTAATAGTAAATTTCGCCTTATTGGCATCAACGCCAGCAGTCTCATTTCCGCTTGCATTCAGATAGATACCAGCGGCACTGTAGTTCGTCCCCTTGGTATCCGTCTGCCCATTCTTCAGGACAACACCGCCGATGGTAAACGTATTGATATAGTCTGCTGCATCCTTCGCCCCTGCCTGGTCGCCATAGTCCGCCGCCGAATGATTATACGTAATGCTCGAACTGGTATCGTAGACTTTATTGACCGTATCAAAGTTCAGCGTGACATCAGCATCCGTAAGGTTCTTTGTTTTAATCGTACCCAGGCCATTAAGAACAGTCTTGATACCCTCTTTTGTCGTAACCTCGGCACCACTGGCATCGGCAATGAAATAGTTTCCTGCCTGCAACCCAGCCAGCGTGAACTTATAGGTAACATTCTGCGTCGTCACCTGTCCACTTGCATCCCGGGCCACATCAGCACTGTCAAACATCGAGTCATCCTGCGAGGCAAAGGCTACATGGACATCATCAGCTACATTGTCCCGGCTCTTGATGCCATTATGATAATTCGGCGATACGAGCGAATTATTATTGGTATCTTTTACATAGGCATTGCCATCGTATGTTTTCGTGACATTATCAAAGGTCACATACAGGCCAGCCTTGTTAATCGTACCGTTATTCGCCGTAAAGGAAGTCCCCTTTGTCCAGCCGCCATTATTATCAGCTACATAAATATCGTAGTTGTTGGCAACCGCATCGCTGCCCGTGCCGATTTTGGCCGTATAGTTAATCGCCTTGCCAGTGCCAGCATCGACATTCTGATAAACTGCCGTACTGTTGTTGGCAGCCTGGTCAGCAGTGACCAAACCATCTGCCGCATTGTCATAGCCGGTAAAGGTAACGACACCATTTCCCGAAAGAGCCGTGGTGCCATCGTAAACGACATTGGTCGCATCGTAAGTCTTCGTAAAGCCACTAGCCGCAGCCTGTGCCTTTAACTTACGCGGCGTGATGATACCACCATCGTTATTGACAGTCTGGAATACCTTTGTGATATAGCCATTACCATCTTTCAGGTCTTTATCGATAGCATAGTCACCATTTTCCGTAACCTTGATCTTATAGGTTACATTCTTCTTGGCTGCATTGCCACTGTTATCACGGGCAACATTCGCATCGGCATAGTAGGCGTCACCAACTGTATAGCTGAGGTTAAGCTGGGTATTGCCCACCGTCGTATGAAGGGTGTTGACGAATTCATCCGCCGTGTGATCTACTCCCTGAGCATCCTTATAGGCAACCGACGCATTTCCATCATAGGCCTTAGTGATGGTGCTATGGTCCAGATTCAATTTATCGATGTCACTGATAGTCAGCGGATTGATGGTCCCCTTGCCGTACTCACTGTCAATATCGAGGGCATAGTTATCCGAAACGATGCTGTTTTTAAGGCTCTGCGCCGTCCCATCATCTTTCTTGCCCGTGTATTTGACCGTGCCGCTGATAACATCATTTTTGTTATCTCGCTGAACGTGGGCATTCTCGGCAAAGGTTGCATCGGTATTGCCTGAACCATAAGTTCCGATAATCCGATTCGTATCAACGATACTTCCCAGGGTATCGCCACTGACCAGCACCGACTTGGTACCATCGGTGATATCCGCTACCGAAATAACATCTGTGGTCTGCTCGCCCTTCACCGCTTCCGAGCCATCATAAGTCTTTTCCACATCGCCGAACTGGATATTTTTGATGTGGACTGGATTGATGGCTCCTTTGGCCCCGGTAATAGTCTGCGTTGCCGCACCGTCCTGCGTTTTAAACACATAATTTGATGCCTTGCCGGCAATGGTACCATCCACTACGCTTACCGTATACTTGATGCCCTGGTCATCACCAAGGCCATAGGTATTCGACTTTTTAACATCTTTCGAATCGTATTCGCCTACAATGGATAACTTCGTCCCATCCGTGGTTATCAGCTGGTCGCTGACATCGGCATACTGAACAAGCCCATCCGACAGCGCAATATCGCTCGTCGACTGGTTGTTATGCGTTACCTTAACCGAATTGTTGCCATCATAGGTCTTGTCGATATCAGTTGTCCTATCGCCCAGTGCCAGCGTAATCACGCGCTTCTTGATTGTGCCACCTGAACCAGTCACTATCGCCGTAGAACCATTCGTGATATCGGCACCGTTGATCTGATAGTTATCGGCATCACTGCCACCAATCGTAACATGATAACCAACGCCATAACCAGTACCTGCATTAGCGACAGTATCCATACTGCCTTCCTGCTTCGTGAAATAGCCCGAATGACCGTTGGTATCCTTCGTTACGGTAAAGGTCAAATCATCCCATACCGTTTTATCCGCGTTATGGATGACTTCATCGGAATAGACATTCTGTCCCAGCGCATCATCATAGAACTCCGTATCGTCATACGTTTTCTCTGCACCCTGCGCCGCACCGTTAACCGAAAAACCACCCAGCGATATATTCTTCTTGGCAATGGTTCCCGAACCATCCAGATGGCCTCCGGTCGTTTTGTTGACATCAGTGCCAACTCCATTATAAGCCTCGCTGTACAGCACATCGCCATCGGCATTGACCAAACGATAGTTTTGTGCCGCCGTTCCAGTGAGCTTCAAACCGCCATAACGAACAGCATGATCGCCGGCATTTTTCGTCGTGCTTCCATCCGAATTGATATAATTTGCCGTTGCCGAGCCAAGGTCAATGCGAACATCCTCTCCCTGATCTTTATTATTCGCATCCTTATGCGTAATAATTCCTGTCAGTGTAAACATATCTGCCGTTGGCAAATTTTGTTTTGTGATATTATTATTCGCATCAGTCTCATTGACTACATCAGCCGTGCCATCATATGTCTTATTGATTCCCGTGCCATAGCCAGACGCAAAGTCAATTACCAACTTTGCCTGATTGATCGTACCAACTCCGGATAGCGTCTGCCCACCTTGAAAGTTTGACTCCAAGACGTAGTTGTTCTCGGCGGCCCTGCCTGCTGCATCGTCGCTATACGACAGAGAAAAGCCGCCATCTTCAAATTTGACATCTTTATTCGTGCCAACAGAGGAATCAGCCTGTCCATTCCCATCAACGAACGAAACATTACCAGAGAATTCTACCGTAACATTATCTGCATCCGCCGCGAGAATTCCCGTAGACGTAGTGCCGCTGCCACTTATCAAGCTTTTGAAGGCATTGTTCGCACTCGCTGAGCCGTCATAATCTTTCTCAACTTTCTTGTTGGAAAAGTCTTCTGTATTCACAGTTACGGTACGCGGAGAAATGCTAATATTGCCCCCCACGAGATCATAGCCCTGCTGGTTCGACCAAAGAAGCGCTAATTTATTTGTCGTTTTCGAAGAAGCATCATAGGTCGAATTCTTCCGGCCATTGACATCATAGTTGACATCGGCCACATCCACCGTTGAAGCGCCCGTTGTCTTAAAGAACGATGCGACATCCTTGGCATTTAACGCATTATCATCCTTATCGACAATCTTCAGCGTATCGCCATTATAGATAAGTCCCTCAGGTTCTGCAGTCTTGTCATACGCCGGAAGATCATTACTTTTACCATCTTTGACATTTGAGCCAATTCCCGTTTTCCCCGTTACGTTATTATAAACCGCAACCTGCGTATCCTGGGAACCATCCGCCTTGAAATAGCCATAGTTATACGATACCGTTTTGATTCCCTTCAGCATCGAAGTCAAAACAGGCGTATTCCGCCCCTCATAGATACGCCAAGTAGGACGAGTAACAGCTCCCGTATTCTTGTCGATTGTTACGCCACCGGTAGACGTGATATCCCAGCCCATTGACTCATAAACATTATGATAGTTCATGTCCTCCCGGCTATAAACGGACGAGTTCTTTGAAGTTCCCGTTGAATCATAAACGGTCACCCCACTAGCTGTCAATGTCACCGAATTCTTAGCTGTTATTGCCGTATTTTCAAAATAATCTCCCGTTGTCGTCTTCGAATAACTATTCGAAATCGTAATTTTGGGCAACCCATCAATGCCCTGCGAAGCAGCGCCTCCCGCAAAGACATAAGAAGCACTTCCAACAAAATAACTATTTGTTATTTCATTTTCGCCAGCCTCTACATATCCCACAAAGCCACCGGTAGCACTTCCTGATAAATTGTCTTCACTATACGAATTATTAATCGTCACGCCACCAGCCCGGCCAACTATACCGCCAGCGCCAGCCCCTTTAATCGTTCCGCCCGTACTATAAACACTATCAATAACCGTACCATTTTGTGCCTTACCAGCTAAAGCACCAAACCCGCGATTCTTTATCCCCGTACCATCCGCATTGATTTTTGCGTTGACAATACCAAGATTATATACAGCAGCACCATCAAGAATTGGAAACAATCCCTGTGCAGTTACTAAATTCTTGATAGTAAAGCCCATACCATCCAGCTTACCAGAAAAAGAACCTGAATTTTTGCTATAGCCATCACCATTATTCAGGTCAATATTACTAGACAGCATGTAGCTCCCTGTACCATCATCAGCAATACTATTCAGGGAATTGATTAATTTATAATAAGTATCAGCCTCTGCATTCGCTTTAGCCGTCGCATCAGTCATTGTACTAATGTCCGTGCCGTTTACTTTATAACCTGCAACAGCCGCCCCTGATGTATTGCCAATATGCACATAGCCGCCGGCATTAAAGCTAATATCATTGTTTGTTACATTTACTGTATTATCCGTCGTTCCCGAGTTCATAAAACGGATATTGTTACCTTCGAGCACTACGGAATTAGCCGCAATCGAACCCATATTGACAATATCCGAAGCCATTGTAGACGATGCATTATCGATAACCGTAGGAATTGCCGTAGTATCTGTTACCGTTTTCGCAGTCTTAGCAGAATCGAGATAACGTGTAGAGACATTAAACGAGCCAGCACCAACATTGACACTACTTCCCTTGCCAAATATGACGCCGTTGGGGTTGACCAAATAGATATTGCCCCCCTGCGAATTGATGGCACCATCGATTTGGGAAGTATTCTGACCGGAAACGATATTCAAATAGTTATGTTTGTCATTAAAGTTGACACTTTCCCCTTTTGCTACCGAGAAATCCTGCCAACCGATGACATTATTCTGCGCCGTACTGGTGATATTCGTATCCACACAGCCAGCATTCGCAGCTGCAACCGGGTCAATTGTAACCCCAGCCGTTTTTACGCCATCGCTAACCGGCGCACCATAAGCGACCGGTACAATGCTGAACATACCGGCGGTAAGCGCAATGCCTATGTTAAGTACTAGTTGTTCCGTTCGTTTCTTCTGCCCCATCTCAGACACTCCATTCCCTCGGAATTATCTATCCTTGTCTCACGTATTTTCTGCTACTTCCATTGTACGCCATCTAACAAGAAACCACAAATTAAAAGAAAAACTCCCCTCAGCCTGAAGGGAGTTTTTTATCTATCATTCGTTACTGAAGCAAACTCAATACCTGGCTGCTATTCTGGTTTGCCTGCGCCAGCATCGACTGGGCAGCCTGCGTGATTACATTGTTCTTGGTATACTCGGTCATTTCCTTGGCCATATTGGCATCACGGATTACCGACTCCGAGCTCTGCGTGTTCTCGCTGGCCGTCGTCAGATTCGAGGCCGTATACTCCAAACGACTCTGCATAGAACCAACGGTCGTCTGCTGGTTCAACGCCTTCTGCATCGCCAAATCCAGCACGCTGATAGCCGCATTGGCATTTTTCTGCGTACCGATATTGAGGGTCGAACCATCCTTCGCTTTAAGCCCCAACGCTGTCGCCCGCATATCCGAGAAGCCAATCTTAACGGTTTGATTCGATTTGGTCCCAATCTGGAATACCAAGGCATTATCTGGCGATGGATCCTCCGCACGAATCATTTCCTCAAAATTATTCAAAACGGAATTAGCTGTCCGATTTGGCGTACCATCATGATTCACGACATTAATCGTAAGGCCAGAAATCTGTCCATCGATACCAGGATTACCTGCCGTAAAAACCATGGCTTTATTGCCACCCACAGTAGGAACCGGCTCTCCCATACGATCGTATCCCACAAGATTTGTAAAGCCCATTCCAATGGCATCTGTATTAATCTTAGGTAAACTCTCCGAAAACATATGTTGAAAATCCGTGTCTTCAACAGGATCCAACACCCTGGTATAAGTTTTTCCTTTGAGAACATAGGAAAATTCAATCCTGCTGTCTGACTGAATCCCCAGGCTGCGGCCAGAACTATCTTTTAAATCCGTAACCGGATCATCTTCAACTGTATCGGGCGACAAACCTTCATTGACTAAAGTCGTCTTCGTCCCAGCACCATCTTTTCCTACAACCTGATTATTATGCGAACCATCCAGCATGACTTTGCCATTGTACTGCACATTGGCATTTTCATCGAGCTGGTCAACAGCCTGATCCAGCTCTTTCTGAATCGTAGCACGGTCTGCATCAGTATTGGTATCATTAGCGGCATTGATGACTTTTTCCTTGAGCGTGCTCAGGATATCCACCGTGCTCTGGAGGCCGCCTTCGGCGACTTTGAGCATACTGTTACCAGTCTGAGCATTATCAATATCTTGGTCCAGGCTGCGCATCTGCGTGCGCATCTTTTCTGAGATGGAAAATCCCGAGGCGTCATCGGCTGCACTATTAATTCTCATCCCTGAAGAAACTTTTTTCAGACTTTTTGCTAGTGCCTTGTCATTCTTATCCAACTGATTCAGCGTATTCTTTGCTGACATGTTGTTTTTTACTACCATTGCCATTGTGGATAAACCTCCCTGTTATACGATTCTATCATAATGATACCATTGCCTTATCCGCAAAGGCACCTCTTTCTTTCTATTCATTATATCGTATATACAGCTTTTTTCTTAAGTGATTTGTAAAATTTAATCTTTATGCCAGATATGCGCCATGATATTCTCGTAAACCGCCTCAAGATGCTGGACGAGAACACTGAGCATCAGCTGAATCATCTTGCTGTCGAAGGTCTCATCGACAAAGGGCAGGCAGATGTCGAGGTAAATCGTGCCGTCTTCGCGCAGATAGTATTTGAAAATCTTGTACTGCGTGTTGAGCTCGTTGAGGTACTCTTTGAGGTCACCGCGTTTATCTTCGGGAATGCCCGTGATGATCTGGGTGCGAATGACCGTGAAAATGCTCGTGTCAATCAAGATGGCCATCGGCAGGATCTGCCCCTTGGCCTCAATGCGTGAACGGAAGATAACGGTGGAGTAGTCGTCCTCCACCGATTCCGTACTGAACACATCAATATTATTCTCAATGAGAAACTCTTGGAATTTCAGTGCCTTCTCATTGCTCTCGACACCTTTTGTTTTCTTTGGCATATCGTTTCCTCACTTCTCTTTTGTCATCTTTAATCTGCGAAGTATTGCTTAGCATTATTATAACATATATCTTCCATCAGTTTGCCCAAAGCATCCCAATCCTCGGGATACTCCCCCTTTTCCACCATTCTTCCCACAAAATTGCAGAGTATACGGCGATAATATTCATGCCGATTAAGGTAGAGCAGGCTGCGGGCATTGCTGGGCATATGAATGGCATTGCCCAATAGCAGGAAGTTGGCTGTATTGGCCAGCTGCGCTTTGATGCCTGCCTTATCCCCCTGGAAAGTCCACGAACCACCCAGTTGCAGTTTTCCTACCACTTCGCCCCCTTGGAAGGCACCGATTACCGAGGCAATCATCGCTCCATCGGAGGGATTGCGGGAACTGATGATGGTCTTGGGGATTTTCTCCTCCCGGTTGAGCCGGTCGAAGAATCTGGCCAGATTGTCGCCACGGCAGCCGCTCGACAGGCAGTCGTCTCCTTTATCGGGGCCCAGCTGCTGTGCCCGCAGAGTATTGCTGTCACGAACCACCGCATATTCCAGCTGCATAATCCAGCCGCGGCGGGCATATTCCCTGGCCAGGAACAACAACACCGCCGTCTGGTACTGCTCACGGGATTTTTCTGAAGGCCTCCCTTTGCCATTAATCGTACGGCCAACGATATCATCGAGTTCAAAGTTTTCCGCCGGGTAGTAACCAATGGCCGCTAGAGTATGGTCAGCCGTGCAACATCCCAACGCCGCAAAAGAGTCCATCCGTGCTGATAGGGCATCATAGATATCGCGCATCGTGCTGATTTCAATTCCCGCTGAAGTTCCCAGCTCGTATTTCATGTAGTTTTCCCATTCCTCATCCTCGATGCGCAGGGCTTTATCCGGGCAAAATACTGGCACGATAGCAGACGAGCAAGTTTTATCCTGACGGAGCTGCCCGAACCGCTGCAGTTCAGCGGACGGATCAACCAGAATGCCCAAGCTCTCCACCTTTTCCCTTTCAAGGATTTTTCGTGGCGAAAGGTCTTTTAATTTCGCATTGGCATCGTTCCAAATTTTTTCCGCCGTCTCCCCGCAAAGGATTTCCTCACAACCAAAAAATCTTTTTAGCTCGATGTGCGTGTTTAAATAAATCGGATTCCCCACGGCCTTCGGCAGGGTTTCGGCAAATTTCTGGAATTTCTCACGATCGGGAGCATCACCAGTGATGTACTTCTCTGCCACACCATTCGCCCGCATCAGCCGCCACTTCTCCGGTGCATTCTTCAGCATCAGCTGGGTGAGATTGCGATAAGGTTCATCACCTGCAATCTCCTCAACCCGCAAATGGGTCCGATAGTCGATGATGGGCAGGCTGGCCACATAATCATGATAAAGTCGCTTGGCAGCCTCAGTCTGGAGCATGAAATCATCCTGTATATATTTCTTCACGCGAATCTCCCCCTTTGCCGGAATTCTTGCCAGCGAAAATTGTCTTTACTTACTTTCTTTATTCGCCTTTTCTGCATAAAATCCTGTAAAAACGCCTTCAAACGAAATAGATACCATGACAAAAAGGCTCATTGACTTCTATTCCTGTCAATGAGCCTTCCTTTATCGGCTAATATCAAGATTCCTTTTTCCACAATGTATGGCTGGCGTAAAGGGCCACACATACAATAGCGAAAATGATGCCGGCCGGATAGGTGACGCTCGTTGCGAGCTTGAAGCCTTCCGGAGCCTGCAGGATATAGGTGAAAGTGACTGCCGACATGAAAGTTGCTGGAACAGCTGGGATAACCCAAGCTTTACTGCCCTTATGAACACGGTACAGATACGTCGCACCAGTCCAAAGCACGATCATAGCCAGCGTCTGGTTCGTCCAGGAGAAATAACGCCAAATGATGTTGAAGTCCATCTGCGATAGGATGCCGCCAATAGCCAGTAACGGCACAGCAAACAGCAGGCGTTTACCAGCTTTCTTCTGATCAACACCAAACCAATCGGCCAACGTCAGACGGGCACTGCGGAAAGCCGTATCACCAGAAGTGATTGGGCAGGCAATAACGCCAAGCATTGCCAGCGTTGCACCAACATATCCAGTCCAGCTGCCAGCACCGCCCATGAAGCCAACGCAAATATCATAAACCACCGAACCAGCACCACCAGCAGCCATTGCCTTGGCAAGACCGCCCGTGCTGTCATAGAAGGTAACACCAGCAGCTGCCCAGATAAGAGCAATGATGCCCTCTGAGACCATGGCACCATAGAATACGGGGCGGCCAAGGCGCTCATCCCGCAGGCAGCGGGCCATGATTGGCGACTGGGTCGAATGGAATCCGGATACTGCACCGCAGGCTACGGTGATGAACATCAGTGGCCAGATTGGCATGGCATCCCCTTTGGGATGCAGGTTGGCCAGCTGAAGTTCCGGCATGGTGTGACCACCGACACCGAAGAGCATGCCGCCCATGATGCCCAATGCCATGATGATAAGGCAGGCGCCAAAGAGCGGATAGAAACGGGCAATAATCGCATCAATCGGCAGCAGCGTTGCCAGGAAGTAATAAGCTAAAACGCAGGGCAAAACAATCGTAACGGCTACACCCGTGAGCTTCGCCAATAGACCTGCCGGACCTGTCATGAAAACCGTACCGACAAGAACCAACAGCACTACAGAGAACACGCGCATGATGAACAGCATCGTGCTGCCCATGTGGTGACCAACGACCTCCGAGATACTCTTGCCATCCTCGCGCAAAGAAATCATACCGGACAGATAGTCGTGAACACCACCAGCGAAAATCGTACCAAAGACAATCCAGAGGTAAACGGACGGCCCCCAAAGAGCACCACCCAGCGCACCAAAAATCGGGCCAAGACCTGCGATATTCAGCAGCTGGATCATGAAGACCTTCCAAGTCGGCAGTGGAATGTAGTCAACCCCATCATTATGGACCAACGCCGGTGTAGGCTTATCCGTCGGACCGAAAAGGTTGTCTACGATTTTTCCGTAGATGAAATAACCACCAATAAGTGCCAGCAAAGCAACCAGAAATGTAACCATTTTTTTCACCTCATCTTGTAGAATTAATAATAAAACTGAAAAATGCGACGATTGCTTGTAAATTATCTTATCATAATCAGACAGAATTGTCTATATTTTTCAAACTCTTTGGATATACCGAATAAGAATTATCTTGATAGCCTGCGGTTATTGGCTTGCCTTGGTGTGTTATACTGAAATTGTTTGTTTATCACGTTTTACTGAGAAAGGATTATCATGGCTATTATTCTTTTCCTGCTGCTGGGACTTTTTGTCGGCACCTTTGGCACACTGGTCGGAATCGGCGGCGGTCTCATCTGTGTGCCAGTCTTTATCTTCTTTATGTCAGACGGGGGGCTTTACCCCTACTTCCATACGGCAGCACAGATTACCGGCACTTCGCTGGTCGTAGTGCTCTCCAATGCCGTATCGGGCACCATTGCCTACATTCGTCAGAAACGCGTCTTTTTCCGCGCGGCGATTCCCTTCGCCCTGGCCACCCTGCCGGGGGCTTTTATCGGCTCCTATATCGTAAATGAATTCAGCGCACCGCAACTGGATTTCTACTATGGCCTCTTCGTGCTCTGCATGGCCTGCATCATGTTCTGGAACACCATGCACAAACCGCCTACGGATGTCATGGATCTTCCCGCCGGCTTCCAATTCAATCAATGGATTGGCATTACCGCCAGCTTTGGCGTCGGCTTTGTCTCCAGCATCTTCGGCGTCGGCGGCGGCATCATCCATGTGCCCCTTATGATTTATCTGCTGGGCTTCCCCGTACATGTCGCCACGGCGACTTCACACTTTATTCTCGCCTGTTCATCCATCTTCGGTGTTGTTTCTCATTTCCTGCTGGACCACATCATTTGGCTGCCAGCCCTCTGCATTTCAGTTGGCGCTGCCATCGGAGCACAGATTGGTGCTAGGATTTCAAAAAAAACAAAGTCCAAGGTTATCCTTGGACTCCTGTCGCTGGCTATGTTTGCTTTAGGCATTCGGTTAATTTTAATGGGTGGACACATATCTCTTGGATAAAGTCTGCTAAATAATCATCAAAAATCATGTTGGCCTCGCAGAATTTTTTCAATTCGGCGAGGTTTTTTTCGCGCTCCACATCGTATTCGATGCGATGGATAATCCGCGCCAGCTGCTTTCGCGTCGCTTTATCGTAGAGGCTCTTGAGGTTGGCCACCGTGGCAGTACTGCGCTTGGCCTCCACCAGCCAACAGCTCGTGCTGAGATCATGGCTGAAATTATCAAAGCCCTGGGCTTCCCAGGCATCCCCTGACGAAAAATCATCGTCCTGCTGTCCCGGCAAGAAATCGATTTCCTTATACAAGGTGTCATCTAGCAGACGGACAACCTCGCCTTTCGCATAGAGATGCTGTTCCCGCACAGGAAAGATTCCTTCACGCAGCTGAGACAGCACGCCATGATAACGGATGTTCCCATAGGAAGTATAAAGCGTCCCCACGTCAGTCAGCTTCCGGCTGATGTCCATCATGGTCTCGTAGGGCTGAAACGCCTCCTCCAGGCAGGATTCGGCAATGACATAGTCAAAGGATTCCTCGGCAAAGGGCAGCTCCTCCCGGCGATAGTCAAAGATATGCCAATCTATTCCCAGCTCCCGGAATTCGGCCAATGCCGCTATTTCCGCAAAACGTGTGACAGCGGTAATCGCCGCATTGGGATAAGCCAGCCGCAGCGGTTTTAGATACTGGGCACTCTCAATCACCAGCCATCGGCCAGCCTCTGGGCCGCCAACGATAAAATCCATCAGGGTATATCGCAAAATCCATCTCCCTCTCAAAACTTCCCTATCTAAGGCAGCCTCTTACCGCCTGCTCAAAATTCCTTACATAAGCCGTGGCATCCAGCAACGCCGAATGCTCTAATTCCGTCCGCAGCATCAACTGCGTCCTTGCCAGGCCTTCCTTATCTACGGCCAACTGCAAAGCCAGCTTGATATACCCATCGGTACTTTCGGCCAGCCATTCCGAAAAGCCGGCAGCTCTTAAGATACTGCTGCTAAGGCGTGCGCTGTGATGGTCTCCCTCCATGGCAATTACCGGCACCCCCATATAAAGAGCTGTCGCCGTGGCCGCCCCGCCGGGATAGGGGAAGGTATCCAGCATAATATCGATTTGCTGGTATTGCTCCAGATACGCATCACTGCCTAGACGCACCTCAACCCGTTCCATGGGCAGTCCCGCGTTTTCCAGCCGCTTTTGCATGACCGCCCGCCGCTCAAAAAGCCGCGTCGTATCCTGCACCACCAACCGGCTGTCCGGCAGATTGTTCAGGATTTCCCGCCAGCAATCCATGACTGGCCGCGATATCTTCATGAAATTCTGGAAGCTGCCAAAGGTGATGCCATTCCCCCCTCGCGGTTTTCGCCTCAGCCGCCCCATTGCCGCTGATGGCTGGAAACAAAAACCATGGGGAAGCCGCAGCAGCTGTTCCTTGAATCGCGTTTCTGCCTGCCCCCCTACAGGGTCCATATCGCCATCCGTCAAAAAATAATCCATAGCCGCTAGGCCCGTGGTATCAAACCAGCCAATGCCGCAAAGCTGTACCGGTGCCGGACGCTGGGCCATTACCATCAAGGTCATGCCCCCATCGGCATGACCGCTCAAATCCATCAATACGTCAATTTCATCCCAGCGAATGGTCTTTGCCATCTGCTCAAGATTTTGACCGGTCAAACAACGATAGGTCAGCCCCGATGCCTGCAGGTGACGGGTGAAGTTGTCTTCATCGTTTTCCAAAGCGTAGGCATACACTTCAAAGGAGCGCACATCAAGCCTCGTCAGCAAGCATTCATAAAACCTGGCCGAAGAGGATTCACAAAAATCCCGGGCCAGAAAACCAATTCGAATGCGGTCATGCTGATACTTAGGGCAAGTTGGCAGTTCCACGGTGTCCCGATACAGGCCTTGGTATACCACATGCTGCTGATATAAATCCTCCGGCGCAAGTCCCGGCAGGTAGTGAAGGGCAAATAGGTAGTTAGAAAAATGTTCCCGCTGGCTCCGCAGAAAGCGATCCGACTGGGCCGCATTGCTATAAGCAGCAGCCGCCCCCTCAGCATCAGCTAAATCATGAAACATCGCTCCGTAAAGTTCGTGAACCCGCCACATTTCCTCAGTGGGAACTTCCCCCGCGCCCCGCAGCTCATCTAGAACCTTTCTGGCCGCAGCGGTTTTCCCCTGTGCCAACAGCGAACAAATCCTATCCAGTTTTGCTTGCCAATCCACCATCTTCAACCTCGAAATTCAAAATAGGCCACTTCCGGCGGGCAGCCAATCCGGCAGGGGAACCAGCTGCCATTACCAACGTGGACATAACCATAACTATCTCCCAGCCGCACCATACCGCGGGTGTATTTAAACACCGGAAAAAGCGGCAGCCCAAAGATGCCAAACTGACCGCCATGGGTATGACCAGTCAATGTAAGAGGTATCCCTGCCGCGGCAGCGTTATCGATAAACTCGGGATGATGCGCTAATACTATTGTACTTTTTCGTTCTTTTTCAGGAATATCCTCTATGGTTTTGGCAAAGTATTCCTCCTTGAGCTGGCGGAACTTCTCCGTTTCCCGGATCATGGGATGGTCTGTCCCCGCTACCCAGAAGGATTTGCCCGGTACCTGCTCGGCATGATTATAGAGGGCATGAACCCTTGTGGCGGACAGAAACCGCTTTATTTCGGTTATGCCGCGGAAATGTTCATGATTTCCCAGGCAGTACCAAATGCCATCGGGGAATCTATCCACATATTCATCCAGCAGCTGTGCCGCCGCAAGATTCTGGCTTTCATCATCGAAAAGGTCCCCGGTGATTGCCAGCATATCTGGCCCATCGGCAACAATCCGTTCCAATAGCCGACGTAGCTCTGCCACCGAAAAGAATTTTCCCAGATGCACATCGCTGATTTGCGCCAAGCGGTATCCTTCGGGGAAAGCCCCGGCTGGCACCGAAATTCCATAGCGATGGTCCACCGTATGACTGCGCTCATAGCCATAGCCATACCCGATTGCTGCAGCCAGTCCCACGGGATAGAGAGCCGCCTTCTTCAAGAACCGGCGCCTCCCCGCATCCTCAGGAACCTTCAGGCTAAGCCGCCAAATCACGACAGCAGGGATTACGATAAACACCAATAACAAGAAACTGATTACAATTGGCCAAAAATAATGTATCATATAAGTCTCCCGGAAAAATGCAAAAAAAGAGAACCGGCAAGGCCGATTCCAACATTCACAAAAATAACAGCATTACATTACCAGCATATTCATGCCAGTCCACGAAGGTGAGCATTTTCCGCCTGCCGTTCCCGGTAATACCAGCGGATTGAGTTGCCAATAGCGCAGCGCACTGCATCAAGTTCTCCTGCCAGCGCCAGCTTGCGAAGCCGGTTGACGTCAAAGCCATTGACAGACAAGTAACTTGCAGAAAGGAAACCTCCTCGTTTCAAGATTTTGCGATAACTCGCACTGTCACGACGGTCCATTTCAATGTTCTTGATAGCCATAAATAATCCCCCCATAGTATTATGTATGAGTCTATTTACATGCTCCCTTAATGGCAACTACATTATAGCATAAATTTGTAACATTGTACACTATATCTTGTGGATGTTATTTATTTTGACCCATTATGTCAAATTTTCACTTCTTTATTCTTCTTGTTTTTTTATCCAAACACTGTCAATCTATAATATTTTATTATATAATAATATTGTTATATATGTATTAAAAATATAGGAGGCTTATCTATGCTCACTGCACAAACGAAAGAATATCCGCTGCCTGCTGAGCTTCAGGCAAAGATAGACCTTGTCCTCGAATCCCACGATAACGACCCGACCCAGATTGTCGGCATCCTGCTCGAAGTGCAGGAGCTCCATGAGCGTCACTACATTTCCGAGCCCGTTGCCTATTATCTGGCCGACCGCCTTTCACTGCCGGTCACCAATATATTTGACTGCCTTAACTTCTATAGCGAACTCTCCTCCAAGCCACGGGCAAAATACCCCATTCAGGTCTGCAGTTCTCCGGCCTGCCGCGTAAACGTCATCGACACGAAGCGCCTGTTAGAAACCCTCCAGCGCCTGCTGGATATCAAGATTGGCGAAACCACCTACGACGGGCGCTTTACCCTCGAGACCACCACCTGCTATGGTGCCTGCGACCGGGCGCCATCGGTGCGCATCAATGGTCAGATTTACGACCATCTGGACACCCAGGAAAAGATTGAAGCTCTGCTTCGTTCCCTGACGTAAGCTGAGGAGGAAATGTTATGAGCAACCAAGTTAAGTTCCTGACCAAGAATTTTGGTCAGTACGATACATCATCCATCGGGTCTTATATGGATATCGGCGGCTTCGAGGCCCTACGCAAGGCTGTGACCATGGACCCCGAAAAAATCTGCGACATGATTACCGAAGTCAAGGTACGCGGACGCGGCGGCGCTGAATATCCACTGGGCCGCAAATGGTCCCAGGCCCGCGCTGTTATCGGCGAAAATAAAGTCGTCGTCTGCAACGCTGACGAAGGGGAAACCACCACCTTCAAAGACCGGGAACTCATCAAAAAGGACCCCTTCAATCTCATCGAGGCCTTGATTATCGCTGGTTATGTCTGCGGCGCCACCGATGGCTATATCTACATGCGCGCCGAATACGCCTGCCTCCGCCCGCTGCTGCTCAATGCTATCCGCCAGGCCAAAAACTACGGCTTTCTGGGGGAAAACATCCTCGGCAAGGGCTTTAATTTCAACTTGCACCTCTACTCAGGCGGCGGCGCCTATGTCTGCGGCGAAGGCACGGCACTAATCCGCTCCATCGAGGGAAAAGCTGGACGCCCGCGCATGAAACCGCCTTTCATCAAAGTAAGCGGTCTCTTTGCCCGTCCCACCTGTCTCAACAACGTCGAAAGCCTGTCCATCGTACCGCATCTGCTCACCGACAAGGATAAGGTCTACGCCTCCTGCGGTTCCGGTGAATCCATCGGCACCAAAATGATTTCCGTCGCTGGCAACGTCAACAATCCCGGCGTCTTTGAAATCCCCTTCGGCACTACCGTCCGGGAAATCATCTACAATCTGGCTGGCGGCATCCAGCATGACCGCGAAATCCAGCTCATTCAGTTTGGCGGTGCTTCGGGTAAGATTGCCGACGCCTCCATTCTCGATACGCCCTATACCTATGACGACCTGCGCAACGCCGGAGTCATGGTGGGTTCCGGCGGCATTCTGGTCATCGACGAGCGCACCAGCGTCATTGACTTTCTGCGCATGAATCAGGAATTTTTCTCCGAGGAAAGCTGCGGTCAGTGCACCCCCTGCCGTGAGGGCAATCTCCACATCAAGATTATCCTCGACAAGATTGCCTGCCACACCGCCACCCAGGAAGACATCCGTATCATGTCCACCATTGCCCGGGTTATGAGCATGTCCTCCCTTTGCGGCCTTGGCGAGACGGCTCAGAACACCCTGCAGTCCGCCATGCTGACATTCCCAGAGGTATTTGAAGTCGGAGGTACTGAATCATGACCACAGCAAACGAAGTAAAAGATATCCCGATGGTTCACCTGACCATCAACAATATCCCCATCGAAGTGCCCAAGGGCACCAAAATCATGCAGGCCGCCCAAACCCTCGGCATTGACATTCCGCACCTCTGCTATCATGAGGACCAGCGAATCAAAGCCCACTGCCGCCTTTGCGCCGTAGAAGTCGTGGGCAAGCGCCGCCTGCTGGCTGCCTGCTCCACCGAAGTCTGGGAGGGAATGGAAGTCCATACCGACACCCAGATTGTCCGGGATACGCAGGTATCCATCCTGCAGCTCATGCTGGCCAATCACAACAAGGACTGCCTGAGCTGCCCGCGCAACCAGAACTGCGACCTGCAACGTCTCTGCAGCCGGTTTAACATCCAGCATTCGCCACTGCCCAGCGTGCTCAAAGACGAGCCCCGCATCGAAACCAATCCGTCCATTGTCCGCGACCCGTCAAAATGTATCCGCTGCGGCCGCTGCATCCGCGCCTGCAAGGATGTTCAGGGCATTGCCGCTCTGACCTATGCCGGACGCAGCAGCGACATCGTGGTCACCACAGCCTTCAACAAGCCGATGGAAGCCACTGACTGCATTCTCTGCGGACAGTGCAGCCTTGTCTGCCCCACCGGTGCCATCGTTGAAAAAGACGATACCAATAAGGTGCTCGATGCCCTGCAGGACCCGCAGAAACACGTTATCGTACAGGTTGCCCCCTCGGTCCGGGTAGCCCTAGGCGATGCCTTTGGCATGGAGCCCGGCGCCATCGTCACCGGGCAGATGGTCACAGCCCTGAAACTATTGGGCTTTGACAAGGTATTCGACACCAATTTCGGCGCTGACCTCACCATTATGGAAGAGGGCGCCGAGTTCCTTCATCGCCTGCAAAATGGCGGCCCCCTGCCGATGATGACCTCCTGCAGCCCAGGCTGGGTCAACTATATGGAGAAACATTTCCCCAACTGCATTGGACATCTTTCTTCAGCCAAATCCCCTATGAGCATGTTCGGGGCCATTGCCAAGACCTATTATCCGGAAAACGCCGGCATTGATGTAAAGGACATCGTCACGGTATCAGTCATGCCCTGCACCGCCAAGAAATTCGAAGCCGCCCGCCCCGAAATGGGCCGCAATGGCATCCCCGACGTGGATGTTGTCCTCACCACCCGTGAGCTCATCAAACTCATCAAATACGTCGGCCTTTCCTTCAAGAACCTGCCCGAAAGCGAATTCGACAATCCGCTGGGACTCGGAACCGGGGCTGGCGCAATCTTTGGCGCCACTGGCGGCGTCATGGAAGCGGCCCTGCGCACCGTCTACGAAAAAGTTACCGGCGAAACCCTGGAGAAAATCGAATTCAGCGAAATCCGTGGCTTTGAAGGCATCAAAGAGGCTGTTATCCATATCAAAGACCGGGAAGTCCGCGTCTGCGTAGCCCACACCCTCCAAAATGCCCGCCGCATCATGGAACAGGTCAAAAAGGGCACCAGCCCCTACGATTTCATTGAAATCATGGCCTGCCCCGGCGGCTGCATCGGTGGCGGCGGCCAGCCCATTGGCACCACCAATGCCATTCGCAAAAAGCGCATGGCCGCCCTCTACGAAATCGACCGCGGCCTGCCACTGCGCAAATCCCACGAAAACCCGGAAATTCAGACCCTTTACCGTGAGTTCCTAGGAGAACCGCTGAGCCCGCGGGCCCATGAACTCCTGCATACCACTTACCATAAAGTGGCCAAGCCCTACGAATTTGACTGATAAAAAGGCATCCCCGCCGACTCGTTATTGAGTCAGCGGGGATGCCTTTTGCTATTTCAAATATTCCTGTTCTCTTGCTTTTGTCCCAAACAGCGCAGCAGTTCCTCCACATAAAGGCGTCCCATCTCAACAATGGACTCCGCCGAATCGGTGCGCTCCATGACCATGAGCTCCACCTCGCTGTCATCCAATTCCCAGAGCAGCCCAGTCTTTCGATCCAGCGGGTCAAGCAGAATGCCATCCACGCTCTGGTCCAGCATATCCTGAATGTACTCGAGTTCCCGGCTCTCATCCCCGGCAGAATCGCCAAATAAAAGCCGATAACCAGCCTGGGCACACCTTTCAGCAATGCCCTTTATGAGTTTGGCACAGTAAGGGTCCGTGATGTCGGCTACCACTACACCCAGCACATACCGGTATCTGGATTTTAAACTGCGAGCCAAGGAACTGGGGCGATACCCCAATTCCTCGATGGCTTCGGCAATCCGCCTCCGGGACTGCTCCGACATGTATTCATACTTGCCGTTAAGATAACGGGAAACCGTTGTTTTGGACACCCCTGCCCGCTCGGCTACATCCACAATCGTAACTTTCTTCCGATTGAATCCCCTAAATCCCGTCATGCAAAAATCCACTCCCATCCCTAGAATAAACTACATCCCTCATGAATTTACCCTTATGGATATTCTCTTAGATTCTTTGCTGTTATTTTTCTATTTTATCCGCACTGAGCAGTGAATTGATATACTGCTGGGCCGTGCGTCCCGAAATGGCACTATGAGCCATTTCCCATTTAATGGCACCAGCCCGGAGTTCTTCATCCGAAAGTGTGATTTCGGGATGACGATGCGCCAGCTCGATGACCATATCGTAGAATTCCTGACGACTGGGACTGAAATAGCCAATCGACAGACCAAAGCGTGCCGACAGGGACAACTTCTCCTGAACTGTATCGGTCTGATGCATGTCCGAATCCACCACATCGGGACGGTCATTCCAAGTCTCGCGAATCAAATGACGGCGGTTGCTGGTGGCGTAAATCAGCACATTGTCCGGCTTAACCTCAAGACCGCCTTCGATAACTGCTTTAAGGTATTTGTACTCGATTTCAAACTCCTCAAAGGAAAGGTCATCCATGTAGATGATGAACTTATAGTTGCGGTTCTTTATCTGGGCAATGATGCGCTGAAGGTATTTGAATTCGTGTTTATAGACCTCAATCATGCGCAGGCCGCGATCGTAATACTGATTGAGAATAGCCTTGATGCTCGTGGATTTACCGGTACCGGCATCGCCATAGAGCAGGACATTATTGGCCTTGCGTCCGGCCACAAAGGCCTCGGTGTTGTCCTTGAGTCGCTTTTTCTGATTCTCATAGCCAATCAAATCGTCCAGCTGCATATCCCCTGTGGTCGTGATGGGTTCCAACAATTCCCCGGTCACCTCAATATCAGGGGATACGCGGAAGGCCTTATTGAGGCCGAACATGCCCACACCATAGCGTTTATAGAAATCCGTAACGATACGGTACATATCGGCCCCATCTTGGGCTTCCTCTATCTGAGTGCTGAGCTCCCGAACCTTTTCACTGACACTCTTATTGTAAATCTGCTCTTTTTTCTCCACCGCCTGATAGTTTGCGATAATGCGGAAACAATCGAGACCCAAGGCCCGCTCCAACATGCCAAAATCATAATGCAAGAGCTTGCGGAAAATCTCTAAATCACTGCGGGCAAATTTCTGCACACTGCCTTCACTGGCACCATGCTTTTCACAGACAAGGGTAAAGGGAGTTTCCGTTGTCGCCAGCAGGAACGCCAAATAATTATGCCAAAGGTTGCCATTGAAACCATAGCGGGTAGCCACATCCAGCAACCGCGTGATTTCCGTCAGGACTTCCTCGGACAGCGTTTCCGGATTATACGTTCCCGTCTCAAACTGACGACAAATATCGGCCAATTTGAACAGAATGCTGTCCTTTTCTAT
Source organism: Selenomonas sp. WCT3 (assembly GCA_900100835.1). Taxonomy (GTDB): domain Bacteria; phylum Bacillota; class Negativicutes; order Selenomonadales; family Selenomonadaceae; genus Selenomonas_A; species Selenomonas_A ruminantium_E. The sequence continues at coordinate 14,739 of FNCM01000016.1, read as the reverse complement.
CTTGCGATAAATGATAAGCTTTGAAGTCAGGCGATACATAGCATTCTCCTTATTTTTCCATCAACAAACCAACGCGTTTTTTGACTTTCGTAAGGGTTTTGCGGGCGATATATGTAGCGCGTTCTGCGCCTTCCCGCATCTTTTCTTCCAAATAGGGGCGATTGTTCATAAGCTCAGCGTATTTCTCGCGGATTGGCTTCAACTCATCGGATACGGCCTGGCCAACAACTGCTTTGAAATCGCCATAGCCCTTGCCCTCAAATTCAGCTTCAATCTCCTCCATGGTCTTGCCCGTAATCGCCGAGTAAATGGTCATGAGGTTGCTGACTCCCGGTTTATCCTCCCGGAAGCATACTTTAGCCTCGCTATCCGTTACGGCACTCTTAAATTTCTTGAGGATGGTTTTCTCATCGTCAAGAATCGAAATCGTCGCCTTCGGATTCTCGTCGGATTTGCTCATCTTGCTGGTCGGATCCTGCAGGCTCATGACACGGGCACCGGCTTTCGGGAAATAGCCCTCCGGCAGTTTGAAGATTTCCCCGTAGTTATGGTTAAAACGAGCCGCCACATCCCGGGTAAATTCCAGATGCTGGGTCTGATCAGCGCCGACTGGTACATAATCAGCCTGATAGAGCAGGATATCGCCAGCCATCAGGGCCGGATAAGTAAAGAGACCCGCATTGATGTTTTCCGGATGCTTGGTGGATTTATCCTTGAACTGGGTCATGCGGGAAAGCTCGCCGAACTGGGATACGCAGTCCATAATCCAGCCCATTTCCGCATGGCATTTATTGTGGCTCTGGACGAACACCAGACTTTTTTCCGGGTCAATGCCGCAGGCCAACAGCAGGGCAAAGGCCTGCAAGGTCTGCTGACGGCGTTTTACCGGGTCAATCTGGATGGTCAGCGAATGAAGGTCCGCGATAAAGTAATAGCACTGATACTCTTCCTGCATCTTCTGCCAGTTCTTGACAGCCCCCAGATAATTGCCCAGCGTAAATACGCCCGTTGGCTGAATGCCCGAGAGAATGATTTTTTTTGCTTCCTGATTCTGTTCCATATCTAAATACGCTCCTTTTGTGCCGGAGCACTAAAAAAGTCCCCGGCAGTGAAAACTGCCAGGGACGAAATCTTTCGCGGTGCCACCCTGATTCATGGCATCATTGCCATGCGCTTAGCGGAGTACAATCATACTCCCGGCCTCTCACGCGTGCCAGACGTCACAGCCTAATCAGCCTCAGCCTTTCAGTGTGCCCTCAGCGACCCATTTGCCAGCTCGTTTTTCATCCGGATTGCAGCATCCCGGACTCTCTGGAGAAGCGTTACTGACGTTATCCTCGCCTCAACGGTTTACATATCTTCTTAAGTGTAACACCGTAATCCATGAGTGTCAACCTTTGTCTTTGGTCACGGCGCCAGGAATGGCTGCACCGATTCGATGCGGATCATCCGCTCGGTTCCCGGCTTGTGCTTCCGGCTTTTCGCCTCCCGTTCAAAGGATAAACGATATACGTCCATATCGAATACCGCTGCCGCCATAGCAGCCGCAGGAAGCATTACGGCATCACCCCCCGTGATATCCACGGCACTTTTTCCCATGGAATCCCAAATATCATGCTGTTTCTTTATCACGTGATAAAGCACAGAAACACCATCTTCCGGAATCGTCGTACAGAGACAGCGATCCTCCTCAAGCTGGAGATTATCCACCAAATGACGATAAGCCGGCATATCCTCTTTCCGGCAAATCACATGGATATTCTGGGGACTCAACAGGCCAACATTAAAGGCCAGATCCTCCCAACTGCTGCCCAAAAGCAGAATCATACCGTAATAATCCGGAAACTGCTTATTTTCATACCGTTTGGCAAAACGCTTCAACGCCAGCGGCACTAACTCTTCCCGGTAGTAATTGTCCGCCCAAAGGATTTCTTCGGCGGTTTCCGTTGGCATCCCACGCCAAATACTAAGCTTCTCTTCCCATGGAATCATATAGCCAGCCTCCTCATGCGTATATTTTCTCTTCCTTCTGATAGCCACCATTTCCCCTTTTCCCTTTCCCTGCCCATTAATTCTACATTTCGAAAGAATATTCCTGCTTCCTGTATCTTTCCCCACTTCATGATGCAACAAGCAATAGTGGCGCAACCTGGAAAAATAGTGTAAAATAGGAATCGTTTAATGCATATTTGTCTATTTACATAAAACATCACCATTACAATCAGGAGGATTCTACCATGAACAAGCTAGGTTTTATTGGGATGGGAAACATGGCCCAGGCACTTGCCGCCGGTTTTATCCAATCCGGCAATATTGACCGGTCAAAGGTTTTCGCCTTTGCCCCGAATCAGGATAAATTGAAAAAAAACAGCCAGCGCATCGGCTTTACTCCCTGTGAGTCCGTAAGAACACTGGCTGAAGCAGCTGACACACTGGTCATGGCCTGCAAACCCTACCAAATCGAAGCCGTCCTCAAGGACCTCGGCAGCTGTCTTGAGGGAAAAACCTTGATTTCCGTGGCTGCCGGCTGGGATCATGCCAAATATCAACAGCACATCCAGACGAATACCCGTATCCAGTTCGTCATGCCTAATACCCCGGCCATGGTGGGCGAAGGTGTCCTGCTCTTTGAAGAAACCAACTCCTTAGAACCGGAAGAACGCGCGGAAATCATGAAGCTCTTCGAGTCCGTCGGCCTCGTCCAGGAACTGCCCTCTTCCCAAATGGGTATCGGTGGTGCTGTCACAGGCTGCGGCCCAGCCTTCGTCGACCTCATGATCGAAGCCTATGGCGATGCTGCCGTAAAATACGGCATGAAACGCGCCGACGCCTACCGGCTGATTTCCCAGATGATTCTCGGCTCGGCCAAGCTGCAGCTTGCCACCGGAGAGCATCCGGGCGTACTCAAAGACAACGTCTGCTCTCCAGCCGGCACCACCATCCGCGGCGTCACCGCACTGGAAGAAAACGGCTTCCGCAATGCCTGCGTGAAGTCGATTGAGGCTATCATGGAACAATAAAAAAAGGATGAGGCTTTTTTACCTCATCCGCCCCTAACGGGGCACCTTCCCCAAAGGGGAAGGCTTATTTTTTTGTCTGCCCATAGTAGGCGTTTGGGCCGTGCTTACGCAGGAAGTGCTTGTCGAGCAGGGCCTGCGGCATGGGGTCGCGGTCGCCGGTAAGCATTTGCGTGTGGAAGGCCATCATGGCGACTTCTTCGAGCACGACGGCATTGTGGACGGCATTCATGCAGTCCGTTCCCCAACAGAAGGGGCCATGGTTCTTGACGAGAACGGCGGGCACGTAGTCGGGGTTGATGCCGTACTTCTTGAAGCGCTCTACCGCTACCACGCCGGTGTTGTATTCATATTCGCCTTGGATTTCCTCCTCGGTCATATCCCGGGTGCAGGGAATCTCGCCGTAGAAGTAGTCCCCCTGCGTCGTGCCATAGGCGCGCACCCCCTGTCCTGCCTGGGCAAAAATCGTCGCCCAGCGGGAATGGGTATGCACGACACCACCGATATGCGGGAATTCTTTATAGAAGATGCGATGGGTCTCCGTATCCGATGACGGGTTGAGCTCGCCTTCAACCTTGTTGCCCTCAAGGTCAACGACAACCATATCCTCTGGCTTTAGCACGTCGTATTCGACGCCCGACGGCTTGATGACAAACAGGCCCTTCTCGCGGTCGATGCCCGAGACATTGCCCCAGGTAAAGGTAATTAAATGGTGCTTTGGCAGCAGCATATTGGCTTCGTAGACTTTTTGTTTGAGTTCTTCTAGCATTGTGTTTCCTCCCAAGGTGGTATTATTCCGTCAGCTCGTAGCGCGCGATTTCATTGGTCTCGCGGTTCGCGCCAATGATGATGTCCTTGCCTTCATAGACATAGTGTAGCACATTCGCCGAGCCGCGGCCACGGTCGAGTTCCTGGGCCTCATAGCCATCAGCACCATGGGTGAAGGCCAGCAGCAGACGGTCGCCCTTGCGGTTGCCGATAATCCAGGTCGGCTTGCCGCAGATAGCGCCGCCGAAAATTGCATGGAGGAATTCGAGTTTTTCCGGATGGGTGTAGGCCAGCTCGAATTTGCCATCCTTTTTCTCGTAGATGTTGACAGTGTCGCCATGGAAGGGCGCAATGGCGCAAAGTTCCTCCTCGCCATCGCCGTTAAGATCCATGAGTACCGCATCACTGGCCGCATCGGTGATGAGCTCCTCAATGCGCCACTCATCCCCTGCCGTCTGGGGCGGGAAGACCTGCAGCACGCCGCCATCGAAGGATACGATACCGCTCGTGGAGCCGTCCTTTTCCACATGGCGGTAGTAGCCATGGTTCTTGAGCATATTATCCTTGATCGGCGTCAGTTGGAGCTGGTTGTCATCATTATAGGCCGACAGGTCATCAGGAAGCTCCGCCACAAAGAGCTTGCCCGGGAAGCGCCAGTCTTCCTTGTACTCATGGTCGGATTTTAGAGCACAGGCAAGGATGTAGTTCTTGCCGCCAGCCTGCAGGATGTCGAAGCGATGGACAAAGGGCAGATCGCAGAGGGTGCGCACTTCCCAGTCATTCTTGCCCTTCGGCGTGACCACGACAATCGAGGCCTCTTTGGAATCATTCGGCGAGTAGAACTTGCGCGTAGCCAGGAACTGGCCATCGGTGCCCGGCACTTGTACCATGGTCATGACGCCGCCGGGGCCTTCCCAAACCGTCTCCTCGATTTCCCCCTCCAGGCTTATCAGATAGCAGTTGTTGACCTTTTCCGCCGCGCAGAGGAAATGGTCCTTGCCCTGATAGTGGAGCATGGCCAGCGAATAGCATTTTTCCAGTTCCCCGATTACTTTTTTATTGACATTGAACATAATTATCCTTCTTTCTCATTCTGCCTTATCCAAATACGAACGCAGGAAATCGTTGGCTTTCTGCAGTTCTTCGCGCCAGTCTGTCTGCGGGTCATACCAGAACTCGCCGACGAAGCGTCTGACCCCTAGCTGCCAGGATTTATTGACGATTTTCCGGAAGTCCACATGGCCGGTGCCAAAGGGAATCTCACGATATTTGCCCGGTACGGTTTCCTTTAGATGGACGGCCACGATATGGCCGCGGCCCGTCTCTAGGTCAGCGGCCACATCGCCATCGTAGAGCAGGGCGGCATTGGTGATGTTACCCGAATCCGGATAAACGCCGAGATAGGGCGAATCCACCTGCCGCACGTAATCCATGGCCTTTTCCACTGTGTCCATAAACGGCGTCTCCATGGTCTCAAAGCCCATCTGGATGCCTTCGGCCGCCGCCATGTCGGCAGCCTTGCGCAAATTCTGCAGGAAGTCTGCCCGCGTCTTGTCCGTGCCTTCCTCATAGTAGACATCATAGCCAGCCAGCTGAATCGTGCGGATGCCCAGCTTTGCCGCCAGGGCCACCGCCTTCTGCATGATATCGAGGCTGCGGTCCTGTTTCTGCATGTCAGGACAACCCAGCGGGAACTTGCGGTGACCACTTAAGCAGATGGAACGGAAGGGCACCCCTGTTGCCCGCATGGCGGCGCGAACTTCGTCAATCTCCCCATCGGTCATATCCAGCCGTGCCAGTTTCGCATCGGTCTCATCAATACTCATTTCCACATAGTCAAAGCCAGCGTTCTTAGCCGCCTGTAATTTTTCCGCCCAGGTCAGATCACCGGGCATGGATTTTTCGTAAAGCCCTAACTGATATTTGCTCATTTTTCCTTCCCCCAGTCACAAAAAAGGCATAAAAAGGGCTGCTGCACTTTGCAGCAGCCCTGCTGATTCTCAGCTATTAGCCATTGACGATATTTGCCTGGATTTTCTCTTCCATTTCCTTTTCGGCCAGCAGATTCTTGAGGCCGATGACCGTAGCCTTGGTTCCCGTGAAGGTGCCCACCAGCGACTCGGAGCAGAACACCACATCGTAGTTGTTGGCCTGGGATTTGGCATCACCAACATTCGTATGATAGATTTCTGCATCAAGGCCCAGTTTCTTGAAGACCTTCTCGAGTTTCATCTTGATGATCTGAGAAGAACCCATACCCGAACCACATGCAGCGATAACTTTCAATTTAGCCATTTTGAAGCACTCCTTTATAATCACAAAACGAATTTCTACAATCAATCAATGACGACTTCATCCACAGGTACGCCCTGTTTCTTGGCGAGGATTTCCTTGTATTTATCAAAGTCCTCGGCAATGACGAAGTAAGTATCCTTGTTGCGCTGGTAGAGAATCTGCGGGATAGCCAGCAGCAGGACGACTACAGCGACCACACCAACGTATTGCAAGTTCTCCATGATGACGCCGATAAAGGGCCAGACAGCATCCCAGTCAAAGTTGCCATGCCAGCCACCGAAGTTACCCGTCGTGAAATGATAAGCGGCAAAACCACCACCCAGTACCTGGATGATACCACTGCAGAATGGGATGATTGCTGCGGCGCGGATACCGCCGAGACGGTTGGCAAAGACAGCAAAGGTTGCATTATCGAAGAACAGCGGAACGAATCCCGAGATGATGAGGATTGGGCTGTTGAAAACGATAAGACCCATGATGGCCAGGAACTGGCCAAAAGCACCGAACAAGAAGCCGAAGGTTACGGCGTTCGGATGACCAAAGCCATACGTTGCGGCGCAGTCGACGGCCGGAACGGAACCCGGCAGGAGTTTTTCCGAGATACCCTGGAAGGAGTTCGTGAGCTCCGATACGAAGGTACGGACACCAAGCTGCAGGATAGTCAGGTAAACAGCGAAGTTTAAGGATTTCTCAAGGATATAGAACAGGAAGTTCTGATTCTTGCCAAAGCCCTTATCGATCTGATGCATGAGGTCCGGGCCCAGAATCGTGATGATCGTACCGAAGAAGATGGTCATGAGCACGCCGGTTGCCACCATGTTCTCATTGAAGATGGAAAGGAAGCCCGGCAGTTTGAGGGTTTCCAAAGATTTTTTCGGATCGCCGATCTTCTTGGCAATCTTGGATACCAGGAAGATACCAAACATCTGCTGATGACCAGTAGCGAAACCGCCGCCCTCGGTGAGCTTTGCCACCGGCTCAACGGTGAGGTTCGAGGCCACTGCCCAATAGGTACCAAGGAGGATACCGAGCATTACCACAACCTGCGGGTCCATAAGGCCTGGGAAGCAGAAGAGGACGAGCCACAATGCCGTCGAAGACTGCTGTACCATGACATGACCCGTGATGAACAAGGTGCGAATCTTCGTATACTTACGGAATAGTACCAAAAGGATGTTCATGGTAAAGGCAATCAGCAGGACCATCATCATCATGGAGAAGGAACGGCCGATATTCTCTACTGAGGCCTGGGCTGCTGCCTGACCGAAGTACGGGTCAATAACGGCAGCCGACAACTCGAATCGGTCCTTGAGACCTGCCAGCACTGGACGGAAGTTGCCGACGAGTCCGCCAGATGCAACGTTCAAAATCATATAGCCGACAGTACCTTTGATAAAGCCAGCCAGACATTCATACCATTTTTTCCCTAAAAGTGCATAACCAGCCAGGACGATAAAACCGATAAAGAAGGCCGGTTTCGTCAGGATATTGTTCTGGAAGAACTCCCAAACGGACAATAACATTTCCATAACTTGATTTTCCCCACTTTCGTTTTTTCCCTATGGGAGCCTCCCCAGACTCCCTCACTAAAGCTCTCCTTATGCTTCGATTTGCAACAGGTCTTCCGGCGTCTTAGCTGCCAAAACCTTGGCCACGATGTCCTCATCGGAAAGCGTCTCGGACAGGGCCATCAGATTGTTCAGATGGACTTCGTCATCGGTAGCTGCCAACACCACAAAAATGCGGGCATCTTTATCCGGGTCGCTCTTATCAAAGCTTACGGGCTTTTCCGTCTTCATAAAGCACATGGCCGTGCCATTGACGCCGCGGCCACGCTCTGCATGCGGAATGCAGATATTCGGGGCAATGACGATGTAGGGGCCCAGCTCCTCCACCTTCTCAATGATGATTTCCGGATATTCCTTTTCGATGGTGCCATCAGCCAGCAGTGGTGCACAGGCTGCCCGCACGGCATCCCGCCAATCAGCAAAGCCTTCATGGAACGAATAGTGTTTTGACTCGACAAATTCTTTAAACATCTTGGCTCTCCCCTCTGATTACAGGCAGGAACGGAATGGAATGTTCTGCGGATGCTCGAAGCAATCCTCAAAACCACGGCGATGATGGTAGTAAATCTTATCCTTATCCATTGGGTAGACATAACGGCCGCCAACCTGCCAGAAGAAGGGATGGAACTTGTACTCGTTGCGGTCCTTCTTGAAATTGTACAAGAGCTCGATCTCGTTACAGTCGGCCTGGAAGTTCGTCCAGACATCCCAGTGGATGGGTACGACCACCTTGCACTGAAGATTCTCTGCCATGCGCAGGATATCGATGGAGGTCATCTTGTCCTGCATGCCAATCGGGTTCTCGCCAAAGGAGCCGAAGGCCACATCGATGTCGTAATCCTTGCCGTGTTTCGCAAAGTAAATGGAAAAATGGGAGTCACCGGAGTGGTAGATATTGCCGCCCGGCGTCTTGAGCAGGTAGTTGACTGCTTTCTCATCCATATCCGTCGGGCATTTGCCAGTGAGTTCCTCACGGTCCGGGCCCGTGGAATCCGTCGTCGTGATGCAGGTGCGGTCGAAACTGTCGAGGCAGACAATCTCGATGTCCTTGATCTTGATGACATCCCCTGGTTTCACAACCTTGCAGCGCTCAACCGGAACGCCCCATTTGACCCAGGTATCTACCGATTTCTGCGGTCCGATGAAGGGAACCGGGATCTCCTTGCCTTTCTCATCCGTCGTCGTCATGCCGCTGTGCAGCACATGGGCTGCCCACTCCGCTGACATGTGGTCCTGATGGTAATGGGTTGCCAGTACCGCATCGACCTGCTTGAAAGCGAATGGATCGATGACAAAGGGTACGTTGCGCAGGTTTGGCTGCATCGAGCGGCAACCGCACATGTTAGCCATCTGATGACCAACCTTCATCTTGCCATCGCCGTGGGTACGCTTGCCGTTTCCACACCACAAGTCCACAGTCACATTGGCACCCCCCGGCGTCTTGAACCAGGTGCCCGTGCAGCCGAGCCACCACATGGCGACCTGGCCTTCCGGTACTTCGTAGCTTTCGATGTCCTCTACCAACCAGGTTCCCCATTCCGGGAAGGTGCTCATGATCCAGCTTTCGCGGGTCATTTCGGAAATCTTACTCATGATAATCCCCCTAAAACAAATATTTATGTTTCGTTTATGATTGTTTTGCCGTATTTCCTATCGACATTCTTATCATATCACAGCGTTATGCTCATTTCAAGCATTTTTTCATAAAATAATCAAAAAATGACATTTGTAATATTTTTTACGCTCACTTTATGATTATTTAACGCTTGATTTTTCCTATGCAGTTCGTTATAATATCCATATAATCATAAATCATATGGATATGATTATTATGAATCAAAACTATACTCGTATTACATCTGTTTTGCCTATTTCGCACACTCCCATTTGAAAGGATTCCATTATTATGAAAAACAGTAAAAGCGTTGTCTTCCGCCGCCAGCAGGCGTTACTCAAGTTGTTAAAAGAAAACAAGAGCATCGATGTCGATTCCGCAGCGGAGCAGCTGGCAGTATCGGCCACCACCATTCGCCGCGACCTTGTGATGTTTGAACAGCAGCATCTGGTCACCCGCTTTCATGGTGGAGCAAAACTCATTGAAGGCACCTTAAAGGAAGAAGATACCCCCACCGCCGACCCCAAAAGCCGCGTGGATGTGGAGCAAAAACAAGCCATCGCCCAATATGCTGCTTCGCTGATTGAGGATGGGGATACCATCTTTATGAATTCGAGTTCCACCACCCTCATGATGCTCGACTACATAAAAGATAAGCGCGTCATCCTCGTCACCAACAACAGCAATGCCATCTACTACCCCCATGATCCACAGGTCACCATTATCCTGACCGGTGGCGAAATCTATCAGCGCCGCAAATCCCTGGTGGGAGAATTTGCCTTGCAGACCCTGACCAAAATCAATGCTGACAAGGCCTTTATCGGCGTCGGTGGCATCAGCGTTGCCAGCGGTATCACCACCTCAGTCCTGCCTGAAACTGCCATCAACGAAATGATGATGCGCCGCTGTCAGGGCAGCTGCTACGTACTAGCCGCCCGCCAAAAAATCGGCCGCGAACACAACTTCCTCTCGGGCACCATCGACAAGATTGATACGCTTATCACCTGCCCCGGGGCCAGCCCCGACGAAATAAAAAACCTCCGCACCCATGGTGTGGAGGTCATCGAAGTCATCGAATCGGCTTAATTTTTCTTTATGTCCTTCTTATCCGCAGTCTTTTTGACTGCGGATTTTTTGTCGGCATTTTTCTTCTCTTCTTTCCATTTTTTCTCATACTGTTTCTTGGCTTCGGCTTTATCCTTCAAGCGCTTCTTGTATTCCTTATCACTGATAGCTGGCAAATAATCATCGGGAATTGCACGAACGTATTTGTTATCCAAGGCGTATAATTTCTGGTAATTTTCCTGCGCTTTATCCCTCTGACCTAGTTCATCGTATATTTCGGCGCTGATTAACCAACCATAGGGATTGTCCGCCTTGATTTTCTTGGCGGTATCCAAATCTGCCAGGGCTTTGTCATTTTCCCCCATCATCCGATAGGTATCGGCACGATTGAGGAAGTTGAACACATTCTTAGCATCCATGGCGACGGCTTTATCGCAGTCTTGCAAGGCGCCGGAAAAATCACCGCTGACGGCTTTGGCCCGGCCGCGGACAGCGTAATTTTCGGCTTCATTTTCGGGATTTTTAGCCGCAAAGACGCGATTTATTTCGAACAGTGCTTTGGCGGCCTGCCCATAGTCGCTATAGGCATCGGCATTTTCCCGCATCTTCTTGACGGCTTTGGCATCGCTTTGGATTACGGCATCCCGCGCCTGTTGCAATTGCTTCTGCCGTTTTTGCTCCGCCGCTTTCATCTTGTCCCGTGCACCACTGGACGCTTCCTCTGCATAGGCTTTGGCCACCAGTTCCTGCAACCGAGCCCCTGCCTGTTCCGAATCCAAGAAGGCCTGGAGCACTGCATTTACCCGCGAATTCTCAAGGCAAGTCACAACACCATTTCGCTTGGTGCGGAAATTCCAGTCGCCTATGGAATCAAAGTCATGGAAGGCCTTGGCAATTGCCCCGGCAACGTAATAGGCGTTTTCTGTCGTATTGTCGTAGTCATCCTCTGTCCAATCCACACTTAATAGTTTTTGCCCATCGATATAGACGTCCCGGCGATCCTTGACCGTCACATGACCACAGCCGTAATCCGACATCATCTTGGCCAATTTTTGCTCCCGCAGTTCCGTATCCGGGTGATCGTTGTAATTTTCCTGATCTTTTTTCTTCGGGTCCAGATCCTGATATTCGAGGACGTTTTTGGTTTGATAGGTCAGATAGTAGGACATGCGGGCCATCGCTGCTGCCCCGCCGCCAGGATTGAACCCAGCACTTGTCATGAGATAAAAACCGCCTTCGTCGGCATCGTACTCGGTAGGCAAAGTGACATTCTTGGCAATGGAATAGTTAGCCAAGGCATTGAGCTTGTTCCAATCCATAACACCTGTATCCATATTGAGGAAACTCATTCCATAATACTGTGCTACGGCTTTGGCATAGTTGTGGGCACTGTGCTGCTCGATGCCATGGGTCATCTCATGGGCGAGAACAGCCGCCAATTCATCGGGATCAAGATTGAGTCCACGCACCAATGCCCTGTTGATGCTCACGTAGTTAGTCGGATAGCAGGCCGCATTAAAATCCGAACTGTTGTTGACCGTCCAGCAAAAGGGCAGGCTGTTGACCTTCAGCACATAGTCGCTGTGATTTACCAATTGATTCATAACGAAATCGACAACCTGTACATCGTTCTGATTCGGGTCGATGCCATTTTGTTTGATATCCTGCTGCTGACTCTGCAACTGGGCACTGACGTTATTGCCCATGGCCAGGATACTGGCCAGACTGGATTTATAAGCCCCCAGGACTCCCAGCGCCTGGGCAGCCGCCGCCCAGGCATCCACGGCTTCGGCTCGGGGCATGGATGCCTGCACCGCACCAGTCATCAACGCGCCGGATAATGCCAGCGCCAGCATGCGCTTTTTCCATCGATTGTTATATTTCAAAGGAATCACCTCATTTACTTGAGTTAGAAAACTATATGTATTTTACCATATCCCCCTTGAAAATTTCGTGAGAATCGGCACTTTTCTTTAACTTTTTGTCCTTTTGTAACCCAAGTTACATACTGTTTTCATAAATCTCCCCTATAATAAAGTTGTCGATAGGAGATGGGCCTGGTCAATCCCCCAGGTCGCAGGCTTTTATCGATATCCCTAAACAAGAAGGATTTAATCCCACCCTTCTTGCTTCCCATTTCTCAATTTTTTATCATCCCTTCCCTAGGGGTCCGCAGCTTGGACGTAATGCTGCGGACTTCTTTTTTGTTTAAAATTATTTTCCACTCAATTACGACAATTTTTCTACCATTCCTAAATAGAATCGTAAATCCTCTCAATAGCTATTGAAAAATGACAGAATATTATTTATGATAGGAATAGAGTAAATTGTAGATATAATTTATAGTAATTATGCTTTTACCCACTTCAATAAAAGGAGGCGCATTTATTTTGGACAAGATGAGTAAAGAAGCACTTGCCGTCAAACGAGCGGAACAAGCCTTTGACCGCAAACGCCGCACGATTGGCCTCTTCGGTGGTCCGATACTAGCTCTGCTGGTATTTCTCACCCCGATTGCAGGACTTACCTTAGCGGCCCATAAACTACTGGCTATCATGGTACTTGTTGCTCTCTGGTGGATCACAGAGCCGGTGCCAATACCGGTAACCTCACTGATTGGACCGACACTTGCCGTAGTAACCGGCGTTGTGCCAGTAGGCACCGCCTTTGCCGCGTTTGCCAATCCGATGATTTTCCTGTTCATGGGCGGTTTTATCCTGGCTAAGGCCATGATGACCCACGGGCTGGACAAACGATTCGCTTATTGGCTGCTGTCGCGCTCCTGGGTAGGTTCAAACCCCAAACGCATCTTCCTGGCCGTTGGCCTTGCCGCTGCCCTCTGCTCTGGCTGGGTCAGCAATACGGCCACCGCCGCCATGATGTTCCCCATCTGCCTTGGCCTATTGACCTCCATCAAGGAGATGTTTGCCGCCAATGGCCGTGAGATCGACCTGCATGAATACAAATATGCCACAGGACTTATGCTTATGACTGCCTACTCCTGCTCGATTGGCGGCGTATTGACGCCAATCGGCACTCCGCCGAACCTCATCATGCTCGGCTTTCTCGACCAAATGTGTGACATCCACGTATCCTTCTTCGAATGGATGACCTGGGGCTTCATCGCCATGGTCATTTACTTCCTCATTGCGGCCTTTGTCCTGTCGCGTATGTTCCCGGCCGATGTGGAACGCATCGACGGGGCGGATACCTTCATCAAGAACAAACTCAAAGAGCTCGGCGGCTGGACGCTGGCACAGAAAAACACGCTGTTCTGCTTCATCGTCGCCGTTACCCTCTGGGTAACACCGGGTATTCTTTCCATCACGCTGGGCAGTACGGACCCAACGCTGAAACTCTACAACAAACTGTTCCCAGAGGCAGTTGCCGCTATGGCTGGCGCACTGATTCTCTTCATCCTGCCAGTCAATTTTGAAAAACGCCAGTTTACCCTCAAATGGCAGGAAGCCATGGAGGGCATCGAATGGGGCACGCTGATTCTCTTCGGCGGCGGCCTCGCCATGGGCGGTATGATGTATAAAACCGGCCTTTCCCAATGGGTTGGCGACCTTATCGTCAGTTCTATGGGCGGCGCACCGTCCCAAATTGGCATGGTGGCCATCTTCTCGGTTATGGCACTGCTGCTCTCTGAACTTACCAGTCACACGGCTGCCACCAACATGATTGGCCCACTGGCCATTACCGCGGCAGTATCTGCCGGCCTCAGCCCGATTCCAGTCTCCGTGGGCATTGCCCTTTCCGCATCCTTGGGCTTCATGCTGCCGGTATCGACGCCGCCAAATGCCATCGTCTATGCATCGGGATATATCCCCATTACCAAAATGATTCATACCGGCGTCATTATCGATGTCGTCGGCATCGCCTGCGTAACGATTCCACTGGTTATCTACTTTGTCAGCTGGGTTGTCGGTTAGGATCCTATTATATAGAAACAAAAGCGATCGTGAAAAAGCCCTTTACGTTGACACAAATACGGACGCCCCCATAAGTTAGATTGATTAGTCTGACTTATGGGGGCGTCTGCTAAATGATCCACACACTTTTTCCAATTGCAGTTTGCAGGGGAGTAGTACCCAGTTCGTATTCGAGGTAAGTCGCCGGCGGCGGGGGCCCCAGTACCAACGCTCCACCGGTGACAACCCGCTACAAGAAATTTTTGCCTTTTAATTAAGAGTTGGAAAACAGTTAAACGCGCTTCGTTTGGACGAAACTGCTTTTCCAACGAGAACGCAGGCAAAAATTTCTTGCTTCACGCGGAACGTCAAGGCTACGCTTATGGTACTGGGGCCCCCGCCGCCTCGGTTAGAGTCGTCACAAAACTGCCTTCCCCTCTGGGGGCAACGAAGTTGCGGATGTCCGGTGGACATCCCGGGCGGTGGGCGCGAAGCGC
>FNCM01000014.1:16477-73277 GCA_900100835.1 Selenomonas sp. WCT3 | reverse complement strand
TAACATCTGGCTTAAATCATGTTGCATGATTTCATTTTACATTGTTTAGTTTTCAGAGAACAATCTCTGTCGCTCATTTCAGCGACTCATTTATTATATCGCATCGATTTGTTTCTGTCAAGAACTTTTTAAAATTCTTTTTTGAAGCTTTTCGGTGAAAACGCCCACAACCGCTTGCCAGTCAAGGCTTATCGTTGTTTTTGTTTTCGCCGTATCTCTCAGCGACTTGTACTATGATACACGCTCTTTTATCATTTGTCAACACTTTTTGAAAAAATCTTTCCAGTTAGGTCATTTGATGTCGAAGTATTTCTCCGGTGGTGAGCAGCCAATACCTCATCCGAGCGCTTCGCGCCCACCTTCCCCAGAGGGGAAGGCCTTTTTTCGGGAGCAGCTCCTCCTACCAGCTCTAACCGATAGCCTATAATTTACAACAAAGACCTGTTGGTCTCTACAGAAGCAACAGGTCTTTGTTATTCGTAAATTTTTATTGTACGGGAACCATAATGATACTTATGGGCAGATTCGATGCTCCTGGCGGGGAATACTCAATCCATACGGATTTATCGGCGCGGTATACTCCCAAATCTGCCAATTCCGCCGATTTCGTCAACACAACAATTCCTTTTTCACGCAACTCTTCCTGCTCTTGGGTTTCTGCTGGGGTTTTATCACCAAAATAAACCTGCCCTTGCGGCGTTGGCAACATATCCGGGCCGACTTCGCCATACTTCATTCGCACCGCACCAGCATATACACCGCCTAACGGGCACAAGTAATACTGCACTTTGCAATCGCCAGCCGTTGGAACCTGAATCCGATAGACGATTCCATAGTTCCCCTCATCTTTTACCACGCTTCCATCGGTTGCATCGATTCCCTGCCGGTATTTATCCCGCCTGTCATCGGCTACGGGAAAATACATAATGCCATCGGTCTCCGGATGATATTCCCGAGTCGAAGTCATAACCCGATTCATTCCAGTAAAAGTCCCTCTCAGACATACGGCATCTTTTGGCAATACCGGCAAATTCCGCGCTTCGGTAACCGGGTCACCATAAACATCAAGCATCAACACACTTACCTTCACCGGGTGGTCAGCATAGAAATCATACATCCCCGACACCAATTCTCCCGGCTGCAACAAAATAGCGTTCATTTCCTCCTGCAGGAGTTTTGCTACGCCCTCGCCCAAAACAATTTTTTGGTCCATAGGCTGGCCAAAATACTGCATTTGCACGGCTTTGCCCACTTTCATATAGTGGTCGCTAGGAGTACCACTACCACCGCGGGTAATATGAATGACATTTGTCCCTTCGTATTTATTCTCCAATACCACCGCGATTTTTTTCGGCTCACTCGTATTGTTAAGATGATAATAGAGAACCCGTACATCACCGCTTACGGTATCCTGATACAAAATGCCATTCCGCTCCACATACTCCGGACTATCCGAAAAGAGCAGCGTCCCGCCCTCGTCTTTTGATACCATTGGTATTTCATGCATAACGTTGGAGGGTTTTACCCAAGCTTTCTTTGCCGGTTTATTCTGGCTGTTCAATATGGCTTGTATTCTCTCTTTGATGTTCACGTTTTTTGTCGTCCTACTATTTTCCTTGACGGACTGCGTATGGACCACCGTTGTTCCCTTATGGTTAGCGGTACGCTCCGAAGCCATCGCCGTCAACGGGATACAGCATAACAATGCCGTCACCAATGTTCCCCACATTATTTTTCTTGCCTGGTAAATTTTCTTCACGCCCTTCAATTAATGCTGATGGATTCCCAGCTTTGTCATAACCTCGGCCTTGAGCAGCCGCAGCTTGAATTCCATCAAGCCAAAGCGCGGATGCGGAATATTCGTCCGCTGCAACAGATAGGGATTCGTCTCGAAGGTATTCAGGCCAGCATCCCCTGTCACCGCCGTAAGATATTCATTCTCCTTGAGCATCTCCGGCATCTCCGGCGAAAATTCGCCATTGGGGTACGAGAAGGAGAATACCGTCCGTATGCCGTTCCACTCCATAAGTAATTTGGAAAGTTTCATCTCTTCCATTTGTTTTTCGCGATCCAAATGGGTCAAAGGCTGATGATTGGCTGTATGGCTGCCGATTTCTACCCCATGGTCCTGCAACGCCCGGAGCTCATCCCAGGTCAGATAATTCGGCCGGCCAATACTGTTGGTCGCCATATAGACAACAGCCTTCATATTGTGATCTTCCAATATAGGAAGCATGGTGGTGTAGTTGTTTTCGTAACCGTCATCAAAGGACAGGATAATCGGTTTCTCCGGTAAATCCAGCTTGCCTTTTTTCGCCTTCATGAATTCCAAGGGCGTGATGGTTGTATACCCCTGTTGCTGAAGATAATCCAGCTGCTGGCGAAAATCCTCTGGCGGCACATTGTAAGTCCACCCTTCTTCCGGGTCAACTTCTGCTACCATATGATATTCCAAAATAGGTACTCCCGTCGGCATCGGCCCCAACAGCAGCCAGCCCAAGAACAGCAGCAGCATTACCGCCGCTGCCAATATAATCCGTTTGATTGAATGCAACAAAAATCCTTCTTCCTAATATACTATTACCCCTCCGGCAATTCCTCTGCCAATTCGCGCAGTTTCCGCATGCGGTGATTCATTCCCGACTTGCTTACTCCCAGCATCTCCGCCAGTTCGGTCAAACTGGCATCCGGATGTTTTAATCGCATTTCCGCCGTCGCCCGCAATTTTGCCGGCAGCTTAACCGCCGCTTCCTGCAGCCGCTTTATATACTCCAGCTGCCGTCCAGCGGCATCCACGGTTTTTTGCAGATTGGCCGTTTCACAATTTACCAGCCGGTTGACCTGTTCGCGAACCTCCTTAACGTTCCGGGCCACTTCAAAGGCCTCTACCGCCTCGTCAGCCTGAATCATCGCCAAAAAGTCCATGACTGCATCGCCTTCCTTTAGATAAACGACATAGTCCTCCTTCCGGTCGGTAAAGCCAACGGGAAAGCCCATGCGCTTTAACAGCGTATTTAAGAGATTCCCCAAACCATAACTTCCCGTCACCAGTTCCAAATGATAGCTGGCCTCGGGCCGGTTCACACTGCCGCCGCCCTGAAAGGCACCGCGCAGATAAGCAACGCGGCAGCAGGCTTTCTTCAGCAGTGCCATATCCGTTGTCATATTGAGGCTTTCGTCCTGCAAGAATCCCAGTTTTTCCAACAGTTCCGCCACGGGGGGGGCTGGCACTACTCGCACCGTATAGTTGTTGTTTTTATTCAACTGGCGGGAACGGCGCACAGTTATCTCCGTCCGGATATTGCCGCCTTCGCTTTTCAGCAGCTGCAGCGTCTTCCGCGCGACAGCAGCATTCTTCGTGGTGAAGTTCAAGCCAAAAGTGCGGCGCAAGCCAAAGGTGATTGTTGCCCCCATGCGCAATAGCGCCGCCAATTCTGCCGTACGGCAGCAGCTCTGCTCGTAATTCAAGCGGGCCAGCTCATTTTTTACCTCCGTCGCAAATGACGGCATAGCAGCTCACTCCTATATTATCGTTCGTTTGCTCTCAATGATTTTTGACATCGAAGCCCTTCAAGGCACTGGGCTGAAGCCGATAAACCATCTGCATGACGCTTCGGGACAATTTGTCCGGGTCATGGCGAATGACGTCCGTCTCATTAATGATATCCGCTTTGACAAAACCTACCCCCAGGGCATTGATGGCCTCTTCATCCACTTCCACCGGATAAGCGCCTTTCTTGGCATAAAAAGCCTGCATATCCGAAGAAATCGGGGTGCTGTTGACCAGCATGTAATCAATAACTCCCTTGCCACCATGCTCAATAATCGCCTTGGCATGCATGGAAGCTGTATAACCATCCGTCTCTCCTGGCTGAGTCATGACATTGCAGATATAGATTTTCACCGCCTTGCTTTTGCGCAGGGCTTCTGCCACACCGTCCACCAGCAAATTCGGCATAATGCTCGTGTAGAGACTTCCCGGCCCTAGAATGATGGCATCCGCCGAAGTCAGCGCATCTAGTGCCGACTGTACCGGCTGGACATGCTCCGGGAAAAGCCGTACCCGATGAATCCGCTTGTGAACCTCCGGGATATTCGACTCACCTTCGACTACGGTACCGTCCTCCATAACGGCATCTAATCGCACATGGTCTTTCGATGCCGGCAGCACTTGACCTTTAACCGCCAAAACTTTGGAGGACTCCTTCAAAGCCTGCTCCACATCTCCCGTGACTTCGTTCATCGCCGCAATGAAGAGATTGCCGAAACTATGGCCTGCCAGTTCACTTTCGCCACGGAAACGGTACTGGAACAGCTTTTCCATCAGGGGCTCTGTATCGGCCAGCGCCACCAGGCAGTTGCGTAAATCCCCCGGCGGAATGATGCCCAGCTCCTCACGTAAACGCCCGGAAGAACCGCCATCATCGGCCACAGTAACCACCGCCGTCACATTGCTGGTGGCAGACTTAATCCCCCGCAGCAGCACCGACAGACCATGACCGCCCCCCACCACGGTAACGGAGGGGCCTTTGCCCAGGCGACGTTTTTCGTAGATAATATCCACCAACCGTTCCGAGTTGTCTGGCAGCAGCACCGTGATAACCGACCGAATGACAAAGCGGGTTGCCACCAGCATTAGTACAGCCCCCAGGATTACCACGGCGATACCGATAAGGGTGGAAAACATGTAGTTATAACTGCCCTTCCACAGATACACAGCCCGGAAAATCGCCTCTTCGATATAATCCAGATATTTATAGTTAAAAATCAGTGCCAACCCCAAGCTGACCAGCATGACGCCAGCAGAAAAGAGCAGCAGCCATCGCTTGAATTTCATGCCGGGGTAAAGCCATTTCAATAAATGCATATCCCTTTAACACTCCTCACGCACATGTTCGCGGACGTCATTTTTCATGAGGTCGCGATGCTCTACCTTGACGGGGTACCCCTTGGCTGCCAGCCGGTCATAGATGTGTTTGGCCGTAAAGACACTGCGATGCATGCCCCCTGTGCAGCCCACAGCCACTACTAGCTGGCTCTTACCCTCTTTGACATACTGCGGCACCAAAAAATCAAGCATCCCGTCCAAATGCTTGAGAAACTCCTGGGTTACCGGCCACTTGGCAATGTATTCGGCCACCTCAGGAACAGCACCGCTCTTATGGCGCATGGATTCAATATAGAAGGGATTCGGCAGGAAGCGCACATCCAGCACCAAATCAGCATCCAGCGGCATGCCAAACTTGAAGCCAAAGGACAGCACATTGATACTCATCTGCTCCCCTTCGTTGGTGCCAAACAAACGATGAATCTTATCCCGCAGCTCAACCTTCTTGAGTTCTGAGGTATCAATAATATAGGTTGCCTTGGCCCGGGCCAGTGCCAACCGCTCGCGCTCCTTGGCAATGCCATCGGAAATGCGGGAGGATGGCGCCATGGGATGACGGCGGCGCGTCTCCTTATAACGGCGGATAATCACCGGGTCGGATGCATCCATGAAGAGCATCTCATAGGGAACATCATCCCGATCCATATCATCCAACGTGTGGATAAAGGTGTCAAAAAACTCGCGGCTCCGCGTATCCACCACCAATACCACCTTGCCCACATGGCCGCCGGCATGTTTGCAAAGTTCGACGAATTTGGGAATGAACACCGCCGGCAGATTATCCACCACAAAATAACCGAGGTCCTCCATATAGCGGCAGGCCTGGGTTTTGCCGCCCCCCGACATGCCGGTAACAATGACCAGCCGAAATTTATCTTCTTTCTTCACCTGTTCTTCAACAGCCTCTAATTCTTTATCCATCATTTCACCTTCTAACCCAAAGATTGAATCCGATAATTATTCCTGTTCCAAAACATAGCGGAACACCGCATCGGCCCAGCCGTTTTCCAGGCAGTTCCCGGTCTCGTACTCGCAGACCTTTTTGACCGCAGCCACGGCATTTCCCATAGCCACCGAATGGCCAGCGGCCTTTAACATGGGCAAATCGTTCTCCGCATCGCCAATGGCCATGGTATCCGCAATGGAAATCCCCAGCCGCTCTGCCAGCTTGCGAATCCCCGCTGCCTTGCTGACCCCCGGGTTGATGATTTCTGCATACTGTGCCTTGGAACGCACCGGCGAAAGCACGTCACCAAAAACCGACCGCAGCTCGGCAATGCGGGCATCGGTCTCCGCTGCCCCATCGGTAATGGAGAGCAGTTTGCATACTTCCGCCGTATGTTCCTTGAGGCCCTCCCAGCCAACGGCATGGCCCTTGATTTGCTGATCCGCTTCATAGGCCTGGGCATACTGGTTGAACTCAGCATAATACAGTTCATCCTGACTGTAAATCTGCAGGTACCAGTCCCGCTCCCGGCAGTAATCGATCACCCGGCACACCAGCTCCGGCGCCAGATAATTGCTATACAGCACCTCGCCAGCCACAGTTTTAATCAAGGCCCCATTATAGGTGATAATCGGAACATCCACCCCCAGTGCCTTAGCCACCGGCAATGCTGCCTTGTACATACGACCGGTGGCAATCGTCACGGTAACACCGGCTTTTACCGCCGCCTGGGCAGCTGCTATATTTTCATCCGATACCTGCTGACCGCTTGGCAGCAGCGTACCATCCAAATCTGTCACAAAAAGCTTGATTGACATTTCTTTCCTCCTCAATACTGGGGATAAAATCTCAACCCTATTGTCTCACATCAGCAGAAAATTGCAAGTGGCTGACGCTACTCCTTGAAAAAAGCTCTCTTATATAAGATAATAATACTACAAATAGAAATCAATGAGCCGGAAAGGACGTTTCCCATGGAAAAGAAAGTTATCACCCATCAGTGCAGCTTCTGCAAGCGCACCATCAAAGTCCGTGACCAATACGATATGCCAATATACGACCCCAGCACCGGTTTTGCCATCTGCAAAAACTGCGTGCGGGAAATCAATCACTTCCTGGATGAGCACGAAGAAGCTGCCCAGCAGGAGGAGTCGAAGGCTTTTGCCGGCCAGCTTGACGATATACTGGCCAAGAACAAGCCCCATATCATCAAAGAGTACCTGGATGAATACATCATCAACCAGGATCGAGCCAAGAAAATCCTCTCCGTCGCCGTCTACAACCATTACAAGCGCATGAAGTACGGCTATCTAAATGACGATGGCACCGAAATCGAAAAATCCAACGTCATCATGCTGGGCCCCTCGGGCTGCGGCAAAACGGCCCTGCTCTCCCACCTCTCCAAGCTGCTCGATATCCCCTTTGCCGTAACAGATGCATCGAGCCTCACCGAGGCAGGCTTTGTCGGTGCTGACGTAGAGGTTGCCGTCCGCAATCTTTACTATGCCGCCGACAAGGACATCGAAAAAGCCGAGCACGGCATCATCTACCTGGACGAATTCGATAAGATTGCCCGCAAATCCGGTGCTAACAACTCGATTACGGCCGACCCGGGACACGAAGGCGTCCAGCAGGCACTGTTAAAAATGCTGGAAGGCAGTGTCGTCGAATTCACCTCCCGCGGACAGCGCAAGCACCCGGAAGCGCCCACCATCAAAGTCGACACCCGCAACATCCTATTCATCGTCGGCGGTGCCTTTGTAGGCATTGACGATGTCATCGGCAAGCGCCTGTCCAAGACCAGCTCCATCGGCTTTGGCGCCGACGTACAGGGTAAAGACGACAAACCGAAATTTGATGAGCTCATTCACAAGGTTCGTCCGGAAGACCTCATGCAGTACGGTATCATTCCAGAAATCATCGGCCGTCTGCCGGTTATCTGCACCCTTGAAACCCTCGACGAAGACGCCCTGCTGCGCATTCTGACCGAACCCAAGAACGCGCCGGTCAAGCAGTACGAAAAACTGCTGGCTATGGACCACGTGCAGCTCGAGTTCGAAGAAGACGCCCTGCGCGCCGTTGCGAAAAAAGCCATTGAGCGCAAGACTGGCGCCCGCAGCCTCAAGGGTATCATCGAAGATGTCATGCTCGACATCATGTTTGATATTCCCAAATCCGATGAGCCCCGCAAGGTCATTATCACCAAAGACTGCATTGAAAACGGTGCTAAACCTGACGTAGTAAAACTTGATAAATAATTGATTGTGAAAGAGCCGCTGACTTCCCGGAGTCAGCGGCTCTTTTTTATACCGGGATATCCGCCTTTAAATATCCATCGGCACGATATTTTCCTGTTTCATGAACTGGGACAGTTTCTGGATGCCAGCCATGACTTCCTGATAGTTCTCCGGCGTCAGGGACTGCGGTCCGTCAGAAAGGGCTTTGGCCGGATTCGGATGAACTTCCATCATGAGACCATCAGCACCAGCAGCAACAGCCGCAAAGGCCATCGGTTTTACCATGCGCCACTTACCCGTTCCATGGCTCGGATCGACGATGATGGGCAAGTGGGAGAGATGCTTTACTGCCGCCACCGCACTGAGATCAAGGGTATTGCGCGTATAGGTCTCATAGGTGCGAATGCCCCGCTCGCACAAGACAACATTAGGGTTGCCTTCATTCATAATATACTCAGCAGCATTGAGCCACTCATCAATGGTGGCGGCCAAACCGCGTTTCAACAGAACCGGTTTGCCACAGCGGCCAACTTCCTTAAGCAGGCCAAAATTCTGCATATTGCGGGCACCGACCTGAAGCATATCGGCATATTCCGCTACGCCGTCAATGGCCTCTACCGTAGTCACCTCGGTAACCACCCGCAGACCAGTGCGCTCACGGGCTTCCGCCAAATACTTAAGGCCCTGTTCCTCCAACCCCTGGAAGGAATACGGCGAAGTACGCGGCTTATAAGCGCCGCCGCGCAGGAACTGTGCTCCGGCGGCCTTAACGATTTCCGCAGCCTCAAAGAGCTGCTCCTTCGACTCGACGGCACAGGGGCCTGCCATGACTACCGGTGTTCCATCGCCAATCTTCACCCCAGCCACATCGATAACGCTGCTCTGGGGATGAAACTCGCGGCTGGCCAATTTATAGCTCTTCGAAATGGATACCGTCTTTTCCACCCCCGGCAGTGCATCAATGGCCACACTGGCCAGCCTGGTCTTATCGCCGATAACCCCGACAATTTTCTGCTGGCTGCCCTCCATAACCTTGGCTTCAAGCCCCGCTTCATTGACCGCCTCAATAACTCCCTTGATTTCCGCTGCCGTCGCATCGACATTCATGATAATTACCATAGATATACCCCTTCTCGTCTTTATTCTACTGTATAAACAGGAAACGTCCCCAAATTCTTGAGCCAAATACTCTTCTTCGCCACGGCGTCAATGGACTCCTGCAACGCTTTTTCATCCGGCGTGTACTCCAAATCGAAAAAGAAGATATACGCCCCCAGTTCCGTACGCGCCGGTCTGGATTCAATGCGGGTCATGTTGATGCCCCGCTCGGCAAACTCCTTGAGCACATCGTAAAGGGCACCGGCCTTCTGGCCATCAATCTGGCAGATAATTAACACCTTTTCCTTCGGCAAAAATGGATTGCCCGTTCCGCGGCGGCGAACCTGGAAAAATCTGGTGCAGTTCGCCATATTGTCCTGAATCTCCGCCGCAATCGTGTGCAGGCCGTTTAATTCACCAGCCCGCTCCGTGCAAATGGCCGCCCAGCCAGAGGACGCCGATTCTGCCGCCACCAACTCTGCCGCCCGAGCCGTACTGGAAACCTTGACAATCTCCGCCTGGGGATAATGCTGCTGCAGATAGGCCCGGCACTGGGAAATAGGCTGGGGATGCGAATAAACGCGGCGAATTTCATCCGCCCCACATTTAGCCATGAGCTGATTGTGAACCGGCCAAATGAGTTCCCTAGCCACCTCCAACGTCTCACTGCGAGCCAGCGTGTCCAACGTTATATTGATTGCCCCCTCCAGCGAATTTTCCACGGGAACCAGGGCCGTATCCAATCGCCCTTCGTCCACATCCTGAAGGCATTCAAAGAGGTCCGGAACCGTCACCAGCTCATACGGCGTGTCCAGCCGCCCGTTCAAATAACTGGCTGCCGCCTCGCTATGCGTCCCCTTTGGGCCAAGCACCCCCATTATTTTGCTCATTCCATCTCCTCCTGACTGGTCAGCGTATAAAAAAAGCTCCATCCTCTAAAGGACGGAGCTTGATGTATCGTCATTTCCTTTAAAATTGATAATATCATAACATAATACCCATCAATCAGCAAGAGAAAAATAAACAGTTACACCATTTGTATGCCAGCAAAGCACAATTGTATTACAAATTATCTTTTAATTTCAACAGATCCGGACACAAATCCCCAATGGAGCTGGCCAAATCTTCCTTGGGCTGGAGAATGTCCAATACGGGCTGCATCGTCGCCCGGAACTTCTCATCATCCTGCATGAGTACCAGAATGGCACTGGTATTGATGGCATCCGCCAGCGCCGTATGCTGGGTACCTTCAAATTGGTGATCCATGGCCCCCAAAGCGTGTTTGAGTGCCAAACTGTTATGCAGCCCCAAGCGATTATCAAACTCCTGCTGCAAGTCGACCCAGCGGTCATCCAGCCATGTCACATCGAACTCCGGCATCTTAAAGCGGCATTCTTTTTTCAGCTGCTTGATATCGGACATGCTCCAGGAATAGATTTTGGTTTCTGCCTCCCCAATCCAATCCACGAAATTCTGGAAGCAGACCGCATAGGCCTCCTTCCCCTCCACCATCGCCTGGGTAATGCCAGTAAGATTGGTGATATGTTTTTTTATAGGGCCATAGGCGGGAGCTACATAACACTGAAATTCTGCTTCCTGCTCAAAATTTTCATCGAGACGCACGGCGCCAAACTCGATGACTTCTTCATTCATCTTGCGGCGCACATCGCGGAATTCCCGGCTTACTGGATTCATTTCCAAGTCTACGACCACGTATTTCATCTGTATCCCCCGTACTTTCTGTCGATTACTTCTTCCCTTTTATTCTACGTGATTCCTTCGTTTTCTTCAATAGGATTCTATGCTATCATAAAAGAGATTTCCCGTTAGCAGAAAGGAACACCCATGAAAAATTATCGCTTATACTTATTTGATTTCGACTATACCCTGGTCAACTCCGAATCCGCCATCTTGAAATGTTTTCATATCACCCTGGATAAAACCGGCTGGCCCCAGCGCGAAGATGATGACATCCGTCGCACCATCGGCCTGCCCATGATGGATGCCATAAAGGAAGTCATCCAATCCCAAGATGAGGAAAAAGCCCTGGCCTTCTTGGAGATCTACAAAGGGGAAGCGGACCGCTATATGACTGCCGGCACCCACTTCTTCCCTCACACCCTTGCCGTCCTGCGGGCTCTGCGTGATAAAGGTGCCAAGATTGGCATTATCTCCAGTAAAACCCGCCACCGCATTCAGGAAAAATTTACGGCCGACGGTGTCCCGGAACTCATCGACCGCATAATTGGCAGCGATGACGTCACGGCCCACAAGCCAGCCCCAGAGGGAATCCAAAAGGCCCTAGACTACTTCCAGCTTCCCAAAGACCAGGTACTCTACACCGGTGACAGCTACGTCGATGCCGGCGCCGCCCAAAATGCCGGCGTAGACTTCGCCGCCGTAACCACCGGCACCACCAGCGCCAAAGAATTCCAAAACTATCCCCATGTCAAAATCATGCAGGATATTCAGGAATTGCTGCACTAAAAAAGAGGCCGTTTACGACCTCTCTTTTATCAAGATTACATCAGCATGCCAACGGCCGCACCACGGCTGTGGTTGTTAAGCCCGCCCAAGGCGCCAACTGTCTGCTGGCTGAGGCTCTGCAAGCCCTGTTTGATGGCAAACATTGCCATCTGCTCCTGGGTATTGGCACTGGCCAGATTGACCGATTCTTTTGCAATATCCGTGCCATCCATCGTCGTTGCCGTAGCTTCAAGATTTTCCTGGGTCGTCGTATAATTCGACGACTGATAGGTAAGTCCCTGCTGGGCAGCACCGATGCTGGTTGCCTGGTCCGTAGCAGCATTGAGGGCACTGTCGACTTTGTCCAGCGCATCGCTGATGGACGAAGCGTCCGTCAAATCAATGGTGCTCTTTCCCTCACTGTCCGTAAGGCCAAGACCATGGGACGTCATGTTACCAAGATTCACTGTGTTGTAGCCGTTCTCGCCAGCTACGGTCAACGACTGCGTGCCATCAAGCAAACGCTTGCCGTTGTAAGTTACCGAGGCATTGTCATCAATAGAAGCAATGGTCTGCTCCACCGATTTCTGCAAAGCAGCGCGGTCGGTGTTCGCATTGGTGCCGTTAGCTGCTTCTAGCAGTGTGGAGCGAAGAGAAGTCAGGTTGCTGACCGTCTCATTGACTGCCCCTGCAGCCGTGGACAGCATGGAATTTGCCGTCTGCGAATTGCTATTGGACTGAGATACTGCCCCGATATTGGAGTACGTGCGCTGAATAATCGCGTAATCGGATGGACCGTAAGACGCACTAGGATGCGAAGAACCCGTAGCAATCTTTTGGATGCTGCTGCTCTGCGCACCATGAACCTTATTCAGCGAATTGAGTGAGCTGTTAAGCCCATTCATAATGCCGGTAATGCTCATAAGCATTCTCCTTTCTCTTCATATTCCCAAAACCTTATCCGAGAGCTGCCGATTTCGGCGTAATCTCTCCCACTTACATTATATCGGAAAACCTATCCCCCCTGCAATATCGTAAAAATATTATTCGCAAATTCTTGCATTTCTGTCCTAAAAATGCTAAACTATAGAAGTCGATGCGGGTATAGTTCATCGGTAGAATGCCAGCTTCCCAAGCTAGAGAGGTGGGTTCGATTCCCATTACCCGCTCCAAATCGAAATGTTAGCTCCATGGCGTTCGCCATGGAGTTTTTTGTTGCCATTTTTGGAGGTACTATTATGCATTTTCGTCGTTCCCTTTTGGCTGCTTCGATTACCTGCAGCCTATTGGCTGTCAGTTTCCAACCTTCTGCCACCGAAGCAGCATCCGCTTCGCCTCAGGTTGCTAACACGCCGGTAGCCAATCGCACGCTGCCGGGACGCCCGGACTTTTCCCAGGAAATGCCCCGGAGCATCAACAAGAAGGCCATTACCCAGGTGCAGTGGAAACTGGCCCCAGCCTTCGATTCCCCCATGATGACGGTGGATGCCGCTCCTGACAGCATCTCCATTATGGGCCCTGCCGAAGCCACGCAGGAGCAGATGATTAGCTTCATCAAAAAACACAATGCCAAGCCGAAACTCACCTGCAGTGTCGAGGATATCGTAAATTACTATTATCAGGAAGCCGGCCGTGAAGGCATCCGCCCGGATGTTGCTTTATGCCAGGCCATCAAAGAAACGGGCTTCTTCGGCTATGGCGGTGACGTTTCCCCCAAGCAGAACAACTTCTGCGGCCTAGGGGCCACAGGGAACCACGAACCCGGCCATAGTTTTGCCACCGCCCAGCTTGGTGTCCGCGCCCATATCCAGCACCTGCTGGCCTACACCCGCGTGGAAAAACCATCCATCACGATTGTCGACCCCCGCTATTGGCATGTAGTCCGCAACCGTCCGGATCTCCACGGCAAAGTCATGAAATGGACCGGTCTCAATGGTGCCTGGGCTGTTCCCGGCAAAAACTACGGCCAGGAAATCCTGAGTCTCTGGCGCCAGGCGCAGGCCCCGGACGCCTCCGATGCCGCCCTCGATGCCGGTAATCGCAAAGTAAAGAGTGCTCCGGATGAAGCGTCCTCCTATATTTATCGCGGCATTGTCTGGTACAACCGCGGCGATTACAACGCCGCCCTCAAAGACTTCTCCCAAGCGCTGGTCTTTGCCCCCCAGTCCAGTGAAGCACGCTACGATCATGCTATCACGGCCACCCAGATGGGCAACAAGAAACTAGCCCGCAAGGATTATGACACCCTGCTGGAACTTGCGCCCAACCTCAACCAAGGCTGGTTCAACCGCGGTCTGATGCGCTTTGAAGCCAAGGATTACGACGGCGCCATCGCCGATATGGAACAGCTGCTGCAGATTGAGGACCGTTCCGCTGACGCCCGCAACCTGATTGGCGTTGCCCATATCCAGCAAAAGAAATATGCCGATGCCTGGAAGGACTTCGGCGAAGCCGCAGCCATCAATTCGGCCAACATGAATGTCCTTGCCAACCAGTTCATCATGGAAGCTTGTCTCAAAAAATAATTGTTTTTTCTTGTTTCTTCTGAAGCATTCGACCAAGCTGGCTAAAAACTATTGAACCCTGGCATCTCCTATGATAGGCTGAACGCAACAACAATAAAAGGAGATGTCATGATGTATTTTCTCGGTTTTGATGTTGGCGGCAGCAGTGTAAAGTTTGCCGTCCTCGATGAAGGCGGCAAATTTTATGACCGCGGTTCTTTCCGGACTCCGGAAACACTGGACGACTTCTACACCCAGCTGTCGATTGCCAAAAACAAACTTTCCGAAAGGTATACTCTCGCCGGCATCGGCTTTTCCATGCCTGGTGCCGTAAACGGAAAATCCGGCGTAATCGGCGGCAGCAGTGCCTTGCCCTATATCCATGACTTCCCCATTCTTCAGGCATTGGAAGCGCGGCTGGGCCTGCCAGCAGCTATGGAAAACGATGCCAACTGTGCCGCCTTAGGCGAAGTTTGGACTGGTGCGGGCAAAGACTACCAAGATGTAGCCTTTTTCGTTCTCGGCACCGGCGTTGGCGGTGCCCTGGTCCACAATAAGGAAATCATCCATGGCGCCCACCTTCACGGCGGCGAATTCGGCTACATATACGTCAGCGAACGCAAAAACATCCTAAGTGAAAGCGGCTGTTCTGGTGCCCTGGTTCGCCAATTGGCCAACCACCGGCAAATTTCTCCCGACGAACTGGACGGAGAAAAAATTTACGCAATGGCCGCAGCCGGCGACCAAGACGCCCAGCACTATATCGAGAACATGTATAAATACCTGGCCCGGGCCATCTACGATATCCAGTACATCTTCGACCCGGAAGCCTTCCTGCTTGGTGGCGCCATCAGCACCCGCCCGGATTTGATTCCCAATATCGAGAAACACCTCGATACCATCATCCGCGAAGCCGAAGTGGCTCGCATCCGTCCCCATATCCTTGCCTGTCAACACGGAAACGACGCCAACCTGCTCGGTGCCATTTCCAATCTCATGACAAAACACAAATTCTAACCGAAAAAGGAGCCTGCCGCGTAAAACCACGGCAGGCTCCTTTTCTCACTCTTCCGGCAGGGATAGCAGCCCCAGCTGCTGCATGACTTCCTGCACTTTTTCCATATTGATCGGCTTTGATGCGTAGGCATCACAACCACACGTAAAGGCTTGATCCACATAATCCACATCGGCAATAGCCGTCATCATGATGATTTTCATGCGCTGTTCCGGCGGAATTTTATACTGCTGCTCGAGGCCACGGATAACCTTCAGCACCTTGAATCCGTCGACTTTTGGCATCATGATGTCCAGGCAGAGCAAATCGTATGGCTTCTTCTGCTTCATGGCTTCCAGTATCAAATCCAGCGTCTCCATGCCATCTGCCGCCGAATCACAAGCCCCATAATCCTTCATGAATTCTTCCAGAAAGCTCCGACTGAGCCGGTCATCTTCCGCAATCAGTATCTTCATGGTCATTCCTCCACCCTGGGAACATCCTCCAGCTTATGCAGGCAATACTGCATAAGCCTTGCCACCTCATCCTCATCATCATGCAGCGCCGGCAAGCCGGATGCGCTAGCGGGCTCTATCCTGCCGCCACTTTCGCCTTTCACGGCGTCGAGAGCCTCATCCAGGCAGCGCAGCAAGCCATCAGCACACTGCTGGGCATTTTCCAAGCAGCTCTGCTGATTCTCTGTCAGCGGTTCCTTAGCGGCAAGTTCCATCATCCCAGCCAATCCATTGACCGCGGTGCGGATTTGACAGCTCAACTTGGTCAATACCTGCAAATTTACCTGTTTTGCTTTACCTGCCGCTGTTCGCGCCGCCTCCAACTGGCGTTCAAAATCTTTACTGGCCGTATCATCTTCCAAAACGACCACAATTCGGTTGCCCTCCGAGACCTTGACCTGGGATACCCTCAGTTTCAGCCAAACGCCGCGGTTACGGCGCACACTATGCATTTTCACGGTGAATTCGCTGCTGAAGGAATCCTCCATAATGGCCGCCTCAAGATTTTTGCGGACCGGGCAGTGACGGCAGTTCCGCCCATGACCACAACCGTGTTCCAAACTGTTCTCACAGTGAAACGCATCACCAAATTGAAGGTCCATACATTCTTCCCGCGTTGTCTCCATAATATCAAGGCCAGAAGGATTGATATCGATAATCTCACCGGATTCGTTGAGAAGGCACACGCCCTCACGGATACGCCCCAAAATCGCATGAAGTATATCATCCGTCTGGAATAGGACAGTTTCATCGGCCATCTCACTTGACCTCCTTTATCAGTTGACTTGATGTTATATCCCCACAATCATCCAAGCACAGCTGACTGGAATCCATCCTGTTTCTCCAGCCATATTATCTATTTTTATCATACTACAAAAAAAAATACCTGTATAGTAGCCTTTCCTCTCTGCCGCACATTTTACCGCCCCAGCAAAAAACCGCAGCAGCAAGAACTGCTGCTACGGTTTTGACACTATTGTTATCTTGCGTTACCCAATCACTCGTCCGCCGGTTTTGCCAGCTTGGCGAAAAGCTCTTCAAAGCGCTTGTTGATTTCCGCATGGGTATCTTTCGTAATCTGCGGCATCTCATCCTGACCAATTTCATCTTTCCAGACCAGACCAGCCTGCTTGAAACCTTCCTCCACTGCAGCCTGCATTGCCTTGAGTTTCTCCGGATCACCGCCAGCAATCGTCGAAGCCATATCAAAGATACGCGTTGCGACCGCATCCACCGAGTAAGCACCGCCTTCGCTGATGGCCGCCTGCGCTTCTTCCGGTGTCGTTCCCACCGGCGGCAAAGCAAATTTATCCGTACCGAAGAGAATCCCTTCAAAGTTCAGCTGGCCAATGCCTTGGTCCAGCCATCCCTGCAGTTTTGCATTCTGCTCCGTCATCGTTTTGATCATGAGCTGATAGCTCTTCTGGATTCCCTCTTTCAGTGCATCCACCTGCTCGGTTGTCATGCCTTTGAGAGCCCCTGATGCCTTCTCTGCCGAAGCAGTGATGTTCAGACTGAAGGCCTCTGTGGTCGAGGTCGTCGTCGTCAGCTTTTGCGCATCATCCGTTGTGGTCGACGTTGTGGTTTTCTTGTAGCTTGCACTCAAAGCAGCGGTTTGCTGGGAGAGCGAAGCAATTCCTTTGACATCCATGTTAGCTTCCTCCTTAATGCTATTCACTTACACTTACATATCAGAGTAAAGTATTCCTATTTATATTATCGACGGTAACGCGTCAAAAATCAAGCATATTTTTGCTCGTCTGCCAAGTTATTTTTCACTCAAATTTGACGGAGTGAATTACCTTATATCCCTTTTCCTCTATGGATTTCTTGATACTTTCCACATCGGGGATTATACCGCGGATAACAATCTCATAACTGCCATCTTCCTGCTTGCAGGTCACCAGACTGTCAATGGACAAGCCTTCTGCCGCAAAGATACCAGAAATCTCATTGACCACGCCGACCTTATTGTCCACCAGTACGGTCAGCCGTGTCTTGCCTCCGGAAAGAGCCATGACGTCGACAAAGGTCTTGAAGATGTCCGTCTCGGTAATAACGCCCACCACTGCACCGACCTCAGAGATAACCGGCAGCCCGCCGATTTTCTTGTCGTACATAATGAGCGCCGCCTCTTCAATCGTCGCATCCTCCTGAACCGAAATCACATTTTTGTTCATGATTTCCGCCACTTTTAGCTTATCCAGCAGGGACTTTTCCTCATACCGGGATAACGTCGTCGCCGGGGAAGGCGCCACCCGCATAAGGTCTTTATCACTGAAAAAACCGACCAGCTTGCCATCTTCCACAACCGGCAGCCGGCGGAAATTTCCCTTTTTCATCGCCAGGAACGCATCATCTAGAGATGCATCCGGTGCAATGGTCACAGGATTTTTCGTCATACGATTAGCTACGAACATAAGGATAACCTCCATTTCTGCCCCCGGTGCTGCTGCCCCGGGATTTTGATATATACAAAAGGATTCGCCAAAGTCTGGCGAATCCCTTCTCCTTTCCAGCAATCAACCGCCCAGATAAGCTTTGCGCACTTCTTCACTGGCCGCCAGCTCCTTGGCATCGCCAGACAGGGTTATGCGTCCCGTTTCCAGGACATAGGCCCGATTGGCTATCGACAAAGCCATATTGGCATTCTGCTCTACCAGCAGCACCGTTGTCCCAGCCTTGTTGATATCGACGATAATATTGAAGATTTCTTTTATGAGCAGCGGCGCAAGCCCCATGGACGGCTCATCAAGCAGCAGCAGCCGCGGCCGGCTCATCAGCGCACGCCCCATAGCCAGCATCTGCTGTTCACCGCCCGAGAGCGTTCCCGCAATCTGATTCTTGCGTTCCTCCAACCGCGGAAACAGTTCAAATACATGCTTGATGTCCGCTTTGATCCCATCTTTATCCTTGCGCGTGAAGGCTCCCAGGTCGAGATTCTCCATAACAGACATCTCCGCGAAAATGCGGCGTCCCTCCGGCACCTGACTGATGCCACTGCGGACGATTTCATGCGCCTTGATACCCGCTATATCTTTTCCCTCAAACGTTATCGTACCAGACTTTGGCTTCAACAGCCCCGAAATCGTGCGGAGCGTCGTCGATTTACCCGCGCCGTTGGCTCCGATAAGAGTGACAATCTCTCCCTGATTGACTTCCAGACTGATTCCCTTAATCGCATGGATGGCACCATAATAGACATTTAAGTCCTTCAATTCCAGCAGTTTGCCCATTATGCCTCGCCTCCCAAATATGCCCGGATAACCTCCGGGTCGTTCTTGATAACCTCTGGCGTTCCCTGTGCGATAATCATGCCATACTCCAATACGTAGATGCGTTCACAAATCCCCATGACCAGACTCATGTCATGCTCAATCAAGAGAATCGTCAAGCCAAATTCTTTACGAATCCAAGAAATCATCTCCATGAGTTCTTTCGTCTCCTGGGGATTCATGCCAGCCGCCGGTTCGTCCAGCAACAAGAGTTTCGGCTTAGCGGCCAGCGCCCGCGCAATCTCCAGCCGCCGCTGGGCGCCATAGGGAAGATTCTTTGCCAGCTCACCGGCTTTATCTTCCAGATGGAAGATTTTCAAAAGCTTCAGGGCTTCTTCTTCAATCTTTTCCTCTTCTTTAAAGTAACGGCCCATGCGGAACACCGACTCCAACAGACCATATTTGACATGAAAATGGAAGGCAATCTTGACGTTCTCAAGAACTGTAAGCTCGGAAAACAACCGGATATTCTGGAAGGTACGGGCAATGCCGCGCTGGGTAATCTGATAGGGCTTCAAGCCCACAATGCTCTTGCCATCGAAGTGGATCTCACCTGTAGTCGGCTGATAAACGCCAGTAATCAAATTGAAGGCCGTAGTCTTGCCAGCACCATTCGGCCCGATGAGGCCCACCAGTTCACCTTTATTGATATGGAAATTGAAATCTGAAACTGCCTTGAGGCCGCCAAATACCTCCGACACATCGGTTGCTTTAAGTAATTCCTTAGCCATCAGCGCGGCCCCCTTTCTTGAAGATTTTGCGGAAGATACGCATATTGGTAACTTCCATATAACCAAACAGGCCCTGCGGGCGATAGAACATCATCAGGATCAATGCCAGTGCATAGATAATCATGCGGAATTCTGGCCAGCTGGCCAGTGCCGCCGAAAT
Source organism: Selenomonas sp. WCT3 (assembly GCA_900100835.1). GTDB lineage: Bacteria > Bacillota > Negativicutes > Selenomonadales > Selenomonadaceae > Selenomonas_A > Selenomonas_A ruminantium_E. Next base: position 53,463 of record FNCM01000014.1, on the reverse strand, counting down.
GAAAGTAACCACAAAGGCACCAGCAATGGACCCCGTAATCGACCCCAAACCGCCCATAACTACCATGATAAGATAGTTAAAGGACTGCATGAAGGTAAAGGAATTCGGACTGATGAGATAAAAACTGTGGGCAAACAAGACCCCGGCCACACCGGCAAAAGCAGCACCGATAGTAAAGGCCATAATCTTATATTTCGTCGTATTGACACCCATCGATTCCGCCGCTATCTCATTCTCGCGAATAGCGAGACAGGCACGCCCCTGATTCGAGTTCACGAAATTCTTGATGAAGAACAAAGCAAACAGCATGAGGAAAAACACCCAGGCAAAGGTGGTGTGATGGGGAATGCCCTTAAAACCAGCTGCACCACCCACATAATCGATATTCATGATAACGATGCGAATAATCTCCCCGAGTCCCAGCGTAGCGATAGCCAGATAGTCACCGCGCAGCCGCAAGGTCGGAATACCGATGAGGAAACCAAGGATACCAGCCGCCACAGCTCCTGCCACTAATGCCGCCAAGAACGGTAGATGGAAATTCGTCGTGAGCACAACGCCCACATAGGCACCGACAGCCATAAAGCCCGCATGTCCCAAGGAAAATTGGCCCGTATAGCCATTGATAAGATTGAGGCTCACCGCCATAATAACATTGATGCCTACAATCAACAGATTGAGCTGCCAGAAGGAACTCAGGATACGGCCTGCGATAAGACCTTGAAGTACCGCGAAGAGAACTACGGCGAAGCCAATCATGATAAAGTCATTTTTGCGTAAATATTTCATGAAGCTCCCCCCTTAGACTTTTTCTTTCGTATTCTTGCCAAAGATGCCCGTTGGCTTGAACAGCAGCACGAGAATCAAGATGGCAAAGGCAGCCGCATCACGGAAGGTCGAGGACACAAATCCCGACACAAAGGCTTCGACAATACCGAGAATCAAACCACCGACCACAGCTCCCGGCAAAATACCGATACCACCGAGGACGGCGGCAACGAAGGCCTTGAGGCCCGGCATGATGCCCATGAGCGGGTCGATGGAATTATAGTAGACACCGACCAGCACGCCAGCCACGGCCGCCAGTGCCGAACCGATGCCAAAAGTAATAGAGATAATGCGGTCCGAATCAATCCCCATAAGCTGAGCTGTCTCCGTATCAAAGGAAGCCGCCCGCATCGCCTTACCGGTTTTGGTTCTGTGAACCACATAAGTAAGTACAATCATTAAGATGGTGGTAATGCCGAGAATCAACATCTGCTGGCCATTGATGACAATGCCCCCCAGCTCGATGGCCACATCGCCGAAAAGAGCTGGGAAGGTGCGCGGCGTCGGCGATACGAAGTACATGCTCGTGTACTCCAAGAAAAACGAAACACCGATGGCCGTAATGAGCACCGAAATACGCGGTGCATGGCGAAGGGGCTTATAGGCCAGCTTCTCCACCACCATACCGAGAATACCAGTAACCACAAACGAGATAATCAGCGCGGGTACGATTGATAAATGTGCCTGCGTAATCGCATAAAATCCGATATAAGCGCCCACCATATAAATATCGCCATGGGCGAAGTTGATGAGCTTGATGATACCGTAAATCATCGTATAGCCTAACGCAATCAGCGCATAAATGCTGCCCAGCGAAATGCCATTGACGAGCTGCTGCAGGACCTGGTGCGTAACTTCCATAATTTTCCTCCTTATTATCATAGAGTCCATCCTTGAAGGACATCCTACGATAGTACAAAGGGCCGCATCACTGCGGCCCCCTGCATCTGCCTTATTTGCTCAATCACTCAGCATCCGGCATGATCTTAGCAACCATGACGCGGTCGCCGTTCTTATTCTCCAGGATAACTGCCTGCTTGATTGGGTTATGGTGTTTATCCATCGTGATGGTACCTGTACCAACCTTGAGATCCTTGGTCTGCTCCAGTGCCTCGCGGATCTTCTCCGGATCATCGCTGCCTGCCCGTTTGATGGCATCAGCCAGCATCTTACCGGCATCATAGCCAAGGGCTGCAAATACATTTGGTGCATGGCCATACTCTTTCGTGAAGGCATCGACAAAATCTTTTACCTCAGCATCTTTATCCGAATAGTGCGTGCTAAAGAACGTGTTGTTCAAGGCATCCGCACCAGCAATATCAGCTACCTTCGAATCATCCCAGCCATCCGTACCGAGGAACGGCTGTTTAAAGCCAAGCTCACGCGCCTGTTTTACGATTTTACCAACTTCCTCATAGTAAGCCGGAACGAATACCACATCCGCATTGGCCGTTTTGAGTTTCGTCAAAGCAGCTTTGAAATCCTGATCCTTTGCGAGGAAAGCTTCTTCCATCAAAACCTTGCCGCCAGCAGCCTCGAATTTCTCCTTGAACACTTTGCCCAGGCTCTTGGAATAATCGGAGCTGTTATCCACATAGATGACAGCCGTCTTAGCCTTGAGTTTCTCTGCCGCAAATTTTGCCATAACCGAGCCCTGCTGCGGGTCGATAAAGCAGCTGCGGAATACGAAAGGTTTTACCTGGCCATTTTCCACCGTTACATCCGGGCTCGTCGCATCCGGTGCAATGATAGGAATCTTATTATCCGTTGCCACCTGCGACTCAGCGATGACGTTTGCCGTTACCGCCGGTCCAACGATAACCTTTACCTTGTCATCAGAAATCAGCTTCGTTGCAGCATTGACTGCCTCAGAGGCCTCGGATTTATTGTCAGCGGAAACGACTTTGATTTTCTTGCCATTGACGCCGCCAGCATCATTGATTTCCTTGATGGCCAGATTGAAGCCATCCAGCGTTGCCTGGCCATAGTTAGCAACATTGCCCGTACACTCGAAGTTGGCACCAACCTTGATTTCATCTGCACTGCCTTCATCACCACAACCGGCAAATACACTGCCCATGAGCATCGTACCAGCGACTACGCTCATGAGTTTCAAGCTTTTCTTGCTGAAATTCATATGAATTCCTCCCTTGTCTCTCATTCGTTGTCCGTAAAACAATCAACGATGGAACTAATTATAGTTTACATGTTTACAAAAGTCAATGTATACATGTAAAATTCAGCCATATTATTTACCCATTTGTCCTCCACTCAAAAACTGGTCTGGGAAAATCTTCTATTATGTATCATTTATACGGTATACATGGATTAAAAGTACAATATTGTTATGATGATGATATTTGTTGTTTTGTTTATCTATATTAGACACTTAACCATAAAAGTCCTGCCTGAAAAGAAAAAGAGGCTGTAAAATTACAGTTTGTAGGGAGTAGTACCCAGTTCGTATTCGAGGTAAGTCGCCGGCGGCGGGGGCCCCAGTACCAACGCTCCACCGGTGACAACCCGCTACAAGAAATTTTTGCCTTTTAATTAAGAGTTGGAAAACAGTTAAACGCGCTTCGCTTGGACGAAACTGCTTTTCCAACGAGAACGCAGGCAAAAATTTCTTGCTTCACGCGGAACGTCAAGGCTCCGCTTATGGTACTGGGTCCCCCGCCGCCTCGGTTAGAGCCGGCACGAATTGCTGCGCCCTCGGAGGGTGAAGCTCGGGGAAACTCGCCACATCCTCAGCCGCCGCTAGGGGCAGTGCCATAAACGAAGCGTTTGATGTTTTTCGTGAAGAACGAAATTTTTATCCTCACCGTTCGTCGAAAAATTGCTACCGTTCAAGCGAAGCGCGTTTTGCAACTTTTTCGATGCTTAATTACGGATAAAAATTTCGTTTAGAAAAACATCTCCCGCGTAGTGTTGGCACTGCCCCTAGCGGCGGCGAAGAGTTGCTTCGAATGAGATTCGTGTAACCTACAAACTGTAATTTGTAAAAATACGTTGATAAATTCATAAAAACCTCCATAAGTTAGATCAATCAAGCTAACTTATGGAGGCTTTTATATTTTATGCCAATATGAAGGGATTTTTCACAATCCCTTTTTTATTTTCGCGCCAAAATGGCAAACAGCGGCACCGAATCATATTGCATCGCTGGATCATTGTGGACGATATCGGCTATGTCGGCCTCAACCTCCACGGTCATATCCAATCCCTGCAAATACGCGGCATCCCACGTCGGCCGCCGATGAGTACTGATGCGTACGGCATCTTTAATCGCATTACAGGTATCGACCATTGCCTGATCGATGCCTGCATGGACATTCGCTTGATCTTCTTTCTGGGAAAAAGTTTCCATCCCATAATCAGAATCGAAATTCATAAGCAATCCACCCGGCTTAAGCACTCGCTGCCATTCCCGGTAAGCAGCCATCACATCCGGCAGCGTCCAAGTCAGATTACGGCTGATTACCACGTCAAAGGAGTCATCCGCAAAGGACAAAACCTGAGCATCCATTTTCTGGAATTTCACCGATACACCACTGGCCATGGCATTCTGCTTCGCCTCATGAAGCATATCCCCTGACATGTCAATGCCCGTCACCTGATGTCCCATTCCAGCCAACAATATCGCAAAAAAACCAGCGCCAGTTCCCACATCCAGCACACGAAGCGGCTGATTCTTGGGCAGTCTTTCTGCCAAAAAACCTTGCCAGGCCACTCGGCTTGGTCCAGCCAATTCCCGTAAGCGAACCTTGCTGAATGCACGGCTTCGTACATCCCAATACGATTCGATTTCCCGGTTTAATGCCGTATAATCCTCCAACGCCCCGTCACGCCAAACATTATTCGAATCCATACGCGTCCCTCCAGTAGATCTTGTCTGTCTCTATTGTAAAGGATTCTCTGCCACCAGATAAGCCCCCCTGGGGGTTATGATAATTCCTTAAAAAATGTATCCCTCATTATAATAATGATCTTAATCTCTTCTAAAAAAGCCGCGCTATGGTATAAACAAAGCGATTGACAATTGCATGTTTTTGAGGAGGCTTAACGCATGGGGGACGATAATAACAATACTTGTGGCAGCAGCTACGGCGGCTGCGATTCTGGATATGGTGGCGGCTATGGCGACTATGGTGGCGAGGACTCTGCCGGTGGCTACGGCGAGGACGATTCCAGCAACAGCTATGGCAATGACGGTTCAAATGACGACTCCAGCGATAGTGATGGCGCTTCAGACAGCGATTACAGCAGTGACGATTCATATTCCTCTGACGATGATGGGGATAGTTATGGTTGGGGCTCGGCTTATAGTGATTACAGTAGTGATTCCTACGTCAGCGATGATGAAGTGGCGGATACAATGGATTTTTCCGATGTCGCTTCTGGCTGGGGTGCAGTAGAGCGTGAGGCCATGGATAGTTTTAACAAATTCTGTGAGGGACTTATCGCGAAGGACGAATCCACCAATAACGAATTTCCCAGCACAGCCCCTTCCTATACAGACCTTTACGATCCCGAAGGTTATCTTGATGCTTCCAGAACCCCAGACGATGACATAGCGCCTGATAGTAAGGGGATTATAGCCATGGCAGTAGATGCCATAGCAGATGGCATAACACAACGGCAACAAGAGATAACCGAAGAACTGCCGGATTTTGTAACAACAGTGAACGATTCCAAAAATACCAGCAGTTACCTTAGCGATTTAGGCAATCCAGACGAAAACACCTATACGCCTGCGCCCGATGATGTACCGACTGGCAATCCGGGAATTTTGTCGATGGGCCTGACTGCTTTGGCGGACCATTTTAATCATCCCCCACAGGAATTAATTGATGCCGCCAATGAAATGAAGGAAACGGTCAATAAGGGGGATTTATCCTCTTATCCCGAAGATCAGCCGGCAGAAGAGGCTCCAGTAAATCCTGACGATGATATTGCCCCCAATAGTAAAGGCTTCATTTCTACCGTAGCTGAAGCATTGACGCTAGGGGCAAAAGCCATAGCAAACCGCATCAACAATCCATCTCCAACGCTACAGCAAGCAGCCCAAGAAATGAAGGACCGGGCAGAACGAGGTCAAATTTCTGCTTATGCAGACGATGAATACTCCCATGAGCAGGAAGAAAATTATACCGGCTACGAAATAGGCCGACAAAACAGCGAAGCACGCCTGAACGCAGTGATGGGTGCTATCAATACCATAAGAGGTAATTCACTGGCTAAGAACACGACGACTACGGCAGCAGATACTGCACTATCCGAAAAGCATGTATTTACAAACGCTTCAATGACACCAATAAAAGAAGCCGGGATAAAGGATATAGCCGGTTTCGCCAAATATGCTGCCATATCGTCAAAAGCAGTAGCCAAAAATTCCGTTGTCTCTATAGGGGTAGGAGCTATGGATGTCTATGATGATTTCACCAATCCCAATTATACGACAAGCGAAAAAATTGCAACTGCTACTATCGATACAGCAGGGGTTATAGTCACTGTACTTGGCGGCGTAGGTATAGGCGCCTTGATAAGCTTCGTGGGATTGACGGGTGCACCAGCGATTACTGCCGCTGCAGTAGGTTCGATTATAGTAGGGATGGGGACTGATGTGTTCACATCGCATGAAAAGGAAGCGGTATTAGCAAATGACTAATTTAAAAATAAGTAAACCTCTCGTCTGTTTTTCTATTTCATTGATGACTTTGGTCAAAGGAATAGATAACTATATCGACGAAAATTTTATTTGGATATGCCTTTTGCTAGCACTTATAGGCTTAACGGTATATTGCTGGAAAAAACTTCAGCAAAAAATAATCATCCTGTCGTTTGCTTTCTTTGGCATAGCGTGTTTTATTGGGCTTTTTTGGCAGGTTAACACGCCATATGACGGCATAATCAAAGGTGCATTAATCCTTTGGTCATCGTTTTTTGCCATTTCATCTGTATTAGTTATAAAAATGAAGGAATGTAATGATGCAGACAAAAAGGTAGTGAAGTTAATTGTTGGACTATTCGGCGGTTCGATATTTTTATTATGTGCAATTGGCTGTCTAATTTTTTGGATGAAATCGTGATGCAAAAAATAAATTATAAATCATTTATTATTTACATAATCGGCTTAGCACTGGGGAAAATATTAAATCATTCTCTGGAAAATACCGACATGATACTAGTAGTAATGGGAGCAGCTAGTATTTTTTTAGCTTGTTATTATTATTGGAAAAAGCAACATCAAGAATGCATTATAGTGTTAATTGTCTTTGCGATTGCTTGTTTGATTCCAGTGAGTGTAGAACAATATTCGGAAGATATTCGTTATCTATCGCTTATGGGAAGTATCGTTTTTATGATAATGGGAATAAACATTTTCGTTATATATCGAAGCAAAAGCGAATCAGATAAAGCGAAAAAGAAGTTCATGCTAAAAGCAGTTGGGGTAAATACATTAATTTTATTATGTTTCTGTGCAATAGGCTTATATGCTTTTTTGCAGTAAAAGATGCGATGCAATTTCACCATAACCACTTCGTGAAATTGACAAAATCACCAGCTGATGCCCTCCCTACAGGAGAATCGACCGTATTAGGAGTGCGGATATACGTACACATCATCGGAAATGAAGGCGGTATTAGGAAATGACTAATCTAAAAATAAGTAAACCTATCTTGTTTTTATCCATTTCCTTGACGGCATTGGTCAAGGGAATGGATAAATATATCAACGAGAAATTGCTTTGGGGATGCCTTCTAATTTTATTTATATGCTTAGCCGTATGTTGCTGGAAAAAACTTCATCAAAAAATAATCCTTCTATCGTTTGGCTTATTTGGCATAGCGTGTTTGATTGGATTTTTTTGGCAAGTTAACACCCCCTATGATGGCGTAACCAAAGGTGCATTGATTCTTTGGTCGGCTTTTGGGGCACTTGCATCCATAGTGGTAAACAAAATGAACGAATGCAATGAAGCAGACAAAAAGTTACTCAAACTAATCATTTGTTTCACAGGCGGTTCATTGTTATTACTATGTGCACTTGTATATGTTCCTATTTTGATAAAATAACTACTATAAAGATAAGATACAAATTCTCCATAGCCACTTCGTTAAATTAACAAAATCACCAGCAAATTCCATCCCTGCATACGAATCGACTGTATTAGAAGTGCGAATGGATGCATCCACATCACAAGAAAAGGAAACGGTATTAGGAAATGACTAATTTAAAAATAAGTAAACCTCTCGTCTGTTTTTCCATTTCGTTGATGACTTTGGTTAAGGGAATGGATAAATATATTAACGAGAAATTGCTTTGGGGATGCCTTTTAATTTTATTTATATGCTTAGCCGTATATTGCTGGAAAAAACTTCATCAAAAAATAATCCTTCTATCATTTGGCTTATTTGGCGCATCTTGTTTGATTGAATTTTTCTGGCAAACTGACACACCATATGATGGCATGATAAAAAATATGGTAGGCCTTTGGATGATATTTTTTGCCATTGCGTCTGTATTGATTAGTAAAATGAATGAATGTAATGACGCAGACAAAAAGATAGTGAATTTAATTGTTGGTTTATTTGGCGGCTCGATATTTCTGTTATGTGCAATTGCCTATATAGGATTCTTAATAAAATCGTAATGGCGAAAAAAGCCTAACAGCACCTACTTTGGTTGCCGTTAGGCTTTTTCTATGGGAAGATTACGTTATTCGACATCGAGGTCGGCAGTAATCTGATAATAGTCACAAGCATGGGAGGTATAGTTCTTGACATTCGCCTTGGAAATCATGCTCATCTTGAGGAAGGAGCAGAATACGAACGCATGGTCATCGAGAACCACCTGTTGCATCTGCACAGCCAGCTCAGCCCGTTTGGCCGGGTCAAAGGTCTGGCTGAGTTCTGCTTCGAGCGCATCGAGTTTCGCGCTTTGATATTTGCCTTGATTCTTGGTAGCATTGCCCGTCGCAAATACCGTAAACCAATATTCGGGGTCGCCAGTTGGCGCCTGGACGTTGGCCATCGCATAAACGTCCCAGTTCTTCGGATTTTTTACCACCTGATTGTTGTCCGCCGTATTGTTGATATCCACAGCTATGCCAATGGCCTTCAACGTAGCCTGGGCCGATTCCGCTAACAGCGGTAGTTCCTGACGGCTCGGGTAGGTCAGCCATTTAACGACGAGTTTTTTGCCGTTTTTCTCGCGAATACCATCGCCATCGGTATCCACCCAGCCGGCCTGCTCCAAAACAGCCTTAGCCCCTTCTGGGTCGTATTTCTCGGCTTTTACCTTATCGCCGCCAAAGGCCGCACCGGCTGGGAATACCCCGTTAGCCGGGAAGCCATTGCCCTCCAGCAATTTTTCCACAAAGTTATCCTTGTCGATGCCCATGGAAATCGCCTTGCGGACCGCCGGGTCAGCACAGACCGAATCCGGGTCGAAATTCATCTTGCCGAAGAAGCAGCGCGATGTGGATATCTGTGAGATGGTATATTTGTCATTTTTGAACAGCGGATAACTTTCATACGCCATGCCATAGGCAGCCTGCACCTCACCAGACTGCAGGGCATTGGCCAACGTATTGCCATCCGTTATGGTGCGGATGGTAATCTTATCGAGTTTTGGCTTGCCGCCCCAATAATTATCGTTTTTCTTGAGGGTCAGATGATCATCGGTCTTCATGTCCGTGGCGATATACGGGCCGGTACCAGCAACAATACCGTTGTCAAACCCAGCATCCACATCGATGATACAGCCATAGGGGTCGCCAAGGTAATTGAGCAGCGCCGGTTTGGGCTCCGTCGTTTTGATGGTAATCTCCTGGCCATTTGCCTCAATGGAGGCCACCTTCAAATCCTGCTTGGCCCGCTTGTTGTTTGCAATCAGATGTTCGAGGCACTGTTTAACCGAGGCAGCATCCATCTTACGGCCAGAAGAATAGGTGACATCATCGCGCAGGGTAATCTTCCAAGTAAGCGGGTCAGTATTTTCCCACTTGGTTGCCAGCCACGGCTGGATTTCCATATTATCGGAGTATTTGACCAGCGTCTCTCCTACGCCATAGCGAATGCAGGCCCAGCCAGCATAGGCATTATGGGGATTGATATCTGGTTCCTCATTGGAACTATTGAAAGTCGTATCGCCGATAGTCAGCACCTTGCCGGCATCAGACTTCCCCGTCTGACTGCCGCCACAGCCGGCCAGCGCCCCAATGCATAGGCTGGCACTTACGGCCAGCGCCAAAAGTTTTTTCCACTTCATACCATGTTCTCCTTTCCTTCCGCTTCCCAAAAGAAAGCCTTACAAAACACTGTCAATCAGCATTTGGGTATATTCCATCTGCGGATGCCGGATTACGGCGTCTGCAGTCCCCTCCTCGACAATCCTGCCATTATGCATAACCAACACCCGGTCGCAAAAATCCTGTACCAAGGCAATGTCATGGCAGATAAACAAATAGGACATAGAAAGCTCCTGCTGCAAGTGATTTAAAAGCGTCAGTATCTCCGCCTGCACAGTCACATCCAACGCCGAGGTAGCTTCGTCGAGAATCAGCAGCTGCGGCTTAATCGCCAGGGCTCGGGCAATTGCCGCCCGCTGGCACTGCCCGCCGCTGACCTCATAGGGATAACAATCCCCCAAATCCGGACTAAGCCCGCAAAGGGCCAGCAGCCGAGCCGTTTCCGTTTTAGCCTCCCCCTTCGTATACCCATGATTCCGGAGGCTTTCCCCGATGCCATCCCCTAGCGTACACCGCGGGTCAAAACTGTCGATGGGAGATTGAAATACCATCTGCATCTTCTGGTACGCCTGCTTTAATTCTTTCCCGCGGGCATTGGTAATCTCCACTCCATCGAGAAAAATCTGGCCCGCAGTCACATCCAGCAGCCGGGTCACCAGCTTCGCCACCGTGGTTTTGCCACTGCCGCTCTCCCCAATGATGGCCACCTTTTCCCCAGCCCCAACGGTAAAACTAACATCATCCACCGCCAGCAGATCTTCCCAGCTGCCTTCATGAAAGACCTTCCGCAACTGTCTTACCTCCAGTATCGTTTCCATTCACTCACCTCCGCAGACATGGCACTGCCGCCAGCAATTTCTTCGTATATGCCGACTGTGGCTTTGCCATAACCTCATGGGTATTTCCGTATTCCACACAGGAACCATCCTTCATGATGAGGATTTTATCCGCCATTGCCCGGATGACACCGATATTATGCGTGACCAACAGGATACTCGTGCCAAACAGCTTGCGTGCCAAAAGCATTTCCTCAATGACCTGTTTTTGCACCGTCACATCCAGTGCCGATGTCGGTTCATCGGCCAGCAGGAGCTTCGGCTGCAGGAGCATTGCTGCCGCCACGCCAACTCGCTGCTGCATGCCCCCCGACAACTCGAACGGATAACTATCTAAAATGCGGCGGGGATTTGCAAAACCAAACTTCGCCAGAATATCCTGGGCCTGTTCCTCAAACTCAGCGGCATCCTTTCCCCCATGGGCCTGCATCATTTCCCAGAGCTGCGCCCGTACCGTGCGGATAGGGCAAAAGGAGTTGCCTGCCGATTGGAAAATCATCGCGATTCCCGAGCCACAAAGTGCCCGCAATTCTTTTCCCGATAAATCGGGTAAATCCTTATCCCCATACCAGATATCCCCCCGTGTCACAACACCGCCCCGTCCTAGAAGCCCCATAGCCGCTCGCAAGACCGTCGACTTGCCACTGCCGCTTTCCCCCGCAATGCCGAGTATTTCTCCTGGCTGCAGTGCAAAGCTGATATCCTGTACGACCCGTTTCTCGTAATAACTGATATCTACCTGTTCATATCGTATGATTTCCCTCATGATTACCTCCGATTCTTCGGGTCCAGCCAATCACGCACAGTATCGCCCAACAGATTGAAAATCATGACCGAAAGAAAGATCGCCACACCTGGAGCCAGCGTCACCCATGGCTGCGTCGCCAACAGATTGCGCGTATCACTCATCATACTGCCCCACTCGGGAATCGGCGGCTTTGCCCCAAGCCCCAAGAAGGACAGGCCCGCCAACTCAATCATCATCGTGCCAATATCGAGCATCGCCGTCACCAAAATCGGTCCGGCAATATTGGGGAGAACATGCTTGCCGATGATTTTCAGCGAACTGCTTCCCGCCATCCGGACAGCCTGCATATAGGGAAGTTCCTGCTGCGCCAGCGTCTGGCTGCGCGCGAGCCGTGCATACTTCGGCCAGCTGATAGCCGCCAAGGCAAAAATGGCGTTATGAACGCCGCCCCCTAAGACCGCTGCCACGGCCAGCGCAAATACCAGGCCCGGGAAGGCCAAAAACATATCCGCCAGCCGCATGAGCACCGTATCGACCCATTTGCCCATCCAGGCACAAAAAATGCCAATGATCGTGCCAAAGCCAGTGATAAAGCCCACTAGCGCCAGGGTGGAAAAAATACTGGTAAAACTGCCGGCAATGACCCGGGAAAACATATCCCGGCCATACCGGTCCGTCCCCAAGAGATGCTCTGCCGACGGCGCAGCCTTCGCCAAGGACATATTTTGTTCATAAGGGTCATAAGGACACAGATATTCACTAAAGAATGCCGCCACAATCAGAAGCCCGGCCACCGTGGAAAAGAAATACAATTTTCGCTTCAGCCTGTCCCGGCGGATTTGGGGAACCCGTACACTTATCTCACTCATTGCTGCTTCCCTCCCAAGCGGATGCGCGGGTCAAACTGATGATACAAAATATCTGCCACCAGATTGACCACCACATAGATAACTGCCATCCACATGACATAGGCCTGAATCAGCGGATAATCGCGCATATTGATGGCATCAACGGCCAGCTTTCCTACACCGTCCCACATGAAGATGCTTTCCACAATGGCCGTACCGCCCAGCAGACTGCCAATGGATAGCGCTAACAGCGTCATAATCGTCAGCATGGAGGCCTTCATGACATTTTTCCAAAGGATAACCCGGTCGCTTATCCCCCGGGCCATAGCCCCTTGCACATAATCCTTGTTGAGCTCCTCCAACACGGCGGAGCGCACCTGCCGCATATATTTGGCCGTCATGGCAATCGCCAGGGTCAACGTCGGCATAATCGCACTCTTGAGACCCACGCCGCTGGAAATAACCGGCAGCAACTCCAACTGTATTCCCAAAAACTGCATCAACAGCATACCGACAAAAAAGTTTGGCATGGCATTGCCGATAAAACTGCCAAACCGCAGGATAAAATCCGCCGCCCTATCCCGGCGGACCGCCGCGTAAATCCCCGCTGGAACGGCAATCACCACCGTCAGCACAATGGAAAGAGCCGTAAGTAAAAGCGTTGCCGGCAGCTTGCGCAAAAAAGCCGCCAGCACTGGTTCTCCCGTGACATAGCTAATGCCCATATCCCCATGGAACATCCCCCAAAGCCAATTCACATACTGCGTGAAAAACGGAAGATTAAGCCCCAGTTCTGCCCGCCGCTCATCGAGAATTTCCTGTGCCACCTCAACGCCACGGTTCGTATACAACTCCGTTACCGCATCACTGCCCGCCAAATATATCAGCAAAAAAGATAGGAACGTAATGCCAAAAAGAATTGGTATTAACTGCCCCAATCGTCTCAAGGCATAATTCATCTTGCCTATCCTCCTCATAAATATGATACACAATAATATAATATTAGTAGAAAACGAGTGCTTCCCGTAAGCCCCCCGGGGGGATATTTTCATATTTATACGAAATTTACAGTCATTTTATCCCCCCGGGGAGCTTGCATATCGCCATTAATATTTTTTATAATGGAGTTGATAGTTAGATATATTCCATTCGCTACTTCAGAGGCTCAACTGACTTAGCGGGAATGTATTTGCAGAGAATAACTTCCCGTTTGTCTACTGCAATATATGGTCGCCGTGCATCAGTATAATTATTATTAATCTATACGATGCACGGCGTCTTATTTCCATGGTATAATAATAGCAGAGACCTACTAATATAAAACCCAAAGCAGAGGCTAATCTATGAAGCATAAACATCTGATTGACCGGTTGCGTCAATCCCATAACCTCTCTCTTGAGGAATTCACGGAATTGCTGATCCATCGCGATGAGGAACTGCAGGCCTACGCTGCTGACCTGGCAGGCGAGACAGCGGAAAAGCATTATGGAAAAAAAGTTTTCATCCGAGGACTTATCGAATTCACCAACATCTGCAAAAACGACTGCTATTATTGCGGCATCCGTGCCAGCAATAACAGCGCCCAGCGTTACCGGCTCAGCGACGAGGAGATTCTCGCTTGCGCGAAAAACGGCTATGAGCTTGGCTTCCGCACCTTCGTCCTGCAAGGCGGGGAAGACCCTTACTACACCGACGACAAAATCTGCCAGCTGGTGCAGCAGCTCAAACACAATCATCCCGATTGTGCCGTCACCCTTTCCATTGGCGAAAAAAGCAAAGAAAGCTATCGGCGATACCGTGCGGCTGGTGCCGACCGGTATTTATTACGTCATGAAACCGCCACACCGGCCCATTACCATCACCTTCACCCGTCAGCTATGAGTGCCGAAAACCGTTACGGCTGCCTGCGCAGCCTCAAGGAACTCGGCTTTCAGACAGGTGCCGGCTTTATGGTAGGTTCGCCAGGACAAACACCGGAAGATCTGGCTCGTGACCTCATCTTTCTCCAGGAGCTCCAGCCGGAAATGGTAGGCATCGGCCCCTTTATCCCGGCCGCAGGGACTCCCTTTGCCCAAGAGCCAGCTGGTACACTGGACGATACCTTGTTCCTGCTGAGCATCATCCGCCTGATGATGCCCGAGGTACTGTTGCCGGCCACTACGGCCTTGGGCACCATCGACCCCCGGGGCCGGGAGAAGGGCCTGCTGGCCGGCGCCAACGTAGTCATGCCCAACCTTTCCCCTAAGAGCGTCCGAACCAAATATCAGCTCTACGACAATAAGATCTGCACCGGGGAAGAAGCTGCCGAATGCATTGTCTGCCTAACCAAGCGAATTGAATCCGTCGGCCGTGAGCTGGCCGTCGACCGTGGCGACAATGTCCGCTATACAAAAATGAAGGAGGAACCTTACTGTGTATAATCCAAAATCAAGCAAAGCCTCAGAATTCATCGACCACGAGGAAATCCTCGCCTCCCTTGAATACGCTGACCAAAACAAAAACAATGCCGAACTCATCGATTCCATCATCGCGAAAGCCAAGGAATGCAAAGGCCTGAACCATCGGGAAGCATCGGTACTGCTGGCCTGCGAGATTCCCGAGAAAAATGAGGAAATCTTCAAACTCGCCGAGGATATCAAAAAGCAGTTCTACGGCAACCGCATTGTGCTCTTTGCACCGCTTTACCTTTCCAACTACTGCATCAACGGCTGCATCTACTGCCCGTATCACGGGGTCAACAAAACCATTCCCCGCGTAAAACTCACCCAGGAACAGATTCGCGACGAAGTCATCGCCCTGCAGGATATGGGCCACAAACGCCTGGCCATCGAAGCCGGCGAAGACCCCGTCAACAACCCGCTTGAGTATATCCTCGAATCCATCCACACGATTTACTCCGTCAAACACAAAAACGGCGCCATCCGCCGTGTCAATGTCAATATCGCCGCCACCACGGTGGAGAATTATCGCAAACTCCACGAGGCTGGCATCGGCACCTACATCCTGTTCCAGGAAACCTACCACAAGGATTCCTATGAAAAACTCCATCCCACGGGGCCAAAACACGACTACGCCTACCACACGGAAGCCATGGACCGCGCCATGGAAGGCGGCATCGACGATGTTGGCCTAGGCGTACTCTTCGGCCTCGACAAATACCGCTACGAATACGCTGGCCTTTTGATGCATGCAGAACATCTCGAAGCAACCTTTGGCGTTGGCCCCCACACGATTTCCGTACCGCGCATCTGCCCGGCTGACGATATCGACGTGAATACCTTCAGCAACGCCATCGACGACGATACCTTCGCCAAGATTGTTGCCTGCATAAGAATTGCCGTCCCTTACACAGGCATGATTGTCTCGACCCGCGAATCCCAAAAATCCCGTGAACGGGTTCTGCACCTGGGCATCTCCCAGATTTCTGGCGGATCCCGCACCTCCGTCGGCGGCTACACCCAGGAAGAACGCCCTGACGAAACGGCACAGTTCGACGTCTCGGATACCCGCAGTCTCGACGATGTCATGAAATGGCTCATCGATATGGACTACGTTCCTTCCTTCTGCACGGCCTGCTATCGCGAAGGCCGCACCGGCGACCGCTTCATGGCCCTCTGCAAGGCCAAACAAATCCAGAACTGCTGCCTGCCCAACGCCTTGATGACCTTAAAGGAATATCTTGAGGACTACGCATCGCCAGAAACCAAAGCTGCTGGCGAGAAACTGATTGCGAAAAACATCCCGGATGTAACCAATCCCGCCGCCCGCAAAACCCTGGCTGAACGCCTGCAGAAAATCGAGCAGGGCGAACGCGACTTCCGCTTCTAATACTAAGTTATTTGAAAGTGGCTGTTGCACGTAATGTAACTCCAGACTGGCGTATAAATGGAGCGAATACAGCCCCAAAGGCCGTGGATTACATGAATGAGATTGTAGCAGGTTAATAATGAAAGGCGGTGCCAACTGGCACCGCCTTTTGAAATAGTTAAAACGTAATCAAAATCCCCAGAGGGGATTTTCAAAACTCGGCCCGCTTACGCGGGGCAACTGGATCACCAATCATTTACATGACGTTCCAACTCTTTGACCCTTTCCCGTTCCTTCATCAATTCTCGATAGGTCTTTAAGAGTTGCAGATTTTTTTCTTGGAAATCTATATTATCTGGTTCCTGCCATGGTCTATTTTTACAAAAAATACTGGTACACATAGTCATATACTTATGACCAAGTGTACCAGTATTAAAAATTATTTACGCTCGTAGGTAAATAACCGTTCACATTCCTTTGTTCTGATATTTACCTTGTCTTTGCTCAGTATCGTAAATCGATGCTGCCCCTCCGTATAGTCCTTTGAATCACGGAACAAGGAGCGTGTGATATAGCCTGATTCACCATCCGCTGCTAAAAAGATATACAGCGCAATACTCTTATCGGCATCCGTGATAACATATTGGGCTGGAATTGCAGAAAATCTTGCTTGCCCATATCGTGCATCGAAGCTGAACAGAAGATTATCCGCATCCATTATACTTTCCAGCATCCCAGCCAGTTTTATGCGTTCTATTATCTTACTGGTCAAGAATGCACTGTTCTCTATTGTAGCTAGAGAAATCTTCCCCCGCATGATTTCCTCGAAAATCATAGCAGTTGAACGCTTACGCCTCAACCGTAGCTGGTCAATATCCTTCAGCTTATGAAGTCCTGCTATATGATGAAAGTGTGCGTTGTCGAAGCCAATAGAGAGATTCAACGTCTTGCCAGCGTGGGCAATAAGCAAATCATACCTTATATTCTTCAGCCTCGCGAAGCCTTTTGCCGCCTCCCGCAACCAATCAACTTTATTTTCCATAGTATACTACAACATTCCCTATCACTAAAATAGTAAAGGCCCTGCCGTAGCAGAGCCTTTAACACATTTTCTGTCAGCCAACTATTTCATGGCATAAGCTAGGTCGTGGCAATGTGCAAGCCCGGAAACGTGGCTCATCATGGCAACGCATCCTAGCACGCCCCCATGAATCAACGCCAATTAACAGATAATCAAGTTATCTGTTGTTACACCTTAATTATAAGCCATACCCCCAGTCTGGTCAAGACTTTATGATATTTGTATTAAAACGATTAATTGCATCCCCCTCCTCAAACAAGGTATCCTTCGCTTTCATGGTTAAAATATCGACATTCATTTCCGCCTCCGATGACTGCTCCTCCGCAGCAGCGTTACTTCCGTGACTCTTTTCCTCCGAATCTTTTTTGGCCCGCTCCTGCACCGCCTTTAACTGATTTTTACTATTGTCCATAGACTCTTGATCCATGATATCCTTCGTTTTATCGATTTCCTTTTGATAAAAATCAATAACTCCTAATGCCACAGAAGCATCGCCACTGGATAAATCCTTTCGCTTTTCCCAGACCGCTTTGCCATCATACAGAGCATATAACTTATCTTCGTTCGTCGTGGATTCTTTTTTTAGCTTTTCAATCTCCTCCGTAATAATACTTTTATCCTTATCCGTCAAATCATCCGAAGACAATTTATCCATCAAATCACTAATGCGTTCTTTCTTGGCCTCAATATCTTTCTTCTTGGCGTCCCGATCTGCTAGCACACTTTCGGTAGCCGTCAAGCCACCCTCGCGATTCAATTTATGATTCAAGGCTTTTCCTTCATCACTAATCGTCGTTTTTATTGCATCCGTAACCAATGACTTCGCTAACTCTTTTGCCTTATTGGCCGTGGGGTTCTTGTGCAAGATTGCCGATACCGTGGTATTATTATTAACCTTCATGACCAGCCCTCCTTATGCAATATAAGTATAATATCCACCTTTAAAATCAAAACCTTTTGAACACTACAGGATTACTATTCTTGTTTCAATAAATAATTCCTTGGTTTATGAAAAAGTTTTTCAATCCATCCACCCGCCTTATAAAAACAGCTCCTATGGATCAACCATTACAGCTAATCCATAGGAGCTATTCCAAAGTGCTGGCTTGTTGGCCAGCGCTTTCAATCAGTCTTTGACTTTTTCGATCTCATTCTGGGTCCAGAGCGGATGATGATGTGCGGCGTGTTTGGCGTTGATGGTGCCATCGCCGAACATGCTACGAAATTCCGGCCAGTTGTAGATGCCGAGGGGAATATGTCCCCCGCAGACGCAAAGGAACAGGCCCAAGCCAACAATCAGATGAATGCGGTCTGCATAGTAGGCAATCTCTTTCGGTACCAGCGGCAGGGCGAAGTAAAGCACTGCGCCCGTAAGGATGATGAGAATCGTACCGAAAAATACCATGATACCCATCATTTTCTGTCCCGAGTTGATTTTGCCCATCGGCGGTACGTCGATTTCCTGCAGGAAAATCATTTTCTGCGGATAGCCGCCACCGACCTTCATCCACTCAATATCCTGCTTCGTCCAGTGGAAGGCCTCGCGCCAGAACGCTACTACGCGTCCTGGGCAGAGCAGGAAGAACAGCGTGCAGGCAATCATGAGAATCCAGGCACCTACGATATGAACCTGCATGGTCAGATGCATTGCCGCCTCACCGAAGGGACGGAAAAACAGAATCACACCAGTGAGTCCGGCTGGCAGAAAGCCCAGGACCAGGCACCAGTGGAACAGGCGGACCGGCAGGCTATGATGAAGGATTCGTTCATTTCCTTTAAAGTTATTATCCATCGTAATCCCACCTTTCTTACAGGACGCTGCGGTCTACATAATGCGTATGGAAGAGTTCTTCCGCCATCGGACTGAGCGGCTGGAAGTTCATCTTCTTATACATGTTGAGCAGACTCTGGTTATGATGGCTCTGGCGTTTCGCCTGTTTCTCATCATCCTGATACAAGCCTGCCGTACGCATCTTGATGTATTTCGTGCGGTCGACAATGAGGTCCGTTACCGTATAGGCACCGGTCCAAAGGAATGCCGCAATGACGCCGGCAAAGCCGAGGAATTCGCGGCGGTTTATCTTCACTTCTTTTTCTTTATAGGAATATCTCATAACGTACCTCCTATTACCACGGCAAGATTGCCTTGAACTTGCCGGTCCAGGACGTTCCCATCGGGTTGATTGGCTGGCCGCCGCCGTTTACACAGCCGCCCGGACAGTTCATGACTTCGATGAAATGATACGGGCTGTTACCTGCCTCAATCTCTGCGAGCAGCGGCTCGACGTTTTTCGTTCCATGGACAACCGCGATTTTCAGCGTGATTTCCTGGCCATTGTCCTTGAGCTTGAGCGGGACTTCGGCCGTCTTGACCTCTTTGAGGCCGCGAACCGGCTCATAGCGAAGCTCGCCGAGTTCCTCGCCCGTCAGGACAAAGTAAGCTGTGCGCAAAGCTGCTTCCATAACGCCGCCCGTGGCACCGAAAATCGTACCTGCACCCGTGTATTCAGCCAGCGGATTGTCTTTCTCCTCAGCCGGCTCCACGTTGCGGACATCGATATTGAGCTTCTTCAGCAGCCGTGCCAGGTCACGGGTCGTCAGCACCACATCGGTATCCTGATAGGTTGCCGTGTGGCCCTTCTTCTTCCAGTAATCAGCAGCTGCCGTGAACTCCGGACGGGATGCCTCGAGTTTCTTCGCCGTGCAGGGATAAACACCAACACAGAAAATCTGCTCCGGCTGTACTTTCCATACTTCCTCAGCACCGTAAATCTTGGCTACTGGGCCGGCCATTCCCTGGGGGGATTTAGCCGACGACAGATGCTGGCGCAGATTCGGATGATAGAGCTCCATATAGCGAACCCAAGCCGGGCAGCAAGAAGTGAACTGGGGCAAAGGTCCAAGTTCCCCTTCCACCGACTGGTTGAGTACGTATTTCTGGATTTTGTGGATGAGCTCCGTTCCCTCTTCCAGAATCGTGTTGTCAGCGGCAAAGTTGACATCCATAATCTTGAAGCCTGCTTTTTTCAGGGCTCCATACATCTGCTCCGTGATGAGCTTGCCCGGTTCCATACCGAACTCCTCACCCAGTGCGACACGGACAGCCGGTGCGACCGTTGCCACCACCGTCGTGTTGCTGTCCTTCAATTTTGCGATGACCTCATCGACTACGTCGACGGTATCCTCGATTGCTCCGAATGGGCAATTCACCAGACACTGTCCGCACTGCAGACAGCGCTCATTATCAATCTGATGGGTTGCACCGTAGGCGCCAGTGATGGCGTCTGCCGGGCAGAAGGATTTGCAAGTGTCACAGCCCTTACAATTCCCCTCATTGATTTTAATGATACCGGTGAGCTCATTCGCCTGATAAGATTTTGGCATAGCTTTCGTCCTCCCTATCCTGCAAATAATTCTCAATTATATATATCACCTATTATCTCTACCCTATATTATAAATATATGTGATATTTGTTACAAGCTCCCCTAGGGGATATTTATAAAATTTTTTATATAAAAATGCAAAATAGTACCATATCCCATTCATAAATATCCTTTAATGTCCCCTTGCAAGCCCTTTTTCACTCAAAAAAATAGTCCGCCAGCTCTTTCGAGTCGACGGACTGATTGGAAATTCAATCCAAAATATAGATTTCAAGATTCTGGCGGCCAAAATTTATGGCCTCGGCATGGGTTTCAAAGGCGATGTCAATGTGACTTCCGCTGAAGCCGCCGACGTCCTCGGCTATTGCCTCACCATACCCTGGAATGAAGACCCGGGTTCCCAGCGGAATCGTGTTGGGGTCAACAGCGATAACGCCATAACGCACTTTCGTTCCCGAGGCCGTATAGGCCGAAAGGCCAGGGTCCTGGGGACTGTAGGCCGTAGCCGAAACATAAACCAGCCGGCCACTGCCACCATAAGTTTCTACCGTTGGCGGTTCATAAGCAGCGCCTCCCGACAGTGCCGAATAGGTGCCATCCCCGCATATCCCATCTACCTCAAGGCCGTTGGCCTCTTGAAACTTTTTTATCGCCTCTACCGTCTGTGGGCCACAGACACCATCGGCCTCACCGATCAGGTATCCCTGCTCAATCAGCAGGGTCTGTACCGTTTTCACCGCATGACCACGGGCCCCTTCTTTTACCAGAATCGATGCCGCCATAGCCACCGAGGCCAAGCATACAAGAATAAGCGTAACTACCAAGGAAAGGATTATTTGTTTCTTCAATAAAATCACCTCTCGAAAGCAATATCAGAAACACTTCTTCTCTATCGACAAGAGGTGTAGTTTTTTAACTACACCTCTCTAACTTTATCACATTTGCTATTTTGGCGTCAAACGAACGAAGAGTCCTTCGAGCAATTACAATTTTTCCGCCAGTATATCAGCCGCAGCCAACAGACCGGCAATCATAGCCGACGGACGCGGCGGGCAGCCCGGTACATAGATGTCAACCGGAACAACTTTATCAGCAGCGCCCACGATGGCATAGGATTCGCCATAGGTCGCACCGCCAGCTGCACAAGCCCCGCATGCCATGACCAGCTTTGGTTCCGGCAGCGCCTCATAGGACATCTTCAAGGCCTGCTCCAAGTTGCGGGTTACCACCCCGGTAACCACCAGCATATCGGCATGACGCGGGGAAGCGTCAAAATGAACGCCATAGCGATGAAGGTCATAGATGGGATTTGACATGGCGCCCATCTCGAAATCGCAGGCGTTGCAGGAGCCCGCATCGAGATGACGGGCATGGAGGCTGCGCCCCAGCTTCTGGCGGATGATATCCGCCGTTACTTC
Organism: Selenomonas sp. WCT3; assembly: GCA_900100835.1. Classification (GTDB taxonomy): domain Bacteria; phylum Bacillota; class Negativicutes; order Selenomonadales; family Selenomonadaceae; genus Selenomonas_A; species Selenomonas_A ruminantium_E. The sequence goes on along the minus strand of FNCM01000014.1, from coordinate 31,260 downwards.
CTGGGCTTTTTCCAACAAATACGGCATAGCCTCCTCCGAGGAATGGGCAATCCCCGCCTCAGCTCCAGCAGACTTGACACAGGACTCGACGCAGCGGCCACAGAACAGGCAGCGGCGATAGTCGATGCCTGCTTTCGAAAAGGCTCCCACCGGGCAGGCCTTTGCACAGGTTTCCAGCGCCGATTCCGGGCACTGGCCCTGGATTTTGCCACGGAAACGCTCACTGCCGGAGAAGGTGATATCTTCCGTGGCAATCTTATCGTGAAGCAATCGTTCCAATACTTTAAACATAGCTCTCTCCTTTAGCGGTCCAGGCAGGCATAGCAGAGCTCAAAGCTCTTATTGATAAGCGGAAAATCGGGGATGATATCGCCCTGTACCGCAATGGGCAGCGCCGGCCAGTTGGGATAAGAGGCACTGCGGACGAAGATGCGGTCGATACGGCCGTCGCTATCCAAGGCAACATACTGGAAATTGCTGCCCCGGGCCGACTCACTGATACCCCAGTCCTCGCCGGCCGCCTTCGTGATTTCTACCCACAGGGGTGTTTCATCCACGGCCAACATATCCAAAAGCTGGGAAACCATTCGCAGGCTCTCCTGGAATTCTTCGATGCGCACCGCCAGTCTTGCGGCTACGTCACCGCTCTTCTGGGTGACCACCGCAAACTCCAGCCCTGGATAACAGCCGTAGGCAAAGTCCCGGCGGCTGTCATGGGCAAAGCTGCTAGCACGGGCACCCACACCGACCATGGCCAAATCCACCGCCGTCTGATGGCGGACAATGCCCGTGGTGTTGATGCGGTTCTGGAAGTTTTCCTGCTCGGCAAACATCTTTGCCAGGTCAGCCATATTTTTCTCCGCTTTCGCCAGCGTCTCACGGATATCCTGCTGCAAGCTGGCACCAATATCCATCGCCACACCGCCCGGGACGATCACCCCGCGTAGGAAGCGGTTGCCTGCCAGACGTTCCTGCAGGCGCATCATCATTTCCTTCGTGCGTCCCCCCAGGCTGATAGCCGGCGCAAAGCCCACACCAGCCGGAATGTTGCCGCAGTCACCGATATGGTTCGTGATGCGCTCGATTTCCATGAGCAGCGTGCGGATAATCTGTGCCCGCTTGGGAACCGTAACCCCGGCAATCTTTTCCACCGCCTGGCAGAAACTCCAAGTATTGGCGATGCTGCAGGCACCGCAAATGCGCTCAACAATTGGCAGTGCTTCCTGCGGCGTCTTGCCCTCCATGATTTTTTCGAGACCGCGATGGGTAAAGAACAATTTAGCATCAAGCTGGAGCATGGACTCACCAGCCTGGCTGAACCTAAAATGTCCCGGCTCGATGATGCCGGCATGTATCGGCCCCACTGGGACTTCATAGATGCCCTCACCATGGGCAACACTCATGCGGATTTCGCTCCCCTCACCAGCCTTGGCCCGAGGGCTTGCCGCCCTATCAGTCTGCTTGCGCAGAGGATGAAAATCCTTGGGGAAGGTCTCATGAAGCACCAAGGGACGCGGGTCTGGATGCCCCACTGGCACCAGGCCGAACATATCCTGAATCTCCCGCTCATACCAAGCGGCAGCAGGCAGGATTGGCGTCAACGACTCATAGCAGAGGTCGCCATCAGCCGGCACCGCCGCTTTTAAAACCTGCATGCGCTTTTCTTCGGGAATTTCAAATACCACATAGAGAGCATAACCTTTTCCCTGCGCACTCTCATCGCGGCCAAACATCGCCGCCAGCGGGTGCTTACCCCCCTCGGACAGTGCCCCGGCCTCAGCCCGAAGGTCTGCCACTTTGATTTCTTTTACATTTTCCATCAGGACATCCCTCCTAAGATAATCTGGCCGGCAGTTACGAGAAGGTCACCAAGATACGGGAGCTCCAGCAGCGTGCCGCTGATAATGCCGCTTGCCAGCAGGAGCACCAAGAGAACTGCCGTATCCAAACGGCCCATGAGCTCCCCTGCCGATTTACGTTTTGGCTTGCCGCCCATCATGCGCAAGGCATGATAGAGAATACCGATAAGCATGCCAGCCAACAGTACCAGTGCCAGCATGCCGAGCCACGGCCGGTCAGCCATAAAGAAACTATCGATAATGTAGAACTTGCTGAAGAAGATACCCATCGGCGGCATGCCGAGGATACCGACGATTCCCAAGAGCCAAAACAGTGACGTGCGTGGAGCCTGCTGCAGCATGCCATGCATGCGCATCATATTCTTCGTGCCATAGGCCTCCATTATCGTACCGGCGGTGTAGAACAACGCGTATTTCACCAGAGCATGGTTCATCATGTGCAAGAGGGACGCCTCAACGGCCAACGGCATAAACAAGCCAAAGCCAGCGGCCATCAAGCCGAAGTTCTCCATGGAAGAATACGCCAGCATGCGCTTGATGTCGCGCTGAATGACGACAAAGGGAATGGCCAGAGCAATCGTCAGCAAGCCAAAGAACAGGAACAGGCTGCTGATAAAGCCCATGCCTACCGCCGGCATAATCACGATAACATTACGCAGCAGTACATAGATGGCACAGATGCAAAGCGCGCCGGAAAGCAAACCACTCGTAAGTGCCGGTGCCTCAGAATGAGCATCCGGCAGCCAGGCATGCATAGGTGCCAGACCGACCTTCGTGCCATAGCCCACAAACAGGAAGCAGAAGGCCACCTTAGCCAGGGCTGGATTGAGTTCCCCACCATGCGCAGCCAGATACTGCCAATCAAGGGCCTGGGCCCCACCCATGGCCAGAATCTGGGCATAATAGACAAGAATCGTACCCAGCAGCGCCAAACAGATGCCAACGGTGCAGACCATAACGTATTTCCAGGCAGCCTCCAAGGAAGTGCGGGTGAACTTAAAGGCTACCAGCAGGGCCGAAACCAGCGTCGTCGCCTCAATGGCCACCCACATAAGGCCCAGATTATTCACGAGAACCACGATCATCATCGTCCAGACAAAGAGATGAGAAAGGGCATAGAAGCGGCCTTCCAAGTGGCTGAACCGGCGCAGATACCCATAGCGGATATTGGTGTCGCGGTCAAGATAGGCTTTACTGGTCCAGGCAAAGGCCAGATAAAGCATGGTGACGATAATGAGCATCCAAAGGGCCAGGGCATCCAGATAAAGATAGCCAAAAGAGACCGGATTTGACGGGTCAAATTCCATGACCAGCTTTATGACAATAGCGCCTGCGGCCACCGCCGTCAACCGGTTGAGCCAATGCAGGAGCCCCTTGCCCAGTACATTGACAGCCGCAATCAAGCTGAAAAGCGGCGGCAAGGCCAGCAGCATATAGACCAGCTGCGGAATGGTAAAATTGAGTTCCATATTGCTGTCTTATCCTTTCAGTTTCTTCATGACAGTCGTATCTGTGGTCATGAACGAAAGGCTCATGCGATTCGTCAAAATGACCAGTACGACCACGGCAATGAGGACATCGAGGAAAACGCCCAGCTCAACCACGAGCGGCAGTCCCTCCGTAATCAAAAGTCCCAAAAGATAGATGCCATTTTCCAGCGTGATAAGGCCAATCATCTGCAAAATAGCCCGCTTACGCATTACCATGAGGGCCAGTCCTGTCATAATCATCAGAATGGATGCGGCAATGATACTGCGTCCCGGCGTTCCCGGCAGCAGATGATCGACCAGCAAATAGCCAAAGACCAAAAAGGCAGCAGCCGCCATCGTAGAATAATTGACGTTGATGTCCGAAACAATTTCCCGCTCATCGGTGATTTTCCCCGCCAACCGCAGAATCGCCCCGGGGATAAAGAGCACCTTGACGAAGATGGTCAAGAGCCCCGGCAGCCAGGCATGAAGGCCGCTGCCGGCCCCCAGACCAATGGCAAAGCAGGCACCGGCAATGATGCCCGACTGCGCCGCCAGGCACAGGATGGAGCGCTTCAGCTCCATAATTCGCGTCTGCAGGAAGACGACGAAAATCAAGAGTACTACTAAATATTCCATATTGCGTCTCCCTCCTTACTCAGCAATTAGCGAAACAATCAGCAAAATAAGCGCTGCCGACAAATAGACCCGGACTTTGAAGAGACGCATCTTATTATTGAGGGTCTCTACCACGCCGATGACCAGCGCCCCAAAGAGGACTTTTAAGGCCACGGGAATTGCCAGCGGCAGGTATAACGTGCTAAAGAGCACGAGGAAAATCAGGATTTTCAGCATACTGCCCAAATGGATAAGCGCGAGCAAGCGTCCCGAATACTCCAGGGTCATACACTCATGAATCATCGTGAGCTCCAAATGGGTGTCGGGATTATCCACTGGCAAGCGGCTGTTCTCCGCCAGCATGACCAGGAAGAAGGCCACACAGGTCAGCACCGCCGGAACCGTGAAGTAGAACGTATCGAAATCAATGACCATGCGGGTAAGGGTCGTGGACTGATAGCGCATGGCATTGACGAGAATCGCCAGCATGACCGCCGGCTCAACCAATACCGAAATATACACCTCACGGGAGGATCCCATACCGCCAAAGGCCGTAGCCGAATCCATGGCCCCCAGCGTCATGAAGAAGCGCCCCAGTGCCAGCAGATAGACAAAGACAAAGGCATCCCCCATGCTGAGGCCGGCACTGCCTGCCTGCAGCATGCTGACCAAAAGCCCCGGAACCATTGCCGCCGCCATCAGGGTCGTGCCGAAATAAACCGCCGGGGCAAGGATAAAGATTTTACTCGTATAGGGCGTGATGATAACAGGTTTGCGCCACCATTTCCAGAGGTCAAAGTACTCCTGGAGGACGCTGGCCCCCCGCCGTTTCTGCAAGATAGCCTTGGTCTTATTGATAAGACCAACGATAAAGGGTGCGAACACCAACAAGAGCAGCGCCTGGGCAAGGCCAACGCCTAAACTCTGTGCCATATAGACCATCTTACATCACCCCCCAAATCAAAACTGCCACCATGGCAATCATCGTATAGCCAATATAAAGGCGGACGCTTCCCTGCTGCAAAAGATGCAGCAGCGAAGACAGGCGGACCATCAGATGCTGCACCGGAACATAAAGTTTCTCGGTGAACTGATCCGGAATAAACAAATTGTAATGAACCGAGCGGCCGAAATACGCATGCTCCTTCTTGAGGAAGGTGCGCTCCTTGCGCGGTTTCAGGATAAAATCAAAGGCCCGGCGCAAAGGTTTCGAAAACCCCGTTGCCGTGTACTGCTGGCGGCGGGTTGGCACCGTACCGCAGTTCCAGGTCACATCTTTCTGGACGTAGAGACCCTTGCCCTCAAGGACAAAAGCCAGGACAGCCGTAACGATAAGGGCGAGCATCAGCAGCATAAAGGGGCTGTAGGCCGAATAAGATGCCGCATTGGCAAAATCGCCGATACCATTCCAGACCACCGCGTCGGTGCTGACCATAGGCAACGCCATCATGCCGCCGGTAAGAGATGCCTGCATAAGCTGCACCATCGGCATCGGGAAAATACCCAACACGAGAATCAAGAGCGCCTCAAGCCCCATGCCCAGCAGCATGAAAAACGGCATCTCATGCGCCTTCAAGACCAGCGCCGAACGGCGGCGGCCCAGGAAGACCACGCCGTAAAGGCGGACGAAACACCCCAATGCCAGGGCCCCAGTAAGCCCCAGCAGCACAAAGGCCCCGATGACCAGCAGTCTAAGTTCCTGGGTACCCGTCTGCCAGCCCAGGGTGACAAAGCTCTGCAGGGCCATCCATTCACCGACAAGGCCCGTCGTAAAGGGCAGCGAGGAAAGGGACATGGCACCGATAAGGGTAAAGAGGGCCGTAACCGGCATCTTTTTCGCCAAAGCCCCCATAAGCTCCACATTCTTACTGCCAACCGCATGCATGACAGCTCCGGCACTCATGAACAGCAGTCCCTTCATGATGCTGTGGCTCAGGGAATGAACCAGCACTGCCGTGAAGGCCACCATGGCCATCGTGCCATGCCCCGTCTGCACCAGCAGCATGCCACAACCAAAGGTGGCAAAGATGATTCCCATATTCTCCACCGAAGAATAGGCAAGGATTCGCTTCATATCCTTTTCCATGGAGGCATAGAGCACGCCAAGGAACGCCGAGAAAAGTCCCACCAGCATAACGATAAGGCCATAGGCAAAAATCTCCATGCCGAGGAAATAAAAGACAAAACGGCCAAAGCCATAGACTGCCACCTTGAGCATAACGCCACTCATCAGCGCCGACACATGGCTCGGCGCTGCCGGATGGGCATTGGGCAGCCAGACATGCAGCGGCATCAAACCGGATTTCAACGCAAAACCGATAAAGGCCGCAGCAAAGGCCACATGACGCAGTGGCCCTTCCAGCGTATTATGGGCCAAGTCCGAAAACAGCAGGCTTGGGGAATGGCTGCCAATCAGATAGAAGGCGATGAGGATGGCCGCCGTTCCCAGATGGGTCATAACCATATACTGGTAAGCCGCATGAACCGTCTCCTTCTTCTTGCTCTCGTGATTAACCAGCAGGAAAGAAACCAACGCCATGACCTCCCAGGCCAGGATAAAGGTAAATGCATCGCCAGCCATCAGCACCAGCACCATCGAAGCCAGGAACAAGTTCCAAAGCCCCGAAAGCGCCCGGATACCCGTACCGCGATAAGCCTTGCCATAATCCACGCCGTACAAACTGATGATGGTGCCAGCTAATCCCGTGATGACTAAGAAGGCTGCACTCCAACCATCAGCCACCAGCGTATAACCGCTCCAGCCGATATTCATCAGTGAGCCAAACCGTCCCAAAGTAAGGCCCGCGGGTACTCCCCACCCGCACATAGTACCAAGATACGTCGCCGATGCCAGAAACGTCAATGCACTAGCGGCAGCTGCCAGCACCATGCCAATTGCATGGGCTGCCATCTCCAGCCGCTTCGGCCAAAGCATCGTCATGGCGCCCATCACATAGAGCACCAGCGCCAGGAATAAGAAATCCATACATGCCTCCTAAAAACACTTCCCAAACAATAAAAAATAAATCCTTAAAGATGCAAAAAGAAAACAGACAAAGAAAACTTTGTCTGTTATCAACGAATTTATGCACACAGAAAAACACTGTATGATTTCGATATTATACTACATTTTGCCAGGGATGGAAAGCATTCCCGGCAAAAAATCCCCCATTATTCCGAGGCTGTCTCCGGTGAGGACTTCCACCCCCGCTGCACCCAGGCAATCAACGTGGCATTGATATGCCCCAGCAGCAGGCCCAGCACATTTGCCCCAGTGATCCATACAAAGGCCACCAATAGGCTCAAAAAATAGGACTCCTGCACTGGAAAGGCCTGAAGATAATACCCTGCAAAGATGCAGGAAAAGGAATTGAAAGCCACCAGCGATGACGTAAACACCGGCAGTTTCAGGAAAATCATCAACAGCAGAATCGCCACAAACACCGCTGCCATCGAAGCCGCCATCGGCTGCATAAAGGATTGCAGCGCATCCGTCAGCACAATGGCGGACAGAGCCAGCACCGCGGCCATAACCGCCGTAACGCCCCCATCCCGAATAGCGCTCTTTTTATTTCCCAAGGCGATATACCAAGCCCACCCGATAAAGATTGCCCAAACGGGCAAATGAAGCAAAGCCCCCAGCCCTGCCAAAGCAGACAGACCAGCAATAATAACATCGGCTGCGTTCACCTTCAGAGTCTTTCCCATAAATCCCCCTCCGATTTTCTATCGTTTCTTACTGTATAGTATTGTATAGAAATCTTTTCGCCAAGAAAAGGACATATGACTCCAAACCAATCCTGCCAGCAACAAAAAAGTCCCGAGGAAATCCTCAGGACCAGCTTGCGATATGGTGCGATTGGTGAGAGTCGAACTCACGACCTGCCGCTTAGGAGGCGGACGCTCTATCCATCTGAGCTACAACCGCAACAATATAATTTTAGCAGACCCTCGCCAGATATGCAAGGCTGTCCCCATCCCAAACAAAAGAATCCCCCGAGCGCCTCGCAAACACTCGGGGGATTCTGACTTTTGGGAATAAACAACAGGGATAATCGTAAGTTTATTTATAACTCAGTCTGCGGGCACTCTGCCTTGCCACTGATGAATTCTTTGCCGCAGTGCTTGACCACCAGAACTGCCAGCGTCATAAGTGCCAGCGCCAGTACCAGCTGCAAGCCGTCAACCATGACCACAAAGGTACCAGCCTGAAGCTTCGTGACAATGCCCATCACACTCATGACCAGCGCCGTCATGGTTACGAAGAACATAAAGGTCATCGGCACATAGAGCATCCAGCCCTTGCGCCCCGTAGTGCGAAGGAATACCGAAAGGGAAATCAGCACCAGGGCGGACAGCAGCTGATTGGCAGCACCAAACAGCGGCCAGATATTCATATAGCCAGCCAGGCAGAGCATAAAGGCCAATACCAGCGTGATAATCGTCGAAAAATAGGTATTCATGCAGAGACTTTCCAGCGCATTGGGCTTCTCCCCTTCACTGGGCGTAAAGAGTTCCTGGAAGGACATGCGGCCAATGCGGGCCACCGAGTCGATGGTGGTCATAGCCAGCGCCGATACACACATGGTGATGACACAGGCAGATACTCCCACCGGCAAGCCAAACATCTGGAAGAAACCACCGACAGCATCAGCAAAAATCTGGAATGGCGTTCCCTTGGGCAGAACGCCATTGCTGGCAGCGGCACAGGCGATAACCAGCGCCACCACACCGAGCAGCGACTCAACCAGCATCGAACCATAACCAACCGGCAGCATATCCGTCTCATTGGCTACGGCCTTAGAGGACGTCCCCGAAGAAACCAGACTGTGGAAGCCCGAAACCGCACCGCAGGCAATGGTGATGAAGAGGATCGGGAACAGCGACTGGCCGTTTACCTCAAAGCCAACGAAAGCCGGCATATTGATGGCGGGATTGGCAACTACCACGCCGATGACACCGCCAGCCACCATACCCAAAAGCAGGAAGGAGGACAGATAGTCACGGGGCTCCATGAGCAGCCACATGGGCAAAACCGAAGCGATAAAGCAATAACCAAAGGTCACATAGCGCCAGGTCTGAGCATCGAAGTAAAGGGGAAAGTTCATGCCAACAGCAAACATCGCGATAACCAGCACCACGGCAATGACGAATTTCACAGCACCGGAGGGATTGAAGCGGCGAATATACTCGCCAAACCCCATGGCGACGAAAATGTAGAGCATGGAAATAGATGCGGCCTGAGCCCCCGGCATATTCTGGGCGCCTGTTTTCGTAACAGCACTGAAGGTGTTAGCCAAGATATCCGCAAAGGCAGCCAGAACCAACAGGGTAAAGAGCCAGCAGAACAGCAGGAACAGGCGGCGGCCCGTCTTGCCAACATACTGCTCGATTAGCATGCCCATGGATTTTCCCTTATTCTTGACCGAAGCGTAAAGGGCGGTAAAGTCCTGAACCGCTCCAAAGAATACACCGCCAATCAGCAGCCACAACAGGGCCGGCGCCCAGCCGAACATTGCCGCGATAATCGGGCCAGTCACCGGGCCAGCACCAGTAATCGACGAAAACTGATGTGAAAATACCGTAAACCGGGAAGCCGGCGCGTAATCCTGACCATCTTCGTACTGTACCGCCGGCGTCTTGGCCTTCGGATCGATCCCCCAGGTCTTGACCAGCCAACGTCCATAACCAGCATAAGCTGCCACAAATACGACGATGGCGATTCCCACCAGAGTCAAACCATTCATCATAATCCCTCTTTCTATAACACACAAATGTATCCCGCCCGCATCGCAAGATGCAGACGGGATACATTTGTATATTCAGTAAGATACAAAATCATATTCCACGTTCATTGCGCCATTGCAATGGGACATTTCTTATGAAATGTATCTTAACACCATCTATTTCATGTGTCAACTTGTAAACTTTAAGAAGTAATTTTCTAAATAATATTAACTTTCGTCCTTACTCGGCAGACTTTTCCTGCTGCTTCTTCTGACGAGCCTTGGCCGCCTTCCAGGCCCAGACGCAGCGAATTCCCGGGTGCATATGAGGCAGAACAAAGCAGCGGCTGCAGGACACGCAGATTGACTTTTCGGCACCATCCAGGGATTTCGTCAAAAAATCCGGCTCGGCAATCAGCGCCCGTCCCAAGGATACAGCATCCAGCCCCTTTGCCAGAACCTTTTCCATATCCGCCAGAGAACGTACACCACCCACTAAACTCATGGGCTGCTGCGGAACCAAGGATTTAAGGCGGGCCGCCTCTTCCAGGTAGTAGAGGGTCGCCGTCTTCGGCTGATTGATAAAATCCACACCGGAGAGTTCCACCAACTCTACCCCCAGCTCATGACAGCGGTTCAAAATCCAGACCATGTCATCATGATAGCCAGCCGCATCCTCATGCTTCGTATCGAGGTTAATTTTAATCAGCACCGGGAAGGCTTCTCCGCAGGCATCTTTGATGCCGCGAATGATAGTTTCCGTCATGCGGAAGCGATTGGCAACACTGCCGCCATACTCATCCTGGCGCTGATTAAAGGTCGGGTCAATAAAGCGCGACAGGAGATAGGAATGGGCCGCATGGAGCTGGACGCCGTCCACGCCTGCAGACTGCAATCGCTTCGCCGCCTTCACAAAGCACTGTTCGATATGATGGATTTCTTCCAAGGTCAGGGCTCTGGCCTCCCGGTCCTTTTTCAAAGGTCGGGCGACGACATCAGCCAGATCCTCATTATCGATTGCCCGGGGGCCAGCATGGGAAATCTGCGGGACAAATTTTGCCCCTTCCCGATGGGCGATTTCCACCGCCCGGCGGAATTGGTCTGTATAGCAGTCATCATAGATGTTCACCTGCTCAGGATTCGCTCTGCCCAGCTCATCCACACAGCAGTGCCCCGTGATAATCATGCCCACCTGATTTTGGGCCAGGGTCTCATACATCCCATATTCAGCATCCGTCATATAACCGTCAGGACTAGCCAGGAAACTGTGCACAGCCGAGCGGATTACACGGTTCTTTAGCTGGATATGTGCGAGTTCCAGCGGAACTTCAAATCTGGTACTCATAAAATGCCTCCTGTAATACACAATTGCATAAGTCTTTCTAACTTAGTGTTATAAAAATAGTGTTGGATGGCCTGCATCCAACACTTGATAACCAAAAATAACTTACTGATCTACGCGGCAGATATCGGCACCAAGCCCGACGAGCTTCGCCACGAGATTATCATAACCGCGGTCAATATGGTGGATATAACCCACCTGGGTCTCGCCTTCAGCCACGAGACCTGCCAGCACCATTGCGGCACCAGCCCGCAAATCGGTTGCCTTAACCTGGCAGCCCATCAGCGTTTCCACGCCTTCGACCACCGAAGTACGGCCATCAATCTTGATATTTGCGCCCATGCGTTTGAGCTCATCCACATGCATGAAGCGGTTCTCAAAGACTGTTTCCGTCACTAGGCCCGAGCCCTCCGATACCGTGAGCAGTGCCATGAACTGCGCCTGCATGTCCGTCGGGAAACCTGGATACGGCATGGTCTTGATATCCACTGCCTTCGTGCGCTTATCGCAAGCTACGCGAATGCCATTGACATCCTCTTCAATCGTCACGCCGGCTTCCTTAAGCTTCGCGATAACCGGTTTCAAATGCTCGCTGATGGCATTTTCAATGTAGACATCCCCCTTGGTCATCGCCGCAGCCACCATGTAGGTGCCCGCTTCGATGCGATCCGGGATGATGGTATAATCACAACCCATGAGCTTTGGCACACCGTCAATCTTGATGACGTTGGTTCCTGCGCCACGGATTTTTGCGCCCATGACGTTGAGGTAATTTGCCAAATCCACGATTTCCGGCTCCTGAGCCGGGTTCTCCAAGATGGTCTGACCTTCAGCCATGGAAGCGGCCATCAAGATGTTTTCCGTAGCACCAACACTGGGGAAATCCAAATAGATTTTTGCGCCCTTGAGGCCCTCTGGTGCCTTAGCTTCAATAAAGCCATGACCGATATTGATTTCCGCCCCCAGCGCCTCAAATCCCTTGAGGTGCAGGTCGATGGGGCGTGTGCCGATAGCACAGCCCCCCGGCAGGGAAATCTTTGCCTGACCACAACGAGCCAACAGCGGCCCCATAATCAGGAAGGAGGCGCGCATCTTACGCACCAAGTCATAGGGAGCTTCGCAGCTGCCAATAACGGTACTGTCAACTTTGAGCTGGTGTTTAGACGAATCAAATTCCGCCTTAACGCCAAGTTTTTTCAATACTTCCGTGATTGTATGAACATCTTCCAGTGCCGGCACTTCATCGAGCAGGCTTGGGGAATCCTGACCAAGCAGTGTCGCCGCAATAATCGGCAGGACAGCATTTTTGGCTCCGCTGATTTTAACCCGGCCTTCCAGTCGGTTACCCCCATGTATAATCAACTTTTCCATTAAGTTCGTTATCCTCCTATAGTCATGCTTTTTTTAAAGCATCAACACATAGTTTACCATCATATCGGCTTTATGACAATAGTATTGGGTTACTTTCTCTCAATTTGAAGTGTCGAATGCACCACATTTTCGATAATATACTTCGTTGTATATCTCGCTTTTCCCGTCTGACGTTTGGCATTCTCACCCAGCAGGTCTACTTTGTGTTCCTTGTTTTTCAAGCGTTCCCGGGTCTCGCGCAGAATGCGGCGCTGCTCCCGCGGCGTCAGCTGTTTCTGTACCTGGCTCGGCGAAATGATGATTTCATTGTTGCGGCCGCTTTCCTGCAGCTTCTTCAGCTTGTCAGCAGTAGTCTGTTTGGCTTCATCTTCGTTGACCACATCAACCCCCGACTGCTGGAGTACCATCAGAGCCGTTGCCGGAACCAGTCCGCCACCGCGGATATCGAGGTTCAGCGTTCCCGAATGCTGGTTTTCCGGAATCGTATAGGGGATAATCACCGTTTCCTTCGGACGGCGGTAAGGCTTGATGATGGTGGTGAACCGCACCGTCTCGCCCGGTTTTGCCGTCTTTTTGTCTGGAACTGCCGAAATCAGCGAAGCCGTCCGGCGTTCAGCCTCCACGTCGATGTTTACCTGCACGTCGAGGATATCCGATTCCTGTTCTTTATTGGCCGTAATGACGTTCATGGCCTGCATGAGTTCCGCCATCGAAATCTGCCCGACATCCGTTGCGTTGTAGAACATGTTCTTACGCTCAACTTTGCCCCCGGGCACGGCATTGGTGCGAATGGTGAAGCCCACTTCCGCCGTACCAGCGCTGACATCGTCCGCCGTCTTGCTCAGGGCCGCATAGGCAATACCGCCACTTACCTGCGACAGGAAGTCCTCATCATAGGCAATGCGGGCGCCGTATTCTTCCACCCGGCCCAGGGATTTATCCGTGACCTTAACCTTGATGGGCACCACAGTGGGGAAAGTTCCCAGGACGCCAGCAATTCCCGTGGCCCGGTCCTGATTGATGCGGCCGATGATGTTGCCGATATTGGCAATCTTCATGCCGTTGCTCTGGCCGCTGATGGTTCCCACCACCTGGGCATCGGTCATAAAGTAATTGACATTGCCGCGATGCAGGAAGGGATGGCCAAAGCCCAGCACCTTTTTGCCGTCCACCGCGGTTACCGTTCCCGTTGCACCAATGGCAAAATCGCCATAAGCTACGGCAACGCCCACAGCCTGACCGGGTTTCAAGGTCGCGTCATACACCGTCTTATGGGCATCCGCTGCCGATGGTGCCCCCATGGGCAAAAATTCCATAGTCCCCTTGGGATCCAGCTGGTGTTTGAGGAAATCCAGGCTCGACTGATTGAACCCGGCAAAATACATAACGTTTTTCGGTACGGCTTTATCCGCCGCCGTCTCCACCGGTTTCTTTTCCGCTTTTGCCTGTTTATCCTTTTCCGCCTTTTCCTTGTCGGCCTTTACCGCTTCCATAGCCCGGGCAATGAGTTCATCACCATAGACTTTGCCGTCCTTTTTTTCAGCCCGCTCTTTGGCCAGCTTTTCCTTATCGGCTTTTTTCTTAGCCGCTGTCTCAGCAGCCTTCTTGATATCAATCGGATGCAGGCGGGTCTTGTTTTTGCGGTCCGGCATCTGCCAAATCGGCGTCATCCGGTCAATCGGCGTAATAAAGAAGGTATACGGGGTCATTTCTTTGATGCCCGCCGCTACCGCGCCGACCAGATATCCATCAATATACACGGGACTTCCGCTCATTCCCTGCAAAATACCACCGGTCTGAGCAATAACCGGCCCCGAAGCCTTAGCCATGATCATCGGCTCAGAGCCCTTGCCGTTATCTACGGTTCCAACAATATCGACCTGAAAGTCCCGAAGCTGCCCCGAACTGTCGATAACGGTATACGCTGTTCCCGTCATCCCCTCTTTGACTTGGTCATGCGTCATAATAGGGTCCATCGCCATACTGGGCGCAATCTGAGCCGACCAAAACGTCATGGCCAAACCCGCTGCCACCAGCTTCTTTATATAAGTGCGCAAAAGTTTCACCTCATTTTACCATCTAAAAATCCGTTATCTATTTATTATAACGCCATTATTCTATATTTGCCATAGGCAAATTTCCGACAACAATGGCCGCAGTACCAACGATCCGCACGGCAATATTTCGATTGACATAAACGATAGAAGCCCCCATAAGATTGATTCATCTACCTTATGGAGGCTTCTATAAATTTATCCACGCACTTTTTACCAATTACAGTTTGCAGGGGAGTATTACCCAGTTCGTATTCGAGGTAAGTCGCCGGCGGCGGGGGCCCCAGTACCAACGCTCCACCGGTGACAACCCGCTACAAGAAATTTTTGCCTTTTAATTAAGA
>FNCM01000014.1:0-16347 GCA_900100835.1 Selenomonas sp. WCT3 | reverse complement strand
CGTGAAGAACGAAATTTTTATCCTCACCGTTCGTCGAAAAATTGCTACCGTTCAAGCGAAGCGCGTTTTGCAACTTTTTCGATGCTTAATTAAAGATAAAAATTTCGTTTAGGAAAACATCTCCCGCGTAGTGTTGGCACTGCCCCTAGCGGTGGCGAAGAGCTGCTTCGAATAAGGCTCCGGTAACCGATAAACTGTAATTTCATAGCCCCTTCTTTACGCTTTTATTTATGTTGCAGAATAAGCGCACTCCCCACATAGCGCTCACTGCCATCGGACGGCGAATTCTGTACCACACCACCGACGACCAGTGCGCTGGAACCACCGCCATCCAAATTGATGGCATCGCGGGCCCCCATCTTCACCAACAGCTTCGCCCAATCCGTCAGCGTAAGCCCGTGACTGCTGGCCTGACGGCCGTCCACCACACCAAAGAGGTAGTTGCCATTCTTGAGCACAGCTACGGCACTGCGAGGCGCGCGGCCATAGCGGATATCCCCGGGGAACTCCTCCTCGCCGGCGGTAACATTGACCTGTCCATTGGCCACCAATCGCGGGCCGGCCCCCATGATTTGAGCAGCCTGATTCCATTTAGTCCCCAAATCCTCTTTGACAACGGCCCGATCCCCGACCTGGGCTCCTTCAAAGGCATCCGCCGCCGTTCCATGAACCGAGATCACATAGCCATCCTTAGGGATAATGGAATTTCCCGTCTGAATATGCGTGATGCGGCCATTCTGCACCGTGTATTCCTTGCCATACTCATTGGTCCGGGTACGGCTGCCATACCACTTGTTGTAGACAATGAGATTATTGGCCCCGCGCTCGGCATCCACGCCGGATACCGGCTGGGTCACATCCCCCAGCGTCACCATACCACTGTAGGATACCTTGCCGAAAAAGGGCGTGCCATTGGGCAGGATGCCGATGGCAGACCGATCAAAATACGTAGTCCCCGCCACGACGCCGTCCACTTTGACCACGCCAATCATATCCCCGTTGCCGGCAAAATAAGTGGCATTTACTGCAGCTACTGCATCTGTCATATCGGACATACCGCTGGTGCGCTGCAGACCCGGAACCTGTCCCTTGGCCAGCACCGGTTTAATCGTATAAAGGTCCTTATCCGCCTCCACGAAATAGGCCGTCACCTTGCCGGCATCATCCCAATAAACATACTGCCGTTTGGCAATTCCCGGTGCAGCCATCTCCGTATAGAGGCCATCGAATTTCAGCGGCAGGATATTGCCACTGCCACTGCTGGCCGGTTTCCTCTGCTCCCTGCTGCTTGGCGCTGTCGGCTTCTTAGTCGCATTTTTCGGCAAAAAATCCACATAAACTCTGGCCGGGTTATCGAGTTTGCCGACCTTATAGACCAATCCGTCCTTAAAACGCACCTTGACCAATACGTGACCGTTGAGGGTCGTGTATTTCACCGATTCAATGCGGCTGCTGTGAAAAGGCTTTTTCACGAAATTCTTTTCCGCAGCATCATGGAAATCAAACGTGATTTCACGGCCATCTTCCGAGGCCTTCACCGTATAGTTCGGCATGGCTGACCAGTCGAACACCACGCGGTCATGTTCTTCGCCGCTGTGATAGCGCACCGATGTCAAATCCGCCGCCGAAGCCATAGTCACCGCCTGCAGGGAAAAGACCGCTGTCAGAAGCGCCGTTGAAATCTTTCGTTTTAGTTCCATAATGAATAAACCTCCCAAAAAAGCCTTCCTCAAAGAGGAAGGCTTTGTCCGTTTTTACTTACGATGTACCTGCGCCGCAGCTTCCTGGGCTTTTAACATCCCCTGCTGACGTGCCTGCTCCTGCAGTTTAATCTGCGGGGACAGCTGACGATACATCATATCCGCCAGCCCTACGCCGCCGGACTCTGCTACCGTCTTCATCAGTTCATTATCGCGCATATCCTTGAAAATATTCTGGGCATTGGATTCGCCAAACAAAGCGTCTTTAGGAACCGTGGCCCGCATCTGCTTGTACATCATCGACAGGAACATACCCTCGAAGCCCTTGCAGGCGTCCTTCAGGGCCTTATCCTGTTTCGAGGTAGCCGCCTCATTGACTACATGATTGGCCGAAGTGGCACCAGCAGCCTTATCTTTGAGATCCTTAAGCATGGATGCGAACTGGGACGATTCTGCCGCAGCCTGCGCGGAATTATAGGTAGTATTCGGCGTAAGGGACTGATTCGTAAGTCCCATGGCCGATAAAGGAGCAATCTGCATATGCATCCTCCCATTCTTACATAATCTGCAGTTCAGCATGCAAGGCACCAGATGCCTTGATGGCCTGCAGGATGGAAATCGTATCGCGGGGCGTCGCACCAACGGCGTTAAGGGCACCGACGATATCGCTGACATTAGCCGTAGCCGGCAGCACGATGGTGCTGGCCTTATCCTCCTTCACCTGTACATCCGTATTGCGCGTGACAATGGTCGTACCATAGCTGAAGGGATCCGGCTGATTGGCATTCTTGTTCTTCTGCACTTTGATGGACAAACCGCCCTGGGTGATTGCGACCTCGTCCACCGAGACATCACCGCCCATGACGATGGTGCCCGTGCGCTCGTTGACCACAATCTTGGCCGAATTATCCGGCATGACCGCCAGTTCCTCGATATTCGCGATAAAGGCCACTACATTGTTGCGATAGTAAGCCGGTACGCTGATATCGATTCGGCCAGGGTTGGCTGCTTTAGCCACACTGCCAAACTGGGAATTGATGGCCTGAGCCACCCGGGTTGCCGTGGTGAAATCCGGCTGCGCAAGGGACAGGGAAATGTTGCCGTCCGTTCCGATATCGGCTTCAACACTGCGCTCCACAATGGCACCATTAGGAGTCGTACCCACCGTGGGGAAATTCTTCGTGGCCGTGTTGCTGCCACGACCAGCCATAAAGCCACCCGTGGAGACAGCCCCCTGCGCTACCGCATAGACGTTGCCATTGCCAGCCCGCAGCGGCGTCTGTAAAAGGGTACCGCCCTGAATGCTCTTGGCATCACCAATGGAAGATACCGTTACATCGATGTTGTCGCCCTCGCGAACAAAGGGCGGCAGCGTAGCCGTTACCACAACGGCGGCTACGTTTTTCGCCTTAAGCGTCGACTGGTTAATGGATACGCCGAAGCTTTTGAGCATGTTGACAATGGACTGAATCGTCTCCGTTGACTTGTTGCCGTCACCGGTGCCATCAAGGCCCACCACCAGGCCATAGCCCATAAGCTGATTGGCGCGCACCCCCTGTACCTTGGAGATATCCTTGATGCGCGTGACAGCACTGTCTGCCGAAGCTGTCCCCGGCATAAGACCGATGGCAAAAACACCGGCCATAAGTAATGCGAGTATTTTCTTCATAATATCCTCCGCTCCTTAGAACAGGAAGTTAAAGACCTGCGTCAGAATGCCCTGGCGCTGCTTCGAGTTAAGAGGGCCCTTGCCATCGAATTTGACCGTAGCATCGGCGATTTTCGTCGACATAATGGTGTTGTTAGCCGAGACATCATCCTGACGGCAGACACCGCGGAAGGTTATCTTGTGTTCGTTGCGGTTCTGCCAGATGGACTGGGTGCCCTCAACCGTCATATTGCCATTGGGCTGCACATCCACAACCGTTACCGTTACGTTACCACTCGTGGTGTTCTTCGACGTTGCCGAACCGTTGGCCTTAAAGGAATCCGAACCGCTGGCCGAAGCCGCCTTCAAGAAGTCAAAAATACCGACGCCAGCCGACAGGGAAACATTGCCGCTCTTGCTGTTCGAGCTGCCCTTCGTCGCCGACAGGCTTGTGGACTCACTGATGACAATAGTCAGGATATCCCCGACTTGACGGGCCTTACGGTCCGCAAACACATTATAGCTGGAACCATTATCCGACCAAAGCGACTGGGCAGAAGCTGCCGGCACCGCGAAGGCCGACACGGTAAAAGCCATTGCCAAAGCCGCTGACAATTTCTTATAGTGTTTGACTTTATTCCTCATTGGTACACCTGCTTTCAACTTATGATTTCAACCGTCTTCGCATCGATTACTCTGCCGCGGAGGACCTTGCCTGAGCGCACATTGCGCACCCTTACCTCACCACCTACGCGGCCCCGTTGCATTGCCACCCCATCGGTCTTTACCTCGACCCCATGGTAGTTGGCAATAATCGTCAGCGGGGCTCCGACGTTAAACACAATCGGATTCTGCAGCATAGCTGACTCCACCGCACTGCCTGCGCGGATAACCCTGGCGGGAACACGCCCGGCCAAATCATCCATCTTGGTGAGATATCGTCCATTTCCGCTCTCTACCCGACGCTCTTCCAGCCGCACATCTGTGGGCTGGATTGGTTTTTCGAGCAGTAAATCGTGCTCGGCAACGAGGATTTTATCATAGACTGCCACCTCATAATAGCAGACAGTCCTTCGGTAGAATTTACCATTGACAAAGACCCGGATATGAACCGGCACATTGCCGCTGTATTTCACCGCCTGGGGCAATTCCACCTCACAGATAATCGGCCCTGGCGGCAGTTTCATGGGCTGCGCTGCCCGGATGAGCAGTAGCTCATGACGCCGTGTCTCCCCCATCTCCTGAAGCTTAGCTTCCACCTTCTGGCTGGCCAGTTCAACGAACCGCTCCGTGGAAATGTTCTGGGGATAAGCCGAAGCCGCCAAAGCTCTAGGAGCAGCCGGCATAAAGAGACAGAAGAAGCCACTCCATAAAAAACACAGAATGGCTAAAGAAATCTTCTTCAATTCAATCAACGCTTGAGGCCATTGGCAATCTCCAACATGGAGTCGGATGTGGTGACTGCCTTCGAGTTGGACTCGTATGCACGCTGAGAAATAATCATGTTGACCATTTCCTCAACAATCTGAACGTTACTCATTTCAAGGGTTCCCTGGGTCAGCGTACCGGCGCCTTCCTCACCCGGGTTGCTCTCAATCGCCTCACCCGAAGCCTCAGAAACGACAAAAAGGTTCTTGCCGATAGCGGTAAGGCCTGCCGGATTGACGAAACGTGCCAGGGTAATCTGACCGACATTCTGCTGAGCACCGCCAGCTGGCGTGCAGGAAACCTGGCCATCACCAGCAATGACGATGGAATCGCTCGGAGCGTTCTGGTCGATGGTGATATCATCGGCCAGCGGATAACCGTCCGTCGTTACCATACGACGCTGGGAGTCCAGTTTGAACGAACCATCGCGGGTATAGCCAATGGTGCCGTCCGGCAGCGTAACGCGGAAAAAGCCCTCACCCTGGATACCGATATCCGTCGGGTTGTCCGTCGTCTGCAGCGAGCCCTGCGTGAAAACGCGGTTCGTAGCAGCTACCCGGGTACCCAGACCAATCTGCATGCCCGTCGGATACTGCGAATCAGCACCGCTCTGGGCTCCAGCATCGCGAATCGTCTGATAGACGAGGTCCTGGAATTCCGCACGGACCTTCTTGCCACCATAGGTGTTGACATTCGCGATGTTATTGGAGATAACATCCATATTCGTCTGCTGGCCCTTCATGCCGGAAGCTGCGGACCAAAGTGCTCTCATCATAGTTAAGATTCCTCCCTCATTCCCAATTTAAATCGATAGGTATAGCGGCATTTCTTCTCATCTATTAAATAGTATCGGTGAAAACCGCCTTGTGCTTAAATTAAAAATCAATCAAACCGTTATCTTAGACACGGCCCACTTCATTGACCGATTTATCCAAAAGCGTATCCTGCGTCGTTACCGCCTTGGAGCCGGCCTCGTAGATGCGGTAATTATTGATGAGATTTACCATCTCCGATACCACATTGGTATTGGAGTTTTCCAGCATTCCCTGGAAAATCTCACCGCCTGCCGCCTGGGGTTGAGCGCCTTCCTGAGGATAGTAGAGGCTGTCCCCCTGTTTGAGCACCGCCCGGCGGTCACCGCCAAACTGCACGAACTGCAGCTGGGCAATCTGCTCATTGCCGGCGAAAATCTCACCCTTGGCTCCCACGGTAATGCTCGTTGCTTCCGGCGGAATCACGATAGGCTGATTCTGCGTATCCAAAACCGCCTGACCATTCACCGTCTGAATCTGACCAGTTGCCGATTTGTAGAAATTGCCATCACGGGTATAGCGAACCCCCTGGGGTGTCTGGACAGCAAAATAACCATCACCAGAAATCGCCAAATCCAGCGGATTGCCCGTAGTCTGGAACCCGCCCTGACTATGGTCTGTTGCGATCTCATTGACGTACGAACCCAACCCCAACGTACCAACGGTCGGCGCATTGCCGCCGATGCTGAAGCCCTTAAAGGACGTAACATCGTTGTAATCCTTGCCATCGTTGATGCGTTTTAACAGCATCGGGGCAAACTCTGCACTGATGGTCTCATCCCGTTTGAATCCCGTGGTATTGGCATTTGCCAAGTTATTGGCAATCGTATCCGTGCGCTTGGTTTCGGTAATCATACCTGCGCCTGCCGTATAAAGCCCACGCCACATTGCTCTTCACTCCCTTGTTCAAGCCATCCTGCTGGATGGCCCTCCATCTCCATAATAATCCTTACTTCTTTTATTCGCGAAATCAGGCGAAACTCCTTGTAGTTCCGCCTGATTCCTCAAAAATTATTTTCCCGTTTTAAAATTCATAGCCTTGCCATCAAACTTTGAGAAGGTATCCAAAGCCTTGCCGCAGCCAAGGGCTACGCAGGACAGCGCATCATCCGCCAAAGCCGTCGGAATAAAGGTCTCACGGCGAATCAGCTCGTCGAGACCATAGAGCATAGCGCCACCGCCGGTGAGCACGATACCGCGGTCCATGATGTCCGCCGACAGTTCTGGCGGCGTATCCTCAAGAACCTTCTTGACGCAGTCGACAATGCGCGTTACCGACTGATGCATAGCCTCAGCTGCCTGACGCGTGTTGATTTCCACGTTCTTCGGCAGACCAGACAGCAGGTCGCGGCCACGGATATCCATGATCTCATTGCGAGCATCGGCAAAAGCCGCACCCACACGCATCTTAATATCCTCAGCCGTGCGCTCACCAATCATGATGTTGAACTCACGTTTAACATAGGCGATGATATCCTCATCGAACTTATCGCCAGCGATGCGCAGCGAAGCGCTGTTGACGATACCGCCAAGCGAGATGACAGCGATATCCGTCGTGCCGCCGCCGATATCGACAACCATCGAACCACAGGGCTCAACGATGTCAAGGCCAGCACCGAGAGCAGCTGCCAGCGGCTCCTCAATGAGCTGGGTGTGACGGGCACCGGCCTGTTCAGCAGCTTCCTGAACGGCGCGCTGCTCAACCATCGTGACGCCAGAGGGGATACAAATCATAATGCGCGGACGGAATACGAAACTGCGGCCTACTACCTTTTCGATAAAGTGGCGCAGCATGCTCTCCGTAATATCATAATCCGCAATAACGCCTTCGCGCAGCGGACGGATTGCTACGATGTTGCCCGGCGTGCGGCCAATCATCTGGCGCGCTTCCTCACCAATGGCCAGCACCCGGTTGGAATCGCGGTCAACCGCGACCACCGACGGCTCACGCAATACAATACCTTTGCCTTTTACATAAACGAGTACGTTGGCCGTACCCAGGTCAATACCAATATCCATAGACATGCCAAACATGTTCTTGCCCCTTCCAACTATAATACAATCAGATTGTCTGATATCTATTATATAAATTACACTGAAAACTCTATGGAACCATATCGAAAACGATATAGTTTCTCCAAAGACACATCTTATAATATATAATAAATAACTTAGAAATACAATATTGCAAATAAATTTATTCATTTTCACGTTATTTGAGACAATTTATAATAATTTTATGAAAAATTTCGCTTTTATTTCTTTTTGTAACGCATTGACAACCCCTAGACAGAATGATACCATTAGCATGACTTAGGGATATTTTTCACATTAATATCTTTCATAAAAAAACAGGGGGTTTATACAACATGAACAACAGAAGAAAAATCGTCGTCATCGGTGCCAGCAACGTCGGCTCTGCCGTTGCTAACAAAATCGCTGACTTCCAGCTCGCAACGGAAGTCGCTCTGATTGACTTGAATGAGGACAAAGCTTGGGGCGAGGCTAAAGACTCCAGCCATGCTACTTCCTGCATTTACAGCACCAACATCAAATTCCACCTCGGCGACTATGATGACTGCAAAGATGCTAACATCATCGTCATCACGGCTGGCCCGTCCATCCGCCCGGGTGAGACGCCGGACCGCCTGAAACTGGCTGGCACGAATGCAAAAATCATGCAGTCCGTTTTCGGCGAAATCGTAAAACGCACGAAGTCCGCTATGATCATCATGATCACGAACCCGCTCGACGTTGCTACTTATGTTGTATCCACCCAGTTCGATTATCCGCGCAACCTCATCCTCGGCACTGGTACGATGCTTGAGACGTATCGTTTCCGTCGTATCTTGGCTGACAAATACCAGGTTGACCCGAAGAACATCAACGGTTATGTTCTCGGTGAGCACGGCAACGCTGCTTTCGTTGCTTGGTCCACGACGGGCTGCGCAGGCTTCCCGATTGATGACCTCGATGAGTACTTCCACAAAACGGACAAACTCAGCCACGAGGCTGTTGAGCAGGAGCTCGTTCAGGTTGCTTACGACGTTATCAACCGCAAAGGCTTCACCAACACGGGTATCGCTATGGCTGCTTGCCGCTTCATCAAAGCTGTTCTGTACGATGAGCACACGATTCTCCCGTGCTCCGCAGTTCTCGAAGGCGAGTATGGCCTCAAAGACGTCGCTCTTTCCATTCCTCGTATGGTTTGCGCTGACGGTATCATGCGTTCCTTCGAAGTACATCTTACGGATGACGAGCTCGAGAAAATGCACAAAGCTGCTCAGAGCGTTCGCAGCGCTCTCGATGGTGCTGGCATCAAATAATTGCCTGCGTCATAAGCATAACGCAATACAAAAGGAGACTTCCTTCGGGAAGTCTCCTTTTTCGTATGCCAGCTATTTCAACTGTCTCCATGCCAGTAAAGCATCACGGTAACCCAGCCATCCTGCTGGCGGAAATCACATTGGGCAGCATATTTGCGGATAAAGGCCCGCAGGGATATCATCCCCGTTCCATGGCCGGGCATTTCACTATAAGGAAGCCCCTCTTGGTCAAACAGCAGCGGTTCCTCAAAGCGGTTGGCCACCGACAACACAAACTGCCCCTCCGCACACTGTGCCGACACTTTGACCGCCCGGTCAGTAACGGGCTGCTTTAAACTCGCATGCAAGGCATTTTCCAGCAGATTCGAAAGCAAAATCGCCACATCCGTATCCATCCCGGTCATCTCCCGCGGCAAATTGACCTTCTGTTGCAGCGGGATTTCCAAATTTCCCAGATGATACACGTAAATCGACAAGGTGGCATTGATGAGGTCATTGGCACAAAATTCTTTCAAGGCCGTATGCTCAAGCTCTGCCTCCTGCTTGTCGATGAGCTGCCGGGCTTCATCGATCCGTCCAGCGTCAAGCAGTGTCCCCAGCAGGCGATTGTAATGCCGCATATCATGGCGAAGGATGCGCAGGGCCTGCCGCTTCTCTTCGGTAAGGCGCGTGTATTCCCGCAGGGAATACAGCTGCTGGGCCAATAGATTGTTGCGATTGACTTCGGCTGTGTGCTCCGACATCTGATGTCCCGCCATGAGAACGAGCCGGAACATCAAAAAGAAAAAGATTGGCAGTGCCAACCGCCCCACGCGCTCAGGGATGCTGTGATAGAGCTGCCCATCCAACATCGGCAGCGCATAAGCGAACAAGACCACCAGCGGCATCAGGGATATATAAAGCCCCAGCGGCCGGTATTGGAAAAATTTCTGTGTCGGTATCAAGCGGCCAAACAACCGCCGTTCCAGCGGAATAAGCAGGACAAACAACAACAAATAACAGCCCAGCAGCACCAGCATGTGCAGGATATCCCCGTAGTCAGCCGGCAATACCATCCCCACAATAAAACCACTGATGGTGTGAAGCAACAGCGAAAATAAGCTATGCATCCCGAGGACAAACAAATGCTGCACAAAACCGCGCGGAATGCAGTAATACGCAATCAGGAAAAAGGGAAGCCACCCAAAGGCCACCAGCAGCTTGAACCGCAAGACATCCCCGTCATACCAATTCAGCACTGCCGCATAGCCTAAAACAGCCACTAGACTCCAGCCGGCCGACAGCCATTGCAGCCGGCGCCGCTGTGACGCCAACACCGTTTTGGCAAAGGGCAAATAGCGAAGCCAGACCCCCGAAAGCTGCAAACCAACCAATGCGAACGCCAATAGAACTACCATGCCAGCCTCACTTTCTGAGCAGATACTCCATGTAATCACGGGAAACCTCACGGTAAAGCCGCCGGCTTATTGGCAACCGCTCCCCATTCTTCAATTCAAAGCCATCCGCCAGCAGTGTTTCCACCGCCGCAAAATTGACGAGCAGATGGTTATAGCATTCGGCAAAATCTGCCGCCCGCAGTGCTGCCGCCACCTCCGGATAAGGAGTATCCACGGCCAGTTCCCTGTCCGCCAACAAATGGACGACACAGCCCCGGCGCCCGCCCACCCGGCGGTTCCCCTTGACATCTACATAGGCGATCCTTGCTCTCGGCACTTGCAACTTGCGGCCATTCCATTGTACAGCCAGCACTGCCGGCGCCTGCGGCAGACAGTGCTGCAGGATATCCAAAAGCTGTAACCGCCCCTGTCTGATGGGTTTCAGCAGATACCCGGCGGGGAACACCTGATAGCCCTCCAGGGCATAGTCTGCACTGCTGGTCAAAAAGACGATGGGCAGATTAGCCGTCTGTTTCCGGATCAGCCGGGCCGTCTCGATACCGTTCATCCCCTCCATGCGGATGTCGAGGAATACCAGCTGAAACGAATCCGGCTGAAAACCTGCCAAAAATTCTTCCCCGCTGGCATAATGCCAGCAATCTGCCTGCTCCACTAGTGCAATGCCACAGCTGCGCAGCACCTGCTGTAATTCTTCCCGGGCCTCCGCTTCATCATCGACAATAGCAATTTTCACAGCAATCCTCCACCAAAACAGAAAATCACTTCTACGCTTTTATTATACATGATTTTGCCCGCGCGACTAGCAGGAATTGCCACTTTTGGCAAAAAACTGCCACTTTTGGCAACTGCATAGATTTTAATAATTCTTTTAGCTAAAATTAACCTGAAAGGATTTATGCAGTACCCAAAGGAGGCATTTATGAATGTTCCGCCGGTCAACCGTCACCACATCCTGGCTGTCGATGACGATTCCATGAACCGGATGATGCTCGACGCCATTTTAAGCACGGATTATGACTTTACTGCCGCCGCCAGCGGCCCCGAGGCACTGGCTCTGCTAACTGGACCAGCAAAACCAGCTATCGACCTTATCCTGCTCGATATCAATATGCCCAAGATGAACGGCTTTGAAGTCCTCGCTGCCCTGCAGCAAAACCCACAAACCAAAGAAATCCCGGTCATCATGCTCACTGGCGACCTCGATCAGGAAACCGAAGTCCGTGGCATCCAAGCGGGGGCCTTTGACTTCGTCCATAAACCCTTTATCCCCACCCTCATCCTGCGCCGCATCGAGCGGACACTGGAGTTAAAGGCCCTGCAGCATCACATGCAGCAGGAAATCGACCGACAGACCGCCCTCGCCCAGGCCCAGCTGGCATCCACCCAGCGTCTGTTCCGGGAGATGATTGAAACCTTAGCTGACACCATCGATGCCAAGGACACCTACACCCACGGACATTCCCACCGCGTAGCGGATTACGCGCTGGAAATCGCCCGCCGGGCAGGAAAATCCGCCGAATACCAGCGGGATGTCTACTACATGGCTCAACTCCATGACATTGGCAAAATCGGCATTCCCTCAAGCCTCATCAACAAAAACGGAAAACTTACCGACGAAGAATACGCCGCGATTCAGCAACATACCGTAATCGGCGGCGATATTCTTGCGCATGTGGCCGAAATGCCCGAACTGGCCGAAGCATCCCGCAGCCATCACGAACGCTATGACGGCACGGGCTATCCCGACGGACTTGCGGGGACAGAAATTCCCGAAAAAGTCCGCATCATTGCCGTGGCTGACAGCTACGACGCCATGACATCCAAACGAAGCTACCGCGATATCCTGCCCCAAGCAATTGTCCGGCAGGAAATGGAAAAAGCCCGCGGCACACAGCTTGACC
Organism: Selenomonas sp. WCT3; assembly: GCA_900100835.1. Classification (GTDB taxonomy): domain Bacteria; phylum Bacillota; class Negativicutes; order Selenomonadales; family Selenomonadaceae; genus Selenomonas_A; species Selenomonas_A ruminantium_E. Next base: position 4,135 of record FNCM01000014.1, on the reverse strand, counting down.
CAGAATTTGACGATATCATGCTACAGATGATTGATGAAGATACCAACTACGAACTTCAGGAGGGACGGCCATGAGCGCGAAACCACAGCGCAGTTTATCCCAGGGGGGAACTCTGCTCATCATCAGCTTCATCCTGATCGTCCTGGCTGGCGGCTGCTGGATTTTTTCCAGCAGCACCTTTGACCAGCCCCAGCCAAAAGCCGGCATTGTCCTGCTAGGAGGCATCGACGAAGAAGGCTGGAACGCCCCCCAGTATCGCGGCATCCGCCGGGCCTGCGACAAAATGCATATTGAACTGCTGACTAAAGAGCGCATTATCGGCGAAGGCGCTTGCACCAAGGCCGTCCAAGAGCTTGCCCAGGACGGGGCCGGCATGATTTTCCTGGCCAGTTATTCCTACTCGGAAGAAGCCCGGCAATTCGTACACGAATATCCGCAGATAGCCTTTGGCACCAATTCAGCGGAATGCCACGCCCGCAACATGACTTCGTACTTTATCCGCATGTATCAGGGGCGCTATCTGGCCGGTGCCTTAGCTGGCCTGCGCACCAAGAGCAATGTCATCGGCTATGTAGCCGCCATGCAGAACTCCGAAGTCAACCGCGGCATTAACGCCTTCACTTTAGGAGTCCAGCAAACCAACCCCAACGCCCGCGTCATCGTCATGTGGACTGGCAGCTGGCAGGATGAAGAAAAAGAAGCTGCAGAAGCCCGCCGCCTGATACAGGAGGCAGGAGCCGACATCCTGACCTATCATCAAGATGAACCCGCCGCAGCCGATGTGGCGGAAGAACTCGGCATCGACTACATCGGCTACTACGAGGACCTGGGCCAGCATCCCTGGCGCTCTGACCATGCCCTTACCTCTGTGGTCTGCAATTGGGACCGCTACTACGAAGATATTATCCGCCGGTATTTAAAAGGAGAATTAAACTACGTCGACAAACAATGGGTAGGCATGGAAGCCGGCTTCGTGGAGCTCTGCGGCTTTTCCGCAGCCGTCACCGAAGACGAGAAGGATAAACTTTCCCAGCTCAAACAAGCCATGCTGAACGGCAAGTTCATCTTTGCCGGCGAAATCCATGACCGGCAGGGCAACCTGCGCTGCCGTACCGATGAATCCATCCGCGATGACCGTCTGCTCCAACATATGGACTGGCTGGTAAAGGGGGTAGACGTCCTTGAATAACCGCAAAAAAATGCTTTTGACCATCGTGATGATGGTGCTGCTGCTCGTGCTGTCAGGAATCTTCATCCAGCAAAAAATCGTCATCCTGCTAAACACCGCCGCCGAACACTCCGTAGCCCGGCAGACCGAAGACATCTCCCTGCTGGCCGGCGAGCGCTTCCGCCGCTTCCTGACCCCGCTGCAGACTGCAGCCACGCATCTTAGTGCCCATGAAGGGGATAAACAAGAGGTCCTCCGCATGCTGACCATGCAGACGCCTGAAGGACAGGCCGGCCTAATCGACTTCCAGCGCCACACGCTGGGCCGTCCCGTATCCAGCGACTCCTTTCCACGCCTGCAGCTGGCCTTCCACGGCAACACGGTTATCGACTACAATCCCGACATCGGCATCCTGCTAGCCACCCCAGTCGTCTACGGGGACAACGTCCGCTATGTCCTCTATCAAATCTATCCGATTGATTCGCTACCGCACCTGTTTGCTCTCTCGGACTATGATGCCTTTACCCATGTCATCATCCAATACCGCGACGGCAGTTTGGCTGTCCCCTACGAAAACTACACCACCGAAGATGCCCGGTTCTGGGGGGATGACGCCATCCAAGCCGGCATGCGCGAAGTCCATCGCCGCCTCCTGCGCAGCAAAGCGGCCGCCGTCTACACGGAAGGCGCAGAAGGGAAATACTTCGTCTTTGGTGCCGACCTGCCGCAAACCGACTTTTCCATGATTGGCTACATGCCCTGGTCGGCAGTTGCCGGCCAAATCATCAGCGTTTATCAGCGGGTCTTCTTCCTCTTCACCCTGATGCTCGTGCTCTTTGCCTGCCTTAGCATCTACCTGTTGATGGCCCAGACCCGCGTAGCCGAAAACGAGGAACTGCGCAAGGCCCGCGCCGCCGCTGATGCCGCCAACCAGGCTAAGAGCCAATTTCTCGCCAACATGAGCCACGAAATCCGCACGCCGCTAAACGCCATCAGCGGCATGAACGAAATGATTCTGCGCCAGGCTCCCTCAGGGGAAATCCAGCGTTACGCCCGCAATATCCAGTCGGCCTCCAGCGCTCTATTAAGCCTAATCAACGAAATCCTCGATTTCTCAAAAATCGAATCCGGCCATATGGAAATCGTCCCCGCCGATTATCAGCTGACCAATACCCTGCGTGAAGTCTGCACATTAGTCGGCGTACGCGCCCAGGCCAAAGGCCTGCAATTCAAAATCCACGTTGATCCTTATCTGCCCAACGGCCTCTACGGGGACGCCGGCCGCCTGCGCCAAATCCTCATAAACCTCCTCAACAACGCCATCAAATACACCCCGGCGGGTTCCGTCACCCTCGACATCAGCGGCCATCGCCACGAAAGCACCCTCTATCTGCGCGCCGCCATAACCGATACCGGCATTGGCATCCGGGAAGAGGACAAGAACCGGCTATTCCACGTCTTTGAACGCCTCGACATCAAGCGCAACTGCAAGATTGAGGGCACAGGCCTTGGCCTTGCCATCACCCATCGGCTGCTGACCATGATGGGAGGCACCATAAAAGTCACCAGCACCTACGGCGAAGGCAGTACCTTTACCATTGAACTGCCCCAAGCCGTCCACTCCTTTGACCCGGTGGGTGTCTTTAGCCTGACGGCACCAACAGAACCTGTAGACGACGACATCCATCAGGCCAGCTTCATCGCCCCCAAAGCCCGGGTACTCATCGTCGACGACAACGAAATGAACTGCTTTGTCGCCGACAGTCTGCTCCAGGAAACCCAGGTACAGACCACCATTGCCCACAGCGGCACCGAGGCGCTGGAAGCTCTGCAGAGCCAGCCCTTCGATGTGGTGCTGCTCGACTACATGATGCCAGGCATGGACGGAGTCGAAACCCTTCATAAAGCCAAAGAACTCCCCAACATCAGCGGCACCCGCTTCATCGCCCTGACCGCCACCGCCCTTTCCGGCTCACGGGAAAAATTCCTGCAGGAAGGTTTTGACAACTATCTGAGCAAACCTATGACCGGCGACGACTTGACGGCTATGCTGCACCGCTATCTGCCGCCTTCCGTGCTGGAGGAACCTCCCGCCGCACCACCAGCAGCAGCCAGTAAAGAGGCCCCCACCGCACCAGCCAGTCCACCGCCTGCCAGTGACGACCAGCCACTGATTGATCGCCAACTTGGACTGAAATACTGCAACAACATGCAGGTTTTATACGGCAAAGTACTTACCATGTTCAGCGAACAGGCCGCCGCCAAAATCGCCCAGCTTGACCACGACCTCTCCACCGCCGACTGGCAGGACTACCGCATCAACATCCACGCACTGAAATCCGCGGCACTAACCATCGGCTGCCGCACCCTCAACGAAAAAGCCAAGGCACAGGAACAGGCCGCCAAAGACTACCTAGCCGACGGCGCCACGCCAAACCAACAAAAACAAGCGGTGACCTACCTCAAACAGCATCACGCCGACATCATAACCCTCTACCAAGAAGCCGCCGAACTAGCCAGCGGCCATACCTAAAAAATCGCACCACAAAGGGCTGTAAAATTACAGTTTGTAGGTTACACGAATCTCATTCGAAGCAACTCTTCGCCGCCGCTAGGGGCAGTGCCAACACTACGCGGGAGATATTTCCTAAACGAAATTTTTATCGTTAATTAAGCATCGGAAAAATCCAAAACGCGCTTCGCTTGGACGGTAGAATTTTTCCGACGAAGGGGGAGGATAAAAATTTCGTTCTTAACGGAAAATATCAAACGCTTCGTTTATGGCACTGCCCCTAGCGGCGGCTGAGTCTGTGGCAAGTTTCGCGGGGCTCCCCCCTCCGAGGGCGTAGCAATTCGTACCGACTCTAACCGAGGCGGCGGGGGCCCCAGTACCATAAGCGTAGCCTTGACGTTCCGCGTGAAGCAAGAAATTTTTGCCTGCGTTCTCGTTGGAAAAGCAGTTTCGTC
>FNCM01000013.1 GCA_900100835.1 Selenomonas sp. WCT3 | reverse complement strand
AGCGGCGGCTGAGTCTGTGGCAAGTTTCGCGGGGCTCCCCCCTCCGAGGGCGTAGCAATTCGTACCGACTCTAACCGAGGCGGCGGGGGCCCCAGTACCATAAGCGTAGCCTTGACGTTCCGCGTGAAGCAAGAAATTTTTGCCTGCGTTCTCGTTGGAAAAGCAGTTTCGTCCAAACGAAGCGCGTTTAACTGTTTTCCAACTCTTAATTAAAAGGCAAAAATTTCTTGTAGCGGGTTGTCACCGGTGGAGCGTTGGTACTGGGGCCCCCGCCGCCGGCGATTTGTTTCGAATCCGAACTCACAAACCTACAAACTGTAATTTGTAAAAAATATGTGGATAAATTCGTAGAAGCCTCCATAAGTTAGAGAAATCCCTCTAACTTATGGAGGCTTCTATTCCCCACTAACTATTCTTTCAGCACGTATGGCATTCCTCATAAATGCCCGCTTTTTTCAACGTCGCTACCACGGTTTCCCCGATGTGGGCCACCGTATCAGCCACCTCGATGCCAACGGCATTGAGCGCCTTGATTTTATCGGCAGCGGTTCCTTTGCCGCCACTGATGATTGCGCCCGCATGCCCCATGCGTTTGCCCGGAGGCGCCTGACGCCCTGAAATAAACGCCGCCACCGGTTTATCCGGCATATTTTCCTGAATCCACTTCGCGGCATCCTCCTCTGCCGTGCCGCCGATTTCGCCAATCATAAGAACAGCTTTGGTGTCCGGATCATCCTTAAAGAGCTTCAGGGCATCGATAAAGTCCGTTCCCTTTACCGGGTCGCCGCCAATACCGATAGCCGTAGTCTGCCCGATTCCAGCAGCCGTAAGCTGGAACGATGCCTCATAGGTAAGCGTTCCCGAACGGGAAATAACCCCTACATGGCCTTTTTTATAGATATAACCAGGGATAATTCCCAGCTTTGCCTCGTCCGCCGTAAGGATTCCCGGGCAGTTAGGGCCGATAAGGCGCGTCTTTTTGCCTTCCATATAGCGGCGAACCTTCACCATATCCTGCACGGGAATATGCTCCGTTATGCAGACCGCCAGCTCCAGCCCGGCGTCAACGGCCTCCATGATAGAATCGGCCGCAAACCGTGCCGGCACATAGATAACCGATGCCGTTGCCCCAGTTGCCGCCACTGCCTCTTTGACCGTATTGAACACCGGAACGCCCTCAACCTGCTGACCCGCCTTGCCCGGCGTGACCCCGGCGACAATCTTCGTCCCGTAATCCAGCATCTGTTTCGTATGGAACGCTGCGGCCTTGCCCGTAATTCCCTGAACGATTACCTTCGTATCTTTATTGACCAAAACGCCCATGATTCACGCCTCCGCTTCTTTTACCAATCTGACAATCTCCTCAGCGCCACCCTCCATAGTAGGCGCCATGATGACATTTTTAATCGGCGTGTTCTTCAGGATTTCGCGGCCACGCTCGACATTCGTTCCTTCCAAGCGAACGACTACCGGCACTGGCAGGCTCTTGCCATCCGGCGAGATAATCTTCGCCGCTTCCACAATGCCCTCAGCTACGAGGTCGCACTTGTTGATGCCGCCAAAGATATTGACGAAAATTCCCTTGGCCTGTCCGCCGTCGAGCATGATATTAAAAGCCTCGGCAATCTTTTCCGGCGTGCTGTCACCGCCGACATCGAGGAAATTCGCTGGCTCCCCGCCATAATATTTGATGATATCCACCGTAGCCATGGCCAGCCCGGCACCGTTTACCATGCAGGCCACATCGCCGCCCAGGTTGACATAGTTGAGGCCCGCTTCTGCCGCCCGGCGCTCCTTGGCATCTTCCTCGCTCTCATCCCGCAGGGCCTCCACATCGGGATGACGGAAAAGCGCACTGTCATCAAAATTGAGCTTGGCATCGAGCGCGACGACATCATCATCAGCAGTCACCACCAGCGGATTGATTTCCGCCAGACTGCAATCTTTGCCGACAAAAGCCTGATAGAGACAGCCCATAAGTTTTGTCACCTTGCGGATTGCCGGCTGGGGGAAGTGCATCGCATAAGCCATGCGGCTGGCCTGGAACGGCATCAGCCCCACCGCGGGGTCAATGTACTCCTTGAAAATCTTATCTGGCATCTCCGCCGCCACCTTCTCGATTTCCATGCCGCCCTCTTCCGAGCCCATCATGACAACACGCGCCGTCTGGCGATCAATGACAAAGGAGAGGTAGTATTCCTTCTTGATGTTCGAACCTTCCTCGATAAGCAGGCGGTTTACCTTCTTGCCCTCAGGGCCCGTCTGTTTCGTTACCAGCGTTTTCCCGAGGATTTCCCCGGCGTACTGTTTGACCTCTTCGAGGTTTTTGGCAATCTTCACGCCACCAGCCTTGCCACGGCCGCCAGCATGAATCTGCGCCTTGACTACCACCACCGGAGTACTCAGCTGTTTGGCATTTTCCACTGCCTCCTCCACGCTGAATGCCGGCATTCCATTAGGTACGTTAACCCCATAGGATTTGAGGATTGCTTTGCTTTGATACTCATGGATATTCATAGTCTTACCCCCTAAAGCTGGTTCTCCTTATTCCGTTCTCATCTGTTCCAGTTTGTCTGCGGCAACGTGCAACATATCCTGGGTGATTTTATACGGCATAATGCCTACTTCCTGCTTGGCCTCGGTCGCCTTGAACACCCGGCGGATATCCTCCTCACTGGCACAGATATCCTGGCGGCTGGTCGGCAGTCCGATTTTCCTGCAGAATTCATAAAAACGCGAAAACTCCTCCTGCTGGCCATCACACAACAGCAACAGCAAAATACCATAAGCAGCCAGACCGCTGTGCTTTTCGCAGCCATTCTCGCCTGCCGAAATATTCGTAAGTTCCGTAAACAACGTGTGGGCTATATGACCGTTATATTCTGGTGCCGCAAAATTTGACACCATGCCACTGGTCATGACAATAGAGAGCACCACTTCCTCAAAGGCCGCCGTAGCTTTATGGGCCTTATTGTCAGCCACCGCTTGTTCTCCATAGGCATAGAGCGGGTCCAAGCACATTCGGGAAAGGGCGATTCCCATGCCATCCCGATGCCCCAGTGTCTTGCCGCGGGAGGCAATCTGTGCCTCATAGTATTTGGCCATCGTGTCGCTGATGCCCCGCAGCAAAAACTCCACCGGTGCCTGCGCCAGCATTCTGGTGCAGAGGAACACATGAACCGGCGGCTCATTGGAATAGGCATACTCCCGGAAGGTTCCATCTTCGTTGTAGATGGTGGCGATGCTATCCGCCGCCGCACAGCTCCCGGCCACCGTGGGGAACGTAAAGAAAGGCTTGTGCTGCGTATGCGCCGCCTGCTTGGCCGTATCAATGGCCTTGCCGCCACCCACGGCAAAAATCATATCCGCATCGATAAAAGCCTGGTCATTGCAGATTTTCTCCACATTCTCATAGGAGGATTCCTTCCCCGCCAGCAAAAAGCCCGTAAATTCCAGGCCAACACCTTCTACGGCCTTAGTCATTTTCTCCTGCGCCGCCTCGATGCCCTTGCGGCCGCCGATTACGACCACGGTCTTGCCATAGCGTGGGCACACCTCACGGATTTTTTCATACGCTTCCACCCCGATGGTATAATCAGGAAACGTCATCGTGTATCTTCCTTGCATCTTCGCCACCCCTTAATCTTTCGGCCAAAGGACATATACGGTCTGCGCCTTAAAAGTCTCCCCCTTCTTGAGGACTGGCTGGGGGAATGAAGGATTGGCCGGCGAGTTGGGATAGAACTGCGTCTCCAGGCAGAACCCCGAGCGACGGGGGAACTCCACGCCATTTTTCCCCTTGATGCCGCCGCAAAGGAAATTGCCCGTATAGAACTGAACCCCTGGCTGAGTCGTATAGCACGTCAACGTGAGACCGGTCTTATCCGACTCGGCATAAGCCGCTTTCTTGAGGCCGCCCTTCAGATAATCCAGCGGGCAATGCGGATCATAGCCGAACATTCCCGGCTTCATCTCGACCACCGGCTTCTCGTCGCGGATAATCCAATTGTGGTCATATCCCTTACCCATCTGGAGTTCGTCAAAATCATCATCGATATGTTCCCCAATGCGGGTAGGCTGGCGCAGGTCCATCGGCGTTCCCGCTACCTCCAGGATGCGCCCATCCGGCAGGGATTCTTCATCAGCCCAGGTATAGGTGTCGGCAAAAAGCTGTATCTTCTGGTCCAAAATCAACGGCGATTCAAAACCATCGAGATTAAAATAGGTATGATTCGTCAAATTGCAAATCGTGTCCTGATCACAGGTTGCTTCATAGCTAATAGAAAGCTCGTTGTCGTTCGACAGGGAATAAAGCACCGACACCGTCATATTGCCAGGGTAGCCGCCCTCGCCATCCTTGGCATGATAGGTCAGCTTGACGCCCTCATAGACTTCTTCCGCCGTCCACAGCTGGTCATGAAACCCTTGAAAGCCTCCATGGATATGATTCTGCATCTTGGAACCCGTATTGAGATCGAGCTGGTACTCCTTGCCATTCAAAACGACCTTGCCGCCGGCAATGCGGTTGGCATGACGCCCAACAATGCCGCCCATGCTGGTATCGTCCTTCTCATAGGCCGCCGCATCGGCATAGCCTAGCACCACATCAACGAATTTCGCCTGCGGTCCCATGACGCGCCAGCTCACCAGCCGTGCCCCATACGTCGTTATCTTGGCTTCGGTGCCCTTCGTATTGCGCAGCGTATAAAGCTCCACTGCCCGTCCATCACTGAGTTTGCCGAATGCTTCTTTTTTGATCATAGCCATGACATATCCCTCCAGGACTTCAGTTTTTGAATTGCTGTTTATTTCAAACAATTATAAACAATTCTGTACAATTGTTACTTTACTCTATTCATTTTTATTTGTCAAACCCTTTGTATGGTCTTGTTTCATCTTATTATACAATTTTACACACCCTTAACCTTCCGAGTTATCATTCGGCAAAAATTGTGATATAATGTCAGCATATCCAAGCATATCCAAAAACTTTACGAAAGTATTTGGCTGAAAAGGGGGATTCTATATGAAAGAGAAAAAAGCCTTTATCTTCTTCAACTGCGATGAAGATAAAAGCCAGAAATCCATGAATGTGTTCTACAATCAGGAAATCTACCGTGATCTCAAAGTCGCCCGTAAAGCACTGCTGACCAAGGTAGAGGAAGAACAAGCCGAAGGCCGCATCCACATCGCCGAGGACAACGTGGAAATTGTTCGTCAGGCAATCCTAGAAGGCGACCCCACCGATGCCACGCCATTCATCCAGTATGGCGCCATCGAAAGCTTCGCTATCGTGTAATCCATCGTCGCAGCAATATACGAACTCAAATCCTATCATTTTATAAAGCAAAAACTGTCATTACGAGTTAAAGCATACTCATAATGACAGTTTTTTATTTTAACGTCGGTGTTCTAGTTTTGCTACACGCAAAACTTCCTCTTGGCGTTTCAACGAGGTAGATTCCGAGTTATAACGTATCAAGTTTTATTTCAGCGATATCTTCCACAATGCGGTCGGCAAGGCTTAAATCCTGCTTTCCCGAATTCGGGTTGCGATAGGCGATGCAGTACATGCCGGCTCCTTTGGCCGCCAGGATGCCATTTCGCGTATCCTCCAGCACGACGCAGTCCGCCGGACTTACGCCTAGGCGCTGGGCCGTTATCTGGTAGATTGCCGGGTCCGGTTTGCTGGCGGGCAGCTCACTGCCGGACAGCACGGACCTAAAATACGGCCGAATGCCAAATCCATCCAGCACGGCATCCACCACCACTGGCCACGATGAAGTTGCCAGGGCAATCGGAATCCCTGCCGCATAAAGCTCCTTTATGAGTTCCACCGTGCCCTTGACCGGCTCGATTTCGCCGCTTTTGAGCACTTCCAGATAGTGCTTATGCTTGTAGTCCGTCAGTTCCTCTGGCGTAAGGTCCCTGCGCCCAGCGCTATCGATGACCTCTTGGAACATTTCGCCACTGGTGCGGCCCATATAATGAATGAGGTCTGCCTCGTCAAAGGGAAGTCCGAAATGACGAAACGTATCCATCTTAACGCGGGAATGGATGGGTTCACTGTCGATGATGACACCATCCATATCAAAGATAAAAGCTCCGATATTGTGATTCAAAAAAATTCTCCTTTATTCTGCCGCCTGCTCACGAAGCATCCGCACCAAAAAATCAGCCTCAGGAAGCGGCCGCGAGAAATAATATCCCTGTATCGTCTCGCAGCCGATACCAGCGAGATATTCCACCTGGTCTTTCGTCTCGACGCCTTCCACAATGATATCCATATCCAGCTTCTTGGCCATGGCCACCACCGTTTCCATGATGACCCCTGCCCGCTCGGAACGCTCGACTTCCTGCAGCAGCGACATATCGATTTTCAGCGCATCGACGGTAAGATCCTTCAACAGATTCAGCGAGGAATACCCCTGACCAAAATCGTCCATGATAACCACGAACCCACTTGCCCGCAGCTTTCCGACCATTTCAATCATCTGCTGTGGATTGTCCGTATAGGCACTTTCTGTTACCTCAAGCTTGAGCATCCAAGGCTCCAATTCGTATTTTTTCAGCAACCCCTGCAGGAAATCCAACAACCCTAAGTTGTAGAAATCCAGCCGGGACACATTGACCGATACCGGCACCACCTTGCCGCCGCGCTCCCGTTGCAACTGCAGGAACCGGCAGGCCTCCTCCCAGATGAACCGGTCCAACCGGCCGATAAAGCCGCTGCGCTCAAACACCGGGATAAACCGCGACGGCGAAATCAAGCCGTTATGCGGATGATTCCAGCGCGCCAAGGCCTCCACCGAAACGATTTCGTTGGTTTTGATATTGTAAACCGGCTGCAGATAGATGCAGAACTGACGCCCCACCAGCGCAAACTCCATATCGCGGACAATCATCTGCTCCTCAATCATCAGATCCCGCATACCTTGGTCGTAATAAGCATACCGTGCCTTATAATCGTCTTTGATGCGGCTAAGTGCCATATAAGCCCGACCACACATCTGATCAATAGGCAGGAAGGCATTATCCACCGGATATACCCCCGCATGAAAAACGATATTATGGCTGATTCCCAGTGAGGCAATCGTGCGGTCGAGACCTTCCATGATGCCATCCATATCCACCTGGGAAGCCGGCAGGCAAAGGGCAAAATGATCTGCTTCGATGCGGCCGCAGATTCCCGTATCCCCAGCCACTACCTGGAAATACACCGCCGCCGTTTTGAGGACCAGATTTCCCGTATCGATGCGGAACATATCATTGATTGCCTTAAAGCTGCTGATATCGAGATACACGATATTATACGAAACACCGCGATTGGCCTGCATCAAAGCCGCCGCCTTGCGGTAGAAGGTTTCCCGGTTGTAGATTCCAGTCAGCGAATCTTTCTCGATATAGCCATGCATAAGCGCCAGCTGCTGATCCTTAGCCACCTGTTCCACTTTGCGCCATTCGTTCTCCTGGCGCGCCATGACATTCTTGACACGACAGCGCACAATCGTAGGATTGTACGGTTTCACGATATAATCGGCAGCCCCCATTTCCATGGCCCGTGCCTCGCTGGATCCATCGCTGCGGGCCGTCATGACTATAACAGGGATCTGTGCATACTGGTCATGATGTTTAATATACGACAACACTTCAAAGCCATCCATGACCGGCATGACCAGATCAACCAGTACAATGCTCACGGATTGGCTCTCGATAACCTTCAGGGCTTCCTGCCCATTTACTGCCTCAATGATGGTGTATTCATCCTGAAAAAACTGGGCCAGCACAACCCGGTTGATTTCTACATCATCAACAATCAGCATCACTGGTTTTTCATCCACAATATCGCCTTCTTTGCACGAAACTTTAGTGTATAGCTACTACCATTATACCGCCAATGTGCCAGTTTTGCCATAGGTAAAACTTCCTCTTACCGTTTTCCACCGGCGACTAATTTTACATCGCCGCGAGCAAAAAATGCATGACAAAAGGCTTCGGATGACTTTGTAGGGAATCATCCGAAGCCTTTTATCAAAAGCTTTATGTAAATTCTTTATTAGAACCCTGCCTGGAAAACAAGGTTCAAGAGGAAAAGAAAGCCAAGCCCGTACCCCAGTACGTGAACTTCCTGCCGTCGCCCATTCATGAGTTTCAGCAGGGGATATGCCGTAAACCCAAAGGCGAGACCAGTAGAAATACTACCGGACCAAGGAATCAGCACGACAACCAGAAAGGCGGGGAACCATTCCGAGAAATCGTTGAATTCCACATACTGGAGCTGCTGCATCATCATCGCACCCGTAATGATAATAACCGGTGCAATCGCAGCCTGGGGCACAAATGAAAGAAGAGGGATAAAGAAAAGAGATAGGGCAAACAGTACAGCTGCCGTGAGAGCCATAAGACCCGTGCGGCCGCCGCTGGCGATGCCGGCTGCGCTTTCCGCAGCGGCTACCGTCGGACTGGTACCCAACAACCCCGAGAACATCGTCGTAAACGCCGATCCCTCGAAGGTTTTTTTGAATTTACGCTGGTCCGGAAGAATTCCTTCCAGCAGGCCCATGGTCTCAAAAATCATGATCATGGACATCGAGAATACCGACAGTAAAAACGGTATGCTCGTCATATTACTGAAATCTGCCTTCAACAAAAGCTGAGGGTAGAGAGCGAGATTTGCAAAATTCAAATCCATCGGTGCCGCATCGCGGATTCCCACGAAGTAGCCCACCACACTCGTCACAAGAATGGCAATAAAGAAGCCGCCCATAACCTTGCGGAAATAAAGCAGCAAACTCAGCACGAGTCCGAACAGCGCCAACAGCGCCACGGGATTCGTCAGGCTGCCAAGCTCCACCATGGAATTCGCTCCCCGCTGGATGAGCTGGGCCTTTTCCAGACCGATCTCCACCAGATACAGACCGATGCCAGCCGTAATCGCCGATTTCAGCGACCCCGGTACCGCCTGACTGAGACGCGTACACCACTTAGTACAAGCCACAAACACAAAGATAAGTCCCGATATGAGGGAGATGGCAATCGCCTCATGCCAATGAAGCCCCATATTGACGCAAATCGTATAGGTAAAGAACGCGTTGATGCCCATGCCCGGGGTCAGCACAATCGGTGCATTCGACCAGAATGCCATGAGCAAACAACCGATAACCGACGAAAAAATCGTCGCAAAGACCGAAAGCTCCGCAGGAATCCCTGCATCGGCCAGTATCATCGGATTGACGATAATAATATAGGAAATCGCAAAGAAGGCTGTGATGCCCGCAATCACTTCGCGCTGCAGACTCTTCCGCTGCTGTAATGCGCCGTCAAATAATTTTTTCATGGGGCGCGTTCTCCTTCCTGTTTTGTATCACTTGATTCCATTACCTAGTTTACACATTCGGAAAACAATAAAAAAGGACATTTGTCTTTAATGTCCTAAAAATTTTCATTTATCATTATTCTGAATATTCTTGGCGCCGAATTGGTCAGTATTTGCCTAATGCCAAAAATATTATATAATAGTGAAGATAACAATGTATAGAAAGGAACTTGCTATGAAGCTTGAATATATGCTTGACCATATGCCAGAAGGCATCAAACGCCAGACGACTCATAAGGTTTTTCTGCCGGGTGAATCGGTTGTCCGCAAAGGCGAACGCGCCGACCACGTCTATCTTTTGACCCGTGGCAGCACCCGCGTCAGCAACGAATTTGCCAGCGGCCAGCGCTATACCTTCGCTTCCCTCGAAGTCCCCGATTTAATCGGCGACCTCGAAGTCCTGGCCGGACAGGAAGCCTATGCCGCTTCCAACGAGGCCGTCACCACCTGCGAAGTGCTGGCCATGAGCGCCGAAACCTTCCTGCTGTGGATGCGCACCGACAACGAATTTGCCCTCGCTGTCGCCCAGCTGTTAGCTGCCAAGATGTATCCGACCTCCAACGAGGCCGGCCGCGTCAAATTCCTGCCCAGCCTCGAACGCCTCCACAGCTATCTCATAAAACGTCTGGGAACCATCGAAACGGATATGTTCATCCTGCACACGAGCCGTCAGCAGATTGCCGACGACATCGGCACCAGCGTCAAAACCGTCAACCGCGGCGTCACGAAGCTCAAGGAAGCAGGTCTCATCAGCCTATTGCACGGCAAAATCACCATCAACAAGGAACAGCAGGCCGCCCTGCATAAAGCCTTTGATGAAATCATCGAGTAATCTTTTCCGAAAGGGTAGCCATTTATTATGTTTTTTTCGCTGAAAAAGCTTCTATTCTTCGGCGGCATCGGCCTGATGCTGCTCGGCGTCTTTGGTCTCTCCTTTGTCTGGAGCCTTGACCACCGCAGTGCCGACAGCCTCTCCTCCTACTGCCGCATCGATTTCCAAAGCTCCCGCACCGAAACGGGCTCCTTGGAAGGCGCCGTACTGACCATCTGGGATTGGCGCTATGACAGCTCAAAACTCAAACCAGAGGCCATCCTCTACACCGACGGCGATGCCTGGGAAATGAAGGCCGCCGTCAAACAGGAATCGGCTGGTACGAGCAAAGACCATCCCTATCAGAACGAAAACAAACTGTTCGTAGAACTGCCGCGAGCCAGCCTGCCTGCCATCCGCAAGGCCGACAGCGTCCGCTTCCGCTTCTACTACGACAACGGCCAGACCATCGACCTGCCCCTCAACGCTCCGGATCTGGAGTATTGGAAACGACAGGTTGCCGAATAACTGCGCCAATAAAAATACCGCTGACTCCATGAGTCAGCGGCTTTTTTATTTCACATATACGCGCGGCACCCGCGGGGAAATCAGGCAGGGCACCTCATAATTTATCGTCCCGAGCCAAGCGGCTGCATCGTCAATCGTAAGCGTCTCACTGCCAAACAGCGTCGCCACATCGCCGATTTTCACCTCGGGGATATCGGTCACATCCACCATGACCTGGTCCATGCAGACGCGGCCGGCAAGTTTCGCCCGCTGTCCATGAATCTCGACATACGCCTGCGGGCTGTAGGCGCGGATATAGCCGTCAGCATAACCAATCGGCAGCGTTGCAATGCGGCACTCGCGCTCTGCGACAAAGGCACGCCCATAGCCGATGCTCTCCCCCTTGTGCAGGGTTTTCAGCCAAACGACTTTTGCCTGTAATTTCATCAGTGGCTGCAATTCAATCGGATGCGTGACTTCCTTCGACGGCCAAAGACCATATTGGATAACACCGGCACGAACCATATCAAAATGCGCCTTGGGAATCTCCAGGATAGCTGCCGACTCGGCAATATGACGGATGGCAAGCTTCACGCCCTGTTTTTCCACTTCGGCAATTGCCTGACGGAACTTATCGAGCTGCATCTTCGTATAGGCCTTGTCCTTGCAATCTGCCATGGCAAAATGGGAGAACATGCCCTCGATTTCCAGCCCCGGCAGCTTTGCCATCTTAGCCGCCAATATCCCAATTTCCTCTGGACGCACGCCGATGCGGCCCATGCCCGTATCCACCTTCAAGTGAACCTTGACGGTCTTGTGCTGACGGCAAGCCTCTGCCGACAGCGCCTTGGCCAATTCCAGCTCACAGACCACCTGGGTGATGTCGTAATCCACGACTTCCTTAGCATCCTCCGGCATCACGAGGCCCAACAGCAGAATCGGCGTCGTAAAGCCTGCCTGGCGCAGCTCAATACCCTCGGAAAGCGTTGCCACCGCCAGATAAGACGCGCCAGCCTGAACCGCCACCTGAGCCACCGGCACCGCACCATGACCATAGGCATCTGCCTTGACCACGGCACAGAGCTTCACACCAGGTTTCAACTGTTTCTTGATTTCTTCATAATTCTGGGATAGCTTCCCTAAATCTACCTCGGCCCAGGCTGGACGATTCGGCATACTGCTCGCGCTCCTTTATCGATAACATTATACAATTGTAAAGTATAGCAAACTAACTTGGGAAAGTCTATAATAGAAAATATGAAGAAAATGCTAAATAGAGCGGATATCCTGCTCATAATCCTATTATTATTTATATCGCTTATGCCATTGCTGTTTTTGACCAGTCAAAAACAGGCCCGGGTCTATGCCGATATCACCATCGACGGAAAACTAAGCCGCCGCATCCCCCTATCCGGTCACACCGGCCGCGATACCTTTGTCATCAGCCACGACGGGCATAGCAACACCATCGTAGTCGAAGATGACACCATCGCCGTGAACGAGGCCGACTGCCCCGATAGGCTCTGTATCCTGCAAGGCCCCGCCCAAAAGCCCGGTGACATCATCGCCTGCCTGCCCCATAAACTGCTTATCGAAGTAAAGGGCGAACAGCCCGAGGCAGACCTCATTCCCATGCGCTAATCAGGAGGTCTTATGAATCCAACCAAAAAACTTGTCTACCTGGCGCTGCTTACTGGTCAATCCCTGGCGTTGTTCCTGCTTGAAGGACTTATCCCCCTGCCATTTCTGGCGCCGGGAGCCAAGCTGGGGCTGGCCAACCTCATAACTTTAGTGGCCCTCTACACCCTGCCCCGCTGGCAGGATGCCGCCCTTATGCTGTTTTTGCGCATCGTGCTGTCCTCGCTGTTCGGCGGCGGCCCAGCCATCCTGCTCTACAGCCTGTCCGGCGGAGTCCTGAGCTTTGCCGCCATGGTTCTGCTCAAGAAAAGTGGCCGCTTTACGCTTTTAGGTATCAGCAGTGCCGGCGGTTTCTGCCACCACATCGGCCAATTGCTAGCCGCCAGCCTCACTATCGGCGGCCCCCAGCTGTTCTGCTACCTGCCCATCCTCGGCCCCTGCGGCCTCCTAACCGGCTTCCTGCTCGGCTGGACTGCCACAAAAATACTTGTTCACATAAAAAAATCGTAGTATAATAAACTTAGGCTAAAGAAGAAGATGCCGAATGTATCACAAACAAAACGAAAAGCCCCAGAGATTAGGCCCTCTGGGGCTTTTCTTGTGTCCTTATTCAGCGACACCAGACTGAGGCTAGTTACCCATAAGGAATGCAAGCAAAACGTCTAGCCATTTAGCAAGATAGTAGGCCACTATACTCGCTGCAACTACCCGCCAAAAAGAAGAAGACATCAAATGTATCACCTCCCAACTGTTACCAGTTTGGGGATGGGTAGCATTTTTATTTTATCATATATTTCCAACTTATAACACAAAAAAGCCTCCGCATTGCGGAGGCTTTTACTGTCAGTAAACTGCTTGTAATCGCAAGGATTAGAAGAAGAAGTTTACGCGACCGAAGACGTTCTGAGCTTTGTGGTCATCGCCGAGATCTTTGTTGCGGCCATAACGAGCCTGTGCTACAACGTTCTTGAAGAGCGTGTAGTTGCCGCCGATTTCCCAGCCTTTCTGGCCAGCATCGATAGCATCGTAGGTGTTGAACAGGTCAACGTTGTTGCCAAGGTGACGGTAAGCTACCCAAGCACCCCAAGTACCTTTGTTCTCCTGCTCAGCGCCTTTGTAGTCGAGCTCAGCAGCAGCAGCCTTCTGATAAGCATCAGCATCATGGTTCTCAGCGTAGTAGCCGTTTACAGCCCAGTTCTTGTCGAACTTGTAAGCGCCCTTTGCCATCCAGATGTTAGCTTCGTCCGTAGCATTTTTAGCATACGTAGCTTCCTCACCATAATCAGCTTTAACCGTAGCACTGTTCAGGTGATGGTAGTCAGCACCGAGGGACAGTTTGCCAAAGTCATAGCCGAGACCAGCATACTGATAGTTAGCCGTATCATATTTTGCAGATTTAACATCTTTAGCACTTGCAATGCGGCCAGCACCAGCCGTCAGTTTCAGAGCTTTGCCGAAGGAAACCTCAGCACCGGAGAACGTCGTATCGAAGATGCTGTCATCATCGATCGGAGCGAATTTACCGAGCTTCGTGGAGAAGTTCGTGTAGTCGCCCTGTGCCCAGATACGTTTCAGGGTAACGTTGTCACCCGTATCCGCGCGGAGATCAGCCGTAGCATCGAGGCGTGCATTTACATGCCAGTTGTTGTTGACCTCAGCGCTCGGCTCGAGGCGGAACAACAGCGTGTTAGTCGTTTCATCTTTGTCTACGCTTTTCTCTTCGATGTGACGCTTAGCCGTATACTCAGCCGTGCCGTTCCATTTTACTTTATCAGCATTTTTCTCGAGGTTAGCAACGCGAACGCCGAGGTTGTTGAGCTCGTCGCCGAACTCAGCAGCCAGTTTGTCCAGCAGAGCTTTGTCGTTGCCGGAAACCGTTACGTTCTGGCTCTTAGCCATAGCGCGGGCAACCATTACAGCCATCTCGTAACGAGTGATCTGTTTCTGGCCTTTGTACGTGCCATCGCCATAACCCGTGATAACGCCATCCTGAGCCAGCTGTGCTACTGCATCATATGCCCAGTGGTCTGCCGGAACATCGGAAAACGGGTTTGCTGCTGCAAACGTCGTGCTAGCTGCGCCAACAACGAGAGCCGTCGTCAGTGCGGATACAAGAGTCTTTTTCATAAAAGAACCCCTCCTCATAAATAATAATATACCCTTAATATTCCGAGGAAAGATTAGAACTTCTTGTGAGTGTCCATGTTTCCTCAACAATTTTCTTAATTATCCCTCAGAACAGCCTTAATATTATCATAAATATTTTGCAAAAGCAAGCAATTTCTCGATAATAGTTCTCAAATAATCATTAAAGTTCCTTTAAGTAATTAAAAAACGGATAGAATTTCTTTTGTTTCTTCGCAAAAGAAATTCTATCCGCCCGATTTATATCGGTTTTAACTTAGTCGTAACTTCACCGGTTCGATTAGAACAGGAAGTTTACACGGCCGAAGAGGTTCTGAACGTCTTTATCCGTCTGGAGGTCTTTGCCTTTACCATAGCGGAGCGTCAGAATCGTGTTCTTGAACATAGCGTAGTTACCGCCAACTTCGAAGCCTTTCTGACCATGGTTATCGATGTTGATAACATCCCACGGGCTGGCAACGAAAGCATTGCGGCCGAGGTGACGATATGCTACCCATGCACCATAAGAGCCTTTGTTCTCAGCCTGTGCACCCTTATAATCGAGCTCTGCACTGCCAGCTTTGTTGAAGTAATCGGCATCATGGTTCTGTGCATAGAAGCCTTTGAAAGCTACATTCTTGCTGAAGCGGTAAGCACCTTTCGCGAGAATGATGTTAGCCTCATCCGTCTTGGAGTTGGAATAAGCGTTCTTCACACCGTCCTTATTGAAACCAGCTGCATTCAGATGATGCCAACGAACTGCACCCGTGAGTTTCCCCTTGTCGAGTCCAAGGCCAACATACTGATAGTTAGCGGCCGAATCAATTACATCATCGCTCCAGTTATTATATTCACCAGTAGCCGCATTCAGAGCAGCTTCATGATTCAATGCTGCCGGGCTGTTGACACGGCCGGCACCAGCAATGAAGTTTACACCATCACCAGCCGGGTTGTAGCCAACCTCAACACCAGAGAACGGCGTATCGGTAATCGTATCATCATCCGGAGCGGCAAATTTACCGAATTTGTAAGTCATGCTGCCGTAGTTACCCTCAGCCCAAACACGTTTGAGTGATACTTTATCATGGTCAGCATCATTTGCTTTATCCGTATCCAGATCCGTATCAGCATCGAGACGAGCCTTTACATGCCAATGATTGTTGACTTCAGCGCTCGGCTCGAGACGGAACAGCACGTTGTTGCGGCTGTCTTTTCCATCGATAGCCTGACCATCCGTCATATAATGCTGGAACGTATACTCCGCCGTACCATGCCATGCAACTTTATCGGCATTTTTCTCGAGATTAGCTACGCGAACACCCAGGTTGTTGAGCTCATCACCGAACTCAGCAGCCAGTTTGTCCAGCAGGGCTTTGTCGTTGCCAGAAACTGCTACGCCATTGTTGTTAGCCATAGCGCGGGCAACCATTACAGCCATCTCATAACGCGTGATCTGCTTGTCACCTTTGTAGGTGCCATCGCCATAACCCGTTACCACACCGTCTTTAGCCAGCTGAGCTACGGCATCATAAGCCCAATGATCAGCCGGTACATCCACAAACGGATTCTGAGCAGCGAACGTCGTGCTGGCAGCACCAACTACGAGTGCCGTCGTCAATGCGGATACCAGAGTCTTTTTCATAGTGAAACTCCCCCTAAATATAGAATATATAACCCCTCGTCCCTAAGATCAGTATACCAGGTTCGTTTCCCCACGAGTATCCTTGTTTCCTCGTACCCCTGGTACCTTTCCCTCGGACGATTCTTATAATATCATAAATGGCGTTTTTTGACAACGGTTCCACATAATTTTTTCGCGATTTTTCGCATTTTTTCATGTTTTTCTAAACAATTACACGAAAAAGCCTTCCCCCGAAAGGGAAGGCTTTCGATTCGAATCAATAATTCGCTAATATTTTTTTAGAATTTGAACTCAACGCGGCCGAAGAGTTTCTCGGCATCTTTGCCGCTGTCGATTTTCTCGCCGTTGAAGTATTTGAGCGTTGCTACCGTGTTCTTAGCGAGCGTGTAGTTCGTGCCTACTTCCCAGCCTTTCGTGCCAGCCCATGCACCATCATAAGACGGGTCAAAGGCTACGTTCTGGCCGAGGTGACGGTAAGCAGCGTATGCACCCCAGGTACCCTTGTTGGCATCCTGTGCCCCTTTATAGTCGAGCTCTACGGAACCAGCTTTCTTGTAGTTGTCAGCCTTAGCGTTTTCGGCATAAGTACCAGCGAGGGCTACATTCTTATCAAAGGCATAGCGGGCATTAGCCGACCAGATCTGAGCCTTATCGCTGGCCTCGCCATTGCGGTAGTTTGCCATGTTCTTGAAGTTGTCGCTCTCGAGGTTGTGGTAAGCAGCACCGAGGGACAGTTTGTCCTTGCCATACTGCAGGCCAACGCTCTGCATGCTAGCCGTATCGTTGATATCGTTGCCATCAGCATCTTTACCAGCAGCTTTTACCGCAGCGTTGTTCGTGCTGCCCGTCAGATCATAGCGGCCTGCCTGCAGCGTGAGTTTGAGGTCTTTGCCCGTGCTAAGGGATGCACCGGAAATCTCATCATCGAAGAGCAGGTCTTTGTCGAGCTGCATCGGCAGTTTACCAAGTTTGATGTTGGTGTTGCCATACTGACCATCAGCCCAAATGCGTTTGAGGCTTACATCGCTGTCGCCAGCTTTTTTCTCGCTGTCGCTCTTGAGATCCGTCTTGGCATCGAGACGAGCATTTACATGCCAGTTGTTGTTGACTTCAGCGCTCGGCTCGAGGCGGAACAACAGCTCATTGTCGTTATCACGGTCTTTGGAGCCGGCAGCGTTTTCTTCACGCTGGCTCGTATAGGTATAACGAGCCTCGCCGTTCCATTTTACTTTGTCGGCATTCTTCTCGAGGTTGCTTACGCGAACGCCCAGGTTGTTGAGCTCATCAGCAAACTCAGCGGACAGTTTGTCCAGCAGGGCTTTGTCGTTGCCGCTGACATTCTGTTTTGCCATGGCTTTAGCAACCATCTGAGCCATCTCATAGCGGGTAATCTGTTTGTCACCTTTGAAGTTGCCATCGCCATAGCCTTCGATGACACCATCGTTAGCCAGCTGAGCTACCGCATCGTATGCCCAGTGGTCAGACGGTACATCCTGGAACGGGTTCGTAGCAGCAAATGTAGTGGAAGCAGCACCTACAACCAGTGCCGTAGTCAGTGCAGATACAATAGTTTTTTTCATGATAATCTCCTCCATTTCGTAAAAACGAAAAGTAAAAAATGTTGTCATCCTTCCGGTCCGGGTCGGCGGAGCATCATGAGTGTCCATGTTTCCTCAGCGCTCTTTCGCGTCCCTGTCCCTTGGGATGATTTAATTATATTACTTGACAAAGTCAATTACAATTAATGAACGATTATTCTTTCCTTATGTTTTGATTAGATAGTTTTCTAAGTCAACTATAAGAATAAGAAAAAGACCTTCCTCAAAATGAGGAAGGTCTGACCAATCGAAACAAAATCGATTAGAAGAAGAACTCAACGCGGCCGAAGAGCTTGGAAACGTCTTTCTTCGTGTTCAGGTCTTCACCGTTGAAGTATTTCACGTTAGCAACCGTGTTCTTGAACAGCGTGTAGTTGCCGCCGACTGCCCAGCCCTTGGAGTTGAGCTGTGCATCATCCGTGTTGGCATCGATAACAGCGTATTTGCCGATATGACGATAAGCTACATAAGCACCCCAAGTGCCTTTGTTGGCTTTCTGAGCGCCTTTATAGTCGAGCTGTACCATGCCAGCCTTGTTGTAGTAGTCAGCTTTCTCATTCTTGATGTAAGCGCCACCGAGGGCTACATCTTTGCCGAACTTATAGGAACCAGCGAGTTCCCAAGCACCGAAGTTTCCTTCCGTGCCGCTCTTAGCATAGTTAGCCGTCTTGAAGCCATCAGCCGTTGCATGGTAGTAAGCGGCCGTACCAGCGAGGCTGCCAGTCTTGTAGGACAGCGCAACACTCTGGAGGTTAGCAGCCTGGTCATCGCGCCAGTTTGCTGCCAAACCAGCCGAATCCAGCGTAGAATCACCAGCCAAATCAATGCGGCCAGCGAATACCGTTGCTTTGAGTTTGTTGCCAACCGTTACAGCAGCACCAGAAGCCTGGTCGTTGAGCATCATGGAATTATCATAGTTCGTAGCAACACCGAACTTACCGAGTTTAACCTGGAAGTTCTTGTAGTCGCCCTGTGCCCAAATGCGTTTGAGTTTTGCATTAGCGTTCTGCGAAGAACCATGCTCCGGGCCAGCAGCCTTCGTGTCCGAATCGAGAGCCAAATCTGTAGAAGCATCAATACGAGCTTTTACATGCCAGTTGCTGTTGATTTCAGCGCTCGGCTCGAGACGGAGCAGAAGCTCATCATCATTGACTTTGGTCTTTTTACCATCTACAGCTTCCGTACGTTTGCTCGTATAGGTGTAACGAGCTTCGCCGTTCCATTTTACTTTGTCGGCATTTTTCTCGAGGTTGCTTACGCGAACACCCAGGTTGTTGAGCTCGTCGCCGAACTCAGCTGCCAGTTTGTCCAGCAGGGCCTTGTCGTTGCCCGTGACATTCTGTTTTGCCAGTGCACGTGCAACCATCTGAGCCATCTCATAACGCGTAATTCTGTTGTCGCCTTTGAACGTGCTATCACCATAACCCTCGATGATACCATCGTTAGCCAGCTGTGCTACAGCATCATAAGCCCAGTGTTCAGCCGGTACATCCTGGAACGGGTTCTGAGCAGCGAACGTCGTGCTGGCAGCACCAACTACGAGTGCCGTCGTCAGTGCAGTTACAAGAGTCTTTTTCATGAGAAATTCCTCCCTTTTCAATAAAACAAAAACATCTGTCTCGAGAAGTGTTTGGTAAGGAATTCCCATGAGTTTCCATGTTTCCTCAGCGTCTTCCTTATCATTCTATCTCGATTGATTCCATATTAGCACGCAGCACGAGCAATTGCAAACATTTTTTAACTGTCTGATAACTTACCTCTCAGCCTCTTTTAACATCTGAAAACAAGCTGAAAGCCTGTTATATCAAGCTTGAAATCGGTTTCTTTCCCCCTGAAAAGACCACCTTTCCTTCTATAATATCCTAGAATTATATTTCGATTAAATAAGCCCCTTGACCGGTTTGAACCAGTCAAGAGGCTTATTTTACCACCGTTTTCTTCTATTAGAAGAAGAAGCTTACGCGAGCGTAAAGCGTCTCTGCTTTGTCGTTATGGTTGGCGAACTGTTTGCCGTTGAAGTAACCCAGCGTCGTCAAGGTGTTCTTCATCGGAACATAGCTTGCGGAGAAATCCCAGCCTTTTTCGTTCAGCGTATCATGACCCGTACCAACATTTGCATGCGCCGTATCGAAAGTCGGCATCAGCGAAGCGTTGCTGCCCAGATGACGGTAGGCAACCGATGCACCAAAGGAACCTTTGTTGGCTTTATTGGCACCCTTGTAGTCGATCTCAGCGCTGCCGGATTTCTTGTAGGATTTTGCATCCGTGTTCTCAGCATAAGCACCAGCTACTGCCCAATTCTTGTCAAACGTATAACGAGCGCCTGCGGACAGGATGTCGGCATCGTCCTTATCAGCTTTGTAGCCCGAAGCCGTCTTGAATACTTCGCTGCTGAAATGGCGATAGCCAAGGCCGCCACTCAGTTTGCCCTGTTCAGCACTCAGCTGAACACCCTGATAGCTGGCGACATCTTTCACAGCCGGAACAGCCTTGTTGGCCTCCTTTGTTACGGCAACATTTGCCCGATCGTTGATATTCCAGCGGCCAGCCTCAGCCGTGAGTTTTACTTTGCTGCCAACCGTAGCCTGTACACCGGAGAAGAAGTCATCCATTACGAGGCCATCATCGTTGGTGGAGTAGAACGGCATCTTACCTGCTTTGACGTTCAGGCTGCCGTAGTTGCCTTCCGCAAAGATATAGGACAGTTCCGTCGTGCCCGTGTTGTCCTTATTCATGAGGAAGTTGCTGGTCAGACGAGCTTTGACGGACCAGTTATCGTTGATTTCAGCCGTCGGGAACAGACGGAAGGAAACATGGTCGATGTTGTCCTTGCTCTTTTTGCCAGCAGCATTTTCATCGCGATAGCTCCAGTAACGGTAACGAGCCTCGCCCGTCCATTTTACCTTGTCAGCATTTTTCTCAAGGTTGGCTACGCGAACGCCGAGGTTGTTGAGCTCATCGGCAAACTCAGCGGCCAATTTGTCCAAGAGGGCTTTATCATTGCCGGAAACCGTTACATTCTGGCTCTTAGCCATTGCCTTGGCCACCATCTGAGCCATCTCATAGCGGGTAACCTGGCGGTCCCCTCTGAAATGAGTGCCATCATAACCATTGACAATTCCATCCTGTGCCAGCTGTGCTACTGCATCGTATGCCCAATGCTCTGCCGGTACATCCGAGAACGGGCTTGCTGCTGCAAACGTCGTGCTGGCAGCGCCAACTACGAGTGCCGTCGTCAGTGCGGATACAAGCGTCTTTTTCATAATCAAGACTCCTCCCCAAAATATATAGAAAAAACGTGCCTGTTCGCAATCAGCGGATACCTTCTGCCGGAGTTTCCTTGTTTCCTCCGCCAATGTCCTTTAATTGCGAACATGTATCCCATGATAGCATAACCATTACAAATTTACAAGTATCAATCCTGTTTCATTGCCCCACTCGTAAAAAAACGCCCATCGGCTTCGCAAACGACCGGTTAAGGCCCTCACGTGTTAACCAATGGGCATTTTTTATCTCCCGAACGGCTATTTCACGCCGCCCCGGATATGGTATAATTATTCTTAGTTTTCCAAATCTGCGTGTTTCACAATGGCACGCACCATTTTTTCGAATTTTGGCCGGGGGAGCATCACCAAATGACCGCACCCTTGGCATTTCAGACGGAAATCCATGCCGACGCGCAGGATTTCCCACTCACTGCTGCCGCAGGGATGCGGCTTCTTCATGCGAACGATATCGCCCAGGCTGTACTGTTGTTTTTCCATTTTATCTTCTCCCCTCATGAGGTGATTTACTATGAAAGTTGCCATCCTACAGATGGCAGTCGCATTCGGCGAGCCCCAAAAGAATATCGCAAACCTCTATCGCATGGCAGAAGACGCCATGAAGAGCCGCCCCGATGTCCTGCTGCTGCCGGAGCTCTGGCCGGTAGGCTTTTATCCGCAGCCAATCCGAGACTACGCCGATCCCGACGGCAGGCAGATGCGCGACACCCTAGCCAAACTTTCCAATCATTATCAGGTCAATATCGTCGGGGGTACCGTAGCCAACGCCATCGGCAAACAGGTCTTCAATACCTGCTATGTCTTTGACCGCAACGGCCAGCTGGCCGCGACCTACCATAAAGCCCACCTCTTCACCCCCAGTGGCGAAGCCGAGGATTTCGAACCGGGAAACAGTCTCGTGACGGTTACCCTCGATGGGGTAAAATGCGGCATTGCCGTCTGCTATGATATCCGTTTCCCCGAATTCACCCGCCAGCTTACCTTAGCCGGCATCAATGTACTCTTCCTGCCAGCCGCCTGGCCACAGACCCGACTGTTCCACTGGCAGACGCTGATTCGCGCCCGCGCCATCGAAAACCAAATTTTCATCGCGGCCTGCAACGAAGCGGGACTCGGCCCTCATGACACCCCGCTAGCCGGACACTCGGCCATCATTGACCCCTGGGGGGAAATCCTCACCGAAGCCGGCGAGGAGGAATGTATCCTGCAGGGAAATCTGCGACCAGCCATCCGCACCCAGATAAAAGAATCCATGGATGTTCTTGCAGACCGCCGCGAAACATTATATCTTTCCAAGCCGAAAAAATAAGACGCAAGGAGCAGACAGCCTGCTCCTTGCGTCTTATTTTACGTTATAAAAAAGGGAACGTCAATATAGGGGAAAGCTCGTGAAGCAGGGATTACGCTTCACAAGCATCGAGGGCAATCAACTCCTGCTCCGACAGCAGGAAGGTGTTCATCGCCGCGGCAACATCTTTGCAAAAAGCCGATACACTGTAGCGGCGCACATCGCGAAGATGGTCATAAAGCCAGGCGAGAATGTGTTCTTTCAAAAACCATTGATAGGTGCAATAGAGGCCATCGGCCTCCTTGGTCTGAAGCGATGGCAGACCAGCCAAGGTCTCCAAAAGCTTGCTCACAAAGGCAAGGGAATAAAAGATATGGCCGTCCAAGGCATCATCTTCCTCCGCGGACGCCATGCCAGCCTCCACACAAGCACTGCGCACCAGCAGATTTTCCGATTCAATCAGCTGCGGATTGACCTTATGATAAAACGCCTCAAACGGTGGTGCCAAAAGCGTGCACGGCCCAAGGAAGAGCCGATTGTAATCATAGGCACTATCGACATCGATTTGCGGCACAACGACCCGACCCGGCAGCAGCGCACCAATATGCTGTGCTGCTGCCTTGCCCGAGCGCAGGACCCCCGAATAATACTCAGACAACTCGCGGTATATCTCTGCTTTCTGCAGCAAGGCTTCCCTGCTTCCACACATTTCCATTTCACACCTTTTCTAAAATTTTCCGCACATATCAATTTTACTATCCATTTTACTAGAACTTTTGCCCTTTGATACTGTAGATTCCTCCAAATATCTATGATAAAAAATATATATTTCCACAAAGGATTAAACTTTAATTTAATACTTCGTCCGCTTGATGATGCGAATAGCCTGACAGGCCACATAAAAACGTACGCGATCACCGGCCCGTCCGAGTTCTACTCCTAGGATCTCCTGAATCTTTTTCAAACGGTTGCGAAGCGTATTGACATGGATAAAGAGCCGCTCGCTAGCCTGCGGCAACGACTCGTTCTCCTGAAAATAAGCCTCCAAAGTATCAAGATAGCCCGTGTTATTTTCCTCGTCGTGTTCCATCAACGGCCCCAAAGTCTCCTGTACGAAATCGTCCAGCTCCTCTGTCCGGATATGGGATAAGAGCTTCAGCACGCCGAGCTCTTCATAGCAGGTAATCGCGTTTTCCGGTTGACGGAACCTTCCCAGACTGACCGCCTGTCGGGCCTCCTGCAAGCTGCGGCAAAAATCAGCGGCTAATGGATACAAGCGCCCAATGCCAATCGAAAATGCCGGCAGATGGGGATTTTTCTCCCGAATTTGCTCCATCATCGAGCGGATAATCTTGACAAAATTCCCCTGACCGCTTGATTTCTGTCCCGAATCCGTTAGCAGTATCACCAGCTGATCCCTAAGTTGCATCGTAATCGGCTGTGCGAATCGCGAAGCCAAAAAACGGCTCCAATCATGCTCAAGCTCGTCGAGAAAATACGTCTCCTGCCCCGACGGCAATGGATGATCGAAATCAATCACCACGACATGATGCGGCCGTTCCAAATTCATATTCCAGAGTTTCCCGAGCTTGATCATCTCCTCGGAAGTCTCAAAATTATGATACAGCAAATCGTACAAGAACTGCTCCCGATGACTCCGCTGTTCCCGACGAATCTCCTGTTCGTGCCAGAGCAAAAAATTCAGATGATGCACGAGCTCATCCAAAAAATTCGTTTCCTCCAGCGTCAAATCGGCCGAATCCACCTCTAGTACCAACCAGCCGAGTGACTGTGACTTCATATACAGTCCGCGAAGCGTAAGTCCCGGGAAAGATTTCTCTTTTTTCTGCAATAGTGCCTGCCGGCGGTTGCGAAGCAAGGACAAGACCGATTGTGATAGCGCATCGGTCTTGTAGCGGACATCCCCGCTAGGCTCGATTACCGCCAGCTCCAGCTCCAGCTGCCGGCTGACTATATTCACTTTCTCTTCTATTGTATTATGACGCCAAAGCTGATTGGCATCATATTTACTTGTCATGGATTTTCTTCCCCTCTTTACGCCAGAAACAAACAGGTTCCCGCGCCTCGATAAAACGCATCGATGGACGCGTATAGCGCACCAGCGGATCCCCCGGAAAGTCAATTTGCTCCGCATTTAGGGTAATCAGCTTTAATGCACCCACTGGACATAATTCGACGCATACAGGCTTTTTCCCTTCTTTTAACCGCTCGAGACAAAAATCACATTTCTCGGCTTTCCCTGTCTTGGCGTTGATATGGGGGGCCTCATAAGGGCAGGCTCCCACACAGCGTCCACAGCCAACACAGCGCTCACTGTGATGAATAACCACGCCATTGCGCAGTTTGTCGTAACAATTCTCCGGACAGACGCGGATACATTCCGGCGACGCACAGTGATTGCACCCCAACGTCAAAAAGCCCTGCGGCCGTTCGCCGCCCCCCACCCGTTCCACATGACGGAAGCTCTTTTCTGCCTCTGGGTGCTGACGCGCGCAGGCCATTTCGCAGGCCCGGCAGCCGACACATTTGGACAAATCTACCTCAAATCCCAGTTGATGTGGTTTCATATCCACGCCTCCTTCCTAATCTATCTATGTTATAATGATAGCACAAAAATAGTCAGAAAGGGGAGTTTCTCATTGAACCGGCAAACCTATACCATCACCCGGCACATGTGTCCACGCAACTGCTACGACTCCTGCCCCATGCTTGCCTATACCAGTCACGGGCGCATCGACCACATAACGGGCGATTCCCTGACCCCCGGTGCCGCCAAACAGCTTTGCTCCAAGAGCAATCAAATCCTCTCCACCGTCTATCACAAAGACCGGCTCCTCTATCCCATGCTCCAGCACGAACGCGGCAGCGGGCACTGGCAGCGCATCTCCTGGGACACAGCCATCGATATCATCGCCCACAAAATTCTGGATCTCAAAGAACGCTTTCATTCCACACTGCCACTCTGCCTCAACAAATACTCGGGCAATTTTGGCCTGCTTCGCAACGCCTGCGAAGGCATGTTCAACAGTCTCGGCCCAACGACCCAGACCATCGGTACACCTTGTTTCTCCTCGGGAATTGATGCACAAAAATTGGATTTTGGCGGCAACGTCACCTCCCAGACGCAAGGCCTCGTCAACTCCAAACTCATCCTGCTATGGGGCGTCAATCCAGCCTGGACAGCTATTCATACGATGCCGGCTCTCTACGCGGCCCGCGAATGCGGCGCAAAAATCGTCGTAATCGACCCCATCCGCACCGAGACCGCCAGCAAAGCCGATTACTACATCCAGCTGCGCCCCGGAAGCGACGCCGCCCTAGCCTTGCTGCTGCTGTGCCGCCTCTATGCCCGCCACGATCTAATCACCGAATCCAATAAAATCAAAGGGCTTGAGGAATTCCTGACGGGACTTACGAAAATTGACCAGTCAAAACTACTGGCCGCTGTTGATCAAACCGATGAAACCATCGATTTTCTCGTGGAGCTCATCGCCGCCCACCATCCCATGCATATCTGGGCCGGTTTTGGCCTCCAGCGCCATTTGCAAGGCGGCCTTACCATCCGGCTTATCGACGCACTTTCCATGCTGACCAACAACATCGGCATCGCCGGCGGCGGCGTCAACTTTGCCGACCGTGAAGCCTTCCAGCTGCCATACTTCATCAAACAGTGCCGCGACGATACCCGCTTTGTCAACATCAATCAATTCTCCCATACCCTGCAAACGTTAAAAGACCCTCCTGTCCGCCTGCTTTGGATTGCCTGTCGCAATCTATGGTCGCAGGACGTCGGCCTCCAAGAACTCCACGCCCTCTGGCAAAACCTCGAGCTCATCGTCACGGCCGATAAATTCCTAACGCCAACGGCCCAAATGTCTGACATCGTCCTGCCTGTCACCACCGAATTCGAGGACCTCGATATCTACACAGGGTATTTCCAGCAGTGGCTCGGCATCAACGAACGAGCCATCCCACCCCAGGGCGAAACCAAAAGCGACCTCGAAATCGCCCGGCTGCTGACCCACCGCCTAAACGAACTGGCTCCAGGCACCAGCACCTTCCCCGCCCATCTCACCGATGAAGAATTTCTGGACCGGGAACTCCCCGAATCACTCTGTCTTTCCATCGGCATCAAAAACTGGCGCCAGCTGCGCAAAGGCGCCATCAAAGTGCGCCCCACGCCCATTGCCTGGGAGGGCCAGCACTTTGCCACCGACGACGGCAAATTCCACTGCTGTCCCATTCCCCAAAACCTTGTCCAACTACTCCCCTCGGAGGAAATGCCCTTCTACTTCATCACGCCACATGCACAACAGAACATCAACAGCCAGATTCACACGCGGCTAAAAGAACTTTCCGAATACCCCATCGTCTACCTGCACCCCCAACCAGCCAAACAGCGTGGGCTTTCGGAATCCCAGCAGGTTATCCTCTGGAACCAATACGGAAAACTGACCGGAATCGTCTGCTTCGACAGCAGCCTGCCTCCTGACGTCATCCTCTGTTATCAAGGCAGCAGCAAACACGGGACCGTCAACGCCCTAAACGGCGGCCGCGTCAGCGACCTTGGCAGCCTAAGCACCGGTGCCCCCGGCGTCGCTCTCTATGACGTATTAGTAAATATCCGCAGGAAATAAAATCGTGTTATAAATCCCAAAACGCCTTCCTATAGGAAGGCGTTTTTGCGTAGCAATCAATATCTATCAAATTGAAGCAATTAGGGGCAATGACTCGAGATTTAACTTAAACCTATGTGCACGATGACTTTTATCGACGCAAACATACTCCGATGGAATATTATTAATATGTGTCTTTATCGTCCGTTCATTCTTTCGCAAAGTTCCTGCAATCTCTGCTAGTGTTGCCCCATCCTCCGAAAACAAAGCAGCTTGGAGTAATACATAACAAATACTTTTATCCGTTCGATTATCAACAGCCTCAAGCCGTTCTAACAACCTGCTGTATTCTTCTAACAATCGCTCCTTCTCCTTTAAATCTTCTTTAACACGCACGATACTCTTTTCTATAATCCATAAAAAACCTGTAATGAATGGGGTTAAATCTCCCCTATTTCCATAGGAATTTGTCTCCTCAAACAATTTATAGTACATGCGAAGCGATTTTTTTATGGTTATGGACAACCGAATTGCCACTAGCGGGCTCAAAATACGCGCAAGATAAAACGAGGTGATAAATCGTGACGTACGACCATTGCCATCATAAAATGGGTGTATATAACCAAACAGGTAATGGAAAATTGCTACTCGCACCAAATTAGGAATTTGAGAATCATGCAATATCGCTAGTGCTTTATCCATGCTATCGATAATGCGTCTTTCTGGAAAAACGCCACGATGTATCACTTTTGTTTTTGACCATACCTCCACACTGTTTTTTCGAAATATTTCGCCATCAGGAATATTTTTAGGATCATCTCTGCGAATTTCATCTAAAATAAATTCATCATAGAATTTGCGCAAATCCGAACTGTTGCTAAAAGAAATATCCTGTTTATTCTGCAACTTGATATACTTATTAACAGTACTCCAAAGGCGTGTAGTTTCCGCTACCGATATATTATCCTGCGCATCAAGCGCCTGACTGATTTCCTTTCGCGTACTATTAACCCCTTCGATATCATTACTGGATTTTATTTCCTCTATCAAACATGCCCGTTGGAATGCCTCGATAGCAATAGCAGGAATACGGTTGGCAATTTTCGTCAACTCGTTCATTTGGCTCATCAGCGAGATAGTTGTTTGCATAAGTTCTTCCGTATAATAAAAGAACGCTGGATAGTGACGCTGACTCTTCGCAGGATGAATATCGAATGCAAGTACATGCGTCAAGGGCGAATTGTACAGCGATTGGTAAAGTTCATTCCATTTGTGCTCATCAGAATGAAACAGCGCGTTTAAATGAATACTCTCCATACGAACATCCCTTCTTATGACATAATTTCAGTACCCCAACTAGGAAAGAACAGCGTTTTTTTCCTAGTTGCTAATTTATGTAGGAAAAAACAGCGCTTTTTTCCTACATAAATTAGCTTCACTCCTGCAAAACTAAGAAATCCACTTTCCTTTGTTATATAATAACTTCCCTACTACGAAAACACAAGCTAACCAAAAGAGGCTGGTTCACATGCTCAAAACATGCACCAGCCCCTTGACTATGATTAAATTTTATACATTAAAGCGGAAGTTTACGACATCGCCATCCTGCATGACGTAGTCCTTACCCTCAACACGTACCTGTCCTTTTTCGCGGGCTGCGGCGACGCTGCCGTTCGCTACGAGATCGTCGTAGTTGACAATCTCGGCACGGATAAAGCCACGCTCGAAATCCGTGTGGATTTTGCCAGCAGCTTTCGGTGCCGTCGTACCTTTGACGATCGTCCAAGCACGGCATTCATCCGGGCCAGCCGTCAGGAACGTCTGCAGTCCCAAAAGGTCAAAGGCCGCCTTAATCAAACGGTCAAGACCACTCTCCGTCTCGCCGAGATCTTCGAGGAATGCTTTCGCCTCTTCTTCGTCGAGTTCAGCAATCTCCGACTCAACTTTCGCCGAGATAGCAACTACCTCTGCGCCCTCCTGAGCCGCGAATTCCTTAACCTTCTGCACATACGCATTTTCCTCGAAAGCCGTTGCCACTTCATCTTCAGCCACATTCGTGACATAAAGCGTCGGTTTCAGCGTGATGAGATTCATATCCTTAATGACCTCGAGGTCATCGTCGCTCAAATCAACCTGACGGGCCGGTTTCGCCTCATCCAGAGCTTCCTTGAT
Organism: Selenomonas sp. WCT3; assembly: GCA_900100835.1. Lineage (GTDB taxonomy): Bacteria > Bacillota > Negativicutes > Selenomonadales > Selenomonadaceae > Selenomonas_A > Selenomonas_A ruminantium_E. The sequence goes on along the minus strand of FNCM01000013.1, from coordinate 53,287 downwards.
ACGACGCAGGATTTCATCCTCGACGCGGGCTTCCTTGGCACCGGATTTCGCCAATTTCGCCACCTTCATGATGCGCTTCTCCACGACCTCAAGGTCAGCGAGGCAAAGCTCCGTCTGGATGATGTCGATATCGCGCAACGGGTCGATTCCCCCCTCAACATGCGTGATATTCGGGTCTTCAAAGCAACGGACAACATGAGCGACTGCATCGACCTGACGGATGTGCTCCAAGAATTTATTGCCGAGGCCCTCACCTTTCGATGCGCCTTTTACGAGACCGGCAATATCCACAAAACGAACCGATGCCGGCGTCGTTTTCTTGGAATCATAGAGCTCGTGGAGCACCTTGAGGCGCTCATCCGGAACCGCTACAACGCCGACATTCGGCTCAATCGTGCAAAACGGGAAGTTGGCCGCCTCAGCGCCAGCCTTCGTAATCGCATTAAAAAGCGTACTCTTGCCGACATTTGGCAGGCCGACAATACCTACTTCTAAATTACTCAAAATACTTACTCCTTTAAATCAATCAAAGCGTGCCGAAGATACGGTCGCCAGCATCGCCCAGACCCGGTACGATATAGCCCTTTTCGTTGAGCTTCTCGTCGATGGCCGCAACGTAGAGCGGTACATCCGGATGATCTTCGTTGATGACCTTGATGCCTTCCGGTGCAGCTACGAGGCACATGAGAATCAAAGACTTCGCACCTTTTTCCTTGAGCAGGGAAAGCGCTGCCGACGCACTGCCGCCCGTTGCGAGCATCGGGTCAACGACGATAAGCGTACGCTCCTCGACATCATTCGGCAGTTTGCAATAATACTCTACCGGTTTGAGCGTCTTCGGATCGCGATACATGCCGACATGACCGACACGAGCTGCCGGAATCATGTTGACCACACCATTTAACATGCCCAGACCTGCACGCAGGATGGGAACTACGCCCACCTTCTTGCCCTCGAGAACCTTGGCCTTGCATTTTGCGACCGGCGTCTCAATCTCGATTTCCTTCAGCGGGAAATCGCGGGTAATCTCGTACGCCATGAGCATAGCAATCTCTTCCAAAAGCTCACGGAAATCCTTCGTTCCCGTATCCTTCTGGCGCATCAGCGTCAACTTGTGCTGAATCAGCGGGTGATCGATTACGGTAACTTTCATATCTTCAGACATTTTCTTTCTTCTCCTTTTTACTCATAAAGCGGGTACTTTTCGCAGAGAACAGCAACGCGCTTGCGTGCCTCCTCTTTCGTGGCTTCATCCTGTGGATTCGAAAGGACCATTGCTATGATGTTGCCTACTTCTATCATATCATCCTCTTTAAATCCACGGGTCGTAAGGGCCGGCGAGCCCAAACGGATACCACTCGTGACGAACGGGGAGAGCGGCTCGAAAGGTATCGTGTTGCGGTTGGCGGTGATATTGACCTCATCGAGCACAAACTGGGCCTCTTTGCCCGTGATGCCCTTGCTCGTGAGGTCGACGAGCATCAGATGGTTATCCGTACCGCCCGAAACGATGCGGAATCCATCCTGAATCAAAGTGTCCGCCAAGGCCTTGGCATTCTTCTTGAGCTGCTTTGCATACTCCTTGAACTCCGGACGCAGGGCCTCGCCCAGTGCGACAGCCTTAGCCGCGATGACATGCATCAGCGGGCCGCCCTGGATACCAGGGAACACCGCCTTATTGAACTGCTTGCCAAACTCGGCATCGCGGCAAAGGATCATTCCTCCGCGCGGACCGCGCAGCGTCTTATGGGTTGTCGTCGTGACAACATCAGCATAAGGAACCGGACTTGGATGCTCTCCAGCAGCGACGAGTCCAGCAATATGCGCAATATCCACCATCAGATAGGCGCCAACCTTCTTTGCGATCTCGGAAAGACGCGGGAAATCAATGACGCGTGCATAGGCAGAAGCACCTGCCACAATCAGCTTTGGCTTGCATTCCTCTGCCTGTTTCTCCAAGGCATCATAATCAATAGTCTCGGTCTCCTTCGTAACACCATACGGAACAATGTTGAAATACTTCCCAGACATATTGACCGGACTGCCATGCGTCAAATGGCCGCCATCCGTCAGATTCATTCCCATGACCGTATCCCCTGGCTGCAGCAGCGCAAAGAACACCGCCATATTGGCCTGCGCCCCCGAATGCGGCTGCACATTGGCATAAGCCGCCCCAAAGAGCTTTTTCGCACGTTCAATGGCCAGCGTTTCCACCTCATCCACGAATTCGCAGCCGCCATAGTAACGTTTACCAGGATACCCTTCCGCATACTTATTCGTCAGCACACTGCCCTGGGCTTCCAGAACGGCCTTGCTCACGATATTTTCCGATGCGATAAGCTCCAGCTTCGTACGCTGGCGGTTCAGCTCACGATCGAGCTGTGCAGCGATTTCGGGGTCAGACTTCTTCAGTGTTTCCATAAGACTCATAGGGAGAACCTCCTACAAAACAGATGATGAATGCGGACACTTGCTTCATTAAATTTTACAGTATAGCGGCAAATACAGGATTACTTCTGCTCGATTGCCATGATTTTATTTACCCGGCGCTCATGACGGCCGCCCTCGAACTCGCCTTCCACCCAGGCGCGAACGATTTCGCCAGCCGGGCCGAAGCCAACAACACGGCCGCCCATAGCCAACACATTGGCATTGTTATGCTGACGGGACATCTTAGCCGAATAAACATCATTGCAAAGCGCACAGCGGATTCCCTTCACCTTGTTGCAGGCAATGGAAATGCCAATACCCGTACCACAGAGCGCAATACCGCGGTCAGCCTTGCCCGAAACGACATCGGCACAGATCTTCTCTGCAATATCCGGATAGTCAACCGATTCCGTGCCAAACGTACCGACATCCGTAACTTCGATATCGCCGTATTCCTTGAGCACCATTTTGACTTCTTCTTTCAGCTGGACAGCACCATGATCGCTGCCAATGGTGATTTTCATGCTCCATTCCACCTTTCATACATACTAATCTTTATTGTATCATAAGCCAAACGAAAAAGATAGAAGTTCCCTCATGCAGGCCTCCGCTGAACAAACACAAAAATGATTAAAGCCGCGGAGAGCTACCTCCCCACGGCTTTTCCTTTTACATGACGTCGCTATCCACGAAGACAACAACGCGCCATTTTTATCTTATACTATCAAAAATATGCTTCATCCCCTCTTCTGAAATTGCCTCGGAAAAGTATTTTTTGAAGCACGCCTGGCATACCGACCTGCCATTGTATCCATTTTTCTCCATAATTGACTCCCACCCATCCCATGTATTCCTTTTTCCATCCGCAAAGTCTTCACTTCTTATATCTACGTCATCATAGCATACAAACCTCTCCCCATCCTCGTATTTATGCAGACAGGCTGCACAATGCGTGTTCGTTAATGTGTCCTGTGCCTCATATTCGTTCCCATCACACCAATGCACCGCCTTCGGAAAGACTGCTACCATTTCCAGGGCTGCCTCTTGGGAAATTTTTCCATCATCATACATTTCAAGTACCTTGGCCATTATTGTATCGACTCCACGGCCAATATCATGACAACTCATAATAAAACTACCTCTTTTCGTTTAAGTTAATATCACACCAAGCTATTTTATACTATATTAGTTAATTTTTCAAGTATAATTATTAGCTAAAACAACATTTTTTTTATTTTTCTATCCATATATACTTATTTACACAAGGAGTGATTACCATGTCCCGTTTTAAAGAACTTCGCAAAAAAATCGGCCTTACACAAGAAGAACTGATTGAGCAATTCAATTTAAACTATGGCAAAAAATATACTCCTGCAGCAATCTCTCAATTCGAAAACAACAAACGGATCCCCGAGACCCATTCTCTAGCAGATTTTGCAAACTTTTTTGGTGTGTCCATAGAATACCTGCTAGGGCGCGAAGGCCCCATCTCTTCAATTAAGTTGCGCCCTGAGGAGCAAGAACTTATAAAGGCCTATCGCCGTGCCCCAGATAATATCACCGTTGCGATTAACAAACTACTTGAACCATACAGCAAAGATGGCGAGTAAATAATCATTTATCGAAGCAAGAAGGAGGCTCTACTAACCACAGTAGAGCCTCCTTCTTGCTTCTTCACACAATCACAACAGATACGATATGTATACATCTTCTTTTATAGAATTTACGTTCTCCATGTGATATAATAATATTAAGAACATAAGTTCGTGCGTAATACTAATACCCCACCTACATTCTTCATGTTATAATATAAGAAAGGAGTGCTCCATTATGTCCGGTTACAAAATCAAACCTTGGGAAGAGCTCACCATCACCGATGACTACATGTTCAAATTGGTCATGCGGCACAAGCGATTTTGTAAACGTCTAATCGAACGAATCCTCAACATCAAAATCAAGGAGATCAAATACCTCGAGGAAGAGAAATCCTTCAAATTCAAGTACGACAGCAAAGGCATACGGCTCGATGTTTATGTCGAAGGTGATGATACCATCTACGACATCGAAATGCAGGTTCGCGACTACGGCGACCAGGAACTAGCATCCCGCAGCCGCTACTACCAATCTATGATTGACATGGATTCACTGGCCAGAGGCGCACTCTATAAGGAACTGCGTTCATCCATAATCATCTTTCTCTGTCCATTCCCGCTTTTTGACAAAGACCGCCATATCTACACATTCCGCAATCTATGCTGTGAAGATACGAGCCTCGAACTAAACGACGGCGCTACCAAAATCTTCCTCAGCAGTCAGGGCACCGCCAATGACGTAGCCCCAGATGTAAAAGCCTTTCTAGACTACATGAACGGCCTGCCCATAGCCGATGACTTCATCAAAGAAATCGACTCCTATATTAATGAAACGAAAACCAACCACGAAGAAAGGGTGAGTTACATGACCTACGAAATGAAAATGCAGGAAGCTCACGACGATGGCCGAGCTGAGGGCCGAGCTGAAGGCCGAGCTGAAGGCGAACGCAAAAATCAGGAACAAACCGCCCTTGATATGCTACGCGACAATATGGATATTCAGTTGATTATGAAATACACCCATCTTTCCGCCGAACGTATCGCCGAGCTTGCTAAGACACTTTAAAATCAACTTACCGCAATAACTACACAAAACCAGGTTCGTGCCATCGGCTTTTACCGATTGCACAGACCTGGTTTTTATTTGCTTCATCAACAGCAATCTCACAATCCATTTGGATATTCACACGCCATAAGGCTTTTAGCGATCCTTCGCAAAACCCATCAGAAACCTCTCACAGAATATGTACGCGCACAGGAAACATTCCCACACACTTTGCTTTTACCATCAAACATACTTTCGACCAAAATGCATTTCCAACCTATACTAAAAGCAAACGAAAGGAGATGTTCCTATGAACAACATGAACAAAACCGACGAAGACAACCTCATCGCCCAAGCCGCATCCGGAGACGAAAAAGCCACCGCCATCCTCTACCATCACTACGAAGGCCTCCTCATCAAAGAATCCCGTCAGCGCCACCTTGCTGCCATGAATCTCAGTGACGAAGCCCCCGGCATCGCCCGACTTGCCTTCTACGAAGCCATCAAAAGCTATGACGCCACCCGCGGCATCTACTTCGCCGCCTATCTCCAGCGCCAAGTCCGCGGCACCCTCTACACCGAATTCAAACGCCAGCGCCGCTACCTAGCCCGCACCATTCACCCAGACCAAACCGCCACCGAAGATATAAACTTCTGGGATGTCTACGAAGACACCGAAAGCAGCCAAAGCCACGAAGAGAAAATCTGCCACCGTGAACTCCTCCGCCAAGCCATCCACCTGCTAACCCCCGCCGAAAAACGACTCCTCTCCCTAATCTATCTCTACGAAATCCCTCAAAAGCAAATCGCCAGCCTCCTCCACATCACCCACCAAAGCATAACCAAAGCAAAACAGCGCCTCCTGAAACACCTCCGCCAAGCCATCTGCCAGCCAAAACTCGCAATCGAATAAAAAGCCCCTACCAATATATTTATACACGCCGCCCTATAGAATTATGTTTGCCATATGATATAACAGCACAATGAAAATATAAGAAGCTCACGACAATGGCCGGACTGGAGGCCGCAGTGAAGACCACACCGTGGGATTGCTCTTAGCCATTCGCAACCTAATGGCCGCATAAAACCTCAGTGTCCAAGAAGCCATGGATATCCTCAACCTTCCTGAGGAAACAAAAAAGACACTATTACCACAAATATAAACGAATCATACACCCCAAAGAGCCGTGGGGCACTGCATCTCCACGGTAACCGCAAAACCATCCAGTATGTCCCAGAATGAAAACGAGGATAATCGCATCAGCGATTATCCTCAAAGTTTTATTTGCATTATCTGTCAACTCTTTCTCCAGAGCAAACAATTCATTGATTCTCTTTATGACCTGTCCACTGATGGACGCATCTGCCTCTTCCAGGCTGAGTCCTTGGGGCAGATCATCTACAAAGTATCTGCGGACATGTGCCCAGCACAGAACGTGGCTCTGACTGTCCAATGCTCATAGCCAGCATAGCTGCTGCTCGGAAATTTCCAGCAGGTCGTCTGGTTTATCTGGCCATTGGTATTTACCATTCTCCAGCCGCTTATATAGGAGCAGAAAACCTGTCTCGTCCCAAAGCAATCCCTTTATACGGTCTTTTCGTCGGCCGCAAAACAAGAACAAGGGTCCATGACAACCTGCTTCCAATATTCCATGGATTTCTGATGTTTGATCTGTTGAATTTTTGTCAAAACTAAGGCCTCCCTGTGTGAAATATGGCTAAAATGACTTTTCTGGATTTTCTGGCTTTTTCATGTAAGTCATTTTTAGTCGACGAACTCGCGTCATTGGAACTTTTCCAGATGGAGAAAGCGCTTTGATGCTTGTTTGTGCCAGGCTTCGCCACATTGTAAGCACACAATGGGGTTCATGATTTTGCGAAAAAATATTGACAGTACCGAGTCATTCTTCACTTATTTTCAATCTCTTCGATAAATATCTCTCGTATAAACTTTATATCGCACATCCATCAATACATCACTCCACCGATTAGCTATAATAATATCGCTTCGATTCTTAAATTCAATTATGTTATCAACTACTTCAGAACAGAAAAAAGTATTTTCCTTCAATGTAGGTTCATAAACAATACAAGGTATACCTTTCGCCTTAATACGTTTCATAACACCTTGAACAGCACTTGCTCTAAAATTATCCGATGCTGTTTTCATCGTCAAACGATAAATCCCCACTAACCTCGGATGCTTAGCGATAATTGCATCTGCAATAAAGTCCTTACGCGTCCGATTAGCTTCCACTACAGCGCCAATAAGATTCTGTGGTACATCATGATAATTGGCTAATAGCTGTTTAGTGTCTTTAGGTAAACAATATCCGCCGTAACCGAATGATGGATTATTGTAGAAGTTGCCAATACGTGGATCAAGACAAACACCACGTATGATATCAGCTGTATTCAAAGATCGAGCATCAGCATACGAATCAAGCTCATTAAAAAATGCTACCCGTAATGCTAAACAAGTATTTGCGAATAACTTAATAGCTTCAGCTTCTGTAGAATCAGTATATAATATAGGAATATCTGCCTTAAATGCACCTTGTACTAACAAGTCAGCAAATATCTTTGCTGACTCCGAACGTTCGCCAACTATGATCCGTGAAGGATAAAGATTATCATGAAGTGCTTTACCTTCACGCAAAAATTCAGGAGAAAAAATGATATTATCCGTCTTATAATTTTTTTTCATCTTCTCTGTGTACCCTACAGGCACCGTAGACTTAATAACGATAATTGTCTTTGGATTAATAGATAATACTTCTTCAATTGACTTTTCTACAGATGAAGTATCAAAAAAATTTTTTTCAGGATCATAGTTTGTCGGGGTAGCTATAATGACAAAGTCAGCTCCATCTATTGCCATCCCAACATCTAAAGTTGCTCGGAAGTTCAACTTCTTATTCGCTAAAAAATCAATAATATCATCATCAACTATCGGAGATATTCCCTGATTCAACATCGTTACTTTTTCAGGAACAATATCTAGTGCCACCACTTCATTATGTTGCGCCAATAAAATTCCATTTGACAAACCAACATATCCAGTTCCTACAATTGCGATTTTCAAAACTACATGCTCCCTTCCTTAATCATAAAAAATGCAAACCAAACAATACAGTTATAGCAAAGCTATATATATTTGTCGATTTTATGAAACAAAAACTCATAAACCACTCCCGCCACACTCCCAATCGACGTTATTAATATCAGAAAAAAAACAATCAGTACAGCATCTGAAAGTAAATCACATTTTTTGTATAGTAAAAACCATTTAACAATATATTCGAACATACATTTTGTCGAGTGAAATATATATATATATATAACATATCTACTAATCTTTGCAAGATAATATTCAATTCTGCCGCCGCTCCTATTTAAAAAGAATAAAAACAAACAAATTGCAGCCCCCAAAACCAAAGGATTATTATACGAATACATATGCCAAGCATAAGCATACTTATTTGCTAAAATAAACTGATATATAATAAAAATATTTATCAAAACGAATAAACTAAAACCGCAACCATAAATAATGTTATCTTTTTTTATATGATAATTGTTTTTTCTTATCAACGCACCTGTTAAATATAAAAACACTGCATAATTCAACGAATATCCATCATTCACTCCAACAACCATATCTTTCACAACAAATCCATAGATACAAAAAATCCCAAAAAGAACGCAACACAAATATAACAATTCTTTTGTATTTAAAACATCTATTAATTTATTCAACCATACAGACAACGCCGACAGTATTACGTAAACAAAAACGAACCAAAATTTTGATATTGGAAAAACAAATCCCTTCAAGATATCAGTTGTTATGCTCAAATCGTTAAATAAATAAAACAAAACATTAATCGTGTAATAAAAAAAATATACTGCGATAATCAGTTTTAAAATTTTTCGAATCTTGAATTTTATTTTAAAATATCCTGAAATCAAAAAAAACACATCAACAGCGCATACCAAAACAGCGTTAATAAGGGTATATATACACTCTCCACTATACGCATTTATCTCTAACTGTCTCACTCCCTCTCCTCGCAATAATAAGTGATGTGTTACAATCATAACTATTAGTAAAACTCGCATAGAATCTATACTGAAATTTCTTGTTTGATTCATTTTTAGTCTCCGAAAATAAAACATTTATCAAAAAGAGGGTAGAATTTTAAAGAACACTATCGATGTCATTCCGTAAATAAAAATCCAACCAAACGCCTTAACTAATAAAAAAATTATATCAGAATCGACACATAACCCTATACTTATCGAAATATAATATAACACAGCGCCTACTAATAAAAATACACATCCCCAGGCACTAAATTGTAGCAAAGGCAAATCTTCCTTTACGTAATATGACTGTATAAAAGTCACACACAGCTCAGTTGCAATCGTTGCAACAATCGCACCATATGCGTTATATCTGGGTATCAACAATATATTTAATATTATATTCAATATCGCCCCCATCATCACAGCAAAAATATAAACATTATCCATATTATTGGGCAACAAATACTGCATTCGTATCACATTTGCCCACGCTATAATTGGTATCGTAATTGATAACAATACGATCATGTCTCCACAATTTGAAAACTCTGGACCAAAATACAAAACCGAAAACGATGGCGAAAAAGCAGCTAAGCCAAAAGCCACCCCGATTGAACTTGCCAACGTAAATTTCATTGATTTTCCTATATATTCAAAAACATTATTATTTGATTTTTGGGATATTAAATTAGAAATTCTCGGCAACATAACAGTCCCTAGTGATGTTATAATAGCTAGCGGCAACACTGTTATTTTTTGTGAATTATCAAAAAAAGCCAGCTCCTCATATGACGACATATACCCTAACATGATTTTGTCTACGATTGTATACAAACTAACCGCTACAACGGGAACAAATAATACCAAGCATTTTTTATAATGCTTAATATATTTCTTATAATCAAAATTAAATTCCACCTTGACATATTTATCAATATTTTTCCACAAAACAATTTGACTAATAAAATCCCCTAATGATACTATAAAAATATAAATCCATAGCCCATCTCTTGAAACCAAAGAAAAAATTCCAACAATAACTATTATCTTAGCTATTAAATTTCTGATTACTATTAATTTAAAATTCTCCATACCAGAAAAGAACCAGCTAATATCAAGACTAGCGGAAATAACGTAAAATCCCCATAATATTGTTATAAAGAAAATTTCCTTCTCGTAAAAAAATATATACAATGAGTAGATACTATATATAAGAGAAAAAAATATGCCGTTAACCAATTGTACAGATACTATTTCACTAAAACTATTATTTAACTCAATTTCATCATTTCTGACGATAGCTATTTGTCTACTCCCATATATAGTCAACCCCATCATTATAAAAATTGTGAAATAATGAGCTATTGAATTTGTGTAAGAATATACCCCCAAACTTCTAGCACCTAACACACGAGTTAAATACGGTGTTGTAATCAGCGGAACAAACAATAACAAAAACTGATAAATCGCAATAAAAAAATAGTTTTTTTTCACACTAGCCATTTCTATCTTTTCTCTCAAACATGAACACATTAAATAACAACGGCCATACTAAATAATTGATGATTGATGATATTTGCAACATCGAAAATAACAAATAGATGGAGATAAAAAAACTAAGATTATATATAGATAGTAAGGTTCTTCGTTCAATATATGAATGAAAAAAAACGCCCCCCAGCAGTCCATATATTAACGATCCAATAGCTACTCCTATCTCCTTGCCATCTACATAAAATTCCCAAAAACAAGTCGCATATGAATTATAATAGTGGCCAGGTGCGATCTGATAAACGGTACCATGTAATAATGCTAACTGTTTTGTAGCCATTTCATATATAGGAAAATCAACATCCATTATTTTTGTTAGCACTCCCAAAAAGGGAGCTATTAGCCCTCGGCAAGAAAACAATCCATATGTATTATCAGCAAAATCTATATTCGCTATACGCAAATCAAAATATTTTACGCATCCCGCGTAATAAAAATATATATTCTCAAGCAGTGAAAAATTTTCCTCTTCACCACTACGCATATTTGAAATCAATATGTATATGCCAAAAAAAACGAAAAAATATATAATATTTTTCTTATGCACGCCACAAAAGAAACCACTATTTGTCTTTTTTCTATCCTGTAACAGAAGAATAACAAATAATGCCATAAAGAAAAACATAATTAAAACTGTACGTTTTATATCTACTAAAAATCTTACAATCAAAAAAGTCAAAGAAATAAAAATATATTTCTTATTACCTTCTTTAAGTCCCTTACAAATTCCGCTTGCGATCAATAAATATTGCAACGGATATCCAATATATGTCGACAATATTTGTTGCCAAGCGGTGCCAAATTGTGTTACTACACTGTCAGTATCCCCATACGAATTCATCGCAACTATATAATATATATAATTAATATCAAACCCATTTTCAAAAAAGAAAAGCAACATTTGTAAATCTGGGGATATAGCTATCAAACATATGCATACACATACAAGATATTTTCTTTGGTCTATCTCCTCCTCATTAATATTAAACACGTTCTTAATTCTTATTTTCTGAGAAACCAAAAAACCAAAATCAAAAAAAGCCACTCCCAATGTAATTAATTCATATACATAATCGTTCGAAATAAAAACATCATATAAATTTAGCGATGACATCAGTACTATAACTAACCAAAATCCACTAAACAGGAATGCAACATTGTATACTTTTTTATAATATATATACATAATCACGGTCATAGCCGCTATCAATCCAATGCAAATCGGTATCATTTTTTCACCTATAATTTCATACATCTTAAATATCTCATAAGAGATTTCATGGCTTTTTCCATTGAGAATGTTTTTATTCCGAATTTAATTATTTTTCTTCTTATGTTCTCTTCTTTATCAAAATCATAAATTTTATGATAAAAGCTTAAAATTTTATTATAGTCCACCGGAACATCATTTGCTGGTATCCTTAAATAATAAGGGTAATTTTCTTCATAATCCAACTCATTTTTCACTGCAGATACAACGAGCAGCCCCTTCATAAGATATTCCTTACTTTTCAAGGAAGAATTATAATACACTTTAGATCTATGCCTGCCTAAGCTATCCATTCCAATTTTGCATATTTTATATAATTCTATCAACTCATCCTTAGATTTACGCCCATAAAATATAACTTTATCGCCCAAATTATATTTATCAACTATCCTTTTTAGTTTTTTTAATTCATTTCCCGTACCAACAATATGTAAAATTATATTCTCTTTTCCACCTGATGAGTAATAGTTATTTAACCCCTCTATCGCTCTATCATACCCATGCCAAAACGCCAAATTAGATACTGCGATAATGTTCACTTCATCATTTTCTGTAAATTCATCTAGCCTCTCATCCATTTTCACACCATTACTTATGCAAATAGTCTTTATCCCCCATATCGACTTGTCTTCAGAATATGTAACTATCCTGTCTACATATTTTTTTAACAAATGTCGATATATTTTATCTTTCACTAACAAAGGATACATACTTATTTTTTCCATTTCATAATCATACGGATATGTTGGTAATTCCATTATAATAATTATTTTATTATTTTCTTTTTTTATTTTTCGCAAAAGGAACAATGTATCGACATCCATCAGCCATGGTTTTCGTATATATACAAAATCATATTCTTGATAATCACACTCTACTACAGGTTTATTTAAATACCCCCACAGAGGCAACCTCCTACAAACTCTAAATATAATATTATCCATTTTATATTCATAGGGATTATAAAACTCCATCTTGCAAGGTAAACTTTCTAAAACTTCTTTTTGTGCATATATTTTTTTTGATATACCACTCGAAATATCAATATTTCTGGTCGAAAAATCATATAAAATAAACAACCCTTTAATCATAATAAAGTCACCTTTATAATCTCAAAAGTCTAAAAAACTTAACAATCATTCTTATCGAATAAATTATATATCTACAAATCATCCCAGAATGTAGATATTCTTTTAAATAATACTGCTCGCTTTCGATAAAGTATTGATATGAACGTAATGGATTTTGCTCAGTTGATTTTCCATGTGCATGTATAACATGCGTATTCGGAATGACGAACGCTTTAATATCCTTTTTCTCTAAGATGATGCCTAATATATATTCTTCCTCATACAAAAAAGTTTTTTCATCTAACGGATATATATTTTGGGCACAATATTTATCTATCATAAAACAACATCCACTAACTGAAAAAACATGCAAAGGTGCTTCTAACTCATTTTTGCAAATAAATTTTCTTTCGAACTCTCGAAAAAATATTCTTACCGGAGTCTTTAAAAAAATATTCTTTATTTTCCCAATCGCTGTCAATTTGTTCACCATGTAAATCGGCATGAACTCATTTTCTTTGTTATATATTTGCGGACCTACAATTCCCGCATCATTATTTTCTAAAAAAAGTTTCATCACTTTTATCGAATCATCACAAAACTCTACATCTGTGTTTACGATCATCACATAGTCACAATTATCATCTATAGCTCGTTTTAGTCCAAGATTATTTCCTGCAGAATATCCATTATTCTTCGGAGCTTTTATAAACACCCCATTTTCTCGTATAAACGCCAACTCAGAACTTGTAGGAACATGTGTCGAGCAATTATCCACCAAATATATCCTTATCGATAAATCATCAGTATGATTTTTTATACTTTTAATACATTTAATTGACAAATCCCACGTATTATAATTTAAAATAACTATTCCAATCATACTCTGATTCATATCTATTACCCCACAAAACTCATTTATAATAAGACATTAATGTTTTTTGTATCCTTTCTGAAAACTCATCATACACCTTTCCATTACAAACATCCCCAATTGTTTTAACGATATCCCCTAACGTTTTTTCTATAATGTTTGACGGAAGTATATATTCATCATATCTATCATTATAATTATCTATATCATTTAATATATATATAAAATCTTTCATTAAATCATCGATATACGTCAATTTCAATATTGTTGCAGGATTATGTATAAGTATAGGCCTTGATTTTGCAACATTATTACAGAACGTTGCTATCACATTATTGAAATCCGGCTTTCCGTACTTTCCATATATATTATTTAATTTAAATACAACAATATTTTTTTCATATTTCTTCCCATATTCTCGCAAAATTTTTTCCGCTTCTAATTTTGTTTTTGCGAAAATATTGTTGTTTTCTATCCCAGTTGATGACGAAAAAATAACTGGCACGTGATTTTTGCTTTTTTCTATCGCTTCTATTATTTTTTTTGTATATATAATATTTCCATTCACAAAATCTTCTTCATTTTCACTTCGTTGAACCGCTGCCAAATGATAAATCACATCACACTTCGAGCAGCATCTATATAGACATTCTTCTGATTCATTGTGCGATATCGACATAACATTATGCTGACCGCTTAGCGTTTCCAATAAATTTTTAGCTATGAAGCCATTTTTTCCTGTTATCAATATATTCATCATTAAATCCCTTTTATTTTTTCCGATATCTCTGATATAGACATTAATTTATCCATTGTCTCTTTTACTGTCAACAGTCTTGTATTATTACTATTAAATTCCGTAAGACCATTACGCATCACTCCTTTCGAATAATAATTATCATAGTTCAAATCTCTTTTATCACAAGGGACTCTATAAAAATCCCCCATATCAATTGCCTTTGTACACTCTTCATTTGTCAATAATGTTTCATATGTTTTTTCACCATGTCGAATTCCAATAATCTTATCATTTTTTTCATATCTAAATAATTTTTTTATAGCATCTGCTAAAACTCGAATAGTTGTCGCAGATGCTTTTTGCACAAAAATATCACCAGATGAACCATTCTTAAAAGCGAAAATGACAAGATCAACAGCCTCATCTAAAGACATAATAAATCTCGTCATAGTTGGGGATGTTATCGTCAATGGCTTATTTTCTTGTATCTGCTTAATAAACAAAGGAATAACACTTCCTCTAGAACACATTACATTCCCATATCGAGTACACATAATACTTGTTTTTTCAGGATCCACCGTCCTACTCTTTGCAACAATGACTTTCTCCATCATCGCCTTTGAGGTCCCCATTGCATTCACTGGATATGCCGCTTTATCTGTAGACAAACATACTACCTTTCTCACCTTATATTCTATTGCCGCTGTTAGCACATTATCTGTACCTATCACATTCGTTTTAACTGCTTCTAATGGAAAAAACTCACATGATGGCACCTGTTTCAGTGCCGCGGCATGAAAAATGTAATCGACATTATGCATTGCATTTCTCACAGAATTTATATCTCTAACATCGCCTATATAAAACTTAATTTTATCACTATACTCTGGATATTCTCTTTGATATTTATGTCGCATATCATCTTGTTTCAATTCATCTCGCGAAAAAATCCTTATTTCTTTTATATCTGTTTTTAAAAATCTTTTTAACACAGCATTTCCGAAGCTTCCAGTGCCACCCGTTATTAACAATGTTTTATTTTTAAATACATCCATTATATTTTCACTCCAAATATTTAAACTTTATGATTGAAAGGAGCCGCTTTATAACCCTTTTTTCTTTTGCTGATAATTTGGTACTCATCTTTCCCGCACACCAAAACTTAAATTCCTTCCACCGCGATAATCGCTCGCGCTCTCCTGTATATATTTTTATCCCTCTCTTTTTATAAAACTCAATCGTTGATCTTATCCAGCGCCCTCTTAACACACCGTTTTTATATCCCATAATATCCCGATCATCATAATAAGCTCCAGGTATATATGAACCATCACCAACTTCACTATTTTTTTTAAAATAAAGTTCAAAATCCCATGGTGTTACTCCATCTATCTCCTCTAATACTTTTATCAACTTTTCCCGATTCCATACTGCCGGTTGTAAATTAACAGGATAATTAATATCATTCGCTATTTTTACTACGCCGTTTATTTTCATTTTTATTTCAGGTTTATTTGTCAATTGATAAAACCATGCATTATGTTCTTCCATAAAACTTATTATTTTTTCATACTCTTCATTGTATTGTTTTCGGCTATAATAATAATCTTCCAACATAAACAGAACATATTTTGTTTTTATTTTCTTTAAAGATTGTATTGTTCTATAAAACCAATTTATTTCCACTCCGGTATGAATAACCATCGGTACCGTTTTTATTTCTTTTTTTTCATACTTAAATTTTTTTTCATTATTAATCAAATATATATCATACTCACACTCTCTCCAATACGTAAAAAAGATATCAAAGAAAGTCTGCCATAAATCCTCCGCTCCATCATATGAACTAACATATATAGAAAGCATTTTCTCCTCCATACTCATCATCTTCTCCCTCCTTAATATTAATAGCCCTCAAAATTACAACATCATTTTTCGTCATATGATTAAGAACGAAACATCCATCTGAACCTTTTATAACAAACATGTCTTATCTTTTATCTAAAAGCTTTATATTGTCTAGCTTATTTTAATCATCTACTACTTTCATATAACATCTCTCCCCCACCAATCGTCATCAAGATCTTATCTATCTCTTATCTATTTTTTTAATATATTTGATATTTTTTGACATGACCAATCAAATATATTCACGTTACAATATTCGTCTCACCTTTTCAATGATAATATCCCACGTAATGTACCAATTCCATAACTTACATGTATCATCATGCAAACAATAACTATCAACAAATACCTTATATCGCCTCGGTATTTATTCACTGTTACAACTGCCACAAATACTGCAGTAACACTATACCCCGTTAATATTGCAATCAGCAATTCCGGACATCTATTTACATATAACGCACATGCTACAAGCAGCGACAACACAAATATCAGCGGCATAAAATAATATATACTTAAACATTTCGGATTAACATAAATTGTTCTTCCAATCCAATAACCATTCATGTACTTCTGTCTAAGCATTTTCCCCAAGGTTGGTCTTACATACTGATAAGAAACGATATCCTTATCCATAAAAATCTTATATCCTGCCGCCCTGATTCTTTGATGAATATCATTATCTTCTGTGCGCCCCAAACGTTCGTCAAAAAAACCAATCGCCTCAAAAATCTCCCGGCGATAAGCTCCATGGAATATAGACTTTACATACCCGCTTTTCTCGCTATTACGAAAAGGAGATATGCCACTACCAAACACAGCACTTTCTGCCGCTAATAATAACTTTGCAGAGAATGAGTCATCCTCTGCAATACTTGGCCTTCTCCCCCCACATACATATTCACCTTTTTTTAATCGCTCTATATTCTTAGCAATAAATTCGTCTGGAATATGTGCGTGTGCATCTACGCGAACAATAATTTCACCCTCATATGCTCTTAGCGCAGTATTCCAGCCATTTGCCAATCTCCTACCTACGTTATCAAGCACTTTTATCTGCCAAAATTCATCTTGATATTTTTCCGCAAACTCCATCATTATTTCTTTTGTTCTATCTTGCGATATACTATCTACCAATAAGATTTCCATATCTTCATGTGAATACGTTTGATTCACTATATCCTGTAGTATAGTCGGCAAATATTTTTCTTCATTCAATGCTACAACGCTTATACTAACTTTCAAACCACAGCCCCCACTGTTCTAAGCATTATCTTTAAATCCTCAAAAATCCCCTGCTTTTTGATGCCTCGATAATTCCAACGCATTTTCTCCGGCAGCACTTTTGCCATGTAGACTTCATCTGCATTATCTGCTTCTGCTAGAAGTCGTTCTTCGTCTTTATACTCGATGCTTGCCTCACTGGTCACTCCCGCAGGAAGTAGCAAAGTTGCATACATTTCATCGGTATAGTACTTCACGTATCTTGGCACCTCCGGCCGCGTACCCACAAAACTCATTTCTCCCTTTAGAATGTTTATGAGCTGCGGGATTTCGTCCAATCGGCAAGCTCTGATTTTCTTACCGACTTTTGTTACACGCATATCTGCGTTGGTTGTTACCTGACTACCCAAAGCCTCTGCATTCTTTACCATGGTACGAAACTTGTATATGCGAAACTTCTTCCCATAGCGGGTTATACGCTCTTGGCGGAAGAACACTTCACCAGGCGAATCCGTTTTAATCCAAATCGCTACTATAAAAAATACAGGGGATAAAACCAGCAATAGAATCGCCGCGAGTATTTTATCCAGCAAAAACTTCATTGCCAGTGTCATTTTATGTTTTGCCAAATACTCATAATAGGGGCGTACCAGTTCATTTTTCATCTCTGCCGGCAGGTCTTCCCATTTGCGCAGAATCATGCATTCACTTCCTGATATACTTCTTTGAAATTCTCAATAATGTAGTTCACATCTTTATCCGTCAACTTGGTATGCAGTGGCAGTGTGACTTCATTTTTATATTGCTCATAGGCATTCGGATAGTTTTGTATATCAAAACCCAGATTCTTGTATGCCGTATGCATCGGTAATGGTTTATAATGGACATTCGTGGCAACACCACGCTCTGCCATCTTAGTGATGAAAGCATTTCGTTCTGCCTCTCCTAATCCCAGCAAACGAACTAAGTAAAGGTGCCCACTACTCTGATGGTCTTCGCTATAATGCGTTAGTGTCTGGATCGACATCCCCTTGAATGCTTCATTATATTTGCCGATAATTTCTTTTCGCCGCTCCAGCATTGCCGGGTAGCGTTTCATCTGGACGAGCCCAATTGCCGCCATGATATCGGTCATATTGCATTTGTACCACGGCCCTTTGATGTCGTATTCCCAGGCCCCAAGTTTTGTTTTGGCCAAGGCATCTTTTGACTGCCCGTGAAGACTAAAGAGCTGATACTGATGATAGATTTCCTCGTTGTCTACCCCATCGATGTCTTTCCAGACTACAGCACCTCCTTCAGCTGTGGTGAAGTTTTTCACGGCATGAAAGGAGAAACTCGTAAAGTCTGCTACGGAACCAATGGACTGACTTTTGTATTTTGCTCCAAAGGCATGGGCAGCATCTGCGGTAATAGCAATCCTGCCCATGGCCTGCTGGATTTTGTTATTCGGCTGGAATAGGTCTTTTTTCGCCTCGACAATGGCTTTTAGCTTGTCATAGTCGCAGGGAACACCCCCCAAATCGACGGGGATAATCGCCTTGGTTTTCCCGGTGATGGCTCTCTCCAGCGCATCATAATCCATTTCCCAGCTGTCTTTAGCGGTATCTACCAATACGATTTTTGCCCCCACATGGTCAATGACGCTGGCTGATGCCGTGTAGGTATAGGCGCTGGTGATTACTTCATCCCCTTTTCCGATGCCGAGCACGCGCAACGTTAGCTCAAGTGCTGCGGTTGCGGAGTTCAAGCAGACTGCCTTGCTCGTATGGCAGTAGTCTGCGATTTGTGCCTCCAGCTTCTTTGTTCTAGGGCCTGTGGTTATCCAGCCGGAACGCAGAGCTTCGGCAACTTCCTTGATTTCTTCCTCCGTAATGTCAGGAGGGGAAAAGCTTATTTGACGGGATTTCATTTTTCAATTCCTTCTTCCAATTGCTTGCTTTTATAAGTCGGTATCATATGTTTTAACGTCTGCAAGATTACCGTTCTATCTACGGTTTCTTTGAGTGTTTGCAGGCTTTGTTTTAAATCTTCCTCATCCAGCGGCTGTATTTGGGCCTTGAAGATTTTCTTGTGTTTGGTACTGGTTGTACCTTCTTCACTGGTCAGGAGTTCTTCGTAGAGTTTTTCTCCTGGTCTTAGGCCCGTGTAGGTTATCTGGATGTCCTCGCCCGGGGTGAGGCCGTGGAGTCTTATCAGGTCTTCGGCCATGTCTTTGATTTTTACAGGTTTTCCCATGTCGAAAAGGAATACCTCGCCGCCTTCGGCCTGGCTGCCTGCTTGGAGTACCAGCTGGACTGCCTCCGGTATGGTCATAAAGAACCGAGTCATTTCTTTATGGGTAACCGTTACCGGGCCACCTGCGGCGATTTGTTTTTCGAAAAGTGGCACCACACTGCCGCGGCTGCCGAGAACGTTGCCGAATCTTACGGTGACGAACTTTGTCTTGCTGTGCTGGTTGATTTCCTGCAAGACCAGCTCTGCCGTGCGTTTGGTAGCGCCCATGACGCTGGTTGGATTTACGGCTTTGTCCGTGGATATCAACACGAAGATTTCCGCGTGATTTACATCGGCTAGTTCTGCCACGTTTTTCGTGCCAAAGACATTGTTTTTGATGGCTTCTTCAGGCTGTATTTCCATAAGCGGAACATGTTTGTGCGCCGCAGCATGGAATACAACCTCAGGCTGGAATCGTTTAAAAACCCGTTCCATACGGTCTCTATCTGTGATGTTAGCGATTACCGTATGATAGCGCTGCTCCGGGAATTTCCGCTTGAGTTCCTGATGGATTTCGTAGATGCTGTTTTCCCCACGGCCTAGGAGGATGATTTCCTTGGCTCCTACCCGGCTGATTTGGCGGGAAATCTCGGAACCTATAGAACCGCCAGCGCCGGTGATTAGCACCGTTTTGCCGGCTATGTAGTTGGTTATCTTGGCAAAGTCGAGATGAATGGGGTCGCGGCGCAGTAAATCCTCCAAGCGGATTTCGCGCATTTCTCCCATGCCGACTTCGTCGGTCATCATTTCGTAGATGCCCGGCATGATGCGGACTTTTGCCCCCGTTTTGCGACATTGCATAGCAATATGGCGGATGGTATCGCCATCCGCCGAGGGTATGGCGATAACGATTTTGTCGATTTTGTTTTCCTGTACCACTCTAGGAATCTCGCTGATGGTGCCAAGTATAGGAAAACCAGCAAGTCTTCCTTTTTGTTTCTTTTCGTCATCGTCGACGAAGCCGACGATGCAGATGGTGGCGGTGGCTTTTTGCTCTAATTCGCGCACCAGCATAGCACCGGCATCGCCAGCGCCGACGATGAGGAGATTTTTCCGGTCTCCCTGGGATTCTGTCACCAAGTCCAGATTGACTTTGTAAGCCAGACGGCTGGCCCCTACGGCGCAAATCGTGAGCAGCCAGGTCAGGATGATGACACTGCGCGGCACGGAAATGGCCGCCATGGATATCACCAAGAAGACAATGGCTTGGGACAGGGTAATGGCGCCGATTATCGCAATGAGGTCACGTATCCGGGCATAGTGCCAGATACGGTGATACATGCCATAGAAGTAGAAAATAGCCAACGAAATCAGCACCATCCAGGGAAGACATGCCCGGAAGGTGTCGAATTCGGCGGCGGGAACTGTTCCCTCGAAACGGAGCAGTAAGGCTACCAAGGGCATTACAGCCAAGATTATGGCGTCGATCAATAGCAATTTTAATTTATCTCGTATTCGTTGTAGATATGTCAACACGTCAGACCTCTTCTCGTTTATAGCAAATCAGTCCATACCCAAAGCTAATCAGACAGCCAATGACGAAACCTATGGCGGCAATAAGCTTTTTGCGCGGTGCGGCTGGCTTGTCTTCATCCGGGAGATTAGCGGCGTCGATGATCTGGATGTCCATGGATTCCATAGCTTCCTGGATTTTGTCCTGCTCGCACTGCTGGACGAGGCTCAGGTATATCTGCTGTTTGATTTTGGCATCGCTTTCCAGCTGGATATAGTTCATCATGGCATCCGGGAGTTTGCCGATTTCGGCTTCTTTTTCGGATTTTTTCGCCTTGATGGCTTCTTCGCTGGCGCTGGCGGCACTGGCTTCGGCCTGGGCTACTGCCTGGTTCTTGAGGATTTCCATCTGGGCCGCGTTGAGGCTAGCAGCGTTGGAGCCAACGACGGCACCAACTTCATCGGTAAGGGCCTGCTGGAGCTGGGCCAGCTGGTTCTTGGCGGCAATTACGTTGGGATGATTTTCAGTGTATTTCTGCCGAAGGCCGACGAGATCGACTTCCTGTTTGACAATCTGGGAGCGGATGCTCTGGACCGTACTGTTGTCATTGATGTTGAAGTTTCTGGCACCGGCTTTCTGCTCACCGAGTTTTTGCGTAGCAACATCGTACTGTGCCTGGGCCGATTTCTGTTTGACCTGCATTTCCCCGATGGTCTTGTCGTAGGCATTTAACTGCTCGATGGCAAGTTTTGCCTGGTCCGTGGGGCTGTAGATTTTGTTTTCCTTGGAGTAGGCGGCAAGTTTGGCGGCGGCATCGTCGGCTTCTTGTTTGGCCTTTTCGATGCGGTCGTTGAGGAAGGTTACGAGCAGGCTCTGGGTCTGCTGGCTGTTTTCCGTCTGCATGGCAAGGAAGTTATCCACTACCCCCTGGGAAATCATCTGGGCCTCCTCCGGTGTGCGTCCTGTAGCCGTTACCGTGATGAGGTTGGTCTGCTTGGTGTTCTCTATTTTGAGGTTCTTTTTCGCAAACTCTTTAGCTTCCGGCTTTTTCTTCTCATCGGGCCAGTCTATCTGGTCGATAATCGGGTCGAGGACACGGCGGGATTTCATGAGTTCGATATAGTTAAGCGGCGATGCATTAGAACTGCCGCCGCCCAAACTGCCAAGATTTATCCCCATAGCAGCGGCCATGGCGGCGGCACCACCGATATCCTTGCCAGCACTGCGGGTCTG
Organism: Selenomonas sp. WCT3; assembly: GCA_900100835.1. Classification (GTDB taxonomy): domain Bacteria; phylum Bacillota; class Negativicutes; order Selenomonadales; family Selenomonadaceae; genus Selenomonas_A; species Selenomonas_A ruminantium_E. Next base: position 30,532 of record FNCM01000013.1, on the reverse strand, counting down.
GACGAGGGTGGTGGACTCATACTGTTTCGGCAGGATGAAGGCTATGATGACGGCGAGGATGGTGCAGACGGCGATGATGCTGCCTACTACTTTCTTGCGCCCGATCATGATCTGCAGGAGTCTGCCGAGGTCGATGCTTTCTTCTTTTTCCATGTGATTGTTCTCCCCTATTTCTTCTTATATTTTAATATGCACTATTATCTATACGCACCTATTGCAATTATATATTTCGTGTACTTTTATGTCAATTTTACACACAAGAAAACGCCTAGATAATTCGATTATTTCGAATCATCTAGGCGTATTATCTTAGCTATCTGTTGTATTGTTAGGACTTTTCTCCTAACCAACCCGGTTCCATTCCTTTGCGCAGCATATGGTTGTCAATGCGTTGCAGGATGAGCCTTGTATGCTGAAGCTGCCGGAGATAGATGTACTGGGCCTCGACCAGTTTCTCCCGCACCGTTGCCACCGACCATAGCAAATGCAGGGGCCTTCCTCCCGTGAGTTCAATGTAGCTGTTCCGTTTGTTTTCCGGGTCTGCATGGAGTCTTTCCACATGGCCGATGTTGATGTAGGCCCAAGTCCGGTGATGGCTGCTGTAGCCAGGGGTACGGTACTTTAATCCCACCAGAAGCATATCGAGGGATATGGGGAGCAGAAAAGCATGGCGTGCCCCCAGACTCGGGGCATAGTGGTGGCCAATCAGTCGCAAGGTCTTGTCCTCGTTCTCGGCATAGTGCCGGACGATGTAGCTCACCGTCCGATTCTCCTGCAGGATGCTCTCTCCGCTGCTGGTCAAGATTTTCGTTCCCTCTCCGCCATCCTCGGCAGTAAAGGGAACAATGGCGCTTACTTCATGTTGGTTTGGATAAATCATGGATGGATTCCTCTTTTCCATTATTTAATACAGGTGTGAAACATTAGACGCCTTGTTATTATTATAAATTGATTAAATATAAATTACAATTGGTTTTGCATTGTTTTTCACACGAAAGACTCCCCGCAAGCTGCAGGGAGCCTTTCTCTATCTCAAGGGCGGCGTTGAAGTTCTTTTACCAGGTTTGCCAGCTGCTCGGTGAAGTTATCCATCGAACGCTGGAAACGGGTTAGCAGGTAGAAGGTGACTACGATGGGGAAGCCAACGGTGGATATTGCCGTCAGGATGGTGTTTTCCATGGTCATGCGACGATTTCCTGATCGTCCACGTTCTGGATGTAAGCCTTTTTGAGGCCCACGGCCGGATAGCCGGCGACAATCAGTGCTTTCGTGGAGGTGATGGCCTCAACGAAGGCATCGATATCCGCCTTCGTGATGTCGGCACGGGGATTCGGGACCGTAATCGTTGTCGTTTTGCCGTTGGCCAGATTCATGAGGATTTTGAGTGTGGATTTCATAATGCATTCTCCTTTCGCTATCTACGATTACGCTACGATGCTGCTGGCATCCTGACGGATGTAGGCGCTGACCGTGCCCGTCTGGAACTCGGCCAGTGCACGGGCTACCGCATAGAACTGATCGTCCGTGAGCTCGGCGTTGATGTTGCTATAGGTGCGCTGGGCCAGCTTTTCTTTGCCATCGGCCGTCTGGCCAATGACGACTTTGAAGATGAGTTTGGTGGTGTTGTCTTTGCGTTTTGCCATTTGGATTACTTCCTTTCTATATGGGATGGTAGTTTCTCGAGGAGTGGTTCCTTGCCCCTCTCACTTTTATACATGACGCGAAAAGAAAAAAAGCAGCCTTTCGGCTGCAAAAAATATACAACATTTTTATTTATTCTCAAGCGTCAACCGTCGCCACTTTGGCTACGGGGTCGGCATCTTCGCGAACCTGGCCGTTGAACTTATATTTAATAGAAAGAACCAGCAGGCCAGAGAGGAACATGAAGGCTCCCATGATGTAGTACCCGAGGTCGAAATTACCGGTGGTGGTTTTGACCCATGCCATCATGTTGGGGCCCACCCAGCCGCCGATGTTGCCGCAGCTGTTGATGAGGGCGACCGATGCGGCTGCAGCCGGTCCCGTAAGGAAAGTCGTCGGAATGGTCCACCATACGCCCATGGCAGCATGGATACCGATAGCCGAGAGGCAGACGAGGAAGAGGGCCATGCCGAGGCTGCCCGCATGGGGGGAGCAGGCTAGGCCAACCGCACCGACGAAGAGGGCGCCAGCTACATGCCAGACTTTATCCCCCGTACGCGTGGAGGTATAGCCGATGATGACCTGCACAACGAGTGCCGCCGTCATGGGGATGGCGATAGCACCGCCCAGGAGCGAGGTCGAAAGACCAGAGAGTTCTTTGAGCACCGTCGGCATCCAGAAATAGAAGCCCCAGAAACCAACGACCCAGAGGAAGTAAATGAGACAGAGTTTGAGGACTTTTGGGTCTTTGAAGGCTTTGAGGACCGTGTATTTCTTGCGGCCCTGCATAGCGGCCTGCTCGGCTTCGTAGTTTTCCGTGAGGTATTTTTTCTCAGCCGCCGTGAGCCAATGAACCTGATCCGGACGGTCTTTGACACAGAAGAAGAAGAATACGGCAAAAGCCAAGGCCGGAACGGCCTCGAGGATGAAGAGTTCCTGCCAGCCATGCATACCGAAGAACGAAGTCTCTAAGAGGACACCAGCCAGCGGCGCGCCGATGATGTTCGAGAGCAAAAGGCTCGTGAGCATCAGACTAGTGGCCCGGGAGCGTTCCGCCGCGGTAAACCAGCGGGGGAACAGGATGGAGTAGATAACCGGATAGAGGCTTGCCTCCGAAGCGCCTAACAGGAAGCGACAGAGATAGAAATGGAACTGGGTCGTCATAAAGGCCATGGCCACGCAGACCAGACCCCAGGTGAACATGATGCGGGCAATCCATTTGGTAGCCGAGAATTTCGCTGCCACCAGAGAGCCGGGAATCTCGAAGATGAGGTAGCCCACGAAGAAGATGCCAGCACCGGCACCGAATACCTCCGGGGTAATCCAGGGAAGGTCCTGGGTCATGGTGAGCTTGGCATAGGCCACGTTGACGCGGTCAATGCAGGCGATGATGGAGACTAAGAATACCGGCAGGATGATCCGCCAGTCCCGCTTGCGTTTGAGTCTGTCAAGGTCCAGATTTTCCATAGATGATTCCTCCTAAAATAAATTCCTAAGTGCTGATAAAATAAAAAACGCCCGTCCCCGTAAAGGGACGGACGTTATATCCGCGTTACCACCCAGATTCCATAGCTTTATCCGCTATGGCGCTCTACTACGTACTCTGGCAGTATCGATATCATTTCCTCATGGAATCAACGTACCATCATACGCGGCTCCTGTAACGGGGAGCTGCCGTGGCCACTTACTGACAGCGAATCGCTGCCGTTCGGCGCCATGTCTCGGAGATGATTTTCCGCTCCCGCTATCCCACCGGCTTTCACCATACCCGGCTCGCTATAGGTCATCACGCAAACGTACTCTTTCTCGTCATCAACTATGTGTGATATGTGTTTTGTTATTTACAACTTTACATACGATAATAGCATTCGTATGTAAAGTTGTCAACCCTTTTATAAAAAAACATGGAACCAACCAAACAAACGATCTTCCTATTCCTTTTCATATATGATATGCTATATACAGCCTCCAAAGGAAGGAGGTGTATCTTTTGTTTCTCAAGAAATTCGTTGAGCTCATCGTTGCTCCGTTAATCGTCGGTGTGCTACTCAAAATATTTGAGTGGTGGTTGACGCACTGAGATTAATCAAAAAACGTAGAAAACCCCGTTAATCAGGTCCTAAGCTGATTAACGGGGTTTTCGCATCTTTTGTTTCTCATTCGTTATCTTGATGATAACACGCCAACCTATCCCTGTCAAGGTAATGGAAGATAATTATGGCTGCTCCTGATGCATTTCTGCCAAAGGAAAAATCTATGGTGCGCATCGATAAAATATATCGTGAAATTTGTGCATCTGGTGCGTATTTAATGATATAATGTCTTTTGCATATGTATAGAGCGAAATAACCTTGGTTTGTCAGTTGACAAGTTGTCAACCCTGTGTTATATTCAAAACATATAATACTAATAGGAATTGGAGGAAATGTGCTTATGATTAAGCTCTCTCATATAGAGAAGACTTATGACAGCCCCAGCGGGCCGGTCAAGGCACTCAAGGGAATCGACCTTGAGATTGCGCGCGGCGAGATTTTCGGCATCATCGGGCTGTCCGGCGCTGGCAAGTCAACGCTGGTGCGCTGCATCAATATGCTGGAACGGCCCACAGCCGGCCAGGTCTTCGTCGATGGCAAGGAGCTGACGAAGATGTCTGCCCGTGAGCTGCGGGAAGCCCGCAAGGATATCGGTATGATCTTCCAGCATTTCAATCTGCTTTCGTCGGCTACCGTTTATGAGAACATTGCATTCCCGTTGAAATTAGCAGGAATTTCTGCCGACAAAATCGAAGAAAAGGTACGGCCCCTGTTGAAGCTGGTGGGACTGGAGGCCAAGGCGGACCAGTATCCCTCGCAGTTATCCGGTGGCCAGAAGCAGCGCGTCGGCATCGCCCGGGCACTGGCCAGTGAGCCAAAGGTACTGCTTTGTGACGAGGCCACCAGTGCCCTTGACCCGCAGACCACCAAGGCGATTCTCGAACTCATTCGCGACATCAACCGCAAGCTGCAACTGACGGTGGTGGTCATCACCCATGAGATGCAGGTCGTCAAGGATATCTGCGATAAAGTCGCCGTCATCGACAAAGGCGTCATTGCCGAGCAGGGTTCGGTCATCGATGTCTTTACGAATCCCCAGCAGCCCATCACGAAAGAGTTCATCAGCGTTCTGCTCTCGAACGATTTGCCAGCGGCCTTCCGCGGCGGCATTGTTTCCCAGGAGCCAGCCCCTGATGCTTATCTCTTAGTGCGGCTGACCTTTATCGGGGAACGGGCCGATGACCCGGTTATCGCCGGTATGATACGGAACTTCCCGGAGGTGGAGACCACCATGCTCTTTGGCAACCTCGACCAAATCCGGTCGACGCCTTTTGGCCGCATGATTGTCGGGCTCACGGGCCCTCATGAGCGGGTTCAGGAGGCCCTCGCCTATCTGCAGGCGAAAGATCTCAAGGAGGAGGTGATTGGCTATGTTCGCCGACATGATTCCACTGCTAACTAAAGCTTTGGGTGAAACCGTTTATATGGTGGCGGTATCCATGGTCATTGCTTCCATAATCGGCATTCCCTTGGGCGTGTTGCTGCATACCACCAGCAAGGGCCAGATTCTGGAGGCCCCAGGCTTTAACCAATGCCTGGGCACCGTTGTCAACGTCATCCGCTCCATTCCTTTTATCATCTTGATGGTGGCCATCATCCCGCTGACCCGCGTGATTGTCGGCACGGCTATCGGCACCTCGGCGGCTATGGTTCCGCTGGTCATCGCCTCGATTCCCTTTATCGGCCGTCAGGTGGAAACCAGCCTCAAAGAGGTTCCCTACGGTCTTATTGAGGCCGCCCAGTCCATGGGTGCTACCCCCTTCCAGATTATCTGGAAGGTTCTGCTGCCGGAATCGCGGGCCAGCATCACGGCCCAGCTCACCACCGTCATCATCAGCCTGGTTGGCGAATCCGCCATGGCCGGTGCTATCGGTGGCGGCGGTCTCGGCGACCTGGCTATCCGCTACGGCTATCAGCGCTTCCGCCCGGAAATCATGATTGCCACCGTGGTTATCCTCATAATCTTAGTCCAGCTAGTCCAGCTTGTGGGTAATACCCTGGCGAAAAAACTAGATAAAAAGTAATCCGATTATACTTCAAGGAGGCTTACCTATGAAAAAGATTCTTGCACTTATCGCGACCCTTGCCGTCGCCTGCCTTGCCCTCGCTGGCTGCGGTGGCAGTGACTCTGCTAGCTCCGGCACCAGTGCCGTAGCCCAGAATTCCTCGGGCATGAAAACGCTGAAGGTCGGCGCAACGGCTGTCCCCCATGGCGAAATCCTCGAGATTGTAAAACCGATGCTGGAAAAAGACGGCATCAAACTGGACATCGTCGAGTTCAGCGACTACGTTCAGCCGAACCTGGCCTTGAACGACAAGGAGCTGGATGCCAACTTCTTCCAGCATGAACCGTACCTCAAGAACTTCATGGAAGAACACAAAGAAGTCAAACTCATTAATGCTGCTGGCATTCACATCGAGCCGATGGGCGTCTATTCCAAGAAGGTCAAAGACCTCAAGGAGCTCAAAGACGGCGCATCGATTTCCATTCCCAACGACCCGACCAACGGCGGCCGCGCTCTGCTGCTGTTGGAAAAAGCAGGTCTCTTGAAGCTTAAAGACGGCGCCGGCGAAAAGGCTACGGTTCAGGACATCGCCGAAAACCCGCACAACTTCAAATTCCAGGAAGTAGAAGCAGCTCAGGTACCGCGTACCCTGGAAGATGTTGATGCCGCTGTCATCAACACCAACTATGCTATGCAGATTAACCTGGTTCCGACGAAGGATGCCCTGTTCATGGAGGACAGCACGTCCCCCTATGTCAACATCCTTGCTGTCCGCGAAGGGGACAAAGACCGTCCGGAAATCCAGGCCCTCATCAAAGCTCTGCAGAGCCCGGAAGTAAAGGCCTTCATCAACGATAAATACAAAGGTGCTGTCGTCGCAGCCTTCTAATCTTATCGCTAAATTTTAAATGCAACAAAAAAGCATGTGGAATCGTCCACATGCTTTTTGTTGCGTTTTAGAAGTTTCGCCAATACGTCCAATGTACGTTCGTAGAATTTACTTCAAACTCATCAAACTCTGGAATCGACTGACCGTTTGTCGTTACCCAGAGGCTCTGGTTCTGACGTCCTTTCGGACTCAGCGAGCCGAGGTACATGTCGTTGTAAAAATAGAAGTGATCCGAATATACCTGCGCACCGTTATTATAGAGCGTGATATTCAGCGTCATGCTGCTTACTTTCTGGATGGAATTATACGAACCGTTGTAGAAATAGCCGTCGATATCCAGTCGATTTGCGCTGGTGCGGCGAACACTGGTGGCCAGGAATTCTACGCCATTGGAAGCATCGATAATCCGCTGGTTGCGTGCAGCCTGGCGGTCACGGATGGCCTGTTTACGCGCGGCTTCGGCTTCAGCCGCACGGCGTTCGGCCTCGATACGTTTTTGTTCCTCGATGGCCTTTTTCTTGTTAATATAGGCCTTGAGATCATCGGGTAGCGCACTAAGCTGCATCGCCGTGGCAAAATCCGTCTTGGAAATCTGAATCTCGCCTGCACGTTCAGCCAAATCTTTGGTGTTGGCCTGAACGCGTTTTACCACCTCGTCTGTCCCCTTATCGAGAGGCTGATTGACGACTGTTTTGGTGTCATCGATGAGGCTTCGCTCCAGCTGAACGGCCTCAACCAGTTTCTGATTGGCATCCTTGTACTTGCTGCCAGTACGCGAAGACTTGAGGTCGCGGGCCAGTTTATCCAGGTTCTCGCCCGCTTTATCCAAGCGGACAACAAAGTCCTTGGTCGCATCGGCATCGGGGTCACCATTGAGGTCTTTTGTCTCTTTCAGGAGATTCTGCACCTCGGTGACAACTTCCTCGCCCTTGACACATTTGGCTACATAGCGGTCTTCCGCTCCGCGGACATAGGCAAAGGCACCTACGGCAACGATGAGGAGCGCTACTACGATGCCGATAAGAATCTGCGTCGTATGTTTCTTTTTCGGCGGCATTGGTCCATAGCCGTAACCCGGCGGTGGCGGCGGTGCCATGTATGGTGGCTACTGGGGCTGTACCATCGGCTGCTGCGGCATGCCCTGCTGCCAAGGCTGCTGCTGTGGCATAGGAGCAAGTTCCCGCACAGGCGGCATGCTCTGGGTCGCATCCATTGGCGGCTGCTGGGGCTGGGGTGCCGGCGGTACTTCCTCCTGGGACGCAGCTTGGGCTGCCGCCTCCATCTCCGGTGTGATTACCGGCTGGGGCTGGGTATCCTCGGACACCTCACCATTAACGTCCGTTGCGGGTTCTGCCGCCGCCCGCGGCTTGCCGCACATCTCACAGAAATTTCCCATATTCTTATGGCCGCAGGAGCAGGTCCATTCCTGCTCCTGTACCGCCTGTTTTTCCTGCTGTTCTTCCATTGGTTACTCCTTCCCTTGGTGCAATAATTTTGCTTTTACAATCCTTTTTACGGATTCATCGATTCGCTGTTCCGGAATCTCACCCGTTTCGACAGCTTCGAGAATCCCCAGATAGGCTTCCGTTGCATAGGAATATTCATGACACATCATAATCATGTCAACGCCCGCCTTAACCGACTGGATGCCGCGGTCGCGGGGACTGCTGTATTTGGCAACGGCCCCCATATTCAGGTCATCCGTTATGATGATGCCATCATAGCCCAGTTCCTTCCGCAAAAGGTCCGTCACAATCGCTGGCGATTGGCTGGCCGGCCGGCCGGGGTCAAAGGCCCTGTATTTCAGATGCCCCACCAAAATGAAGGAATCTTCATCCGCGCGGCTGCTGATTATGTCCTTGAAGGGCACGATATCCTTTTGCATGAGTTCCTCACGGCTGGCCATGACGGATGAGACATCAAGATGGGTATCCACCGTTCCACGGCCAATTCCGGGGAAATGCTTGAGGGCATACATTACCCGGTTTTTCTCGTACCCCTGGGCTGCAGCCGCTAAGAATTTGGATACCTGCCCGGGGTCCTTTCCATAGGAGCGGCCGCGGGTGCCGCCCAAATCAGCCACCGGGGCAAAATTTACATTAATTCCCAAGCTTTTTAACTGCTGCGCGGTCCTATCTGCCCAGCCTTCCGCCTGGGTGACATCCCCCGATGCGCCGATTTCCTGCTGGGACGGCGGCGGCGTGATAAAGGCCTTGCCACGAACTACCGCCCCACCCTCTTCATCAATCCCAATAAAGAGGGGCACTTTCTGCTCGGCCTGCTGGCGAAGGTGGTCCGTAAGGGCCTTGGTCTGCTCAGCCGATTCCAGATTGCGGTCAAACAGGATGATATTGCCGATATGGTACTGATGCATCATAAACAAACTATCATCATTTACATCGGTACCATAGATACCAATCATGACCATCTGCCCAACTTTTTCTGGTAGGGTCATGGATTCCACGATGGTATCCACCTGCTCATCCAGCGTCTGAGCGGGTTTATCCTCCAGCGCCCTGCCCGTATCAGCGGTCAGCTGACAGCCGGTACAAAGTGCCAAGGCCCCCACCATAAAACTTAGGGCGATTGCCCATTTTTTCTTATTCATAGTGATTCTCCTGCGTTACTCCGTAGCCCGGCGGATACTGATGTAGTTAACCGTATCCGTTCCCTGAACTACCGCAAAGCGCAGGATGCCCGTCTGTCCCTGAAGATCCGTATAGCGGTATTCGTAAAGGTCTTTGCCGCCATACTCCGACTTCATGTAGTCCGTACCATAGGTGTTCGTTACCTCACGCAACAGAGAGCCTTCATGCAGGCCGCGTTTCGTCAGGGCACTGCCCGTCTCCGATACCAGGGAAGTGACGATATCCCCACGGGTACCAACCTCCACGGTCGGATATTGGTAGAATACCATACCGTCCTTCTGCTTCGTGGACAGTTCCTGCCCCAGCGTCTCGTGCATCTGCGCCACGGTCATGCCCAGGTCCATTCCTCCCAGGGAAAGATCTGTCTGCATTTCGCGGCTGCCATCCTGCTTCTTGTCGGCATTCTGGTTTTGGGCCGCTTTCTCGCCGTTTTTCGATACGGAACTGTAGTTGCTCGGTGCCGGTTCATCCCCCAGGGCGCCTTCCTTCATCGCAAAGAATACCAGCACCAGCACCAAAATCAGGGCAGCAATCCCCAGTCCGATTTTGAGGTTCTTATTCTTGTCCTCCGGCTGCTGGTATGGCTGCTGATAAACCGGCTGGCCATACATCGGCTGCTGATACTGCGGCTGATAAGGTGGCTGACTGTATTGCTGCTGCCCGTAAGGCGGATGTCCATAGGCCTGCTGGTTTTGCGGCGGCAGCTGCTGCATAGGCTGCTGTGGCTGCTGCGGTTGTGATGGTTGTGGCTGGCTTATCGGACGCGGCTTTCCGCATTTCACACAGAAATTGCCCTTGTTGCCAGACTGACCGCAACTGCAACGCCATTCAGCAGTCGCAGTTTCCCTATTTTCCATGAATAAACCTCCTAATGCCAATGCATTCTAACGTCTCATATGCATCGAATTATTCCAAAAATAATTATAACGCCAATGTTCAAAGTTTGCCAAGAATAAAATATCCAGCCTTGGGCAAAATACAATACCCCCGCTGACTCGAATCCAAGTCAGCGGGGGCATAGGCCAAGGCTTTTACAGCCCATTTTTACTTACTGAAAAACAGCGCATGATACCCGTTAATGAAGATGACGAGTACGATAAGCGGCAAAATCCAAGTCACATAGAAACGCACGCAGGTGGGGAAGGCCGTTCCTTTGCCCGTGTTGGCCTCCTTGATGAAGTTATCCCAGCCCCAGCCATAGCGGCTCGTGCAGAACGCCAAATAGACGAGCGACCCCAAGGGCAGCAAATTGTTGCTGACAAAGAAGTCCTCCAGGTCAAGCACCCCCGAACCTGGGCCCAGCGGCTGGAAACCGCTCCAAAGGTTAAAGCCCAACACGCAGGGCATCGACAGCAGAATGATGACCGGAATCCCCCAACGGATGATGGTCTTGCGATTCTTGTGCAAGAGCTCGAAGAAGCAGACAATGAGGTTTTCAAATACCGCAATGACTGTCGACATGGAGGCAAAAGTCATGAACAGGAAGAACAAGGTTCCCCAAAGGCGGCCAAAGGGCATCGCGTTAAATACGTTCGGCAGCGACACGAACAACAGATTCGGGCCACTGGCCGGATTGACACCATAGGCAAAGCAAGCCGGGAAAATAATGAGGCCCGCCATGATTGCGACGAAAGTATCCAGCAGAACCACCCAGATTGCCTCACCCGTTAGGCGTTTGGTCTTGCCAATGTAGCTGCCGAAAATCGCTAAGGCACCAATGCCGATGGACAACGTGAAGAACGCCTGGCCCATCGCCGCAAAGATGACTTCCTTGATGCCAAACTCCATTAACCGTCCGAAATCCGGATACAGGTAGTAGCGCAGGCCTTCCTCGCCACCTGGCAGCAGGACGCTGTTGACCGCTAGCACCACCATGAGCACCAGCAGACAGGACATCATGGATTTGGTAATCCGCTCAACACCAGCCTGTACCCCTAAATAGCAGACGCCGCCGCAGAGCAGTACGATGGCTATCATATAACCAGCCATGGTCACCGGGTCCTGCAGCAGAGCACCAAAGACAGCGCCAACCCCCGCGGCATCCAGCCCTTCCATGCCACCCGAAGCCATCTTATAGAGATAGTAGAGCATCCAGCCGGACACCGTGGTGTAGAACATCATCAAGAGCAAATTGCCCGCAATGGCTCCATACTTATAAAGATGCCACTTTGTCCCTTTCGGTTCGAGCGCATCGAAAGACATTGCCGCACTGCGGATACTCGCACGGCCAACGGCAAACTCCGCCACCATGATTGGCAAGCCCAGGATGGCCAGGAACACCAGATAAATCAGCACGAATGCCGCGCCACCATATTCTCCCGTAATATAAGGGAAACGCCAGACATTACCGAGGCCGATGGCACAGCCAGCGGAAACCAGAATAAAGCCCAGACGGGTCGAAAAACTTCCTCTTGATTCCAATAAAGCACCTTCTCTAATTAAAATTCCGTTGCGGCCGGAAATGTATCTCTTTTAGGTTTACAATGATACACTCCTATACACAATTACCTATCTATATTACCGCATCGGCTTAATTTTGTCCAGCAGGAATCGACATCCCTTCGTAACGTCTGCATAGGTGACTTCAAAATTCCCCGTATACCAGGGATCGGCCACCTCACGGGATTCCCCGGCATATTCCAGCAGCAAGTGGCACTTTCCCTGCGGATCGCCGCCTGTCAAGCGCGATAAATCGCACATATTTTCATCATCCATGGCGATAATCAGGTCATATTCCTCGTAATCACTGCGCCGAATCTGCCGTGCTTGCCGCGGCGTAAAGGGAATGCCATGAGCCGTCAGTACCCGCTTTGTCCCCGGATGCGTATCACTGCCAATCTCATCCGTGCGGCAGGCCTTCGACTCGACAAGAATCTCCTCCGTAAGCCCAGCCTTTGCCACCATATCCTTCATCACAAACTCCGCCATCGTCGACCGGCAGATATTGCCATGGCAAACAAATAATACTTTTTTCATACTCAAAACTTTTCTTCCTTCCTTGATTTATGAGGCTTCACTGCCTTCCCTTTTCCGTCGCAGCCTAATGAGCGAGGCAATCAGTAATTTTCACTCATATAATTCGCAATTGCTAGGGCGATGTTATTGTTCACCGTACCACCGCTTAAATAGCGGCAATCCACGCCCTTTCCCCAGCGGACGTCTACCACCGTATACGGGTCATAGTTTTTGCGGCCCGGAATCAGATTCTTGCACCGAATTCCAACATGCGCATGATTGGTTCCTACCATGGCGACCGAAGAGTCATCAATTTCTACCAACCACGCACCGTCGTAGGTCTTCACCGTACCAGCTTCTGCTACGGAAACTGCAAAGGGAGCCGGCGCCATCAACGGTGCCGCAGCCAAAACGCCCCCCAACAAGATACCTGCTAAAACCTTTTTCATAAGAAATTCCTCCTTTACCAATAACCAAGGTAATAGACTCTTTTCTATTATATCGTATTTTTCCTCTTTTCTATAAAAACAAAACGCAAAATGGCATCACCACTGAAACGGTAATGAGACAAATATCTGTGGTATAATGAAAAACGAAACTGCAAGAAAGATGGTGCATATTTTATGCTTACAAAAGATATCGAAACGATTATCGCCAAGGAACTGAACGTCCGCCCGAAACAGGTGGCGGCAGCTATCGAACTGCTCGACGATGGCAACACGGTTCCGTTCATTGCCCGTTACCGCAAAGAGGCTACGGGGTCTCTCGAAGACGAACAGCTGCGCCAGTTAGAGGAGCGCCTTTCCTATCTGCGCAATCTAGCCAAGCGCCAGGAAGAAATCCTCGGCCAGATTGCGGAACAGGGCAAGCTCACCGACGAACTCCGTACGGCCATTGAGAAGACCACCAAACTGCAGGAACTGGAGGACCTTTACCTCCCCTATAAGCAGAAAAAACGCACCCGCGCGATGATGGCCCGGGAGCGGGGATTGGAGCCCCTTGCCAATGCCATGATGCTGCAGGCCCAGACCAAGGGCTCGGCGCTTGCGGAAGCCGCCGCCTTTGTGGATGAAGAAAAAGGCGTCAAAACCGCCGAAGACGCCCTTGCCGGTGCCAGGGATATCGTGGCCGAAACCACCATGGAGGATGCTGCCCTGCGCAAGAAAATGCGCAATCGCCTCTGGAACATGGCCATCCTCACTACGAGCCTTTGCGAGGATGCCGCCGAAGAGGATAAACAGGTACTCGAAATGTATGCCGAGTACCGTGAACCCGTTCACACGCTCCCCTCCCACCGCATCCTGGCCATTAATCGCGGCGAGAAAAAAGGCGCCCTCAAAGTGAAACTTGAAATCGACCACGAGGAGAACTGCCGCCGTATCTATAACGAAATCCACCGCCAGCCATCCATCTTTGATGACTGCCTGCGCGCTGCCATCGAGGACGGCTACAAACGCCTGCTGCTGCCGGCTCTCGAGCGCGAAATCCGCGCCCAGCTCACCGAAGAAGCCGAAGCACAGGCCATCAAGGTTTTCGGCGTAAATCTGCGCCAGCTGCTGCTGCAAGCACCTCTGGCCGGCCATACGGTCATGGGGCTTGACCCAGGCTACCGCAATGGCTGCAAGATGGCCGTCGTCGATGCCACCGGGCAGGTTTTGGACCACGGTGTCCTGCAGGTTACCCAAAGCGACCGCGCCAAGGAAGCAGCCGCCAAGACAGTACTGGCATCCATCAAGAAAAATCACGTTACGCTGATTTCTATCGGCAACGGCACGGCCTCTTATGAGACGGAGCAGTTCACCGCAGAACTCATCCGGGAAAACAACCTCACCGATGTGCACTACATCATTGCCAACGAGGCTGGTGCCTCCGTTTACTCGGCCTCGGCTCTTGCCAAGGAGGAACTGCCGGAATACGATGTCGTCATCCGTGGTGCTGTCTCCATTGCCCGCCGGGTACAGGACCCGCTGGCCGAACTCGTAAAAATCGACCCGAAGGCTATCGGCGTTGGCCAGTACCAGCACGATGTCAATCAGAAGGAACTTTCCCAGACGCTTGATGCTACCATCGAAAGTGCCGTCAACCATGTCGGCGTCGACCTCAACACGGCTTCTGCCGCACTTTTAAAGCATATCGCCGGCATCAACAGCACCATTGCCAATAACATCGTTGCCTACCGTAACGAAAACGGCACCTTTATGAGCCGCCGCCAGCTGCTCAAGGTCCCCCGTCTCGGCCCCGCCGCCTTTACCCAGTGTGCCGGTTTTCTGCGCATTGCCGGGGCCAAATCGCCGCTGGATAACACACCGGTTCACCCGGAATCCTATAAACTGGCGGAAGCCATCCTCGAAAAACTCGGCTTTGACCTGCAGGATCTGTCTGACAAGAATCAGCTGGCCATGCTGGCCACCAAAAGCAAACTGGTCGATATCACCAAACTCGCCAAAGAACTGGATGCCGGTGAACCAACGGTCAAGGATATTCTCGATGCACTGGTGAAACCTGGCCGCGACCCGCGTGAGGACCTGCCTGCACCGCTGACCCGTCAAGCGATTGTCAAGCTGTCCGATATCAAACCGGGCACCATCATGCGCGGCACCGTACGCAATATCACGGACTTTGGCGCCTTTGTCGACATCGGCCTGCATCAGGACGGCCTCATCCACATTTCCGAACTGTCCAAAAAACGCGTCAAGCATCCGCTTGATGTTCTGTCTATCGGTGACGTCCTGAACGTCATGGTCATCAGCATTGACGAAAAGCGCAACCGCATCGGTCTGTCACTAAAACAAGTGCCAAAGGAGGCGCAAATCGGATGAGCCTGCTGGAACAAACCATCGCCATCATCGAACCACCCAACCAGGAAATTCCTCAAGCGGCCGCCAAGCGCATCAATCAGGTAATGGAAGATGATGACCTGAGCCTCGGCGGCCTCCGCGGCCTCTTACTACGCTATCTTTCCATAACCGGAAAGCGCCATCCCCAGGCCCCAGAAAAATGCACCATTATCTGCTGTGCCGACCACGGCGTGGCGGCAGAAGGCGTCAGTGCCTATCCTCCGGAAACCACCTTGCAAATGACCCGCAACTATCTCATCAACCAGGGGGCCGCCGCCAACGCCTTCGCCCAATACTGCGATTCTGAGCTGCTCATCGTTGATATGGGGATCGCCGCCGATGCTTCGGACATTCCGGGGCTTATCGACTGTCACATTGCCAACGGCACTGCCAATATTGCCAAAGGCCCCGCCATGACCCGGAAGCAGGCCATCCTGGCCCTCGAAACGGGCATCGACATCGCCAATCAGGTCATGGACAAGGGCTTTGACTGCATCCTGCCCGGGGAAATGGGCATTGCCAACACAACCGTCAGCGCGGCTATCACCGCCGCCTGCTGTGGCCGCCGGGCGGTGGAGACCACGGGCCGGGGCACCAACATTTCCGACGAACGATTGCAAAAGAAGATAAGCATTGTCCAACAGGCCCTAGATATCAACCAGCCTGACCGTAACGACGGCATCGATATTCTGACCAAAATCGGCGGCTTTGAATTCGGCACCATTGCCGGTATTATCCTCGGTGCCGCTGCCCGTCACGGCACGGTAATCCTCGATGGCGCCAACACCAGTGCCGCCGCGTTGATTGCCCAGGCCATCGCCCCGGAGTCCATCAGCTATGTGATTGCCTCCCACCTCAGCGCGGAAAAATCCCATGCCTTTGCCCTGGAAAAACTCGGCCTGCGGCCGCTGATGAACCTGGATTTGAAACTGGGCGAAGCCTGCGGCTCCAGTATTTTGGTCACGATGCTAGAAGCAATGCTCTCCGCTTGGGATGTAATCGACAAGCTCCCCCAGGAACCTGTCGAAACGCCATTTCATCAGGAATTCATGCGCCATACCATCCCCAAGATTACCGATAAAACCTTTGATTTCTACCTGCGCACCATGCAGGACCTGGACTATGAGGCCCTCCATAACTGCCAGCACCGCATCAATAATCTGGCCAAACCCTTGGACAGTCTCGGCTATCTGGAACAGATTGCCGCCGAAGTTGCCGGCATCATTGGCAGTGACCAGCCCGAGTGCGGCATGGAACGGGCACTTTTGGTCTTCACCGGCCGCCAGACGAATTCCCTGCAGGCCCAACTCACCGCGGCCTTTGCCCAGCATGCCGGCGCTGAAGTGACCCTGGCCCATTTGCGGGATGGCCTGCCCCCCACCGCCGCCTTTGATTTTGGCCGCGAACAGGCTGAGTACCTGTCCCTGACCTACCCATTATTGGGGCTGGCCCTGACGGAACTGGACGAAGATGCCCCCTTTGGAACGGCAGCTACGGAATTTGCAACTACCCTGCTGAATCCAGACGGCAGTCTGCGCTACGCGGCGGACGAATTCCTGCAAAAGGCTCCCGAAGCCTATCAGCCAGCCATTGGGGCCATTATCGGCGCTATCATCGCCGCCGCCCACAATAGCAGCTTTATCCTGCTTGACGATGAAGCCACGGAAATCATCGCCCGCTACACCGAGCTTTTATGTCCGGAAGTCCGGCCCTATATTCTCCATATCCAGCCGGCACTGCTGCAGGCTGATATCACCCTGCCCGGCGGCATTATCGCCGCCCTGGGCCTAAATATCACGGAAGCCGCCCTGCACATGCTAAATGACATGCGTACCTTTGCCGATACCAAAGTATCGGTCTCCCAGGACGGTCCCGGGGCCAGCAAACAAATTCCATAAACCCGGACGCGAAAAACCGGCTGACTTTCTGTCAGCCGGTTTTTCACTGTGAATTTATGTTTAGGGAATTATTTAGAAGGCTTATTTTATCTCAATTTCTGTGGAATGCTGAACCTCCGCGGCCTTCGGCATATTCACATGGAGAACACCATCCTTGAATTCTGCCGTAACGCGGGCCTCATCGATGTTGTCGATATAGAAGGAACGGCTCATAGAGCCGGAGCGGCGCTCCCGCCGGATGTAGTTTCCAGCCTCATCTTTTTCTTCCTTCGACTCATCCTTCTGGGCCGATATGGTCAGATAGTTGTTCTGATAGCTCAGATGAATATCTTCCTTTGCCATTCCCGGCAAGTCGGCCGTAAGCTCATAGCTACTTCCGTTGTCTTTGACATCGACGCGCATGCCGCCCGCGCTATTCCAATTGTTCATAGCCGGGAAGAAATCATCCTTGAAAAATGGTTCATCGAATACATCCCAAATCGACTGTGGACGCTCACTGCTCTTTGCGAGATTGTTTCTTGCACCAAATGGAACTAAACCAAACATAACTGTCGCCCCTTTCAAGACTGCGCCATAAGTTTCAACAGCTCATGGTATTGATTTATCTCAGGAGGTTTCCCTCTTTTCAACTCTTATTATAAATCAAATAGACAAAAAGTCAATAGGTCAAAGAAAAAATAATAACAAGGCCATGCCCTAGTGGCATGACCTTGGCGGAAGTATATAAAACTATATCAGAATCTAAACTGCTTGAGTGCCTGCTCCTGCTCGGCTGCCATATGGGAAAGGGTATCGCTGGCAGAGGCAATTTCCTCCGAAGAAGCGGACTGCTCTTCGGTTGCTGCCGATACAGATTCCATATGCTCGGACACTTCCTGGCCCTTGCTGCTGACCTCGGTGACCGAATCAGAGATGTTCTGCGCATCCTTATTTACCATGCGGATCGCTTCATCCATCTCCTTCGTCTTCTCGGCACCATCCTGTACCAAGTCATGGATGCGGTTGAATACGGCCTGGAGTTCCTCAACGGATTTAGCACCAGACACAACAGCATCACAGCCCTGTTTCATGGATTCAACGGCCTCAGAGGTATCCTGCTGCATCGCGTTGATGAGCTCGGCAATCTTCTGGGCGGCTTCCTCAGACTGCTCCGCCAGTTTGCGGACTTCCTCAGCCACGACCGAGAAGCCACGGCCCTGCTCGCCGGCACGAGCTGCCTCGATGGCAGCGTTGAGCGCCAGCAGGTTCGTCTGGCTGGCAATCTCCGAAATCGTATCAACGATTGCACCGATTTCTTCGGAACGGTTGCCCAAACGGCCTACCATTTCGGCTGTGCTGCTGACCGTTGCCTCCACATCGCGGATTTCGCGGACGGAGGTCTCCAGTGCCTTATTGCCCTGTTTGGCCTCATCGGCAGCTGTCATGGAATTCGTCGTTACCGCATTAGCATGGGCACGCATGGTCTGAATCGAAGCATTGACCTTCAACAAAAGATCCTGGCTTTCCTTAATCTTGTTTTCCTGTTCAATAACCAGATGAGCAGCCTCACCGACGGACTCCGCCGACTGGACCGATGCCTGGGCCGACTGCATGGAAGCCTCTTTCAGGTTGCCCGACGACGAGCTGATATCCTTGATGGCGTTGCTGATGCCCCGCATATAGGTGCCAAGTTTCTGCTGCATCTCCGAAAGGACCCGGGACAAGTGCCCGAATTCATCGCCACGGTTAAGGGCCAGTGCCGTACCACGGAAGTCGCCATCACGGAGTTTTTCACATACGGCCCGCATTGCATCAAGGGCATTAGTGATATTGCGTGCCGTCATAAGGCTGGCACCTGCCTGCACCAGCAGTGCTACCAGCGTAACCACCATAATCATCATAGCCGCCGTGCTGTTGGCATCGCGGCTGGCCTGTTCATTGGCCTCAGCCTGTTCGTTGACCTTCTGCTGCTGGTTGTGGAAAGCATCGCGCAGCCCGCGGGTTGCCGGCGAACCTTCTTTTTCATAGTAGCTCAAAGCTTCGGCATTTTTCCCCTGTTTCGCGAGCTCAACCGTTTGATTCATAATCTTTTTGTAATTGGCCCACTGCGCATCGATATCGGAAGTATCCTCAATCGGCATGCCTTTGACGGCTGTTTTGTATTCCGCGATGGACTTCTCGACATTGTCCTCAGCTTCTTTTTTCTGTCCTAATACCTTATTAAGACGCTCTGGATTGTCTTGCAGAGTTACTGCCTGCAGCGTCTTTACCATCATGACGCGGCTGAACTCTACTGCCGTTCCGAGTTTCTGTACGCCCTGCATCTCGTGTTCATACATGCTCTTCATCTCATTATCGGCATTGCTAAGCGAGCGATAACCGGTAACGCTGATTCCAATCATAGCTATTGCCGCTACCGCGACAATCAACATTAGCTTATAGGCCACTTTTAGTTGATCAAAACCCATAATCGACTCCTCCTAATTACACATCTCTAACATTACATCTACACACCTCTAAGATTTTACCATTACCCAAGATTGTATACTAATTATTTTTTCCTATATCATCCATAAGTTTTTCTTATGGAAATCGGACTTCTGACCCTTTTTTCCGTCGTACTTATTATTTTTTTTACATTATGCTATTGACACACCTCATTTCTGCCGCTATAATGTAAACATATTAAACATGTATGATTTATTGTTTATAAACTCTACTATCCCACAAGCAAGAAAGAAGGTATTTTTATGACCGATTCAAAACATGACCGCGTCAAAACAGCACGTGACGAAGCTTTGCGCCAGCATAATCCTGGTGCCAGCCGCCAGCAGATGCTTCTCTGGTTCAGTGCACTGATTCTCGGTGGCATACTCGGCTCTTTCGGTATCACCGCCCTAAATGAGCTATTCAACTTTATCGCGACGGTATTCACGCGGCTTTTCCAATTTATTGCCGTCCCAACCATTGCCCTCGCGGTTATCACGACTCTTTCGTCCCTGGGCGGGAAAAAAGAGACCAAGACGATTTTCGCTCATGCCGTGACCTATACCCTGCTCACGACATTTTCGGCCGCAGCGGTTGGCCTGCTGCTCTATCTCTGGATTGCCCCGGGCAATCTTCCTGCTGAGGTGGTCGGCGCTGGTTCCGCCTCTGTACCATTGGATAAAGTCGGTTCCCTATCCTACTATGACCATATCATTTCCGTCATTCCGAACAATCTGTTGCAGCCGTTCCTGGCTGGCAATGTACTGTCGGTTATGCTGATTGCGGCTTCGGTTGGCCTGGCTCTTGCCTTTATGCCCAAAACCGAGAATCGCGCCGTTCTCATCAAGGGGCTTTACGGCGTCCAGGAATTACTGTTTACGCTTATCAAAGCTATTCTTTGGGCCCTGCCCCTGGGCATCCTGGCTTTTGCCGGCCAGCTGGCAGCCCAAATCCAGGCCGGGGTCATTGTCGGAGCCCTGGGCAAATACGTGGCCGTTGTCCTCGGCGGAAATGCCATTCAGTTCTTTGTAATTCTCCCCATCTTCCTGCTCCTGCGCGGGCTAAATCCCCTCGACGTGTTCAAGAAGATGAGCCCCGCCGTGGCGGTTGCCCTCTTTACCAAGAGCTCTGCTGGCACCCTGCCGGTGACCCTGGCTTCGGCCGAACAGAATCTCAAGGCAGATACGCGCATCTCCCGCTTCGTTCTGCCAATCTGCACCACCATCAATATGAATGGCTGCGCTGCTTTTATTCTCGTCACCTCGCTCTTTGTCATGCAGAATGCGGGCTTTGAGCTGACATTGGGCACGATGATTTCTTGGTTGTTTATCGCGGTTCTCGCCGCTGTTGGCAATGCCGGTGTCCCCATGGGCTGCTACTTCCTAACGCTGTCGCTGATGAGCTCCATCGGCGCCCCCATCGGGCTCATGGGCATTATCCTGCCGATTTACACCATCATCGATATGATTGAAACGGCAGAAAATGTCTGGTCTGACGCATCGGTATGCGCCATGACGGACCACGACTTGAAGGGCAAACTTACGGAAGAAACCACACCGATAACATCGCTCTCCTAAACATAATTTCATAAAGAAGGACCTGGATTATTCCAGGTCCTTTTTATTTCGCGTTACTGGCAGCTATTTCCTGCCAAATCATTCTTTTTATTTGGTTTTCAAACATGGCGCTCGACTTCAAATCGCCAGAGCTGATACGGTTCGTTTTCGCCAATATTGCCTTTGCGGCGCGCGATGGCAATCTGCTCGCCAACACTGTCTATGCCGGGCAAATCCGGCAATAACAGGCCGCGGCGGTCGCCGCTCTGAACGATGACGCCATAACGTTTGGTATCCAGCTGCTCCGGTGAATCGATGGGTTCCGGCTCCGTAAGTACATCCACATCGTAGACCAGCTGGGCAAGTTCTTCCGGCTCCACCGGCGAAAACCGCGGGTCCCGTGTTCCAGCGGAAACGGCATTGTAGAGGATTTCTTCGGCCAGATTCTGCCGAACGGGCTGGATGGTGCCGATGCAACCGCGCAGCTGGCCGTCCTTTTTAAGGGAGACGAAGGCCCCGCGACGCTGGTTCTGCAACGCCGCCAGCATATCCTTGGGGATGGCCGCCAGCTTATTGTTGCGCACAAAGGTCTCCAAACTTAGCCGCGCCAGTTTTACCAGCGAATCTTCCCGTTCCCGGATAGCCTGCATGGCCTCGGCTTCACACCGTGCCAGCTGGGCACCGATGTCCCGGGTGGCATCAACCGCCCCAGGCAGGAACCAGCCCACGCCATAGCCAACACCAAAGGGCCCTTGATAGGAAAGCAGTTCGGATTTTACCTGCCGCCCATCCAGCGTCCCCGCCATAATCCAAAAGGACCGCAAACCGCATTCCGCCGCTCCATTCGCGAGGTCTGCCGATGTCAAAAGCAAATCCAGGAAATTTCCACTGCGGAAAACCGCCTGCATCCGCCCATCAAATACCGGCCCCTCAGCCGCAAAGCCATAGGGGCCCTCTTCCTTTAGCTTATGGGACAAGTCGCCGCTGGCAATGACCAGCACCCTTCGCCCCAATTCCTCGGCCACGGCGGCGATATGCTGCCCGAGACGGTAATGATCCCGGGCCGGCAGTCCCGACAGGCCAATCCGCAGGATGGGAACATTATGCAGATGCTGCTGCAGGAAATACAGCGGAATCATCGTGCCATGGTCTAACGCGGGATCCTTTTCCCCCAGCGTTCCCGCGGGAAAATCCGCGGCTTTCCAGCGCTTGACCAAGGCCTCGGAAAACTCGGTGTCATACCTAGCTTCCACCCGAACCTGGGGCGCCCGGAAGGCGGCAAAGGAGCCCGACGCCCCCGCGCCGGGGGACAGGTGGAAATAGTCCGCGTACAGGACCGTATGGGGGCTTAGAATCACCACCGTATCCGGCCGCAGGGCCGCCGCCCGCTCCATGACCCGCTGATAGGCCGCAATCGTCGGAGCTATCTGTTGTTCTTCCCCGTGACCGACTTCGGGAATGATTAGTGGCGGATGCGGCACCGCCATCGCTGCCAAAATTGCCATCAGAATCTCCTCCCATCATCTGAGACATTTCCTCGACAAGTCCTCGTCTTTATTTTACTCTGCCCGATGCGCCGGAGCAATCATCGTGTAGAAACAAATAACCCCCAAAGCATAACCCATAACCATAATCACCGCCATGGGAATTGCCGTATGGTCTCCCATGATGCCCACCACCGGCATCATGCAGGCACCGAGAATCATGGAGAAAAAGCCGATAAGGGCGCTGGCACTACCCGCATTGCGCCCTTGACGGGAAAGGGCCAGTGAGAAGCTGGCGGCCCCCATAACCGACAGCGGAACCACCGTCACAAACAGCACCGCCACCGTATAGGTGATGGGCGCAGCCAGCCAAAAACCTGCCAGCAGGAAAATCGCCCCCACCAGCGGAATCAGAATCGACCATTTTAGCAAGAGCACATCCGATACCCGGCCAGCCAACCGCGCCGGCAGCATGCCCGCCAGCATTAGGCCTGCACCGATAAAGCCAAAAATCAGGCTGAACATCTGGGGCGATACCTGATAGATATTCTGGAAGACAAAGGAGGAGCCTGCCAGGTAGGCAAAGAACGCACCAAAGATAAAGCACTGCAGCAGGCAATGCCCCAGGAAGTAGCGGTCTTTTAGCAGCTGCGGATATTTCTTGAAGGATTCCCCCAGGTTTTGCAGCCGCTGGTCCCGGGGCAGCGTTTCCTTATAAACGAGGGTTGCCAGCGCCTGCAGGATGCCGATGAAAACCAGCACCACAAAGACGCCCCGCCAGCTGGTAAACAGCAGGATTTGGCCGCCCAGCACCGGCGCCAGTATGGGGGCCAGGCCATTTACCATCATCAACAGGGCAAAGAAGCGCGTAAGCTCTGCCCCTTCACAGACATCCCGCGCAATGGCCCGGGCAATGACGATGCCACTGGCCCCGGCAAAGCCGGCCAGGAACCGGAAGGCCAGGAATAACCCGATATTCTGGGCAAAGACACAGCCTGCTGTCGATACGATAAACAACAGCATCCCGATGAACAGCGGCCTTTTCCGCCCATAGCGGTCACTCAAGGGCCCGGTAAAAATCTGTCCTAACGCCATGCCGATAATCGTCATCGTCAAAGTCAGCTGGGCCAAGGAGGCCGATATACCCAAATCCAGCTGCACCGTTGGCAGAGCTGGCAGGTACATGTCCGTCGATAACGGTGCCATGGCGGACATGATGCCTAAAAATACCGTCAGCCACAATCGCGTTTTATTTGTCATTTGCATATTTTTTCCTTTCTGATAAGCGTAATGGAGCCATTTTAACAGGATTTTCTTAAATATTTTATTAAAATCAGATTAAATTTCCCACTATATTTTCTGGACGGCAATCCGCGTGATAAAACCGCTCGAATCACTCAGACTCATATTTTCCAGAATACTTTCTTCATAGGAAAAGGCACCAACCTGGCAGTCATTCTCCTTGATATACTGCCGCAGCAGTCGGTAGGCCTCAGCCGTATCATCATAATCCCCCTGGAAATAGGTGACGAGATAGGTCCCTGCCGGCCGCTCGTACCGGTATTCCCGTTCCACACTGTGATAGGGGCCATGGATTATGGTAAAGAAATGACTGAGTATGCCCTCCTGCCCGGGCTGCAGGAAATCCCTCGCTGCCACCATCGCACCAACGCCCAGACCGGCACTTAACTGAAGCTCTGTTACCTGCCGCTCATGTTCCGTTGCCATCTGCTCGACCATAGGCCAATCCTCAGCAGCAGCCTGCCGCCTCGTATTGCGCGAGAGTACCAGCCGCGCCGCGGGCAGTTCCAATTCCTCCACTTTTCCGCAGGCCACTGTCTTGGCGAGTTCCAGCAGATGGCGCTGATTTTCTACAATGCGCAGCTGCCGCCGGATTTTGGCCTGCTCCTGTTTCAGCCATTGCTGCTGCTCCCCCAGCAGGGCATCCAGCCGCGCCGGACTGCGATGCTCCATGTATTCCTTGATTTCGGAAATTTCCAGCCCCATGCCGCGCAGCATGCGCAACAGATAAAAGGGATAGAACTGCCGGAATGAATAACTGCGGTAGCCGTTTTCTGCCACATGGTCCGGCTTGAAAATTCCCTGTTCATCATAATAATGAAGGGTGCGTTTGTTGACCCCGACAATCCTGGCAAATTCCCCGGTGTGAAATGTCAGCCTCCGTTTCATGGTCTCCCCTCCCTTGACATTACAGTTACTGTATACTTTAAGATAACTATACAAGGAAATTACAAGAAAGGAAAGATATTTATGGAAAATAGCAACTCCACACCACTGGCGCAGCGGTTCACTATTTTTTCCCTGCTGCGCTTCGCCGCTCCTTCGATAGGCATGATGCTCGTCATCTCGCTCTACACGGTGACCGACGGTATCTTCATCGGCCGCTATGCCGGGGCGCTGGCCCTGGCAGCTTCCAATATCGTCTATCCAGTCATCAATCTGGTATTGGGGCTGGCGATCATGCTGGCTTCAGGCGGGTCTGCCATCGTGGCGAAAAATCTAGGGGAAGGGCAGGTTGCCGCCGCCAACCATCGCTTTGCCTGGCTGACCGCAGCTGGAGCAGGGATTGCCCTTTGCCTCGCCTTAAGTGTTGGCCTGTTTCTCGCTCCCATCCTGGATTTCCTCGGCGCCAGTCCAGCAATGCTGGCTGACTGCCGCCTCTACCTCGGCATACTGCTGCCCTTCTTCCCGGCAGCAGCTCTAATGGTCATCTTCAATGCCTTTTATATCGCCGATGGCCGGCCCATCCAAGGCTTCCTCGTATCCGTAGCCAGCGGTATCACCAATGCTGCTTTGGACTACCTCTTCTTAGCCCATTGGGGCCTCGGCATCAGCGGTGCAGCCCTGGCCACCGGCATAGCCGACCTGCTGGCTGCCGGCATTGGCCTTATCTACTTCACACGCTTTAGCCGCACCCTGCATCTTCGCGCCTTCCGGCCAGAGCTTCCGGTTCTGCGCGCTGCCTGCAGCAATGGCGTCTCCGAACTCGTCACCCAGCTTTCTGTAGGGCTGGTGACCTTCCTGTTCAACCTTATCACCTTCCGCTGGGCTGGCGAAAACGGCGTCGCCGCCATCTCGATTATTCTTTACGCAGAAATGCTGCTGACGTCTATCCTCATGGGCTTTACCAATGGCGTTGCCCCCATTTTCTCCTACCATTACGGAGCCCTCCACCATCAAGAACTCAACCGCCTGCTGAAAATCAGCCTTGGCGTCATCACCAGCCTCGGCCTGCTGGCCTTTGCCGCCTCCCGCCTGCTCGCCACGCCGCTCATCACGCTGTTCCTGCCCAATGGCGGCCCCGCCTTTACCCTGACGCTGTCGGGATTCCTGCTGTTTTCCCTGAGTTTCCTGCTCGTCGGCTTCAACCTTTTCGCCTCCGGCTTTTTCACCGCCCTGTCCAACGGCAAGACCTCTGCCCTGTTATCCTTCGTGCGCAACCTCGCAGGCATCGTGATTTTCCTCATGCTCCTGCCCCACTATCTAGGTCTCCCAGGCGTATGGCTGGCCGTTCCCGCAGCAGACCTTGCCGCCCTGCTGCTCACATTGTTCTGCCTCTATAATGAAAATCAGGCACTGCTGCAACGGCAAAAAGAACTTACCGCCAAATACAAAACCATCTTCTCCACCAAAGTCCTATGATGCGATTTCGTGCAAACTCCGCTATACTAAAAAGCTCCACTAGCATAAATCACGCAGTGGAGCTTTCTTTGTCTTATTCGGTCTGTCCGTGGTACTCCACGTGGCGGACCTCTTTTATTTTGTTCTTTTCATCAACCATGACAACTTTGGGCTTATGTGCCTTAGCCTCGACTTCGTCGAAGAGCGCGTAGGCCATGATAATGACCACGTCCCCTACCTGGGCACAGCGCGCCGCGGCCCCATTGAGGCAGACAACCCCCGACCCCCTTGGCCCTGGTATCGTATAGGTCTCCAGCCGCGCGCCGTTGTTGTTATCCACCACCTGCACCCGTTCATTGGGGATGATGCCGGCTTTTTCCATAAGCTCTTCATCAATCGTGATGCTGCCCATATACTGGAGATTGGCCTCCGTCACCGTTGCACAGTGAATCTTTCCCTTTAGCAGATTCAACATCATTTCACGCTCTCTCCTTTCCCAGAATGGTATTGTCAATCAAGCGGGTCTTGCCAATTTTCACCGCAATGGCCAGCAGTGCCGGTTCTGCCACCGTGTACATGGGCGTAAGGCCCGGGAACGAATACAAATCTACATAATCCACCGCTGCCAGAGGCTCATCGTTAAGGGTGTTCTTTACCACCGACTTCAGTTTTTCCACATTGCGCTCCCCATGCGCATAGGCTTCCTCTGCCCGCTTCAAACTACGGGAGAGCACCAGAGCCGCTTCCTTCTCCTCAGCGGACAGGTACTGGTTGCGTGAGCTGCGGGCAAGGCCGCTTTCCTCACGGACAATGGGAACCATATTAATATGGACGTTGAGGTTCAAATCCTCTACAAAGCGGCGGATAACTACCACCTGCTGGGCGTCCTTCTGTCCAAAGAAGGCCTCATCGGCGCGCGCCAGATTGATGAGCTTCGTCACGACAGTCGCAACCCCGCGGAAATGACCGGGACGCTGTGCCCCGCAGAGTTTATCGGTAATCTCTCCCTCCACCGTCACATACGTCGAAAAGCCCTCCGGATACATCTCCTCAGGCTCTGGATGGAATACCGCATCCACGGATACGGACTCCAGCTTTTCGCAATCGGCCTCAAACCGGCGTGGATAGGCCTCGTAATCCTCATTGGGACCAAACTGGACCGGATTTACGAAAACCGAAGCAATGACAATATCGCAGGTTTCCCGTGCCTTCCGCATCAGCGTCAGATGCCCCTCATGCAAGGCCCCCATCGTCGGCACCAAACCGATTTTCTTCCCAGCAACTTTCATTTCCTTTGCATAAGCCTGAATTTCTTTGACGGTACGTAAAATTTTCATGATTGCTTCCCCTCTTTGTACGATTACGCATGAACTGTCCTTAACGCTTCCTTCTCCTCCTTGCGGGCAAAATAATTTGCCACGATGGAGCCCGACACGTTATGCCAGACGCTAAAAATTGCCCCCGGGATAGCGGCCGCCGGATTAAAATACAGGATGGCAAGACTAGCCGCCATACCCGAATTCTGCATCCCCACTTCAATAGCCACGGTCCGTGCTTTCCGCGAATCCAAATGGCAGACACAGGCCATAAAATAACCCAGCAACAGCCCAAAGCCGTTATGCAAGATGACCAGACCGAACATCAATAGGCCAACTTCCACCAGCTTGTCAGCCGACAGGGCCACCACACAGCCCACCAGCAGTACGATGCAAACCACCGATACCAGCGGCATAACCGGCATAATGCGCTCAACCTGGCGCTCGGCGAAGTGGTGGATGGCCAAGCCTAACAGCACCGGTGCCAAAACCATCTCCGCAATGGAAATCATCATAGACACGAACGAAACGTTCACCCAGGCATCGGCAAAAAACCAGGTCAAAGCCGGGGTGACAATCGGTGCCAACAGGGTTGTCGTCATCGTCATGGATACCGACAGGGCCACATCCCCTTTCGCCAGATAAGCAATGACATTCGAGGCCGTTCCCCCGGGACAAGTCCCCACGAGAATGACACCTACCGCTAATTCCGGCGGCAGCTGGAAAACCTTCACGAGTCCATAGGCGACCAAAGGCATGATGAGAAACTGGGCCGCCACACCGAGCCCGACCTGCCATG
This sequence comes from Selenomonas sp. WCT3, assembly GCA_900100835.1. Lineage (GTDB taxonomy): Bacteria > Bacillota > Negativicutes > Selenomonadales > Selenomonadaceae > Selenomonas_A > Selenomonas_A ruminantium_E. The sequence goes on along the minus strand of FNCM01000013.1, from coordinate 2,302 downwards.
GAGCTTTGAGCACATTGCGGAAATCCTCTACCCGAAGGGTCATGCCCATTCCAAACATGACCACCCCAAGCATCCAGGAAACATACGGCCCTACCCAGGTCAGGGTCCATGGTGCCACAGCTCCCAGCACACCGACAGCAATAACCAGCAGTGCCAGGTTATCCACCAGCATCTTGATGATTTTCTTCAAAAGAAAAACCTCCTTAAAAATATAAAATTTTCCGAGGCAAAAGAATGATAAGCAAGTGGTCCGGAAAATCAAAAACGCGCCTCTCAGGGAGACCTGAAAGGCGCGCAAAAAAGCCCATAATCAAAAATAAAATTATCGGGAAGTCGCACGGGTGTCCTCTCTGTCTCAGTCCTTAGGATCTAAGCAGTTCACAACCGAAGCGTATTCGATTTTAAACCGGAAAAGTATAACTCACCATCGTGATGTCATCTTTTGCCATCTCCCTTATGCTAGCACAAACACACCAAAAACTCAAATTTCCCTCTCCGCCATTTATCCACACATTATTTCCCTTATCCTGTGGATATTGTGGATAAACTCCTCCTTTTCCCCTAGCAACGGCTAGTTTATACACCAAAACTGAGGATTAATCCCCGCATTTCTGTGGATAACTTGGATAAAAGGTTAATTTTCATCTAATAAATGACACAAGACCGTTTAATTCCTTTCCTTTATAATTAGCTCAGAATATCCGGCAGGGATTGCCTTGAAGGAGTGATTATACATGAAAGGGATTTACGTAAAAAAATACCGCCAGCTGGCGGCAATACTGGCCCTCGCACTGACTACCGGCGTGGGAGGAGCCTCCATCTGCTCGGCTCAGGACATCGCCGATCAGCCCCTCTCCGTCAATCTGGATGGCGCTATTCCAGCTCCACCGGAGGAACAGTCAGCCCTAGGTGCTCCCCCCCAAGGTCCAGGAAGGCCACCAGCCCCAGGACAGGAGCAACAGGATGCCTCCAAACTCACAGCCCAGCTTATCAGCGACCACGAAGCGGGCACCTATGATAACCAAAATCTTACGGCCTCCTCCGCCGATGAAAATGCCTTTTTGGCCCGAAACGGTGCCACCGTCACCTTGACCAACTCCACCCTTTGCAAAACGGGCGATTCCAGTGACGTAGATGCCAGCAATTTCTCTGGACAGAATGCGGTCTTCCTGTCGAGCAACAGCATCGCTACCCTGTCCAATCTCAAGCTCGATTCCAATGCCAATGGTGCTAATGCTATCTTTTCCACGGGCGAAAAGAGCGTCGTCAATGTGAACCATGTAGTTATCCACACCAAAAACAATTCCTCCCGCGGACTTGATGCCACCTATGGCGGTACCATTCACGCCAAGGATGTAGAAATCACCACGGAAGGCGCTCACTGCGGGGCCCTGGCCACTGATCGCGGGGAGGGCAATGTCATCGTCGAAAACGCGAAAATCGTCACCTCCGGCGAAGGCAGCCCCTGCATCTACTCAACAGGCAATATCCAACTTACCAATGGCACTGGCGAAGCCATGGGCAGTGAAATTGCCGTTGTCGAAGGCAAGAACTCGATTACGCTCAACAATGCCCATCTCACTGGCCACATCAAACACGGCATCATGCTCTACCAGAGTTTTTCCGGTGATGCTGGCGTTGGCGAAGCAAAATTCACCGCCAAGAACTCCATCCTCACCAACAAATCGGATGGACCTATGTTCTATATCACCAATACCACAGCTACCGCCAACTTGGACAGCACCCAGCTAATCCATGACGGGGATGTACTGATTCAGGCTGCCAGCGACCGCTGGGGCAACGAAGGGAGAAATGGTGGCAGCTTTACCCTAAATGCCACCCATCAGGAGCTCAAAGGGAAAATCCTCGCGAACACCATCAGTCAGGTCACCTTGAACCTCCAAAGCGGCAGTCATTGGATCGGCTCCTTCAATGAGGACTATACCGCCGATGCAGCAGTCTTGAATCTAGCTAAGGACGCAGTTTGGGAGGTTACCGGCAATTCTTATCTCACCACCATCAGCGATGCGGATATGACCTTCAGCAACATCAATAGCAACGGCCACAAAATCTACTACGACAAAAAAGCCAATCCAAACCTCGGCGGAAAAACCTACAAACTCCCCGGTGGCGGAAAATTAATAGCAAAATAAAAAGAGACTGTGAAAATCGCTTTTTATTGGCATAAAATATAAACGCCTCCATAAGTTAGATTGATTAATCTAACTTATGGAGGCGTTTTCGAATTTATCCACTCACTTTTTACAAATTACAGTTTGCAGGTTCGTATTAGCGAGTTCGT
>FNCM01000026.1 GCA_900100835.1 Selenomonas sp. WCT3 | reverse complement strand
TTAACATCTGGCTTAAATCATGTTGCATGATTTCATTTTACATTGTTTAGTTTTCAGAGAACAATCTCTGTCGCTCATTTCAGCGACTCATTTATTGTATCGCATCGATTTGTTTCTGTCAAGAACTTTTTTAAATTCTTTTTAAAAACTTTCGGAAGAACTTTGTTTCAATCCCTTGCCAATCAAGGCTTGGCGACTGTTTTGTTCCGCCGTATCTCTCAGCGACTTGTATTATGATACACGGATTTAACCGATATGTCAACACCTTTTTTAAATTTCTTTTAGCAAGTAACAAAGCAGTACCACCACCAGGGAAAACAGATACTCCGTTATCGACCCGACTTTGAATAGTTTGATTCCGATTTTCTGCCAAGGGGTAACAAAAGGCACCTTGCCACAAACTGCATCTTCTATTATATGAAGCAATGCTCCCACACAGAAAAAGACACCAATCATTCCCACATCGTTGAATGACTCCATGCCTCCCTTCAGCATCCGCAGCTGCAGCCCCAACAAGAGAATATACAACATCGGCCAATGGGACCACCCCCGATGGCGGCAGCGCCAGCTCCAATAGTGGCTTCCGGGATTTCCCTCTATTTTATCCGGCAGTACCGCCCCCGCCATACTATACAGCGCCGCCAAGGGATTTTCCGTTACCGCATAGACGATTACGCCGGTTATGATTTCATGATTGACCCATTTCATAGCTTTTCCTCAATTAACGAACAGTTATTCTTATCAGTATTCTAGCATATATGTTCGCCGATTAACAGTTCTTTTCTCATTTTTTTGCTCCCATTTGCGCCTTATAGTATAATAGGGGTGATTCTAATTAGGAGATAATATACTTATGGATGATTATACTTGGAAACGCCGGCTGCGGCAGCGTCGCCGCCGCCAGCGCCGTCACCTTTTTTTATTTATTCTATTGATAGCCTCCGTCATCGGCATGTCCTTCTGGTATGCATTCTTTTATACCCGGACGCCAGAATACGCCTTGAAACAATTGTCAGCTGCTATCGAAGAACGAAATACGGAAGCCTTCAAAAAGTACGTGAATATGGATGTTTTATCCTCCCGCGCTTACGATGACCTCACGGTGGATTTGTTTGCCTACGATTCCACCCTGACGCCAAAGAGCAAGGTCATGTTTGAAAAGTTCTACATCATGATTAAGCCCCAGCTCTCCATGGGACTGGAGAATGCCGCTCTTACCCGTATCGAATCCGGGGCTTGGAGTTTGCCGGAGGGTACGGACATCTTGAAGGGCCGCCAGCTTGGCATTGACTTTGAGCGCTTCATCGAACGCAGCCAGGTGCGCAATACCACCTTCGTCAGCATCGGCAGTATTGAACACGACGGCAGTACCGCCACCGCTGAGGTCAACATTATGGAGGATTACACCCAAACACCGTTCACCCTCCAGCTCGTCATGGAGCAAGCCGAAGATGGTCATTGGCAGGTTTCTTATATTAAGAATTACCGGGAATACCTCGATTTGATTGCCCCGCTGCAAAACCGCGACATTGCCAGCTACATTGACAATACCCAAGGCATCGTGGACGAATACAATGGCATCTTCGACGAATATCAGAGCAGGTTCCGTCAGCTGACCGCCACGAGCAGCGGCAATCTCTCCGCCGCCCAGCGGAAGAACATCGCCGCCCTGCTGGAAAACGAAGTCATTCCGGCACTGAAAAAGCGGCAGCAGAAACTCGACGAGGTAGAGATTCCTGCCGGTGCCCAGTATCTGGCCCGCCAGCGCCAGCATTCCACCGAAACCACCATTAAAGCATGGCAGCACTTCATCAAGGGATGCCGGGACAACAGCCAGGCAGAGTTCTCCACAGCAGAAACCCTGCACAAGCAGGAGCTGGCCATTGACCTCCGCGTGCAGGATATCATCCGCCACACTGCCATCAGTAAAAACATCCCGAATCTCCCGTAAAAAAGATTTTATGTTACAAGTTTACAAGTGTTCCTTGAAAAATCTCCGGTCTGTTAGTACAATGTAGGTAAAAGAAGCATTTTTTCTAGCATTGTAAAAAGGCAGGTAAGAACTATGACGAAGCAACAACAGAAACTTATCGCGCCCATTTCCGGCAGGATAATCGATCTTGCCAAAGTTCCAGATCCGATCTTTTCCGAAAAACTCACGGGGGACGGTGTGGCTGTCTTAAATGACAGTGACACGGTACTATCCCCCTGCGACGGGGAAATTTCCCTGTTCTTTGACACCAAACACGCCTTTGCTGTCACCCGTGCGGACGGGGTGCAGATTTTGGTTCATATCGGTCTCGATACCGTCATCATGAACGGCGAAGGGATTACCCAGCTGCATCATCGCGGTGACTATGTCAAAGCCGGCGAACCCATTCTAAAACTCGATCTGCCCTTGTTGCAGAGGCGGAAAATCAATTTGATTTCCCCCATACTCGTCGTCAACTACGATACGGTACGCAACCTTAGGCCTGCTGCTTCCGATGAAATGGTAGCAGCGGGAACAGATGTTATCCTGACTTATGAAAAATAAGCATGCAAAAAAGGCTTCCTGTTTTGGGAAGCCTTTTTGCATGCTTATTTTATTTATCCGTCTTATGGAGCCGGGTTGTTTCCCAATATTCTCCCATGGACTGCCCCGGCAGTTCCGTTACATCCTCTATCAAATAATCCCCTAAGCCGTAATCGGTGGGCACAAAGCTCCTGGCTGCCGCCTCGCTGGCAAATTCCACTTCGGCATACCAGAATTCCGTAGGCAGACCAGCATCGACATGATTGACCTCTAGCGACAGGTTCTCTGACAGCGCATAGGTACGCCGGACTTTCTCAATAAGGGGTTCACCGATCAGGTCTTCAATCTCGCGGAATTTTTCCACGGGAATGGGAAACTCCACTTCCTTGCGCGCCAGGCGCCCCTGGGATTTGAAACAGAGAATAAATTCATCCTGCAAGGGCTTCTGCCCATCCGAGGACCAGGTGGTTTCCTCTTCGCGAATGCGGACAGTCGGCCGTACGGATACATAGCCCTGACGCATCTTCTGCTCAAAGGCAAATTTGTCTTCCATTGCCTCCGGCCAGCCGGTTACCATCCATTTGCGCTCGATTTCCATAGGTGCCATATAAATTCTCCTTCACTGCTGCAAATACGCATTGATTTCCTTCTGTAACTTATTGAGGGCATTGTTGAAGGGAACGATGCCCGCAATGATTTTCTGTATTTCTGTATCCGCCATGAGCATGGCCTCGTCATAGCCCTTGAACTTTGGCCGCATAACCGCCTTGTCCATGACTTCACTTACCACCCGCAAGTCCATTTCCTCGCAACCGGGAGCATTGGCGGCAAAGAGTTCCTGGGATTCCTTGGATTCCACCACATCCCGGCGGGCCGGCAGCCCCTGGGTCTTAGTCAGCATCATCTGCTGAATCTCCGGCCGATAACAGATATCCTTCAAGAGCTGCCAAGCCAGTTCCTTGTGACTGGAATTGGCACTGACTCCCACCAGCATCGTCTGCAGATTGGATACGTTATCGCCAGAGGGCCCCGCAGGCAGCTTGATGCAGTCCCACTCGAAGGAGCTGTATTTCTTGATGCGCCAGGGATAGGGTTTATAGGTGCGATATTCGGCAAAGGTGAAGGGCCGGAAGGCCACCCGCCCCATGTCGAAATCCTTGGCAGTAACTTCACGGCCCCGCTGAGCATCGTGAAGTTTTATCATAAACTGCATGGCCTCCTCCATGCGGTGATCCGCAAAGTAGGAAGCGCGCCCATCCTCACGGAACATCGTCACCCCATTGGAAACTGCCGCCAGTTTCCAATCGTAGTCATAGACGCCGAACTGATCCAAAACGCCATCTCCATCTTTATCCTTGGTCACCCGGCGGCAGATTTCCAGAAAGTCCTGCCAGGTCCAATCGTTTTTCGGAATCCCAATCCCTTCCTGGGCCAGCAAGGTCTTGTTTACAAACATCAGCGTCGGCACACTGGCCACCGGCAGGCCATAGACCCGCTCATCATAACGGCCGTAGTTAAGCGCCGCCGGATAGTAGGCCGACCAGGAAAAGTCCTTGTCCTGGTCGCCGTAATTTGTCAAATCCTGCAAGGCTCCCATCGAGGCATACATATTGAAATCTTCGCCGGGAACGATAAATACATCGGGAGCCTCTCCCGCCAGCATTTTTTCTGCTAGCCACTCCGAATAGTCTTCCTTCTTGATGCCGCTGACATAGGTCACCCGAACCCCGGGATGTTCCTGTTCAAAGGTTTTGATGACTTCGTCGATTACCGCATAGGAATCCCCATCCGGCACGCCCCAGTTGCTGCCGGCAAAGACCCCCACTTTCAGTACATCGGGCTCCTGCTTCTGATATATCAGCACACTGACAATCAAAAATACCGCCAACAGGACCAGGGTGAGCTGGCGCTTAATATCTCCCTTCATCAGCAGTCCACCTCAGCCGCCGCCAGCCCGGTCTGCACCGCCCAGATTGCCAGCTGGGTACGGTCGCGAAGGTCCAGTTTGGACAGGGCGTTGGATAAGCCGTTGCGCACCGTTCCCTCCGATAAGCTGAGCCGTTCGGCAATTTCTTTATTGGAGAGTCCATGTCCCACCAGATGGGCAATATTGCGCTCGGTTCGGGTGAGATTTTCCCCACCGATTGGCTCAGCCTCTACCGCCAGATTATTCTGGGCCATTTGGTTAAAGAGTTTGACCACCTTGGCCACTACGCCGGGGTTAATCATGGCACCGCCGCTGACCACCGTGCGAATGGCATTGGTGAGGTCCGGCACCGATACGCCTTTGAGCAGATAGCCGCTGGCACCATATTTCAGGGCATTAAACACATATTCATCATCGTCAAAGGTGGTCAGAATCACGATTTTCACTTGGGGGTAGAGTTCTTTGACGAGTTTTGTCGCCTTAACGCCGTCGATTTCCGGCATGCGGACATCCATCAAAATGACATCCGGCTGGCGTTCCTTTAGCATGTCCATCAGCTGCCGGCCATTTTCCGCCAGACCGATGACCTTCATATCCACATTCTGGTCTAGGACGATTTTGAGACTCTCCCGGATGAGGTCCTGGTCATCGGCAATCATCACATTTATCATTTGTCATCCTCCTGTTTGTTCCCAGCGGGAATCGTTGCTTCCAAGGTAAAACCATTGTCACTCCAATACCGGAGGCGCCCGTGGAGCAGCCCCAGCCGTTCTTTCATATGGCGCAGGCCAAAGCCCGGATCCACTTCACTGCAGCCGATGCCATTGTCCGCAATGATAATGTAATTGCGCCCCGGCTCTGTCCCAATGGTAACGATTGCCTCGGTGGCATGGCCATGCTGGTTGGCATTGGTTATGCCCTCCTGCACCACGCGATAGATGACCTCTTCCTCATCCTCGCGCAAATTGTCCGGCCAGCCCAGAGCAACGACCTTGATTTTCATATTGGAGGATTCAGCAAACTCAGCCACCATGCGGGCAATCGCATGACGAAGCGGCAGCTTCTCCAAATCATCCGGCCGCAGCTTTTTGACCGAGCGCCGTACATCGATAATCCCGCGCCGCGCCGTCTCGCGAATTTTCGACAGCTGTTTTTTGGCCGCCTCTGGCGCGGCATCGACCAAAATGATACAGGCATCGAGCCCGGCTGCAATACCAGTCAGCGCGTGGCCCAGGGTATCGTGTATCTCCCTGGCCAGGCGGTTGCGCTCGCGGGTTTCTGCCATGCGCTCCGCTTCAATCGCATAGGCGCGCAGGCGTTTATTGGCATCACCGAGCTGCTTGTTCAGGCTGGCAATGCGCTCTTTTTCCTGATGCTTACTCTGCACGAGCAGTACCAAATACAAGACGAACAGGATGATATTTACTGACACGAAGCCATTTTTTACCGCCACGAGAATGGCCTGCACCGAAGATTTGTAATAGGAAACGTAGGCATCAAACGGAGCAACGTGGCCTTGGAAAACAGCCATATTGTAGTTGGCGATGAAATACAGGCCAAACATGGCCCCCACCAAAAGCCAGCTCTGGTTTTTTCCCTGATACCGATGCATAAGATCCGCTACCACCAGCAACACCACACCGTCATAGGCAAGGTTCAAACTGCGCATCAATAGCAGGCAGGCAGAAATCTCGGCGAGAAACACCAAGTAACGCATCATATCGGTCAAGGTATCCCGCCGGTAAAGATGCCCAAGTCCCACCAGGACCAGAAACGCCCCCATCGAAAGGGCAAAACACTCTCCCGCCGGCATGGGCACGATTGGCAAGGTTTCCAAAAAGGATCTTGCCGACATGCTTTTGATGACCTTTTCCTGGGTGATGCTCATAAACCCCGCCATGAGAAAGACCACGATACCATTGTAGAGGCTAAGCAAGCGATAAAGGCTGGCAATCCGCGCCCGTTCCTTGGCAACTTCCAGATCTATTTTCATCAATTCCAGCCCTCCTTGCCACCAGTAAGCAGAATGTCACGGGTTAAGAGCTGCGTCGGCAGCTGAATGACGCGTGGAACACTTTCGCCGGCCAGGAGCCGATACGCCTGCTCCGCCGCTTGTTTGCCGATTTGCCGCGGCGACTGTTCCGCCGTGGCGGTCATGTGCCCCTGCAAAATCATTTCCTTGGTCTCCGGAACCCCGTCAACGCCGTAAACCTTCACCGTGCCAATGCGATTGGCGTTCTGGAGAGCGGCCAGTACCCCCATGGCGGCAGGGTCATTTAACGCCATGACAATGGATACCTGCGGATGACGAGCTAGTATCCGTTCCATCGCCGGCATCGCATTCTCCAGCTGACCGAGACATTCCTCCTCATCGACGATGGTAAAGGCGGGATAATTCGCTATGGTATCGCGGAATCCCTGAATGCGGTCAACCGAAGAATGGGCCTCGGTGTGTTTCAGCAGCGCTATCTGTCCACCGGAATTATTCGCGATGACATGCTGCGCGCATTGAACCCCTGCCATATAGTTGTCCGACATAACCGTACATGCCACGTATTTCTCATCCTGCACACTGGTATCGATGGCAATGACCGGTACATGGGCAGCATACGCTTCTTCCAACGCCGGCTCAATCCGCTGCCAATCGACGGGATTGATGAAAATGACCTCGACGCCTTCGGCAATCAGCTCTTTGATTTCTTCCCGCTGACGCTCCACCGACAGCGCTGGATCACGGGAAATCAAAATATCGCCATGGTTCTCGACGACCGTGCGAATTTCCTCATCGACGACTTCATAAAAGGGATTGTTCAAAGTCATATAAACTGCCCCCAGTTTCCGCCGCTGCTCATTCTGCCGCACGGACAAATCCCCCTGGGACATGTGCAGCAGGCTGAGCAGCAACAGCCCTACACTCATCGCTCCCACCAGCGCCCAGAAATACTTTTCCCGCAGGTCCATCATACTCCGCCTTTCTCGTTCATTTGCTTCCAATTATATCACAAATAACGCACACAAAAAGAGCTTCGTCCAAAAACGAAGCTCTTTCTGTTGGGATTGTATTACATAATGGAATACGTGATGATTTATGCAAAGAGGCCAATGGCATAGCCCACAATGCCGAGAGCGAAGAGGCCGAGAATGATGACGAGCGGATTGACGCCTTTTTTGAGGAGCCACATGCAGGCAAACGTCATCAACATCGGTACGATGCCAGGCATCAGCGAATCGAGCAAACTCTGAACCGTCGTGACCACCTGTTCTCCCTGACTGTTCGTATAGGAAGACAATACCATCGGCATATTGACGGTCGTCCATTTGGCTACGAGAGCACCCATGACGAGCAGACCGAGTACGGAGGAACCTTCCGTGAGGTAACGCATGCGATTGCCGCCCACCTCATTGACGAGTTCCGTACCTTTATCATAGCCGTACATTACACCATACCAGTTGGTAAGGAGACGAATGACGTTAAAGGCTACGAAGAAAATCAGCGGGCCCACGATGCTGCCCGTCAGTGCGATACCAGCACCGAGAGCGGCCAGGACCGGGCGAAGCGTACCCCAGAAAATCGGGTCGCCGACACCGGCCAGTGGGCCGATAAGACCAACCTTGACGCCGGAGAGGGTATCCTCACCGATTTCCGCGCCATTGGCTTTCTTCTCCTCCATCGCCGCGATGATACCCATAATCGGCGTTGCCAGGAACGGCTGCGTGTTGAAGAATTCGAGATGACGTTTGAGCGAGCGTTTATACTCCTCCGGATCATCTTTGTAAAGTTTCTTGAGTGCCGGAATAAGCGACACACAGAAGCCAATTGCCTGCATACGCTCGAAGTTGAAGGAGCCGAGCAGGAAGTTCGAACGGATAAAAATCGATACGAGATCGCTTTTGCTAAGTTTCTTTTCCATGACAGTTCCTCCCCCTTACATCAGATCCGAATCATCGATGTCGTCAAGACCATCACCGCTGCCCGTATTGCCAGCAGCTGCGGCATTCAGTTCACGCTGAAGTCCACGAATGTGGAAATAAGCACAGATGAGGCCGATAGCACCAAAGCCGATGAGGTTGACGTTCGTGAATACGGCAATGAGGAAACCGAGGAAGAAGTACGGCATGAGGGATTTGGCATTCATCATGTTGATGACCATCGCATAACCGACGACGACGATGAAGCCACCGGAAACCTGCAGGCCGCGGGTGATGACTTCCGGAATGGATGCGAGCATAGCGTTGACCGTGTCCGTACCAGCAACGGCAGCGACGATGGCAGCCGGAACGGCTACGCGGATACCCTGCAGCAGCAGACCGCCGACATGGCACATCTCGATGCCGAAGGCATTGCCTTCCAGGGCAAATTTATCTGCCAGATGCTGGAAGAATACGGTAATGGTACGAACGAAAATCGTGAGAACCTGACCAGCAGCAGCCAGTGGTACAGCCAGAGCGATACCAGCGCCGATACTCTGATGGCCGACAATGACGAGGATTGCGGAAACCACCGATGCCAGTGCTGCATCCGGTGCCATAGCTGCACCGACGTTCATCCAGCCCAGAGCCAGCATCTCAAGGGTACCGCCAAGAATAATACCGGTAGTAATATCACCAAGAACGAGACCAACCAGCGTGCAGGCAACGAGTGGGCGGTGGAACTGGCACTCATCCAGTACGCTTCCCATGCCGGCTACCGCTGCAACAACAATCAGTAAAATAAACTGTATGGTAGTCATAACGTATAAACACCCCTATCTTTTCTTTTGCTTCCCTAACCGGTCATATTTCCCAACCAACCGGTTCTATTGCGAAAATCATGAATAATTGCGTCGGTTTAGACCATACCTTTGGCCTTGAGCGCTTCCATCAGGTTACCCTTCGGCTCGTTGGCCAGCTTGCGGATTTCCACTTCGATGCCCATATCCTGCAGTTCAAGCAGTGCTTTGACATCCTCCGGATTGACAGCAACAGCGCTGGAAATGAGGGTGTCGCCATCCTTGTAGGTCATGCCGCCGAGATTGACGGATTTGAACGGGATGCCGCCCTTCACGGCGCGAACTACATCCGCTGGCTTTGTGAACAGGAACAGCGTCTTGAAGGCATCGTATTTCGGGTTCTTGTAAGCCTCGCAAGCTTTTTCCACTGGTACAACGTAAGCCTTGATGCCCGGCGGAGCTACCTGCAGCAGGAGCTTCTTACGCATCTCATCTTTGGCAACTTCATCACTGCAGCACATAATGCGATTGCAGCCCGTGACCTTCGTCCAGACCGTAGCCACCTGACCGTGAATCAGACGGTCGTCGATTCGGCAAAATGCGATTTCCATATGTCATTCCCCTTTCGGAAAACCTGCTGTTGTTATCAAAATTCCCTATCGTAGCAACAGCGTTAAACTTATAATTTTTCTGACAGTAATTATAATAATAGAAAACACGGTCAAAGTCAGCTGAACTCTGTCACGACTTTCAATTGTTTCATATGACATTTGTCATAAAATCCCTTTTCCCTCAACAAATTACAGTTTGCAGGGGAGTAGTACCGAGTTCGTGTTCGAGGTAAATCGCCGGCGGCGGGGGCCCCAGTACCAACGCTCCACCGGTGACAACCCGCTACAAGAAATTTTTGCCTTTTAATTAAGA
>FNCM01000012.1 GCA_900100835.1 Selenomonas sp. WCT3 | reverse complement strand
CGCTTATGGTACTGTGTCCCTCGCCGCCTAGGCTAGAGCCGTCACAAAACTGCCTTCCCCTCTGGGGAAGGCTTTTAGTTCCAAAAGTCAGCCGCCGCTAGGGGCAGTGCCATAAACGAAGCGTTTGATATTTTCCGTTAAGAACGAAATTTTTATCCTCCCTTTTCGTCGGAAAAATTCTACCGTCCAAGCGAAGCGCGTTTTGGATTTTTCCGATGCTTAATTAACGATAAAAATTTCGTTTAGGAAAATATCTCCCGCGTAGTGTTGGTACTGCCCCTAGCGGCGGCGAAGAGCTGCTTCGAATCTGAACCCAGCTACCCTACAAACTGCAATTTCATAGCCTCTTTTTCCGTCTCTTATTCAGCCACGCAGCTGGTATTGCGTCCCTGTGCCTTAGCTGCGTAAAGCACCTTATCGGCCCTGCCGTAAACATCGGCAAAATCTTCCTGGCTCCGGACCATCACCCCGCCGATACTAATGGTGACCCCCATCCCCAAATCCGCTTCCTCAAAATTTTTGACCGCCACGGAATTGAGCCGTTCACAGAAATCACACAAAAAATCATAGCCGGCAATCTTTGGCAGATAAATGCAGAATTCATCACCACCCAAACGTCCTATGACATCAGTTTCACGTATGGACGAACGAAGGCTTTCGGTGAGTTTTTGCAGCACCCGGTCCCCCGTCATATGCCCCATGGTATCATTGATTTCCTTGAAATGGTCCACGTCCAGCATAACAAAGCCGCTTACTGCCCGGTCCGGGCGTTCTTTCAGCATGCGCTCAATAAGGAACCGCACCGTTCCAGAATTGTATACCGCTGTCAACCCGTCCAGCTCAGCCCGGGCCCGCAGGGCTTCTTCCTCCTGTACCTCCCGGGTAACATCCATCAGGATGCCCACTGTTGAACACAAATTGCCATGCTTGTCATTAAAGGAATTGCAGCGAACCCGGAAAATTCCCGTACTGCCATCCTGCCGGACAATCTCTAAATTCTGCTCTTTCTCCGCCGCCTCCAAAATGCGCGGAATATTATCAAGTCCCCTTCGAAGCTGTGGGTTTCGGGTATTTCCCATCACCTTCGAAAACTGGAAGATATGTCTGGGAACCCCCAACATCACCGAAAAATGCTCCGACAACAACAGTTCATCATTAACCGCATCGTATTCAAACATATACATATCCGATGCGCCCAGCACCCACCAATAACGTTCCTGCCGGGAATGAAGCTGAAGCCTCGCATAAAAAAGCTCCCCCAGCAGTAACAGGATGACTACCCCCATCACTATGATTATCCCCCATAGTGCCTCATTGCTGAAACTGCCTACGATATCTCCCATAGGATCTCCTCATTTATTTTCATCGTATTTCTTATCATTCTAAACTGCTTTTAATTTTACTACAACCCTCCTTCATTCGCAAGGACTATTTTCCTATTTTCTTTATCATGATTTCCCATATGCAACCTTTTCCCACTTGTTCAGCTGTGTTATAATCTATCTAGATAACGGAAGTATTTATGGAAAAGGTAGGATATTATACTATGCACATGAGACACTCTCAACTTTTGAACATCGTCAACCAAAAGAAACGGGTTGCCGTCACCGAACTAGCCAAAGCACTTGACGTATCCGAGGTAACTGTCCGCAAAGATTTAAATCTCTTGGAACACAAGGGACTCCTGCGCCGTGAACACGGCTATGCGGCCATGACTTCCAGCGACGATATCGCCAACCACCTTTCCTTCAATTATGAGCGCAAACGCCTCATTGCCCATCGTGCGGCGGAGAGCATCCACAACGGCGAAACTGTCATGATTGAATCCGGCGGCTGTTGTGCTCTGCTGGCCGAAGAACTGGCGACCAACCGCCGTGATATCACGATTATTACCAACTCGGCATTTATCGCGGATTTCATCCGCAAGCAGCCCAATGCCCATGTCATCCTGCTGGGGGGCGAATACCAGAATGAGTCCCAGGTTATGGTTGGTCCCATGATTCGCAATTGCGTAAAGGACTTCTACGTCAACAAATTCTTTGTTGGCACCGATGGACTCAACGAACAGGGCTTCATGTCCAACGACCTCATGCGGGCCGAAGCCGCCCGAGCCATGACCGAAAGTGCCAGCCAGGTCATCGTTCTCACCGAATCTACCAAATTCAAAGCCAGCGGCGTTGTCTCCCTGCTGCCCCTGGATAAGATAAGCGCGGTTTACACCGATGACCAGGCTGACAGTGAGTCACTGACCATGCTGAACAGCCACGGTATCCACGTCTATCCCTTCTGATTTCCCATTGCAAATTTTATTGGCCACGGAAAAAAAGTCCTTGCGCTTTTATAGAAACCTGTTATAATTGTTTCTTGTGAGTTGATACTAATAGGAACTTACAAATACAATAACAGGAGGGAAACATAATGCGCGACTTGGCAAAAGTCCTCGGTCAGGAAATCGATAGTCTTGAGTTCCGTGCCGCTTGGGAAGAAAGTTCCATGGAATATGATTTTATGGATCGTATTGTAACGGTATGCGCCCAGGTAGCTCGTAACGCGGAAAAGAACAACGGTTGATTCGTTGCTGAAATAAATAAGGCATCACTTCGAACCTTATCGAAGTGATGCCTTTTTTTTGCGTTTTTTTACGTCAGATTTAACGGGCTGCACCGTATTCTGGAAGAAGTGAATTTCTTTATGTTCACTGCGTTCAATGTCTGCTTCAAACATGCGGTTCCAAGGGAAAGTCACCTGTATCTCTTCCAGGCTCTTAAACTTTGGCAGATTCTTCTCGGCGAACCGGGAAATCATCTGACTGGTACGAACGCCCACCGCCTTGCGCTTCTCATCGAGGCTGCCATAGTAGCCCTCGCCGCGAAGCCAGCTAAGCTGGCGCTGCACCGTATTGCGGATATTGCTCTGATACACCCAATCATCCAAATAACGGGTCAGAAGCAATTCATCGATATCCTCGGCCTTCATGTACTTGGTCAATATCCCCGCACCGATGACAAAGCCGGTGCTGTTCGTCGCCGTATTCCATCCGGCATACGCCCGGATTTTAAAAAGCAGGTCACGATTTTTGAGCTCTTCCATCAGGGCATTATCCGCACCGTTAGCGTAGAGGATATCGGCAATCCCCACCGGATAGCCCTTTTCCACATACTCCTTGACCAGTTCCGCAAAATAAACCGAACTGTGGCGCGCAGAAACACTGTCATTAGACGGATCATTGGCCTCGTAGGTCTTGCCCTGGGTATCGGTATTGACCATCAACACCAAATCAGCCTTGGCCAGGTCCGTTATTATACTTCCATAAGCCGCTGTTACAGCCGAACGAATGGAATCACTGATTTTCTCATCGGAATAGGCAGGAACGGTATTGGCCCCCCGCCCCCAGTTGTATTTCACATAAACCGACGGCATTTCCCCGTGGGCGATATTCACCGCTCGCGAAATCAGCAGCATTCCCATTTCGTCAATGCCCGCCATAATCTGGAACCGGGCCTTATCAAGGTCCTGACTCTCGGCAATCAAATGACGGCTTTCCTTATGGGTCTGGGAATAGGGAGCATTGTCATCCCGGCCCAAAATCAGATAATTGAAGGTATCCTCCCGAGCCATCCGGATGAGTTTTTCATTAATCGAATAGTTCTTCTTCCGGCGCCCCAGCCAATCCTTTAAATCGGCTGAGGGAATCAATTTCTGCAAAAAGGCAGCTTCTTTCTGCTCCCGCTTGGTAAGCCCCGTTAGTTCTTCTTTATCCTTTAACACCGTGTAACGGAAAATATCGGAACCATAGCTTCGATAATAATCCGGCTCCTCACGGCCGGAGGCCTCTCCGGATTTTGGCGTTCGCATGATTGAACCAAAAACGTAAAGGGGCAGTTTGGGATAGGCCTGATGGAGTTTGCGAAACCGCTCCGTACGGGTCAAAAGCTCCGTCTCCGAGCAATTATGCTTCCGTGACCCTACCAGACTGCCATAGAGCATGGAATCCGAGGAAATCACGGCTGCATCGGCATCATCCAAGTTATCTTCCAGCCAACTCCAGAGCTCCTCCGGATGGCCCAGATTCTGCCTGTCCCCCAGGAGTTTATCCGGCGGTACTACTACCTCCACCCCTAGCTTTTTGGCTACTTCCGTGGTCTGTTTATTCGATATTGGCCGATTGTCATGCGGCACATAAATAATCTTCTGTACGGCCGACGGTTCCTTCTCCTTATGCCGCGCCGAAGCCGCTGGCAGTACCATAACCATCATCAGCAAGACTGCCAGCAACGACAGAATTCGTCTTCTCAACGAATCGCGCTCCCTTCTTTATGTTTTCGCTTAATCTTCCGTCTCATCCGCCACAAGCTGCATAAGCACGTTTTTCACAGAATCCGGAACATTGAGTTTAGTTTGGAATTCAATGCCGCCCTCTTTGGGGACAGCCCCCTCGACCTCGACAAGGTCCAGCAAGCGGTAACCTTGGAACTCCGCTTTGCCAAAATCCGAGGCCGCCAGCACTTTGCTGTAATCGATATTTATCGTATTCCGATGAATGTTCACCGGCATGTCATCCGAAATCTCGATTTTTCCCACCAAACGCTCCGCCATAGACAGCGAGATGCGCGAAAACACCCAGGACATCAATCCATGAGAAGGAATATTGCGTTCCCTGACTTGATAAACCGCATAGGATTTATCCCCAGAATGGACAAATTCCTTGATTTCACCGGACAGTTCAATTTTCCCCACAGAAGTGGTATCCGTCACAATGTCCATGCGGCCATTGGCATGGGACACCACCTTGACTGCCGTTACCCGTCCATTGGCAGGAATTCGCTGTGCAATAGCTTCATTCACCACCTCATCGGGGACAAATAGCTTGCCCTGGCTAATTTCCTGCAGGGATTCCCGATTCCAGGTATGTTGAATGATTTGAATCACTGGACCATAATCCTGAACCTTCTCTTCAAGTTTTGACCAATCAATCGTTTGCAGCTGTTCCTGCCAACTGGCGGGTAAATCAATCATGTTCCTTATTCCTCCGGTTCATCGCCCTTGAGCTGGCGAATGTCCTGCCACAAATCACGGGCGCGTTTATAAATCTGGGCTTCATTGTTGCGAATGTTCTGGTCCCCGATAATGCGGGAAATGTACTGGGTGGATTTTTCATAATCCTTCATGCGGAAATAAATAGCACCAATCAGATACATAGCCATCGAATCCGACATTCCGTTAATCGGATAGCGTTCTGTCATCAACGACCGGTCGTAGAGCTCTGCCGCCCGTTTGAGCATTTCCATCTCGTTTTCTTCATCCTCGGCATCACGATAGATCCAGGCAAGCTCCAAATAAAGCCCGGCCCGTTTTGCGAGCGGCTGATCCGTCAATTCAGCATAGAAAATAGCCAGCTTGAATGACGCTACCGCCTCCGGTGTTTTTCGCTCTTCCACGAATTCCAGGCCAAGTTTACGCTGGGCGAGGAACTCCTGGATCTTGCGCTTATGCAGCTCCGGAATCGTTCCTAAAAAGGTTTTTTCATCCGCAGCAAAACCGCATTTCTCACAAAACCAAATCTTATAGAAATAGGGATTGAACCGCTGATAATGAACGCAGAAATCTTCATCCATATGATCCATCAACAATTTAGACTTTGTCTTTACTACCCGCGTCGACTCCCCACAAATCGGACACGTTTTCTCAACAACAAAAGTAAATTCTCCCATAATATCCCCCTTATGATAATTGATTCCTTTTAGACAATATAATTAGAATACCACACAAATCTGGAAAAATAAATGAAGACACCAGCTTATTCATACCGCAAAGCTTCGATTGGATCGAGCTTTGCTGCTTTCCGGGCCGGATAGATGCCAAAGAACAAACCAGTTCCTACGGCAAACACAAAAGAAATAATGATTGGTGCCACGGTGATAACCGTCTTGAAATTCCCCACCGTTGCGATGATCTGAGAGGCTGCACAACCAACTACAATTCCGATTATGCCGCCGATAACCCCAATGACCATGGACTCAATGAGGAACTGGGTCATGATATTCATAAAGGTAGCTCCTAACGCCTTGCGGATACCGATTTCCCGGGTACGCTCCGTCACCGACACCATCATGATATTCATAATACCAATGCCGCCAACCAGCAGGGAAATACCTGCAATCGCCCCCAAAAGCATCGTCAGCATAGCCGTGGACTGGCTGACCGTCTCCATGAGACTGGTTAGATTGCGAACGTTAAAATCATTCTCCTTATCCCCCACCAAATGATGGCGGGTGCGCAAAAGAGTCTCGACTTCCGACTGAACCTGGTCCATGTATTTCTGGTCAGTGACCTGGATATTGATGGACTGGACATAGGTAATGCCAAGCATTCGCTCCTGGGCAGTGGTAATCGGCACATAAATCATATCATCCTGGTCCTGTCCCATGGAGGACTGCCCCTTGGAATCGAGCAGGCCGATGACTTTATAAGGCTGATTGTTGATGCGGATATTCTTGCCCACCGGATTTTCTTGGTCGAAAAGATTTTCCGCCACCGTCGTACCGATAACCGCCACGCGGCTTCGCTTATTCATATCATTGACCGAGATGAACGAGCCATTGCTAATCGACAGGGATCGGATTGCCATGAACTCCGGCGTCACCCCCTGCACGGAAGTCTTCCAGTTGTTATTGCCATAGACAACCTGATAGGAACTGGACACCGACGGTGATACGTAATCGATGTTTTTGATTTTTTCCTTGATAGCCGTGGCATCGTCGTATTTCAGCGTCTGCATAGAACCTGCACCACCACGGGTGCCGCCCCGATTCGACGAACCTGGCGATACTATCAGCATATTGGACCCCAGGCTGGCAATAGAACTCGTGACATTGCTGCGCACGCCCATCCCCACCGATACCAGCGCGATGACCGCGCCCACACCGATGATGATGCCCAACATGGTCAGCAGGCTTCGCATCTTATTGGCATAAAGGGAAGTAAGGGCCATCTGGAAACTTTCACTAAACAACATCCATGACCACTCCCTTTCCTTCATCACGGGTTATCTTGCCATCCCGCACCAAGAGCTGGCGGCTCGCACAGGCGGCAATTTCCGGCTCATGGGTGACCAGGATAATCGTCCGTCCCTTCTCATGCATAGCCTCGAAGATATCCATGATTTCCCTGGTGGATTTGGTATCCAGGTTACCGGTAGGCTCATCGGCCATAATAATATGCGGGTCATTGACCAGCGCCCGGGCAATGGCCACGCGCTGGCGCTGACCGCCGGACAATTCATTGGGCTGATGGTCAGCACGATCCCCAAGGCCTACCGCTTCCAGATAATGCTGAGCGCGCTCCAAGCGCTCCCTGCGGCCCACTCCGGCATACACCAAGGGCAGTGCAACATTCTCCAGGGCCGATATCCGGGACAGCAGGTTGAAGTTCTGGAAGACAAAACCGATTTTCTTATTGCGTGTTATGGCCAAGGCATCATCGCTGAGGCCGGATACTTCCTCGCCATCGAGTTTATAAGACCCTTCGCTGGGCCGGTCCAGACACCCCAGGATATTCATCAGCGTGGACTTTCCCGAGCCCGACGGGCCCATGAGGGCAGCAAACTCCCCCTGATAGATATTGGTAGTGATTCCATCTAACGCCGCTAAGGTCTCACCGCCAATATGGTAGAGTTTTCGGATGCCGGCAAGCTGTATCGTGGGATAACGATCTTCCTTTTTTTCCATAGGAAACCTCACCTTCCGTGCCTTACATAGGCGGCCCGCCCGGGCCATTTTGCTTTTTTGCCGCGTTACTACTCTTCTTGGCGGTATAGGTACTTACCACCTGCTCCCCTTCATAGAGACCATCGAGAATCTCCACGTATTCGTCGCTGTAGATTCCCGTCTGGACATAGCGGTTCTCCTGGGTACCATCGGGATTCTTGACGATAACATAGGAACCATTGGCATCCGTTTTCAGCGTGGAAATGGGGACAGCCAACGCATCATCCTTGCTGGCGGTGTTGATTTCCACCCGGGCCGTCATGGCCGGCAGCAAAAGATTATCCGGGTCGTCCACATCGAGAGTTACATAATAATAAATAACACTGGCCGAAGAAGAGTTAGACGAAGAGCTAGACTTCGTATCCCAGCTGTTGCTGGTATCGGTCTGAGAAATATTCGACACCCGAGCGGTAAACGTACGGCCCGTATAGGTATCTACCGTAAAGGTGGCCGTCTGCCCCACCTTGATGCTGCCGATATCCGTTTCATCCACCTTAGCCTGAATCTGTTTGCTGGACAAGTCGGCAATGCGCATGATTACCGTCGGATTGTCCGAACCCTGGGTAGCCATGGTTCCGGCAGTCTTCGGCTCACCGACAACCACGCCGGACATGGGCGCCGTGATGGTCATCTCGTTCATATCGGACTCAGCCTCCGAGAGTGCCGATACCGCCGTATCGTAATTTAGTGCCGCATCCTCAAGTTCTGCCTGGGTATTGGCGCCGATACTGTAAAGATAGCTGACACGGTCGTATTTTGCCTTGGTATTCGTTACCTTGAACCTTGCCTGGTCACGTTTTGCCTCGTAGTCCTTACCATCCAGCAAAGCCACCGTCTGACCAGCCGTCACCTGTTCATTTTCCTTTACCAGCACCTGCTTGATACGGGCCGTTACCTTGGAACTTACCTCAACGGAATTCACCGGCCGAATCGTTCCCGTTGCCGAAACCGTTGACTTCATATTCATGCGGACCACTTCGGTAGTTTCCACCGCCGCCGCTTTTTTCGCCTGCTGCTGTCCCTGGTAATATTTCCAGCCGCCAAAGGCTGCGGCCGCCAAAACCAGAACAGCTATGCCAGTCTTGACCTTCCAATCAAATTTAAGTTTCATTTCACTTCTCCAACTCTTTCTGCCTGTTTCTGTTCAGCCGCCCGCAATGCCTCAGCTGTATCCCCAGCCCGTTCTGCCACAGATGAATTAGCAAGGGTCGTATCCACATCCGTTTCCAAATCATCAGCCGAAGCTCTTTCGCTGGCATTTAAGCCCATTCCCATGGCGTTTTCCACCGTGGCCTTATAGCGGGCATAATCGTACTGAGCGCTGATGTGATTCAACCGCGCCGTCGACAAGGCCTCCTGGGCGTCGATGATATCGAGCATCAAGCCCTCACCAGCACGGTATTTTTCCCGGGCGATGTAATAATCCTGTTCCGCCTGGTTGACGGCATCCTTGGTGGAGTTAAAACGCTTCTCCGCCTCACGCATGCTGTAGTATGCCTGCCGTACCGAAAGGTCGATATCTTCCTTATCCTTCAACAGATTGAGACGGGCCACATCGTAATCGGTCTTAGCCGATTTTACCTCCGCCCGGGTTAGGCCGCCATCAAAGATATTCCACGACAGGCCCACACCAGCGGAAGCCCCATGGCTTGAGGAGCTCGACGGCTTGTAGCGCTCAGTCTGGTCAAGTCCCAGGCTGACCTTTACCGATGGCAGATAGCCTGCCTTAGCGGCCTTAATGGCCTGCTCCTGCTGCTCTAGCTTGTACTGGTCCACCAACAAATCCTTGCGATTTTTATAGGCGTAATCGATGCAATCGTTCATGTCGATGCCAAACACATCATAGGAAAAGTCCGACGTGAGATTTAAAGGCTCCGTGCGGTCCATATTCATGTAGTTGCGCAAGGTTGCCAGATCCATCTCATAGCTGTTCTCCGCCTTGATGAGATTTTGCTGGGCATTGCTAAGCTCTACCGAAGAACGGATTACATCAATCCGGGCTTTAGCACCAGCGGAATAGAGCTGATTGACATTGTTGTAATGTTCCTTGTATTTGTCGACCGTCTCCTGCCGGACGCCCACCGTTTTCTTGGCTTCCAGCGCATTATAATAGGCCTTGATTACATTCAGTTTAAGATTTTCCCGTTCCCGCTCCGTCTGTAAATCGGCAGCCTTTACGCCGATTTTAGCCTGCTTGATATTGGCCTGATTTTTGCCGCCGGAATAAATCGGTACCGATACCGTTGCCGCCAATTTCCCCGATGCATCAGTTGCACCCGAATCCTTCTTTTCCGCGCTCAATTCTCCTGTAACGGCCGGCGCGACACCATTCTGGATTTTCGTCTTATCCAGCTTATATTTTGCAGAATCCTCCCCCTTCTGCGTGACTTTAAGTCCCGTATTCTCCGAAAGCGCACGATTGATGGCATCCTGAAGTGAAACATCCGCCGCATAAGCTGCCGGCGTCATCATAAACATAGCACCGGCCAAAGCCAGTGCCAGGTGTTGCTTTTTATTTTTCATGATGCGATGATAATTCATGAAAGGTTCCTCCTACAGGTTCATTTGAAAAAGTCTATTCTCTCTATTCTATAGAATACTACAAATTCCTCCAACTGTCTGAACCTATTTTATCAGATTATGATAAAATAGAATAGTTGATTAAACATAAAGAAATGCTAAGAAAATCATTAAGATAGGAGCCACTTCCATGGATAATCCATACTTTGACCAGGCGTTAGAACTACTACGCCGCTTCTACGGCTATCCCAGTTTCCGCCCAGCCCAAAAACCAATAATAAACAGCCTGCTTTCCGGCAAAGACACCGTTGCCATCATGCCCACCGGTGCCGGCAAAAGCATCTGCTTTCAGATTCCCGCCATGATTTTCCCGGGACTGACCCTCGTCATATCCCCCTTGATTTCCCTGATGAAGGATCAGGTCGACGCCCTAGCCGAACAGGGCATTCCAGCAACCTACATCAACAGCACACTATCCCTTTCAGAATCCGACGCGCGATTAAATGCCATCGCCGCGGGTCAGTACAAACTGGTCTATGTCGCCCCAGAACGGCTCGATACCAGCTATTTCCAATACATCCTTGAACACCAACCCATCTCCATGGTTGCCGTGGATGAAGCTCACTGCCTGTCCCAATGGGGCCACGACTTCCGCCCAAGCTACCGGCAGATTGCCCCCTTTATCGCAGGTCTCCCGCACCGCCCACTGGTAGCCGCCTTTACCGCCACGGCCACGCCGGAAGTCAAGGACGATATCATAAATCTCCTGAGCCTAAAAGCCCCACAGATTCACGTCACAGGCTTCGACCGCCCCAACCTCTACTTTGAAGTTCGCCGCGGCGAAGACAAAAAAAAATTCATCGTCAGCTACGTCAAAAATCATCCGGAGGAATCCGGCATTATCTATGCCGCCACCCGCAAGGAAGTCGACAAAGTCTACGACCTGCTGAAAAAAAAGAAACTTGCCGTCGGCCGCTACCATGCAGGACTCACGGAAAAACAGCGCACCAAGGCCCAGGATGATTTCCTCTACGATAACATCCAAGTCATTGTGGCCACCAACGCCTTCGGCATGGGGATCGACAAAAGCAACGTCCGCTATGTCATCCACTACAACATGCCCAAGAACATCGAAGCCTACTATCAGGAAGCAGGCCGTGCAGGCCGTGATGGCGAGCCGGGCACCTGCATCCTGCTCTTTTCCCCTCAGGACCCCATGACCCAGAAATACCTTATCGATGTGTCCATAGAAGACCCACAGCGCAAGGCCCATAACCTCGGTCGCCTGCAAAAAATGGTCGACTACTGCCACACCCCGGAATGCCTGCGCCATTTCATCATCCATTATTTCGGCGATGCTACCGCTCCTGAAACCTGCGGCAACTGTGGCAACTGCAAAGCCGGCCTTGAGCGCATTGACGTCACCATCGACGCCCAAAAAGTCTTCTCCTGCATCTACCGCATGCGCGAACGCTTTGGGCTGACCCTTGTCGCCCAAGTTCTCAAAGGCTCCCAGGATAAACGAGTCAAACAGTTCCACTTCGAGGAACTATCCACCTACGGCCTCATGAAAGAACGCAGTCTCGCTGACATCAAACTTTTGATTCAGCGCTTCATCGCCACCGACTACCTAGCCCTGACTGAAAGCCAGTATCCAGTACTCACCTTACAGCCCAGTGCCTATGCCGTACTAAAAGGGCAGGAAAAAGTCTATCAGGCTGTACCGAAACCAGAACAGGAAAAAGAACCAGCCGCACCGGAACTCTTTGATTACCTCCGCGCCCTGCGCAAAGAAATCGCCGCCCGCGACCACATCCCGCCATACGTGGTATTCTCCGATGCCACCCTGCGCGACATGTGCCGCATCCAACCCGAAACCCTCGACGAAATGCTAACCGTCAAAGGTATCGGCGAACTGAAACTCGAAAAATACGGCAAAACCTTCCTGCAATGCATAAAGGAACATCGATAATTCTTTACGCTAAAAGAGCCTGTCAGGTGTCACTAAAACCTGACAGGCTCTTTATATTGTTAACTAATAATTACCGATTTGGGAGTGTGTGAAAGTTTTTCTGTAAATTAGATATCCTAAGATAATTGACGAGCTGTATGGCAGTAAGATTACCATTATTCAACTCGTTTTGACTATACCTAATTCCATTGATTTCGTCAAGAATTATGTTAAAATTGGTACATAATTATATTTCAGTATAACTGACGAGGAGGCATATGAATGATTATTCGAAAATATGAGAAAAAGACATTAATAAGATGATAGAAATCTGGAATGAAGTTGTCGAGGATGGAATAGCGTTTCCTCAGGAAGATCTTCTTGACGATGTGTCAGGCCGGGAGTTTTTTAAATCGCAGAGTTATACTGGAGTCGCTGAAGACGATGGACAGATTGTTGGTTTATATATTTTGCATCCGAATAATGTCGGTAGATGTGGACATATTTGTAATGCAAGTTATGCAGTAAGTTCAAAGTGTCGAGGGTTGCATATTGGAGAGAAACTGGTAATAGATTGTCTATCCAAAGGTAAAGAACTTGGCTTTCGGGTATTGCAGTTTAACCTAACCCGCCAGAAGTCCTCTACCTCTTAGGTGGGGGACTTCTGGCGGGGCTGGCGAATTTACGTAAGTAATTGAGCCAGACAATTGCTCCGTAGATAGTTTTGTGGTACAATCTTAGCAACGAATATCGGAAATCTTCTAAGAAAGGAGAAGACCTGCGAAATTCTATAGACTGTTATGCTACGGTCTCACGGAGTCTGAAACGTCGATAACCAAGGCAGTAAGCTCCCAGCAGGTACGAACAAGGTTTTTGTGATTATCCTCTCTTTCCCGTAACCATTCGGGATGTAACATGTGCGAAGTCAGATTAGCCGACAAATCACAACTACCGTAGGAACTACGGGAAGTTACGCCTGTGGAGAGTGTGTAAGACGGATATGTTCTCTTTTGGGAGAGCGTACCGCAGTTCTCGACGAATCAGGAAGCTCCCGCCTCTATAGGCGGGAGTAGTTCACTGCTGTAGTTGAGAGCAATGTGCCTGCGAGACATTTATATGAGCGATTAGGCTTTGTGCAGTTGGGAACGATACCGGGTGGATTCAGAATGAAAGACGGGCATTATGAGAATATCTGTCCGTACTATCATACACTTTAACTTTCAGTTTTATAGACGATGGGCAAATCGGGATTTGTGAGGAACAGATATGAAAACAATATATCTGATTGGCGGTACAATGGGCGTCGGTAAAACGACGGTAAGTCAGCAGCTAAAAAAGGAGTTGCCGAACAGTGTTTTTCTTGACGGCGATTGGTGTTGGGATGCCGATCCGTTTCAGGTAACAGAAGAAACAAAAGCCATGGTCATGCGCAACATCTGCTTCTTGCTGAATAGTTTTCTCCACTGTACGGCCTATAAAAATATCATTTTCTGCTGGGTAATGCATGAACAATCCATTATTGACGAAATAATCAATAGTCTGGACACAGGAGATGCGAGAGTCATAAAGATTTCGCTTATGATCGATGAAACCAATTTGCGTAAAAGACTCTCTGCTGACATCGCCAGGGGGATCCGCAGTAACGATGTAATCGACAGAAGTGTTGCAAGAATCAACATGTATCAAATACTTGACACCATAAAAGTGGATACAGTCAATAAGAACGTTTGTGAAATCGTGAGTGAAATACTGACGCTTTGATATCAACAAATTCCAGTTTGTCGGGATAAACGATGGAACATAAAATCGCAATATAACTCAATAAGTCGCAGTTCTACTCGATATGAGTAGAACTGCTTTTTTGTTTATTCTGGGAGTCTTCCTTCGTACATAATCTGGAGTTCGCCATATACTCTTCCCCAGTTTCTTAGGGGTATAGTCCATTTCTTCTTAGCTTCAAAAGTCGAAAGGTAAAGAGCCTTCAAGAGAGCTTGATCGCTTGGAAATACGCTTCTTTGACGGTTCAGCTTTCGGTAAGTGGTATTGAGGCTTTCGATAGCATTGGTGGTATAGATGATGGTTCTCACCTCTGACGAGAACTTGAAAATCGGACAAAGTGCATCCCAGTTATCATACCAGCGTTTCATGGCACGAGGGTATTTTTCTTCCCATTTTTCTGTTACTTTATCCAGAACCTTCCGACCTTCTTCTTCGGTTGGGGCATTATAGATAGTCTTAAGATCTTTTGCGAAGGCCTTTCTGTCCTTGTCAGGAACATATTTAAGGGTGTTACGAACTTGATGAACCAAGCATCTCTGATACTCAGTATTAGGAAAAGCTGTGGCTATAGCCTCTTTGATTCCTGAAAGCCCATCAGCACAGATAATCATGATATCTTTGACTCCACGATTTTTCAACTCATTCAGTACAGAGAACCAGTATTTAGCACTTTCGTTTTCTCCAACCTGAATAGTTAGAACTTCTTTGTGTCCAGTACAGTTAATTCCAAGAATAACGTAAGCAGCCAATTTTTTGATTACTCCGTTATCACGAACGGAATAGTGAATAGCATCTATGAAGATAACCGGATAGACATCCTCTAATGGTCTGTGCTGCCATTCTTCGATCTGAGGCAGGACTTTATCGGTAACATCAGAAATAAAGCCTTCTGAAGCTTCAAATCCATAAATATCATTAAGTGTGTCAGATATCTGCCGTGTGGTCATACCTTTGGCATACATAGAGATAATCTTCTGATCAATCTCTGAGATATCCTTCTGTCTTTTCTTTACTACTTGTGGTTCGAATGTAGAGTTTCTGTCCTGTGGAACCTGGATATCAAGACTTCCAAAGCTGGAATTAACACGCTTAGTCTTATATCCGTTTCTGTAATCATCGCTTTCGCTTCGCTCTGATTTGTGATAGCCAAGATGGTCATCCATTTCTGCTTCCATCATTTCCTTGATGGTTCCGCCGAGAAGATCCTTGAGAGCATCTTGGATATCCTCAGCTGTCTCGATGTCATACTCCTGAATGAGCTGTTGGATGATCTGGCGCTTTCCGTCTGTCATCTGAACTTTGTGTAAGTTTTTCTTTTCTCTTGCCATAATAAAGGCCTCCTTAAAGTATTTAGATTTTACCCTAGGAGACCTTAATAATACATAGCTATTATTTTTTTACAGACTTTGTTTCACAGACTCCGATTTTGCGTTTTATCCAATGAATTCATCATGTAATCGAGAAGTTTACCTTCCTTTTCACACTGTGCACGCGCTGGATCATCCGCTAGCATTCTAGCCAAATGATTTTTCACTTCCTGACGTAATTCATCAAACAACTGCTTGTTCGTAAAGTTTCCCGCTTCACTCATCGGCACACGTTGTAAATAGGGATGAAAGGGTGTAGCACCAAATTTATCGGTTACCAATCCTCCTAATTCCATGCGTTCTAAAAACGAAAGCGGTTTCATCGCATTGATAAAATCCATCTTTTCCTCAAACGAAGCTGATTTGGGCGGATAATAAAACTCAGATCCGTCAGGAAAATTTTGGTAAACAATCAAGCGCCCACTGTAGTTGTGTTTATCCGCGTAGAGATAATCTACCAAAGCCTTGTCATCCGGTTCGGGATAAATATCCCGATGTTCCAGCCACTTGACAATACCTTCTGGTGTATTTCGCGCTTCCACCTGCTGTGAAGGATTCTCTTCCTGCGAAGGTGCAGTCACATTTTTATAAGCATCCCCGAGCACACGGGCGAACACAGAATCTGTATTCGCATTTTTCACCCGCGCACCTGTTGCCGTAAAACAGTTCGCCAATTGTTCTGCCGCAGATACTCTTTCTACCATATACTCACCTCCTTTTCTCTATAAATTAGCATTAAGAGATTTTTCATTTGCAGTTACTATCAATATTTTCTAAAGCATGATCAAGCATATTTATTTCCTGTTCACGCAATTTACGGGCCGGATCGTCCGCAAGCATATCAGCCATATGCTTACGGATTTCCTCCCTCAACTCAAAAAACAAATCCTTGGCAGAAACGCTGCCTGCTTGATTCATAGGAATCCGATTCAAAAAACCATGAAACGGTGTAGCACCGAACTTATCTCGCACAAGATTTGCCATTTCAAAACGCTCATCATGTGTCAAAGTTTTCATAGTACGGATATACTGTAATTTATCCTCCATCGAAGCATCACGAGGTGGATAGAAAAATTCAGTACCATCTGGAAATTTCTGATATACAACAAAATTCCCACCGGCATGAATCAATTTTCCCTGAAGAAGAACAACCTGCAAATAACTGTTCAGCACGCGATACTCTAGAAATCATTTGCTTCACACCTCTTATTAACCGATAGAACAAAAGTGAATTGAAAAATCTTCATATAAAAGCTATTCTGATAAAAATATATTTCATATAAAATCCACTCTCTATTCTTACTATTCATATCTCCTACAAAAACTCCTCCGTTTTTTGAAATTTTTCCATAATTTCTTGTGAATAAATCATTTTATTCTATTCCATCGACAAAACGAGCAAGCAATCTTTCGATTTACTTGCTCGTTTGACTATTTCTTATATTAAAATCTAAACAGTAAGGAAACGCCTCCTCTTGTGCCTTGCTTTTTGCCAACAAAACCCGTAAGATTTAAATCCAATTCCCAAGGACTGTTTTCCTGGGGCGTCATTGTCGCATGGAAGTCTGCCCGGACACTGCCGCCACTAACATCCGCTGCCCGAATCGCACGGCCATTGGCTTGCCCTTTCGCTTCTCCATCCAATTCTGCCTCATACGCAAGCCCAGCGGAAAGCTTCCACTTATCCCTTTTCGTGGAATAACAGCCGCCTAACCGGATAACACTGCTGGTTACGGCATCCAAGTCATAATGATCTGTTCCCACATCAAAGCTCGCATTGTTTCTACGATTCATGAAATATTTGCCATAAATATCCACTTCATTGCCATGCCCAAGATCTAAGATCTTGCCGACACCAATATGTGCGCCCCAATAGCCTGCGTTAGTACTATAGCTGGCAGGATTTCCCCAAGCATCGCGCAACACACTGCGTGCATTATCGCGGCTGCTGCCAGCGCGAAGGCTGCCTTCCCAATAGAAGCCGCTTGGATGCTGCCATTTGGCCAGGACACCGCCCCCCGTATAGTGCATGGAACCGTCGCCACGTTCTGCACCATTATGGGTCGTATAGTTGCCGCGCCCATATTCCAAAAATGCTCCGTATTCCGTCATGGATTTTTCCTTAGCATTTTTATGACCCAGGGCGATAATTGCATTCCAGGTATTTACATTCACATGGCTGCCAGTCTCCTGCTTGAGCTTGCCGCCCCCTACCTGAGCAAAGGCAGCTATACCATCTGCTCCTGTGTTCGCCGGTAGTCCTAATCCATCAACAGCTGCACCAATAAAATCATTGCCAACAGCCAAAGCTGCCATTCCTGCCTGTACTCCCATAACCGTGTTATGAGATGCCTCATTCGTTACCTTATCGATGGTATAGATTACATTTCCATCATCATCCATTGAAAGTGTGCCAGTACCACGTGTCGTTGTACCAACAGCATAGGATGACTCCGTCATAAGATTGTTTTTCTGTACCCGTTTGGCTTCAACAACGCTTTGTTCATCAAGCAACGTCATGGTTTCCCCCGGATGCAGGATGGCAGCATCCGTGATAAATACAACGCTTTCGGCACTGACCACCGTATTGGCAAGGTCGCCACTCTTGACCGTCAGAGCTGCTTTTTCTTCGCTCCATGGTACAACAGCAAAGCGGATTGTATCGAAGTTTTGAACGCTGCCAATGCTTTGTTCACCACCTGTCCAAGGCGATTTCGTACCATCTTCGAGGACGCGCCCAATATAAAGGTTATTGTCTGTCACACTATAGGCGTTGCTTCCCCCATACAGATTAGCCTCCGAGACATCCGCCTTACCGTAAAGCGTCACGCTGTTACCGGTGGTTGTCCCACTTGCACTCTCGCTGTAACCACCGTAAACGATGCTGGTAATCTCGGCATTACCACCAAGAAACACCTGATTATTCGTGGCACTAATACCAGTCTCAGCACCATATATTTCATCCACTACGGTATCTCCCTCAATGACGACCATATTGCCTGTAGCGGTTTCACAGCCACCACCTACAACTTTTTTCGCATTACCACCATTGAATATGACTTTATTGTTATTGGAAGCCTGCGCACTCTTCCCACCATAGACATTGCCTGTAACGTCAGCATTTTCAAGGTTGACTGCGTTTCCATCGGACGTTCCTTCCTGGCTCATGCCACCGTAAACGCTGCCCGCGATGACGGTATCTTTGAGATTGACTGCACTGGTATTGACTTCGCCAGTCTCACTCTTGCCGCCATACACACTGCCACAAACGCTGCCCCCCGAGACACTAGCGATATTGCCATTGCTGATCGTACCGCTTTGGCTGGACGCCGCCACGACATCCCCTGTGATTGCAGAATCTGTGACCATAGCTTTATTGCCAATAACCACACCAGTGTTACTAGTAGCACCAGTAACACTGCCAGTAACAGTAGACTGGGTGACCGTCGCAATATTCTCCGCAGCCACACCATTTTCACTGCTCGCGGCTGTGATACTGCCATTAACGACAGCACCAGCCAATACGTCTTTGACATTCCCTTCTGCGATGCCGTTATTTTTGGCAATCCCGCCAGTAACATCGCCAGCAACATTTCCACTGACCGGATTGCCCCCTTGGTTAATGGCATCATCTGTTTGCGTATCCGGATTTCCTGACTGATTAGCCACCCCTTGGGTAACTACATATTGTAAATCATCACTTTCCAGATAAGCGTGACCTTCCCCAGTACTGCTGCCAAGGGTAAAGGTTGTACCAGTAATTGTGCCTGCGGAGGTGCCAAAATCAGAAACCAGGGTCATTTTCTGGTTGGCATCTATGCTCTGGATATTGGTGAAATTGATTTTCGCCGTGTCTACGTCCGCTCCATTGAAATCCACATTCATAAGCAATTGTGAGTGGTCAATAAGAGCGGTTTCGGAC
Organism: Selenomonas sp. WCT3; assembly: GCA_900100835.1. Classification (GTDB taxonomy): domain Bacteria; phylum Bacillota; class Negativicutes; order Selenomonadales; family Selenomonadaceae; genus Selenomonas_A; species Selenomonas_A ruminantium_E. The sequence continues at coordinate 63,130 of FNCM01000012.1, read as the reverse complement.
CAAGCTACATCGGTAAAAGCCAATTTCGTTGCTTTGTTGGTAGTAACCGTGTAGGCCAGTACCGTCTTATCCGTGTTAAAGGCAAGACTGCCGCCCAATACAGCGTTAATCGTCACCCCTGTGACAGGCGCAACACTGTACACCTGTGAAGTAGTATCCGCGTCCAAGGTTGCCTTGAGGGTTTTACCGGATTGAATCAGATTCATCCTTTCGCCAGTAGCTGCTTCTTCAGGATTTTCAAAGGAGAGCCTGGAAGCATCTATCGTAGCAATTATGGGCGAAATTCCGTTATAGAAGGTTTCTCCTGTGGCATTATACACGCCAGCATCCACAGCATGTCCCCATTTGGACATCACATTTTTTCCCTGCACTTCCAGCATAGGCTTTTCCGTATCCCACCGGGCGTTTTCAAGATAAACTTTTTCTACATTAAAGACATTTCCAGCCACGGTACTAGACCCAGACAAATGAAGTGTATTCCCTTGGATATCATTCCCATCCCCTTTCCAAAAACTATCATCCGAATAGCCGCCATAGACAGAGCCGCCAATTTTCGCATCCGTAAGGGTGACGCTATTATTCAGACTGTAATTATCCGATCTGCCTCCATAAACATTTTCCCCAACAGTGCCTTTGTTGATAATTACATAATTGTTATTGGCAATGTTTCCACCATTGGCAGCCCAACCGCCATAGACATTTTCACCAACGGTACCACCATTGACAATAGCACTGTTCTCGCTGACACCATCACCTAATCCTACAGCTCCGCCCATTATATCCCCAATAACGAAGCCCGTGCTCTCGACGGTCACGCTGTTATATTTGGCTTCACCATTACCAGCAGTACCACCTGCAGCTTGACTGACTTTGCCTTTGATAATAGCATGATTGTCAATAGCATCCCCCTCTCCTGCATTGGAGTTGGGGTCTGTTCTACCACCAGCAACAAACAGGGTAGGATTTTCGGAGATAACCGTTATGATGTTATGACTCACACTGGTACCGCCATCTGGGCCCGCACCACCATAAACGCAGTCATCTATCGTAATGTTCATAGTATCATCGAGAAGAACATTATTGTTGTTAGGACCTTTGTTGCCTGCGTAATAGCTCATATCCTCATCGTACATAAATCCGTTGTAATTCGCAGAGGTTTCATCACTTCCCCCAGTATTGCCGCTGTCTTCATTGCCATTTTGCGCAGCTACTCCCTTTGTAATCACATAACGGAGGTTTTCACCTTCTAAATAAGGATAACCCTCACCTGAATTCTGACCGATGGTAAAGGTTGTGCCTGTGATGGTGCCTACGGAAGTGCCGAAGTCGGAGACAAGGGTCATTTTCTGGTTGGCATCTATGCTCTGGATATTGGTGAAATTGATTTTCGCCGTATCCACATCCGCTCCATTAAAATCCAGATTTGTAAGCAGCTGGGAATGATCAATGAGAGCGTTTTCGGACCAGTATACCGTTCCAAAGGTCAATTTCGTTGCTTTATTTGCTGCTGCCGTATAGGTAAGTGCAGTTTTATCCGTATTAAAGGCAAGACTGCCCTCTAATGCTCCATTTATCGTCACCCCAGTGACCGGGGCAATGCTATATGCCTGTGAGGTCTTATCTGCAGCAAGTACAGCGCGAATCTCCGGGGCTGATTGAATCAAATCCATCATTGCGCCAGTCTTGACATCCTCCGGAGCGACAAAGGCAAGATTCGAAGCATCGATGGAAGTAGTAATATTTGATCCATGTCCATACGCCTGCCCATTAAAGAAAAGTTCCCGATCATCATGAAATACACCATCATCCAAAGCATACCCCTCTGGCGACGTTCCATGCTCTCCTTTTACCGTGAGCATAGGCTTTTCTGTATTCCATACAGTCTGTTCCAAGTATACGGTCTCCACATTGAAAACATTACCATTAACCTTATTTCCCCCAGATAGGTATAGCTTATTGCCAGCTACATCCTTCCCCGTAGTATACACAAAGGAGTAATCATTATTTCCGCCATATACGGACCCCTCCACCACAGCATCGTTAAGGGTGATGATATTGTTTTCGTTGGTATTGCTGGCTTGCCCACCGTAAATATTAGCTTTAACCGTACTGCCCTTGATGATTACATGATTTTTATCCGTAATCCCTTCACTATCACCATTAGATGACCAGCCACCATAGATATTCCCTTCTACCGTGCTTTCAAGAACCGTGACGATATTTTCCGCAGCAGTACCATGCCAGCCGGAAGCCCCCCCCCATACGTTTCCCTTCACATCGCTGTTATTCTCTATTTTTATCGTGTTTTTGCTAGCATCTCCGTCCCCAGACTGACCGCCAGTAACACTTTGTACTGTACTATTCCGCACGATTGCGTGGTTCTCGGTGGCATTCCCAGGATCGCCATTGGAGGAAAAAAATGTAGTAGCTCCTACGACGCTTAGGTTCGTACTATTTACAGAATCCACCGTAATGGTATTGCCACTTACATCCTGCCTATCCCCCCCAGCACCATAAGCACCTTGGAGTTCTGTTGCATCATCCACATATACATTGTTGCCTTTCAGACCATTGTTGCCTATATAGTAGTCGCCATGATACCTTTCGATTTCACCACCACTGTTCGCAGAGGCTACGCCACACGAGCACATAAAGGAAACAGCAATAGCCAGGGCTGCACGAGATTTACTGCCCATATAAGGGGCAAGGGATTTTCTTCCATATATCTTGATGTGCTCTTGTTTCATTTCCAAACCCTCCCTGTGTGTTACTTATCCATAAGATATGCCTCTTTATATATTATCGTAATAGTCAGAAAGTTTCTTAAATGGTTTTTCGCCTCCCAACAATAAAAATAAGTTTCTTTCACACACCCCAAGGCAAGCAAAAGAGCGAGCTATTCAAAGATAGCTCGCTCTTTTGCTTGCCTATTGATTGATCGTTTTACTGCATCTTTCCCTGCAATACTTCTTTGGCTTTTTCTAACTGCACATCCGTCGTATCACCTTCCTGGAAATCGATGGCTACATCTGGTTCGATGCCGATGCCGTCGATACAGCGGCCATTTGGTGTGTAGTATTTGGCAATGGTGAGTTTCAGGCCATCATCGTCAAAAAGCGGAACTACTACCTGCACCGACCCTTTGCCATACGACTTGGTTCCCACCAACGTACCGGCTCCCGTATCCTGCAGGGCACCGGCTAAGATTTCCGAAGCGCTGGCACTGTTGCCATCAATCAGCACGACAACTGGCACCTTTGGTGCCTCCAAATTCGAATCATGTTCCTCTTTGGAACCATCGCGCTGAACCACCGAAACGATTGGGCCTTTTGGCACCACCATATTGGCCACTTCCACACAGCTCTTGATGAGTCCGCCTGGATTCTCGCGCAAATCGATGATAAGTCCCTTCATGCCGGCTTCTTCCAGCTTTTGAAACTCCTCTTGGAATTCCTTGCCGGTATTCTCGCCGAAGGAGGCGATGCGAATATAGCCCATCTCCGTCCCTTCCAGCATCTTACCTTTCGCCGAACGGATGGTGATAGTGTCACGCTTAATGGTGTAGTCCTCGTTTTCACTGCCCGCCCGATGGATGGTCAGTTTGACTTCCGTACCAACTTCGCCACGGATGTGCATGGAGACTTCCTCCGGCTGATATTCGCTGACGGGTACATCGTCCACCGCTACAATCTCATCGTTGGCCTTGAGGCCTGCCGCCTCGCCCGGGGTTCCCTCGAGGACGGAGACAATCGTGACTTTGTTATCCTTGAATCCCATCGTCACGCCAATGCCGCCAAAGGCACCTGCTGTATGTTCCTTGAGGGATTTATACATATCCGCCTTCATGTAGATGGAATGCGGATCTCCCAATGATTTGACCATGCCATCAATGGCGCCATCCATCAGTGACTGCGAATCCACTTCATTTACATACCGGAGTTCTATCATACGCTTGACGCCCAGGAAGCGGACCATATCTAAAGTACGCTGTCCATCAAGGCCCAATAAAGCCGCGAGTCCCATCAGCGTCAGCATGCTGGAAATGACCGCAGTCGCCAAGATTCCCAGGACGATTTTCTTTTTATTCAAACTATACACCTTCTATCTATTGACCGGTCAATCGTTACAAGTAATTATAAGGGCTCACCGGTTCACCGCCGCTTCGAACCTCGAAATGACAATGGGGCCCCGTGCTGTTGCCCGTTGATCCGCAATAAGCAATAGTCTCCCCCTGGCTGACCTGCTGGCCAGCGGATACAGCCAAGGACTGATTGTGGCCGTAAAGGGTGGTAATACCGCCGCCGTGATTGATGATGACCGTATTGCCATAGCCGGAAATCCAGCCCGCATATTCCACGGTGCCGGACTGGGCCGCCGCAATGGGAGTGCCATAATCAGCACCGATATCGATTCCGCTGTGGTATTTACGCGTACCGGAAATCGGATGGGTACGCCAGCCAAACTCCGAGGTCACAGTTCCCCCTACCGGCCAAATCATCGAACCATCCCCCGACACAGGCATATTGGCCATGCTGCTGCGCTGGAGCATCAGGGCAATCTGCTTGGAAGCCGCCATGAGTTCATCGTACTCACGGTCAACCGTCGCCTTATCGGACTTCATCTTGTCGATGAGTTCCTGACGGCGGCGCACCTTTTCCTCCATAACCTGCTTGGCCTGCCGGGCCTTTAATTCCTGTTCCTCCCGGATTTTCTTATCCTTTTCCAGACTTGCCTGGGTAGTCTCGATATCCTGTTTTTCATCGAGAACGCCGTGTACCAGGTCATAATCCTGCCGAATGATTTTCTTCAGCAAATCCATGCGGGTCATAAAGTCCGAAAAATCCTTGGCCCCAAACAGGACATCCAGATACGAAATCTGGCCATTGATATAGATATCGCGAACGCGTTTGGCCAAACGGGCACTTTTTACCTCATAATCTGCCTTTACTTCCTTTAACCGCGCTTCATTATCGGCCATACGGCTCGTTGTCTCGTCAAAGGCTTCTTTGCACTTTTTGTGTTCATTTATCGCCGTTTCGGCTTCTTCATCCAGCAGGCGCTTTTCCTCCGACAGGGATTCCAGCTTTTGGGATAAAGCCTCGCTGGCAGCCTTTTTCTGTTCGGCCTTGCGCTCATAATCGGCCTTGTCATCCTCAAGGGATGCCAGTGCCGTATGCGCTGGCACCGAAGCCAACACACCTACCGCCAGAATCGCCGCCAGCAGGCGCTGCCTTGTATTCTTCTTCATCATTTTGTTCCTCCCGACCTTACGCCTTCAGGAACCGCTTCAACGAAATTGCCGACCCCAGAGCACCGATTATCATACCGGATAATACGATGACCACGGTGACGTAAGTCATGAAGGGATACTGGGGCATCAACGGGAAAAAGGCCAGGGTACTGTAGATTTTCGCCGCCATAGCTGCATAGAAACTGCGCAGGGCTACTGCGGCAATGACACCGCCCACAAAGCCCAGAACTACTCCTTCCAACACAAAGGGCCAGCGGATAAACCAGTCCGTTGCCCCCACGTATTTCATGATGGCAATTTCCTTCCGGCGGGCAAATACCGTGAGACGGATCGTATTGGAAATGATAAAGAGGGTGGCACCTGCCAACAGCACCATCAGCGCCAAGCCAAACAAGCGGATAAGCCGCGTGATGTCAAAGAGGTGCTGAACCACGTCCTGTCCGTACTTAGCAGACTCAACACCATCCATCTTTTCGATGACCTTGGCCGCAGTCTCAACCATATCGGGATGGGATACCGTAAGCTCAAAGGCATTGGGCAATGGATTTTTATCCCCCAACGCCTCCAGCAGATATTTCTGGTCACCAAGGCGCTCAGACAAGCGCTCCTTGGCCTCTTCCCGGCTCACATATTTCACCGATTCAATGCCTTGCATCTTCTCGATGTCCTGCTTGATTTCCTCACGCTGGCTCGGCATGACCTTGTCTTCGAGATAAACGCTGATTTGTACCTCGGACTCCAAGGTTGCCGCCAGGCGATTCATATTGAGCACCAAGGTCAAAAAGACGCCGAGCACAAACAAGGACACCGCCACGGTACCAATGGAGGCAAAGGACATCCAGTTGTTGCGCTTCAACGAGCGGGCAACCTCTTGGATGTAATATTCCCCGTTTCTAAGCTTCATAGCCATAGCCTCCTCTCAGCTGGTCCCGGACAATTTGGCCGTTTTCGATGGCAATGACGCGCTTTTTCATGGTGTCGACAATGGCGCGGTCATGGGTTGCCATGACAATGGTAGTGCCAGCCTTGTTGATGCGCTTGAAGATATCCATGATATCCCAGCTCGTATCGGGGTCGAGATTGCCTGTCGGCTCATCGGCGATGACAATCGCTGGGTCATTGACGATGGCCCGGGCAATCGCCACCCGCTGCTGCTCACCACCGGAAAGCTGGGAGGGGAAGCATTTATACTTATCCCGCAGGCCTACCACATCCAGCACCGAGTTGACACTTCGCTGCATCAGACGACGCGGTGCCTCGATAACCTGCATGGCAAAGGCCACATTCTCAAACACCGTCTTATCCGGCAGCAGGCGGTAATCCTGAAAGATAACGCCGAGCTCGCGGCGCAGATAGGGCACCTCCCGATGCTCCATATGCACCACATCGTGCCCGTTGACCATCAGCTTGCCGCTGGTGGGCAGTTCCTCCCGGAACAGCATCTTGATAAAGGTGGATTTGCCGGCACCACTGGCACCGACGATAAAGACGAATTCGCCCTTCTTGATATCGACATTGACATGGTCTAAGGCTACCGTGCCGGTGTCGTATTGTTTACAAATATTGCGCATATGTATCATGAAAATTTCATCCTTTACATACTTATACTGCCTAAAAAACACCATCTTTTATTTTACCATACAAATCTTAAAATTAGCAAAAAAGCCCTCCTAATAGAGGAAGGCTTTTTATTATTTATGGGCCAAATTCAACGCAAGTTCCGCGTTGCTTGCCGCTTGGTCGCGGAGCTTCACCAGCAGTTCTGCATTCTGCTGGCGGAAGGTCTGCTTGTCGTTCCACTTCCGGCGAATCTCCGCCATCAGTTCATCGGCTGTCACATCGCGCAAATTGCCAACAGGCTCTTCGCCGATTGACTGCAGGAAGCGGTCAATTTTGGGGTCATAGGATATTCCAATCATCGGGACTCCCATTACACCGGCAAAAATCAACGCATGCAGGCGAATCCCCAGCATGAGATCCATATTGCCCACAATCGACAGAAACTCGCTGGTGGTATATTCATCTTTGAGGACGGTACAAGGTTCCTTCGTCCTGGCCGCAATAGCCTGCGCTGCCCGAACATCATCGGGGAACTGCATCGGGACAAATACTACCCGGGCACCTAGTTCCCGAACCACCCGGTCCGAAACCTCTGCCAGCACCTCTTTGTAGTGGGTCCAGCCCAGCCATTCACGAACGGAGATGCCCACCACCGGCTTGGCCCCATCGGCATGATAGGCCTTAAAAATAGCACGCCCCGCTTCACGGTCCACCGGATGGATGGCTAGCACCGGATCAGCGGTGCAATGAATCGGTGGCTTATGAATCCCAAGCCGGGAAAGTTCCGCTAAGGAGCCCTGGTCACGAACGGTTATAAGGTCCACCCGATTGCCAATCCACTTCATGGCAAAAGCAGCTACCCGGCCTAAAATGGGGCCAATCCCCTGGGCGTAAAGCATCACTTTCGTGCCTAGGAAGCGCGCCAAGAAAATAATAGCCAGATAATAGTAGAGACTGCGCCGGCTGGTGACATTTTGCAGCAAACTGCCACCACCGCTGATCAAAAGATCCGCCTGGCGCAGTTCGCGAACGATGGCGGGAAGCCCCAGCCAGGAAATCGCCTCAACGCCATGACGTCTACGCGTATCTTCGGGATTTGCAGAAATCACCGTAATATGAAGTTTTGGGTCGAGATCTCCGAGGACCTCCAGCATTGCGGCCAGCATTGCCTCGTCACCGGCATTCTTCGAGCCGTAATATCCCGATACGACGATCCTGCTCATGAATCTGCCCTACTCCCCTTTGCTTTTGCCAAAATAACCTGCCAAAGTTCCACCAAAACCATGGCACAAGCACCGATACCAGCGCCCATAACAATACCGCCAATACCGCGCATGAACGACATATAGATTGGCGTGCGCATATGCGCAAACGTCTCAACCATGGACCCCTGACCAATCGTAGCCACGAGAACCAAGGCAAAGAATACCATCGTCGGCCACTTCCGCAGAACAGCCATAGCCGCCAGCATAAAGGCCGGATGTCCAATCAAGAGCTCCTTCGTCCGCGGACGGGCATAGAAGGCCTGCTCCAGGAACGCCCGGAAACGAAGTTCCGACTGTGCCACCGGCATACCAGAAGTATGACCGCTGCGGGCCACAAAAATGACACCAGCCACCAGCACGAAGAACAGCACCAAAAGCGTCTTGACACGAACCGGCATATCGAGAATCTTCTTGAGCTGATTCAGCACGCCATCCGTATCATCCATCTTGCCATCGAAAATGTCAAACCGCTGCAGGAAGGCAATGCCTACCAGAATCAGCGGCATGACAAAGGTCAGCTTGATGCCGCGGAAAATCTGGAATTCCAGCAGATATTCCGTATCCGCCAAGGAACCAGAGAGATAAGCCGCACCGACGTAGGACATAGCCCCCGTGACAAAGAGAGCCAGTGCCGCCGTGACAATCAGACGCGGCATGGCGATTGTCCCCTTGTTCTTGAAGGCACGAATGCGGTCAAGCTGGAAGATAACCGCCAGGGCGGGGAAAACATTGGCACTGGCCAGTGCTGCCAGCACGCGGATTTTCGTACCATTTCCCATTACCATCGGTACTGCTGCCGCCAGTGCAAACAGGGCAAACAGCAGGTACGCGTATTTCGGGCGTCCATTGAGCCAAGGAATAACCAGTGTCAAATACAGGACAACCGCAGCGGCCACCCCTACCATAACCAGGGCACGAAGCACCTTGCTCGGATAGAAGGACGCAAAGGTGGCAGCTGGTCCGATGGTATAACCATGGGCTGTCAATTTGTCATGGGTATCCCGGAAGTATTTCATATTCGTCTCCAGAAGCGTCATATTCGGAGACGGTGTGTCATAGATGCGCATGAGGTCAATGCGGATATTGCGTTCTTCATCCGTATTGGACCAACGCTCGACAATTGCATCAATCTTGAGTTTCGGCTGCTCATCCTTCGGAACCGAATAGAGGCGGGCTACCTTATCATAGCCAAGCCCTTTGGCGACTTCCTCTATACCATTCTGCTTGAAGAACTGCAGCTGGGTCGTTGCCTCGATAAGGCCAAAGGTCAGATTGCGGTCCTTCATCTCATCGATAGTAGTCTGCAACGCCTTCGGGGCACCAAGTACCTGTTTGCCGGAGAATACGACTTCCGAAATCTTATAGCCATCCAGACGGTCAAAGACCGCCTTGACATCCTCTGGCTTGCAGTCATCGTAGTTACTTGGCCGTGCCAAGACATAGAATCCAGCATCATTTACTGCCTTGAGTTCATCGGTGGGCATGCCGATATTCATCTTCAGGAAGGATTCGTAATGGGCCTTTACCGCCATGACTTCTTCATTGCCAACGGTGAACAGCTCCACTCGGTCATTTCCCAAGCGGCGCGGAAGATCCTCTTTGAGTTCCTTCCAAGTCTGTGCATCATGACCGACCACATAGACCTCATTGCCCTTAATCTTGCCAGCAGCAATGAGATTTTGCCAGAGCGGGTCTGCTAAACGGCCACTGTGATAATCGGCAAGAAGCTGGCTGCCGGCAATTGCCGTGGCTTTGCCATTCTCATTGAACTTCTTAAACGTCGTTTCGTATACAGCCAGCGACGTAATGCCGGCTTCCTTGGCCTGACGCAGGACTTCTTCTGCGGGCAGGCCTTCGCGATCAGCCAGCTCCAAGAGCCCCTCATAGTCAATTGCCATATCCACCTGGCGGGTTTGCTGTTCCACGCCATGGCGCTGAAAACCGATAGCGAGCGCAGCCACAAGGCCGATAACTATAAACAGTATCAGCCATCGGTTGTACTTGAATACCTTCATTATTTTTCCACCTTATTCCTTGTTATCCCGGCTGGCAGTAAGGATTACTGCCCCATCGGTCTGCTCCACCTGACGGATTTTCATGCCAAAGGGCAGTTTATTCGGTGCCGTCAGCTGAATATTGCCAAACATGTCGCCGAGCTTGGCTGTACCGATACGGGTATTTTTCATATCAAGCCTCGTCATAAAGAAATACAACGAGCCACTGTCTTCGAGAATCTTTCCCTCCATCTCGATATCGGCCACGCGGCCAAAGACCTTCGCATTTGCCGTCACCAGAATCCGTTCCCGGTTGATATCGACCTGGACATTCTCGATTTTGTCAATCTTGCGCTGGAGGACCTCCCGCAGATTCTCTTCATCCACGATCCCTTTTAAGGTAAGTTCCTCCGCATCGCGCACCTGAATTCCTTCCTCGCGGAATAAGGCCGGCATATCCAGCTGGACATTGCGCCCCTTGAGGGTAAGTTCCTTCAGGTAAACCTGTCCCACCTTGGCCTGATGCAGTACCGCATCCAGATTTTGAATCCGCCCTAAGGCCAATAAGGCCGACGGACTTGAACCAAGGGTAACCTGGACATCTTGAGCAGCCGTCCGCTGTGCAAGCTTTGTCCGGAAGGTTGACTGTGCCAGAAACGGCAGTACCGTTTCGCTTGACACGATTAATATTATGAATAACAAGCCCAGAATAGTCAAGCTTTTTCGCAAATCAAATCCCTCACAATGGAACAAGGAGCCAGGAACTACCATCCTGACTCCTCAAAAATCAAAATTCGTGATTGGCCTTGGCATTTAAGAAGGCGCGGATGAACGGGTCAATTTCACCATCCATAACGGCCTGAACATTGCCGGTTTCATGATTCGTGCGATGGTCCTTAACCATAGTGTACGGCTGGAATACATACGAACGAATCTGGCTGCCCCACTCGATATTCTGCTGGTCGCCTTCGAGTTTGGCCAGCTCTGCTTCCTTCTTCTCGAGTTCGAGTTCGAAGAGTTTCGCACGGAGCATCTTGAGGCACTGCTCGCGGTTCTGGAGCTGCGAGCGTTCATTCTGACACTGAACAACGATGCCCGTCGGCTCATGAGTCATGCGAACTGCCGAAGAAGTCTTGTTGATGTGCTGACCACCGGCACCGGATGCACGGTAGGTATCGACGCGAACATCCGACATGTTGATGTCAACTTCAACGGCATCGTCGATTTCCGGCATGATATCGCAGGCCGAAAAGGACGTATGACGGCGGGCATTGGCATCAAAAGGCGAAATGCGCACGAGACGATGAACACCCTTTTCCGACTTCAAGAAGCCATAGGCATTATGGCCCTTGATGAAGAGCGTTGCGGACTTAACGCCAGCTTCATCGCCTGGCAGCAGGTCGGCCGTCTCCACGGTAAAGCCATGGCGCTCAGCCCAGCGGCCGTACATGCGTAAAAGCATCTGGGTCCAGTCCTGGGCCTCCGTTCCGCCGGCACCAGCGTGCAGCGTAAGGATCGCATTATTGGCATCATAGGGGCCGGAGAGCAATACCTCCAGCTGGAGAGCTTCCAGGCCTTCAGCTACCGCATCGAGCTCCGCCTTGATTTCCTCTTCCATGCTCTGGTCATCTTCTTCCATGCCCATCTCGAACATGGTCTCAGCATCTTCATACTTGCTCAACAGACTCTTATACTTGTCGACACTGATTTTGACATCGTTAAGTTCCTGATTGATTTTCTGTGCCTGTTCGGCATCGTCCCAGAAAGTCGGCTCGCCCATCTTATACTCAAGTTCGGCGATTTTCTCTTCCTTAGCCGGAACTTCCAGGGATACTTCCATCTGGGAAAGCTTTCCCTTGAGCTCCCCCAGTTGTGGTTTTAAATCTTCTAACATGGTTCCACCTTTACTTTAACGCAAATCACTGCTGGCTTATTCGTTTCTGCCGCAGCAGTTCTTATACTTCTTGCCACTGCCACAAGGACACGGGTCATTGCGGCCGACTTTCTGGCCATCATTCGTCACCGGCTTCTTCTTAGCACCGGCAGCGCTGACTTCGTCACCATGGGAAGCCTGCGCATTCTGCAGATGGTCGGAAAGCTGGGAACGCTGCTGCTCAATAGTCTTCTCGAGCTTCTGTTTCTGCGTCTCATTGGCAGTTGGTGCTTCGCCCTCCTGCTGTGCTTCCATTGCCTGCTGCTGATCCGGCGTAATGATGCTTACATGATACATCATCGAAGCAATCTGATCCTGGATAGCTGCTTCCATCTCCTCGAACATGTCGAGGGCTTCGATTTTATACTCAACCAGCGGGTTGCGCTGACCATAGGCCCGGAGGTTGATACCCTCACGCAGCATGTCCATGTGGTCGAGATGCTCCATCCACTTGTTATCAACGACGCGGAGCATAACGACTTTCTCCAGCTCGCGCATGTTCTCTTCCCCGAAGAGGAGTTCACGCTGATGATAGCCCTCTTCGGCGACTTTCTCCAGCTCTTCTTTGAGGTCATCGCGGCTCATAGCGGAAAGTTCTTCCTTCTTGAGGCGTCCCACCGGAGCGTAAATCTTCTCGGCATCCTCGATGAGTCCATCGAGCTGCCACTCCTCCGGATACAACTGCTCATTGGCATACTGGTTCATCTCGTCTTTAATGATGTGCTTGACCATGCCCATGATGTTCTCCCGCAGGTTATCCCCCGTGAGAATCTTGCGGCGCTCGCCATACATAACTTCACGCTGCTGGTTCATGACATCGTCATACTCCAGGACATGTTTACGAATGTCAAAGTTGCGAGCCTCGACCTTCTTCTGGGCATGTTCAATGGAATTGGTGATGAGCTTATGCTCGATTGGCTCATCTTCCTCCATACCCAGCTTATCCATCATGCCGGAGATGCGATCCGAAGCGAAGAGACGCAACAAATCATCTTCCAAAGACAGGAAGAAGCGGGACTCACCCGGGTCACCCTGACGGCCCGAGCGGCCGCGCAGCTGATTATCGATGCGGCGGGACTCGTGGCGCTCCGTACCGACGATAAAAAGGCCGCCGAGTTCGGCTACGCCCTCACCCAATTTGATATCCGTACCACGGCCGGCCATGTTGGTGGCGATGGTAACGGCTCCACGCTGACCTGCATCCGCGATGATTTCTGCCTCTTTCTCATGGAACTTCGCATTGAGCACGTTGTGCGGAATGCCGCGTTTATGAAGCACGGCGCTGAGTTCCTCCGACTGGGTAATGGAAGTGGTACCGATAAGCACCGGCTGTCCCTTCTTATGAAGTTCCTCCACCAGCTTGCCCACGGCCTTGTACTTCGCCTTTTTCGTCTTATAGATGAGATCCGGATGGTCAATTCGCTGTACCGGACGGTTGGTCGGTACCACGATAACCGGCAGATTGTAAATCTTTAAGAACTCGTCTTCCTCAGTCTTGGCCGTACCAGTCATGCCGCCCAGCTTATTATACATGCGGAAGTAGTTCTGGAACGTAATCGTAGCCAGGGTCTGGGATTCGCGCTGGATCTTGACGCCTTCCTTTGCCTCGATGGCCTGATGGAGGCCATCGGAATAACGGCGGCCTTCCATGAGGCGCCCCGTAAACTCATCGACGATGATGACCTCATCCCCGCGAACCACATAGTCGCGATCGCGCTTCATCAAAGCCTTGGCTCGGAGTGCTGCCGTAAAGCAGTGGGACAGCTCGATGTTCTCCGGAGCATAAAGGTTATTGATGCCAAGGATCTTCTCGATTTTCGGCACCACGCTGTCCGCCGGAGCAACGGTCTTCTGCTTCTCATCCACCGTATAATCCGTTCCCTCTTTGAGGCCAGCAACGGCACGGGCCATAACGGCATACATATCCGTGGATTTTGCACCAGGACCGGAAATGATAAGCGGCGTACGCGCCTCATCGATAAGGATGGAGTCAACCTCATCGACGATGGCGAAGTTAAGCTCGCGCTGAACCATCTGGTCCGGATAGATAACCATGTTGTCGCGCAGGTAATCGAAACCAAACTCGTTATTCGTACCGAAGGTAACATCACAGCCGTAGGCGTACTTGCGCTCAGGGAAATCCATGTCATGGACAACCAGACCAACCGTAAGACCAAGATAACGGTAGAGCTTACCCATCTCTTCGCTGTCGCGGCGGGCCAGGTAATCATTGACCGTAATCATGTGAACACCTTTGCCTGCCAGTGCGTTGAGGTAAACCGGCAGCGTTGCCACCAGGGTTTTACCCTCACCAGTGCGCATCTCGGCGATTTTGCCCTCATGCAGACACATACCACCGATGAGCTGAACATCGAAGTGACGCATGCCAAGCACACGGCGGGATGCCTCGCGGACAACCGCAAACGCCTCCGGCAGAAGGTCATCCATCGTTTCGCCAGCAGCCAGACGCTCTTTGAACTTATTCGTATAGCCAGTCAGTTTATCATCCGTCAGATTCTGCATCTGCGGCTCGAGTGCGTTGATTTTCTCGACGACCTCGCGATAACGGGCTATCTCTTTATCGTTATTGTCACCTAAGAATCTTTTGAGAAATCCCAGCAAACAAAATCACTCCACTTCATTAATAGTCTTACCTTACAATATTAACAAACTGCTTGCTATAAGTCAATTAACACGAGATTATTATCCAACTCTTTTCCTATATATAATAAGGAAAGGCATCAAAAAAGACCTTCCCCGCAGGGAAGGTCCGAATTTTCCATATCAGTTACCGGATTCAATCAGGCCATAATTGCCATCCGTACGCTTGTAGACGACGTTGACTTCCTCCGTTTCCGAATCACGAAATACGAAGAAGTTGTGATTCAGGAGATTCATCTGCATGACAGCTTCCTGAACATCCATCGGTTTGACGACGAAGCGTTTCGTCTTCACGACCTTGTACTCCTCATCCTCCTGTTTCTCCGGGATAACCGAAGACTGCAGCGCCTCTGCCTTAAATCCGCCACCACGGAAACGACGAGCCAGTTTCGTTTTCTGTTTGTGAATCTGACGCTCCAGTTTTTCTACGACCAGATCAATCGACGTGTACATGTCCATCGTGGCTTCCTCGCCGCGAAGCAGGATTCCGCCCTGGACCGGCACCGTAACCTCCACAATATGGCGGCCTTTGGATACCGTGAGAAGCACGGAAATGTCACCGACATTTTCAAAGTACTTCGTGACTTTGCCAACGCGTTTCTCTACGTACTCACGCAGGGAAGGAGTGATTTCGATGTTCTTGCCTCTTACAGTGAATGTTGCCATAAGACACATCCCCTTTCTTATGATGGACCACAGCTTTTGCCATGGCTCTAATCGTATTAACCTGCCTCTCGGAAGGTTTATACTCATAGTATTCGCCACAATAGCCACAATCCCTTCTTTTCCTGCCAAGAAAAATCTGAAATTTCTATGAAAGGATTCATGGTTTCGGTCAGCCTATCAAAAAATCCCAGTTCTGCGAACTGGGATTCATCGTCGTTCATTAGGCAGTCTTTACGACATTCGAAGCCTGCGGGCCACGTGCACCTTCTACGATGTCAAACTCTACAGCCTGACCCTCGTTCAGCGTCTTGAACCCTTCGTCCTGAATTGCCGAAAAATGTACAAATACATCATCGCCGTCTTCGCGAGCAATGAAGCCATAGCCTTTTTCTGCACTAAACCATTTAACTTTGCCAACCATTGAGATTCCTCCTAAGTAGAAACTACCTTTTCCACATTTTTCTTGTGGTCACTCTCAATTATAATTGTTAGTAATTAAACTGTCAATATTTCTTATATCTGTTAAGAGACTTTTGAACGATATTTTGTCTTTATACAACACACAAATTCCAATCAAAGTACTTTAGATAAGAACAATTTTGTCCGTTCCTGCTGTGGATTTTCGAATACCTCTTTCGGATCTCCCTGCTCGATGATGCGGCCTTCATCCACAAACAGCAGCCGGTCGCCCACCTCCCGGGCAAAGCCCATCTCGTGGGTGACAATGACCATCGTCATGCCGGCCTTTGCCAGCTTCCGCATAACATCCAGTACCTCGCCGACCATTTCCGGGTCAAGGGCCGAAGTCGGTTCATCAAACAGCATGACCTTTGGCTTCATTGCCAGCGCCCGGGCAATCGCCACGCGCTGCTGCTGACCGCCGGAAAGCTGCGTCGGATAATTGTCAGCCTTATCGGCCACCCCAACCCGGGCCAGCAGCTCTCTCGCTTCCTTCTCAGCGGCCTCCTTGGAAACCTTCCGCACCTTCATCGGTGCCAGCATAATGTTCTCCAGAACCGTCATATGCGGGAACAAGTTGAACCGCTGGAAAACCATCCCCACTTCTTCACGAACCTTGTTGATATTGGCTTCCCCATCCAGCAGAATGCCATCCACCGTGACCTTTCCCTTGGTGGGAACTTCCAAATAGTTCATGCAGCGCAAAAGCGTACTCTTGCCCGAACCGGAAGGTCCGATGATGACAACGACTTCTTTTTCTTTTATGTTCAGGTCAACGCCCTTCAAGACATGGACGTCACCATAGGATTTATACAGGTTCTCAATGTTTATCATCAGTCTTGAACCTCCATTCCAGATAAGCGACAAAACGGGAAATCGACAGCGTCATAATCAAATAGATAATGGCAACGCAGGTCCAGATTTCCACCGAAGCATAGGTCTTCGCAATAATCAGTTGACCGCGGCGGGTGAGCTCCTCAAAGCCGATAACCGATACCAGCGAGGAATCTTTGAGCAGTGCGATAAACTCATTGCCCAGCTGCGGAATAACCCGCTTGAATGCCTGAGGGATAATGATATAACGCATCGTTTGTACCCAGGTCATGCCCAGCGAGCGGCCTGCCTCCATCTGCCCCTTGTCGATGGACTGAATACCCGAACGGAAAATCTCAGCGACATAAGCACCGGAATTTAAACCACAAGCGCTGATGGCAGCTACATACGGGTCACTGCGCTGACCGGTCAAAAGCGGCAAGGCGAAGTAAACGAGGAAAATCTGGATTAAGAGCGGTGTTCCCCGGAAAAAATCCACATAAATTGCCGCTAAAATGCGGAATATGCGAATGCGGACAATGCGGGCAATGCCCATAAACAAACCGATAATGATACCGACAGCCACGGAAAGGGCCGTAATCTTAATGGTAATTCCTGCCCCCAACAACAAGAGAGGGAAGGAATCCTGCACCAGCTGGAAATTAAAATCCATAATACTTCACCTAATTCCTCTAATTTCTCTATTCTTTAATAAATATTCAACCAACTGTAAACCTATAAACTTATTATATTTCAATGTCCTCTGCCTGTCAACATCGAGCTTCTTTGTCTTTTCGGCAAAAAAAATCATCGGTGAAAGCTATCACCGATGATTTTTTATACAACTTTTATGATTATTTTTTCTCGCCGAACCATTTTGCGAAAATCTTGTCGTATTCGCCGTTCTCTTTGAGTTTCTTCAAAGCGGCATTGATTTTCTCCTGCAGTTCTTTGTTATCTTTGCCAATAGCGATACCATAATCCTCAGCCGTCAACTTCTCCTCGAGGGCCTTGACGCCCTGAGCGCCATTCTTCGTGATGAAGTAGTCGTTAACCGGACGGTCATTTACCACCGCATCAACGCCGCCAGCTTTGAGCTCCATGAAGCAGTCAGCCGGCGTATTGAGAACTTTGACCTCAACGCCCTCAATCTTCTTGACTTCAGCCTCGCTGGTCGTGCCAATCTGAACGGCTACTTTCTTGCCCTTGAGGTCAGCAAACTTCGTGATAGCCTTCTCATCACTGCGAACCACCATCGTCAGACCGGACTGATAATACGGGTCAGAGAAGAGTACATTCTGTTTGCGCTCATCGTTGATGGTCATACCGGAGATAATGACATCGATGTTCTTGCCCTGCAAAGCCGGAATCAAACCATCAAAGCCCAGGTTCTGAATATCCACTTCATACCCCATCTCTTTGGCGATTGCCCGGATCAAATCCATATCGAAGCCCTGATATTCCTTCTGGCTCTCATCCTGGAACTCGAACGGAGCAAAGTCGATAGAAGCACCAACTTTGAGCACCTTCGCTCCCGAGCCGCTGCCCGACGACGTATTGCTGCTGCCACCGCATCCAGCCAGAGCAAATACCGCAAATGCGCAGACAGCGATACTTGCCAGTACCTTCTTCATTTTCATGAAAATCCCTACTTTCTCAAATTATTATACATTTACATTGAAACAAATAAAGCCCGAGCGTTTCGCCCGGGCTCCATTGCTCACGCACATTTATTATTATAGCACACACTGAGCAAACTTCAAGAGATTACTCTCTTTCCGCTCTTTTTTTGTTAAAGCAGTCACGGCAGTATACCGGACGGTCATTTTTCGGCTCAAACGGAACTTCCGTCTCTTTGCCACATTCTGCACAAGTTACCTTGAACATCTGGCGCTGCTCGCCACCCTCACGAGTGCGGCGGCGTTTGTCACGGCAGTCACGGCAGCGTGCCGGTTCGTTCTCGAAACCTTTCTCAGCGTAGAATTCCTGCTCACCAGCGGTGAACGTGAACTCCTTACCACAGTCTTTGCATACGAGTGTCTTGTCTTCGAAAGCCATAAGATAATCCCCTTACTAGAAAAAATAAAATAAAACTAAGATGTCCCCACTTCTCAAAGTGTTATAAAACGCTAAGAATCAAGAACGTCCCATACGATATTATACTTGACTACTGTCAAAAATGCAAGTTTTTTTATTATAGTTTAATTTGTGCAAAAATTCTTCCATATCTGACGATAGCCATTTTGCAGCTCATGCATATATTTTTTACTATCCATGAGCGGCGATTTGAGCAAGTTAGCCCGCAAGCCGGAATGATAAGCCCCCACCAATTCGGGGGATTTCCCCAGCTGAACTGCACGGCGTACATAGTTCAAATCGTTTTCCACCACGAGCTCCCGCACCCCGGCATTGGTGAGAATCGACGCGCCAAATCGTGCCCCGTGGCTGCGTCCCCGCAGGCTTACCACCGGCACTCCCATATAAAGTGCCTCACAAGTCGTAAGGCCGCCATTATAGGGCATCGCATCCAGCGCGATATCAATGTCCCGATACTGTTCCAAATAATCGGGGCTGTAGGGGCGAAGTTCAATCCGCGCCATATTCACCCCCAGACGGGCCAGACGTTCCTTCACAATAGCCTGCCCAGAAGGAATGCTGCAGATTTTCCCCTTGATGACCAAGCGGGAATCAGGCACCTGATCCAGGATGCTGCGCCACATGAGCAAGGTTTCATCCGTCACCTTGGCAAAGTTATTGAAGCTGCCAAAGGTAACATACCCATTGCGCAAACATGGCGCCTCAGTACCAGCTGATGGTATCTCCCGGGCAAATCCCGGACGGTAACAAAGATGGGAATCAGGAAGGCGCAGGATCTTCTCGACGAACCCCTCCGCCGTCGCTTCTCCAGTAGGCAGACATACCTCATCGGATAAGAAATAGTCCACCGTCGACAACCCTGTCGTATTCATATAGCCAATCCCTGCCATCTGGACCGGAGCCGGCCGGTAAGCCATAATAGGTAGACAGCTCCCCTGGGTATGCCCGGATAAATCCATCAAGATGTCAATCTGATCCTCGGCAATGAGACGGGCCGCAGTCCGCGGGCTGCGCCCTCGAAGGTCCCGCCAGTGAATATGGCAGGCCCGTATCTTCTTCGTGACATGGTCAGAACGCCCTGTCGAATAGCAATAAACGGAAAAATGTTCCCCATCATAATCTTTTAAGAGCGGTTCCAAAAAGGATGCCACCGCGTGTTCGCGAAAATCTGGCGACAAATAACCGATACGAAGCTTTTTCTCAGGCAGTTTCTTCACATCCTCATGAAGATATGGCGTAATGGAAAGCATCGGTTCATACGCCTCTGCCGCCCCCCGGCTCTCATAAATGGACTGCTCCCGGTAATTGCGCATAAAGAGGTACTTGCTGTACATCTCCGCCTTCTCCAGCGGCTCCTCACAGATTTCACTGCGAGCCAGAAGCTCTTTAGCCGCATTATCCGGGCGTGCTGCCAGATACTCCGCATCGGCCAGCCAGCCACGAGTTTTCTTCAGGATATGCGTCAATACCCCAAAGTAGGCATCATCTGGTTCCAAAGCATTCCGCTTGCGCTGCACTTCCGCCACAATCTCCCGCAGCAGTGGGATTTCCTCATCCAAGCGGAACTCCACTGCAGCCAAACCGGCTTTTACCATACGCCCCCGCAAATGCTTTGGTTTCTTGGCCAGGATTTCCTCCACCAGTGCCTGCGCTTCTTCGCGCTCACCGGAATACAGGGCGGCTTCGGCCATAACAGCCGCACCGTCCATGCTATCCGCATCCATATCCCACAACTCTTTTGCACAGGCACGCATCCCCCGCGGGTCGCCCTCTGCCGCAAACTTGTCTGCCAAGCTAAGCCAATTCAAAGCATCGTGATCCATTCCAAAAGAACTCCTAATTTGTCTCATAGTTTCGCATATTTTCCTATATTCTACAAAGTTGAATGATTTCCTGCTTCTTATTACAAAAAAAGCCCTTCCAATTAGGAAAGGCCCTCTCTTACACTTCCGGATTCAATTCCCCACCGTATTCCTTTACAAATATCTTCTGATATCCTTTATACTCCTTCGCTAGCGGTTTTTCCTTCGGACAATGGATGCACCAGAAATCTTTTTCCTGATTGGGGACAACCACCTTGAGTCCCCGGCGCTGCATTTCCTTGCACAGCGACGTGTCGTAGAGATGGAACCCCGTAAAGAGATCTTCCCGCCAGGGAATATCATACTGGGTTGCAATGAACAGGCCATCGACAGCCTCCACCTCCTGGCAAAGCCCCTCTGGCTCCCGGCACTGGGAATCCACAACGCTCTCGGGCTCGCAGGCATGCAGCACGCGGCCATAAGTCCGCAGGCCATCCCACCAGACACCGCTTCGCGGCAGGCTCCGGCAGCCAATCACCCCCACGGCACCAACCGAATCATCCCGGAACAACTGCCGCAAATCTGCCACCAGATTCTTATTGACCACCAAGGTATCCTGATGGAGATAAACCTTATACTTCGCATCGGACTGATGCATGCCGATGTTGTAGCCTGCACACATCGAAGCTGCGCCTCGCACGGGAATAAACTCGGCGGTCATCCCCGCCGGAATCTTGAGACTCTCCAAGTACAGGCGGCATTCGCTGTACCAATCCTCGCTATTGACGCAGGTAATGAAGGCTACCTTCGTATCATCCAAATCTTTTTTTATCGTCAAATCCATTCTCAACCCTCATTTCATCCCCTGCAGCTCCTGCTCCAATTCCTCAATCCAGCAAAGCTCCTCCCGCGAAGTAGCATTTTCCCTCGTGCATTCCAGCAGCGCCAAAATCTCATCCAGCTCCCGGCGAGAATACTTCATCAACCGCCGATAAAACCGTTCCGGGTGGAACACCGCCTGCCGGATAAAGTTGGCCACATAATCGGAAAAAAGCGCCGTCTGTTCATAAAACGCCCAGAATAAACGGCACTGATTTTCCGCGTCCACATCATACTCAATGCGGTGCAGATAATCCGAAAGCTCCTTGCGCTGCTCTTTCGTATACATCGACTTCAAAAGTGCCATCTCCGGCATGGAACGGTCAGCCCGAACCAGCCAGAACTCCGTATCCAGATCCTCATGGATGTTTTCAAAGCCAGCTGCCACCAGCCGCTCCACGATATCATCTTCAGCCCGGCGAACCTGCGGCCGCACGCGGACATTCTTATAATACGACGCATAAAGCAGCCGCTCAAACTCCGTCTTGGCATATAACCTGGTCACCAAATGATAGAAATGTCCTTCCATCATCTCCTCCAGGACCGACCAATGACGGATGTTGCGGAAACTCGTCAAGAATGCCCCGGTCTGTTTCAGATACAGCGAAAATCCCGCCGCAATATCCTGCGGATTCGCCACTGCCTCCAACGTCAAATCCGAAATGATGTAATCAAAAAACTCTCGTTCATAGGGCAGCCGCTCCGACAGATAGTCCACCACACGGAAATCCACCTGACAATCACCATACGGCTCGATGGCCTCCTCCTCAGCCGCCACCGCAAAAATCTCCGCCTGCGGAAACATCTGCCTAAGCTCCGGCAGATAATAAAGGCTTTCCACCACCAAAATCCGATACGGCAGTCCCCCCGCCTGCAAAAATCCCAAAAGTTCCGGCTTTATCTTCTCCGCCATCACAATCCCCCATCAGTCAAACCGTCTATTCACAACCTGGCCGCTTCGCTTTTTACTGCGGCCAATGCCGTCTCGATAACTTTATCCATATCATAATACTTATACATTGCCAGCCTGCCACCGAGAATCAGCTTATCTTCCTTCGCCGCCAGTTCTGCATACTTTTCATAGAGCTGCTGATTCCGTTCATTATTGACCGGATAGTAGGCCTCCTCGCCCGGTTTCCATTCCTGCGGATACTCACGAGTCACATAGGTCACCGGCTGCGTACCAAATTCAAAATGCTTATGCTCGATGATGCGCGTATACGGTACCTCGGCCGCCGTATAGTTCATGACCGCCACGCCTTGATAATTCTCCTGCTCCAACCGCTCGGTCTCAAACTTCAGCCCACGATACTCCAGCCGCCCGAGCTGATAGGCAAAATATTCATCGAGTGCTCCTGTATAGACCACCTTATGGGCTGCGCCTTCATACTCAGCACGCAAAGCATTATAATCTACACCAGTCCGCACCTCAATACCTTCCAGTAAGCCAGCAACAATCTTATTATAGCCGCCGATAGGAATGCCCTGATAGTGCGCATTGAAGTAGTTGTTATCATACGTATAGCGCACGGGAAGCCGTTTGATGATAAACGCCGGCAGCTCCGTACACTTGCGGCCCCACTGTTTTTCCGTATAGCCCTGAATCAGCTTTTCGTAGATGTCGCGGCCAACCAACGAAATTGCCTGCTCCTCGAGATTCTGGGGCTCGCCCTTTATCTCCGCCCGCTGTGCGGCAATCTTTGCCGTCGCCTCAGCCGGCGTCGTCACGCCCCACATGGCATAAAACGTATTCATATTGAAGGGCAGATTGTAAAGTTCCCCACGGAAATTGGCCACCGGCGAATTCACATACTGATTGAAGTCCGCAAACTGATTCACATACTGCCATACTTCCTTATTATTCGTATGGAAGATATGCGCGCCATATACATGCACATGGATGCCATCACGTTCTTCGCAGCGGATATTGCCACCAACTGCCTCACGCTTCTCCAGCACCAGACACTTCTTCCCCCGCTTCGTCATCTCATGCGCAAATACTGCGCCAAACAGGCCCGAGCCGACAATCAAATAATCGTATTTTGCCACAAACATCTACTCCTATCCTCAATCCTGCCAGCTAAGCCCATGATTATCAAAACTCTTAGTATATTCCCGAATAATCGCAGAAAAAAATGCACGCAATTCTGGTGAGTCTACCTTCTTTTTCTTGTTCCCTCGGCAATAAATTTCATATGTTGCCGTATCCATATTCACTGTCCCATCCGTTGTCAGTACATCTTCTGTCACCAACTGACATTCATAGTCTTTCGTCCGCACTGCCATCTTGAAGGTCTGCCCGGGGTACATAGTATTGCTGATTACATACTCTCGTTCTTGACCGCCCAATGCCGCGGGCAAATTGCCATCAACATAATCGGGAACTTTAAAACCAGCCAGTTTCCCTAACGCCGGATATATATCGAGCGCACTAGTAAGCTCATCCACAATCCCCCGTTCAGGTATCCCTGCACCTCGCATCATATAGGCAGCCCCCACATGATGATCTGACAGCAGATAGGGTTCATCATCATAAACAGAACAGCCATGATCCGAATATAATTGGACGATATACTCATCATCTGCATAATGATCTTCCAAATAACGGAACAACGTGCCCAAAGCTCTGTCCACATTGCGCACCCCGTCAATGTTAGCCTGCTCATAAAGTGGTGTTTTTTGAATATATACACTAGGGCGGCTTTCATCATAGCCTGACACGCGACCAGAAAGTGATAATCCCGTCTGCGTGGTGAGTGGCACTTGAAAAGCCTTCGCCCGCCAAGGGTGGACATCCATAACATGCAGAAGCAGGAACTGATCGCATTCGCCAAATGCCTCCAAATGGCGAATGGTACGCTCAACGCCCTCATAAGCCGGCGTATTATAGGTAGTTGTCAGCAGGCGATCATATCCCCGGGTAGTGCGATTGGTAATACCATCACCACCTCCCATCAAATTGACACAATAATAGCCCAACTGTTTCATCTGCTCAGACATAGTCACATAGCAGGTGTCCAGACTCACTGCTGCCTGCTCATTGAACAACTGCGAATGATGCGGAGTCAAGCCAGACTCAATTGTAGCAAATGACGGATAAGTATACTCTCCCACCGAAAAATGGTTATTGAATATGATACCCCGCTTGAAAAAGCGCATGATATTGGGCACATCCTGGTAATTCCGTTCTTTTTGTGCCGCCCAGCTCATGGCATCCACTAATATATTCAAGACTACTTTTTTGCGCCTAGGACTGTGCCCCAACGGGACAAATTTCCCTACTACCATCTCATCCTTCGAAGAAATCACCGTTGGTTTATCCATACGGAAATACTGGAACATCCATTTCGAAAGCTGGGCTTCCATAACATTATCCCCACAACGAAACTCGATAGCTTGCGCATCTTCTGTCCCCGCTATGGCCAATAAGCCACGCTTGCTTTCCACAGCTATCTCTTTGCTTTTAGTCAGCTCAGCCCGTTGGATATCGAAAACGAAATCCGCTCCGCAGCGCAGAGCAAACTCACTATTATAGCGCATCGTTTCCAATAGCCAATTTTTGCCATTCATGCTTTCCTGTTCCGCATAGGCACCGACCCAATACGAATCCTGCTCTAAACTAGGCAGATACTCCCCAGCAAACACCGCTGCTTGCTGTTCTATCTTGCCATCTTTGATGAACATGCGCTGCGCAGCAAATGGCGCATAATTGCCAACCCCCATCGCTAATGACAATAAATCAAGACTTTGCTCATCCTTGATATCCAACGACAGAGGAACCTGATAAAACTTTCGCCGCAATCCTTGAAAATAAGCCACCGCCCGGGAATCCCCTAGCTTTTCGTAGCAAAGCACCAGCAATTGCAGTACCTTATCATTCAAACGCCGCTTGCCAAAAGCAATCTCCGCCTGTTCTAATGCCACCTCTACATTGCCATGAGCCAATGCATAGAAACCATAACAGATTTCAAAACCTGCTGACTCCGGATATACCTCACGAAACTTTATCGCATACAGTAAAAACTCATCGTCAAACTGCTGACAACGAAGTTTTTCCTTCAACGTTGTAAATAACTCTCGTACTTCCATTTTCCTCAATCCAGCATCCTAAAACACATATGATGATAAATTTTTCTTCAACCTTCGGTAGCGACCATCTGCATATTTCTGCATATACTCGCCCTCATAAGGTACCCGTGTCAATCCCCAAAGAAACCATAAATAATCCACATAAACCTTCCCTGCAACGAAATGCTGCCGCTCCTCTTTTTGAGCTTCACGCAAGTAATACGCTGCTAGAAGTGCTTTTTCTTCTACTTCCGTGTAATTGCATTCCAAAGATACACACGCTAAATCCCATATGTAATCATTCATCCCCGCATATTCCCAATCGATAAGCCAAAGTTTCTCTTGATCATCCAGAATCCAATTTCCCGGCAAAGGATCGTTATGACAAGGTACTATCGCCCCTATTCCTATTTTATCTTCATTCGCTTTCACCGCCATAACCTGTGCTTTGACCTTATCATAATCCGGATAGAGCTTTACTCTGTTTTCCATTATGATGTTTTCATAAATCGCAGCCATAGCAAAAACTTCGAACAAAACTCCTGTATCAACACCACTGGTATGCAACCGACGAAAAACTTCCGCCACCTTATGTATCATCATCGTCTCCCGCATAAGTGCCTCATTCACACTGCGATTACTTTCGATGAATTGCATCACCTTATTTCCTTCGTGATCAAAATAAAACATCGAAGTGTCCAAACCTAACTCACAAGCTAGCTCATTGCTCTTCTTCTCATCACTACGATTTATCATCTGCTCAGTGCCTTCACCAGGAATACGCAATACATAGGCCGTTCCATCCTCTCGCGTTATCTTATAGGAGCGATTAGTCATTCCTGTCAAACGCTTCATATCTACATAAGCTTCATTGCCAAACGTTACTTGCAGCAACGCTTTTATTCTCGGTACATCTTCAGCAACAATCTTACGTACTAATTCCGCCATTTCCTTTGCTCCTTTTCATCTATCCTCAGACAACGACGACGATTGCGGATCAAACAAAGCTAATTCCTGCAGGGAATCAAACTCGTAAATAACGCCCTCCGGATAACGCCGCCTATAAAGTACCAGCTCGTCTAAATGCTTTCGATATAAGTCTTCCCATAACCGTTCACGCACTTGAAGATTTTCATACCTATCCTCTAAAATCTGCACCAATCTTCGACTGAACGCCTCATCAAAATAAACATGCCCCAACATGACCCAAGCATTATTGCCTCCTATTGTCACCGCCGTAATGCGTTCCTGTTCATCAACAGTCAAACAGTATTCTGCCGTTTCCCCTTCTGCATAAACCGCTGCATAATAAGGACGATATACATAAGGCTCAAAAGGATTTTCTGTAAAGTAATTATCCGATGAACAGATATAGCTATTCGCTAGTACATTTCGTACACACATCAGCGATGAGGTATTATTGTAGCGATCATAATCTTCATTTACAACAACATGCACCCCGAATTTTTCAGCCAAATACATAAGCTGTTCTTTCTTATAGCCGACTACCAAATAGATATCTTCTATCCCTGCTGTTTGCAACTGTCGTATCTGCCGCTCTATCAGTATTTCACCACGAACCTCTGCTAACGCCTTTGGTTTTATCAAAGAAAACGGAGCAAACCGTGTACTCTTCCCCGCCGCCAGAATAATAGCATTCTGTACCCGATAAGGCTCCAGACTCGCTAATACCTTTGCCTCAATATGCCCATTTTCCCGCTGAGCATTATACTGTTCCAGACATTGCGAAAATTCCTTATTCGATAACCCCACAAACACTACATCCTTTCAGTCGGTTCTACGTTCATCCTATCACTATTTTTCCCCAACACCTTAGTACACCCATATAAAAAAACTCATAAGTCGAACGACCACCTTACCTATATCGCCTCTACTTGACCAGACAACGCCTTAAAAAACTCTGCCCCCCAAAGCTGCAATTTCTCTTCTGTTTTGATAAAGCTTCTCACATCTAACTTCGCCTGTTCATAATCGATAGAATCAAATCTCTCAATCAGCATATTTCTTAAGTCCTGAATAGTCAAAGTTTCTTTCTTACCCCAATGCCCAGTCTGCTCCAGGCGTTTTTGTAAATGAAACAGGTTGACCTTTGTCCTATTGGTAATATACCAAACAAAGTCATAAAGATCACGCCCCTTCACTCTATTTCGCCAATTTCGGCAAAGTACAGCATGTAATTTACCGGCAAACAAAGATGACTCATCATACAAACGAACCATGTAAGGAACAGGACGCAGACCGTATTTAATGTTATACGTAGCTCCTGCTGGAGGGTTCGTATCAATCTCCATCTTAATCTTTATTACTTCGTGTGGTGAAATCCCTGGAAAGCCACGCTCCTCCTTGTCCCATATCGTAATTAATTGGATTATGGTCTCTCCCTTGATAAAAGCAGATTGAACATCGTTAGGATTAGCCTTGATCTTTTTGGAAACCGACATTTCCAAACCATGACTAGCTAATGCCTCTTCCACATAGGAAAAATATTTTTCCAACGAAAAATCTGCATTGGGTTCAGCCAGTGAAAAATCCATATCTTCAGAAAAACGATCTAACCCATAAAAAATACGTAGTGATGTCCCACCATAAAAAGCCGCTTTCTGGAAAAAATCACTGCGACTCAGCCCATATAACGCTATTTCCTGGACAATCTCCTTTAACGCATTCCGATAGTCATCGGCTGTCTGCGGCTCATAGAATTTCATATAGTCATTCAATAACGTATCCACCAGCTCACCGCCCCTTGCTTAATAATTCCCCTAACAAATTCAAGTTGCGTCGTCTATAACGTGGCACCAGCTGCTGCAGCTCTTGCCGATCCAACTGCGAAAAAACGTCCTCATCAATACGTAAATCCACAAACAACAATTCCCTCAACGCTTTGTGACTATATACCGGTGGCTGAACATACAACATATCGCATAACGCCTTTTCGGGAGACGCTATTGCATAAAACATCTTCTTCTCTTCCTCACACTTGACACCAAGTGGAAAAGCAGCCGCAGGGATATCACGATATGTAAAAACCCCCAAATCATTTTTATATGTCTTGGAACGATTCTTACGAAAAGTAGCCGATGTACAAGCGTAAACACGCTCCGGAATCAAGCCATATCTTGAAAGCGCTGTCTCAAACGAAATATACGACGGACCATATATAGTCCCCGCTACTAGATATGGGGAAATTTTTGTGGTTGTTACATATAATCCTCTTCGCAAACGAAAAAGTTTCTCCTCCTGAACCATCCGCTTGATTTTCATATCAGGATTGGCATATCCAGAAAAAGAATCTAATAAATCATATGTCGTTCTAATCATAGCATTTTCCTCCACTAACTACAATTATATGATAGTTAGTGGAGGAAATCAAGGTATCTTCAAATCTTCTATACGTATTAACCAGAGATCCACGTAGCAAATTACAAATTCCATAAGATGATTTGCCTAAGTAACTGCGCTAAAACATAAAAGTTAATCCTATAAGCCTACACATACAAATCTTATTCAATCAATAACTATTCAGTCGTATCATCTAAAATCAGCCAAATTTTCATACACAATCCTTTTCCTCTTGTCTAGCAATCAATAGCTAAACCACATCAATCTCTCTAGACATGGCCGAAATTAAATTGTATCCATCCCAAATTAACGAAAAGTCCAAAGTTCTCCCCATTGGCACAATCCTATCTCCTCCACGACAGCCACTATCTTTGACAACGCTCAAAATATCTTCCTTAACGACACCATAATAACTAATCGTTTGGCATCGCTCAGTAAGAACGGGCTTAATATCAGTCAATTCATCTGCTTCGTATTCAATAAAGAAACCACTATTACCAGTATATTCTATAAGTTTTCTTGTTAATGATTTCACTTCAACTCTAGTTAGTAAATTATTTGCTGTATCTTGAAGTTTGCATTCACATTCCGCCCCCAAAAGACAGGTCTTTACCAACTTATCTACGGCCTGCACAGGCCCCAGCTCATAATGATTATCCAGTAGGTCTTGCAGCTGCTGCCAAAACTTGACTCTTGCTTGAACTTTGTTTCTTCCCAACCAAATGACAAAGCGAGGAGAGTTGCACGCATTCTGATCGCTTAGATAAGTGTCATTAAAAAAATCTTGAGCAATTCTTTCTGGATTGTCTGATCGTAGATAGTCATCGCCATCAATCACAGCCAGTCCAAATCTATCCGCAAAAACAATTTCATTAGCCCTTATCCCCAAGGGAAAGTTTCTTATTTCTCTAATAGTTTTATCCCCACCCCAGATGACTCTAGTTGAACAAAGAGCTGATAATGCCGTATTTACATCTTCGTCATGACCGTAACGCAGAAAATAAATATAAGGAACCAATTCCGGCATATCAGCCAGAACCTGACGAACCGCCTTGCAAATAATCTCCACTTGCGGAAACGACTTCGACGGCAAGCGTACAACACTAGCATCCCCCGCCAAAAGTGCCGCTACCCAAGAATAAGCAAAATTCATGGCCACATTGGACGGAGCAATATGAAAAACCAAGCCCCGTCCCAGTCTCTCACCAGTTCCTGCAAATTTTTGCGCTAACTGCCTAATATGGCTACGACGACAAAAAAAAGCAAATGTGATCACATCAGGATAACCTTTTGCTAATAAGTCAGTCATAAGGCATGCAGATAATTTTTGCAAAAAAGATTCTACCAAAGACGAAAAGACTGGCAAAGCTGGCAAAACCTGCCCATCATCTTTCTGAAGCATGCATAACCGTTCCATGCTTCCTACCTCAAAAGTCACTTTATTTTCCCACTGCATAGGTATCACTGCACCCTCTCAGCTCGGCATTTGCTAAACGTCCCATAATCTTAAAATATTTTCCCTTGCGTCCACATGGACAATCATCAACGCCCAATAATACGCCTTCATCCTCGGTCAGCAATGAATGTCCCGGATATGACTGTGGCATAGGAGTCAATACCTGCACAATTCCTGGTTCCCCAATATCACACGGAGAAAAATCCCTGCTTCGACGCATAATAATATCGGAACAGTTGCTAACATGTAAATGTCCCGCCTCACATTCCATACATATGGGTCCTGTTTGTTCGACCATACCGTAATAACTATGCACATACTTAAGTCCGCAGATTTTAGCCAACTCCTGTCGAAACTGTTCGTTGGAAACAGATTCCTGAGCTAATTTTTTCCACCCACCGCCATGCAACAAAAAACCGTTACTCAAGTCGAAAAACAAATTCCTATCTTTTACAGCTTGTAGAAAATACTTCCACACCATGAAAGTAAAGCCAAACAATAAGATATCTTCGCCCTTATGTTCTTGTAGAAAATCTCGTACCACCTCATACTGTAAATCCATATTATCATCCAACGCATAAATACTCTTACGACCAAACATGGAAAATCCTAGTATACCAGCTCCTCTAGCTGAAAAACTATGTCTATTTTTCAATACAGATGGACAATCCAAAATAATCATGGGAAGTCTGCTCGTCCCTATAAAAGAAGAAACGATTTTCGCCAATGTTTTTTGTTGCCAAGAAGCAGTTTCCTTGTCAAGATATATCTTAGAAACCTGCTGCCCTGAAGTCCCCGAAGATGTCATCATCTTAAAAATATTTTCTTTTGGAATACTCATTAAATCCAGATGCTTAAATAAGCGGACTGGCAGGAATGGAATATCTTGTACAGTTTGAAATTCTTTCCTATCATAACCTAACGTGCGTATAATATCAGCATAACAGTATGACATTTGCCGATGTTTTTCTGTTAATGCTCCCAACAATTCAACAAACAATTCATTCTTACGAACTTGTGATAAGCTGTAAGGTTCCAACGACAACAACTCTTCATAAGTCATAATATTGCTCCAGTTCTCTATATAAAGTCTTGCCAGCAGCATTTTTAGGTAAATCCGGAATAGACAGGACACGCAGTGCTGATGGATGAATGGCAATTTTTTCAACAAGAAAACTTTTTATTTTCTCATCCATATCGCCCCCTACAAAAAAAATAAACAAGTAATCATCCCGGCCGGTGCAAGCAAATTCAGATTCTTTGAAATGTTGACGCAAGATATGCTCCACTTCCGCTAAATTTATACGTTTGCCAAAAATTTTTAAAAATCTTTTCTTGCGTCCCACTACAGTATAAAATCCATCTTGATCACGCTGGGCAATATCACCTGTCGCCAAACGACCATGTTGTTCATCGCCATTAGCCAATTCTTCCTTGTTTTCTGCATACCCTAGACTAACATTAGGTCCATAATAAATAAGTTCTCCCGGGGTATCCGCTAAATCGATAATATTATCATTATCATCTGATAATTCAAACCGTCCTCCCGGAATAGCAATTCCCATTGCCCCAGCTTTAGCCAAAGAATATTCCGCAGGCAAATACCCCATTCTTGCCGTAGCTTCTGCTGCTCCATACATAACTACAAATTTTTTGCCTCTCTCCATAGCATAACGGGCAAACTTCTCGTGCAATTCCGGATCCAGTTTACCGCCTGCCTGCGTGAGCGTATGCAAAGATGGCAAATTCATGCGAAAGAAACGCAATTTTTCCAACATAGTATATGTATAGGGAACACCACTGAAACTAGTTACTGCCTGTGTTTTTACCATATCCCAAAATTCCCGCTGAAACATAGTCTTTTCTGTAACCACTAAAGAAGCACCTGCATAAAGATGCGTATTGATTACAGACAGTCCATACACATAGTGCATAGGCAGGCTGGTAATCGCCCGTTCCCCAGCGTCAATATTGAGGTAAGATACAATAGACTCCGTATTTGAACGGATATTATCGTAACTAAGACGTACAAGCTTTGGACTTCCCGTGGAGCCAGAGGTAGTCATAAGTAAAGCTAAATCTTCATACAATGAAACTGGTTCTTCATAGCAAGTTTTTAGTAATTCATAACCATCATCCCCAAAAACACATTTCATTCCTGAAAAATGATGCCTACCGCTTTTAGGCAACCACAAGTAATCTGGTTTATAAGTATTCAACAACTCATTCAATAAAGAATTATCTAATTTATAATCCAGCAATAAAGGAACAATATTATTATTTATAGTACCAACATAACCATAAATAGACGCCGGAGTATTAGTGCACAATATGAAGACTAAGCAACGATTACCAATAGCCTTTGCTATTGCATTTGATTTATGAATCAACATTTCATATGTAACACAATGCTCTCCATCGATAAGTGAAACATCACCTTTATACGCGCTTAAATTAAACATCATCAAAGCCCACTCCATGAAGTTATCCATAATAGTTGACAGTTTAAAAATATCTTATACTACTTATGGATAGTTATCAGGCATTAAAATTTTATGCCGTATGCATTTTTAGATAATATTTCTTTTCCTTTTTCAAAACTACTTAATTCGATAATGTCATCTGTATCCAACATTATATCAAACGCTTCTTCCAATGCAGAAATCAAACTCATATGTCCTACGGAATCCCATAATTCTATTCCTTGATATTCTAATTTTTCAACCTCTGACTCGTTTACATCAAATGTTTCTGCAAAAACCTTAGTATATTTTTCTAAATCAGTCATAATAAACACTCCTTAATTATATTAATTGATCAAATGTAATCATTGTGTCTGTTTTTATATCCATTTTAGCTTTTCTCCCAATTATTTTATCAATTTCATTAGGTGGTATACCATTTCCTGGACGTTTAGCATATATATCATTCTCTTTTATTATATCACCCTTTTTTATATCTCTGATTGAAATCAAACTACGACGCATCTTGGTACGTTGCTCAATTTCTTCCGCTACTAAAATTCTTTTCTTATCTCCCATAGCAATTTGAATAGCTCTACACTTATCCACCATCTTAGAAAATTCATCTGGTTCAGTAGCCATCCCATTATCCATGCCAACTATCTTCCTATCCAAGGTAAAATGTTTCTCTATCAAACCAGCCCCTAAAGCTACCGATGCAATAGCTGCCGCATCACCTTCTGTATGATCAGAAAATCCAATTGGGAAATCATGAAATAATTCACGCAAACCAATAATATTATTCAAATTAACGTTATCCAATATTGTAGGGTAAATCGAAACACAATGTAGAATAACCATTTGATTTACGCCTGCTTTTTTTAATACGCCAACAGCTTCAATTATTTCATCTGTTGTTGCCATCCCTGTTGATAAGACTACTGGCACATGTTTATTTCCTATATATTTCAAAAAACTTAAATTATTTATTTCCATAGAAGCTATCTTTACAAACGGAACATTGCATTCATCCACTAAAAAATCAACTTCATCCTCTGAATATGGTGTAGATGAAAAAGCTATCCCAGTCTTCTTACAATACTTTGATAGTTCCTTTATCGCTAACTCATTTAACGAAAATTTTTTTACAAATCTCTCTGCGATAGGATTAGATTCATAATATGTCCTAGAGTAAAGGGATTTAGTAGTCCACGATTGAAACTTAACACAATTACACCCTATCTCTACAGCCTTATCAATCATCTCTCTAGCAACATTTATGTCTCCTCTATGACTACTATTTACTTCAGCTACAATATAAGGTCTGCCATAATCTGATATAACTGTCCCATCAAGGAACCTACATTCAGCCATAACTATTCCTCCATTAGAGGCACCAGCATTTCCGCTTTGATTACAGAACGCGGCAAAAAAGGTGCCATATCTTCTATCGGCCGATGAACAAGCTTCTTTTTTTCATTAAATGCATATGATTCATGAATATATATTTGTTCAGGCACACTGATCACTTCAACAAGCTCAAGCTGGTCTGCAGCCATGTCATTCAAGTATTCAATAAGTTCTGATCTATATTCTATATGCCTATATTTGATGTCAAAGCAGAAAGCTATTCTTGAAAAATCAGCTGTAGGCACACCATCACTAGGGTCATTTCCGATTGTCCTTTGCCTAAATAAATCTTGTTGTCTCTTTCTTATAACAGCATACATATTATTATTGACAACTACGATTTTTGCTGGTATTTTCATTTTTGATATTATTTGCAACTCCTGCATATTCATCAAGATAGATCCATCACCAACAATACATATAATATTTTTGCGGCCAGCAGCATACGCTCCAATAATTGCAGGAATTGCATATCCCATCGCTCCTTGTGCCGCTGGAAATAAGCATCGTTGATTCTCCCTAAATCTACCAGCAGATGGAACAATCAATTCTTCAAACCCAGCATCCGTAATTATAGTAGCATTGGAAGAGACTATCTCAAAAATCGAATCTACTAATGTATATATATCTATTTTATTTTTATCTATCAAATCTTGTACAAACTGCTCTTTATGAATCGCAAATAGCTTTTTCCAATGCAAACATTTATGAAGCCATTCTTCATGACGTTTCTTCAATCCGCATTCCAATAATTTTCTTAAAAATATCTTGGCATCACAAACAATTAATTTATCTACAATTTCCGACTTGGTATGCTCAATTTCATCTACGTCAACAACTACCACCTTAGCATGTCGTCCAAAATTTTCTCTAACGCCTGTAAGCTGCGAAGACAATCTAGAACCTAGCACCAAGATATAATCACTATTTTGCACAGCAAAATTTCCACTTCTCGAACCACCAATACTTCCCACTGTCCCTATAGAAAACTTGTACCCGCTCCCATAAATATCACATCCCGCCGGAGAAGATACACACGGAATATTGTATTGGGTAACCAATTTCTCCAATTCTCTCTTTGCATTCCTCGCACCTCCACCTATAAGCAATATAGGATGATTTGCTTTATTTAGCTCGCCTGTTACTTCATTAATTGATGCATCTATACTACAGCAATTATCATTATCACATACATTGCGATATTTTACCTGATAGCAATTTTCATTCATATGCATATTTTGCACATCAAGAGGGACATCTATCCACACTGGACCTTTTCGACCTTCTCTAGCTAAATAAAGCGCTTTCTCTACCTCATAAACCACCGTATTAACATCTTCCAACATTACAGCATATTTGGTAATTGGTCGGACGATATTAATAATATCCGCTTCTTGCGAGCCATATGTTCTTATCTTTATTCCTGTATAACGTACGTTTTCTTTTAGCGGATTATTCCCCGATATAAAAATCATAGGAATACTATCTTGATACGCACATAGACAAGCAGTAACAGCATTTGTTGCCGCACAACCTGTTGAAACTAAGCACGCACCTAGATTGTTATTAGAACTCGAATAAGCCATCGCTGCATAAGAAGCTCCCTGTTCATGATAAGTTGCAATCGGAATAACATTCTTATTTTTAGCCAAAGCATCTGTTAAATACAATATTCCTCTACCTGCTATAAAAAAAACATGATTGATTCCAGCTTCATTTATTTTTCTTATAATGTAATCTGACACACGTTCCATTTTACTACTTTCCTCTTTTTGGAATATAACGTTTCATCACTTCAGGTACTGCTATTTCCAATTGTATCGAACAAACTTCATGCTCATTTACATATCCTATTGCCCTTCCTTTTGCAAATCCTCTTGAAAAAGCCTCTAATACAGCTTCAATATCTAAGCGTTCACCTGGAAGTATCGGCTTTTTAAATCTTGCATTTTTTACAGATACAAAACCTGTTTTTTTTCCCTTATATTCAGGTATCGTTAAAAATGTCATTAAAAATACCTGGGTCAAGGATTCTATTTGTATAAATCCAGGAACATTGGGTTCATCTTTGAAATGTGCGGGAAAAAACCATTCATTATATGTAAAGTTTTTAAACCCATTTGCGTATTGTCCTGGACAAGCTTCCGTTATCATATCTACAAATAATAAAGGATATCTATTTTGTTGGTATTCCTGTATATCAATTGCATTTAAATTATACAATTTATCCATAAACTGCCCCCCCTACTGTGATTCCCAAGCAAACAACATCAACATTCACTCACATTACAAAAATGCGTATTGCTAAAATCTGCAGTCATAACAGCTCCAGACATACCAGTCCCAAAGCTGCCTATAACTGTCTTCCCCCACGAATTACGATTTTTCCGCTCCAAACACATAGCTAAAAGCACTGATGCGCCACCTATATTGCCATAACCATCCACATTTATGATCACTTTTTTTATATCTAGCTGCATAGACCTTACAAGACTTTTTATCATAAACTCATTTGCTTGATGAAAAACATATGTATCAACGTCCTCCTTACTCCAAGCTCTTTTTTGCAAAGCTTCCTCTAATTGCTGTGGAATCTCATCCAATACAAAACGCATAACTTCAAGCCCATTCATATATTCATCTTGTAAGCTGCGAACATTTCCCTCGGCATCAGTCGATTCTATATCCGTCACCCCCGGCTTTATGGGCATTCGCTCTCCGCCGGCAGGAGTGTAAAGGTACTTGAGACCACTGCCGTCATGGACAAAAGAATATTTCATGGGAAGTTTGCCACCACCTGTAACCAGCAGTGCCGAGCCTCCATCTCCCGCCACCATTTTCAAGGCCCTGTCCCTGGGATTCATATGCTTGGTAGCTGTATCACCGCAACAAACCAATACCTTCTGGCACTGACCGCTTTCCACCAGCAAAGAAGCTACAAAGATGCCATAAATCACCCCGGTACAAGAATGATTTATATCCATGGCGATGCATTTGGTAGGAATACCCAAAGCAGTCTGTATCAGCCCACTATCCCCCGGATAAATATAATTAGGATGAGGTGTAAGCATTACAATCCCATCAATGCTACTGGCCTCTACAGAAAGTTCCCTGAAAAGCACCTTTGCCGCATCTATGCAATAATCAGCAGCTGACATATCTGGTGGTGCCTGTCTTATTTTGTGTATACCTGTCAGCTTCATGGTTCTCTTCAATGTGTATTCATCAATATCCATATCCATCAAGTCAAATTGCTTATTGGGAACAGAGACAGCTACACCTACAATTTGCGCTACTATATCTTTATTCATCGTTTATCACCTTTTTATTTTTTCAGCGCCAAGCTCCACGCAGTTGACCACCATCTACCACAAAATCTTCACCGGTAATCCACCTTGCTCTGTCGCTCAAAAGAAAAAGTACCATGCCACTGACATCACCGGGTTCTCCTATTCCCAGAAGATGACGCTCTTTTACCCCACCTGGTTCACCCATTTCTTCAACAGAAGACTGTGTCATGTGTGTTTTTACATAGCCCGGGCTTATTGTATTTACACGATGCTTTTCACGAGACAAATCATGAGTCATCGAACGCACCGCTACCATAAGAGCCGCTTTTGTGGCTGAGTATACAGAAAGTCCCTTTTCTCCTGTATGACCTGCGGTAGAGGAAAAAAGTACAAACGATGAACCTGGATTGATAAATTTCTTTTTGGAGATAATCTTCATAAGATTCATCGCTCCCCAAAATCCTGTTTCCATGATTGCTCTTGCTGTTTTTTCATCGTAATACTTCAGAGAAGTAGTACCTGTAACTCCAGCAGTGTATACCATTCCATCAAATTTACCATTCTGAATAGTACAAGCACCCAAAACATCAGACCAAGTCTCACCAGTAGCATTTGTTACATCAACCGATGCTATATCAATTTTGTCCGATCTTTCTTTCTTTAACTCCTCAAGTCTTTTTTTATTTCTTGCAACCGCCAATACCCTTGCTCCAGACTCAACAAGTTCCAGTGCCACCTGTCGTCCCATGCCAGAGGATGCTCCTACCACTACAAAATTCTTACCAGAAAAATCAAATGTTACATCCTTCATACTTCATCCGTCTCCATCACTTTTGTGGTGCTTAGATCCATCAGGACAGAAGCAATAGACATCCCTACACCAAAGCCCGACAGCAAGGATCGTTGATAAGTACCGAACTCACTTCTACGCTGCATCTCCGACATAAGGACAGGTATGGATGCCGAGCTGGTGTTTCCTATATTCTCAGATCGAAAAGGCATTTTCTCCCTGTCAATCCCCATTTTGTCTGCCAAAGAAGCCACAATCATGCTATTAGCCTGATGCACCAGGGCAATATCTAAAGCCTCAATTCCAACAGAAGCATACTCTAAAAGCCTTTCAATATTCCTGGGCACATCATCAAGAGAAAAATCCATTACACCTAAACCATCCATATTACAATAGTTCTCCTGAATATTGGCAAGTTTTTCACCCTCGGTAATTCTTAGGGCACGATACCCTCCCCTTTGCACCAAAAGCATATCTGCTCTTTCGCCATAACTCTCGATATGAAAAAATGCTTTGGCTTCCTGGCTTTGACCTAAGATGGCCGCTGCGCCGGCATCCCCGGCTATGGAAAATAACCCTGTATCCTGAGGAAAAGCATTCCTACTGGAAGTATCCCCTACCAGCAAAAGGACCTTCCTGCCACCAATAAAATCCAGCATAGATGCTGCCTGAAAAATACCATAAACAAATCCAGAGCATCCCAGATTTACATCATAGGCAATTATGTCCTTAGGCAAATGCAAGCGCTCCTGTAGATAATAGCTGGTAGCCGGAGTTAAGTAGTCTGCCGTCTGAGTAATAAAGATAAGCGCACCTATGTCCTCTCTTTTCCATCCAGCAGAAAAAAGTTTCTCCGCTGCCTGATAGCATAAATCTGATGTACACACATCCGGCTCTGCTATGCTAAGGCGGTGAACCCCCGTTCCCTTGGCTAGTCGTG
Source organism: Selenomonas sp. WCT3 (assembly GCA_900100835.1). Taxonomy (GTDB): domain Bacteria; phylum Bacillota; class Negativicutes; order Selenomonadales; family Selenomonadaceae; genus Selenomonas_A; species Selenomonas_A ruminantium_E. Next base: position 23,974 of record FNCM01000012.1, on the reverse strand, counting down.
CTGCTTTTTTTGCAGGCAGCAAGTCCTTGCATCTTTCCTCGATGGAAACGCGCTTACTGCTGACTGTCGCAGTGACGGCTTCCAGACAAAAGCCGGATATTTGCCCCAGCATCACTTATCCCCCATCAGCAGACTATACAAATCCCTCAACGTTTTAGCAGCCTTCACGTCCGCAGGCCAAATTTTCTCCTTAGCAACGGTAGCACCAAAAGCCAAGAAAGCCACATAACTGAGAGAATCCCATTCTTCAATATCCTTCAGCACCGAATCCATAGACAGTTCTACCTCCGTATCCATGATTTCAGTCATTTTTTCCAAAAATTCCTTTTCCTCCATGATGATTGCTCCTTTCAAATGTCAATTCTCATACTTCATAAAACAGCCACATTCGTAGGTGAGTGAGCCACGCAGACAAGGCTCGCCATGCCCCGGCATCATCATTAAATCATCACTCATGCCCAGCAGAACAGGCAATGTTTTCTTCCTGTATATCTCTTTATCTCCACCGGGAAACCGAAGTATAACCGGCGTATTAGGAATCACATAATCCCCGGTAAAGACATGGATGTTGTCAAAATTTATAAGCGTACTTCCAGGAGAATGTCCCGGACAGGACACAAGTTTTATTTCATGGCCTTGCCATGTAAAATCATACTCCTCAGCAAAAGTAATATCAGCTTTGATTGCATCAGCTGGCAAAGCATCAAAGAATGATATGATTTCTCTCTTCTCTTGTTCTGTTTTATCCTCCACCATCGGAAAAAAGACAAATGGACGATTATTCTTTGCTACTGCTATGCTCTCTGCACATTTCTTCTGGCATATCACGGTTGTATTGAATTGTTCTTTCAGCCAATTTACTCCTGTAACATGATCAAAATGTTCATGTGTAAGCAAAATATGAATATGCTTTACCCCTTTTTCCCTCAGTACAGCCAGTGCCTCCATTGACTTATGGGGATCTATAATTAAGGCCTCATGATTCTCAACCAGCAAATACATATTCGACTCAGAATACCTTAAAACAAATCTAGAAAAACTATTCATATTGCTACCATCCCCATATCTCGTTATATCGGCATGGCAGGATTACCAAAAACCTTTTGTCCCTTGCCAACGCGTTTAAAAACTACACTGGCCACACCTACATAGGCATCATCCTCAATCGTGCTATAAGGCATTGCGACAGAATTAGTTCCCCAAAAGGTTCCTTTTCCTACAGTAGCATAACCATTGATGCTGACTACCCCCATAATACTGGAGAAATCTCCGACCTGTGCATCATGCCCTACGCCATCTCTGCCATTGAGAATAACAAAATTCCCCACCACAGAATTATCATGTATAGTCGTGAAATGCCCGATAATATTGCCTATGCCAATTTTCGCTGTACCATGTATTATGGCTGTCTTATGTATAAGATTTATAAAATCAGCTCCAGAAGCAAGCATGGTTTCCACTAGTTTTTTCCTCCCAGCAGGTGAAGCTATGGCACATATAAACAAATCATCTTTTTCCACCTGATAAGAACCTACCTCCCCCAGCAAAGGCAAAGGCAGTTTCTTATACTCTTCCTCAGTAAGCTTAATATCCCCATCCAAAAAACCTTTGATATCCCATTTCTCACCATATCCTATCGAGCCCTGCGCATGCCAGAAAACCTCCCGGGCATAGCCACCCACTCCGATAATAACTAAGTGTTTCATCGCTTCATCCCCTAAAACCAATCATCAAGATTCACTCGCCTACACACTTAAAAATTCACCATATGTGCAACTTTGAAAACCTTTCATTAATTAATTTGACGCATATACCACAAATTCCTTCCTAGTCACCCTTTCACATACTTATCCATTAACTATGTTACCAACAAATATTAGCTTCCATTCGATCTTTAAAGTAGTCCCTGCAATATACAAGGAACTTCTGCACGTTTGCAGCATTTTCCTTCTTGTAGGCTTCTATTTCCTCCACCAAATTGGGGGTCGTATTACGCGCAAACTCTACTTCCTCCGGCTCAATACCAAAGGCCACCCCCCAGCCTTTTTCACCTGAACTCAAATAGTCCGCTCGTGTCTTTCCTGGTTCTGGAATGACTATCGATACGCAACCACAGATAGCTGCTATATTGGAGTAAAAGGTCTGTGTATCAAAGGAGTAGCAATAGCGGCACTTATTCATGACCTCTACTTTTTTCTCTTCGGGTAAGTAATCTAATACTTCTCCCGGTACAGTAGGCGGTAAATCTGGACGATTCCACCCTTTTCGTATAATAAAGCAACTGCCCTCCCGATAACCATAATTCCATCTTTTATATAAATCATAATTAAAATGACGCAACGTAACCTGGCGACAGGTTGGATTTAGCTGGTAATCATTAAACACATCCCGATAGCAAATAAACATATCATCTTCGCCATACGGCTGTCCCTCTTCATATTCTTCTGTAAACCGATTCTTGTTAAGGAACCATCTGACCACATGTTTAGCACCTAGTGGATTACCAAAAACAACTTCAGGATATACCACGATAGTATCATCATCCACATAAGGCCAATCAGTCATTACACATCCCTTGACGGGCCCTTCCTGACTGGCAAAGTCCGGTTTGCCCCTGCCATTTATAAACGGCAGATATTTTCGCAGGAGTTCCTGCCGGGTTCGCGGAATCCTTTCATCCGTATGCAGCAGAAAGATCTTAGCATCATAGCCTAAATCAGCCAACATGCGGCATAAAAGGTGCAATACAATGGTTCCTCCCCATAATTGTGGGAGAGATGCTATCAAAAAACGTGGTCTGCACATCTTTTCTTTCATTTTGGTAACTCCTCTATTTGTATATCTCATTCACTAATATTTCTGTTAATTTCCTCGCACCTCTATCATTTAAATGATCCGGATCATTAAAGCATTCATCGCCAAACTCCAAATCTTCAAAATCAAGTAATACGGCTGGAAACTCCAATACCTTCATTACATCGTAATAGATTTCCTTAAAAGCTCTATTTTCTACTTCATGATATAATTTAGAAACAGGAAAATTCAATATATAAAATTCTATGCCATTATCCAAACACCATTTCCCCATTTCGCTAAGGATACTCATATTTTCTTCTAGACTTTGCGTATAGCGGATACTTTTGTTGTGCATTTCGGCTCGATATTTTGCCGCTTTCACTTTTTCTTCTGCACAGGCCTCCTCCCAAGTAACATCATCTCCCTGCCACAGTCTGCACCTACAAGAAAATCTGGTCCTTTGCGCATTCCAATAATTATTTCCGTTACGCTTAAAATAATCACTTATAAATAATTGCACCGATTTATCTATATCGTATATACCGCTGACTACTTTTTCTTCTAGAACATTAGGTATAAGCAAGGCATTATGCAAGCCTAGTCCATGAGGAAAAATCCTGCTATATATCTGCGTTATATTTGCTAACTCCTTCACATTTTTTGTCCGCGATAAGTCACTATAAATCGTATAGTAATGTGCCCCCCACACCAAGCGCTTATATGGACACTGCTCATACATTTTTCGTGCCAAATGATATGAGTAGTAAATATCCTGTGAGCCTAAGGCTAAATTTCTCCAACTTGGTAAAAGTTCCATATCAAGATCAAACAAAGCATAGGATGAACCAACAACCACTGTATCAAAATCCTGTTCCCTATTTAATTGATAATTTAACGCATAATAATCATAGTTATTCGATAGTTTTTTTTGCGCTAACTGTCTAATCGAATCTAAATCCTTATCATAATATACGATTATTCCCGCTTGCGGCATCTGCGACAGATCATCATCACTTCTTATCAGGATGACGCCGGCACCGCGTATCTGTTCTTCTTCGATGTATCGGACATCCGTATCTGGCTGCAAATATTTACGTAAAAAATCATCATTCTTGTGAATCCATATTTTCATATCCTTATCCTTCCACCTTTGAGTTCACAAATTCCCAGCCAATCTCGATGTACCTTCTGCTGTGTTCAAACAGGACAGCCATCCGCTCAAGCAGCGCCAGTATATCCATTTGCTTTAGACTTTCTTTTTTTTTCACAGCTATTGCTAACAAATACAGTTTTGTCAACTGCATAAACAGCGAAAACATCCTATAATTATTACCAATATCCTCTTCAATCTTCATAGGATAACACCCAGCGAACCAGGTATTCACCACAAAATTCTCAATCATTTGGGCATATGGTTTTTCCACGTATTCCTGATAGAATCGCTCTTGTTCCAAATATTTATCCAACAACTGAGAAACACGCAATTCCCCATCTTGCAGATCTAAGGCATCGATTACATCCGCCACGTAATTATGCCCATCAAGGCTGATTTTTTCCAATCCTTCTTCCACCAGTCGATTAAAGAGACTTAGAACTTGCCCTAGGTCATTGACCGATTTCAACCCTTCATAATCGCAAGCAGCTATTGCCGCTTCAATATCTGCCACAGGAATATCCTGGCCTTTTTTCACGTATGATTCCACGATCTCAATAACCAAACCCAATAATTGCAAGCGTTGTCCTATCGTAATGACTCGCTGCTGTAGTATAGGTATCGTCAAAAGTTGCAAATCAACGATGTAACGATTCATAGCGTCACTACCACAACGATCTATAATATGCATGTTCCCTGGAGCAAGCAGTATCTGCTCTAACCCTAATGGTCTATCATTACGCATCGCCAATTTCAACGCTAGCGGACAGCTCATCGTCAATGACCGCTCCATGAATTTTCGAAAACGGTAGGTCTGACGCGGATATGACGCACAAACTTGCGAAAGATATTCTTCGCCCAAATTTCTCTGAATGACACATAATAAATCATCCCCTAAGAACGGACACTTTTCCGCCTCATCTAGAGCGATTTCCCATCTACCCGTTTTTTTACTCCTATGAATATTCTCACAGATACGTTTGCGCCATTTGGGATCTTTTATTTTCTTATACTTTTTATATGTATCTCTATCTATTTCTATCCGCCATTTCTGACAGCACTGTGCATCACAAAACTTGCCATCACAATGAAAATCACGTACATAATCCAATTGGACACATATAATTGCTTCTTTTGACATGTATTTTCCCTCTATACACTATTGAAACTCTATATCTGCCACCAATATGTCTTCCGTTTTCACTTCGTATTGATACAGACGTTCTAAGGACTGCGCGTCACTAGCGTCCACAACAAATTTATTGATTCGCTTTTCCCGATATAAGAATATGCTTTCCTGCTCATTCAAATACTCGAAATCATCTTCGCGTCTCCAAACTTCCTGCTCCACCATATTTTTGTCACATAAGTAATAATGGCGATATGGTTCCGGCTGGAAGATATTTTTCATCTCTTTGCCAATACGTACATCCCCCCACCAAGCGACCCCCAACGTTGGCTGTATTACAGAAAGACAAAACGCCTTCTCGACCGCTGTTATAAATTCCTTTGGTTCCGCCTGTATCTTATTTCTATACGGTTCATAGTCACCGATATACTTTGGATAGTCTTTTAGCAAGCTGCGAATGGCTGCTATAATATTAGGAATATTTTCCTCTGTATCTGCAAACTTATACTTTGCAGGAATAGCGACATCCACTGCGTTTCTAGCTGCGCCCTTTTTACCAGTAATAATACAGCAGCCACATGCGGCTGCCTCTCTGGGAATACGGTCTTTACCAGGATGATTGCCAAAATCAATGTAGACTTTACTCTTTTTCATCAAATCACGCACTTCTGCCGGCGTCATATTCTGAATAGGAACCCACTGAATTTCCGGCGCCTGCTCCATAAGCAGTTGTGTGAAATCTGCTCCTTTTTCGGGGTTATATAGCACAATATCCTCGCGAGCAGTATTTCCCCCATCGTGTATGCTATTAATATAGACTGGCTCTAAATAATCGCTGACAAAATCAATTCTTTTCGCATCCACACCATTTTTCAGCAAAAAATCATATGCATATTGGGATTGAACCCAATGTGCCAGATTCTCTTGTTCATTGTTCTTTTTATCGAGAAATCCCCATACAGCTCGCAATGATGCTTCAGCACAAAGACTTCTTTGCAACATAATCAATACATAATTATAGACCCTTATGATATAGTTATCTACACTCATCCACCACATAATCTGGTGCAGCTTCCGCTTTTCATTGTAAAATTTGGGACGAGTCTCTGGAATCACCAACACATTATCCGGATTATCCTCCAGCTCCTCCACGTAAGGCAACAAGTATTTCTTGTACTCAGCAGCTACCGGATCTTCGCTCATGTCTTCACTGCCACCATCATAATATACCATATAGGCATTAACCCTATGCGCCAGCAAACAGGAACATAATTGATGTGCTAACGTAGGACCGCCAGTTACAATGTTTCTGGGAGCCAATATATATACCTTGGCATTTTCTTTTAGCTTCATAAATCCATCCCCTTCAAGCAGCGGATATTCCTATTCAATAAGCATACAACCATAACTGTGTGGGCATAAGCAGGCGATATCTAAGGGCTAATTGATACTCTGGATTTGTTCTCTGTACCCACTTTATCGTGTCCAGCAAATCATTCCCTGTCCCCCAAGCAATGCTAATTATTAACCGCGGCTTTACCTTGCGAATCAACTTTTCCGCGCCCTGCAATATATCCAAAGTCAGTCGCGGTACACCAATTTTCAATAATGTCGGTGGCAATAATTCACCAACTATATCATCTAGACGTTCTACGGGAATACTCCCTTTATCGGTGCTTTCCATAAAGGCCGATTGAGTACCACTGCCTTGTATTTGCATTTTTCCTGCTGTACTTGCCAATCCCATCTGTTGACAATGAATATTTTTTAAATCCCGAACAGACTGCCTTAACACCTTACTGGCATCCGGGTCTGGTTCAAAGGCTTCTATTGCCTTATAATTCCCCTTGCTTGCGGCTAAAAATTCCCGCACCGTATCGCCATTCCAGGCCCCGACATCGTAGTAGACTTCTGCTTCTCTAAGCTGCCAAACATCAGGATAAAACATCCCCTCCAGTTTTCGCACCTTCTGATAAAACTCCTGGTACCTGTCGCTATGAACCGCAAAATAGGCCCACAGATTATCCCGTGATTCTTGATCAGCCAAATAAGGATAGACTTCCTCTAATCCTCCAGCCAAGGCCTGACTGACCACTTCCCTATCGGGAAGGTAATAATCATAGGGATTCGGAATAACATATACGGACTTTACCAGCGCTTCCTGCTGGATTTTTGCCATAAGTTCGATATGTCCATGTCCCATAACCACTGCAAAAGGTCTTTCCTGTTCCCGCAGTTGCTGGAGCGTCAAGCATGGCAGCAGGTCGTCATGTTGTTCTTGCCATTGCGCATTAACATTAACAAAATAGCCTGCCACGGAAATTCCTTCATCCTGCAATTTTTTATATACGACATGTGCCATCGAGCCATTCCCCCATATATATATGGGATACTCGCAATTACACAATTCTTTATATATTTGCTTAAACATCCGTGGCAACTCCTTCTAACAGCATTATTTCCCTGCCGATCCTATCAATAATCATATTTTCATCGTTGCCATCCAATACCTGTAACACACGATATAACTCATCGCAAAACTCTCGCAGCTCTGCCTGAGGCAAATAAACCAGTAGTTCAAAAATCCGTTGCTGTATATCACCAGATTTTGGTATCACATCTCCACATTTACAGCGTTCATCAATCGATAAGATTCTCTCATCCTGCCGAAGTTTTTTCAGCCCTGCAATTTTCGCAATTACGCCTGGACGGCTGATAACACTTAAAATCAAGCACATCTTATCCTTATAACAACTAGCCATTTCTGGATTGCCGTAACTGCCTGTCATTTCTCCTGTCAGGGCAAAATCAATCATGGCCTTTAGCGGATTGAAGCCTGTTTCCTTTATCATAGCCAAATCAAAATCAGAACCTGGGAAACGCAGACCAGGGTCGTAAACATAAAGCTCTCCCTTGCACCAAAAGGCCTGCAAGAACACAGGCCCCCATTGGATTCCCAATGCCTGGATGAACTTCTTTACCAAAGGTTCCCCTGTCTTACGATAATTTCCCAGCAAGTGCGAAGGCAGCACCGTAACCGCCTGCTGACGGTCCATACCATCTTCCGGCAGCCCTACATAGCGATCTCCGCATTTCATCAGATATGGCACGCCCTTGATAACCAGATAGGCCAGTGACATATCCTGCCCATCATCCATATACTTTTCAATAAGATACTTCCCATTTTGACTTTCAGCTGATGCTAACGCCACCGCCTCTGGCAGCTCTTCTGCACGATAACAAACACGCTGGCCACGAGACCCCCGAGATTCTGCTGGCTTTACCAATACAGGAAAGATATCTTTTTGCTGCATCGCTTCCTCTAACGTATAGGATGGTATTATTTTTAATCCATGATGACTGGCAAATTCCCGAAACTTGACCTTATCCGTCATGATTGAAAATTGCTCACGTGTCCCATAACAGGGCAGTGCTAATTTCTCACATAAATTTTGATAAGGAAGCTGGGCCGGATCGATACAATAATTCAAGACCCCATCGACATGATGCTTGCGGCATGCTTCGACCAGTGCCTTCACATCATTAATATCAATATCCCAATATTCATCTGCCACCTGCTTGCCCGGCGAATCCAAAACATCCAGATAATCGGTTACAATCGTATAGATTCCTAGCTGTTTTGCCTGTTCAACGACCTTCACATGCGTGGAGGCTCCCGCTAAAATCAATAACTTTTTCATATAAATCTTCCAAATCCTTCATATATGTTCCTACATCCATCAACGGCGATTTTTCCATCATACCGCGCAGATTCCTATGCAAGAGTCCTAACAGCTCCGTATCGTTAGCCAACTGCACGGCGATATCGCAATAAGCGCGTTCTGTCTTTGCCGCCAGTTCTGACAGACCTATATTTGCCAAAAAACTGTACCCAAAGCGCGCACCATGACGATTTCCCACCAGCGATACCACGGGTACTCCCATGTAGAGTGCCTCACACGTCGTAAGACCGCCTGGATACGGACTCGTATCCAAGGCAATATCCATATCCCGATACTGCTCCAAATATTCCTTAGAAAAGCCACGTAGTTCAATGCGGGAAAGCGGCATTCCTAAAGCACGCAACCGATTTAACGTATATTCTCTACCTTCTGGCTCTCCTAACAGCATATGTTTCAGTAAAAGCCTTGCCGTCGGTACAGCTTCTAATATTTGTTTCCAAATAAGCAGCATCGCGTCCGTCACCTTGGCAAAATTATTAAAACAGCCAAAGGTTATATAGCCATTGCGTACAAAAGCCGGCTTTCCCACCTCAGGAAATTCAGCGAAGGGCTGATAACAAAAATGACTGTGCGGCAAGCGCAACAATGGTTCCGTAAAATAAGGAGAATGCATCTCGGATGCACAGTAGACATCCGACAGGAACCCCGTTGTATCATAAATCCCCGTACTATTAAAATAGCCGATTCCCGAAAGCTGAACTGTCGCTGCGTGGAAGGCAAATACTGGTAAGGCGTTTCTCGCCGTATGCCCCGCCAAATCGACCAAAATATCGATTTCGTCCTGCCTTACCTGCGCTGCAATCTCACTCCAGCTGGCACCCTCCATAGTCCGCCAAGTTGTGGCACCATTCTTTAAGACTTGTGTAACCTCATCCTCAACAGCATGCAGCGAATAAGCATAAATCGCAAACCGCGTACGATCATACTGGCAAAATAAGGAACGGATAAATTGTCCTACCGCGTGATTGCGAAAATCTGCCGACAGGTAACCTACCCGTATCCGCGAATGCTTCCAACTGCACCAAGAATACGGTTCTATGTTAAGCTCTGCCAGTAGATTACGATAAAGTGCATAAAGTTCCTGCATATACGCCGGCGAGACGTCCGCAATCGCATTAGCGGAAAAGATAGCGTTACTGCCTTCAATAACCTTCTGCACTGAATTGGGCTCTAACTCAATCGACTTCCGGAAAGCCGCTACCGAAAGCTCACTTTCGCCCAGCATACGCAAAGCCGCTCCTAACACACTCCACGCATCTGCTAAAAGGTCTCTTTCCGGAGTCTCGGGGAATTGCTGCAGGAGTTCCTCTAGCACCTTTACCTCCGAAACATATTCTTTTTTATCCCGCAAAATATAAGCCAGCAACAACATTCCTCGCAGCGAACGATTCCCCGTTTCCCGCCAGAAATCCTGTAAAATCTTTTCAGCCTGCTCTAGTTTCCCCTGTTTCCAACATGTGAGTGCCTGCTGATAAACCACGAGGATTTCCTGCGTATTCGTCATGCCAGCATTCCCTTCCTAAAAACCATTACACCCATCCTATCGTTATTTCCTGCAAGAAAGTACAATATCACAAATCTGCTTGACATCTTCCAGCGGCAAATCAGCATATAATGGCAGCGTCAAAATATTCTTGCTGACATGCAAAGCTACCGGCGTTTCTTCTACATCATAAGCGTTATGGAAACAGTCAAACGTGTTCGTTAACGGATAAAAATACTTTCTCGCACTGATTCCTGCTTTGGCCAGGGCCTCAAAGACTTCGTTTCTAGTCGCACCAAAATCCCGCGCTTCAAATAAAACAGGGAAATACGCGTAATTCGGGACAACATCTTGTTGGATTGGCGAAAGCTGCAAGCCGTCTACGCCGGAAAGAAGTTTACGATACTGCTCAACCACGGCTTTACGTTTAGCCATTTCCATATCCAAATGGCGCAAATTGCAAAGTCCCATTGCTGCACAAAACTCATTCATTTTCGCATTTGCACCGACACCATCAACATGCTCCGAATCTCTTATGCCAAAATTTTTCAATTGATAGAGCCTCCGCCCTAGCTCTGAATCCTTAAAGCAAGCAGCACCGCCTTCAATCGTATGGAAAACCTTCGTTGCATGAAAACTGAAACAAGATACATCACCAAAAGCTGCGGTACTTTTTCCTTTATACGTGACCCCAAAGGTATGGGCTGCATCATATATCACTTTTAACCCATATTTCTTAGCAATCTGCTCAATTTTCTCGACATTGCAGACATGTCCATATACATGTACTGGCATGATAGCACAAGTCCGATCGGTAATCAGTGCTTCGAGTTTTTCCGTATCCATGGTATAATCCACCGGATTAATATCGCAAAACACAGGTATCAAACCATTCCGTACTATGGCATGAGTCGTCGAAGCAAAAGTAAAGGGAGTCGTGATAACCTCCCCCTGCAAATTAAGTGCCTGCAAAGACAATTCCAAGGCCATATGTCCATTCGTGAATAATTCCACCTGCTCCACACCAAAATATTGCTGCAGCGCCTGTTGTAATTTCTGATGCTTTACCCCCATATTGGTCAGCCAATGGGAATCCCAGATATCTGCAATTTCAGCTATATATTCTTCCTTTAGCGGCAAAGATGACCTCGTCACTAGAATTCGATTTGTCATTTTTTCCTCTTTTCTTTTTACCTGGACTATTTCCTCTATTCATCGCAAAAATTCATGCTGGTATTCTTGCACAAATTTGAGCCGTTCCTCTTCGTATCCAGTTTCATTTACCATATCCATATCCCTGAACTGGGGATATCATGCGAGCCTACCACACCAGCAATACCACATTCAGGATGACTACGGAACTCATGCACCATTGTTTCCAAACAATTCGTATACGCCAGCATTTCATTATATTGTGCTTCGTCATTGACCGCCGTAATTATACATCTCTTATGCTCATTCAGCACAGTCATTCGTTTTCCGTTCTGTTTTGCGCTACTACCAGCCATTGGTAAGCCATAAATTGTTCATCATCCGCCATAGAAATACCACTCAATCTAAAAGCCTTTAATATCTCTATCACATAGTTCTTATCGGATTCACTCATTGTTAATCCTAACGCTTGGATATTTTCAACGGCAAATCCTGCTTCTAATAGCATTCTATCGATACTTTTCCTTGTAAAAAAGCGCAGATGTGTCCGATCAAGAATGCCTGCATCTTCATATTTCCATTCGCCACTAAGCAAATTAAAAACATTCCCAAAGAACATTACATTGGGCAGGCTGGCAATCAGTCTGCCCTCAGGCCGCAAAAGCTTCCGCAGTTTTGCCACCATTTCCCACGGATTTTTCAAGTGTTCCAAAACATCCCCTGCTAAAATATAATCAAATTTTCCCTTCCAAGCCGGTACATCCAGCTCTTCCACATCCATAGAATGAATATCGCCAAAATTTCGTGCCACGTCTGCCGCTATAGGATTCAGCTCTATCCCAACACATTTTATTGATGGATCGTGTTCTTTCAGCCAAAGGAAGTTTGCTCCCATCGCACAGCCAATTTCCAGCACGTTCAGCCCATGTTTTTCTTTCTCCATGAGCCCTAACATATCCTGATGCGTCTGGCTGTAGTAGTCAGGATTTAACTCCCACTTCGCCATAAAGTCTTTTTTCTGCTGATTGTAAGCAACTTCTGCCGACAAACCATTTTCTTGAAAACTTCCCGTACCGTGATGGACAAAAGTTCCCACCTTGTATAGCAATAAGCCAGCCTTTTGCAGGCGGATACTATAATCCCAATCTTCCCATCCTGGCAAGTGAAACTGCTCATCAAAATGCCCTACCTGTTGATAGATTTCGCGTTTCATCATCAGGCAAACGCTCTCCAGCATCAAACTGCCTTCCCAGGGTTCCAACGACTGTTCCAAAAGCTCCGCGTTTTGCTGCAGTTCCGCATAAATCCGATAGGCTTTATAACGCGGCGCTTTTTGGAAATAGCGGCTATGGCTGAAATACGGTCCCACCGCCCCTGCCTGCTGATGGATAAGGACATCAAGCATCCGCTCCACACAGTGTTCACTAAGAATCGCATCACTGTGCAAAAACAGCAACACATCCCCCTGCGCTGCTTGCGCACCTTGATTCCAAGCAGCTGCCATCCCCAGGTTTTGCTCATTGCGAATTACAGTCAGCTCCGCCTGTGCTATAAGCCACTGGGAGGTCTTAAGCTCCGATCCATTATCAATAACGATAATTTCATGCGGATAGGGTGCCAATAAACAATGCAGGATTTGCAGACAATCCTGGGTTTCCTCCAGATTATTATACACCGCGATAATCGCACTGATACGTGTTTTCTTATGCGCAAGATCCCATAGTTCCCGGCATGAGACCACCTCTCTGCCCTGCCAACCGGGGAAAACTGCTTTTAAGCCCAATTCCTGATAATTTGCCGGCACCTGCCATTTAGCCAAAAACTTTTCCTTATTGCGAGCGGCCAGCTTTTTAAATCTTTCACGTTTTTCCCTGGCAATAGCTGGATTTTCATCCTTTTGAAAGGATGCACTGCCAAAATGATGAATGAAGGTATCCCGGCATAAGAGCAATTCATAACCCGCCTGCCAAATTCGCAGGGAGTAATCATCATCCTCATAATTCCCCGGACTAAAGCGCTCATCCAAACCACCAATTTTATGATAGACCTCACGCTTGAACAGAAAACAAAAACCAATAAGGCGTAAGCGCGGTTCCCAGAGCCGCGGATTGCTCTGATTAAAAGCGGCGGCAAAATCCAGCATTTCATCGATATTTTTATAAGGCACCGCTATGGACTGTAAATTACTGCAAGCATTCGTTACACAGCTTACTGCACCTACTTGTTCACGGCTATACAAAGCCCGTTTTAGATTTTCCAGCCAATTAGGCGCTACGATGGTATCACTATTCAGCAATAGAATATCATCCCCCTGCGCCACTTCCATGCCCTGATTGCAGCCTTTGGGGAAGCCGACATTTTCTGCATTGAAAATCGTATGGATATCCGCCTGCTGGCGCAGCCACTCTGCCGATCCATCCTTAGAGGCATTTTCGACCACAATCAATTCATAGCTGCCTGCGGCAGTAAACCGGCGAACACTTTCAATGCAATACTGCAAATACGAAAGTGTATTATAGGACAGTATCACAATACTGGTCATCTTCCCCATTAAAAATCCTCCCTTATCGTATGGCCTTAAGCAAGGCAAAATCTACATACGACATGTTTGTTGCAAACTGCATAGCTTTCTCTTTCTCGCCCATATCCGCATACAGAATGGCCAGATTATACAGCGTTCTGTCATCTTTCGCATCCAGCTGTAAGGCTTCTGCCAAAAAAATCTTAGTTGCAGCATAATCCTGCTGATAATAATACCCTGCAGCAAAAGTGTGGAGGAGCTTGATTTTTTCCGCAATGCTTACCTCTTTCCCCCGTATCTGCTGCAATTCCTCTTCTGCCTGGAGCACATTCGCCGCAGCGGCTACCGTCTCATTTACAACCTGCTCCTGGGGTAAATCCCCAGAAGCGGCCGGAGCGGCCTGTTCTGGGGATAAATCTACCGGAGCGGCCGAAGCAACTTGTTCCCGTTCAGGCTCTGCTTGCGCAGCTTCTAAGCCGAGGAACTTGGCAATCACGGGATAATGCTGCAAAATTTTCTCGGGTTCTCCCGTACCATAGAAATCCAAGATATCACGGACATCTTCGCGCTGATTAGCATCGAGATTTGCCGAAAAATTCTTTAGAAGGAACTCAAAAATGGCCAGCGCTTCATCCGGACGATCCTCTAAAATACAGATACGAGCCAGCAACAACCGAGCAGCCACATTTTGCCCATCATATTGCAGGGTGTTTTCTACCCATTGAGTTGCCCGCTGATAATCCCCCAGCATGAAATAAGCATATGCTCCCTGATATAGGCAATCCGCATCGAAAGACTTTGCCTGAACCATCGTTGCTAAAGTCATGATTGCCTCATTGTATGATTCTTTTTCTATTTGCTCGATAAGCTGCGCTTTCCATTCTGAAAATCTATTATCCATTTTTCCTCCGCTTTGCGCCTGTTTCTTCACTTTAGTATTTTTTTGCTTTTTCTTTGCCATTGCCATAAACCTCCCACTTTTCTATAAATTAATTTTCTTCACTTGCTACCAAAATCCTTTATTCTTTTGCCTGAAGCATCCATTTATGCCAAACTTGTTCATACACAGATTCTATCTGCTGAACATATCCTTTGACATCCATAATTGGAGATTTTATCATAATCTGAGGAAGATTTTCATGAATCCATTTTATGCGTTCTGGATTATTCGCTAACGCTACCGCCTTTTCGATATATTCTTCATCACTAGCTGCTGCCAAATCCTCCAGCCCTACATTTGCCAAGAGACTGTAACTAAAACGTGTCCCGTGCCGTTTTCCATAGCGAGAAATCACAGGCATCCCTCGCAGCAATGCATCACAAGTTGAAGCACCACCTGTATACGGATAAGTATCCAGAATAATATCCACATCGAGATAACGGTCCAGATAATCCCCCGAACTTTCTTCTACTACATAGCGGTCTTCAGGAAAACCGAGACGGCGCATTTTCTGTCGCAACGCCGTAACATTCCAAACTGTATTACTAGCATTCTTTATCAGAAGTTTTGCCTGAGGAACACGCCGGAGTATCTCCATCCAGCAATGAAGTACTGGTTCTGTAATCTTAGCAATATTATTAAAGCTGCCAAACCAAATGGGATCATGCAATTCATAGACACCCTTGCATTGCAAAATACGTTCCGGCGGCATATAGCAGAAATGCGATTGCGGCAGGCGAATGAGTGCCTCCGAAAAATCTTCATCATTTTGTCCTGGGGGATCACAATAACGGTCCGTTAAGAAATAATCTACCGTATCCAGCCCTGACGTGCTCATATACCCGATACCAGCTATTTGCACTGGAGCAGGCCGATACCCCATAATCTGCAGAGTCTTTCCCCCAAAGGTATGTACTCCTAAATCCACTAAGATATCAATCTCATCCTGATAAATTTTCTCCGCCATCTCGCGTTTTTTCTGATCTGCTGGAAACACATGCCATCCATCGGTTTGCGCCTTCAGTTGGGTCGTCAAATCATCCTTTCCCTCTTGCAAGCTGTAGCAATATACCTCAAACCGTGAACGATCGTACATAGTCATTAAATGCACCGAAAAAAAACTAACGACATTCTTGCAGTGCATAGGCGCCAAATATCCAATACGCAGCTTTTTATGATGACGTTTCCGGTGCTTGAATAATATATTGTTCCGCATCAGTTGATTATAAATAAAATGCTTTTCCCGCAACTCTTCATCCGAAATTTGCGCACTATAATGAGAAATGAATAGATAATTACTGTAACTTTCTTGCTGCTTGCGCAGTGGCATACCTTCCGGATGCATCAGGCACGACCAAAGCATTTCTCTCGCCTTATCTATATCCAATAAGGCAAAATAACAATTTCCCAGCCGCTGATATACGCGCCACATTTCCTCCGGCAAAAAAACGCCCTGATGGAGCATGAATTGCAAGCGCTCCAATGCCATTTTCGGCTTCTTGGCTAATAACAGCTGCGCCACTGGCTCTAATTTTTTATCCATTGCGACGTAATCCAATCGCGTTCTCCTCCTTGCCTGTATAACGAGTCCATATATTACGATAGGCTGCCTCTACCTCTGCCACATAGTGCACCGTATCCATAAGACGTGACTGCAGCATGATATTACGTAAATTTTTATGCAGTGCATCTAACAATACTTCATCATTTGCCAATGCAATTGCCTTCTCACAATACGCCTCTATCGTTTCTACCGCCAAATCCTCCAAACCAGCAGCTGCTAACACAGATAATGCAAAACGAGACCCTTGCGATTCTCCATATCGTACTACGACAGGTACGCCCATATACAAGGCATCACAGGTTGTCCCACCACCAGTGTAAGGATAGGTATCCAACGCAATATCTATATCCAGATACCTCTCCATATAATCCGCACTTGCGTTTTCAAAGATAATCCGGCCCATATCAAAACCAATAGTTTGCAAGCGATGATATATCTTATCCGTCAATGAAGCATCGCCAAAGGCTTCCCCTTTAAATAACAAACGCGACCGGGGAACATTCTGCAAAATATAAGACCAAGCCTGAAGCATCTCATCTGTCACTTTTTGATAGCGATTAAACACGCCAAAGGTAATATAACCCTTTTTACAGCACGGTGCTCCTTGAGGCTCCGGCACATCACTGCGACCTGTATAACAAAACATCGAGGATAGATATAAGGGATGTTCTACGAGCTGCGAGGGCGCATCCATGGGAATACAACTCTCATCAGTTATAAGATAATCTACCGTTCGCAATCCTGTGGTCCCCATATATCCCAATCCAGAAATTTGGATTGGTGCCGGCTTCCAGGCCATGACCGGTAACCCCGAATGAGCTGAGTAGCCTGCCAAATCCACCAAAATATCGATTTCATCCTGATAGATCTGTTTGGCAACTTCCTCGTAAGGCCAGTCCGCTACCTGCCGCCACTCATCAACGGCTCGCCGGATATTCTCTGTAAAACCATCCTGGATATACCCGCAATAATATGCATAAATGGTAAATTCATCTCGTGTATGTCCTGCTAACAGCTGATACGCAAAATAGAACATCACATTATTGCGAAAATCCGGGGATATATAACCAATACGCAATTTCTTATGACAAGGGTGCTTCTCATGAGTATAAGGTATAGCGTCCTTCAATATATTATTTATTTCCACCGAATCTCTAACCTGGTCCTGCCACGGTTCATCCCAATTGTGACGCGTCATCAGCCAGGAAGAAAACATCTGGCACTTATCGCGCAAGGTAACCGCACACTCTGCCGCCCTGTGATAATTCATAGCCGCCTCTTGGCACTCTCCACAGACAAGCTGGGCCGCTGCATGCTGTGTCCAAAGATCAGCTAAAAACGCCTGCCGTAGCTCTCCCGTATAACTTTCCTGATACTTTTCCGCCAATGTAAAAAACTCACAGGCTTTCACATAGTGATTCTGTTTGCTTTCTGCCATTCCCAAAAGCCAGTAGTAATTGGCTGGCTCTTTCTTTTTACGCTTATCTGTCAACTGCAGCCAATATGAAGCCTTCTTCCAGTTCAATAGATTTAGATACGCCATGCCAGCCATATCTGCCACCTCTGGCAAATAATCTTCATGCACCGCCAAAGTTTCAGCTAACTGTACGGCTTGTTCCCATTTGCGATTTTTAAATACTTGTTGCAGCTTTTGAAACTGCTTCGCCAATAATTTTCGCTGTTTCTCATGCTGATTTTTCTTGAGTTGCGGAAAAGCATACTGCCCGCCAACCTCTTTATTCATTCCGTCCTACCTCTTCTTGCCATTTCTGCCGATAACTATCAGGCAACAACACCCGCAAAGTACTATCCTGTGGCAAATCCAATGCTATCGCGGCGTCTATTCCTTTCTTATATAACCAATCCAGACGATCTGATGCGGCTAATGCCGCCGCATCAAAGCGTCGAGCCGCTAAAAAACTATTGATTTCATCTTCAAAAGTTTTCTCCCCACATTGATGACTATAGTACAAATAAATCGTATTCCCTAGCTGACCACGAAACGTATCGGCTAAGAAACGCGCATCTTTCTTCTTATCATAAAGATGGTTCAAAACGACGATAATGTCATCATCCGGCAGTTCATCGGCCCGCAAAGCCTGCACTAATTCACGTAACAATCGCGGCTGATATCGCTGAACCTCAAGTCCACGGATGAAAAACTTCTCAGCTTCTGCACGCTTTCCCCTCATAGCCAGGATGCGTCCTAATACCATATAGGCATTGGGCAAAAAACGCTCCAGATTATCCGCCACACCATCAGGCGTCAGTTTGTACTGTTCGTGCTGCTGCAATCCCTTCCAGATACATTGCTCTGCCTCTAGATAATTCTTCTGATCATGCAGGTAAAGTCCCTTCATAACCCAAAAATCTGCCACCTGCGGACATGCCGCAATCGCCTCGTCAAAGGCCGCCGTAACCGTTTGATAATCCTTTCCCCCAAATAAGCAAGAGCTTACCTTTATCATATAGATATGGTCTTTGGCATCTTGAATCACCTCAGCCTGCTCGAGCGCCTTCTCCGCATATCCCAGCGACTGTTCGTATTCTCCCAGCCCATAATAGCAATCCATCAAATAACGGTAATCCCGTGGGGTTATCTTGCCACCATTGTCTTGAATCTTTTCTTGCAAAAGCTTCAAATTCCGCTCAATCTTCTTACGAATAATACCAGCCGTGTAGCCGGTATGGATAATCTCAAGTTCTTTGACCAGTTCTACCGATTTATCCGAAGGAATCGTCAGAGCCTCATGGACTCTGCCATAATATCGGAGCTTAGCCGTATTACGGAAAATCCTTACCTGTACTGTTGCCCCAATAAATTTATTATTCTGCTCGGTATCAATATTCACCAACCGGCACATAACCCCGCAAATCCCCATTTGCGGATGCAGGCCGGTCAATATTCTACGAATATTTTTCACCGATGCAGGCGAAAAATATTCATCTGCATCAAGAAAAACAATCCAATTGCCAGTAGCCTGCTCCAAAGCATAATTTTTGGCCGCTGAAAAATCCCCCGTCCAGGCAAAACTATACAACTGTGCCTTATGAGCTTTTACCATCTCAACAGTCCGATCAGTAGAGCCTGTATCGACTACAATGATCTCATCTGCATAGTCTTCAACACTTTCCAGCCATCTGCCGATGCATTTTTCTTCATTTTTTACTATCACACAAGCGGTAATCTTAATCATCGGCAGCCTCCTTCAACCAGGTCAAATAAGCAGGAATATCACGTTCGCGGCAGCCATTTGCTTGAGCCCGTTCAAAGCACTCAACTGCCGCTGCGGGCTGCAATCGATACAAACAGCAACCCACTTCATACCAAAAATCACCGGCATCGGTAATAGCCTCGACAGGCACCTGCTGATAGAGTTCAAACGCAATCTCCCATTCCTGCATCGCTGTAAACTTTTTTGCCGTCTCTAAAACCACGGGCCACGAAAATTCCATAGCTATTGCTGCATATTCCCGCCTGGCCATATGCTCGCCAAAACTTTCCATCGCATTCAATCCAGCTTGGTAACCATCCAAATCCTCCAGACCGAGCGAATCGCGTTCTTTCGCCGCATATTCTAACACGTGACGCATGGATTCTGGCAAACATTCGCGCCCAGCATCACTTTTCCCTTGAAAAAGTGATGCAAACAAAAAGGGAATAACCTGCCCACATTGTGTTAAAACCGTATCATATTGTTCTTGCGGCGATTTCGCTTGCCACGAAAGCTCCCATTGCCATTCCTTCAGGATTCTGTGGATTGGTGCCAGCAGAGAATGTGCCGTCGTTGCCTTCTGAGAAGATCCACGCTTAAACTGTTCCAAAAATGCCTGGGCATACTGTATGGCTTCTTCACGTCGCTGCGCACGCCATAAAAGAATTGCCAACCGCCCCTTTAAGTCAACCATATCCGGATTATCTTGAACCAATCTGTGAGCCACAGTCACTTGCTCGGTCAAATCACGCTGCTGAGCTTGCAGAATATCCAGCAAACACAAATATAAAGGTTGTCTGCCATCCACCGTCGCCGGTTCCTTTTCCATCGCCATCCGAATGTATTTTTCGGCCTCGTCATAACGCTGCAAACCATATAGCGCATCCGCTAAATAGCGGTATACCAAAGGGTTCTCCTGATTTCTTTCCTGCTCGAGAAGCAAGGGCAGATTACGTTCCAGCTTAGCCTTAACCCGCTTAGACGAATACCCCGTATGCCAGATTTTAAGTTTGCTGGCATAATGAACCGCGACAGGGACTGCCCCCTCATAAAGCGCCTCATGTATTTTTCCCCGATAGCGCCGTTTAGGGCTGTTCTGCCAAATCCGCACTGCATAAAACCGCTGGATTTCCTGATTCTTATCATCTTCATCAATGTTAATGATGGGCACAGCGATTACTTCCGCGGCCTGCCATTCCTCCAAACAGTCACGAACCAGCTCCCCCTCACAAAAAGTCTCATCCGCATCCAAAAAAGTTACCCAGTCGCCGGTGGCCTGAGCTAAAGCGGTATTCCGAGCAGCAGCAAAATCGTTGCACCACGGGAAATCATAAACTTTTGCACCAAAAGCCTGAGCAATCGTCCTGGTATCATCAGTTGACCCTGTATCTACTACCACGATTTCATCGGCATATTTTTGGGCCTGCTCCAGCCACTCTTGCATCCGCGCTGCTTCATTTTTCACAATGCAACATGCGGATATCCGAAATTTTTTTTTCATACCCTACCTCTTCATTCCCAGTAACAGTCTTGCCTTATGGATGGCCACTTCGTAACGATGCCACATTTCCGCTGACGATTCCATCTGCCAATTATAATACGGAATCACTCTTTGTTCATACTCATTTACCAAAATACGCATGCTTGACTCATATTCTTTACGCGTATGTACGAACATGTTCCGCCGATAATATTCTGTACTCAAAGACAACCATTCCAAACGGCTTAACAGCACCACATCCACAGACTGCCCTTCCTGACCTTCATGCCGCCGATAATAACTTAACGGCTCTTTATAGAGAATGAGATTCCCTTTCTCCATCAACTCCAACCACATTGCCACATCTGAGATTGTCTTATACCCGTTGCAATCAGCCAACCAATAGTGATGCTGTAAATCCTTCCTCCGGAACAATACCACCGATGGTTCACCAATCAGATTCGCCATATTCAACAGGAGTGCCCGTCCAATATCTTCTCCACAGTATTCCATTTTTTCACCGGTCAAATCCTTTACATTGGTTTGGAGACGGCTCTCACGTTTCATCCCATGTTCATCGATGATCTGCCGCTGTGACGCCACCAGCGTCACCTGTGGATTATGGTAAAGATCACTGGCCATTTTTTCGATTTTCGTCGGGCAAAGTATGTCATCATGCATAAGCCATTGCAAATACTCTCCACGAGCCAGTTGTTCAAAGGGACGGAAATTCTCCTCTTTTGTTTTGGCACTAACATTGCGGACATAGCGAACGCGAGGATCAGCAACATAATCAGCCATGATCATGGCCGTGTCCTCATTCGTACTGTTATCACAAACGATTATTTCAACATTGGGATAGGTCTGTAAGGCCGCACTGCGCATAGTACGCTGGAAATACTCCGGCATGTTATACGTAGGAATCATAATACTGACCAGAGGCGCACGTGAATACACTCCTACCGTTGTCTCTGCATCTGTTTTTTTTCCTCTTTTCTTTAGTACCTGCCAAAG
The DNA here is from genome assembly GCA_900100835.1 of Selenomonas sp. WCT3. Taxonomy (GTDB): domain Bacteria; phylum Bacillota; class Negativicutes; order Selenomonadales; family Selenomonadaceae; genus Selenomonas_A; species Selenomonas_A ruminantium_E. Next base: position 1,784 of record FNCM01000012.1, on the reverse strand, counting down.
GAATTTCACCGCATCAGGTAATACCTGTTCTTCGTGAGAAAGCAGACGCTGGTCATTATCCAAGGATAAACAAATAAGCCACCAAAGTTCCCAAGGACTATACGAATGGTCCCGTACGCGTTGCCACAAGAGTAACCAATGGCGGTAATCCTTATTCTCGATTGACTCCACCAAAAAAGGAAGCATTTTTGCCTTTTCTATTTTGTTTCGGCATTTATCTTGGAATGCCTGATAACAACTCCAAGTATCCTGCCGCTGGGGATCATGCCGCTGACTTACCCGGTAAGCAAGTTCCGCCGCCGCTGGGTTTCCCCGCAATTCTTCTACCTGTGCCAGCCGGCAATATACTATCGCCAGCGATTTATCCGAAAAATAACCAAACCGTATCTTTTTACGCTCTGGTGACTCATAGAGACGGATGCATTGCCACAAGACTTCAGCGGACTCATCTATTCTGCCCAAACTGCTCAAAATGATTCCCAATTCGCCATAGAATTCCGACTGCTGGGGAAACTGTTTGACAGCCTCTGACGCTGTGGCCAATTGCCTCTCCCCTGCTAACCCACATTGCCGTTGTGACTCAATCAGGATATGCCAAGGCCAGGCATCACTTTCCGCATAATGAACCGGACTATTGATAGCTAGGCGGGCATATTTTCTGGCCTTCTCAAAATTCTCCAATCCAAAGTATGTAATCGCTAAATAAAAATAATGCTCATCCTGCAACCCTCGCTTTTCGATATCCTGCAACAAAACACGAAGATTTCGCTCAAATTTTCCCGTAAGGATGTCCTCCGCATACCCCGTATGGGAAAACCAATACCCTTCGTTCGCTAGATAATAGCGCATGGGGGCACTATCATTTATAAGCTTTTCATGGATTCGTCCCTCAAAATAAAGATTCTCTGCTCGGCGAAAGGCTCTTACCACTCTGGCAGGAATCTCTCGTACCTTCTGCATCGCTTCATTTACCTCATAGCGAAAAAACACAATAGCATCATAACCTTGTTCCGATGCTGCGATAGTTTCAATCAATTCACGCAGCGATTCTGCCCCTTGATAGGCCTCGTCGGCATCAAGAAATACAATCCATTCCCCCGAAACATGCTTCAACACTTCGTTGCGCGCAACTGCAAAATCATCCTGCCAACAATAGTCATATACCTGCGCTCCCATGGAAATTGCCACCTCTTTGGTGGAATCACTCGATCCTGTATCCAATATCACCAATTCATCATAAACGCCCTGTATACTCCGAATCGACTGCACGATATTTTTTTCTTCATTCTTGACTATATAGCAAGCTGAAATTTTCATTTCTTTCCTCCTACACGCTACTATGTATATATTTATTTTCGTCAACATATACAAAAAACCCTCTCCCAAAGGAGAGGGTTTTGCGTAACTGTGTAGTTAAAGCCTCCGTTGCCGGAACTCCTATTACTGGAGCAGGCTGAGAACCGAGCTGCTGCTCTGGTTTGCCTGTGCGAGCATGGACTGAGCGGCCTGCATAAGAACGTTGTTCTTCGTGTATTCCGTCATCTCTTTTGCCATGTTTGCATCGCGGATCGTCGACTCTGCACTCTGGACGTTCTCGGAAGAAGTCGTCAAGTTAGCGCTGGTGTACTCGAGACGGGACTCAATGGAGCCAATCGTCGTCTGCTGGTCAAGTGCTTTTGCTACAGCGTTGTCGAGAACGTTGATAGCGGCATTTGCCTGTACCTGGGTACCAATCTGGATCGTCTTGCCATCTTTCGAAGCAAGGCCCAGTGCCTCAGCACGCA
>FNCM01000011.1 GCA_900100835.1 Selenomonas sp. WCT3 | reverse complement strand
GAGAACGCAGGCAAAAATTTCTTGCTTCACGCGGAACGTCAAGGCTACGCTTATGGTACTGGGGCCCCCGCCGCCTCGGTTAGAGTCGGCACGAATTGCTGCGCCCTCGGAGGGGGGAGCCCCGCGAAACTTGCCACAGACTCAGCCGCCGCTAGGGGCAGTGCCATAAACGAAGCGTTTGATGTTTTTCGTGAAGAACGAAATTTTTATCCTCACTTTTCGTCGAAAAATTGCTACCGTTCAAGCGAAGCGCGTTTTGCAACTTTTTCGATGCTTAATTAAAGATAAAAATTTCGTTTAGAAAAACATCTCCCGTGGAGTGTTGGCACTGCCCCTAGCGGTGGCGAAGAGCTGCTTCGAATAAGGTTCCACTAACCGATAACCTGTAATTTTATGGCAAAATGGCCCGCTGACTTTGGTGTGTCAGCGGGCCATTATTTTATTTTTCTTTTAGAAGGAACGGACGCAGTTCTTCTTCGTTGGGGGTGATGTATAGTGTCTTTTGGTTGGTGAATATGACAAAGCCTGGCTTGCTGCCGGAGGGCTTTTTGACGTAGCGGATTTCCGTGTAGTCCACGGGAATTTTGGAGGAGCCCTGGGCTTTGCTGAAGTGGGCGGCAAGGCTGGCGCAGAGCAGGATGTTGTCTTCGCTTACGGGCTCGCCGCCGTTGCGCAAGATGACGTGGGAGCCCGGGATGTTCTGGGTATGGAACCAGGTGTCGTTGAAGCTGGCCGTCTTGCAGGTCAGCTTGTCGTTCTGGTAGTTGTTCTTGCCGATGAAGATGTCGATGCCGTCCGGCGTCTGGAAGTGGAAGGGATGGGAGGGCTTATCGTTGTTCTTGCGCTTGAGTTTTTCCCGCAGGTAGCCGCTTTCCACGAGCTCGTTGTGGATTTCGGCGATTTCCCCCAGGCTTTCTGAAGCTAGTAGGGAGGCTTCGATGCTTTCAAGATAGGTGATGTTGTCTTCGCATTCGCGGCGCTGAACGCGCAAGAGCTCCTGGGCGCGTTTAAGCTTGTCGTATTTCTTGTAGCAGGCCTGCATGTTCTGGATGATCGTATAGCGCTGGTCCAAAGGAATCGTGATGGTCTCGCCAGTTTCGCTGTAGATGTTGGCCACGGTGATTTCGCTGTCTGCATGGTCCTGGAACTGGTACTGATAGGTCATGAGGTTGTCGCCACGAATCCTGTATTCTTCGGCGTTTTCCGCCGCCGCGATTTCCTCGTCGAGTTTCACGAGTTTGTTCTCGGCACGGTTTAGTTCGTTCTTGACGAGTTTTTTGAACCGGTCTTTGTCGGGGAGCACATAGCTGCCCGCAAGCTGGTCGGCCTTTTCCAGCATGGCGCTGATGGTGGGGAAGGTCAGGCTCGTTCCCTCTGGCAGATAGTGGAGGGGAAACGAGCTCATGGCCAGGATTTTTTTGTTTTCACCTAGTACCAGCACAGGAGAAGCCTCTTCGTTGCTGGCGGCGGTGCGGATTTCCATAAGGGCATCCCGGATGGCCGCAAAGTCCACATCTTCAAGGGTGCCGATGCGGGTGCTGGGGGCAAGACCCGCCGAAAAACAGGTTTCCTTGGCCGAGACGGGGCCAAAGCCCATGCAGGCAGCGAGCAGGGCTTTATCGAGACGCTGCTCACCATCGGCTTTTAGGGCTTCCATGATGGCATCGAGGTCTGCGGTAAAGAGGTCGAGTTTATCCTGCCCCGGCGGCAGTTCATAGGCATCGCCAGGCAGGACTGTGCGCACGCGGCTGCTGTTGGCACCAATCTTGCGCAGGGCGTCGATAATGGTGCCTTCCTGTACGAGGATGATGTTGCTGTATTTGCCCATGAGCTCAAGCACAAGGGTCTTGGTGACAATCTTGCCGCCAGCGGCCAGGGAATCGATATCCATGAGCAGCAGGCGGTCGAGGCCGTGTTGGCGGATGGCAGCGATGCGGCCGGTTTCAAGCTGTTTGCGCAGAACCATGCAGAACACCGGCGGCTCTGGTGGGTTCTCGAGATTGCGCTCGAGAAGATGGGCCGAAGGATTCTGGGAGTTAATGGAGATGTGCAGCAGGTAATTTTGTCCAGGCTGTCGAATGGACAAGATGATAGACTGTTTGTTGGGCTGGGTGATTTTATCGATGCGCCCGCCGGCAAGGGTCGCGTTGAGCTCCCGGGCGAGGGCATGCATGGAAAAGCCGTCAAGACTCATGATGATGCTCCTTTGCAATTCGTAGGGTATAACTTCTAAATTATATCATTATTGGCAGGGCGGGGCAATTCGCGGCGGTCAATTTACCGTTGTACTCTTGCATAAGATAACGAAAACCAATATAATAAGAAAATGAGTAACTAGAATTAGGAGGCTATGTTCGATGAACTTTACGAAATGGCAGGGGTGCGGCAACGATTTTGTGCTTTTGGACTGCCGCGAGCAGGAGCCCGATGATTATGCGAAGCTTTCCCAGAAGGTATGTGACCGGCATTATGGCATTGGCGCGGATGGTATTCTCGTGGTATTGCCGTCGGATAAAGCGGATTTTCGCATGCGTATCTTCAATACGGATGGCAGTGAGGCGGAGATGTGCGGCAATGGCATCCGTTGCTTTGCTCGGTATCTCTACGATTATAAACTGATCAGCAAGACCGAGTTTACGGTGGAAACTGGTGCCGGTATTCTCGTGCCGAAAATCATCCTGGAGGGGGATAAGGTAACGGGGGTTCAGGTAGATATGGGGGAGCCTCATCTTTTGGGGGATGAGATTCCCGTCGTTGGCTTTGACGGCAAGAAGGTCATCGCTGAGCCCATTACAGTGGATGGCACGACCTACGCGATGACAGGAGTATCCATGGGCAATCCCCATTGCGTTATCTTTGTGGATGATGCGGAAAACTTCCCCATTGAAGAGCTTGGCACCAAGTTTGAACATCATTCGATGTTCCCCCGCAAGACCAATACGGAATTTGTCGAGGTCAAGGATCGTAGTCACGTGCGCATGCGCGTTTGGGAGCGCGGGGCTGCGATTACGCTAGCCTGCGGTACGGGTTCCTGTGCTACGGTGGTAGCAGGCGTGCTCAATGGCAAAATCGACCGCAAGGCCGAAGTTCAGCTCGATGGTGGCAAATTAATCGTCGAGTGGGCCGAAAACAATCACGTATTCATGACGGGCCCGGCAGAATTGGTATTCACGGGTAACTTTTCCGAATAATGGTTTGTGGAAAGAGGCGGCTATATGCTTAAAAGCATGACGGGATTCGGTGCGGCCGTGGCTGAAACCGAGGATTATAAGATTTCGGTGGAACTAAAGGCGGTAAACCAGCGATTCCTGGAAATCAATTTTCATATGGGGCGTCCGTTAAATGCCTGGGAAGATGCCCTGCGGAAGGCCATCAAGGAAGTGGTGGCCCGGGGCAAGATGGATGTATTCATCAATTATGTTGACAAGCGCGAAAATCAGACGGAGATTCGAGTGGATAAGGGCTTGGTGTTAGCTTATCAGCAGGCCCTAAACAATATGAGCGACATGCTCCATGTGGCTCGTCCTGACGATGTGCAGGTCTTTGCCGGTTTTCCCGATGTGCTGAAAGTTGACACTTCCGCCAATCTGGAGGGGATGAAGCCAGTTTTGCTCCAGGCTATCCAGGAATCGCTGCAGGCCTTTGATAAGATGCGGGCAACGGAAGGAGAAAACATCCGTAAGGATTTCCTAGTGCGGATAGAAAAACTTGAGGGAATGCGCCAGCGAATCCACGAAATTGCGCCGGCAATTGTGTCGGCCTATCGGGAGCATCTGCGGCAGACCATTGCCCAGGCATTGGAGTCCCAGACCTTCGACGAGACCCGCCTGATTCAGGAGACGGCAATTTATGCCGACCGGGTGGATATCACCGAGGAGCTTGTCCGGCTGGAAAGCCACTTTGGACAGTTCCGCCAGATTGTTGAGACCGCAGCCGAACCGGTGGGCCGCAAACTGGATTTTCTCATTCAGGAAATTAATCGGGAAACCAATACCATCGGTTCGAAAGCGAACAGCACGGAAGCTGCTCAACTGGTTGTGGATATGAAGAGCGAGATTGAAAAACTTCGCGAACAGGTCCAGAATATCGAATAAAGAGGAGGACGCCTCATGGATATCAAACTCATAAACATTGGCTTTGGCAATATCGTATCAGCAAACCGCATCGTGGCTATTGTAAGCCCCGAATCGGCACCCATTAAACGCATCATCCAGGAAGCCCGCGATGGCGAGCGCCTTATTGATGCGACCTATGGCCGTCGCACCCGCGCGGTCATCATCATGGACAGCGACCATGTTATCCTGTCGGCGGTTCAGCCCGAGACGGTGGCGCATCGTGTCGATGTGGACGATGATACTGAGGCGAAAGCGGAAATAAAAGAGAAAGAAGACGAAGCGTAAGAATGAGCAGAGGATTATTGATTGTAGTTTCCGGCCCGTCGGGGACGGGGAAGGGAACGGTCTGCGGGGAACTTCTCGCGCAGACTCCAGAGCTTGCCTATTCCATTTCAGCGACGACGCGCAAGCCGCGCGAGGGCGAGGTTGATGGCAAGAATTACTACTTTATGGACAAAGCAGCCTTCGAGAAGATGATCGAGGAGGGTGGTTTTCTCGAGTATGCCAATGTCTATGGCAATTACTACGGTACCCCAATAGGAAAGATTGAGGAACGTCTCGCCGCTGGTGAGGACATTCTGCTGGAAATCGATACCCAGGGGGCCCTCAACGTCATGAAAAAGTGCCCGGATGGGCTCTTTATCTTCCTGCTGCCGCCGTCCATCGGGGAACTGGAGCGCCGCATTCGGGGCCGTGGTTCCGAGACGGCAGAATCCCTGGCAAAACGTCTGGGGGCAGCCAAGGAAGAGATTGCCATTGGCCGCCAATACGGCTATGTGGTAGTAAATGACACGGTAAAACGCGCGGTGGAGCGCATCAAGAGCATCATGATTGCCGAGCACTGCCGTGTCGACAAGAATTACGATAAATTTGAGGAGTTGGAACAGTAATGAAAGCAAATAACAATCCTGAGATGAGCATGGTAAATCCGTCCACGGATACGCTGATGAGCCAGGTGGACAGCCGTTATGGTCTCGTAGTCTGCGCTTCCAAGCGCGCCCGTCAGTTGCTGGATGGCGAGGAGCTTAAGGAGCTCAAATCCAAATCGACGAAGAATGTTACCAATGCGCTGGAAGAGATTGCCGAGGGCAAAATCAACTATCGCATTTCCAAAGCGGACCTCTAAGTTATGGAACTCGCAGGTAAGAAGATTGTCCTGGGCGTAACAGGCGGGATTGCCGCTTATAAGGCCGTAGAGATTGTCGGCCGCCTGCGCAAAGCAGGGGCCGAGGTTCATGTCATCATGACCAAGGAAGCCACCCAGTTTGTAACGGAGCTGACCTTCCGCGAAATCAGCGGTCAGCCCGTGGTATCGGACATGTGGGAAAAGGTGACCAATTACAACGTGGAGCACATTGCCCTGGCCAACTTGGCGGATCTTATGCTCATTGCTCCGGCAACGGCCAATATCATCGCGAAAGCGGCGGTGGGGATTGCGGACGATATGCTGTCCACGACGATTCTGGCGACGAAGGCCCCCGTTTACATGGCGCCCGCGATGAATACGAATATGTATGAAAATCCCATCACCCAGCGAAATATCCAAGAGCTGTGCAAGCGGGGATTTCATATGATTGAACCGGCAGCAGGACACCTTGCCTGCGGTATTAGCGGCAAGGGCCGCCTGCCGGAGCCGGCGGATATCGTGCGCATCGTAAGTGAGGCTTTGACTAGTCAGAATTTGACTAGTCAAAAATTGACCGGTAAAAAAATCCTCGTCACGGCAGGGGGCACCATTGAGCCCCTTGACCCGGTGCGTTATATCGGCAACCGGTCCACGGGCCGCATGGGGTATGCGGTGGCAGCAGAAGCTGCCCGCCGCGGGGCCGAGGTGGTGCTGGTTTCGGGGCCATCGGTCTTAGAAGACCCAGCGGGGGTTCGGGTCGTTCGCGTTGAGACGGCCCGGCAGATGCGGGAGGCCGTTTTGCGGGAATTTCCAACCTGTGCGGCGGTCATTAAGTCCGCCGCCGTGGCGGATTACCGCCCAGAAGTGGTGGCTGAGCAGAAAATCAAAAAGAGCGATGAGGATTTGACGCTGAAACTGGTGCGCAATCCGGATATTTTGCTGGAGCTCGGCCAGAAAAAGCAGCAACAGGTACTCGTGGGCTTTGCTGCCGAGACCTGTCAAGTGGAAGAGTACGCCCGCAAGAAGCTGGCCAAAAAGAATTTGGACTTCATCGTAGCCAATGATGTGTCCGAAGCCGATGCAGGCTTTGGGGTTGAGACCAATCGCATCAAACTCTTTGACCGCGCCGGCAATATGACGGCGTATCCCCTCATGAGCAAAAAAGAGCTGGCAGGGATTATTCTCGACCATGTCGCTGGGGTTTTGAAATAACCCCTAACAAATGTCTGCCCACTAAAAACAAAACTAGACTTTATTTATGTAACACTGTATAATAATATTTGTTATTGTACAGTGTTACATTTTTTTTAAGGATGGGGATTATATGAAATTGTCAAGAAAAGCAAAAGTATTGGCCCTGGGGATTGCGACGATGCTGGCAGCTGGTGCAATGGCTGGCTGCGGTTCGGAACAGTCAGCGGGCAATAAGACTTATAAGATTGGCGTGGTCCAGCTGGTGGAACACAGTGCTTTGGATGCCGCCAATAAGGGCTTTGTTGATGGTTTGAAGGAGCGTGGATTCGAGGAAGGAAAGAACGTTACCTTTGACCAGCAGAATGCCCAGGCAGACCAGTCCAATCTGCAGAATATCGCCCAGCGTTTTGTCAGCGGCAAGATGGATTTGATTTGTGCCATTGCAACGCCGGCGGCTCAGACCATTGCCAATGCTACGAAGGATATTCCTATTCTGGGCACGGCCATCACGGATTATGTGGGTGCCAAACTCGTGACCAGTAACGACCGTCCGGGGGCTAACGTGTCGGGAACCAGCGACATGAACCCTATCAAGGAACAAATCGATTTGCTTATGAAGATTTGCCCGAACGCCAAGACCATTGGTACTATCTACTGTTCCAGTGAAGTGAATTCCGAAGTTCAGGTAAAGGCCATGAAGGAATACGCGGAGTCGAAGGGGCTGACAGTGAAAGTAGCTACGATTTCCACGGTCAATGATATTCAGCAGGCTGCGCAGAGCCTGGTCGGTGAAGTTGATGCTTTCTATGTGCCGACCGATAATATCATTGCATCGGCAATGCCGAATCTCGTCGCCATCACCGATGCAGCCAAGAAACCAGTATTTTGCGGAGAGCCGAATATGGTCAAGGCTGGTGGCCTTGCTACTTACGGCATCGATTACTACAAACTGGGGGTACAGACGGGCCACATGGCTGCCGATGTATTGGAGGGCAAAGCCAAACCAGCGGAGATGCCAATCCAGACCGCCCAGGATCTCAAGGTCGTCATCAACAAAAAGAATGCGGCCGCTCTGGGGATTACGCTTCCAGCCGATGTGCTGAACGGAGCCGAAGTGGTAGAATAACAGCAGAATTTGACGCAGAGGGGCGTTTCGGATGCTGTCGCATTCGCTGCGCTCCTTTGTCATAAGCAATAGGAGATACATTATGGATTTAGTAATCGCTACGGTCTCGCAGGGCCTTTTGTGGGCACTGCTGGCAATTGGTGTTTATCTGACCTTTCGCGTCCTCGACATTGCGGACTTGACGGTTGAAGGAAGTTTCCCCTTGGGAGCTGCAACCGCCGCTACTCTCATTGTGGCCGGCAGCCATCCGTTGGTAGCAATTATTGCCGCCTGTGTGGCGGGGATGCTGGCCGGGGTCATCACTGGTATTCTTTGTACGAAGTTTAAGATTCCCGCTCTTCTGGCTGGAATCTTGACTATGATTGCCCTCTATTCGGTAAACCTTCGCATTATGGGCAAAGCCAATCTGCCCTTGTTGCAGCAGGATACAATTTTTACCATTTGGAATCTGGGAATGGATAAGATGATGACCACTTTGGCCATTGGCGCTGTCATTGTGCTGGTGGTGGCCATGCTGAATTATTGGTTCTTTGGTACGGAACTTGGTACGGCGGTCCGGGCCACGGGCTTTAATCCCCATATGATTCGCGCCAACGGCATCAATACGGATAACATGATTGTGCTGGGACTGTTGCTCTCCAATGGTCTTGTGGCCATTTCAGGCGCCCTTGTCGCCCAGAGCAACGGCTTTGCCGATGTGGGCATGGGAGTGGGTACCATCGTCATTGGCTTGGCGTCGGTTATCATCGGCGAAGTGCTCTTCGGTACCCGCAGCTTTAAGAATTGCTTGATTTCTGTCATTTTAGGCTCGATTGTCTATCGCGCGGTTATCGCCATCGTGCTGCAGATGGGAATGCCGCCAAATGATTTGAAACTCTTCACGGCAATCTTGGTGGCCTTGGCACTTTCGATGCCGCTGCTACAGGCACGCTGGAATAAAATCAGGAAAGGGGGCCGCTGAGATGCTTCATATCGAAAAAATTTCTAAGACATTCAATCCAGGAACCGTCACCGAAAAGCTGGCACTTCATAATGTGAATCTCCATCTTGCCCCTGGGGATTTTGTCACCGTTATCGGTGGCAACGGCGCCGGTAAATCGACGCTTATGAACTCCATTGCCGGGACGTATCCGGTAGATGAGGGATGTATCACCATTGCGGGGACGGATATCACCAAATGGCCGGAGCACAAACGGGCCAAATACATTGGCCGGGTATTCCAGGACCCGATGATGGGAACGGCAGCTGGCATGATGATCGAGGAGAATCTGGCGATTGCCGCCAGACGGGGCAAATCCCCGACCCTTAAATGGAGTTCTTCAGCGGACAGTCGTCAGCATTTCCGGGAACTCTTAAAAGGGTTGAACCTGGGGCTGGAAGATCGGTTGGAGTCAAAAGTTGGCCTGCTTTCCGGCGGTCAGCGTCAGGCCCTGACGCTGCTCATGGCCACCATGGCCCAGCCCAAATTGTTGTTGCTGGATGAACACACGGCAGCTCTTGACCCGAAGACAGCCGAAAAGGTCTTGTCCCTGACAGATAAAATCATCAAGCAGCAGAAGCTTACGACGCTGATGATTACCCATAACATGCGGGATGCCCTCAAGTATGGAAATCGCCTTATCATGATGTATGAAGGACATATTCTCTTTGATATCGACAGTGAAAAGAAAAAGAATCTTGGTATCAAGGATTTGCTAGATATGTTTGAACAGGCAGCTGGCAGTGAATTAAATAGCGACAGTTTGCTGCTAAGCTAAATCAGCAGATAGAAAAACGAGCGTTGCGAAGGTGCAGGGCTCGTTTTTTGTACCGGATACCAGATTTTGTACCAGGGGCCATATTCTGTACCGGCGTTCGCAGGAAGTAGGGAGGTAGGAACGGAATACTAAGAAAGATAATGACTCAATTGTTGGTGGGAGGAATGCTTTATGAGCTCAGAAACGCATGCTTGGTGGAAAGAAGCCGTTATTTATCAGATTTATCCCCGTTCCTTTGCGGACAGCAATGGGGATGGCATTGGGGATTTAAATGGGATTACCGCTCATTTGGATTATCTGGCAAAACTAGGCATCGATGTGATTTGGCTGTCACCAATTTATGAGTCGCCAAATGATGATAATGGCTACGACATTTCCGATTATCGAAACATCATGGCCGAATTTGGCACCATGGAAGATTTTGACCGGCTGCTGGCTGAAGCCCATAAGCGAAACATTCGCATCGTGATGGATTTGGTGGTCAACCATACTTCCGATGAACATCCCTGGTTTATCGAAAGCCGCAAGTCCAAAGATAATCCCTATCGGGACTACTATATCTGGCGTGACCCAACGGAAACAGGCGAAGCCCCCAATCACTGGGAATCCTGTTTTAGCGGTTCAGCTTGGCAGTACGATGATTTGACCGGTCAATATTATTTGCACTGCTTCAGCCGCAAGCAGCCGGATTTAAACTGGGAAAATTCTAAAGTCCGGGAGGAAGTCTTTGACCTTATGGACTGGTGGTGCCGCAAGGGCATCGATGGTTTCCGCATGGATGTTATCTCCATGATTAGCAAAGACCAATCCTTTCCCGATGGTCCGCTTAATGCCGATGGCTATAGCGATATGTTTTCCCACGTTTGCAATGGTCCGCGGGTTCATGAATATTTGCAGGAAATGAATCGCCGGGTGCTGTCGAAATACGATTTGCTGACGGTGGGCGAGGCGGCAGGCGTTACCGTGGAGGAAGCCAAGAAATATGCCAACAGCGATGGCACGGAGTTAGGGATGGTCTTTCACTTTGAACATACCGATGGGGCGGCAAACTCAGATGCGGTTTGGGGGAAATGGACGTGCACGCCGCCAAAACTTTCCTATGTTCGCAAGATTTTAAATAAGTGGCAGCTGGAGCTGGAGGGGAAAGCCTGGGGAAGCCTCTATTGGGACAACCACGACCAGCCGCGGGTAGTATCAAGATTTGGCAACGATTCGCCTAAGTGGCGGGAAAAATCCGCTAAGATGCTGGCAACAGTTTTGCACCTGCAGAAGGGGACGCCGTATATTTACCAGGGCGAAGAAATCGGCATGACCAATCGGCATTTTTCTTCCCTGGCGGATTGTGTCGATATCGAGGAAAAAAATGCCTGGCAGCAGCTGGTGGTGGAACAAAAAATTATGGATGGAAAAGTGATGCTGAGCTGTTTTGACTGTGTGGGAAGAGATAATGCCCGCACGCCCATGCAGTGGGATGATACGGCAAACGCCGGCTTTACCACCGGTGAGCCGTGGCTGGCCGTCAACCCCAACTATCCCGTCATCAACGTCAAAGCCGCTTTGGCGGACAAACAGTCGGTTTTTTATTATTACCAGCGCCTTATTGCCCTGCGGCATACGCTGCCGATTGTGGTTTACGGCAGGTTTAAGCCCCTTCTCGAAGACAGTGAGGAAATCTATGCCTATCAGCGGATTTTGGGTGAGCAGGTTTTGGTGGTGGCGGCCAATTGGACGGATAAAGAAGTTCCCTGCGATTTGTTTGTTGGGGATCAAGATGAGGAATTAATTTCCAATTATGATACCCATAAGGCGGGATTCTTGCAGCCTTATGAAGCAAGAGTGGTGCGAAAATCACGTTAAATGGTGGTGGCAGAGAAAATTTTTCTTCCCTAGCAGGAGTTTGTCATAATTGAGTGAATATTACAATATAGGTAAGGAGTGATAGCTCGGATATAGGGAGGGGATTCTATGTTTTTTATGAAATCCGTTCGGGGAAAACTTACGGTGCTTTTTGCTACGGTAAGCGTCGTGGCGACGCTTGCCGTTGGCTGTTACTTTATTTACACGACGATTTCGGATAACGACAAACTCGTAAAAGAATACCGGCGGGAGCTTTCGGAACACTATGATCGCGAGCTCAGGTTGCAGACCGAAGGGATTGTATCGTCTTTAAACGGTATCTATGCGCGCCAGCAGGCAGGGGAACTTACCGAAGAACAGGCGAAGAATCTCGCCAAAGACGTCCTGCGATCGGTACGCTATGATGATGGTAAAGGATATTTCTTTGCCGATGAAAAGAACACCGGTATTTGCGTGGTCCATGCCGGCAACCGGAATGCTGAAGGCAAAATGCGCCGGGATGAAAAAGACCCCAATGGCGTGCCCTATATGGAAAACATGTTAAAAGAAGGGCAGAAGGATGGCGGCGGTTTCGTGGATTTTTCCTATCCGAAACCAGGCGAGTCCCAGTCCCTTCCAAAACGCAATTACGTATTGGAATTTAAACCCTATCAGTGGGTTATTGGTACGGGTTCCTGGATCGATTATATCGATGCAGAAGTAAATAAATACATCGAAGAAAATACCAAGGCGCTTTATCATAAAATCCTGATTTCCTCGCTTATCATTCTAGTGGTATCGATTATCATGGCTTTGCTTGGTGCCAAGCTGGCACAGAATTTTGGCGACCCCATTAGTTTCGTGACGGGACGCCTGCAGAAATTTGCCAAGGGAGATTATCGCCAAGAACCGGTAAAGGCCGAATATGCGCAGCGGGAAGATGAAATCGGGCAGATGATTGAAATCCTCAAGGTCTTAGGCGGCAATATGCGAACCCTCATGGGTTCCATCCGGGACTCGTCGGAACATGTCGCTTCCGATGCGGCTAATCTCAATGAGATGACGGCCCAGTCAGCAGCTGCCAGCCAGCAGGTGGCAGAATCCATTACCGATGTAGCCACGGCTTCCAATAAGCAGCTGCTGGCCGTTGATGATGCATCCAAATCTATGGACGTGTTAATGGAAAAGATTGGCGGTATGGCCCACAACGCCCGCCGGGCGGCTGTGGAGACTAAACAGGCTACGGAAAAGGCCCAGAATGGTAATGCGGTAGTCACCCGCACCGTCAAGGATATGGCCCGCCTCAGTGAAGTAGTGGGTGAGTCGGCCCGCATGGTCAACAACCTCGGGGAACGTTCGGATACCATTGGCCGCATCACCGATACGATTTCGGGCATTGCCGAACAGACGAATCTTTTGGCCCTTAATGCAGCCATCGAGGCAGCTCGTGCTGGCGACGCCGGTCGTGGCTTTGCTGTAGTAGCCGAGGAAATCCGCAAATTGGCCGCCCAGTCGGAAGAAGCTGCCAGCCAGATTGCCGAGCTTATCGGCCAGATTCAGAAGGATACCCAGCAGGCCGTTGACAGCATGCATGAAGGCACGGACAATCTCGTTACGGCCAAAGACAGCGTCGAAGAAACCGGTCGGGAATTTAACGATATCGTGGCTTTGGTCGAAAAAATAGCCAGCCGTTCCCAGCAGATTGCTGATGCCTCCAAAGAGGCCACCGATAACGCGGACAGTTGCCAGACGGCTATTCACGACATTGAAGGCATGAGCCGCAGTGTGGTGGCAAACTGCGAGACCGTATCGGCCGCAACGGAAGAACAGACGGCATCGGTGCATGAAATGAACTCCAACAGTGAGCAGCTGGCTGAAATGGCTAAAACCCTGCAAACGGAAGTGGAGAAATTCAAGGTTTGATGCTCTGCATATGGTTGCGATTGATGAGATTTATGAATTGGATTCATAAAATTACCTTGACATTATGGCTTGGGTATCGTATGATGGAACCAACAAAGCTGAATAAGAACTCATCCAGAGCAGTGGAGGGAATGGCCCGATGAAACTGCGGCAACCATTGATGCAAGTCAAAACGGTGCCAATTCCTTTAGGTTCGACCTATAAGATGAGAGTTAAGAAATCAAAGCTCTCGTTTAACGAGGGCTTTTTCTTATGAATCGGAACGTTTGAGGCTATTCAGCAAAGATAAAGGAACTACTAGGGAGGTAGATTAAATTGAGTAAGAAACGCATGCTTTTTACGTCGGAGTCGGTAACCGAAGGTCATCCGGATAAGATGGCTGACCAGATCTCTGACAGCATCCTCGATGCCATCCTGGCTGAGGATCCGATGGGACGCGTTGCCTGCGAGACCATGGTGACGACGGGACAGGTCCATGTGGTCGGTGAGATTTCGACGAAGTGCTATGTCGACATCCCGAAGATCATCCGTGATACGGTCAAGGAGATTGGTTATACGCGGGCAAAATATGGCTTCGATGCCGATACCTGCGGCATCCTCGTATCCCTCGATGAGCAGTCGCCGGATATCGCCCAGGGCGTAAATGAGGCTATAGAGTCCCGCGAGGGCGAGATGGACGCCGCTGAGGCTATCGGTGCTGGCGACCAGGGCATGATGTTCGGCTATGCGACGAACGAGACGCCGGAGTTCATGCCGCTGCCGATTGCGCTGGCTCATCGTCTGGCCCGCCGCCTGACGGAAGTTCGCAAGAACGGCACGCTGCCGTATCTCCGTCCGGATGGCAAGACCCAGGTCACGATTGCTTATGAGGATGGCAAGGCAGTAGCTGTCGAGACCATTGTCATCTCGACCCAGCACGACGAGGAGGTAACCCTCGAGCAGATCCGCAAGGATCTCATCGAGCAGGTCATCAAACCGGTGGTTCCGGCTGAGCTCCTCAAGGACGATACGAAAATCTTCATCAACCCCACGGGCAAGTTCGTCATCGGCGGCCCGCAGGGTGACTCGGGCCTCACGGGCCGCAAGATTATCGTCGACACCTATGGCGGCTGGGCCCGTCATGGCGGCGGCGCTTTCTCGGGTAAAGATCCCACGAAGGTTGACCGCAGTGCTGCTTATGCGGCCCGCTACGTTGCCAAAAACATCGTTGCCGCAGGTCTTGCCGACAAGTGCGAGGTGCAGCTGGCTTACGCCATCGGTGTAGCTTATCCGGTTTCGATTATGATTGACACGTTTGGCACGAATAAGGTGGACGAGGAGAAGATTGAAGAAATCGTAAGCCACAACTTCGACCTGCGTCCGGCTGGCATCATCAAGATGCTCGACCTGCGCCGCCCGATCTACAAGCAGACGGCTGCTTATGGCCACTTTGGCCGCACGGATGTCGACCTGCCGTGGGAGCACACGGATAAGGCTGACGTGCTGAAGAAAGAAGCAGGACTCTAAGGATACAGCAGGGCTCCCTCATAAAGGGAGCCTTTTGCTATTTTTATCTGTCTGTCAGGGTGTCAAGGAAAATACCTGTACAATGCGGTAAAAAGTTATTGACAACTCAGACGGTCAATATTAAAATTAGATTGTTGCTTTACGATACGAGTAATGTAATATGTAAGAGAGGATGGATACCAAAGCGTATCCCTTTTTATTTATAGGAGGCAGATTACACAGAATGAGTATGATGACCAATGACAAGCTGAGAAATATTGCAATTATCGCCCACGTCGACCATGGTAAGACGACGCTGGTCGATGCAATGCTCAAGCAGAGTCACGTTTTCCGTTCCAATGAACAGGTTGCAGAGCGCGTTATGGACTCCGGCGATATCGAGCGCGAGCGCGGTATCACGATTCTGTCCAAGAACACGGCAATCATGTACAACGACATCAAAATCAACATCGTTGATACGCCGGGCCATGCGGACTTCGGCGGCGAGGTTGAGCGTGTCCTCAACATGGTCGATGGCGTTGTTCTGCTCGTCGATGCTTTCGAGGGCCCGATGCCGCAGACGAAATACGTTCTGCGCAAGGCACTGGAGCAGGGACTTAAACCGATTGTTGTCATCAACAAGATTGATAAGCCGAACCAGCGCGTAGATGATGTCTATGACGAGGTTCTCGAGCTCTTCATGGAACTCGATGCCGATGATGACCAGCTCGACTTCCCGGTTATCTACGCTACGGCTCGTGATGGTGTAGCGAAGTACAAGATGGAAGACGACAACGCTGACCTCAAACCGCTGATGGAGACGATTGTCAAAGAGATTCCGGCACCGAAAGGCGATCCGGAGGCTCCGCTCCAGATGATGGTTACGACGCTGGAGTCTGATTCCTTCGTTGGCCGCGTTGCTATCGGCCGCATCATCCGCGGTACGGCTAAGACGAACCAGAACGTCGTCCTCATCAATGGCGACCAGACGGTCAAAGCTAAAATCGGTAAAGTATTCGTTTACCAGGGCCTCAAACGCGTGGAAACTGAGTCGGCCAGCATGGGCGACATCGTCGCTCTGACGGGCCTCGGTGATGTTTCCATCGGCTACACGGTTGCCGATGCAGAAAATCCGGAGGCTCTGCCGACGATCAACATCGATGAGCCGACGCTCTCCATGACCTTCGGTGTCAACACGAGCCCGTTCGCTGGCCGTGAAGGTGAGTTCGTTACCTCCCGTCACCTGCGTGACCGCCTGTTCAAGGAAATCGAGACCAACGTTGCCATGAAGGTTGAGGAAACGGATTCGGCCGATGTCTTCAAGGTTTCCGGCCGTGGTGAGCTGCACCTGTCCATCCTCATCGAGACCATGCGCCGCGAGGGCTATGAGCTGCAGGTCGGTAAACCGGAAGTTGTTTACAAGACCATCAATGGCCAGCTCTGCGAGCCGATCGAGAACCTGACGGTCGAAGTACCGCAGGAGTTCATGGGCGCTGTCATGGAAGGCCTCGGCACCCGTAAGGCTGAGCTCGTCAACATGACGGAGACGGCTGGTTACATGCGTCTCGAGTTCACGATTCCAGCCCGCGGCCTGATCGGTTTCCGTTCTGAGCTCCTGACGAGCACCAAGGGCAACGGTATCATGAACCATGTCTTCCATGGCTATGCACCGTACAAAGGCGATATCCCGGGCCGTACGCGCGGTTCGCTCGTTGCTTTCGAGCAGGGTGAGACGACTGGCTATGGTATCTTCACGCTGCAGGATCGCGGTACGATGTTCGTCGGCCCGGGCGAGGCAGTATATGAGGGCATGATTGTCGGTGAGAACTCCCGCGAGAACGATATCGACATCAACCCGTGCAAGAAGAAGAACGTTTCCAACATGCGTACGTCGTCCTCGGATGAAGCTATCCGCATCACGCCGCCGCGCATCCTGTCCCTGGAGCAGGCTATCGAGTACATCAACAGCGATGAGCTCGTTGAGGTTACGCCGGAGCACGTCCGTCTGCGCAAGTCCATCCTTGATCGCACGATCCGTGGCCGCAACGCCAAGAACGCTCGTAAAGGCTAATTCTTAAAATAAAATAGTTACAATTTATAAGTCCTGCTGGAAAAATATAATTTTTTTCAGCAGGACTTTTGCATTTGATCGCGAAGTATGTTATCATGTTGATAGTTGAATTGTGAATTATGTTGATAACATGGATAAGTCCCCGCAAGGACGCGTCTAATTCGTGTGAATTAATGAAAGCTTTTTATTGGAAGGACGAGATGATATGGGCGTAGGCGCTATTTTTGAAGAGAAATTCTCTAAACTTAGAGATATTCTGATGCCGATTGAGGACTTCGGCGAAATTGAGGAAGATTACGCTGAGGTAAAGAAAACTTCATCCGTGAAGGAAGCACCGGCAGCTCAGAGCTACAGTGAGGAACTGAAGGTATCCAATGGTGGCACGGTTCAGTTTGACCGTTCGGGCTATCAGACTGGATCTTACCAGCATCGTGAGTCGAGTCGTCCGCAGTTGACGGTTCATACGACGAAAACGCCGGCTTTGAAAGTGCAGATTTATGCACCGAGCACCTTTGACCAGGTTGCTTCGATTTCGGATGACCTCAAAGCAGGCAAGGCTTGTGTCGTAAACTACGAGAAGGTAGAAGATGCTGAGCAGCGCCGTATTTGTGATTTCGTCAATGGTACCTGCTACGTTCTGGACGGCTGTGCGAAACGCATCTCCGGCAAAATTGTTCTTTATGTGCCGCAGGGGGTAGATGTAACGGAGGCCATGACGGTCGCGTTGACGGATTGATTTGCCCGTATTGCATTGTTAATGATGAGACCAGGCAGACGCTTTGACTGCCTGGTTTTATTTTTATGTTTACTATTACATATGATATATGAATGAGTGAGGGATTCCTATGGAACAGAACAATGAGATTTTGGAAGGCGTACTGAGTGAGTTTGAGAAATTGGCTGCGATTCCGCGCAAATCCGGCCATGAGCAGGCGGTCAGCGACTTCCTCAAGAAGTATCTGACCGACGCTGGCTTTGTGGTAGTGCAGGACGAGAAGAACAACATCATTGCCGATAAACCGGCCTGCCCTGGCTATGAAAACGCCCCGCTGACGATTCTGCAGGGTCACATGGACATGGTCTGCGTTGCTGAGGAAGGCTATGCCTATGACCCGCTTAAAGACCCGATTAAGCTCGTACGCGGCGAGAAATACCTTGAGGCTGAGGGCACGAGCCTCGGCGCTGACGATGGTATCGGCGTGGCTGAGGCCATGTATATCATGAAAAACGCCAAAGACCATGGTCCGCTGCGCATGATTGTCACGGTGGACGAGGAGCAGGGCATGACGGGTGCCATTAACCTCGGTGCCGAGCATCTGAAAGATGCCAGCTACCTCATCAACTGCGATTCGGAAAACTATGATGAGCTGACCGTCGGCAGTGCCGGAAGTGTCAATCTTGACTTTTCGCGTAAATTGACCCGTCAGCAGGCAACGCAGCCGAATGGCTGGCAGATTGAGGTTAAAGGACTCCTCGGCGGTCATTCGGGCGAGCGCATCGGCGATGGCCGTGGCAATGCCATCCGCACGCTGGCCTTTGCGCTGGCTGCCCTGCAGGAAAAGGGCAGCGTTGAGCTTGCTTCCTTTACTGGTGGCAAGGCCCGCAATGCCATCCCGAACGATGCCAAGATGGTAATCGCTACGGAATTTGACAAGTTCGCTATTGAGGACGTTCTGGCAGAGCAGAAGGAAAACTACCTCAAGATGTACGGCGGTGTAGACCCCAATGTTCAGTTCGTGCTCACGAGCGTTGAGACGCCCCAGCAGGTTTTGACGGCTGACTTTACTACGGACTTCATCCGTCTGCTGACGATTCTCCATACGGGAGTATTTGCCATGTCCACGGTTATCCCGGGCCTTGTCGAGACGTCGGCAAACCTTGGCGTCGTTTCGATGGACGGGGATGAAGTAAACATCGCGTACTTCCCGCGTTCGGCAGTTGACCAGAAGCTCAACGAATTTCGTTTCATGACGGAAGAATGGGCAGCGCTTACGGGCTTTACGGCACATATCGGCACCCAGTCGCCGGGCTGGAAGGAAAACAAGGACAGCAAGCTGGCCAAAATCATGGCTGAGACCTTCAAAGCTCAGAACGGCAAAGATATGAAAGTCGAGACAATCCATGCTGGCCTCGAGTGCGGCTGGCACTTCCTCAAGAACCCGAACCTCGACATGGTATCGATTGGTGTCACCACCATCGATATCCATAGTCCGAAGGAGCGCCTGATGCTGGAAACGGTAAAACCTCAGGTAGACCTTATCATCGAGACCTTGCATAAGATTGCAAAAATGTAATACAATAGAATAGAATTATAAATTAACGGCCTTCCCTTAGTGGAAGGCTGTTGCTTTATGGGGAGATTTTCAGAGAGAAGGGGATTTGATGAAAAAAGGATTGATGGCAGGTTTTGCGGCGGTGGCGTTGCTGATAGGGGGAAGTACAGCTGGGCTATTTTCTATGTCAAAGGCAGAAGCTGCAATGGTATCTGAGGTGTATGGAGCACAATGCTGGCATGGCGATTCAGGCTATCCTATTTGGGATAGCGGTGTGAATATGGGGAGTATATTTGAAGTAAAGACGGCTCGCGTAAAGTATGAAGACGAGCGGTATTTAAAAATTTTTGTCCAAGGATCGGGAGTATGTTATGTCCATAACCGCTATGAAGGAGATATGCATACCTATATATTGCTAGAAGATAAATCAACTGGTGCTGTAACTGTTGATGGATTTTATCCGCCAATACCTAGGCTATTTAATCCTGCGTATGCCTTAGTTAAAGATTATGCCAAAAGTATCCCAAATAAAACCAAACCGGATGACCTTAAGATAAAGTATAAAGTTTTATCCAATGGCAGTGACCGTTCGATGAAAGGTTTACAAGGAAATTGGTATGATTCTGCGGGGAATCTGGTGCTTTCGATTAATGGCCACTATATCAATGGCTGTAAAGTGGTGGCTTACTTAGGCTGTGGCGATGCTTCGGGCTATCGAATCCAAGAAGCGGATGGTTATCGGGACATCGGGCTGATGCCTGAACATATGAATGCGATGGATTTTCTGATTTTCAATGAGAAACAAACCTTACGTCATAGCGAAGAACCTCAATATACGGAATCCATAGCGGGGTTGTATCTGGGGATGAGTCAAAAGGATTTAGAGGCGCTTTATGGCAGTCCTACGCGGAAAGAAAAACGTAATGTGGGGCCATCCGATACATTTCCGCAGGACGTTTGGTATTATGAGGATGTATTTAAAGTTCGCTTCCTAGGGGATATGATTTCAAGCATCACATTTTATCATCCAGAGGAATTGGTTTACGACAAAAGTGGCTTCCCTTGTACGACCCCAATGGCAAAGTTAAGAGAGATTTATAAAGACAAGAACCATAATCCTTTTGTTGAACTCGAGCATAAGGAAAATATCGTGCTGCAAGATGGACAATTGCAGCTTACCAGCTATATTCCTCTTTGATTGTTCAAATTCCTTAAATGACGAAATGTATCGATAAGATTTATTTTGAGAGGGGAATAGAGGATGAAACGATTGGCATGCCTCGTGGCAGTGGGGACAATTATGCTTACAAGTGTTTGCAGTGCGATGACGATGCAGGCACCGCAAAAAATAGGGGAGATATCTTTACTTCCCATGGGATGGTATGAAGTCAAGGGGGCGACAACGCATGAAGGCGTCCCGTTCAAGAATGTGAGATACCTGACGTCTTATCCGTCATTGCGAACTGGTAATGGCAGTAAAATATTCGATAAGGGATTGGCCTGCTTTGGAAGTGGCGAAGATAGTATTTACGTTCATTATGATGCGCGGGACGGAAGAGCATCCTATCTGCCAAATCGAAACGATAGCTTTGTGTCGAAGATTGGCAGTAAGGATGTTAATAATACCATCGATATAACAGTAACTTGCGCAACAAATATTGATTGCATAAAAACGGATACTGATGAGAAAATGTACTTGTTGGTTAATGAAGATGAAGGAGGTGTTACAGGCATAACCTATACTCTGATTGGCAAGCGCAGTGATGGAAGTTATGTAAAATATTTCGACACCTACGACATAATCGGCAGATATTATGCGAACAAACGCGAGGTTCGCATGCAAAATATAAAAGTCGAAGGCGATGAAATTATTTGCAATTATTGCGTAACATGCTATGGATATGTAGGCCAAAATTATCAAAAAACTTATGAAGGCTATGGAAAGCTTTGCTTTAAATGGGATGATGAAGCGAAATGGTTCGGCGTTGAAAATAATACATTGTGAGTGAATATTTCGTAGTGGCGATATATTTTTAGCAGAGGAAGCGATACTATGTTAAACCGGCGTTCGTTTATCCGTGGTTTGATTATTGGACTTGGTGCCTTGGCTGTGGGCGGCTGGCAAAAATTGTTGGGGGCAACTGGGAAGGATTACTATCGGATTGTGGTGCTCGGGGACCCGCATCTGCCGGTGCGGGTGGCCAAACATCCCGATAGTAATGTCCGGCAGGCGATTTTGGCGGCCAAGGATGACGTTATTGCGGATATCAACAGCTGGGACGATGTGACGGCTGTTGCTGTAGTGGGGGATATCGTTGAACAGCGGGGCGTAAAGTCAGAATACGACTACATCCAGTCCTTCTTTGGGAAATTAAAAAAAGAGCTTTGGGTGATTAACGGCAATCATGAATTCCTTTATGAAGATGAACTCTCATCGAATGGTAGGATAAAACCAGCTAGCTCCGAGGTTCGTCAGCAGAAGCTGGATGCTTTTGCTAGGTTTTGGCAATTACCGCGGCGCTGGTATGCCAAAGACCTGGGCGGCTATCATCTGATTTTCCTGTCGACTGAAGGTCCCCTGCCGACACAAATAGGAGAAACGCAGCTGGCTTGGTTTGAGCAGGAACTGGCGGCGCATCGCGACCAAAAGACTCTGATCTTTTTCCATGGTCCTTTGAATCATACACTGTTGACGTATCATAAGTCCGTCAACACCGAGCGTTCGATTGCCATGCCGGCGGATAAAATCAATGCCATCCTAGCAGAAAATCCACAGGTAAAACTATGGATATCGGGGCATACCCACACCCCTTGTCGCAACCCAAGCTTTGCCAACAACGATATTAATTTTTATAACGAGCATACTTGCAACATCCATAACGACTGCATGGACAAAAAGAAGATAATGACTAATTCGATATACCTGTACCCGGACCATATCGAAGTGCGGACCTTTGACCATTATAAGAAACGCTGGTTAGAGGAAATTGACCGGTCATTTTGACCGGTCAATTTTATATCGTCAGATGAAGTTATCTTTTTGCCAGTACAAACACCGTGCCAAGGATTAAGGCTGTGCCGAGATAATCCATGGGGACAAAGCTGGCATGGAGGAAGAGAATGGAGAGGATGATGGCCGACAGGGGTTCGATGGAGCCCAGGAGACTGGTTTCGGTGGGGGAGATGTATTTGATGCTGCCGAGGTAACAGCCAAAGGCTATGACGGTGCCGAAAATGATGATATAGGCATAAGTGATGGCGGCGGCACTGCTCCAGATGCCGCTGAACTGCCAAGGCGGGCAGAGGGGCATCAGGGCAAGGCCACCAAGCAGCATGCCCCAGCCGGTAATCAGCGTAGCCCGCCATTTGCGAATGAGGCGTTTTGGCTGAGTGGTGTAAAAGGCGGCGGCAAAGGCAGAGCCAAGGCCCCAGAATAGTGCTGTAAGTGAGATGGACAGGGTATTGAGTCGCCCGTGGGTTACTAGCAGAAAGGTGCCACCGACGGCCATGGCGACACAGAGCAGTTCGCGATTAGGTGGGAACTTGCGAGCAGTAAGGGACGTGTAGCCGATGATGATTACCGGCATGAGATATTGGAGAATGGTGGCGGCGGCAGCATTGCCATGGCGGATGCAGGCAAAATAGGTGTATTGTACGGCCAACATGCCGAAGATGGCAAAAAGCAACACATCGCGGGCGTCCTGTTTATTTTTCCAGATGGCAAAAATATCTTGCCGGTAACTGATGAAGTCGATGAGCAGGAACAGACAGCCGGCTAGCAGCATGCGGGAAACGACGAGCCAGGCTGTCGAGAAGCTGCAATCCTGTAATAGATATTGTCCGGCTACGCCGCTGCCGCCCCACATGGAGGCACCAAGGCATACCATAGTAAGTCCTTTTTTTCGTTTTGACAAAGTGGGTCATCTCCTTAGGGGAATGCAAGCGGATTGGTCAGGTGGCACGGAGTTCTTGGCAGATTTGCTGGTAATGGGCGGTGTAGATGCTGTCTTTCTCCCAGATAAAGGTGAAGTCGTGCTGCATGGCAAAGCCTTTTAGGGGAATTTCCCGCAAGATGCCGCTGGCGAGCTCGGCTTCGACGGCGCGGCGGTACAGAAAGGAAATCCCGCAGTCATGGGCGAGCAGGCCGATGATGGTATGCATGTTTTCGACTTCCATGTTGTGGATGAAGTCTTCGGTACGAAGGCCATGCAGTGCTAGATTGCGTTCGAGGATTTCGCGGGTTCCCGACCCTTTTTCCCGCAGCAACAGCCGCTCTCCCAGCAAGTCGTGAAATATGGTGGGCTCGCCATGGGGAAACACATGCCCGGTGGCACAGACGCCGATATAATCCTCGGTGCTGTAGGGCTGGCAGAAATAATCCTGTGGTGGGAAATAACCCTCGACCAGTGCCATTTGAATGCGGCCGGCGGTAAGTTGAGCTAATAGTTCTTTGGTGTTGCCAAAACGAAGCCGAATGTTGATGCCGGGGTGGGCGGCTTGATAGGCGGCCAGCGGGGCGATGATGGCATATTCCCCAACCGTCATGGTGACTCCAAGGGATAGGGTATGGATGCCGGATTGCTGGCTCAAAAGCTCGGCGGCTAGTGCTACCTCGTCGTTTTCCATCGTCTTGCAGCGCTCGTAGAGAATGCGGCCCGCAGGTGTCAGCTCCAATTTTTTGTTGGCGTAACGAAAAGCCTTAATTTGGTAGTAGTCTTCTAGATAACGGATGTGCTGGGAGACAGCAGGCTGGGTTATGTTTAAACTTTTTGCTGCCTGGGTGTAATTCATCTTTTGGCAGACGCAGAGAAAGGTCTTGATGCGAAAGTCGAGCATAAGCAGCCCTCCTATCAATAAGAATATATTATAGGCATATCATAACATATAATTTTACATTTTCGTATAAACCTTTTATAATTCTTTTCATCAGCTGAAATCAAGGGCCCGGTTTTTTGAGGGATACAATGACTTTTTTACGCAATAATTTACTTGGTATTTTTATCTGTTTTCTGGTGGCATTGCCAGCCTGGCTGTTGGGGCAGCGCTTTCCTGTTGTGGGTGGTGCGGTGCTGGCGATTCTTTTTGGCATGGTTATCACTTCGGTTTGGCGGGAACATGGCACGGCTCAGCCTGGCATCAACTGGACGTCTAAGATTGTTTTGCAGGCAGCGGTGGTTTTGCTGGGCTTTGGTATGAATCTGGGGGTTATCATCAAGACGGGAATCTTTTCGCTGCCGATTATCCTCAGCACCATTACGACGTCGCTGGTGGTGGCCTGGGTGCTGCACCGGTGGTTAAAAATTTCCCGTAATACCTCGGCGCTCATCGGCGTTGGTTCATCAATCTGTGGCGGCTCGGCTATTGCAGCCGCCGCGCCGGTGGTTAAAGCGGACAGCAATGAAATCGCCCAGTCGGTTTCGGTTATTTTTCTGTTCAATGCGCTGGCAGCGCTTTTGTTCCCGTTGCTGGGGCATCTGATAGGTTTCGATACGACGTCGGGCGAGGCCTTTGGTATTTTTGCCGGCACGGCGATTAACGATACATCCTCTGTTACGGCAGCTGCTGCGACTTGGGACAGCATGTGGGACCTTGGCACCCAGACGCTGGATGAGGCCGTGACTGTAAAGCTCACGCGAGCGCTGGCCATTATCCCTGTTACGCTGCTCTTGGCACTGCTGGTGGCGAAGAAACAAGCCGCTCAGACCGAGGGGGCTTCCCTTTCCACCTTTAGTATGAAGCGGGCCTTTCCTATGTTTATTTTGTACTTTGTGCTGGCGGCGGTATTCACCACTCTTTGCCTGCAGATTGGTGTGAGCGGAGAGGTGTTTCAGCCGCTTAAGGAATTGGCTAAGTTCTTCATTGTCATGGCCATGGCGGCTATCGGGCTTAATAGCAATATCGTAACGCTCATCAAATCTGGCGGCAAGCCGATTCTTTTGGGTGCTTGCTGCTGGGCTGGTATTACTATAGTCAGTCTTTTGGTGCAGCATGTTTTAGGAATATGGTAATTTTGGGGGATAAGAAAAAGTCTGTGGTACTAGGGACCACAGGCTTTTTTGCTTAGGAATTGGTTAACAAAGTCAAGGTTTGCAGGTTTATCGAAGGAGAGACGCGAATAAAGAGAATAAGATTAGCAGGACAAGCGAGGGACGAGTATGCGGAAATGGTTGCGAAAGCACTGGAAGAAAACACTGGGAATCGCCATTGTGGTGATTTTCCTGGCGGTATTTCTGGTGTTGGAAATATTTAGTCGTGGGGCGGCGACGATTTTTAATCAGGCCATGGCAGAACAGGATATGTTGAAGGGAACTATCACCGCTGAGAAAATCATCGCCCACGTTACCGGGGATGTGGACTTTACGGGTCTTGAGTGGCGCGATACGGAAGGCAGGCTGATTCTGCGGGTACCGGAAGGTCATTTTTACGTGCGCCTATGGGATGTGGTGACCGGGCATATCAAATCCACTACCCTTCAGGAATTGACCCTTAAAGACGCCGAGGTGTCGATTCATTTGGCTGATGATATGACGGTGGATTTCGTCCGCAATTCCAAGGACATGCAAAAGATTCAGCGGGATGATGAGGATTGGCAGCAAAAGGTAAGTTTAGTTGGGAAAAGTGAGGAAGAACGCAAGCGGATAGGCGAATTTCACCGCCGGAAGCGGGCGGAGAAAATGGCGAAGCAGTGGAAAAACTTTGACCGTACGGGCAAAAAAATCCGAATGGACTTAAAGCTCGAAGATTGCCGCTTGGAAGTCTTTTACAAAGACCGTCACTATTTGTTGTCCGGAGTAAATTTAAAGACTGCGATTAATACGGATAAGCGTATGGAGATTGACGTTAATACGGGACGGTTCGGTGGTACGATGATTGGCAGTAATGTAAATTTACGCGGGACGGTGGAGTTTCAGGATAAAGATGTGCCGGTGGGGGATTTGCAGCTGAGTTTTGTGGATGTCGATCCCTCTTCGCTGGGGTTGGGCGTTCAGATTCATGACAAAATGACCCTGGATAGCCATTTAACCGGCCCGCTTAATGGGATTCATGGAGAGGGAAGACTGAAGATGGCAGAACTCCATATCCCGGGGCTTTATTTCCAAGAGGTCAATGGAAGCATAAGCTACGATGGCGAGAAGTTGGTTTTTCGCGATGTGACGGGGAATGTATACGGCGGCAAGTTGCAAGCAGAAGGCACCTATGACCTAGATACCCGCTATTATCAGATACATGCAATAGGGAAAGACTTGCAATCCTCTAAGGCATTACCCAATAGTCATTTATACTGCAATGTCATGGTGGATATCCATATGGAATCAAAGGGCAGTGCCAAGGAAGCCACTGCAGCGGGAAATTTTACCTCCGGTGAAGGGCGATATCGAAGGATACCGGTTAAACGCATCACCGGTTCCTTTCAGCAGTCCTACCGGGATTTGCGCTTTTATGATGTTACCATTGACTTTGCTGGGTTTCGTGTAGCTACCGACGCACTGGAGATTAAGGATAAAAAACTAACTCTTGGCCCCATTTTCGTAAAGGATAGCAGTGGTAAGGACATCAGTATGTTAGAATTTGGGCGAAAATAAAAAATGCCGCTGGGCGTAAGTGCCAGCGGCATTTTTGTCGTTATTTTTTCTTAGGATACACGCCAATGGTCAATTCATTGAGGATTGACAGCTGTTCGCCGATTTTGCGGCAGATTATTGCGCCTAGCATGGCAAGCGTCAGCGTGGCAAAGTAGAAAGCGATGGCAATCGGTGCCGTCATAATGCGTCCGCTATGCTGAAGCATCATGGCCAGGTACGTAATGGCAATCGGATGGGCCAGGTAGGCAAAATAGGAATGTTTGCCAAGCTGATGCAACAGGGGATTGAGGATGGCAGGATAGTTTTGATAGGTGAAAATCGTAAAGAAGAACAGCGAAGCCGTAATGGTGTAGAAAATACCAGCCGGACAAAGTTGATGGGCGGTATTGATAGCCTCAAGGGGCGTATAGCCATCGACAGCAATCAGTTGGTAGTAGTAGGCCAGCAGGGAAGCCAGGCTGGCCCAGAAAAAGGCCGTGATGCCTAGGCGGTGTTTCTTCATGAATTTCATGAACGAATCGATATGGACGGCCAGATAGCCGCCAAGCACGAAGATAAACACATAATGCATGACCCAGTAGTTCAAACGATACAGCAAAAACGGCTTGAGCAGGGAGTTGTCAGGCAGTCCGTAAACAAAGAGATTGAAGCTGGTGGCAAAACTTGACCAATAGTCAAAGCCAATCTGGGCGAACAGCAAAAGGGTGAGGCTTACCAGCCCGGCGCGCCGTACCATCCAAATCCAAAGGGGCATCAACAGGTAGAACCAGAGCAAGATGACGAGGAAGTATAGCTGATACTTCGCATTGCCGAAGAACAGTAATACGAGGAGATGCAACGGGTCAGGAAAGCCTACGCCGTATAGCCAGCCATCGTGGAGAAGATAGAAAAAGGACCAGACAAGATAGGGAACGAGGACGGTCTTGAAGCGCCGCTTCATAAAGTTGCGGAAGTCAAAGGGGGCCGTCAAATCCAGATTGTAGAACAGGCCAAAGGCGGAGATGAAGAAGAAAATCGGCACGCTAAAGCGTGTGGCAACCTCGAAGAGCGCAACGAGGTCGACGTTGGCGGCAGTATTGCTTAGATACTGGGAACCGACATGGATACCGATAACGCCCATCATTGAAATTCCGCGAATATATTCGATGGCGGCCAGCCGTGGTTTGCGTGGCTTAGCTGCCGGTACTGCTTGTTCTTGCATGTGATAAAAAACTCCTTATTTCGTAAAAGCTGCGATTAATTTTCGAGAATGTAGTCGATATGGACGCGGGCGGTAAGCGATAAACTGCCCGGTTCAATGGTCGTGGCTGCTGTGGTTTTCGCTGCGGCCAGCATCGCATTGTCATAACGGCGGGATTCAAGATAGCCAGTGCTCTCGGACACATTCTTGATGCCAACGATGCGCTTGCCAAGACCCTGGGCTAAAACATCCGCTTTATCACGGGCGTCCTGCACGGCCTTCATCAGTGCTTCTTTGCGGACTGACTGGGGGTTGCTGGCCGTAAAGTCCAGGGAGTGGATTTCGTTAGCTCCGGCGCTAAGGGCGGCGTCGATGACTTTGCCAGTCTTATGGATATCGCGGACAAAGACGATGATGGAATTATTCACCGTGTAGCCGCTGATTTCATTGCGGCGATTGTCCGAGGTGCGGTAGTGGGGGCGGAAGGAATAGTTGTTGGTCTGGATATCCTTATCTTCGATACCCAAAGCCTTGATGGCTTTATTGACCTGTTCTGTGGTCAAAGCGTTGTTGTTCTGAGCTTTGCCAGCATCAGCGGCCTGGGTCGTTACGCCAATGGTGATGGTGGCCTGGTCTGGTGCGGCAATGCCCGTGCCTTCACCATCTACGGACAAAGTCGGCGCATTGTTGGCTGCTGGTGCAGCCGCGGCAACACTGGATACCAATAGCGTAAGGGCCATGAAAACAAAAGCAATGCGTTTGCAGTTCATAAGAAAACCTCCTCAAGAAGTGGATAACAAATTTCTCGTTCTATTCTAACATATTTCCTACGTAAAAAACATGTTGGGGATTTTGACTGGCAAATGGTGCAAAATGTTTACAAAGTTACAGAAAAAGTTTTCTTTCTGGCAGGAGATTTGCTATAATTAAAAGAACATATAATAATATTCATAGATTATATGTAATAAGTAACAACTAGGAACAAGGGTAGATTGGAGTGCTTTAGTATGATGGCATTGAACTTCCAGGCAGCAAAACACAAAAAAATGCTCATGGAACGCACAAAAAACTGTACGGTACGTCTTGGCGATGTATCCAAACTTTATCCGGAAGGCTCTGTCGTATGGATTACCACGGGTAAAAAAGGCGAACCCAAGCATAAACTTTATTCCGCCTATCTCGATAAAGTACGGGTAAAGACCATGGGGACGCTGACCTCGAATGACCTAGGTCATCAGAATCCGGAAATCAACTCGAAGGAAGAGTTGGTAGCCGATTTCGAAAAAATCTACCAGCGCCGTATCCTTATGGAAGATACCGTAACGGTAATCTACTTTACAGAGGTACATGAAGATTTGTGATATATTTTACGACAAGAGAAGCGGTCCGAAAGGGCCGCTTTTTCTGGCGCTTAGGCCGCTTATTTGTCAAATGTCAGGCAGGATTTTGACTTGTCAAAAACGAAGTATGCAGAAATGGAGATACGGACTTTTGTTTGATGGGCTTGACTGGGGAGAGGAATCTTACTATGAGCAAGAAAGACCAGTTTGTAAATCGGCCTTATATTATGTCATTGGAAATGCGGGAGGCGCTGGAACGGCTGGCGATTCCCTTGGCGATGTATCAGTTTTTGCAGGGCAAGATTCGTGTGCTGTTGGTATCCGATGGCCTATTGGCGTTGCAGCCTCCTGGCTATACCCGGGAAGAGTTGGTGGCGCAATTTGAAAATGACATGTATAAGAATGTCCATCCGGATGATACGGTGCATGTGGCGGTGGCGGCGATGGATTTTGCTCGTACCCACGGCGGTATTTATGATGCGCTGTATCGGGAACGGCTCTATGGCAGGGAAGAATACCGCATTTTGCATGCCCGTGGAACCCATTGCTATCTAGAAGATGGCACAGAGTACGCTGTGGTGTTTTACGATGATGTTACCGAAGCTATCGATACATCCCATTCCCATGAGAAACTTTATATCCACACCTTGGAAGAATTAATCAATAGCAATGGCGAGGCCTTTGCGATCGTGGGCGCGGAAGGTCATGAGCTTTTTATGTGCAACCAGGAGATGCGAGTCCTTTGGCCGCCGGTTCGTTTTTTTGACAGTGGGATAACCTTTGAGGAGTATTTTTATCCGGCGGATGACCGGAATATCATTCCGCTCGATGATTTGGCCGATGGCCCCGAGACGATTGTACCGCTGCCAGGAGGCGAGACGGAAATCCTGCTGCAGGTGATACGAACCCTTTGGAAAGGACAGCCAGCTTACCTCTTGCGAGCCGCACTGCGGGATGAAACCTTTTACGATGAACGGACTAACCTTCCCAATGGCAATTACTTCCGCCTGCGCGGTCATGTGACTGCCCAGCGGATGATGCGGGATGGCAGGCAGCCGGCTGTTCTGGATATTCGCGTTTGCCGAATGCCATCTCGCAACAGTCGGTATGATTTTTCCGAAGATGATGACCTCATGGTGCGCATTGCCAATCATATCCGCCAACAATTCGCTGGGGAATTGGTCTGCCGTTTTGGGGACGAGCGCTTTGTGGTGCTCAGTGCTGCCAGTGGGGTAGAGGCTGTTTTTGCGGATTTGAAGCATCAGGTCATGGAGCAAGAGAAGGGCGATGTGCTTCGGATTTATGCCGGGATTTGTCTCGATGGCGGTGACGAGGAAGAGTTCCTGCATGCCTGTGACCGGGCAAAGCTGGCCGCGGATTTTTTGCGCTCATCGCCAGAGCGGGATTGTGCGTATTATGCACCGGAGATGGAGCATAAGGCAGAGCTTTATGATTATATTGCCGCCCATATTGATGAAGCGGTGCAACGGGAATATATTCAGGTGTATTATCAGCCGATAATCCGCACCCTTACCCGAACCCTTTGTAGTTTTGAAGCCTTGGCCCGGTGGCAGGATCCCCAACGGGGTATGTTAAATCCGGGACTGTTTATCAGCACGCTGGAAAACACGCGGCAGATTCACAAGCTGGACTGCTATATGATCCGGCAGATTTGCAAGGATTTGCGTACTTGTATGGATATGGGGCGGCCGGTGGTGCCGGTCTCTGTCAATTTGTCCCGGCTGGATTTTTTGCTTTGTGATATTTTTGATGTAGTTGAGGAAGCCATGGCAGACTATGGCCTTCCGCGCAATCTTTTGCATATCGAGGTGACAGAGAGCCTGTTGGCGGGAGAGGAGACGGTTCGGCAGCAGATTGCCCGCTTTAAGGCGGCGGGCTATGCCGTTTGGATGGATGATTTTGGCAATGGCTATTCTTCGCTTCATACGTTAAAAGACTGCGATTTTGATGTGCTTAAATTGGATATGCACTTTGTTACAAATCTCAATGAGCGGTCTCAGAAAATCATCCGCTATACGGTGGCGATGGCGAAGCGAATTGGGTTTGAGACTTTGGCGGAGGGAGTTGAATCCGAAGAACAGCTGCAGGTTTTGCGGGAAATGGGCTGCGAAATGGTGCAGGGCTATTTCTATGGCCGGCCCCAGGCCCTCTTTAGTGCCTTTGAGTCCATTCGCCAACAGGGAATTGAGATTGAGCAGACAACGGACGTCCCGCTATTTCGGGAACTTAGCCGGACGGATTTTTTGATTGACGATGGCATTGCGGTGGTGGAATTGCGGCGGGCGCGGCTTCATTATCTTGGCGCCAATGGGTATTATACTGAGTTGCTGCAACTGTTTGGTTTTGAGGGACTGCAGGCTGCCGAAATAGTCCTAAATAATGGCGTGATGAACTGGATGGGACAGCTTTATGAATACTGCCAGGAGGCGCGCAGCCAGGGACAGGTGGTTTCGCATAACTTTTTGTTGAAGGGGAATCTCTGTCTGCTAAAAATCGAATTTGTTGGGGAACGGGGCGGCCGGCAGTATTACCGGTTCATGACCCATAATGCGACCAATAATTTTTCCAGTTGTGAGCTGTCGAAGTTCCATCCCTCTTCCCAGTATTTGCTCGAGATGTTTCAGGATATTGCCCTCGTCGATGTGGAGCAGGACAGTTTTGAAAAAGTTTATTCGCAAAAGCATTGGAGTGGTTTTGAAGAAACGCTGTCTTTGCGGGCCGTCGTTTGTATGTTTGCCCAGCAGGTGATTCATCCAGAGGACCGGGAGCGTTTTGTGGTCCTTATGGAATTGGATTGGCTGGCGCAGATGGAAAAAAGGGAGCAGCGCTGTTTGCGGGAATTTTTCCGCATCAATTTACCCGCAGGTGGCAGCCGCTGGGTGGCGCTTAACATCATCGCAACGGAGTCTAATAAACGGTTTTTGTTCTGCATTCAGGAACTGCCCCAGGATAGATTGGCGGATTATTTCAACTATGTATACGCGCAGTATGAACGGGCTGCTTATCATGAGGTGGATGAGCTGACGGAATTGCTGAACCGCACGGGATTTGACCGTTATGCTTACGAGTATTTGGAGCAGTATTCTGCTGTGCCGGCTGTTCTGCTGGTGGTAGATATCGACAATCTGCAGTTCATCAATGACCGTTATGGCTGTGTGGTGGGGGATAAAGCCATCCGCTGTGTAGCTGATGACCTCAAATGTTTATTCGGTGGGGATAGCATTGTGGGCCGCAATGCCAGCGATGAATTTTTGGTGCTTATCAAAGAAGCCGATTGGTCTCAGGTAGAATCCCGGGTGGAGATGTGTGCGATGGGATTGCATGCTTTCACCTTTGAAGGAAGTGAGATTGCGGTCACCCTTTCCATTGGCGCGGCAGTGTATCCGGTTCATGGTGCCAACCTGCCGGTGTTAGGGCGCAAAGCCGATGCGGCCCTCTATCAGGTTAAGGGGCAGGGAAAGCATTCCTATCTGCTGTTTGATGCAGCGGTCAACAGTCAGCTATGTACGACTCAAGGGCTGGAAGATATTGCCATTATGGATGGGCTGCCAGGTGCTGTTTTGGTGTACCGGGCGACTGGTCAGGGAGAAATCCTTTACGGCAATCAGGGCATCGTGGCAATGCTTGAGTGCAAAGACCTGGAGGAACTGTTGCTGTTTGTGCAGGGGAGTTTCCGCAATCTCATTTTGCCCGAAGACCGCGATGCGGTGGAGAAGAGCATCTGGAATCAGATTATGCATCAAGAAGGCAGCCGCATTGACTTTGCGGCTTTCCGAATTGTAACGCGGAAGGGAAATGTCCGCTATGTGCACGCGATTGGCAGGCTGGTGCGCAATCTTCAGCATGGTGAGGTGTTCTATACCTTCCTCTACGATGATGCCCAGCAGCGACAGCTCATGGATTATCAGACGATGCCCTATGATGCTGGCATTGCTATGACCCTGTCCCAGGAGTTCTTGACGGTGTACTTGTTGCGGCTGCCCGAGGAGACCTTCGAAATCCTCAAGCTGGATGACCGGCATAAGGCGAAAGTGGGCCGGCTGCTGTTGGATAGACCATACCGCGAGATTGTAGATGGCTTTATCAATACTATTGTCTGTGCGCGTGACCGCAAGGCGGTTCGTCAGGCCATGTCTACGCGGTATATGTTCGAGCAGCTTTGCAAGGCACCTTACTACAGTCAGATTTATCTAAATGATGAGCAGGTGTATTACGAAATAAAAATTGCCCTGGAAAGCCGAGCAGGGGAGACCATGCAGGTCCTCATCGGTTTTGCCGAGTGTGATGAACATTCGCGCCGTGAAATGTATGACCGGCAAATCATTCAGGCCATTGCCCAGGAATACGGCTTGATTCTCGAACTGCAATTGCAGGAGGACAAGGTGGAGCGCTGCTTGCATCGGGCGGAAAACATGGCGTTGCTCAATTATCCCCAATTCCTGGCGGCCGATGGCTATTCGGCAGGATTGATTGACTTTTGTCAGGAGGCCGTGAAGGAAAAATATCGCGAAAAAATGCGAAATGAATTGTCCGCCCAAAACTTGCAGCGTGTCCTCAAGAAGAAGCACAGTATCCGTGGCAGTTTTGAAAGCCGCGGCGGGCGGTATTATGAGTGGAAGGCCGTTCGCATTGACATGGCAGAAAGCCAGGTGAATCATGTCCTGCTGGCGCTGGCGGATAAAGATGAAGAGATTCGCCGGGAGCGGGCCAATGCTTTGGAAAAGCGGCAAAGCACGGATATGATTGCCGGTTTGGCTGAGGAATATGCAGCCGTTTACTTGCTGGATTTGCATACGGGAGGATTGGTGCCCTTCCGGCAGGAGTCCCGCTTGATGGAGGATGTTTTTCCTCTTCGCAAGGGGTACAGCATGGCCATGCAGACCTTTGTGGAGCAACGGGTTTATGAACCGGAGAGGCTGCGGGTGCTGTCGGCAAGCAGTTTGGAAAAGGTCCAAGGGGAGCTGGGAAAGAAAAATACCTATTCGGTCATCTTTAGTGTCTGGCAAGAGGGAATGCTGTGGTTCCGTGAGTTAAAGTTTGTCCGGATGAACCAGGCGGGAAATCCGCGCCAAGTGGTATTGGGATTTCTGGACCGTGACGATGAAATCCGCTTGCGCTACGTCAATGAGCAATTGGTCAAGGAGTATAGTGCTATCTATGTCTGTGAGCTGGAATCCGGTCGCATTCGTGGCTTTTTGCCCTTCAGTTATGTCAAGAGTCAGCGATTGGAGTCGAGAGATTATCGGACGGTTATTGCACCGCTGGCCAGCCTGGTGGCGCCAGCCTACCGGCAATTATGGGAACAGCTCAGCGACTCGCAGTATGTTCAGCAGCTGCTGGTGGTGGACAATCGGCGGGAGTATATTTACGAAGTGCCAGGCATTGACAATACTTGGCGGCGCGTCATTTTGCAGGTTACGGACCGTCAGGCCGATGGCCGTGTGTCCCGCATCATCATGTCCTTTATGGCCATCGATTTTAAGCAGGCGGAGCAATTGGCCCTTGACCGCAAGGTCAAACAGCAAAAGAAGAAATTGGAGACCCAACATGACCAGTTGGCTTTGGCACTGCGGCAGGCAAATGCCGCCAGCAAGGCTAAGACGGATTTTTTGTCGAATATGTCCCATGATATCCGCACCCCCATGAATGCGATTATCGGATTTACCGAATTGGCGGAGGCACACCGGGATAATTTGGACTTGGTGCATGAGTATTTGCAAAAGATTTCTACCGCCAGCCATCATTTGCTGTCCCTTATCAACGATGTATTGGATATGAGCCGCATCGAAAGCGGCAAAGTGACGCTGGAGGAAAAAGCGACGAATCTACCGGAATTGGTCCGGGGGATCCGGGATATTTTGCAAAACGATATGAAGCAAAAGGGACTGGATTTCTTCCTCGATACGGAGGGGGTCAAAAACCGGATGGTAATCTGCGACAAGCTGCGCATTAACCAAATCCTTTTGAACTGCCTGTCCAATGCCATGAAATTCACGGCAAGTGGTGGCAGTACAGGCCTTCGCATCGTTCAGATGGATAATGCCCCAGCTGGCTATGGGAATTTCAGCTTTGAGGTTTGGGACACGGGAATTGGCATGAGTGAGGAGTATGTCCAGCATATCTTTGAGCCATTTACCCGGGAGCGGACCAGTACCGTCAGCAAGATTCAAGGAACTGGCCTTGGCATGGCCATCGTCAAGAACATTGTCGATATGATGAATGGCACCATTAGCGTTTACAGTGAGCAGGGCTGTGGGACGACCTTCCATATTGAACTGGTACTGCGGCTGGCTGAGGATGCAATGGAACCGCTGATAACGAAAAAGGAAAGACACTTGCCAGAAGCGGGGCATTTTGCTGGCAAGACGATTCTGGTGGTGGAGGATAATGAAATTAACTTGGAAATCATATTGGCCCTGCTGGGCGATTTCGGGGCTGAGCTGGTGTCTGCGGAAAATGGTGCGCTGGCGGTGGAACTTTATACGAAAGACCCTAAGCGTATCGATCTCATCTTAATGGATATCCAAATGCCGGTTATGGATGGATTGGAAGCAACCAAGTTGATACGAAAAGCGGAGAAAGAGGGGCATCATGTCCCCATTCTGGCCATGACCGCCAACGCCTTTGCCGAAGACCGGCGCGTAGCCATGGACAGCGGCATGGATGACTATATTACAAAACCTGTTGACATGCCAACCCTGCTGCTCAAATTGCAGGAATATCTTGGCTAAGATAAAGACGGCAAATGGTCCGTAGATGGACGGTTTGTCGTCTTTTTGTATTATATTTGTGTACAGGGAAAGCGAAATGTTCTATTTGGTAGAAAAATATGGATAAAAGTAATAAAATACGTTAATATATAGCGTAGGAGTTGTAAACAATGTTAAAACAATGGAAACTTTATGATACGGTGCCTGAGTCGGCGGAGTTTGCGAAAAAACTTGGCATTACGGAATTGTCCGCTGGGATTTTGTGGCATCGTGGGATTACCAATATAGAGGAAGCAGAGCGTTTTTTGCATCCGGAGAAGCAGCCGTTTTATGATCCGTTTCTCATGAAGGACATGGATGCAGCTGTTGTCCGCATCAAAAAAGCGATTGCGGGCGGAGAAAAAATCATGGTCTATGGCGACTATGATGTCGATGGCATGTCGGCAACGTCACTGCTCGTACACAATCTAAAAAAACTCGGGGCGGCGGTATCGTTTCATATTCCCGACCGCGTAAAAGAAGGGTATGGTTTTAATCTGCCTGCACTTCAGCAGATTGCCGCTAAAGGCGTAACGCTTTTGGTATCGGTGGATTGCGGCATCGCTTCGGTGGATGATGTGGCTGCTATGAAGGGAAAATTGGATATCATCGTGACCGACCATCATCTGCCGGGTGATGTGCTTCCCGACGCCTTGGCCGTTGTCAATCCGCATCGCGCTGATTGTCCCTATCCCGATAAGGAATTGTGCGGTGCTGGTGTCGCCTTTAAACTTTGCCAGGCCCTTTGGCGTGAACTGGAAGGGGAAGATTATACCCAGGATTTGGAATTGGTGGCACTGGGAACCGTTGCCGATATCGTTCCGCTGACTGGTGAGAATCGCCGCATTGTAAAAGAGGGACTGGCGGCGATGCAGGATTCTTCCTTTGCTGGTGTCCGGGAGCTAATCCAGGTGGCCGGCATCCAGGAAAAGGCCATAAATACCGGGCATGTGGGCTTTCAGCTGGCGCCGCGGCTCAATGCGGCGGGGCGAATCGGCTCGGGGGTCAAAGGAGTTCGGCTGCTGCTTTCGGATAGCAAAGAGGAAGCGCATAAGCTGGCGTCGGAACTTGACCTGCTGAACAGCCAGCGCCAGGCAATTGAGCAGGAAATTCTGAAGCTGGCAGAAGAGCAGCTGGTCGGAAAGGACCCGGATAATATGCCGGCCATCGTGGTGGCTGGAGAAAATTGGAATCCCGGCGTCATCGGCATCGTGGCTTCCCGCTTGGTGGACCGCTACTATAAACCGACGATTGTGCTGAGCATTCAGGAAGATGGTGTTTGCAAGGGCTCTTGTCGCAGCATTGAGGGGCTTCACATGTATGAGGCCCTCAAGAAGTGCCAGGAGCACATCATCCAGTTCGGTGGACATGCCCAGGCAGCTGGTCTTTCGGTGAAGCTTTCGGAACTAGAAGCGTTTCGCGCGGCCTTTTCTAAAGTGGCAGCTGAGACGCTTTCGGACGAGGATTATATTCCCAAAGTCAAAGTGGAATTTGAACTGGCACCGGAAGATATTACCTTTGAACTGGTGGAAGAATTAGAGCTCTTTGAACCCTATGGAATGGGCAATCCCAAACCCCTTTTCGGCTGCCGGGGCATCCGGGCGATGGGGGCGGCGGCAATCGGCAGCCAGAAGCAGCATCTGCGTTTCCAAGTAGGCAAGCCCTCCGAGCCGATTCATGCGCTCTTTTGGAACAAGAGCGAATATGCCGGTATTGTCAATGCAGAGGCTATTGATATGGTCTACAGTCCCGCTGTCAACGAATGGCAGGGACGCCGCAGTCTTCAGTGCATGGTGGATACTTTAGGGCCTGCCGATAAGGAGAAGGTATTCCCAGAACGGGAACAATTGGTAGCAATTTATCGTTTCCTTTACGGGATTCAGCAGCAGGAAAATGGCATTCCCTACACGGCGGCGGAGCTCACCGTGAATTTTTGCCGCTGGGGCAATCGAATTTCCCTGTATACCATGAGTACCGGCCTGCGCATTTTTCAGGAGCTGGGCCTTTTGCGGCTGGACTTGAAAAAAAATCACTACTACCTGCCCAGGGCTTCTGGGCGGATGGAATTAGATAATTCGCCGACGTATCGACGTCATCGCTAAGGAGGGACGAACATGAACGATAAAGACAAAGCACCGGTCACCATTGAATCGATTATCGCGTCGGTACTGACCTACGAGCCCAAGGCGAATACAGCGATGATTCAGCGTGCCTACGATTTGGCAGCAGCTGCTCACAAGGGACAGACCCGCGTGTCGGGAGAAGATTATATCATTCATCCCCTCCATGTGGCGCAAATCCTGACGGAGCTTCACATCGATGATGTAACGGTCAGTGCGGCGCTGCTGCATGATGTCGTTGAGGACACACTCTATACCAAAGAACAGATTGAAGAGATGTTTGGCGAGGAAGTCGCCATGATTGTGGATGGCGTGACCAAGCTGGGGCGCATCAAGTATAAATCCAAGGAAGAAGTCCAGCTGGAAAACTACCGCAAGATGTTCTTGGCCATGGCCAAGGATATCCGCGTCATCATGGTAAAGCTGGCAGACCGCCTGCACAATATGCGCACCCTCAAATACATGCGGGAGGATAAGCAGAAGCGCATCGCCAAGGAAACCATTGAAATCTATGCGCCATTAGCTAACCGCCTGGGTATTTCCAACGTGAAATGGGAGTTGGAAGACCTGTGCCTCCGTTACCTTGAGCCGGAGATTTACTACGATTTGGTGGAAAATGTCAAGCAGAAACGCAAGGAACGCCAGATTTTCATTGACACGGCCATCGAGGCGATTGCCGAAAAGCTCAAAGAAGCAAATATTAAGGCAGATATCAAAGGGCGTGCCAAACACTTCTACAGTATCTATAAGAAGATGAAACGCGACCACAAGGATATCAGCGAAATCTACGATTTGTCAGCGGTTCGCGTTCTGGTGGACAGCGTCAAGGACTGCTATGGGGTGCTAGGCGTTATTCATGCCATGTGGAAGCCGATTCCGGGGCGGTTCAAAGATTATATCGCCATGCCAAAATCAAACGGCTATCAGTCCCTGCACACGACGGTTATGACCCGCGGGTATCCGCTGGAGATTCAGATACGTACCTTCCAGATGCACCAGGTATCCGAGTACGGTGTGGCGGCCCATTGGAAATATAAAGAAGCTGGCAAAGGAGCCACGGCGGGCAAAGCCGTCGACCAGAAGATGAACTGGCTTCGCCAGATGGTCAATCTTCAGCAGGAACTTTCGGACCCGAAGGAATATTTCGAGGCGTTGAAGGTGGATATCTTCTCCGATGAGGTGTTTGTGTTCACGCCGAAGGGGGATGTCATCGACTTGCCGAAGGGGTCGATTCCCATTGATTTTGCCTACCGCATCCATACGGAAGTGGGACATCATTGCGTCGGGGCCAAGGTTAATGGCAAATTGGTGCCGCTGGAGCATAAGCTGAAAAATGGCGATATTGTCTCGGTTATCACCAACAAGGCCAACAATGGCCCCAGCCGTGACTGGCTCAATATCGTCGCCTCTTCCGAAACCCGCAGCAAAATCCGCTCCTGGTTCAAGAAAGAAAAGCGCGAAGAAAATATTGAGCGCGGTCTTGAGCTCATCAAGGATGAGGCCAAGCGCCTGGGCTATTTGCCGAAGGAACTTGTAAAAGAAGGCCGTCTGTTGGAAGTAGCCAAGAAGCTCAACATCCTCACCGAAGATGATTTGCTGGCAGCTCTTGGCTATGGCGGCGTTCCAATTCACGGCATCATGACGAAGCTCATCGAGATGCACAAAAAGGAAATTCAGGAGCGTACCCCGCCAGATATCTCCAAGATTCTTGCTGAACTTAAACATCCCCAGCAGAATGGCAAGAAGCATAAGTCGAGCCATGGCGTGCTGGTAGAGGGGGAAAGCGGGGTTATGGTACGACTGGCCCGCTGTTGCAATCCGATTCCTGGGGACCCGATTATCGGTTTTGTCACCCGCGGCCGCGGCGTATCAGTACATCGGACGGATTGCCCCAACGTATTGCAGGATACGGATTTTTCCCGCATGATCGAAGTGGGCTGGGATATTGGTCTGGATAAGCAGTATACCGTCGAATTGGAAATCGTCTGCAACGACCGCAGTGGTATCCTCAACAACGTTTTGGCGATTCCCACCGAGATGAAGTTGAACATCCATAGCATTAATGCCAATCCGAATCGCAGCAACAAGACTTCGACGATAATGCTGGGCCTCGATGTGCGCAATTCCACGCAGGTAACCCAGATTATCACGAAGCTTCGCCGGGTAAAAGATGTTTATAGCGTCGTGCGAAAAATGAGCAGCAATACCAATAGCTGATGCAGAAAATACTGTCTTCCGCAAGGGGAGACAGTATTTTTTAAAAATGACAAAGAGACTGGCGTTTTGTTTGTCATACGAGGGGATTTCTGCTATAATGAATATATTTGATTCATATAATTTGTGTGTTATATGACGGAGATACCGTACGTTTTATTGATAGAAATAAAGGGGTGGGTTTTATGGCACAAACTTTTACAATGGAGGATTTAAAGGAACGTCTGCAGGCACGTCAGCACAAAATGACGCCGCAGCGTCAGACGGTTCTGCAGATTTTCCTCGAACATCCGGGGGAACATCTTTCCGCCGAAGATGTTCATAACATTTTGCGGGAAAGCAAATCAGAGATTGGTCTGGCGACGGTTTATCGTAGCCTGGAACTCTTATCGGATCTTGGCATCTTGCAGAAAATGGAGTTCGGCGATGGCTGCAGCCGCTACGAGGTCAATACGACCGATCCATCGGAGCATCATCACCATCACTTGATTTGCACCAGATGTGGCAAGGTCATTGAGTTTGAAGATGATTTGATGGATGATTTGGAGGCGGACATCGAGACGAAGATGGGCTTCCATGTGGAAAATCATCAGGTGAAATTCTATGGAGTCTGCAAGGAGTGTCAGCAGGCTTGAAGGTAAGGACTTTTACGCTCAATTCGAAAAAAGAAATCATCTCTAAGATTACCCGGGAAATCCTGAGCCTCTTTAAGGTGGAAGTCATCGGGCGGCGCGGGGAAAGCGATTACGAGCAGTTGTCCGTTGTTAATCGCCGGCTGCCGGTAACGGAGGAGGGTGCCCATGATGGAGAACTGGTTCGCATGGAAACCACCCTGTTGCTATTTGATGCCTCGGGTTCGGTTAAGCGCTGGACCCGAGTGTCAGCCGGCAAGGGGGATGAACTGGAACGAGCGGCCGTAAATCGCACCATCAAGCGGAATCTTTATGATATCTTTATCGAGGAGCTTCACATGCCCCAGGCACCCTGGGGCATTCTCCATGGAGTTCGGCCGACGAAAATCGTTCATCGCTGGATTTCCTATGGCATGGAGGAAGAGGCTATCGTCAAACGCTTGATGACGGACTTTGCCTGCAGTGAGGAAAAAGCCCGTATCATTACGCCAATGGCCTTCCGTCAACTGCCTTTTTTGCAGACTTCGGATGAAAAGACCATTAGCATCTACGTGGGGATTCCCTTTTGCCTGACCCGTTGCCTCTACTGCTCTTTCCCCGCCAACATTCTGCCGGGGGAAAAGCAGCTGGACAAGTTCATGGCAGTGCTGCAAAAGGATCTTATGGCGGCCAAAGAAGCGGTGGAACATTACGGCTTTACCGTGCAGAATATCTACATCGGCGGCGGCACGCCGACGGCTCTTCCAGACCGATATTTTGCGAATATGATGCAGATGGTATATAATGCTTTTTATGGGCCCAAATTGGTGGAGTTTACCGTTGAAGCAGGCCGTCCTGACAGCATAACGCCAGCGAAAATCCAGGCGATGGTGGACTATCATGTCAGTCGGGTTAGTGTCAATCCGCAGACCATGCAGCAGCGCACGCTGAAAATCATTGGTCGTCAGCATACACCAGAGGATGTGGTGACCATGTATCAGGCGCTGCGCAAAGCGGGCATCCCCGAAATCAATATGGATCTCATCTTGGGGCTTCCCGGTGAGACGGCTGAAGATGTTCGGGATACCATGGAAAAAGTCGTTGCACTAAAGCCAGACGATATTACCCTGCATGCCTTGGCCTTGAAACGAGGCTCTCGCTTGAAACTCATCATGGAGGAACGTCATGTGGACTTGCCGGATGATGCGGAAACCCGCAAGATGTCCGAGGTAGCGATGTCCTTTATCAAACAAGGCGGCTACCAGCCCTATTACCTTTATCGCCAGGGCTATATGTCCGGTGATTTGGAAAATGTCGGCTGCTGCCGTAAGGGGGCAGAGGGCATGTATAACATCCAGATTATGGAAGAACATCAGACCATTATCGGCATTGGCGGCTCCGCTACTACAAAGGTGGTAGACTTTGCCCGCAAACGCATGAAGTCATCCTTTAATGCCAAAGATTTGGTAACATATCTGCGTGATGTAGATATCTATATAGAAAAACGCAGGCAGCTCTTAGAGGAAGCCTGTGGCAAACAGGGGGAAACCAACGAATGTTAACCAATGCCCCTCGGGGAACCAAAGACATTCTGCCGGATACCGTCGGCGAATGGAATTATGTTGAACAGAAGATTCGTGAGCTTTGCGGTCGCTATGGATTTGAGGAAATCCGTACGCCAGTATTTGAGCACACGGAGCTTTTTCATCGCGGCATCGGTGAGGGCACCGATGTAGTCGATAAGGAAATGTATACCTTTAAGGACCGCGGC
Organism: Selenomonas sp. WCT3; assembly: GCA_900100835.1. Classification (GTDB taxonomy): domain Bacteria; phylum Bacillota; class Negativicutes; order Selenomonadales; family Selenomonadaceae; genus Selenomonas_A; species Selenomonas_A ruminantium_E. The sequence goes on along the minus strand of FNCM01000011.1, from coordinate 40,417 downwards.
GACCGTAGCATTACGTTGCGCCCGGAAAACACGGCTTCGGCTGTTCGCGCTTACTTGCAGAATAAGCTATACGGCGACTCGTCGCTGGTTAAACTCTTCTACATCGGCTCGATGTTCCGCTACGACCGTCCCCAGGCCGGCCGTATGCGCGAATTCCATCAGTTCGGTGTCGAGGCTCTTGGTGAAGAGAATCCGATGGTGGATGCGGAAGTCATCATGGTGGCTATCGATTTCCTGCGTTCGCTGGGTCTTAAAGACCTTAAGCTGAGCCTGAACTCCGTTGGCTGCCCGCATTGCCGTCCGAAGTATCGGGAGGTTCTTCAGAACTACTTCCGCGATAAGCTCGATGACCTTTGTGATGACTGCAAAGACCGCTTTGAGCGCAGCCCACTGCGCATCCTCGACTGCAAGGCTGATGCGGATAAACCCTATATGGCTGATGCGCCGAAAATCACGGACTGCCTCTGCGACGAGTGCCAGGAGCATTTCCACAAGGTTCAGCAGTACCTTCACGATGCTGGCATTGAGTTCGAGCTTGACCCGCGCTTGGTTCGCGGCCTCGATTACTACACGAAAACGGCCTTTGAAATCAAGTATGCGCCGCTAGGGGCACAGAGTGCTGTGGCTGGCGGTGGCCGTTACGATGGCCTCATCGAGGAAATCGGTGGTAAACCGACGCCAGCCGTTGGCTTTGCTACGGGTCTCGAGCGCGTCCTGCTGGCTCTCGAGAAACAGGATCTGCTGCCAGAGATGGACAAGAAGACCGACGCGTATGTGGTAGCGCTCGGCGATGCGGCCCAGGGCCCTGCCTTCAAGCTGCTGACCCAGTTGCGCCAGGCTGGCCTCAAGGCTGGGATGGATTATGCGGGCCGCAGTATGAAGGCCCAGATGAAACAGGCAAACAAGGCCAATGCCCGCTTTGCGCTGATCATCGGTGAAGACGAAGTCAAGGAATCCTGCGTGATGCTCAAGGATATGGAAAAGAGTGAGCAGCAGAAGGTTTCTTTTGATACAATAATAGAAAAGCTATGTGCTGAGGTGAAAGGTTAATGGAAACATTACAAGGCATGAAGCGCACGCATCACTGCGGTGCGCTTCGCAAAACCGACGTTGACCAGGAAGTTGTACTTTGCGGCTGGGTCTCCCGTCGTCGTGATCATGGTGGTCTGATTTTCGTTGACATGCGTGACCGTTCTGGTTTCGTGCAGGTCGTATTCGATGAGGCTTCCATGAATGAGGGCACGTTCCACAAGGCTGAGTCCCTGCGTAACGAGTTCTGCATCGCTGTCCGCGGTAAAATCCGCGCCCGCAGCGAAGAGACCATCAATCCGAATATGGAGACTGGTGAAGTTGAGGTCGTTTGCGCTGAACTGCGTATCCTCAATGAGGCGAAAACGCCGCCGTTCTACATCCAGGATGGTGTCGATGTCGATGAGAAGATTCGCCTCAAGTATCGTTATCTGGATCTTCGTCGTCCGGAGATGCAGAAGAACATCATGCTGCGTCACCGCGTCACGAAGATCATGCGTGACTTCTTTGACCGCAACGGCTTCCTCGAGATCGAGACGCCGATGCTCTGCAAGAGCACGCCGGAAGGTGCTCGTGACTTCCTGGTTCCGAGCCGCGTAAATCCGGGCGAGTTCTACGCTTTGCCGCAGTCCCCGCAGATCTTCAAGCAGATCCTGCAGGTCGCTGGCTTCGAGAAGTATTTCCAGATTGTCCGCTGCTTCCGCGATGAGGACCTCCGTGCTGACCGTCAGCCGGAGTTCACGCAGCTCGATATCGAGATGTCCTTCATGGATCAGGATCAGATCCTGGGCCTGATGGAAGAGCTCGCCAAAGAGATGTTCGAGAAGGCTATCGGTGCGAAGATCGAGACGCCGTTTGAGCGTATGGATTGGGATACGGCTATGGATAAATACGGTTCCGATAAGCCGGATCTCCGCTTCGACATGCCGCTCATGGATATCTCCGAGTTCGTCAAAGGTTCGGACTTCAAGGTATTCAACGCCGTTATCGAAAACGGCGGCATGGTCAAGTGCATCAAGGTTGACGGTTATGCTGACATTCCGCGCCGCCGCCTCGACGACCTCGTCAAGTTTGTCCAGATCTATGGCGCGAAAGGCCTTGCCTGGATCCAGTACAGCGAAGAGGGCATCAAGAGCCCGTTCAAGAAATTCTACAGCGATGAGACGTTTGCGAAAATCGCTGAGGCTACGGGTGCCAAGACGGGCGACCTGCTGCTGGTCGTTGCTGACAAGCGCCTCGTCGTTGACACGGCTCTTGGCCAGCTCCGTCTCGAGATGGGCAAAGAGCGCAACCTCATCGACCCGGATGCCCTGCGCTTCCTCTGGGTTGTCGACTTCCCAATGTACGAGTGGAGCGACGAAGAGAAACGCTGGAAAGCTATGCATCATCCGTTCACGGCACCCCGTGACGAGGATATCCAGTATCTGCAGTCCGACCCGGGCCGCGTAAAAGCTAAGGCCTATGATATGGTCCTCAACGGCGTCGAAGTCGGTGGCGGTTCCTTGCGTATCTACAATGCAGAGCTGCAGGAGAAAGTCTTCGAGTCTCTGGGCCTCACTTACGAGCAGGCTCATGAGAAGTTCGGCTTCATGATGGATGCCTTCCAGTATGGTACGCCGCCACATGGTGGTCTGGCATTTGGCCTCGACCGTCTCGTCATGCTCATGGCAAAACGCGATTCCATTCGCGATGTCATCGCCTTCCCGAAAAACCAGAGTGCTCGTGACGTCATGTCGGCTGCACCGTCGCCGGTTGAGGAAAAACAGCTCCGCGAACTTTCCATCCGCACGGCTGTCAAGAAAAAAGAAAATAAACAGGAGCAGTAAGCATTTCGCTATTGCTGGCTGATAAGGCACCTTTCCCAAGCGAAGTTTGGGAAAGGTGCTTTTTCTATAGTCAAGAACAAGGAAAATACCGGAAGGGAACGAATACTATAAGGAGATTGGAGCAGGTGGCAAAGCGAAGAGGGCGATAGAATGGAATGGCTGAAAGATTGCAGCGACGCACTGGTCGCGATGGCGGAAAGATACGGATTGGTTCAAATTCTTGACCTTCAACAGGGAAAATTTTATTCGGTGAAGTCTGACCCGTCGTTAGAACGAGTCATGTCGGGGGAGAAGAGCCTGCAAGAACAGTTGGCGGCATTACTTGCCATGGCAACCGTTCGCGGTTCCCATCAAGAGGTAGCCGAATTTATTGACCTGTCAACATTAGCCAATCGTCTTCATAGCACCAAGCGAATCTCTTTGGTGGTGCAAGTTCTCGATAAGGGCTGGTATCGGCTGGATTTTATCCGCATGGGGGAGAAAAATCCCGTTTCCCAGGTGATTTTTGCCATTGAGAACATTACCAGTCAGAAAGAACATGAGGGGCTGATGCAGCAGACGGTGGATTTGCTGGCTGAATGCTATAGCGCCATCTATTATGTGAATGTAATCGACCATTCGGTTCAGCCGGTACGCATGAATGATATCGCGAAGCACGTGGTATTCAGTCAAACTCAGAAACTTACGCCTCGGGCCCTGATGAAGACCTATATTGATTCCTATGTGCATCCCGATGATGCGGCAGATATGATGAAAGTGGCCGATCTTGATTACTTGCATCAGCGTCTTACCAAAGAACCTTACGTGGTTCAGCTGTATCGCACCCGTCAAAATGGTATCGACACCTATTTCCGCTTGAAGATAATGAAGCTGGCCCAACGACCTATTCTGGTCTGTGCCTTCGAAAACATCGATAAGGAAACCCGGGAGAAAAACAAGACGGCCCATGAGCGCGAACAGTATAATATGCTGATTAATGGCTTATCCCGGGAATACAGTTCCGTTTGGTATATTGATGCGACCCTCAATTTGGTTTCCCTGGTGCGCAGCAACACAAAATCCGTGACGACAAAGCGGGTTTTGGAAGGCGTTAAGGAAGTCAGCTATGAAATGGCGATTCAAAATTATATCGACAAGTATGTGGTGCCAGAAGATCGTAAACGGTTATATCATCAGACAAGTATTGCCGAGCTTCTAAAACACATTCCCCATGATGGAGTTTACCGAATTGATTATGCCCGGACCAATCTCGATGGGAAGCGCTGTCACTTTCAGGCGTGCTACGCCCGGGATGTAAGCATCAAAGGGACGCCGTGTTTTATTGCGGGGTTTCGCGACGTGCAGTCTATGTTTATGGCTGAGCAATTAAAACAGCAGGAATTGGCGGAAGCCCGTCAGGTTGCCGAAGCGGCCAATGCCGCTAAGACGAATTTCTTATTCAACATGAGTCATGATATTCGCACGCCGATGAATGCCATTATGGGCTTTCGGGATTTGTTGGAAAAGCATCAGAACGATGCGGAGCGCTGCCGTCACTATCTGACGAAAATCAAGGAAGCGAGCAAGGTTCTGCTGTCAATCATCAACAACGTCCTAGAAATGGCACGAATTGAAAAGGGAATATTGGCTCTGGAAAATGAAGTGTTTAATATCTATGACTTTGCTGAAACTATTTATTCGGTAGTCGAGGAATTGATGAAAGCCAATCAGCTGGTTTTTTCCTGTGAGGTTAATGTACAGCATAAGTATTTTTATGGTGATACCACCAAATTGCGGGAAGTGTTTTTGAATATCTTATCCAATGCCTGCAAGTATACGGCCCCAGGGGGCAGCGTTCGGCTGTTATGCGAGGAACTGCCAGGGGACAAGGCGGGCTGGGGGATTATTCGGACGACGATTTCCGATACTGGCATTGGGATGTCAGAAGATTTCCTGCCCCATGTCTTTGACGAATTCTCCCGCGAAAACAATACGACCAGCACCAAAATCGAAGGGACGGGTCTTGGCATGTCGATTGTCAAAAAACTGGTGAACTTTATGGACGGGACAATTGAGGTTACCAGTAAAAAAGGGAAGGGCACTACCTTTGTGGTAAGCATTCCCCATCGCTTTGCCAAGGAAAAGCAAGGGACAGGAAAACAGCAGGATGAGCCCGTGCTAGCATCCCTGGCGGGAATTTCGATTTTGCTGGCGGAAGATAACGAGATTAATGCGGAGATTGCTATGACCCTCTTACAGGAAGCGGGGATGCGGATTGAGCGGGCAGAAAATGGCAAGCAATGTGTGGAGCTGCTGGTGGCGGCGCCAGCGGATACTTATGATTTGATTTTGATGGATGTACAGATGCCCCAAATGAATGGTTATGAGGCCGCCAGAGCCATCCGGGCATTGCCTGACGCGAAAAAGGCAGGGATACCAATTCTAGCCATGACCGCTAATGCCTTTGCCGAGGATAGACAGGAGGCCTTTGCGGCGGGAATGAATGGGCATATTGCTAAACCCATTGAGATGCCGGTACTGCTTCGTTCCATTGCGGCGTTGCTTGACATTTCTTCATAAATCTCTATAATAAGTAATTAGCAAACTAACTAAGTGGAGGCGCTGTTGTGAAACGAGAGATAGTACCGACTTGGGAGGAGCTGGAACGCCATAAACGCATCATTCCGGAAATTAATCCTGCCGCAGTAATCGCTATGCTGGGCATAAAGACCGTCGGCGATGAAATTCAGCAGTCGATTTTGGATGTGTTGCAGAAGGAACACAACCTGTCAGAGGGGAAGTTCTGTGCATTGGTGGTATTGCATCAGTACAGTGATACCGGTATTGCACCATCGGAACTGGCCGAAAAGGTGGGGGTGACCCGGGCAACCATCAGCAACATGTTGCAGCGGTTAGAGCGCGATGGGATGGTAGTGATTCGCCCGGCTGCTGATGATGGACGTGGTAAGCTGGTGATTTTAACGGAGGAAGGCACAGCCTTTATGGAAAAAATCCTGCCGCCGCATTATCTTCGCGTTACCAAGCTGATGGAAAAACTCTCTGAGTCTGAGCAAAAAGAGCTCATACATCTGCTGAAAAAGTTAGCCTTGTAATGGTTTCGCCAGACCATGAGCATGAATAGAGAAGCAAGGCACTTCTCTGCTTATATAGTTAGTAATCAAACTAATTTTAAGGAGAAAGAGAAATGAATGCAAAACGAAAAGCAACGCGGACGGGAATCGTATTTATCGCGCTGCTGCTTATTGGTGGCTTAATCTTGATGTATAAAGGGAACGATGCCCTGGCTCTGGCCACTGAGAAAAAAGAAGGCATTTTGACGGCGGAACAAATCAAGCTGTCCTTTGATTCGGTTGGTGGACGTCTTATTAAAGAGTCCGTAAAAGAGGGAGACTATGTAAAAAAAGGCGATGTCATTATGGAACTGGATTCCACGGATACGGATTTGGCCATGGAAAAGCTCAAGGCGCAAATTGCGCAGATGGATGCGCAGATTCGTTCGACCAGTGGCACCCAGAGCATCAATTACCAAAAGGCCGATACGGATGCCAGCCAGAGCAGCCGGCAGATTGACCAGCAGACTGCCGCTGTTTCGGCCGCTGCGGCAACCCTTCGCAATTCCCAGATCGATTATAATCGCAAAATATCTTTATTTGATGCGGGGGCAATTTCTAGAAGTCAGCTTGATGATGCAGAAATGTCCTTGCAGGTTTCTAAGGCTAGCTTAGAACAACAGCAGGAGCTGTTGCAAAAATTGCGGGCTGGCTATAATGGCAGTGCTTCCGATACCGTCGGACAGCAGCGTCAAGCGGCGGCCAATATGAGCAACGATGTAGAATCCCTTCAGCAGCAAAAACAAGCGCTGGAAGTTCAATTGAAAGAGTTGGAAGTAGCCAAGGAGCGGCTGACGCTCCGGGCACCAGAAGATGGCAAGGTACTAAAGGTTTTGGTCAAAGAAGGGGAGATGATTTCCCCATCGACGCCGGTGGTGCTGTTGGAAAGCACTCGCAGCTATTACGATATTTATATCAGTGAAAAGCAGGCGGCTAACCTGCAGGAAGGACAGGCGATTAAAGGAACCACGGTTGCTGGCGAGCGCGAAGTTACGGGGACAGTTCGTTTGCTCTCTCAGGCGCCGGGATTTGCTGACTTAAAATCAACCCGGGAGAAAGGACAGGCAGACCTTTCTGCTTTCCAGGTTCGTGTTTACATTGACCCCCAGGATGGGATTATCCCGGGAATGACCATTGAGGTGAACGAACGTGAATTCACTAAAAGATGAAGTAAAGTTTTTGTTTTCCGGCCAGGGGATGCCCTATGAAAAGGTTTGCATCCTGGTGGCCATGGTCATTACCGTATTCCTGTCGGTAATTTTAAATGGAAATTTTGCCAAAGATGCCAAGGTGGCTATTATCGACCTGGACAATTCCGCCTATACCCGGGAGCTGACCAATCGCATTGAGGCGTCGGAGTATATGAAGGTAACGGCGGTAATCAATACAGCCATGGACCCCAAGGAGCTTTTTTACCAGGACCGCGCGGCGGCCGTGGTATATTTTCCGCAGGGACTAGAAAAAGAACGGTATACGGGTGTCGCAACGAATATTGGAGTCTTTTATGATAATACCAATACGGCCCAGACGAGTAACATCAAGGAAGCCTTAAATGAAATCGTTGGACTGGACAATGCGGCAGCCCAGGGCGATGTCGGTAGCACGAATGACAGCATCCGCGGGCAGCTCAGCCTTGCCTCGCGCAACTTGTTCAATCCCCAGGATTCCAAGGATAATGGGGAGACCTTAGGCTTTTTGTTCTTCTTCGGGTCTATGTTTTTTACCTTTGCGACCATTGGCATGATACCGCGTCTTCGCCTTTCTCATCAATTAGAGCCAATCCTGTTGGAGGGAACGCCGTGGGACCTTATTGTCCGCATTCTACCGTATGGTGGCTGTCTGTTGGTGTCCTGGGTGCTGGGACTGGCTGTCCTGCGCGTTTGGGGAGACCTTAGATTTTCCGGCAATTTGTTGACTTTTTTGTTTATCCAGTTGTTTTACATCCTGACAGTTGGGGCCCTTAGCTTGTTCTTTGGTTGGACGGCGGCTAATCCTGGCATTGCGTCCAGCCGCATGATCCTTTTTATTCCGGGAGGATTTGTCTTAGGTGGTATGACTGGACCTACCACGTTTTTTGCCCCCTGGGTGGTCAGGTTTAGTCATATATTCCCCCTTACCTGGGAGTTTCACTTCCAGCGGGATATTATTGCCCGCGGTGCGGGGCTGGGGGATATTGCCCAAACCTTTGGGGCTTTTCTCGTCTATATGGGAATCGTGGCCATTATCTTTTGCCTGCGGTTCTATGCCTCGCGCCGGGCGTTGATAAAAATGCGGCAGATGGCAAAACGGAACGAACAAGGAAAACACCGGCCAGTAGAAGCTCTTTCATAAGGAGGAGACTGGGAAAAGGAAAATACGGGAGCGTCTCGAGGAGTTGACGCTCCTTTTTTTTTGTAGTACACTAACAAAATGAGTGTTTTGATTAATTGGAGGGAACAGCGTGTCCGATAAAATCGATATATTAGGTGTAAACGTAGATTCTGTCACCATGTCGCAGGCCGTGGCGCAGGTACAGGATTATATGGATGAAAAGCAGAACGTACTCATTGCGACTGCCAATGCGGAGATGATTATGCGGGCAACCCATGACAAGGAGCTGCGAGACATCTTAAACGATGCGGCTTTAGTGGTTCCCGATGGAGCTGGCACGGTTTGGGCGGCCCATCATTTGGGGCATGATATGCCGGAGCGTGTGGCTGGTTTTGACTTGGCCCAGGAGCTCATGCGCATCGCCCCGCAGAAAAAGCGTCGGGTATTCTTTTTCGGTTCGGCCCCAGGGGTGGCGGAAAAAGCCAAGGCAAAGGCGGAAGCACTCTACCCGGGCATTGAGATTGTCGGGGTTCGCAATGGCTTCTTCACGGAGAAGGATGAACCGGAAATCATTGCCCAGATAAAAGCGGCAAAACCGGATCTGCTTTTGGCGGCTTTAGGGGTGCCAAAGCAGGAGAAGTGGCTCTACAAGCATAAAGCGGAGTTGGGGGTTCCCGTATCCATTGGTGTGGGTGGTACCCTGGATGTTATGGCTGGTGTCATGAAACGGGCACCGCTTTGGATGCAGAAAGCAAAACTCGAATGGCTCTTCCGCGGTATGCTGCAGCCGAAACGGGCAGGACGCCTTATGGCATTGCCGAAGTTTGTGCTCAAGGTTCATGCAGCCAAAAAGTAAGGTGTGCATAGACAAAGACGCATTTTTTCCCTATAATTGTCGTGTTGTTGTTTCGTATTTATATAGGAGGTGGGAGCTTGGCTCCTATTATATCTGAAGGATATCCGTTTATTTTTGGCTGCGCTGTATTGGGCGTGGTATTGGGATTGTCCTGGCATCCTTATGTAGCGGCTATTCCTTTTGTATTAATGCTTTACTTCTGCTATTTCTTCCGCAATCCGAAACGTCATATTGAGCGGGATGATTCGGTAGTCCTGTCACCGGCAGATGGCACGGTAACGGATATCGTACCCTTAGAGACGGATGAATTTGTAAAAGAACCTTGCAATAAGGTCGTTATCTTTATGTCGGTTTTCAACGTGCATGTGAATCGCAGTCCGATTCAGGGCCAGATTAAGCTGCAGAAGTATTTCTGCGGACGTTTCCGCCCGGCCTATAAGGATACCGTTGGGTTTGAAAACGAGCATCATGTACTGGGCATTGAAAATGACCGCATTCGTATCAGTGTCAAACAGATTGCCGGCATTTTGGCCCGCCGCATTGTTTCCTATGTCACGCTGGATGACAAGCTCCAGCAGGGTGAGCTCTACGGCATGATTAAGTTCGGTTCCTGCCTGGAGGTAGTCATGCCGAAAAATGTAGAAATCATGGTAGAAAAGGGACAAAAGGTTGCTGGCGGACAAACCATACTTGGGAGGATTAAAGACTGATGGATTACAGACGGTTTATACCTAATCTTTGCACATCGATGAACTTGGTATTTGGTATGTGCTCTATTTTGGCAACTTATCGCGGAGACCTCATATGGGGCTCTATCTTCATTTTGCTGGCTCTGGTGGCCGACGGTCTCGATGGCCGTACGGCGCGTTTCTTTGGTGTGTCCAGTGAAATGGGCAAAGAGATGGACTCCCTTTGTGATTTGGGTTCCTTTGGTATTGCACCGGGTTTTTTAGCTTGGGCCTTCGTGCTGCATAACTATGATTTCCTCGGCATGGCAGTGGTTATCCTGTTCGCTGTCTGCGGCATGTGGCGCCTGGCTCGCTTTAACGTCAATGCCGATGTGGTTCATGGTTACTTTATGGGCTTGGCAATTCCGGCAGGCGGCAATATTGTTGCCATGACGACGCTGCTGTTTGTGCTGTTAGGTATTGACCCCATGGGCTTTGGTTTGGCTTATCCTGTCCTTATGGCAATTGTCGGCTGGCTGATGGTGAGCCACGTCCATTACCCGAACTTTAAAGGGGATGGGGCAGAGCCGATTTTCCTCATCACAAAGGCTTTGGCGGCAGTCATGTTCGCCGCTATCCTTTGGTTTGGCCGCGAGGCTTTGCTGCCGGCGCTGGCAGTGGCAGTTTTCTGCACCTATGCCGTAGCTGGTATCGTAAACACACTGATTGCACTTTTTGCAAAGGAAGGCTGATGATTTTTGTTTAATTATCCTTTTGATATCATCATGGTTCCCATGCAGATCATGATTTTCCTCTTTACGCTGTATTTCTTCGTCATTGGTTTCTGTGGCATGTGGCGCCGCGGTGAGACGAAAATCAAGACGCCGAAAAAGACGTTTGCGCTGATTGTTGCAGCCCATAACGAGCATGCTGTTATCGGCCAGCTTGTGGAGAATCTGCAGGGGCTTAACTACCCGAAGGATATGTATGATATCCATGTAATCGCGGATAACTGCACGGATAACACTGCTGAGATTGCCGCGAGTGCCGGTGCCATTGTCCACGAGCGCACCCATCCAACGAAAAAATCCAAGGGCTATGCCTTGGAGTGGATGTTTGACCGCCTCTTCAAGATGGAAAAACAGTATGATGCGGTTTGCGTATTTGATGCGGATAACTTGGTTCATCCGCAGTTTCTCATGGAGATGAATAATCGCCTTTGCAAGGGCGATAAAGTTATTCAGGGTTATATGGATGCGAAGAATCCGTACGATACTTGGGTGGCTGGTACCTTTGCCATCGCTTTCTGGGTTATTTGCTACATTTCTCATCTGGCAAAATCCAACATCGGCCTTTCGGCCTGCCTCGGTGGCACGGGTATGTGCTTCTCCTCGGATATCCTCAAGGAACACGGTTGGAACGCAACCTGCCTGACGGAGGATATGGAGTTCACCATGAAGTGCATGGCGCAGGGCATCAAGACCAGCTGGGCTCATGATGCCATCATCTACGATGAAAAGCCGCTTACGTTCAAACAGTCCTGGAATCAGCGCAAGCGTTGGGCCCAGGGACAGTTCGATGTAGGTAACCGCTTCATTCCGAAGATGCTCAAAGCGGGGTGGAAACATAAGGATATCCGCATGTGGGACGAATGCATCTATCTGATGCAGCCTCATTTCTTGATGATTTCGACCATTTTCATCATCATCAGCTATATTCAGCTGGGCTTTGAACCGTTCTACACGAACATTTATAACTTCATGCCCTCTCAGCTTATGACGGCTATTATGCTTGGGCAGTACATCCTGCCAATGATTATCTTGATAAAGATTCGTGCCAAGTGGAAATCCTGGCTCTACATGCTGCTGTATCCGGTGTTCATCTACTCCTGGATTCCCATTATTTTCCTTGGGTTTATCAACCGCAACGACCACGAGTGGAGTCACACCCAGCATACCCGTGCTATGAGCATGGATGATATTGTTGGTAATGTCAAAAACACCAAAAATATTGGGCGTTAAAAAAAGCCTCCCTCTATGAGGGAGGTTTTGCCTTAAATTCGAAAGGAAGTATTTTATGTATACGTTAAAAATAGAAGGTGCCTTTGAAGCCGCACATCATGTGGCAGGCTATCCGGGCAAGTGCGCCCGCCTGCATGGCCATAACTGGGTCGTCGAGGCCGTGGTTAAGGGAAAAGAACTAGATGAACTCGGCATGCTGATTGACTTTAAAGTTATGAAAAAAGAATTGGCAGATGTTCTGGAGCGCTTTGACCATCGTTATCTAAACGAACTGAAGCCCTTTGCCGATGGCTTAAATCCCACCGCAGAAAATCTGGCGCGGATTATCTTTGAAGAATTGGCTTGCCGTAAGGTGTTTGAACGGGATAGCGTGCTTTATGCCATTACAGTTTTTGAATCACCGAAGTCCAGTGTAACTTATACGAAGGATTAACTATGAAAGAGAATCTTATTGAAATTTTTTCGTCCATTCAAGGCGAAGGAAAATACGTTGGCTGCCGTCAAGTATTTGTACGGTTTGAAGGCTGCAATCTCGACTGCCGCTACTGTGATACGGAAAATACGCCTGGCAGTCATGTTCAGTGTGAGGTAGAAACTTATGCGGGCAGCCGAGAATTTGCCAAACTCCCCAATCCGCGTTCGGTGGGGCAGACGGCCATGGAAATCAACCGGCTCTGCAAAGAAGTTCCCCATCAGGCTGTGAGCTTTACGGGAGGCGAGCCCCTCTTGCACGCTGACTACATTCGTGAGCTGGCAAAAGAAATCGAAGTACCGGTGTTCCTCGAAACCAATGGCACCCTGCATGAGCAGCTTGCTGAAATTATCGATGCCGTTGATATCATCAGCATGGATATTAAATTGCCCAGTATCGTCAGCAAACCACAGTGGGAGGCGCATAAGCGCTTTATCGAAGTGGCCAAGGCCAAAGATCTGTATATCAAACTGGTGGTAGGGGAGGAAACAACGGAAGAAGAATTCCGTAAGGCAATTGACCTAGTGGCCGAAACGGCACCCGAGACCCTGTTCATCATCCAGCCAGTAACCCCATACGGTGGCTGTAAGGCGGCGAGCCCTGAAAAAATCCTCATCTGCCAGAATTATGCCCTGTCCAAACTTAAAGACGTCCGTGTAATTCCGCAGACCCACAAAATGATCGCGCAACTGTGATTTTCCGTCTGGCGAAAAATCCAAAATCGCACGAATCCTTGTCAGCAAAGGCACCATGGAGTTTTCCGTGGTGCCTTTTGTGTTGTGTTTTTGGGTGGTTGTATAGCAAATGTACTGCAACCAGCGATTTTAAGAGTGTTTGGCTTTGGTTTTTTCCTGTGGAGTCATGAGGTTGGAAATGTCTTCCTCGAGCCATTGGCTGACTTTAGTTTGCTGGGCTTCTTCATCAATATGTGTATAAATATCCATGGTGATTTTGATACTGGCATGACCAAGCTGGTTCTGGATGTCTTTTAAATCAAACTGGCTGGAGTTTTTCATGCGGCTGGCCATGTCGTGGCGCAGCATGTGGAAGGTACTCTTGATGCCAAGTTTTTTGCGCAGCCAGAGGAAGAAGACGCTGACCTTATTCGGGGGGAGGGGACTGCCGTTGGCCGCGGTGAAGAGGAAGCCGTTTTCCTGCCAGTCAGGGGAGAGCATGCGGTGTTCCAGCTGTACTTTGCGGTAGTGCTGGATTTCGTAGCAGTAGTCGACAGGCAGGGGCAGGATGCGGTTGCCCTGCGGTGTTTTGGTGCCGCCGCGATATAGTGGCGGGCGGCCGTTTTCATCTTTTTTCATGCCGCTGTAGAGAGCGTGCTGGATGTGCAGGGTGCCGCCTTTGATATGTCCGTTTTGGTCGGTCTGGATGTTGAGGTCTTCCCATTTGAGGGCGAGAAGTTCTCCCAGCCGTGCGCCCGTGACGTATTCGGTGAGCAGCAGCCAGCGCCAGAAGTAAAACGGCGTTTTCGGGTATTCGATAAGCGTTTTCCAGTCTTCGGCACTGGGTTTGTAGAATTTCTTTTTGGGTGTCTTGGGCGGCAGTTCCAGATCCGCAGCGGGGCTGAATCGTATCAGCCGGCATTTGACGGCTTTTTTCATCATGGCCATCATGAGCACGCGGAAGATGCAGGCGGTGCGGTATTTTTGCCGCAGCGGGCCAAAGAGGACGGCCTGAATGTCAAATTCGGTCAGCTTGCTCAGTGGTATCATTCCGAGCTCGGGGATGGCGTAGCGCCGCATGATCCCGTAATAGAGGTTTTGCGTGCTGGCACGTACCCGCGGCGTGACGTAGAGGTCGAGCCATTTGTTAATCCACTGTCCCGTAGTCATGTGGTCGGCATCCAGTACGGCGAGCAGCGCCGCGTCCAGGGCCGGCTGAAGAAAATCGACTACACCTGGCGGCAGCTCGTGCTTGACTGCGGTATCGTGGATGTGGATGCAGTGCTCAGGATTGAGTGATAAAAGCTCCAACCAGAGAATGGGAATCAGCTATGCCGATTCCAAAATAACCAAGCACCCATAGAAAGAGCTTTTGTAAAATAGCCATAAGTGCGCCAAGGATTATAAAGGCGCCGGCGAAGATACCGAGAACAAAACAAATGGTAAGGAACGTTATCATATAGGATGCCTCCAGTTGCTAAATGATTTTCTGTGGGGATTCGACACGTGCTCGATAAATCCTGCCTGTATGGGGATGAGCAAGCTGTAGCCGGGGGATTCTTGAAGAGGAAATTACCGTCTGCCTATGGTATACTGTAAATAGTACAATTATGGGAGGATGCAGGCATGGAATTTGGAAACATTGGGCAGTATATATGAGCAAGGCGCAAAGAGGTAAAGATGTCGCAGGTTGAGCTGGGGGCGAAGGTTGGCAAGTCTTCGCAGGTAATCTCCAACTGGGAGCGCGGTTATATCCAGAATGTCAGCGTGGGCGATTTGGCAAAAATTGCGCAGGCGCTGGAAGTGCCGCCCGCGTATTTTTTCCCGGAGCAGCCAAATACCAAAACCAAATGCCCCTCCGTAGTGGACAAACGCCTGCAGTATGTTATTGACAATTACCCGCAGCTGAATGACAAGGCCAAAGACCTTATTGATTCGGTCATTTTTATGGCCAGGCTAGTGAAGCGGTAATTTTTTTTGCTAGTATTGAGCTGGATTGACTTGTCGGCATTAGCTGAAAATGGTATAATAAGGCCACAAAAGGAATAAATGATGCAGGTCATCAAATTGCATCGGTAAAAGAGTCTTCAGGCTGGTAACCTGTGAGACTCTTTTATTTTTGCATACCAAAGGGGCTGTGAAATAACACAGCCCCTTTGGTATGCAAAGGATACGCTTAGCGGATATGATGTTCTTGGCCCCAATTGTCAACTTTTTGATAGAGCGGGGTGGGGACATTATATTTTTTGCCTAGGGCTACGATGCGAGAAACGAGACCGGAAAATTCCGAGGATTTACCAGCAAGGACGTCGCGCTGCATAGAGGTGCGGAGGCCGGGCTTGAAGGCATCAATCATTTTTAGACCCGTTTCCACCAAATCCTTTTCCCAGGTGATTCCCATGGCGTGGCCGATGTCTACGACTTCGCGAATCAGGCCGATAAAGAAATCACGCAAGGGGCCTTCGTGCTGGAAGTCATCACTGACGGCTTCGAAGTAGAGGCCAGCGGCGCCCATGGGGGAGACAAAGGCGAATTTCTGCAAGGCATCTCGTTGGATATGTTCGGTGAAATGTGCCTGGATGCCAGCATCCTGCATGATTTGTTCCAGTTCCTTGGCTTTGTTGGCCAGGCAGTTGTCCTGCCTGGGGCGGAAGCCGTAGAATACCCGCAGGATTTTTTCTGGCTGGACGATGATGCCGGGACTTTCGATTTTGGCAAAGATATACATACAGCCGTCGAGGCAGGTGAGGCCAGGCAGAGCTTGTTGCATGACTTCACCGGTGCCGAATACATTTAGGATGGGGACGATGAGGGTCTCGGCATTGGCGGTGCGGCGGGCCAGGGCGATAGCATCGTCGATGTTGTAATATTTCACGCAGACCAGCATCACGTCAGGGGTGTCGGTATACTCCTCCATGGTGCAGGCTTTAGCTGGCTTTATGACAATATCGCCGCGGTGTTCCGTGCGGATGGTGAGCCCGTTTTGACGGATGGCCGCTAGATGGCTGCCACGGGCGATAAAGGTTACGTCCTGACCGATGCTGGCAAGATAAGCGCCCAAAGTTCCTCCTGTGCCGCCGGTGCCGACAATTGCAAATTTCATGATAATCCCTCCAATTCGTTGGTGTATGTTTACATTGTAACAAATGGTTATGACGGGGGCAAGGTAAAGTCCAGGCAAAGTCGAGGAAGGTTTTTCCGATCATAACTGAATTTCATTTTTTTCTCAGAGAAATTTTGTTATAATTTAATAGATTGTATTTCATTAAAGGTGGTTATTTTATGCTTCGTTTTTGCCAGCCTTCGTTGCGGCCTGTGGGTCGTCTGGGCATGTTACGGATTATGTTTGGCAGTTGGCTGATTTGGGAGAGCCTGATTCGCCTGCTGATTGGGATGCGGTTTTATTCGGAGTTATCCTGGAGTCCCTTGGATATATTGCGAACCTTTTTGCTAGGACTTATATATGATGCTTCCGCTGGCGTTTTTTTCTGTTTGCCCTTAGCACTCTTTTTCCTGCTGCCAGCAAAAGTTCTCTCGGCTAGTTGGGGAAAACGGTTGGGAAGAATCTTGGTATTCCTGCTAAATGGTTTTATGGTTGGCTCCGGTGTGACGCTCTTTTTCTATTTCCAGGAATTTCATACCTGTTTTAACTTTATTGCGGTAGATTATTTGATTTATTCCAGTGAAATGTTGGGGACGATTCAAGAGTCCTTTCCGTTGGGTATCCTTGTGCCCGTGATGCTCCTTTTTACAGGGGGGATAACTTGGCTCCAGCTTCGTCGACGGGAATTTGTTCCTCAGCGGCGGGATTGGCGGCAGTTTGTTACTGCGGTTCTAGCGGTGGTTTTGCTGCCCGCAGCGGCGGCAGTGATGCCGCAATCGGCATGGCGCCTGCAGGTGGCAGCGGATAAAATCAATCAAGAGCTTGCCGGCAACGGCCCCTATGAATTTGTGCGTGCCTATTTCACCAATGAGCTGGATTATGATTCCTTTTATGCCAAGGAGGACAATACGACGGCACTTTGCCAGCGGCTGCGTAGTGAAGTAAAGGGGAATAATGAGATCCTGCAAGGGGATGACGGGGTGACGCGTCGTGTCGAGAACCAGAATGAATTGACGGGTAGGAAGCCTAATGTCGTGCTGATAACAGTGGAGAGTTTCAGCGCCGATTATGCTGGGTTCCTTGGGTTTCCAAACAGTCTGACTCCGAATCTCGATGAAGTGGCCCAAAAGTCTCTGAGCTTTACCCGTCTCTATGCAACAGGGACGCGGACGGTCCGCGGCCTTGAGGCACTGTCTCTTTCGGTGCCGCCAACGCCGGGACAATCTATCGTTCGCCGTCAGGATAACAGCAACATGGAGGGGCTGGGGGATGCGTTCCGCCAGAATGGCTATCAGACGGACTTCATCTATGGCGGCTATGGCTATTTTGACAATATGAATGACTTTTTCGCGGGCAACGGTTATACCGTAAAGGATCGGAATGTTATCCCCGAAGAGGAAATCCACGATGAAACGGTTTGGGGCGTTCCCGATGAAATCCTCTTTGACCAAGTGGTAAAATCGTTGGATGAACATCAGGCAAAAGGGGAGCCTGCCTTCGAAATGGTGCTGACTACGTCAAATCATCGGCCCTTCAAGTTCCCCAAAGGCCGCATTGATGCACCCCAGGGAGTGCGGAGCAGTGTAGTGCGCTATACCGATTGGGCCATCAAGGACTTTTTGGACAAGGCGGCGAAAAAGCCATGGTTTGACAATACGGTATTTGTTATCGTGGCTGACCATCAGGCCCTAGCGGCTGGCAAGGCAGATTTGCCCGTCAACCGCTATCATATCCCGTGTTTGATTTACGCGCCGAAACTTATCAAGGCTGGGCAGTGCAATCGGTTGATGAGTCAGATTGATGTGGGGCCGACTTTGCTGGGGCTCCTGGGGATGTCGTACACCTCGCGGTTCTTTGGTCATGATGTGTTCAACGTACCTGAGTCAGCGGACCGGGCTTTCATCAGTACCTATCAGCTGCTGGGGTTAGTAAAGGATGACCAGCTTACCATTCTGTCACCCAATCAAGGGGTGAAATCCTATCGTATTAACGATTGGTCCAAGGCGGATTACACGCCCATTCCCACCAGCGAGGAAATGCGGCAGCAGGCCGTTTCCTGGTATCAGGGAGCCAATATGCTCTATCATGAGGGCTTGCTAAAAGCACCGCAGTAAAGACCATCACAAGAAGAGGCCGAAAAGGCCTCTTTTTACTATTCAAATTTGTTGTAAAATTAAGAATATCCATTGAAAATACAAGGGGGCATGGGGTATAATATAGAAGTTAATAAAATTAGTTGGAAAGGGTGGTTTCATGCAGACCATTGCACTTATTGCACACGACAAGAAAAAAGAAGAAATGCTCGATTTTGTCAGTCATCATCAGGACCTCCTCAAACATTTTCATTTGATTGCTACTCGGACAACCGGAACGCTGATTAACGAAAACTATCAGCTGAATGTGGAAACCATGATGTCGGGCCCCTTAGGCGGCGATCAGCAGATTGGTGCCCGGGTGGCTACGGAACAGGTGGATTACGTCATTTTCCTGCGTGACCCGCTGACGTCCCAGCCCCACGAGCCAGATATCAATGCCCTGCTTCGCCTCTGCGATGTGCACAACATCCCCTTGGCAACCAATCGTAAGAGCGCCCATATCCTGCTCCAGTATGCGGATAAGAAACTCAACGCTTAAAAAATCTTGAATAAAAGGTCCATATCTCTTACAATGGAATTGATGGGGATTACCCGCTATCACACCGAGCCCAAAGTGACCCAAGGAGGTAACGAGCAACATGGTACCATCATACGTGTGGCTGATTCTGGCAGTAGTGGCAACGCTTATCACTTACTGGGTAGAATACGGTCAAGACGAAGACTGAGAGATTGGACTTCGAAGAGCGCAGCTGATTCAGCTGCGCTTTTATTTTCTCTTTGACAAAAATTAGTACCTGGTATAAAATTAGCATCAGGTACTAATTTTTGTCAAAAGAGAAAAGAGTGATAAAAATGCTTATTCATGATTTGATTTATCAAGGTGCGCCAAATGATTTGGCCATCGTCGACCATGAGCGCCGTTTTACCTATAAAGAACTCCAAGCAGCAGTGAAAGCCTGTCGCGACAGACTCTATGCAGCGGGGGTACATCAAGGTGACCGAGTGGGAATCTTTACCCGCAACAGTGCTGAATTTATCTTTGCCTATATGGGCATTGCGTCGCTGGGGGCTATCGCGGTTCCCCTCAATTTCCAGTTGAGCAGCCGCGAGATTGCCTATATCATCAAAGATGCGGGGATACGGGTGCTGCTTACCTATCAGCCGCTGAATCTTGTCGATGCGTTGGCGCAGCTGCGCTGCCAGCTTAAAGTGGCGCAGTATGATATTCGCTCCATTGGCAAGCTCAAGAAGGGAATCGAGGAAGCACCGGAACTTTCGGAGTATTTCAGTGCGGACAATCCCTGTCAGATTATCTATACTTCTGGTACGACCGGCAATCCGAAGGGAGCCGTCATTTCCCATCACAATATCATCTTCAATACGAAGCAGATTGCCTATATGGGCTGTCAGCCGGGACATAAGGCCCTTTGTGTGCTGCCCATGTATCACTGCTATGGCCTCACCTGTGCGGTGTTTTATACCCTGAGCGTTGGTGCCACCATCGTGATTCTTGATTCTTTTACACCGCGAACGACCATCAGCACGATCCGTGAGGAAGGCATCACCGAACTTTATATCGTACCGTCAATCTGTAGCCTGTTGACTAAACTGGGAACACCGGAGGATATGAAGAGCGTACGGCTGGTAGTCAGTGCTGGTACGACATTGCCGCTAAAAATCCAGCAGGATTTCACGGAGAAATTCGGCTTGGATATCTGTGAAGCCTATGGCTTATCGGAGACGGCGCCCATTGTTACCATGACACCACTGGGGAAGACCAAGGTGGGCTCCTGTGGGCCGGTGGTTCCGGATTTGCAATGGAAACTCATCGATGACGAGGGCAAGGAAGTCCCGCAGGGAGAAGTGGGCGAGCTCATCGTCAAAGGGGAGAACGTCATGCTGGGGTATTGGAATCTTCCGGATGTGACCCATGATGCTATGCGTGGCGGTTGGTTCCATACCGGCGATGTGGCCCGCGCTGATGAAGACGGCTATATCTATATCGTCGACCGCATCAAAGATATGATTATCAGCATGGGAGAAAATGTCTATCCTCGTGAAGTCGAAGAGGTGATTTACCAATTCCCTGGCATTCATGAGGCCGCAGTCGTTGGCATTGAGGACAAACTTCGTGGACAAGCGGGGGCTTGCTTCTACAGCGTCAATCAAGGGGCTGAGGTAAACATCCGAGAGCTCAAGCAATTCCTGCAGAATAACCTGGCTCTCTATAAGATCCCCCGGGAATTCCATCGTATGGATAAACTGCCGCGCACGACAACTGGCAAGATTGCCAAGAAAACGATTTTGGCAGAATTTCAAAAGTAAATAACAAGTAATAGTAAACAGTTCCATGACGGCAATAATTCCTTGTCGTTATGGAACTGTTTTTGTATAAGAATGATAGACATAGGTTTACAAAATACTAGATTATTTTTTAATTAAAAACATAATTATAACATTGGGTAAAAAGACCCTGCCAAATTCAAGGCTAAGTATGTTTTTTTCGAAATTTTGAACAAAACCGGTAAAAAAGTCCTATATATGAAAATTGAGATTTATATTATTTGGGAAAAACTTTCATTATCCCTTAATGGACTTTTAGTATTGAGAGGTATATCGTTTAAAAGGAAATACCATGAAAAAAAGATGAAAGTTTTTCAGCGATAGGATAATTCTGAAACAATCATCTTTTATAAGGAGGGAGATAAAACGAAAAAGATCCGATTCATGATGTTAGGGCGATGTTTCGTGATACTCGTAATTGGCATGCTGATGCTAGGCTGCCGGTAGCACCGTTGCAGGGCATTAACTATGCGGGCTACACCAATACGGGGGCCGCGATGAAAAAAGCGGTGGAAACATTCTCGGCGGATGGAGAAGTAAATCGCAGCATCGTGATAATCTCCGATGGCGAAATCATGCTGCCAACCAGTGCGCAGACTTTAGCGTCGGTGAAATCCTTTCAGGAAGGGATGGCAGATTGCCGCAAGGCTGGTATCAAGGTGTATATGCTGGCGCTGGGCGGCAAACAGGCCACACCGCAGGCTAACAGCTATGCCAGTGATATCACGTATGAAATCGCGCCGAATGTAGCAGCAGTTCCGGTGCTAGGGGAAAAGATGCTGATGGATAACTGGCCGGTGGGGAAAATCCTGCGAAGGGCAGATGCCAGCGGCAAGGTGGATTTATCGCTGCCCGTGCCCGCAGCGGCTATTCGTCACCTGCGGGTGGTAGTTCGCAAAACTTTTGGCGATGGAACCGGTGGCCGGCTGGAGGGCAAGGATACTGGGCACGAAGTATGTGATGGCACTTCTGGCCGAATCTTTGATATCAAAAATCCTGGTGACAATCTGACGTTACGGGAGTTAAAACCTGGTGAGCAGGCAGAACTTTTCCCACAGCTGGAAGCAGAGCTTACGGTGGAGACGATTCACGAGGAAGAAACAAACAAGGTCATGGTAAAGATTGTTCCTCGAACTGTGGATGGTGAAGGACAATCTTTGCTGGCTGATGATTATTGGAACGGGAAAGAAATCCCGGTCTGGATGGATGACGATTATTATGTCGGAACGGTACAGGGCGATGGAATTTTGGTGGAAGTCCCGTCGGATTGGCAGGGAAGTCGTGTGATTCTTCCGGTCTTTTCGGAATGGGGATGGAATGTGGATTGCAAGCCAGTGGCTATAGCTGGTCTTGCCTAAACAGAAGCCTAGGATTCTGCCTATGTGGTGGTACTGAAAGATTTAAAGCCGCAATCTTAGGATAAGTCATATAAAGGAGATAGAAACATGGCAAAGATTATTTCACAAACAAACCGCATGATGCTTTTCGAGGAAATCAGGTTGATGGGGTGGATAAAAAATCCACCCCGTTTCTATTATCTGGAGATAAAGCATGAAAGATTATTACAAGATACTAGAGCTGACGCCTAAGGCCGACAAAAAAGAAATCAAAAAAGCCTTTCGCCGGCTGGCGCGAAAATACCATCCGGACCTTAACCCTGGAGACGCCGCAGCTGCTGAGAAATAAGCATGTATGCTACTTGGAAGAGTGGTGTGTATAGGTATATATGGTTGTTGAAAGATGAATATGGAGAGGAAATCATCAGAAATCATATTGGCCTGTATAGTAAGGTAATAAATTGTTTAGATGAAGGGGAGGAAAGAGAAGAATTGATTTATTAGCCTGGGAAGATAATTTTATTGAAACATGCAGATGATAGGTGGCATTTTACAAATATGACAAACGAAGGGAGGGAGCTATTTGAATCGGATATCGAAGATTCAAATCGAATAAAAAAGGAACTTTGGAATATTGATTAAAATTTGGTAATTTACCAAAGAGTGTGGCCGAAACTATATCTGAATCCCTGCGATGTTCGGATGCAGAACTTGAATATATTAAGAAAATGGAAGTGAAGCCTTTGAAAATATGTTAGATGAACATGAAGTTGATTTATTGGATTTAAATCGTCCGTCAATTGTGCAAAGAGCATTGTAGGTGAGGAATATATGCAAGAGTGTAACGATTATACTAAACATAAGGAAATTATAAATTGTTATTCCAATAGCATTTTGAAAGGAAAAAAGAAAGGAGAGTTTCGGGTAGAGTTATACCTGGATAAAAGGGAGACAAGTGAAGTCTTTATTGTAGAGACTGAAGGCGACAATCCAAATAGAATGTATTATGGTTCGGTTGGGACGTTTCTTTCCGATATAGGGCATAAATATAACAATAAACCTTTACGAATAGAGTTCGTAGGGATTGGAAGAAAAACATACTCATTATATCCTAATATAATGAGTACATGCTGTTTTCATATTATCAATTCTCATTATGATTGTTACCCAGGTATTGTTTATCCGAACGTTGTAAAAATGTTTTACCCTAAAGCTAATATGAAGCACATTTTGCTTGTTGATCCATTTACTTGGGATTCGGATTTTTATCTTGAAATGGATGATTGCATTGTTATATGGCTGGAGATGTTGCCGATTTCAGATTCAGAGTTAAAATATATTACAGAAAATGGATGTGAAGCTTTTGAAGATATATTGGAAGAATCAGAGATGGATATTTTGGATTTGAATCGTCCATCAGTGGTATGAATTGCCTGATAGATAAGATGCTACTGGAGAGAAAATGAAGTGAGAAAAAGAGATAACGCTGCAGCATGAGGAGGTGGTATTTACTTATCTGCTGGCGCACGAAGCATATTTAGTGCGGCGGCCACATATCCTTATTCCTGGGTTCCCACCAGCAACAATCTCATGTATCTGATGCCGCAGGTGGGAACCAAGGCAATCCTATACATTCCCAATCACGATGAGCAAAATGCTGAAGCGATTGGCTGTGTGCGGACAAATGGCGGTATCGATAGCACCTGCCAGTCGATGGCAGACTATCAAAATCGGTCGCTAACCACCGAGCATGGAAAAAAGCTGTATCTCAATCCCGGCGATATGGGAGCCAGCGGTGCAGGTGGAGCTCTTAGCTTGACGGACGGCGATAAGTTATCATTCCAAAGCACCGGCAAAGTAACCATAAAAGCGCAGGATGCTATCCATATCTGTGCGAAAAAAGTTGACATGTCAGCACTGACCCAAATCCGGCTGATGGTGGCAGGCAGTGAGATAAATCTCAACAACCTCCATGACCATGGAGCGGATGGGAAAGTATGGTACATCGGCACAACTTCACAGGTATTGGAGCCAGTAACACAACCACGGAAAACAAATACGCCCAGAGGCCCGGATTTTAGTGACTTGATGCCGCACGAGCTGGGAACAATAAAGCAATTTATACATGGCTTGTCCAATTCAGTACAGGAAAATCTTTCGCTAGGTCTCAGTCATCCCAATGAGCCAAAAGAATGAACGCTAGGTTATAAAGCTGGCAAAGTGACTGGCATGCATTAGCCGTGATTGCTGGTGCGAGCGAATTTGCAACTGGTACTGGCTTAGAAGCAGGCGGCATGGTTGCCAGTATAGGAAGCGGCGGTACTTTAGCTGTTGTAGGCGTTCCTGTATCAGCAGGTGGATTAGCGTTGGCAACTACTGGAGCTGCTGTGGCGGCTAAATCAGCAACCAGCTTTATGGCAGATGCTTCAAAGTCGAGTCAATATACGAACGGTAATTCTTTAAAAGAAAATTTTGATAAGAATAAAGTTTCAACAGGTTCGATTCGTATTAGAGTTAATCAAGGGCAGCAAGATAAACATATACTGGGAACGAATAATTATAAGCAAGAAGTTGCAAAGGGAAATCATAAAAGTATTTTAACTAAGGATGCGCAAATGTTATTAGATAAATATGCAGATCGAACGAAAATAAAAGAAGGAACCAATAAGCAACGTATACATTGCGATGAAGTCATTGGTAAATACTATAATGTTCATGATGAATGTTATTATGATACAACAAATGCTATTATTCATTATGATAAAAAGGGGGCTGCACATATAGTACCGGCTAGACCTGAGTGGTATAAAGGAGATTGAAAATGGACGAAATGATATGTAAAATTGATAGATACTACAACGGAGATAGATTAGTAATCAAATTTAAAGATGGGATGATATTATCTGGGGTGATTGATACGATCTATGAAACAAATAATGAATTAGATGAATGTGATAGTGAATATCAAGAATACTATGCATGCACGTTCTTGGTAGAAAAGGTTATAAAAACTGGTCAAAGAGACTATCAAGAAAATGATTTGATTGAAATAAGCAGATTCAATGAACCATGCTTGATTTTAGACGCTGATGATAATGTAGTCTGGGATGCAAATGTGAAAAAAGCAGTTGTATATCAAGGAGTCGGAAATGATATCGAAGAAATTGATATCGCAGATATCGTAAATAGTGGTAATACCGTAGAAGAAAAAATCCAAGAAATCGCAAGGAAATTCATAAAAGCAGATGCGAAGAGTGTCAAGAGCGTTTGTGTGGCATGGGAGAAGCGATTATATCGATATGTTTGGCTGGGTATGGATGAATATGATGAAACGACAAAAGAAAGACGGGTCGGACTGTATAATAACCTTATCAATGACCTTGCAGGGGAAAGGATGGAGGTGCATTACTGGCCAGGGAAAATCATATTACTAAAACATGACGTCGATGAAAATCGCTTTGCATCAATGGAAAAGACTGATTTTGAACTGATATATAGCGATATAGACGAATCAAATCGAATAAAAAATAATTATAAGGAATTTGAAGCATCCGGCAGTAGTTTAAATTGCTTGACAGAAATGATTGTGCATAAAAGGAAAAAGACAAATCAAAGTCTTGAAGATTGAATAGGATATCGAAGGTTCAAATCGAATAAAAAGGAACTTGGGATATTGATGAAAATTGGCCATTTGCTAACCGGCTGATGGTGGCAGGTAGTGAGATAAATCTCAACAGCCTCCATGACCACGGCGCGGATGGGAAAGTGTGGTATATCGGCAAAACATCACAGGTATTGGAGCCAGTAACGCAACCACGGAAAACAAATACGCCCAGAGACCCGGATTTTAGCGACTTGATGTCACAGGTGCTGGGAACAATAAAGCAATTTATACATGGCTTGGCCAATTCAGCACAGGAAAATCTTTCGCTAGGTCTTAGTCATCCAAATGAGCCAAAAGAATGGACACTGGGCTATAAAGCTGGCAGAGTGACTGGCGATGCATTAGCTGTGATTGCTGGTGCGAGCGAATTTGCGGCTGGCACTGGCTTAGAGGCAGGAGGCATGGTTGCCAGTGTAGGAAGCGGTGGTGCGTTAGCTGCTGTAGGCGTCCCGGTGTCAGCCGGTGGATTAGCGTTGGCAACTGCGGGAACTGCTATGGCTGCAAAATCATCTGCTAGTTTTATGGCCAGTGCATCTCATGGCACGCAAGATTGTACAAGTATTTACACATCGCCGAAGCAAAGTTTGGCGAATAAAGTTAAAACAGGCGAAGCAAAGTTAATTCATAAAAATAAGTTAACACTTATAGAAAAGATACGATATAGGAGACCAAGTCATTTTAGAAAAGAGATAAGAAAGTTAGTATGGAACAGAGCTAAAAAAGCTGGTGGAGGTGAGGTTAGAGATCCTTTAACTGGAAAAATTATTCATGAAGGGAAATCGTGGGATGTAGGCCATAAACCTGGTTATGAATTTTGGAAGCATCAACAGAGTGCAGCTGAAAGGGGAATATCAAGAAAACAATTTTTGAATGAATATAATAATCCGAATCATTATCGTCCGGAACTTCCATCGAGTAATCGATGTCATAAAATGGAAGAGTCAAGTGGAATATATCTTGGAGAATAAAGGAGTAAGAAATGAATATAGAATTTAATAAAAAGATATTTCAATGTTATGTCGATAATATCGTAGAAAATGATTCTTTAGACAAGATAAAGGTGTTTAAATATGGAGATGAAAAAGAAAAACATATGATAGATCTTTTTCAAGCGCCTGAAGACGGAATAATTAGTTACGGAACAATCGGTACCTATGAATATGATATCGGGATGTCGTTGGATGGGAAATCTCTGCGTGGTGAATTCTTGGGAGTGGCTTATGAAGACGATAAGACTTTTTCTAATATAATAAGCACATGTTCGTTTAATATTATAAATTCTAAATATGGGTTTGAACCGGGTTTGGTGTATCCGAATGTGGTAAATATGTATTATCCGGATGTTAATATGAAACACATATATTTGGCCACACCATTTATATGGGATGGAGAATATACTGTTGATATTGGCCCGTATATAGTAACATGGCTGCAAGTGCTTCCAATTTCGGATGCAGAGCTTGAATATATTAAGAGAAATGGAAGTGAAGCCTTTGAAGATTTATTAGATAAAAAGGAGGTTGACTTTTTAAATTTAAATCGTCCATCAATTGTGTAAATATGATTGGAGATAGGCATATGCAAGAATGTAACGATTATACAAAACATAAAGAGATTATAAAATATTAT
Organism: Selenomonas sp. WCT3; assembly: GCA_900100835.1. Classification (GTDB taxonomy): domain Bacteria; phylum Bacillota; class Negativicutes; order Selenomonadales; family Selenomonadaceae; genus Selenomonas_A; species Selenomonas_A ruminantium_E. The sequence goes on along the minus strand of FNCM01000011.1, from coordinate 13,279 downwards.
TCCAATAATATTTTAAAAGGAAAAAAGAAGGGGGATTTTCGGGTTGAACTATATCTTGATAAAAGGGAAACAAGTGAAGTCTTTATTGTAGAGACAGAAGGAGAATATTTAGATGAAATGTATTATGGGACAGTAGGGACGTTTCCGTATAGTATAGATCTTCAAGTTGATAATAAGCCGCTACGCGTGGAATTCGTGGCAGTGGCACAAAAGGAGTATGAATTATTTCCTAATATACTGAGTACATGTTGTTTCCATATTATTAATTCACATTTTGCTTGCTATCCAGGTGTTGTATACCCAAATGTTATAAAATTATTCTATCCAGAGTTCAATATGAAACATTTGATGCTCACGAATCCATATACCTTGGATTCGGAATTTACGTTGGATATGGGAGATTGTATGGTAACATGGCTGGAAGCTTTGCCTGTATCTGACTCGGAATATGAATATATTCGTGAGTATGGCAGTGATGCATTTGAAGACTATCTGGAGCAACAAGAGGTGGATCTTTTGGATTTAAATCGCCCATCGGTGGTTTGAATTCATTGCTTAAAAGGTAAGAAGATTAACTGGCGATGAAATTGCTATGGCAGTCGGTAGATTTGAGTTTTTAGCTGGTACAGGAATGGTTTTGGAGGATTAAGTTATGTTTCATGATTCATCAGTTATAAAATATAGTATGATTTAGAAAATGAAAGTATTTATATGGTAATAGATACAGGAGATGACTATAAAAAACTAGATTTTAAGGATGTTATGGCAAGTCGGTTCGGGTATATTTTACCTGGAAATGCTATATATGATTTATCTGTAATTGATGTAGAAACATTTATAAATTTAAATGAGGATGTATTATTGCAGGGGAAAGGAGATGATTGGCCGATTTATTATAAATCTTTTGATGAATTAAAGCATAAGTTAGAGATGAGTGATTACAAGATATACAATGTTGATGGTTCATATGGTATATCTGGTTGGATTATAGCAAAAGAAATGAAGGTTATCGACATGAAATAATAGTAAATAAGGGAGTGCAATGGAGAAAGGATACATATATCGAGGTTATGGAAGTGTAATAGAAGACATAGATGTATCGGATATTATAAATAATAATGAACAGATAGAAGATGTGGTAAAGGAAGTAGCAAGGAAATTCATAATTCATGATGTTGATTACGGAATAAGCATGTATGCTACTTGGAAGAGAGGTGTGTATAGGTATATATGGTTGTTGGAAGATGAATATGGAGAAGAAATCATTGGGAATCATATTGGCCTGTATAGTAAGGTGATAAATTGTTTAAATGAAGGGGAGGAAAGAGAAGAATTGATTTATTGGCCAGGCAAGATTATTTTATTGAAACATGCAGATGATAGGTGGCATTTTACAAATATGACAAACGAAGGGAGGGAGCTATTTGAATCGGATATCGAAGATTCAAATCGAATAAAAAAGGAACTTTGGAATATTGATTAAAATTTGGTAATTTGCCAAAGAGTGTGGCCGAAACTATATCTGAATCCCTGCGATGTTCGGATGCAGAACTTGAATATATTAAGAAAATGGAAGTTTGTGGTTATTAGGGAGTATTATATGGATTACACAAAATATAGTGATATTATAAAATTTTATAAGAAGAATTTATTAGAAGGCAAAGGAGATAATGACTATGTAATAAATAGTTTTTTTGATGAAAAGGAACAATCGGAAGTCCGAATCATTAAAACGATTGGGGATTATCCTAATAAAATATATTATGGTTCAGCAGGTACATTTTGTCATTGTATAAATCGTAGATTTAATAATAAGCCTGTATGTGTAGAATTTATAGGGGTAGGAAGAAAAAATATAGTTTATATCCTAATATTATGGGGATTTGTTGCTTTAATATAATTAATTCACACTATGATTGTTATCCAGGTGCAATTTATACAGATGTTGTGAAAATGTATTACAAAAATACAAATATGAAACATATATTATTTGTAAGGCCGTTTAGCTGGAATACAGATTTCTATCTCGAAATGGATGACTGTATTGTTACGTGGTTAGAAATTTTGCCGATTTCAGATTCAGTGTTAAAATATATTACAGAAAATGGATGTGAAGCTTTTGAAGATATATTGGAAGAATCAGAGATGGATATTTTGGATTTGAATCGTCCATCAGTGGCATGAATTGCTTGATAGATATGGTGCTACTAGAAAGAAAATGAGGGACGGATTGAAAAACTAAAAGTTGGATACTCTGGAAGTGTGTCGGTAGAAGATGGAACATTACATGAAGGTGTGTCAATTGATAAGAATGGACTAAAAGGAGAAATTAGTAAAAAATAGTTTATGTGTAAAAAAATTTAAGGAGTTAGTATTCTTATGATGACTGAAATCAAGGCATTATTCGTGGTCGTTGTATTATTTCTTTTATTATTAGGAGGTAGTGTTTTGAATATAGATATAAACGCTGGAGATAGTAGTAATGATGCTTGGGAAAGTACAGTGTTAGAGCAATCGGATGGAAAAAATTATCGATAAAACTACCGTTTGTGTTAGATGGATATACGAAAATTGACAATGTGGAGGGTGTAAAAAAAGAAGAGAAGTTTTATCATCAAGTAGATGATATTACTGTAGCGGTAGATCATGGTGTAATAGATGATTCCAACAAGGAAATCGATTTTTCGCAAGATACTTTCCTGATGGATTATGGTGATTTAGATGACAAATGTTGTGAAAAGATAGAAGGAAAAAACATCTATGGACAGAATATGACTTATGCAAAATTATCGGCCAAGAAAAATAGTTATCCATACACGTTTGAATGTTTTGGTATTCATTCGGGCGAAGATTATTGGATTATTACTTATATTTATAACGAAAACAATAAGACAAGCAAAGAGTTGGTGGAAAAATCAATAAAATCGATTGAGTTTCATTAATTGATACTATAAATACCTCTAAGATAATCTTTTCGGGGTATATGCTCATGTTTGTTGATTGTGCAGTGTGAGGGATACGATTGGTAAGAAAAATTGTAATGTATTTGCTTTTTGTAGGTATGCTGCTATCCGTATATGATTCATTTGAAAATTATATGATAAATGGCGATGATTTTAGTCGTGACCCTAAAGTTATGTATGAAATATATGACGGGTTGCCGATCCCTGATAATACGAAGGAAATTGAAAGAAAAGAGTTTATAAGAAAAAGATATTCTCTATCCTTGTATGTTTATTATCACACAAGTCTATCCGATGAGGATATTAGACAGTTTTACATCGAAAAGTTAGTTGATAAAGGTTGGCAACAAATTGAAGATCAAGGCGGAACTGGAATCGCCTTTAAAAAGGGAAGATGGGAAATATCGGTTCATAATGAAGTAGATAAATATTTTGTGGATATATACAAAATCTACAGCAGTACGTGAGTGGAGGATAAAGCAATGCAAAGTATGATAATCGATTGATAATAACGAGTATGCCCAGCTGATAAATAGCGCCCAGCAAAATGGAAAAGAGAAAAGCCTTACAAAAGAGAATATCAGAAAAATGATAGCGGAAGAGAAATTGCCGAATCCAGAAAATATGGATCATGACTATTATTATTTGTCTTTGGGGTTGTCCTATGGAGAAGGTCTTAGTTTGGATCAGAATGCAGGCGTTATTTTGGATAAAAAGGGAGATGAATAGTTGATTGCAATATAGAGGTGTTTTTATTATGCAACGAGCAAAAAAAATCGTAGTCTATCTTATGGTTCTTTGGCTGTTGTGTTTTTTATATAGTGCTGTTATGAATTATTGGGAAAATGGTAATGATTTTAAGCGTGATCCGAAAGTCTTATATGAGATATATGGCGAGTTGCCAATACCTGATAATACAAACGAGATTGAAAAAAAAGAATCCATAAGAGAGAGATACTCCGTGTCATTGGATATATATTATTGTACAAGATTATCAAAGGAACAAATCAAACGATTTTATATTATGTACTTAACCGATAAAGGGTGGAAACAAATCGATAAACAAGATGGCAATTGCATGGTGTTGTTTAAAAAAGACAAATGGAAAATAGCGGTTCAAGATGAGAATGAAAAATATCGAGTAAATATTTATAAAATATATAGATATTAGAGAGGAAAATTCGATTGTTGTTTGTTGATTGTGCAGTGTAGGGGGATATGATTGGTAAGAAAAATTGTAATGTATTTGCTTTTTGTAGGTATGCTGCTATCCGTATATGATTCATTTGAAAATTATATGATAAATGGCGATGATTTTAGTCGTGACCCCAAAGTTATGTATGAAATATATGACGAGTTGCCTGTCCCAGATAAAACCGAAGAGGTAGAAAAGAATGAAGCAATAAGAGAAAGGTCTTCCGTATCATTAAATGTTTACTATCATACTGAATTGTCAATCGAAGAAGTTATGCAATTTTATAATTCGCAACTAACTCATGATGATTGGCAAAAAGTAAAAAATCAAGGTGGAAAAGGACTGGTTTATAAAAAGGGAAAATGGAAAATATCGATACAGGAAGAAAAAAACACCTATCGGGTGCATATCTATAAATTCTATACATACTAAAGGATAAGACTATGAAATTTATCTATTTATTGTATTTGGTGATTATAAGAACATTGATTGAGATTATCAGCACGCCGGATGATATCTTTGCCTGGGGGACGCTGGTGTTTGTTTGCTTGGCAACTTGGTGGGCACGGAAAATAGAGTCGAACGGTGACGAATGATAGGTTAGCAGGAGGATATATGGAACAGGTTACATTAGGACAGCTAAAAGTCGAAGGCTTGCCCTATCAGCGTATAGAAAAATCCAAATAGATACCAGGGCAGGCCAGCATGGAATCTGTGACCTGCAATTCATCGCACTACCTGCGGCGGACATGTCCTTGGTACAAAGGATAGAGGGTCGCAAGCGATGGATATCAAGCGGCACAGCCGTACGTTCCAATCCGAGAGAAAAACACTTAGCGATGTAGCCAATGTCATCGGCCAGCCGTATGGCCTACAGATAGCTGTGCAGGATAATCCTGTTTTGCCGCGTATGCTGTATCAGCACGAGGAAACGGATTGGCAATTCTTGGTGCGGTTGGCAGAAACAACCGGACATTTTCTGTTTACTAACTGCGCGAGCGATCAGATTCAGCTCAGTTTAGGCTTTGTACCATTCTCCCGGCGGGAGCTGGCAGGATATGACAGAATCAAAACGATTACTCTGCCCGTGAGTACCTGCCGGAAGGTCAAAGAGAATATACGCCCCAAAGAGGGCTGCCGTCCGACGGCCGAGGAGGAACTTCGCCGTACGAATATGCCCCAGCAGCTTACTGGTACCATACTGGCCGTTGAGGGAACAAATGTCAAAGTAAAATTTGATTGCGATGAACATCAAGCAATCGAAGACACCTGCTGGATACCGTATGAAAATACCGTCAACAACTATCAGTACTCTATGCCAGACGTGGGGGATCATGTATTTGTCTACTATGAATCCATCTATGAGAATCCCGGCCAGCATCTGGGACGCCGTTGGCTTATCAACGTGGGGAGTTGTCTGGAACGACGGGATAACCGTGTGCGTATCCTATGTGCCGATATCCATTTGGAAAAATTACAGGAAAATACAATTTTTGCTAGAGTGTATGATAAAAATGGATCGCAAATGAAGGGGGGATGGATGATGAGAAGATATTGAAGGTCTTAGTCCTACACAAATTAAGGAAAATTTGCATTGCCTCAAGAGCCTATTTACACTTGTGATGTAGAAATACCCAAAGGAGAATGTCTAAGGATTGGTGTGGTTAATCCATTAGATGGATGGGGTAAAGAAGGTGGCGTACAATTTGATACTATTGGAAAGAGAATAGGGGGATTTAAAAATGAGAGAAAATTGTAATTGTCAATAATTTGTAGGTGAGTAAGATGGATATATCAAAAAAGTATAAAGTTTTAGAAACAATATATTATGAAGGTAGGAAAGTAATTCTATTAGAGCCTGTATCTATAGATGAGCCAGTAAACAATATATATTGTATTGATAAAAACGACAACATAATATGGCAGGTAGAAAGCGTAACAGAAAAGTTCAAGGATAAAATTAATATGCCGTATGAGGGGATGAGTCATCATGGACATGTTATAACTGCAGCAAATTTTATTGGCGTTGGATATGATATAGATATAGAGACTGGTAAGATTATTAGGTCACACATTGTAAAGTGATATCAGTAGGAAAAATGTGGTTGAAAAATAATGGGTTGTGGAAATAGGAGGTGTTTTGTTATGGCAAATATAAAAGCGGTTGAGATATTGAAAGAGCTGGTTGAAAGTTTGTGAAAAAATAAAGCAGTTAAGAAATGATCCGCCAGGACAGTTTAGATATAGGATTCCGATAAAAGAAAGAAAACTAATTAAGTCTATAGAAGAGGAGATATATTTTAGAGTATATAATTCTTGTGAGGATGATGATTTATTAATATATTATGATGATTTGTATGCATATATTTCTGATGATTTTGGTATAATAGCCGAAGCGTTATATTGGGGGTATAATGATGAATGGTTGAATGCTATGTTCAATGAGTATATAGAACACAGAATACCTGGAGGAGAATTGAAAGAGATTAAAGGATGTTTAAATGATATACTTATGAAGTATTATGTGAAATGTAGTAAATCATAAGTAGATGAGAGACTAATTACCATAAAGGTCATAAGCAGAATAACTGATTATGGCCTTTTTAAATGTGTTTTACTGGGGAAATATACTCTGGTAAGGTCTATGTGAAAAATACCTATGACGCAGGCAATTGCCGCACATCCGTAACGGATGTTGCTGGCAGTCTTGTGGAAGTATCCCGCTATGATGCCAACAGCAACATCACAGAGGTTCAGCTCCCCGATGGCAGTAAAATCCAGCGGGACTACGATGCAGCAGACCGGCTGGTGGCAGAATGTGTCATCGACCAGGCTTCAGGGCAGAAGAACATAACCCGGTTCACCTATGATAAAGCTGGCAATATCCTGAGCATTACAGACGATTGCGGCCGTGCGGAAAAATTCACGTACAACCTGATGAATCAGTGCATCCAGGCTGTGTCCAGCGAAGGTCGCACCCAAAACATATTCTATGACCAGGAAGGCCATATTACCCAGCGGCAGCTGCCGCTGGAAATGTCCTACCACTACCAGTACGACAGCGCTGGCAGGCTGACGGCAGTCATCGGCACCGATGGCAATAAACGTACCTACGAATACGATGACAACAACCAGCTGAAATCCATAACCTATCCAGATGGAGCGCAGGAGCAGTATCTTTATACTGCCGATGGAAAATTAATCCAATCCCAAGACCGCAATGGTATAACGAATACGTACCAGTGGAATGTCTACGGCAGTCTTATCGAGCGCAAGGCAGGTAATCTGCGCAATAGCTACGAATATGCGCCCAACGGTCAATTGACTGCCGCGATAGCTAACGGCATGGATTACCGTTACAGCTATGACCGCGACGGCTTGCTGCTCGCCAAGAAAGCCAGTGGCAGAACACTTCTTTCTTATCGCTATGATGAGCTGGGACGTAAAATCAGTCAGACCGACATCACCGGCCGACAGGTTAGCTATAAGTTTGACAAGTCAAATTACTTAGTTGATATATGCAACGAAATTGACCAGTCAATTGTTAAATTTACCCGCGATGCCGATGGTGCCATCCAAAAGATAACCCATGCCAACGGCATGTGGCAGGATATTGCCTATGATGCTGACAAGAACATAACGAGCTTGACGGTAGCCACGCCCGATAAAATCCTTGCGCAGAACACCTACCGCTATGACGGCAACGGCCAAAGAATCGAGAAAAACGAGCTGGCGGGTAAGACCCTCTACACCTATGACAGCTTGAACCGTTTGCAGCAGGCAGAATATCCGACCTATACGGAGCGGTTCAGCTACGACCAAGCGGGGAATCGGCTGAGCCGAACGGCGAAAGACATCGAGGAGCAGTATATCTACGATGTCAACAACCGATTGACAAGTCAAATCGTCAACGGTCAAGTGGAAAACTATCGCTACGATAACGCAGGTAATCTGCTCCAAGATGGAAATAACATCTATGAATACGACGCCTTCCGCAAGACGAGCAAGGTGACCACCAAGACAGGCATAACGCAAATAAACCGCTACGATGCCGAAGGCCTGCGTCACGAAATGGAAGAAAACGGCAAGCTTGTACAGTTCATCTTTAACGAAAACAAGGAAGTGATAACGGAACAGGAAGGGGAAAACATCACCCGACTGATTCGCACCAGCGACCTTTGGGCGATGGAAGCTGAGCCCGAGAAGACCTGGTACCACTACGCCAGTGATGAACAGGGAAGTACTGTATTCATCACGGGAAAGAATGGCGAAGTAAAGAACCGCTACACCTATGATGCTTTCGGTAATACAATAGAAGCGGAAGAAAAAATCCCCAACCGCTACCAATACACCGGCCAGCAGCTAGACCCGATAACCCAGCAATACTATCTGCGCGCAAGATTCTATAACCCAGCCATCGCCCGATTCACGCAGGAAGATGAATATCACGGCGATGGGCTGAATCTTTATGCTTACTGTGCGAACGACCCTGTGGATTATTATGATCCGAGTGGGTATTATAAAGAGGTATGGAAGCCTTTAAATAGTGCATGGGATGCACGAAAGATAGTGCGTGATATTGAGGCAAAAACAGGAAGGAAACTTACAAGAGAACAAATTCATTTACTGGCTGAAGACTTAAGAAAAAATAGATATCAGAAACTAGCAGTAGGCGAATACAATAAACATAGGGTGGCTTTTGGAAAAATGAGAAGCAAACTTAGAACGGAATGGGAACAGCATACAGGGCAGGAATGGCCGAAGTATACCGAAGATGTTTATTCTAAAAATGGAATTAAAATTAGATCGGCGGGTGATTACTATGATGCTCACGAGATTATTCCTAATAGATTTGGGGGTCCTTTTGAATGGTATAATATTCATCCAGCAAAATATCCAAATGAGCATCAAGGTGGAATTCATGGGGCAGGAAGCATTTGGAATAAATTTTTTAGAGGGAAAGGTAAGTGAACATTATGTCATTTTGCGTTAATTTTAAGAAGTATGTATTACCTAATGAATATACACAATACAATGCATCAGAGTATAAACATGTTTTTTTTAGACGTGATAATTGGTATAATGAAGTAAAAAAAACGGAGAGAGACTTAGGTATTGTTATTCCTGAGGAGTTGAAAGAGATATACAGAGAGTTGGGATATGGATTTTTGTGTGCGTGTGACAAGGCTTGTATAGATCGGATTATGCCTCCAATGGAAATTGGAGAGTTCTATCTAAAACAGGATGTGTATGAATATAATGAGGTGGTTGATTGCTACGATTTAAATGATGGAAGACTGGTCTTTTTTGAGATATATTCAGATTTGTTTTTGACAGTATGTCTTACTCCGGAAAAGGGAAAATATCCTGTGTATTTAAATGATGAAATGATAGCGGAATCTTTGCAGTCTTTTTTAGAACGTATGGATGAGAAAAATGATTATTATTTTGATTTTATAGAAGACGATATGTGAAAAAACTGTTGTTACTCAAACTTCGCACATCCGAAACAAGACTTCTATCAAGCGTAACATAGGGAGGGCTGCTGAAACAGCAACCTCATGCACACCGTTCTAGGTATCTGTGCCATAATTTAGGCGACGGATTGTCAAGCTAAGTGCAATACTTTCTCAAAATAGACCGACGAATTGGCAAATTAGCTGCAACATATCTTAGGAAAAAACAGGCCGTTTATTGTTTTATGCGAACTTCAATGGTCTGTTTTTGATATAAGAGATGTAGTAAATTAATCCAATTCCAAAATCGAAATGGTATAACGAATGAGAACCAGTGGAATGTCTACGGCAGTTTTATCGAGCGAAAAGCTGGCGATTTGCGCAATAGCTACGAATATGCGCCAAATGGCCAATTGACTGCTGCTTGCCAAGAAAGTCGGTGGTCTATACCTATGACAGTCTGAACTGCTTGCAGCAAGCTGAATATCCGACCTATACGGAGCGATTCAGCTACGACCAAGCGGGGAATCGGCTGACTAGAACGGCGAAAGATATCGAGGAGCAGTATATCTACGATGTCAACAACCGGTTGACAAGTCAAATCGTCAACGGTCAGGTGGAAACCTATCGCTACGATGATGCTGGCAACCTGCTCCAAGATGCTAAGAACACCTACGAATATGACGCCTTCCGCAGAACCAGCAAAGTAACAACAAAAGCGGGCGATGTCCAAATAAACCGCTACGATGCCGAAGGCCTGCGCTATGAAATGGAAGAAAACGGCAAACTCGTGCAGTTTATCTTCAACGAAAACAAGGAAGTGATAACCGAAGAAACAGACGGCAATATCACAAGATTAATCCGTACCAGCGACCTATGGGCAAGGGAATCCGAACCAGAGAAAACCTGGTACCACTACGCCAGCGATGAACAGGGAAGTACCATCTTCATCACAGATGCAGAAGGCAACGTAAAGAATCGCTACACCTACGACGCCTTCGGCAACACCGTAGAAAAAGAAGAACAAATTCCCAACCGCTTCCAGTACACAGGACAGCAATTCGACCCAATAACCCAGCAATACTACCTGCGCGCCAGATTCTATAATCCAGCAATAGCCAGATTCACGCAGGAAGACGAGTATCACGGCGATGGGCTGAATCTATATGCTTACTGCGCGAATAACCCAGTGGATTATTATGATCCAAGTGGTTATGATAAAAAATGTTCACTTTCAAAGAGTAAAAATCAGCAATTAGTACAAATTGGGCATAAGGGGATTAGAAAATTTTATGCTCACAAAGGAATGCTAAAGCACGATGAAATAGCAACTAATACTATAAAATCATTCGATGGACCTATTTTTATTAGACGCGGAATGAAAGGGGAAGAATTTGTCATTACATCTAATGATAAAGACCATTTGGCATCAGGCGTTTTCGTGACAAGAGGTTCAGCTGGGGCCACGCCGGCTGAAAGAATTAACAATTTAGCACTCCCACCTTGTAATAAAGCGCAAATAGAATCAAAAGTGAGATTGACACGTGATCAATTTCTATTAGAAGGTAAGGTGGCTCCACAGCCTCAATGGGCTAAAAATGCTGGTGATGGTATACCTAGAGATGGAAAAAAAGGATGGCAAATTATAACTGATGGAGGTAGAGGAAATAATGCAATCGAAGATGTTACGGAATAATATGAGATATAACAAGAGTCAAGTGTTAGAAAAAATACGAAATATAAAAAACATATTAATAAAAAATAGGATAAAATATGAATGCTTTTCGGTGGATGAGATAGAAGGATATATAGAAAAAATGGGGGTTGATGAAAAAGTGTTTTGTATGATAAAAATGATTTGCGATATAAAAGCAATGGGTGATATATATATTCCTGACTTAAAAACTGATGTTTGGTGGGGGGTGCTTATGGAACTAGTGGAAATAACTGGATTAGTGTGTTACGGTAAAATTATAAATGACTTAACAAAGATTGTTTCTAATCAAATTATAAAAGAAAATATGAGAGGTAATCAAATTAGTGTTACATATATTACATCTAAAAACTTGATGGAAATATTTGAAGAATATAAATGCTTGGAACGATTTAATAATAATATATATTGGTCTATAAAAGGGGGAGAAATTATATTTAAAAATAGTGAGCTGCGATTTATTGTTAGAGATATGGGTGATGGGGTATTTATTAATAGTATAGGGTATTAACTCAAAAGTCCATCCCGAGGCTTATGACCCGGAAACCGACAGCGCAACGGGCCAGCAGAATACAACCCGGTTTACATACGATAAAGCTGGTAACATTCTGTGTATCACCGACGACTGCGGCCGCGAGGAAAGATTTACGTACAACCTGATGAATCAGCAGACGCAGGCAACTACGAGCGAAGGCCGCACGCAGAAACTCGTCTACGATAAAGAAGGCAACATAACCGAGCGGCAGCTGCCGCAGGAAATGTCCTACCGCTATCAATACGACAGTGCCGGCAGGCTGACGGCAGTCATCGGCACCGATGGCAAGCTGCTCGAAACTGTCGCCTACGACCGTGCGGGTCGCCGCATCAAAGTCGAGACAGCTGGCGGCAGTGGTGCAAGCTACGCCTACACCGCCGCCGGCTGGCAAACGCATATCGAAACCAAGGGAGGAGCAAGCCAAACCTATCACTACGATGCGCAGGGCAATGTCACCGGCATCGTTGACGGCAACGGCAATGAAACGAGCTACGTCCTCGACAGCTGGGGCCGCATCACGGAAATCCGCAAAGCCGATGGCAGCAAAGAAAACTATGCCTACGACTTTGCGGGCAATATCATCGAAGCCGTGGATGGCAATGGCAATAAACGCATCTATGCATACGATGACAACAACCAGCTGAAAGCCATAACCTATCCGGATGGCAGTCAGGAGGAGTATCTCTATACCGCCGACGGGAAACTAATCCAATTCCAAGACCGCAATGGTATAACGAATGAGTACCAGTGGAATGTCTACGGCAGTCTTATCGAGCGCAAGGCAGGCAATCTGCGCAATAGCTATGAATATGCACCCAATGGCCAGCTCACTGCCGCCATTGCAGGCGGCATGGACTACCGCTACACCTACGACAAAGATGGCCTGCTGCTCACGAAGAAAGCCAGCGGCAGGACACTGCTGGCCTATACCTACGATGAGCTGGGGCGTAAGATAAGCCAGACTGACATTACAGGCCGGCAAGTCAGCTACCGATTTGACAAGTCAAATCAACTCGTTGACATATGCAACGAACTTGACAAGTCAATTGTCAAATTTACCCGCGATGCCGATGGCGCCATCCAAAAGATAACCCATGCTAACGGCATGTGGCAGGACATCGCCTACGATGCGGATAAAAACATAACGAGCCTTACCGTAGCAACACCGGATAAAATCCTGGCCCAGAATACCTATCGCTATGACGGCAATGGCCAAAGAATCGAGAAAGAGGAACTTGCAGGCAAGACGCTCTACACCTATGACAGCTTGAACCGTTTGCAGCAGGCCGAATACCCGAAGTATACAGAGCGATTCACCTACGATAACGCCGGCAACCGCCTGACCCGGACGGTCAAGGACATCGAAGAACAGTATATCTACGATGTCAACAACCGGCTGACAAAGCAAACCGTCAA
>FNCM01000003.1 GCA_900100835.1 Selenomonas sp. WCT3 | reverse complement strand
ACAAAGCATGTCCCGTGTAGCCCATTGCATTGACAACGGTCCTATGGAAGGATTCTGGGGCATCCTTAAGCGGGAGATGTACTACGGCAGACGTTTTACCAGCAAGTGTGAACTTATGCGTTCGATTGAAGCATACATTCATTATTACAACCACAAGCGTGTGCAACGTAACCTTGGTATCCTAACACCGATAGAGAAACATACCTTGTATTTAGCCGCATAAAAAGGCCGGCAGACGAATCTGCCGACCAAAGAAATCTTATATTTTTTTATTGTCCTCTTGACGGGGAGCAGTTCACTTGTCAACGGGGATTCGTTTTATCAATCATTAGCCAACAGTGTCCTCTTGACTCTTTTCCTCCTGATAGACACGATAGCAGGAACGGCCGCAGGCCTTTGCCTCATAGAGGGCCTCATCACTGTGATTCATGAGCACCTCAATGGGGACCGGCTTTTCCTTGGCATAGGCAATACCAGCACTGACCGTCAGGCATTTCAGGCCCTCATCCTGCCGGTATACAGCCACCAGCTGCCGCATAAAGGCTTGCAAGCGTGCTTCCGTCTTCTCTGGGTCAACTTTGCCTGTAAGTACCACAAGGAATTCATCGCCGCCCATGCGAACGTTGAGGGCATCGGTGAACTGACTCTTTAGGACCTCGGCAAAAATCAAAAGGGCCGCATCACCGGTTTGATGTCCAAAGTTGTCATTGACTGCCTTAAAATGGTCTAAGTCAAGGGAAATCAGCGTAAACATGGTATCGTCGGAACATTTTTGGATAAACTCCGTAAAATGACGCCGATTGGCAAGGCCTGTAAGGGCATCCTTTTGAGCCATGCGCAGGATGACGCGCTGATTGTCGTACAGCTTCTGATTCATCTCATTCATGGCCCGGCTCATGGCTCCAAATTCATCATTGCGCTTTGAAAGCTCCCGCATCTCCGCTTTCGTTTGAGCATCCATCTTAAGTTTACCATTACCCAGTTCCCGCATTCGCTTGGTGGCCACTTGAATGGGATAGGCCAGCCGCCGCCCCACAAAGATAGCCAGCAGAACAAATAAGATTTCCAGCAAAACCAGTCCCGTAAGGGTGCGGATGACCTGTTCCTTCATGTTCTGTACAAAGGCCTTTTCCCGCATGGCCACCCGGCGGTCAATCTGGTCGAGCCAAATTCCCGTGCCAATCACCCAATGATAGGGCGCAAATTCCATCGTATAATAGCGCTTGGGCAGCGGCTCAGTAAGGCCTGGCTTTGGGAACATAAAATCAGAAAAACCGCCGCCCTGTTTGGCCTGCTCGATCATCTCACGGATATAATAACGCCCCTTCGGATCTTTGGCATCAATCCGCAGCTTGCCCTCAGCGGCACTTCCCAGCAAAACCACATTGACGCCTTGGTCGGTATCAATGGTAAAATATCCCTGCCCGTTATCATAGCGCATATTGCGAATGAGGTCAGCGGCACGCTGCATAGCCTCTTCTTGGGTGAGCTCACCGCGCAACTGTGCCTGGTAACAGTTTTCCACTACACTTAACGCCGAGTGGGTCTGCCACTCCAGCTGAAGCTTGGCACTGTCTTCCATATCCCGGCGATATTCCCGAATCAGGCGATTATTCTCCTGCATTGCACCATAAATACCGCAGCTGCCTAAAAACAGCATCGTCAAAAACGATATGCCGATAAAAATTGTTGTTAAACGAGCTTGTATGGATTTGAACTGCATCATCGAAATCCTCCTGGCTTCCAAATTACACAGAAAGACACGAAACAAACGAAAAAATTACGGTAATACTAAATTTATTATACCCTTATTGTTTCCGAGAAGTCAAAATGGTTCCGTGTGCTGTAGTATAATAAAGATATCCTCACCGAAAGGCAGGTGTACTTTTATGGACACATATCTTATAAATCTTTCGCTTCATACCGCGCCGCTCTTCTGCGTTTTTCTCGCAGCCTTCCTGCAGTCCATCACAGGCTTCGGTCTCGTCATCGTCGCAGCGCCGCTTTTAATGTTCTTCTACGATCCCAAGCTCGTCATCCCCATCATGATTCTATTGGCTACCTGCGGCAACATCGCCCAGACCATCCTGCTGCATCGCGAAGCCAAATGGAAGCTTATCGGCTATCTGCTGCTAGGCGCCATTATCGGGCAGCCCCTTGGCTATCAGATTTATGCCATCATTCCCGCCCACTATCTAAAAATCCTCATCAGCGTCGTGATACTCTTCTCGCTGACCATCATGCAGCTGCGCAAGCAGCAGATTGCCATCAGCCCCCGCAATACACTGTTCACCGGCATTGCCGCTGGCACCATGGCCATGACCACGGGCATGGCGGGGCCGCCCATCATCATGTACCTTACCAGCACCGCCATAACCGCTCGGGAACTGCGAGCCACCTCCATCGGTTTCTTTTTCTTCTCCAACCTGATATCGCTAACGACCTTTACCCTTGGCGGTGTAGACCTTTTGCCAGCATTAAACGAATTCACCTACCTATTGCCTGGCTTAGCCGGCGGCATCCTGCTAGGGCAGCTGACCTTCCGCTTCTTTCCTGTCCCCATCATCAAGCGCATCATCTTCACGCTATTATACTTCACTTGTTTCTATACCATATACCGCGTTATCATCACCATGTAAAAACGGCTGCCCACCAGTAAGTCCTGTGGGCAGCCGTTTTATGCTATGCGATTTTATTCTTCATCCAGCACCATAACGCCGTAATGCACTTTGCTGTATTTGCCACCTTCGATGCGCGTGAAGCCAAGGCGCGCAAATTCACCGCTGCGGGCGTTTTCCTTGAACACGACGCGATGGCGGGCCACGCGGCGCGCCTCTTCGATATGCTCTGGCGTAAGGGCCGCATGATTGGCCACGGTACGCAGAGGCGTGAGGCTGGCGCTATCCATCAGCGGATGGCGGAACATGGGGTCAAAGTAGACCACATCCACGGAATTATCGGGCTGACGCTTCAGATAATCCAGTGAATCTGCACAGACCGTCTTGACCCGGCGCATGGCCTCGATGATGCGCCAGGTATCGCCTTCAAAATGCGAAAGGCCCCGGCTCACGACAGCCTCGATAAGAGGCTCTGACTCCAAGCCCGTAACACTTCCCTCGGGCCCCACCACAAAGCTTGCGACAATGGAGTCAGCGCCAAAGCCCAAGGTGCCATCCAGCACCGACATGCCGGGCTTTAAGTCCATGGCCTCTGCCATGCGGTCGCCGTCCCCCTTGCGGATATTCTTGAGGCGAAGATGAGCCATATTGGGATGGAAGAAGAGCTCGCCCTGCGGTGTGTCGAGCACCAGCAAATCCTGCTTGGCCACGAGAACAAAGTCCACGTCATAGCGCTCCCGCACTTCATCCACCGAAAGCCGCAGCCGCGGCGCATAGACGATGCCGAGTTTTTCCGCCGTGGCCTTCGCCAGGGCAATGGACTCGTCGTTCCATTTCCGCGCCGTCGTAACCGCCGCCGAAAGTTGGGTATCTGTCATAGTACCTCCCTATCAAAAGCCAAAGCCTGTCCGCTTGAACATCTTGGCTAAATCCTCACTGGAAAATTTCAAGATTGTTGGCCGGCCATGGGGACAGGTATAAGGAAACGGCGTATGGGAAAGCTCCTCCAAGAGGATCTGCATCTGCCGCAGGTTTAGTTCCTCCCCTGCCTTGATGGCCGCCCGGCAAGCCGTGGTCGCCAGACAGTGCTGGCGGATTTCCTTGGCCGTCGTCTCGTGCATCTCGTTAAGCCCCGTGAGGATTTCCCGGATGATATCCTCGGCCTCACTGATCGGCACATCCGCCGGCACTTCCATGAGCCGGTAATCCAAATCCCCTGCCGACTCCATATGAAAGCCTAGCCTTGCAAAGAGTTCTTTATTCTCCTCCACCAGCGCTGCTTCCTTGCGATCAAAGGTCAAAAGCTGATGCACCAAGAGCTGCTGAGACGGAATGCCGTCAGCCATCGCCGACAACTTGTCAAACAAGATGCGCTCATGGGCTGCATGCTGATCGATAAGATAGAGCCCCTTGGCATCCTGGGCGATGATATAGGTAAGGTCAACCTGGCCAATGGGAATAATCGTGCCATCGGCATCAAGGAGGGCCTGTCCCTCGCAGTCAGGCTGGGGCGAAATCTCCCCAGCCTGACCGGAATCTGACAAGTCATCCTGACCGGTCAGATTTGACTTGTCAACTTGACTGGTCAACTTTGACCGGTCACCGCCAAAGCCCCGTGGGCCTTCGGCGATGGTTTCATGGGACTCAGCCGCTGGATAATGGGTCTGCCGCTCCTGCTGGAGCTCGGCCTGGGCAGCGGCAAAGCTCATGGAGGGCTGGCTTGCCGGCCGGCGAACGGCCTCATAAATCGTGCGCGGAGCGTTGTCATGGCTGCGATCCTCCGCCGAAGCCGGCCGTACGGGTTCCGTTGCCGGCACGAAGCGCATGGGCTCCATGGTATAATTGGGCCGCGGCTTTTCCACCACTGCTGCCACCTCGCCTAACCCCCGATCCGATGCGGGACGGATGGCGTCAAGCACCGCTTTGTAGACGGCTTTAAAGATAAGGCCCTCGTCTTCAAACTTCATCTCACTCTTCTGGGGATGGACGTTGACGTCAATGGTGCGCTGAGGCACTTCAATCTTTAACACCGCCAGCGGGAAACCGCTTTTGGGAATCAAGGACTTATACGCGTTATCGATGGCCTTGGCAATGGCACGGTTCTGGATAATGCGGCCATTGACGATATAGGTCTGCCAGCCGCGGCTGCTCTTTAGCATCGAAGGCTTGGTGATATAGCCGCTGATTTTGACTTCCTCGCTCTCGAGGCTCAAAGCCAGCAGCGAATCGGCCACATTGGCGCCATAGATGGCCTGTATCGTATCAAAGAGATTGTCGCTCCCAGGCGTCACCACCGACACCTTGTTGTTGTTGATAAAGTGAAATTCGATATCGGGCCGCGACAGGGCAAGCTTTACGATAAAGTCATTGATTTTCGACCCCTCGGTGTGATTCGTCTTGAGGAATTTCTTGCGGGCCGGCGTGTTGAAAAACAAATCTTCCACCTTGATGGTGGTGCCAAGACCGCAGCCCGTCTCAAGGATATCGGGCGTCTTGCCGCCGCTGATATCCACGCGGGTGCCCAGGTCATCTCCCTGCTGGCGCGTGAGCATCGTAAACCGTGAGACCGAGGCAATGGTGGGCAGGGCCTCGCCGCGAAAGCCCAGGGTCCCGATGGTGTTCAGGTCCCCCACCTCGCGGATCTTGCTGGTGGCATGGCGCAGGATGGCAAGTTTCGCATCCTCCATGCTCATGCCCTTGCCGTTATCGGTAACGCGCATGAAGCTGGTGCCGCCGGCCATGATCTCGACTTCGATACGATTGGCGCCAGCATCCATAGCATTTTCTATCAGCTCTTTGATGACCGACGCCGGCCGTTCTACCACCTCACCGGCAGCAATCTTGTTGATGGTGTTATCGTCCAAAACATGGATAAGACTCATGCCTGTCCAGCCTCCCTCTTTGCCTGCTCCTGCAGTTTGTAAAGTTCATTCATCGCCTCTAAGGGCGTCATCGTCATAACATCGAGCGAAAGCAAGGTGTCGCTCAAGCTGCTCGCAAACAGCGAGCCCATCATATCATCCTTTGCGGCCGCCTTCTGCCCAGGTTTTGCCACCTGCGCTGCAGCCGCTGCCACCTCGGCCCCCTGCTCAGACTCCAGGGCGGCCAGGATATCTTCCGCCCGTTTTGTCACGGCCTTGGGAAGTCCCGCCAGCCGCGCCACATGGATGCCGTAGGACTTATCGGCAGAGCCCGCCACAATGCGTCGCAGGAACGCGACCTGGGTGCCGCGCTCTTTTACGGCCACGCAGAAATTCTTGACCTTATCGTCCTCGAGATCCGTGAGCTCGTGGTAATGGGTGGCGAACAACGTCTTAGCGTGCACCTTGCTTTCGATATGCTCGATGACGGCCCGGGCAATGCTCATGCCGTCAAAGGTACTGGTGCCGCGTCCGATCTCATCGAGAATCACGAGACTATCCTTGGTGGCGTATTTTAGGATTTGCGCCACCTCATTCATCTCCACCATGAACGTACTCTGGCCGCTCACCAGGTCATCGCTGGCCCCGATGCGCGTAAAGATGCGGTCAACGGGCGAAATAGCGGCTTCCCGTGCCGGGATGAAGCTGCCGATCTGTGCCATCAATGTCAGCAGCGCCACCTGCCGCATGTAAGTAGACTTACCGGCCATGTTCGGCCCCGTAATCAGCATGATTTCGCAGTCGTTATGACTAAGGTGCGTGTCATTGGGCACGAAGAGGTCCCGCGTCAAGATGCGCTCCACCAGTGGATGACGGCCATCCTTGATGTCGATGACGCCGTCACTTGTCATGCGGGGACGCACGTAGTTATAGGTGCTGGCCGCCTCAGCCAGGCTCGTGAGCACATCGACGATGGCAATCTCATGGGCCGTGGCCTGGATTTCCGTCAACTGGCTCTTGATGGTCTCCCGGACTTCGGTGAACAAATTGTACTCAATCTGCACGATTTTTTCCTGGGCGCCGAGGATTTTTGTCTCAAACTCCTTGAGCTCCTCGGTAATATAGCGCTCAGCATTGGCCAGGGTCTGCTTGCGGATATAGCGGTCCGGCACCAGGTCCGTGCCGCTGTGGCGCACCTCGATATAGTAGCCGAAGACCTTGTTGTAGCCAATCTTTAGCGACTTGATGCCCGTCGTTTCCTTCTCCCGCTCCTCGATTTCCTGCAGCATGGCCTTGCTGTCATGAGCAATGCGGCGGTATTCGTCAAGCTCGGCATTATAGCCGGATTTGATGATGCCGCCCTCCCGCAGGGAAATGCCCGGCTCCTCGACAATGGAGCGCTGCAGAAGGTCCACCAGGGCATCAAAGGACTGGATGCCCGCCTTGCACTCCGTAAGCACCTGAGATTTTACACCTGCCATATGTTGCTGGATTCCCGGCAGGCACATGAGGGAAATCTTCAGGGCGATAAGGTCCCGGGCGTTAGCCGTACCCACCTCAATGCGAGTGAGCAGGCGCTCAAAATCGTGGATTTCCTTGCAGTCCGCCCGCAGGCCTCCCCGCAGAGAAAAGTCCTGGGTAAGTTCCTCCACCGCATCAAGACGGCGGTTTATCGGCAGTACATTGAGCAGCGGATACTCCAGCCATTTTTTGAGCAAGCGGCTGCCCATAGCCGTCTCGGTGAAGTCCAGCACGTCGAGCAGCGTATCCTTCTTGCCTCCATCCCGCAGGTTGCGCGTGATCTCGAGGTTGCGCAGCGTATAGGTATCGATGACGAGATTTTCCGACGCGTCAAGATACGTGAGCTTGTTCAGATGCGTGAGGTCAGTCATAACCGTCTCATGGAGGTAATCCAAGAGCGTTGCCACAGCCTCGCGTGCCTCCTGATTATCCGGCCGGGTGGCCGCATCGAAATGCTGGATGATGCGGTCGTCGACGGCCCGGGAGATTTCCTCCCGCAGGGTATAGGAGCAGTTGGGCAGCCGCAGGTCGGTAAACTCCTTGAGAGCGTCCATAAAGGATGGCTTCCCCACCACCAGCAGCTCTGGCATCGCCAGACGGTAGAGCTCATCTAAAAGCATCTGCAAGCGGTTGCCCCCCGTGTAGATGCCATAGAAACACTCACCCGTCGAGATGTCAGCACCGGCCAGCACGATGTCCTCATTTTTTTCGTAGACCAGCGCGATGTAGTTGTTCTGCGCATCTTTGAGCGCCGACTCGGAGAGCACCGTGCCCGGCGTGATGATCTTGATGATTTCGCGCTTCGTGAGGCCCTTGGCCTTGGGGTCGCCAATTTGCTCAGCGATAGCCACCTTGTAGCCACGGCCGACGAGTTTATTGATATAGGTCTCCGCCGCATGATACGGTACTCCGCACATCGGCGCTTTATCCTTGTTGCCGCTGCGGCTCGTAAGGGTCAGGCCCAGCTCCTTGGAAACAATCCGGGCATCGTCAAAAAACATCTCGTAAAAATCGCCTAAACGGAAAAACAAGATGCTCTCGGGATTCTGCTCCTTGGTTGCCAGATACTGTTGCATCATCGGCGTAAGTTCCATGTAAATACCTCCGGTCTAGTTAAACCCGCTCGCCCTTCAAGACCCAGGTTTGCGGATGGGTAATCTTGATATTGATGAAGTCGCCTTCCTGTTCCTCTTTATGCTCGAACAGCACAATCTTATTGGTGCGGGTGCGGCCATTCCAGATAGCTGCATCGTTCTTGCTTGGGCCCTCCACCATGACTTCCAGCACTTTATCCTTAAGGCCTTGATTGATTTCCAGGCTGATTTCGTTCTGCAAGGCCATAAGTTGTTCGAGGCGCTGGTGCTTGATTTTGTCGTCAACCTGGTTTTCCATGGTGGCCGCCGGCGTGCCCGAACGCTTCGAATAAAGGAAGGTATAGGCTGAATCGTAGCGGATTTCCTTGAGGAAAGCCAGCATCTCAGCAAAGTCCTCCTCAGTCTCGCCAGGGAAGCCCACGATAAGGTCCGTAGTCAGCGAGGCATTCGGAATCTCCTGGCGGATGCGGCGCACCAAATCCTTGTAGCTTTCCACCGTATAGACGCGGTTCATCGCCTTCAAAATCTTATTGCTGCCATACTGCACCGGCAGATGGATGTGCTCGCAAATATGCTTGCCATCGCGGATCACGGCGATGACCTTGTCGCTCAAATCCTTCGGATGCGACGTCATAAAGCGCACGCGCTTGATACCCGGCACTTCGTCGACCATTTTCAAGAGATCCGCAAAATCCGCCAGCTTATGGTCTTTACCGTACGAATTGACATTCTGTCCAAGAAGCGTGACTTCTGTATAGCCCTGCGCCACCGCCTCGCGGACTTCGTTTACGACATCCTCGGGCAGACGGCTGCGCTCGCGGCCGCGCACATAGGGAACAATGCAGTAGGTGCAGAAATTGTTGCAGCCGTACATGATGGGCACCCAGGCCGAGAACTTGCCACCGCGCGCTACCGGCACATCGTCGGGAAGTTCGGTCTCGCCAAGCTGCGTGTCGACGATATGGCCGCGCTCCCGTTCGATTTCCTGAACCACATGGGTGAGCTCATGGACTTTATTGGTGCCCAACACAAAATCGATATGGGGGGCTCGCTTAATAAGCCCGTCGCTTTCCTTCTGGGCCATGCAGCCGGTGATGCCAAAAATCAGGTTCGGATTGGCTCGCTTTAAATGCTTGATTTCGCCAATCTTGCCATAGACCTTGTCTTCTGCCGTCTCGCGCACGCAGCAGGTATTTAAGAGAATGAGGTCTGCCCCCTCCATCTCTTCCACCCGCTCATAGCCAATAGTCCGCAGCTGGCCTTCCATGCGCTCGGCATCACTGATATTCATCTGGCATCCATAGACGCCAATAAAAGCCTTTTTCATGTAGCGAATAATCTCCTTACTCTTTTTCCTGCGCCAAGGACTCTAAGCGATTGGTTACCAAATCAATCCATTCGCCGTGGAATCCCACTTCCATAAACAACTCGTCGAGAGTTTCCACCCGAGGCTGTTCCAGGAACATCAACACGCGCTTCTTTTCAATATTTCGATAGATGTAATAATCCTCCGGCAGCTGCCCCGGTGCCGGGAATACCACCGTATATTCGTGATACATCTTGTCATTCATGGACTCAAATACCGCCGTTGACCGGGCCGCATAAGCCTTCCACTCCTCCGGCAACTCTTCTAACAGCTGCTGGAGCTGCCCTTCGATGGCCGCGATTTCCTCCCGGTACGCCCGCAAAATCTCTGTTTCCGGGGAAATATCCTCCAGCATAACGGCACAGATAAAGTCCCGCAGGGCCGCAAAATCCGTCAGATTATACTGCAGGAAGTCCTCTGGCTTTTCCACCTTTGCCAGCCAATCCGTTAAGGCCTTCTCCATAGCTGCCCGGGCTTTTGCTACCAGCAATTCATCGGCGCGATGAAGCCGATCTGCCAGATTGACGGCCAACTGCTCCGGATTATCTGCCCCCAGCACGTCCTTTTGGGCACATTCCCGGCAAAGGCCAATTGCCTCATTGGTAAAGGGCTGTCCATCAAAGATTTCCCCCATAACTGGAAAATCTTTGCCTAATTTATCGTAAACGCGGCGCTCTTGTGCCAGTTTCCCTTTCGAATAATACGTCAGTGGGCGCTCGTTATATTTCACCACCGACACCTTGCCACAGCACGAACAATGGTATTCCTTCCCAACCAGTTTCACTGGTATATCCCGCTCCGGATTTGGTTTAAAAAACGCATAGGGTACTGTTTCGACAAAGCAATAGTTAAAGACATTTAATAAGTTATCCGTAATCCGGGATGGTTCATTAGCCATGGTGAACAACTCCTCATTCGTATTAATCAGCAATAGTATATTATAACGCGATTGGGCATATTTTGCCAACGCTTATGTGCTTAAAGATGTTCTTCCAGGAAACGGTCGAAATCTTCTTCACTCATGGGCTTCCCATACAGGAATCCCTGGCCATAATGACAGCCACAGGAAATAAGGATTTCTTCCTGCTCCTTGGTCTCAATCCCTTCGCAGAGTACCCGCATCCCCAGCTCTTCTGCCATCTGCACCGAATGCTTTACTACGGTCCGCATGCGGTGGGAGCCTTCAGCAGCCACTAAAAGGCTCCGGTCAAGCTTCATGACGTCAAAGGGCATGACATTCAAAAGCGCCATATCCGAATAGCCGCTGCCAAAATCATCAATGGAAAGCTCGTAACCCATCTTCTTTAGGGACAGCATCACCGTAAGAGCGGCTTTCTTTCGTTTGGCCCCCTCAAGTTCGAAGGCCGTCTCGGTAATCTCCAGCTGAATCCCCTCCGCCGAGCGGAACTGTTTCGTCAGAGCCTGCATCTTCGGCAAGTAATCGGGTTCATTCAGGTGGAGCCGAGACTGATTGACAGAAATGGGTACAATGGGCCGGCCATGCTCTAGGCGGCGGCGCTGGAAACTAAAAACCTTCTCCAAATTGTAGAAATCCAGCCGGGTGATAAAGCCCGTCCGCTCAAATAAGTCGATAAACTGCCCTGGCAACAAAAAGCCAAGCTCCTTACTATTCCAGCGAACTAAGGCCTCAGCACCAACGCATTTGCGGGAAAGCAAATCGTACTTGGGCTGATACCAGACTTCAAATTCCCGCTTTTCAATGGCCTGCTTCATACAGTTTTGGATATTTAGTGCCAACTGCTGGCGCTCTAACAATTTTTCATCGTAGAAACGCATGCTGTTTTCCGTGGCTTCGCTGGCGGCGATTTCAGCCTGCAGCACTGCTTGGCGCACCGTCTCCTCCATGGAGTCGGCTTGCTTTAAAAAGCTTCCGCCCGCTTTCAGACTTATGCCCACCCGCATGGAGCCGACCTCCAGCAATTCATGGTGCGATATGGCCTGGTTGACCACCTGCAATAGCTGGGTTTGCTGCTGGGGAGCAGTCAGTACAATCACCTGACCGGCGCTAGAGCGCACTCCTACTGCCTGAGCCCATTTTTTGTCCGCATCTACCGCCAAAGCCAGCTTGCGCAGGGCTTCATCCACCACATGCTGGCCATAAACGGCCTCTAAGTATTCCATTTTCGGCAGGACAAATACCACCACAGCGCACTGCTCCATGGTACCAGCAGAAACCAGCGACATTCGTTTCACCGCTTCCGCCTCAAGCCAAACCCGGTTGCGAAGCTGAGTACTTGCATCCCGGAACAGCATCTGCTGAATGGTTTTCACATGACGCTGGCGCATATACATGAGGCGAAGCATGAACAGCATCACCACCGCCATTGCCAATAGGAACGCCAATAAGGTCTTACGCGGATGCATATAAAGCAGCGACCAAATCGAGCGTTCGGTCTCTAGATTCACGGAACTCTCATTAATCATCGCCCAAATCTTATAGGGCCCAATGTGCATGAGTTCCCGGTCGAGGATGGCCAACAGCCGCGCATCGGCCTCCTTGGATACCCCAATCGACAAGGGATAGGACACGGCCACACCACCAGTCATCATAAGATCCGGATAAGTGCCCTTCCAGATATAATACTGGGCTGTAATAATCCGCACATAGGTGATATCTGCCCTTCCCTCCGAAACAGCCCGCAGGCAATCTTCCGGTGTATCACAATAAACGAATTGCGATTCATCGAAACGCTTCTTCAAATGGCGTTCCACATGGAACGAATCCCGCTGGACCGCAATGCGGGGATTATTCGACAGCGGATGCCGCCGGGTTACGCCGGTATGGTGCGCCGTAAACATCGGCGCCGTAATATTCATATTATGCTTGGCCGCCCAACCATAATCGGAATATACCCCCAACATAAAATCGGCTTTCCCGGATTTAACGGCCTCAAAAGCTTCAGCAGATGTTTTGGTGGCAAAAACCTCAACCTCCACACCAAGGTCCTCACCAATTTTCTTTGCCAGGCTTGCTAAAATCCCCTTGGCCTCGCCATCTTCCCAATAGGAATAAGGTCGCTCCTTGGCCGGTACGACGATACGGAACTTGTTCTTTTCCGCCAGGTACTGCCGTTCCGATTTCATAAGGAGCAGCGGCGTATCCTCTTCATTGTCATGATACTGCCAGTAAAGGCGCTCCAACAGCTGTGGTTCAGCTAAAGACAACCGGTCCGCTGCCATGTTTAGCTGTTCTAGGAGCTTTTCATTGCCCTTGCGCACGGCAAAATGAAGATAATTGCTGTCAAACTCCGCCGCGGCTTCATATCCCTGCAGCGAATTTCCAAACAAAAAACCATCTATCTGTTGCTTTTGATAGTTAGCCAGCATCTCCTCAGCCGTATGGAAAATTACCGGTTCATAGGAAAAACCCTCAGCTTCCGCCACTCGCGGCAAAACTGGACTTTGGAATACCCGGGACAACATACCGATTTTCACCGGCCGGCCCAACTTCCCATACCCATCAAAGCTCTTGGCCCCGCCATGGAGGAACAGGGAGCTATTATTCTTCCCCATGGGCAGCGCCGAAAAGTCCATCTGTTGACGAAGTTCTGGCGTCTTAACCAGCCCGGGAATCACATCGATTTCCCCACTAGCCAGACGACGTTCACACTCTTCCCAACTCCCCTGGACAAATTCGCATTCCATGCCGGCATAAGCCGCCAGCGCCTGCATATAATCGGTATCCATACCATGATAGTAGCCGTCGCTATCCTGCACCACATACCCCGGATGTACATATTGGATTCCCACCCGAAGCACGGGACGTGCCTCAGCTGTTGTTCCCCAAAGCACCGACAGAATGACCCCGATAGCGATTCCCCATCTCTTATTCCATTCCATACCATCCATCCTTAACTCTCAATTTACCCAAAAAGCAAGCAGGAATCCTTTCCATAAAAAAAATCCGAAAGAATTTCTCCTCCGGACTGTTTATTTTATTTTGGAGGCGACACTCAGAATCGAACTGAGGATAGAGGATTTGCAGTCCTCGGCCTTACCACTTGGCTATGTCGCCAAAATAAAAATGGAGCGGAAAACGAGGCTCGAACTCGCGACCCCCACCTTGGCAAGGTGGTGCTCTACCACTGAGCTATTTCCGCATCAGATATAAAATTGGAGGCGACACTCAGAATCGAACTGAGGATAGAGGATTTGCAGTCCTCGGCCTTACCACTTGGCTATGTCGCCGAAATAATGGAGCGGAAAACGAGGCTCGAACTCGCGACCCCCACCTTGGCAAGGTGGTGCTCTACCACTGAGCTATTTCCGCATAATGGCGACCCGAAGGGGACTTGAACCCCTGACCTCCGCCGTGACAGGGCGGCATTCTAACCAACTAAACTACCGGGCCGTTTTCTTTTCTTGCCGCTGTCTCTCAGCGACAAATATTATTATACGGATAAGCTAAACATATGTCAACCCTTAAAATAAAACTTTTTTAATTTTTTTACTGTTTTGCTACAATTTCCTGCACCTTGCGGAAAATCGACTGGTCCATTTCATCAAGCGTACGCCAAGAACCACCTTCGTTGCGCGTCAGGATTTTCTTTCCCTCCTGCTTGAACTCCACCTTTACCAATTTGCCAGCGGTGCCGTTGCGAAGGGTTGCCGTCCACTGGTTACCATCCCTCGTTCCCGTAACCGACCCGGCAACAATATACGTCTTCGTTCCCTCAAAGGTCATGGCAACCACATCTTCAGCGGG
This sequence comes from Selenomonas sp. WCT3, assembly GCA_900100835.1. GTDB lineage: Bacteria > Bacillota > Negativicutes > Selenomonadales > Selenomonadaceae > Selenomonas_A > Selenomonas_A ruminantium_E. The sequence goes on along the minus strand of FNCM01000003.1, from coordinate 273,615 downwards.
GATACTGCGCTGCACCTCAGCTGGCTTCTCCTCTTTCACCTGGGGCTCCTCCACTGGTTTTGGCTCTTTTGCGTCCTCCACCGAGGTAACATTGCCACCATCCACCTGAGCATTCTGCGGTGCCTGGCCACCATTCCACAGGTAACATCCAACCGCCACTGCCACAGCTGCTACCACACCCAGTATCATGTAAAGACGTTTCTTATCTCGCATTATCGGTTACACCTCATTTTCAAAATTGCTATTCCTATTATAAAAAACCTATCTGAAAAGAGCAAGAAGATACTCCCAGCCACAATCACACCGATTCCCCATCAATGGGAAAAACAATCCCTGCCTGTTTGCGGGCGGTTTCCGCCGTTTCCAGCACCGCCGCCGATACTTCCAGCCCCTCTTTTACCCGGTCATAATCCTTGGCGGCAAAAATTTTGGCAAATTCCTGGAACTCGTGCACCATGCGATGGCTGTAGCGATTCAATTCGTAATGGTGCTTCACGCCGCTGCCGCGAAGCTTTAGCTCAAAGGCCCGAAGTTCATTGGGATTGCCCTCCATCCGGATATAGCCCTTCTCCCCCTGTATTACAGCATAGCCGGGACTGTCGGAATCTTTGGCCCCCATAGCTAGAGCAAAGAAATCCGGGTATTGCAGCTGCACCACACCGCTGGTATCAATGCCGTTAAAACCGATATTTGCCGTATACTGAACGGCCTTTGGTGCACCAAACAAGCCAATGATGAGATTTAGATTGTAAATATTGATATCGTACAAGGCACCGCCGCTTCGCTCCGGGTCAAAGGCCGGCAGCACTTCCCCCTGAAGGTAACGGTCATAGCGGCTGGAATACTGGGAGTAATTGGCCATCACCGCTTTTATTTTCCCCAACTGCGGCAATGCCTCCCGAATGGCGGCAAAGTTTGGCAGGTAAAGCAGCGTTACGGCTTCAAAGACATAAAGCCCCCGATCTATAGCCAGCTGCCGCAGTTCCTGTACCTCTCGGGCGGCCGAGGCAAAGGGCTTTTCTACGATGACATGCTTGCCCGCCAATAAAGCCTTTTTCGTGTACTCGTAATGAACGCTATTGACCAGCCCCACATACACGAAATCAATCTCCGGGTCAGCCAGCAGCTCATCATAATCCGTATAGACCTTCGGTATCGAATACCCGTGCTGGAGTTTTTCCGCCTTCTCCCGGCTGGCAGGGCGGGCAAAAATAGCCACCACCTCGATTTCCGGCACCTGGCGAAGGGCTGGCAATGCCCCTTCCTTTACAATTAAACCGGTACCCAATATTGCTAATTTCATGTCACTCGCTCCCTTATTTCAAACGCTAAAATCTTTTACCCAGGAAGTTTTGCTTGTTCTTCCCGCAACCATTGCAGCCGTTGTTCCTCCCGGTGAATCGCCTGCTGCAAAATCAAGGCATGACCATAATACTGCTTTTTTTCTGCCTGCGAGGAAAAAACAGTCTGCCACCGAGATTTTAGATATTCTAATTTCTCTTCATGACGGGCAATTTCCTCTGCAAATAATTTTTTTATCCGCGGGTCCTTGTCATCCTTTAGCAAATACATCTTCATCGAAAACTCATCCCGGGTCGGTGGAAGGGCGTTAAGGGGCTCCTCCATCCATCCAGCCAGCTCAGCCTGTCCCTGGGGCTCAAGCCGATAATAGGTCTTTGTCATTTTCTGCCCCACCGTATCATCATAGGAAGAAATCAAGCCCCCCTCCACCATCTTTTTTAGTTCTGGATAAATTTGGCTGTGGTTGGAATACCAAAAATCCCCCAGTTCCCCCTCGAAGAGTTTTTTTATATCATAACCAGTCAAATCCCGATGGGACAGTAGCCCCAGGACGACATATTTCAATACATTTTTTTGTGCCATACGCAACCATCCTTCTTTCTCTTCCCTGATTATACCATGAAATGACACGTGATGTAATTATTTACACCTTTTTCCTTGACATTTCTCCCAGGCAAGAGGTAAGATATCTCCTGGATATCATCTGCCACGGCTTCACCTCCGGCAAAGACACCGAGCTGATGCAAACCCTGGCAAAGGATTTGGAAAAAGCCGGCATCGCTTCCCTGCGTTTTGACTTCAACGGTCACGGAAAAAGCGAAGGCCGCTTTCAGGACATGACGGTGCCCAACGAAATTGAAGACGCGAAAAAAGTATACGATTACGCCGCCAAACTCCCCCATGTTACCTCCATTTCCCTAGCTGGTCATTCCCAAGGTGGCGTTGTTGCCAGCATGACGGCAGGGCTTTTGGGCACCGACAAAGTAAAGAGCCTGGCCCTCATGGCTCCAGCCGCTGTATTGCGTGAAGATGCCATCCGCGGCGACTGCCAGGGTTCACGCTACGATGCCAACAACGTCCCCGAAACCATCCCCATCAAAAAAGGCCTGACCTTAGGCCGAAATTACGTACTGACGGCTCAGGTTCTCCCCATCTACGAAACGGCCGTCCGCTATCAGGGTCCTGCCTTCATGATTCACGGCACGGGCGACGTAATCGTCCCCTATACCTACAGCCAGCGGTATCAGCGCATCTATTTCCAAGGCCAGCTGAAACTCGTTCCGGGAGAAGACCATGGCTTCACCCATGACAGACAGGGTGCCTGCCAAGCGGTAACCGACTTTTTCGTCTCCCAACTGAAAAAATAATAACCCCCCATCCCCAAAAGAGGACACACTGCCAGTAAGCAATGTGTCCCCTTTTTTCTGTCTTAAATCAGCTTGGCAATTTCGTCCCAGGCTAGTTTATCTGCAGCTTTCCGTATTGCCTGCAGGCGTTTTTGCTCATCAGCGGGCAAATCGTAATGCGAAAGTTCCGTCAAGATGTAATTTAGGCTGTCATAATCAAAGGCATGGGCAACCTCCTTCATAGATTGCCACGCTTCTGCCAATTCTTCCGGAGCAATGCGTTCTTTCGGCGTGGTGTCATTTTCTGCCACCAGCGGGGAGAGCTTATCCAAATAACTCCGGCATAGTGCCAACATAATCGGCGTATCCTGACCAATTTCATCCACATAGCCGCTATTTCCTGCCATCTCCAATCGCTTTGCTTTTTCCGATAGCTCCAATAACCCCGCCATTTTCGCCGTGCTCTTTAGGGCATGAACCTTCGTCGTATAGTTCTGCCAATCTTCGGCCTGGAAAAACCGGTCGATTTCGGCTGTCATTTCCGGCAGCGACTCCACAAAAACAGTCAAAGCGGTAAGATAGGCGGTTACGCCCCCACAGTGATGAACGCCACGAGCCGTATCCATTCCCGGAATTCTCCCCAGCCATTCCGGCAGTTTTTTCTCCATTTCCCCTTGCTCTTGCTGCTCTACCACCGTGACTTTTTCCTTGGGCAAAAGATGGCGCAAGCACCCCTCCAACGTTTCCCCATAAATAGGCTTAGTCAGGTAGTCGTCAAAGCCTGCGGCCAAATATTCGTCTTTCGCCCCGGCAATGGCATTTGCAGTCAAAGCCACTACCGACGTGTGGCGGGCCGGGGCTTCTTTCCCCTGCCGCAGAGCCGCTAGGGTCTGTATGCCATCCATCCCCGGCATGCGATGGTCTAAGAAAATCACATCATAGTCCTTTTTCGCTGCCATTTCCAAGCACTCATATCCGCTGACGGCGGTATCTACCTGTATTTGCGTGCGCTTCAAAAGCCCCTTTACCACCGTGAGATTCATCGGGGTATCATCCACCACCAGCACCCTGGCCTCAGGGGCCACAAAGCCCGCTCGCTTCTCATATTGTTTATTTTCCCTTTGCCGATATGCATCTTCGTAGTTCCCCATGGGGGCCCAATTAAGCACCTCCTGCTTCACCACAAAGGAAAAAGTTGACCCGCTCCCATATTCGCTTTCCACGGTTAGCTCACTATCCATAAGCTTCAACAAGCGCTGGGTAATATTCATGCCCAGTCCAGTCCCCTCGATGGTGCGATTTCGTTCTTCCTCCAGGCGTTCAAAGGCGACAAACAGTTTTTCCTTATCTTCTTCCCGAATGCCAATCCCGGTATCCTGCACGGCTACCTTCAAGTTAATGGTACTCGCCGCTATCTTTTCCCAACCAAGGATTAAAGTAACCTTCCCCTTTTCGGTGTATTTAACGGCATTGGTCAACAAGTTGGTGACAATCTGCCGCAAGCGTAATTCATCTCCCTGCAGGACACTGGGCAAATCCTTTGCCGCTTCCACTTGAAAGGCCAACCCCTTTTTTTCTGCCCGTGGAGCAGTCATAGTTACCAGCTCGTTTAGGAAAGAACTGGGAGAATATTCTCCGGAAATGAGTTCCAATCTGCCGGCTTCGATTTTGGAAAAATCCAAGATATCGTTTACCAGCCCCAACAAGGTATTGCCTGCCAGACGAATGTTTTCCGCATATTCGCAGATTACTGGGTCCTGACATTCCCGCAGAATCATTTCATCCATTCCCAGTATCGCATTGATTGGCGTGCGTATTTCATGACTCATATTGGAAAGGAACCGGCTTTTAGCCAAATTGGCCTCCTTCGCTGCCAAAGCCATTTTCTTTAAATTTTCGTTTGAATCGGCCAGCTCTTTGGTAGTGGCATCCAAAAACACCTCCATTCTTGCCGCCAGCGGCCGAATACGGTGCATGCTTCCCCGGTTTGTGAAGGAAACATAGCAGTCCAATCGTTCCTGGGGATCTCCCTCCCGCATGCCTACTGCCACCAAAGCACTGTTTAATATGCCCCCTTGACGCTGATACGCATAGAGTTCCGACGTGCCATGATTGACGATAAGGTCTTTCGTAATGCGACGATAAAAGGCCAACTCCTTATCCGCATCTTCCCGTAAAAAAAACGTTCGATTGCCACAGACTGTTAAAAATAAACCTTCCGGGGAAAAATTATACATCTTTTCACTGGCCAAATCGGTAATGTGAAGCACTTCGTCATGAACCGCATAAGTCAAGCGCACTTTTTCCCCTTTATAGATATCCCCATTGAAGTAAATTCGCCCTTCCCCATCACACACCGGTGGAACCCGAGCAATGGGCAAGCCATTTCGCTCCACCATCAAGGGAAATTCGGAAATATTGAACAAAAAATTTTCATCAGGCAAAACGTTTAGGTAATGCTTATAAATCTCAGTGGCCGGCATATCGTCCAGGGTTACAATGCAAGTTTTCCCCAAGGTTTCCGTAACCGTCAGTTCCTTGCCCAATGGCTTCCAGCCTAAGACATAATCCCCCCGTACTGTTAGATCACAGCCACAGAAAACCGCCACCACAATTGCCATCGTATAAATATCCCCGCCCATGATGTATTGCCATTCTTTTTCGTTGCACGCATGCTGCTTAAAGAGATTCCGGCCTTGAGGCGGAAAGGCTTCCTTTAGTGCCGACGAACCAGACTCCTCAAAGACTCCTGCCACCGCGCCGAAAATCAACACCTCTTCGTTGTTCTCGGCAAAAGCCGTCATAAAATCCACTACTTCCGTACTCAAGCCCCCACAGTATACAGCTGCGGCTTTCGCATCTCGAAAACCTGACAACTGCTGCCCCAGCTCCTGCCCAACCTCGCGATAATTTTTCTGGCAGCCTACATATTCCAGCAATTTCACGTTGGCTTCGGTAAAAAAATTGCAATTGAGTTTAAAGGACGGGCATTCCTCTTGATTGCCAAACATGGTTTCCGTCATGCCCGTAATCACGGCCTTAGGGATTTCGGCCCGGAGTTGGCGATATATCGCTTGTCCTTCGGTTTTGCTAATCCCCCGAAACAGCAAGTGAAGATAAATCGACGAAACGCCTAGCTCCTCCCCCTGCTGCTTTATTTCGGTCAAAATATCGGATAATTCCCACTGCATCACATCCAAGGATTCCTTTTTACAGACCCAATAATTTTTTTGCAACATGTGGATTCCGCCTTTCTGTGAAAAATGCCCCTGCGACAGCAAGGGCAACAGAACGCAACGACATCAAGACATTTGCGTCGCATGCAGTTTTTGATATTTTTGTTTTTCAAAGAAATCATCCAGGGCAGCGATAAGCTTAGTGCGTTCCATGGATTTTAACAAATATCCATCGGGTTTCAGTTCCAATACCTTCATGACACTTTCCTTATCCCCTTTTCCCGTGAGGAAAATCACGGGGATGGAATCGACCTTTATCTCGCTGCGAATCATCTCCAGCACCTGGGGCCCAGAGGTTACCGGCATCTCGTAATCCAGTAAAATCAAATCCGGCGTGTTATCCGCCACATACATGAGTGCCTGGGCCCCGGAGGTCACCACCGTCACCCGGTATTTAGGCGCCAGCCATTCCTTTACCATCTTCAAAAAGGTGCTGTCATCATCCACCAACAAAATATTTTTCCGTTTGGATAATTCCGCATTGGTGGACAGCAGCCCATCCGCTTGGGCCACCATTTCCTTTAGGTCAAATGGCCGCTCAAAAGCAGCAGCCACCGCTGCCATCGGAATGATTTGGGTTGCCGTCTCAATTTCTATCGCCGTGCCAATGAGGAGCAGCAACTTGTCTTCCTTGTTGCAGATATCATTCAAATAAGCCAAAGCCCCTGACATTGTCTCCACATAATCTCCCAGATAAAGCACCAATAAATCCGCTTCATCTTTATGCAGGCGGATTTCGTCTATCGTGGGCTCAGACTCTGTAACCTCATATCCTCCATCGGCAAAATTCTTGGCAATCGTCCCCACCATAAAGGACTTCCCCATATGAATCAGCAGTACTTGTTTCGGCATCACGTTCCTCCTTCTCGTTTAAACCTATTCGTTACTTGCTTATTTCGCCAGCATTGAAACCAAATCCTGCCGAAGATACACACATGCGATACGAAAAGACGGCCGCATGAGCAGTACGACCGTCTTTTCGCTGTGTATTATATTTTAGGAGAGCTTTAACGAAAGCCTGTACATAATATAGCACACTTGATAATCATTTTCAATAGTAAAATAATATTTTTTTACAAAAAGAGTCCTCAGGCTAATACACAAAAACCTGAGGACTCTATCACGTATATATAACGCTCTCCTAGTTATAGTTTATCATGGAACCTTATCCTTGTTCAAGCTAATTTGTACAATCCCGGTGGATTTAAAAGTCCCGATGGTCTTCCCCCAAACCATAATGCTCGATGACATAATCCAGATCCTTATCGCCACGGCCACTGAGGTTGACCAGAATAGACCCCGTCTTCATCTCCTTGGCCCGGCGCATTGCATAGGCTACGGCGTGGGCACTTTCAAGGGCGGGAATAATTCCTTCGTAGCGGGAAAGTTTGAAGAAAGCATCGATTGCCTCCTCGTCGGTAACCGAATCGTATTTCACCCGACCTTCCTCCTTCAGCAGTGCATGCTCGGGTCCCACCGAAGGATAATCCAAGCCACTAGCCACCGAATAAACTGGCGCCGGTTCGCCATGTTCATCCTTTAGCATAATGCTATCAAAACCATGCATAACGCCCTCCGAGCCATACGTCATGGACGCCGCATGATCTCCCATTTTGCTGCCGCGCCCTAAGGGTTCTACCCCCACAATCTCCACCGGATCATTTAAGAAGGGCACGAACATACCAATGGAATTGCTGCCGCCACCTACGCAGGCGGTTACCACATCGGGTAAAAATCCCATCATCTCCTGGAACTGCTCTCTGGCCTCAATGCCCACGATAGTCTGGAAATCCCGAACCATCAACGGGAAGGGATGGGGGCCCACCGCCGAACCGATGCAATAAATGGTGTCTTGATAGTTTTCCAAATAGTCAGCAAAGGCGGCGTCGACAGCTTCCTTCAGCGTTTTAAGACCATGGGTTACCGGCACAACATTTGCTCCTAGAATCTTCATCCGGGCCACATTGGGGGCCTGCTTGGCAATATCCACTTCCCCCATATAAATCGTACATTCCAGGCCGAAAAAAGCCGCCGCCGTGGCTAAAGCCACCCCGTGCTGGCCAGCTCCCGTTTCGGCAATGATGCGTTTTTTCCCCATGAACTTTGCCAGCAGCCCTTCCCCCATACAATGATTGAGCTTATGGGCTCCGGTATGGTTGAGATCTTCTCGTTTTAAATAAATTTGGCAATTCCCCAGTTTGCGGGAAAGCCGCTCGCAATGATAAACCGGCGTCGGCCTACCTTGGAACTCCTTGCGGATTCTTCGCAACTCATTGACGAACTGGGAAGAATGACAGATGGTCATATAAGCCTGGGTGATTTCTTCAAAGGCCGGGATGAGCTTTTCCGGCAAATACGCTCCACCAAACTTGCCAAAACGCCCTTCCTCATTCGGATATTGTTTCAAGTATGTCGAAAAATCCATAAGAACCTCCTCAAAATACAAAAAAACTATACAGAGAGAAGTTCGCGCTATTTCCCAAAAATCCTGCTCTTTCAAGTAAAATTATCGCTTACCAGCCACCGAAAGCGCCACCACCACCAGAACTTCCGCCGCCAAAGCCACCAGAATTTCCAAAACCGCCTCCATCAATTCTTGAACCACCATAGCAGTTGTCCCGCGAAGTCATTTGCCGAAAAAAATGAACCTCCTTCCAATGAAAGGACGGAGCGCCTCCACACCAAATCGGAACAACATACAAAAAGGCATTAACGATAATTGAGCATAACGTAGCAAGTAACGATAACAGCCAATCCATAATCTTAGCCCAAAAACAAACCACCGACAACAACAGAACCATCACACCAACAGTACCGATTCCACCGATCAGTTTTTCGTGTCTAGTATGCTTATCCGACTTCAGCAAATCCTCCGGCATGTTTTCCCCATACGCCGTATATATCGCCTGAGCCAACCTCTGATAGGCATAGCAGATACCTTGCGAATAGTTTCCCTCGCGAAAATCAGGTACCAACCCTGCGAGTATTTGCTGTGCCTCCTCGTCGGTAATCGCATCCTCCAGCCCATAACCGACCTCAATTCGAAACTTGCGATCTTCTTTTGCTATGAGAAGCAATACACCATTATTCTTTTCCGCATCGCCTATGCCCCAGGAACAAAACAATCGGTTCGCATAAGGCTCTATTGCCTCTCCTTCTAGAGAATTCACAGTTACCACTACCAATTGCGCGCCAAAGCTCCTATCTAACTCTTCCCCAAGCGCAAGGATTCTTTCTCTATCTTCCGCCTGCATCAACTGTGCGTTATCCAGCACATATATATCCGTCGTCGGCGGCGCAGGAACTGCCGCTGCTGCCCAATGCGAAACAAGCAGCATGATGAGCAGCAAACCACCTCCTACTTGCAATAACCACCTTTTTCCTACACTTGTATATTCTTTCATAATCCATCACCACTTGCTATTATGTGCGCGTTGGTTTAAAAACAAGTTAATTCTCCATAAAAAAAGCCCTCCCTGCCGGGAAGGCTTCTGTTGCTGTCTTATTCCGTTACAGCTTTTACTTTATGTTTTTTCTCGCCCCAGTTGCGAAAGACAATCCACAGCGGGCTGGCGATGAAGATGGACGAATAGCAGCCGCAGCCAAAGCCGACGAGCAGGGCGAAGGCGAAGTCCTTCGTCGTGTCGCCGCCGAAGAAGTAGAGGGCAAACGTCGTGAACATAACCGTGAAGACCGTGTACAGCGAACGCGTCAGCGTTTGGAAAATCGACGTATTGACGAGCGTATCGATGTTGCCACCACGGCGGAAGTGCAGCTTGAGGTTCTCGCGAATGCGGTCGAAGATAACGATGGTATCGTTGATCGAGTAACCAACGACCGTCAGGAGAGCCGCGATAAACGACGAGTCAATCTGACGCTGCGTAAACGAGAATACTGCCAGCACGATGAGAATATCGTGAATCAATGCAAGGACAGCCGCAACGCCAAAGCGCCATTCGAAACGATAAGCAACGTAGAGAATAATAAGGCCCCAAGAAACGACCAGCGCCAATACCGCATTGGTGATGAGCTCACCGCCAATCGTAGCACCGACTTTCTCCTCGCGCAGAACCTGATAGTCTGCCACATCGGATTTGAGCGTTGCCATAACATCCTTACGCTGGTCTTCCTCAAGGTCCACCGTGCGAATCATGACGTTCTCACCCACGGTTGCATCCGTTGCAGCCCCATTCTCGCCCGACAGCTGAATCGTCGAGCCTTCGAGATTGTATTTGGCCAGGCTCGAGCGAACCTCAGCAATCGTTACCGGCTTTTCGAATTTGAGGTCGATAATCGTACCGCCCGTGAAGTCGATACCGAAGTTAAAGCCGCGGATGCACATGCAGGCAATACCTGCGGCAATGATGATAGCTGAAAGGAGAAAGAAAATATTTCTATGTCCTGCTAGATTGAGTTTATTCATGTTTCAGGTCCTCCTTCTTCCAAAGCATATAGCCATTGGCGCCATAAGCGCTCGGGGACTCTGCAATTTTCGAGTTAATCATGAGTTTCAGCATGTACTGGGACAAGGTGATAGCCGTAAACATGGACAGAATCGTACCAAGTCCCAGCGTGATGGCAAAACCGCGAATCGTACCCGTGCCCAGGAAAAACAGGACACCAGCGGCGATAATCGTGGTGATGTTCGAGTCAAAAATCGTCGTAAAGGCACGCTTGAAGCCTGCATCCATCGACAGGCGCAGCGTCTTACCCTGAATCTGATACTCCTCTTTGAAGTGCTCAAAAATCAGGACGTTCGCATCGACGGCCATACCAATCGACAGGATGATACCGGCGACACCAGGAAGTGTCAGCGTCGCATCGAGGAGATACAGGAGGCCCAGCAGCATGATGGTGTAAGCCATCAGGGCCACGTCAGCAATAAAGCCCGACAAACGATAGAACAGAATCATGAATACGAGGACCGCGCCAATACCGACAGCAAAGGCAAAGGTAGACTTATCCTTGGAATCCTTGCCTAAGGACGGACCAACGGTGCGGGTCTCAATGATGTTGACTTTGACCGGCAGAGCACCGCTTCTGAGGACAACCGCCAGCTGCTGTGCTTCTTCCAGCGTCTTCTGGCCGGAGATTTCCGCCTTGCCGCCCAAAATCGGCTCACGGACATTCGGTGCCGTCAGCACTTCACCATCCAGCAGGATGGCAATGGTGCGGCCGACATTTTTCGTGGTAAGATCCGCAAATTTCTTGGCACCTTCATCAGAGAACTCCAGGTTGACCACATGCTGGCCATTCTGCTGATTCGTAGCCGCCTGGGCATCTTTAAGATCCGTACCCGTAAGCACCGTATTGCCCTCTTCGTCTTTGAATTCCAGCATAGCCGTCTTACCAATGGTCTTGATGGCGGCATCCGGATCTTTGACGCCCGGCAGCTCGATGATAACGCGGCGTTCACCCTCGCGCTGGATAATCGGCTCGGTAAGACCTAACGCGTTGACACGCTTTTCCATAATGGTGACAACGCGGTTCATGGCGTCATCGTTGACCTTTGCAATGTCTGTGTCCTCTGCCTCGAGTACGACATGGGTGCCGCCCTGCAGGTCAAGGCCCTGGCGAATCGAAAATGCCAGGGGTTTGACGAAAGCGACAAAAATGCCGATGATAGCAACAACGCAGACAATCAGTTTGATGAGATTGTCTTTTCTCAACGGATTCAACCCTTTCTTGTGGGAGCCTCGCTCCCAGATTTACTTTTTATGTAAAAGCAGACGTGGTAAATCACGCGGACTTACCCGCTTCCTTTTGTTTGATAAAGGCAATGACTTTTTCCCGGACTTCGTCAGCGTTATACTGGTCCGTCTGGATATAGAGATCTGCATGAGCCCTGGCATCTGCCAGTTTTTTATGCTGGGATACCAAGCGGTTCTCATCCCAATACACCTTTCGGCGCTTGTGGATGGCCGGCATGGTGGCATCGATCATGACCAACATGTCAGGATTCTTTTTGGCCCAGAAATCATGCACACAGGAGTGTTCCTGTGCAACATTATACGCATCATAGCCTGCGGCTCTAAGTCCCGCAACGAGCGTTGTCTTGCCCGAAGCGCAAACACCAACAATTGCAATTCTCATAAAGCATTTGCCCCCTTGTCAATAGGGATATGTGACCTCAATCTGCTCAATACGGGGCGGATTGGACGAACCTTCCGTAACCCCCATGACCAGAACAGTCATATCATCCGAAGCTTTATCCGCATCCAATGTCAAAGCATAATCCATAATGCTCTTCGCGATAAATTGTGCATCCTCCGCCTTGTTTTTGCGGATGATTTCCATGATTTTCCCAAAGTCCGCGCCATGTCCATTCCGCTTTCTGCCTGCATGGTCGATGCCATCGGTATACGATACGATAAGCATCCCCGCCTCCAGTGGAATCTCATACATCAGCGGCTTCATATGGCGGTTGACACCAATCGGCTCCACCGACTCATCGTAAACCGATTCATATTCCTCAGTCTTCACGATGACCGGACAATTGGAGTTGCGGCTGATAACCGCCGTCTCAGTATCCAAATCTGCGCTGACTACCGTCAGCGTACAGGATACTTTTTTGTCCTTCATGGCATAAAGATAGTCATGAACGGCACGGGCTACGGCTCCATCCCGAGCACCATCTGAAATCAGCTGTACTGCCTTATTGACTACCCAGCTGCTGGTATGATGCGCCGAAAGACCATGCCCCTGTCCATCGGCAATGATTGCCGAAATACCACCGTGCGGGCGCTCCGCAATATCACAGCAATCGCCACACACTTCATTTGCATATTTGGCCGTCTTTGCCAGACCAATCTTGATTTCCATAACAACCACTCACTTTACTTTACGGCAAAGGCCTCGTTCTCCGTAATGATGTACTGCACAGCCACATCATGAGGCTCCATCGGAACTTTTTTCACCAGCTGGCAGGAAAAAGCCATGGCACAACGATACCCCTGTGGTGCTTTTTCGGTCATAAAACGGTCATAGAACCCCGCCCCTAGGCCAAGGCGTCCTCCCTCACGGTCAAACGCTGCTCCGGGAACAAGTATCAAATCGATTTCTTCGGCAGGAACAATTTTTCGTTTGGCCGGATCAACGGTCAAAATACTGTAGTCCCCCGCCACCAGGTCATCCAGCGAAGAAAACGACACCGCCTCCATTGTCCCTTTTCCCGTGATGAGCGGCAGACAAACCGTCTTTCCATCCATCAATGCCTGTCTCATCAGTCCGTATAACTGAACCTCCTCAGGCATCGAGGCATAAAGGAACACCGTATGGGCCGACCGATATACCGGCAACTGGCAAACGGCATCCAGCATTTTACTGCTGGCCGTGGCGCGATAGGAGTCCGTCAAAGCCTTGCGGGCAGTTGTAACACGTTTCCGCAAGACCTTCTTTGCCTCTTTTACCGGCTCCCTCTCCATCGTCAGGCTGACTTCTCCTGCGTAAGATTCGAATTGATTGAAGAGCGAGCCACCTCAATGACCGTATTCTCCGCAATCTTGAGCTTTACTTTCGTATCATCAAGGTCTACAATCGTCCCATAAATGCCGCCAATCGTCATGACCTTATTATTCTTTTCCAAGCTGTCCAGCATGCTCATGCGGCGCTTCTGGGCATTCTTCTGCGGACGATACAGCAAAAAATAGAAGATTGCAATCATGACGACGATAGGCCCCCAAGTAGCAAGGCCAGCTGCCATTTCCGGATTCATAAAAATCCACTCCTTCAGTTCAATTACTTTTTGTTATAGTTATTCAAGAAGTCCGTACGGAACTCCGTGAACTTCCCATCGATGATGGACTGGCGCATACGTCGCACAAACTCTTCCAGGAAGTAGAGGTTATGTAGCGACAAAAGACGCAGGCCGAAAATCTCGCCCGCACGCACCAGATGACGGATATACGCACGCGTATAGCCATTGCGGCACGCATAGCAGCCGCAGCCCTCTTCCATGACATTGTGGTCGTGAGTGAACTGGGCATTCTTCATGACGAGGCGTCCCGTCCAGGTCATCGCCATGCCATTGCGGGCAACGCGCGTCGGATAGACGCAGTCGAACATATCGATGCCGCGCATGACACCCTCGACGAGATGGTCCGGCGTGCCGACGCCCATGAGATAACGCGGCTTGTTCTCCGGCAGCAGCGACGTCGAATAGTCAAGCATCTCATACATGAGCTCCGGCGGCTCACCAACGGAGAGACCACCGACTGCATAGCCAGGGAAGTCCATGTCAACGAGCGCCTGCGCATGCCATTTGCGCAGGTCTTTATACATGCCGCCCTGCACGATGCCGAATAGGCCCTGGTTCGGAGCCGTCATCGTCTTCTTGCAGCGCTCTGCCCAGCGCAGGGTGCGCTCACTCGACTTCAAGGCATAGGTGTGGTCCGCCGGATACGGCACGCATTCGTCAAAAGCCATGACGATATCCGAGCCCAGGCACATCTGCACCTGCATCGATACTTCCGGCGACAGGAATTTCTTTGACCCGTCAATATGCGAGCGGAAGGTTACGCCCTCCTCGGTAATCTTGCGCAAATCGCCAAGCGAGAACACCTGGAACCCGCCGCTGTCAGTCAGGATAGCACGATCCCAATGCATGAACTTATGCAGGCCGCCAGCCTCTTTAATAAGCTCCATGCCTGGGCGTAAGAATAAGTGATATGTATTCGACAAGATGATACCAGCACCAAGGTCCTTGAGCTCATCAGGGCTTACACCCTTTACCGTTGCCTGGGTACCCACCGGCATAAAGATTGGAGTAGGAAAACTTCCATGCGGCGTGTGGATGATGCCCGCACGCGCCCCCGTCTTTTCATCCTTGCGAATCAATTCATAGGTAATCGCTGTCAAACAAAAACCCCCAATAGTTTTATTAATAACGATACTTGTCCAATAGAATTTCTACTCCCATTGAACCCACATAACATTCATTTTACCATAAAAAACAAAAATTGGCACGGGCCTTTTACCCGTGCCATCAGAGAAACTACGATAAAAGATTCCCAAACCAAGGCACTTCACTTATCATAATTTTCCTTCTCATAAACCACAAACTCCGTAAGATGCTCAATCCGTATCCCCGTATGATGTTCCCCAGCCGTCCATACTTCCATGATACGACGGAACACGATTGCAAAATCCTCCTCCGAAACATTCTGCAGAATCACAAAGAACTGGTTGGGTTTATACCGAAGAATCATATCACTTTTTCGCAAGGTGTCCTGCAGGCAAAGTCCAAACTTATCGGCAGCTTCCAATAGACTATACGAACGTTCCCCCCCTGTATCTTTCTCAGATAGGATAAATATCAACTTGACAATCATGCCACCGTATCTCTTGTAGAATTGCCGGATAAACCGGTAAAACATCGCAAATTGTTCCAAATTCAGCAACAAGGCTCCCCCACGGCTATGCCAACCTTCAACGATCTGCGTGATATGCGCAAACTCCTTTTTGATATCGTTATCGCAGGATAGATCATTTTCTCCATCCTGCCCATATATCCGGCAGCCGTTTTTGCCACTTTGCTTGACCCGGTAAAGGGCACTATCCGCTAAGGGGAATAACATCTCATAATTCCGCCCCTGTTCCGGAACCAACGCAGCACCTATGGAAATGCTCAGCGGAATAACAAAACCTGTTCCCGCCAACCGGACGGCCTCCTTAAGCAGCTGATCATTCAGCCGGTGGTGCAAGCTGGCCAGCGCACTTTCTTCGTTCATATTACCAAAAAAGCCCATGAACTCGTCTCCGCCAATTCTTACCATGACATCCTCCGCCCGGATGTTGCGCTTGATCACATTGGCAAAGGCCATTAAAAATTTATCCCCCATGCTATGGCCATAAATATCGTTGACCTGCTTAAAATTGTCGAGATCCAAAATCATCAACATGCCCGCCCGTTCTTCGCAAAGTTTTGTCAGTTTGACCGTCCCTGCGGCTTTATTCAAAAACCCTGTCAGCTTGTCAACGGCTGCCTCTTCTTTCAGATTCTCGATATCCTTGGTATGCTTGACTGCATTCAGAATGCGCTTTACCAGGATTCCTTTGTGAACAGGTTTGCGAATAAAATCAGAAGCACCTTGCTCCAAGCTGCGCCGTTCTGCCTCGCTGTTTTCCATTCCGCTCAAAAAAATGATTGGAGTGGGTTCTCGTCCCGTTTCCTCTTCTATTCGCCGCAACTCCTGATAGGTTTCAAATCCATCCATTTCCGGCATCTGAATATCGAGCAGGACAAGATCCGGCGCGTTTTTCGTCATGAATTTCAACAGATCCTGCCCAGAGCGCAGACAGCTGACACGCATATCCTGCTCACGCAGGATATTTTTGACATGTGTCAGCGCCATTGCATCGTCATCCACTACTACAATCCAATATCCCATAGCTATCACCTATCTTCTTCCCGTCTTATTGCTCGTCAAGCAACGTCACAATGGTATCATAATCATAATGCGCAGCAGCCTGTCTAAGTTTCTGATAGAGCTCTTCCTCCTTCGCTGGAATGCAATACGCCTCCATTTCCGTAAAAATATCTTCCAGGCGGTCGCAGTCCATTTCCTCTGCCGCCGCCCGCAATTCTTCGTAAACACTTTCCATCAGCTCTTTATCTGCCTCTGGCTTTTCCGCCTCCAGCGCAGACTGCCCAGTGCCAAAGACCGCCGCGAGCTGCACCTTGAAGCCCCGATACGTCTCGAGGAAATCCTCATGATGCGCCCGGATATAGTCCATATTCCCAGCCTTGCCCGCATTTTCCAGCATCTGTGCTTCTTCGCCAAAATCCTTGGCACCAATAATCCTTGCCGAGCTCTTGAGGGCATGCACCTTGATGGTATAGTCGTTTAGATTGCGTTCGGCATAGAAGCCCTCGATGTCCGCAGCCATTTCCTCAATGGAATCATAGAAAATCTTCAAAAGCGGCAAATAACCTTCCACAGAACCACTATTTTTTATACCAAGTGCCAGATCCAACCAAGCCAGTCCCTTGAGAGGTTCCAAATTTTCCGGTATCGCCAGATTTTCCTGCTGCACGGCCGCTTCTGCCCCTGCCGCCTGGATTTTCCCTTCTGGCAGATAATCAAGCAGCATCTCTTCTAAGCGGCCTGCATCAATGGGCTTGGTCAGATAGTCATCAAAGCCAGTCGCGATATACTGCTCTCTTGCCCCAGAAATCGCATTAGCAGTCAAACAGATTACCGGCGTATCCGCATTGGGTCCAGCTTGCTGCGCCTTCAGCTCGTGCAGCGTCTCAATACCATCCTTATGCGGCATCATATGGTCAAGGAAAATTATGTCGTATTTCTTCGCTTGAGCCAGCAGCAGCCCTTCATCGCCACTGCCCGCTGTATCGACCTTGATTTTCGTCTTCTTGATAAGACTTTTGAACACGGTCAGATTCATCGGATTGTCATCCACCATCAGAACCGCAGCCTCGGGTGCCGTGAATTTCTCCTGATATTTCTTATGGCCTTTGAGCAGTGCCTGATACGCGGCTTTGTAGTCGCCCAACGGCTCCCACTTGACCACGCGCTGCCGCAGCTTGAAGGAAAACGTCGAGCCCACACCATACGTGCTTTCCACTTCCAGGACAGACCCCATCTTTTCCAGCAGGTTCAGTGTGATGGCCAGGCCAAGCCCTGTGCCTTCTATGTTGCGGTTGCGCCTTTCTTCAATACGCTCGAACTTGGAAAACAACTTCTCCCTATCCTCCGGCTTGATACCAATGCCAGTATCCTTGACAGCCACCACCAACAGCACGCTGTCCGGCTCAGCTGCAATACGCTCGAACCCCACCGTAAGCGTCACGCTGCCTTTTTCCGTATATTTTACCGCATTGGTCAGGATATTCGTAATGACCTGTTTGACGCGGACCTCATCGCCAAAGAGGCATTTTGGCGTTTCCTGATCGAAATCCACCACAAGAGTAAGTCCCTTGGCGTCAGCGCGGGTATGGACCATATTCACCAAATCGTTAAGCATGGAAGAAAGATCATACTCGACCGGGATGATTTCCAGCTTTCCCGCCTCGATCTTGGAAAAATCAAGGATATCGTTGATAAGCCCCAGCAAAGTATTGCCCGCTGTACGGATATTTTCCGAATACTCGATAACATTCGGTTCACTGCTCTCACGCAGGATCATCTCGTTCATTCCGAGCACCGCATTGATCGGCGTGCGTATCTCGTGCGACATATTCGACAGGAACGCCGACTTGGCTTCGTTGGCAGCGGCCGCATTTTCCGCTTTCTGGTTATACTCCTGGGCCAGGCGGGCCTTCTGCTCATAATGGGTCATGATAAACAACAAGATAGAAACGACCAGTAGCAGCACGAAAATCGTCAAGACCAAGGTTCTCCTAAGCTGTGCAAAGGTGGCTGTCGCATCAAACACAGACAGGCAGCGCCAGCTGTTTGCCACCGGCATCGTATAAACGATATACTCCGCATCGCCATACCGGAAGGAAAAATATCTTTCCTCCGAGGAACGCAGCTTATCGACCAGTGCCCGGCCAAACGTGCCTTCCTCGGTAAGATAGCTTTTCCCCACTTCCCCACGGTCAGAATGGGCTACCACCTGATACTTGCGGTCCATGACGATTTCAATATCCGAATCGCCATTAACCGCCAGTTCCTCCGTCATATTCTGCAGATACCCCAGCGAAAAATCCATCGCCGCCACGCTTTTCACATCACAAAGCGACTTGGCCAGCGTAATCATCATCGTATTGGTTTTCGCATCAAGATAAGGGTCAACGACAGCAACCTCCCCGATGTTTGCCATCGCACCGCCATACCAGGGCCGTTTTTGCGGGACATAACCATCATAGGGAATCCAGCCGGTCCCATCGAGGAAAACATCCTCTACGACAGCATATATCCCCTCCGAATTTCCCTTGGTGATATGCTCGGTAGCAGCCGACTGGTTCCGCAGGAACTCAAGCATCTCCTCATGCGAGCGCCCCTTGCGGATCATATCATCCAAGGTGTAAGATGCCACATTTATGATATCCACACCTGTGGAAAGATACTCATTGATCTGATTAGCTGATTTTGTGGCAATAACCTCCCGTTCGGCGATAATATTCTGTTTCATCTCCGCCTGAAGCATCGTGTAATAAGCCATGATCACTGCCAGGAAAAACAAGAGGATAATCGTTGTCACATCTACTCGTTTCAGGACAGAATCGGCTTTTTTCTTTTTTTTTTCATCCATATTCTTCCTCCTGACAGAGCCTAACGAACAATCATAATATCGCTTTCAAACCACTTTTGGGATATTTTCCCCAAAGTTCCATCTGCTTTCATTTCACTGAGGATTTTTTGCACTTCGTTGCGCAGCTCCTTGTCCTCCGCGCGGAAACCTATGGCCAGATCCTCGTCACTAAGGCTTTCCGGAAGAATAAAATAACGCTCCTTGTTCGAACGGATAAAATAAAACGCAGCCAGGGAATCCACTAATCCCACATCGAGTTTTTTCTCCCTCACCTGTCGGAGAACTGATATATTATCCTCCAACGGAACGACTGTAACATCCTCGTATAAATCCGACGCCTGAAGCGCATCAAAGGTAGTGGAACCGGCCTGCACTCCCAAAACCTTTCCCTTGAGGTCACGCATCCACATAATGCGGCTATCGCCACGGACGACAAAGACCAGATTATCGTTGACATATGCTTCCGACAGACACATGTTCTCCAGCGGCTGCAACGGCACAGACATGCTGGCGATACAGTCTATCCTGCGTTCAGCCAGCTCCGCATCCTTGTCTTTCCAGGTGATGGGCTGCATCACACATGCAACGCCCATCCGAGAACAAATCTCACGGGCCAGATCAATATCAAAACCGACTAGTTCACCGTCAGCGTTCATATAACTCATCGGCGGGAAGCAGTCATCGACACCAAAGACAAACTTTCCACTATCCATTACCATTTGCAGGGATACATCCTGCTTATGGAGGGGCTCCTGCCCTCCGCCCCTCCAGGCAACTATGGCCAATGGCAGCAGGACTGCGCAGGCAGCCATCACCAGCCTGCCCCGCCACTCCTTGACGCATAGCTTTCCTGCCGGCATATCCTCTACCGTTTGCCCATCATAATCCTCGACAATGCGCCGTAGCGTCAGGGAAAGCAGCAATAATCCAATCAGATTTGGTAATGCCATAAGGCCGTTGAGTGTATCCGAAATATTCCATATATTATTCAAGAATTCATAGCCAGGAGCGTCAAATAACTGCAGGCCCGAAGCACCAAAGATTATCATCACCAGCAGCAATAGTTTTATAACCGACTCGAACCGTATGCCCAAAAGATACGTCACGGCCGTCTCTGCATACCAATACCATCCGAGTATCGTCGTGACCGCAAAAAGTATCATGCCAATGGAAAGCAGATACTTGCCGGCCGTTCCCAGCGCAAGTTCAAAAGACCGCAGCGCCAGCTGCGCGCCGGTAAGTTCCGGTGCATACGTCATCGTCCCAGTCACGAGAATGACCAGACCCGTAATGGTGCAGATTACGAAAGTATCCACAAACACTTCCACAATACCGTAGAACCCCATCTGAACCGGATGAGTATTATTTGCCGTGACATAAGCCATTGGAGCAGACCCCATCCCGGCTTCATTAGAAAAGGCACCGCGTGCTACGCCGCGCTGGATGGCTTCCATCACGCACCAGCCTGCCACGCCTCCCGCCATGACGGATGGGTCCGGATGAAAAGCCAGCTGGAACGCATTAGCGACCACCGCAGGTATTTGCGCTATATGACCTGCCAGTATGATACCGGCACTTACCATATAGAAAACGATCATGAACGGAACAACAAGCACGACCACCCGGGAAAGACTCGTAAGGCCGCCAATGATGACCAACCCTACCGCCACTGCTATCATGATGCCGCTATACAGATGATCCACATCCCAGCCCATGAATAGCACTTCTGCTACGGAATTTGCCTGAACTGCCGCCCCCATCCCCCAGGAAGCCATGAGGACAAACAAAGCAAACAGGACGGCCAGCAGCTTTCCTATCGGTTTCCATATACCGCCCCATGCCCCGAGCCCGTACTCCAAGACATACATCGGCCCGCCACGCCAGTCGCCATGCTCGTCCTCTTTACGGAAATGGACAGCCAGCGTGACCTCAGCAAACTTCGTGCACATGCCAAAGAACGCCGAAATGAGCATCCATACCAGCGCCCCAGGACCTCCCAGATGAAGCGCCGTTGCTACGCCGGCGACGTTGCCCGTCCCCACCGTCGCAGCCAGCGCGGTAGCCATTGCCGCAAAAGCAGGAATGCCCTTATCCTTTTCACGTTTCTTCCGGAACCGTACCACTTCCGCTAATGCCGGAAAAAAATAGCGAATCTGTGGCAGTTTAAGCAGAATGGACAGATAAATCCCTGTCCCGACCAGCAGGGTAAGCCCCGGAGGTCCCCAGACAAAGTTATTTACCACACCATTGATTTGCATAATGGTTTCCATAAAGTCCCCAGTCTCCCTCCATCAGCGCGCTCAGAGCTTTGTCTGCAAATAGTTCAGCAGTTTCTCTCGCGTGGTGGATTTGAGGACATAGCCATTCGGCTTGAGCTGCAAGACCCGTTCTACCTCTTCCTTCGTGCCGACTCCCGTCAGGAACACCACGGGAATCCCCCGGGTAGACTTTTCCTGCCGCAGCATCTGGAGTACCTGCGGTCCATCGACCACCGGCATAGCATAATCCAAAAGAATCAAGTCCACAGTGTTTTTGGCTAATAACGTAATCGCCTGTATCCCGGCAGTAACGATGCTTACCTGATAGACATCCTTCAACCACTCCCGCACCATTTTCGCATATGACGGATCGTCATCCACGACGAGTATATGCTTTTTGCGCTTATCCCCAGAGCGCGGCAGTATCCCTTCCGTCACCGCCAGTTCCAATTCTTCCATCTTCAACGGTCTATCGAGCCAGCCAACATGGAGCATATCAAAAATCCGGCCAGCCAAATCCTCCCGATCCCACTTATCCCCGATTACAAGGATTTCGCCTTTCATTTCATAAATCGCATTATAAATATGCTCCAGCCAATTGAATTTAAGCATGTCGTCCATAATCTTCGTCGGTAGGTAAAGGATAAATAGCTGCGATTCTCTTTCTTCATCAATCTGAGGAATCGTATCATTTTCCTGCGTGATAATGGATACTTTGCAGCCAAGCTCTTTGAGTTTCCGCTCGATTCCCTTCACCACCACACTGTATTTACACATGACAATAACGACATTTTTTCGCTTTTCCCCTTGGTATTCCTGCGCCTCCTGATCGGCCAAACCGCCTTCGGCTATCTGGGGCGTCGGTTTCTTTTCGTCCCCGCTGACTGTCTTCGGGGAGACTTTTGTATCTACACTTTCCTCGATTTTCTCCATCGTTTTGAGTTCCTGGGGTGCCTGTTTTTCTTGGTTTTCTTTGATTTCTTTGCTCTCACTCATGTTTTTCACTCCATGCAATTTTCAAGATAATCCTTCCGATATCTTCCGCATCCACTTCCCTATCGGCAAAAACCTTACCTACATCTTCCTAGTTTCTATAAATATCATGAAAATCCTGCTTGCCACAAATCGGAATCAGTACCATCCACTCATAAAAAAGCACGCACAAAAAGGGGCTATGTTCTTTCACAGCCCCTTCCATCAATTTATTCTTCCGCCTCTTACTTCCCATAAAATCGTAAGAAGTCCAGCATATTTTCATTCCATATTTTATCGCCCGGCAACTGATAGACAAAATTGCCCTGACGATCCTCGGTATAGCAGATTTCCCCCACTTCATTCAAGGAAACAAACCCTGGCCGGGAATAAGAAAAGCGCTTCGGCTCCACCGCATTTACCACACAAAGATAGTCCCACATCTTTTGACCTGTACTGCAATCCTTATTGCGATAAACTTCCTTGATGGGATGCACAGCAAAAGCGGCCAAATCCTTCATGACAGTCTCCGCTGGATACTCGATAGCTCCTCCCACAGGACTTGGAGAAAGATACACTTTTACCTCCCTTGGCCATTCACTCAAAAAGCGTCTGCTCAAAGAAAGATCATACCGCAGGTTATAGCCTGGATCTTTGCTTTCCCCCAGCTTTGTCGCCATAAAATAAAGAGAATCCACCTTACGCCTTACCAGTTCTCTGCCCGGTAAATCCGAATATTCATCCGGCCCCGATTCCAACAACTGCACCAAACTGGACACAAAACCAATGCCAATAATTTTAACAGAACGATCGTTAGCTTCAGCCAACAATTTGCGATAAAGTTTATACCCATCCAGATTATCCCGAAAATCTTTGTCCGTGCGGGCAAACATCTTGCTGCCATCAGCCATTTTCAAATCATCCAACAGGCGGTAATCGATATAGAGCCTGCTGTTTGCCACACCATGCCGTTCTACACCGATAGGGATATCCGGGAATCCATAATAAGTGTTCATGATATCCGCCAGTGCAGCAAATCCCTCACCCTGACGATCCACCACGATTCCCTTGATATCCACCTTACCGTCTCGAGCCATTTTATAAAGCAAATCCATCGCATAAAGATCATCGGTCGAGTTGCCAATATCCGTGTCAAAAATAACCGGCTGCCGATACACAGACTTGGCATCCCCACAACTTACTCCACTCACCAACAGACATATCATGAGAAAACAGGTTTGTAAACAAACATAAAAAAGATTGCGCGTAGCTTTCATAATCATTACCTCCCTCTCACGGTCGACACCATATTATGCTTTCTGCTTTCTTCGCCAAAAAAAAGCATTTCCTCCTCATCTTCCCATGCATTTCAGTGCTTTTACGGGTACAAAAAACAGCACCATCCCTAGTAGATGATGCTGTTCTTTGCTGTTATGGATTAACTATGTATTCTGTTATCACGTTGACAATGCTTCCCGCAGCCTGGCTTTCATCAGCCCGGTATCCGGCGTGACGCCTGTCCATTTGCGAAAAGCAGCCGCGCCCTGTCCGGCGAGCATGCCTTCGCCATTCAGGATGCGATGGCCATGTTCACGCGCCTCACGCAGCAAACGCGTTTCCGCAGGCGTGTAGATGATATCATAGACAAACGCATCCGCCTTGACATTTGACCAGTCAACGGGCGGCATGGCATCGGTCTGCGGCGTCATGCCCAGCGGCGTCGTATTGACCAAAAGATCCGCGGATAAAAGTTTTGCCGCAAAGTCCTCCTGTTCCCAATGGCTGGCCGTAAGCGTGCCATAGGCGCCAAACTCGCGAACCAGCGGCTGGATTTTGGCAGGATTCCGCACACCGATATGGATGGCTGTAACGCCCGCCTTGATAAGCCCCCAGATGACCGCGCGGGCCGCGCCGCCTGCGCCCAAGAGCACCGCTGTCTTTCCCCGCGGCGCAAAGCCTGCGTCCAGCAGCGCCTGGATAAAGCCCGTCACATCGGTATTATAGCCCGTCAAATGGCCATCCTCGTTGACGACCGTATTGACCGCTCCAATGATACGCGCATCCTCATCAATAGCATCCAATAGGGGCATGATAGCCGTCTTGTGCGGAATCGTGACATTCCAGCCGCGAAACTGCAACGCCTTCAAGCCCTGCACCGCTGCCGGCAAGTCCTCCGGTTTTACCGGCAATGCGGTATAAACGTAATCCAGACCTGCCTTTTCAATAGCTGCATTCTGTAAAACCGGCGAGAGCGAATGCGCTATTGGCCAGCCGATTACCGCAAGATTTTTGGTCGTTCCCGTAAGCATCACAAATCCCTCCGAATCTTGTCACCGTCTTGGCTTACCTGTCAGCCAGGCTCAGGCGTGCTCTTCGCGCGTCTTAGACAACAGCTCCATCTTGAGCTCGTAGTAAGCCGGCGTCATATCGAGATAATGGCGGTGCGGATTTTCGAAGCGCTGCTCCTCTTCCCAAATCTCGTTGTCGAGCTGTTGCTTGACATACGTGCGGATTTCGTCAAGCGTCGGCAGCTCTTCCGTGCGCTTGCCCTGACGCACATAGAGCTTGCGCAGATTTTTGATGGTGCAGCCTTCAAAGGTACGGTTCTTCCACGGCTTGACTGGGTCGACATAACGGAACGGCTCCGAAAGATCGATAGGTTCCCCGCACACCGCCAGCATATCAGCCACCGCATGACCATCGGCATCATAGACGCGATAGAGATCTTTAAGGCCCGGATTCGTGATTTTCTCGATATTTTCCGAAACCTTGATGCGCGGTGCAAATTCCCCATTCTCGCCCACGGCAGCCAGCTTGTACACCGCACCGAATACCGGCTCGGATTTAGCCGTAATCAGGCGTTCGCCGATACCGAAGCTGTCGATGCAGGCCCCCTGATTCAAAAGCGACGTAACCGTAAATTCATCGAGGCTGTTCGAGACGACAATCTTGCAGTCTTCCAAACCGGCATTATCGAGCATCTTGCGCACGCGTTTGGACAGGTACGCCAAATCGCCCGAATCGATGCGAATGCCGACGAGGCGCTTGCCCATAGGCTCCAAGACCTCATGCGCCACGCGGATGGCATTCGGGATGCCCGAATGGATAACATCATAGGTATCTACGAGCAGCACCGTTGCATCCGGATAAGTCTCCGCATATTTCTTGAAAGCCGTATACTCATCCTTATAGAACATAACCCAGCTGTGCGCCATCGTGCCCGAAATCGGAATGTTGAACATCTGACCTGCCGATACCGTCGCCGTGCCGACCACACCACCGATATAAGCCGCACGGGCTCCATAGGTTGCCGCATCCATGTTATGTGCCCGACGCGCGCCAAAGTCCGATACTGCCCGGCCATCGGCCGCTTTTACAATGCGGCGGGCTTTCGTCGCAATCAAAGACTGATGATTGATTTGCGCGAGAATTGCCGTTTCGACCAGCTGCGCATCGATAAGCGGAGCCACTACCGTGATGCATGGTTCATTCGGATACATGATCGTGCCTTCCGGCAGAGCATAAATATCGCCGGAGAAATGGAAGTTTTCCAAATACTGCAGGAACGCTTCCGAGAAGATATGCTGCTGACGGAAGTATTCCACATCTTCTTTCGAAAATTCCATGTTTTCCACGTACTCGATGATTTGCTCCAAGCCAGCAAAAATCGCAAAGCCGCCCTTGTCGGGATTGGCGCGATAAAATACGTCAAATGCCACCTGTACGTCTTTATCATGATCCTGGAAATAGCCATTCGCCATGGTCATTTCATAAAAATCCATCATCATGGAAATGTTTCGTTTATCAAACTGTGTCAAAAAAGACACCTCCTGTTTGGGCACATGCCAATACACCTGCCGCGTCTAAAAAAATCATACAATCGTAATTATATCATTTTGAACAGGTTCTGGCAAAAATTCACACAAAAACAGCGCAAGCCCTGCAGCCTGCGCTGTTTCTTATTCTCCAGGTATCAATACTGCATATAACGTTCCAGTTCCGTGCGGATTGCCGGCTCGACATCACGCTTGCGGTCTGCATTATTCTTGAGGACCGCATGATTCGCATCCGCCCCAGCAAAGGCTTTTTTCGCTACGGACTCAGCCATATCCCCCGTATACAAGAGTTCCGCTGCGCCCGTGCTACGGTTTTTGAGCACGAGGAAATAGAGTATTCCAGTTTTGCGGCCAGGAATCTTATTCATATATGCCAGCATGCGCTCCTTCATCTGGGCAAACTCTTCGTCATTGAGGCATTCCAACTGACTGATGGTCATCGCCCAATCTTTTACGGCGTAGTCCTTGCAATCCGTCTCAAAGATTTCCTTGTCACTCATGCCCTCATGGGTAAACGCCGCTTTTTCCAATGCCTTATGGAACCCGTTAATGTCCTCGACCCCAGCCTTTCCCTTGAGCTCTTCATAGGCCTGACGATCCAGCGCCGTCACATTGCTTCCCTGTAAATTATCGGTTGCTGACATTACCCCGGCAAACAAAACACCCGCGATTGCCTTTGGCATATCGACACCAGTTTCCTTGAAGGAAAGATACACGATAGAAGAAGTCGCCGCCGTCGGGATATTTCGCGAATAAACCAAGCCATCGGATTGCAAGCCCCCCAAGTTATGGCGGTCAATGACCTCCACGATGCGGGCTTTTTTCATGCCATTTATGGCTGCCCCATAGCTGCTGTGATCCACGAGAATGACCTGCTGGCCTGTCGCATCGTTCATAACAGCCGGCTGCGGAAGGTGGAAATACTCCAGCATATAGCTCATATCGCGATTCAGTGGTGCTGCCACCCGCGGTTCTGTCGCCATTCCTAGCTTCGATTTGAGATAGGCATACCCGATGGTCGCTCCCACCGAATCCATATTCTGGCTTTCCGGGCCAATAACACAAGTCGTCTTATTCTGGTAATCCACACCGGAATAAAGTTTCGTGTAATCTACCGCAGCCGCCATGGCCTGCAGGGGAATCGCCACGCAGGAAGCTGCCAGCATTACCGCCACAACCTTCGAAAGAGACTTCTTTTGCATCGTCACCGCTCCTTATCTTCATACTCCAGCTGATTTTCCTCGCACCAGTCACGGGCAATCTCTACCAGCCGTTCGTCAAGGTAGTCTTCCCAAGCCTTTTTTAATAACAGATGTTTTACCTGATGATAAAATCGGGCCACTGCCCCTGGCCCTTTCAATGCCTCCAGCAGGCGTTCCTTGGTCTCCTCCCGCTTGCAGGTTTCGGCAAAGCCTTGCATGATAGCTGGCAGGTCGTCATCGATAACATTTGGCACCGGAATATAATGTTCCCAGTCATCCTCAATGTCAAAGACATGATCGAGCGCTTCTTCCTCTCCCATATCCTCGTCGAGCAGGATGACCTTGCCCTGTGCAATATCGACATAGCTTTGCCGCACATCGGATTCCCGCATGGCCGCCGCCAGTTCTTTCAGTTTAACTTTCATATCATTGCCTCCGTTTTTGCATTCTTTTTTATTGTACACGGTTTCCTGGAAAAAGAAAAGCCTTCCCCTTACGGGAAAGACTTTATCGGTTAATTCGTATCGAATTTTTGGGCAGCATTTTGGAGCAAGCTGTCACGCCGCTGTTTCGATGCGACAAAATAATCATGCACCGCCTGACGGTCGTGATTTTCACAGGCCGTAATGACCTCACCGAGAATATTCTGCAGTTGTTTGAGATTGGTCACGATAGCCTCTCCATTGGTCATGCAGATGTCTGCCCACATATCCGCATTCGACGAGGCGATACGCGTCGTATCCTTGAACCCGCCGCCAATCAGTTTGATACAGGAATCCAAATCTCCTCCGGTACGATTCAAAAGCGTTACCAGTGCTGCTGCCGTCACGTGAGGCACATGACTGATAACCGATGCACAGCGGTCATGCTTGGCAATATCCATCGTCGTGAAGTTTGCCCCGGTATGCCGAAGCACACGCATGAGCTTTTCGTGCGCTTCTTTTGGTGCTCCCGTATCCTCCACAATCACATAAGCCTTGCCGACAAAGAGATCTTTCTGCGCCGCCGTGACCCCACTTTTTTCTCGTCCGGTCATCGGATGTCCGGCGATGTAATACACATCCTCCGGCAGGATTTTCTGTAAATGCTGCCAGATATATTGTTTCGTACTGCCAGCATCCGTCAGGATTGCTCCCTTTTTCAGATAGGGCAGGATTTTCTCTACCATCGGCACAATCTGCAAAACAGGCGGACTCAAAAAGACAATATCCGCATCCTTGACTACTGTCTCAATATCCGCATCGGCATAGTCAACGGCGCCAAGCTTCACCGCGTTATCCATTGAAGCCTTCGTACGGCAAAGACCGGTTATGTAGATGTTTTCTCCCATCTTCTCCTTTAAGCAAAGGCCCAAAGAACCGCCGATAAGGCCCACGCCGATGATGGCAAGATTCACCCGCTCTTCACTCATAATTTCCGGCCCATGACTTCCGCAATCTTACCCAAGTCTTCCATCAGGCGGTTGAAGTTTTTCGGCGTAAGACTCTGATCGCCATCGGAAAGGGCAACTTCCGGATGCGGATGAACTTCGATGATAAGACCGTCACAACCTGCGGCTACCGCTGCCCGCGCCATCGGTTTGACCATCTGCCAACGCCCCGTGCCATGGCTCGGATCTACGATAATCGGCAAATGAGAAAGCTCCTTGATGGCGGCTACCGCACTGAGGTCGAGGGTATTGCGGGTAAACGTCTCATACGTACGGATACCACGCTCACAGAAGATGACGTTCTCATTGCCTCCGGCCATGATGTACTCGGCAGCATTGAGCCACTCACTAATCGTTGCCGACAAACCGCGTTTGAGCATAACCGGCTTCTTAGCATGTCCCAGTGCCTTTAACAGCTGGAAATTCTGCATATTGCGGGCACCGACCTGATAAACATCGGCGTATTTGCCAACCAGTTCAATATCATCCTTATCGACAATCTCCGTTACTACTTTAAGTCCTACCTCATCTGCTACCTGACGCAGCATTTTAAGGCCATCTTCCGCGAGCCCCTGGAAATCATACGGGCTCGTGCGCGGCTTGAATGCACCGCCACGAAGGAACTGTGCGCCACCAGCCTTTACCGCTTTAGCGGCCTCGCGCAGCTGCTCCAAGCTCTCCACCGAGCAAGGGCCAGCCATAACGACGATTTCCTCGCCACCGATTTTTACGCCATCGACATCAACAACGGAATCTTCCGGATGCCAGGTACGGCTGACCAATTTATATTTTTCGGTAATACGGACGGTTTTCTCCACACCCTCCATCATGTTCATCTCGAGACCAGCGATTTTCTTCTTGTCGCCGATAACGCCGACAATCGTAACTTCCTCACCAGTTGAAACATGAACCTTAAGGCCTGCTGCCTCTACTTTATGAATAACTTTATCAAGGTTTTCTTTCGTTGCGTTTGGGCTCATTACAATAATCATATTCCTTCCCTCCAAATAGTTTTGTGATGCACGCTGGCAAATGATCTCGCGAAAAATGAAAATAGAAAAAGCCCGCCCCTCTACAGGGACGAGCTGATATACCCGTGGTACCACCCTGCTTGCCGATGCAAGCCTCTCTATTCGGATACTGACATATCCTAGCCTATGATAACGGTGGCATCCGGCGCGGCCTACTAAAAGGTTCAGCCTGCTGCTCGGGAGTGTATTTCCATCGCGTCCTTCACGACGTCACACCACCCCGCCGCTCTCTTAGGAAGTCCTGCGATTTACTTCTCTCCGTCCATGCATTTCACTTGTTGCTTAATAATATATCAAGATAGCGCCACAATGTCAATAGTTTTTTGCAAACGATTTGTAAAGCTATTCCATCAGTGAAACACATTTATTTCATCACTCCCGAATCATCGCGATTTCATCACAATTGGGGAATTTCGGACAATCGATACATTCCTTCCAAACCTTGTGCGGAAGTTCTTCCTTGGTGATGGTACGGAACCCTAAGGTCTGAAAAAACCCCGGCTTATACGTCAGGGTAAAGAACTTCTCCACGCCTAAGGCTTTTCCTTCGTCAATGAGACGCGTCACAATCTCGGCACCGATTCCCTGACGGGTCATCTTGGGCGATACCGCCATGGTACGGATTTCGGCCAGACGGTCCCAAATCAAGTGCAGGCCACCAACGCCCACAATCTCCCCCTCATCATTTTCCGCGATCACCATATCACGCAGTGTCTCATAGAGCGTATTTCGCGAACGAGCCAACATCACGCCATCGGTCGCGTAATCCGACACCAGCGCATAGATTGCCTCGACATCATCAAATGTTGCTTTACGGTATTTCACTCAATCATCTCATTTCCGAAAATTCATTCTGCCATCACACTGGGGCAGACATCAGCCAACGGACATGTTCCGCAAAGTGGCTTTCGCGCCTTGCAAATTTTACGGCCATGCCAAATAAGCCAATGATGGGCATCCGACCACTTCTCGCGCGGAATTACCCGTTGTAGTTCTTTTTCTACCTCTAAAGGCGTTGTCCCAACAGCCAGTTTCAACCGATTGCTGATGCGGAACACATGCGTGTCCACCGCAATCGCCGGATGATGAAACGCTACACTCATGACAACATTCGCCGTCTTGCGCCCAACGCCCGGCAAAGATTCCAAATCCGCAAAGGAATCCGGCACCTGCCCGCCATATTTCTCGCAGAGAATCCGGCAAGCCGCCAAAATATTCTTCGCCTTATTGCGGAAAAGGCCGCAGTCGCGAATCTCTTCTTCGAGCTGCGCCAATCCCATCTCCAGGATTGCCTCCGGCGTCGCCGCCTTCTGAAACAAGCGGGCGGTCGTCACGTTGACTCGTTTATCCGTGCATTGTGCCGACAAAATCACCGCGATCAAAAGTTCAAAAGCATTGGAAAACACCAATTCCGGCTTGGCCCCACGATAGGTTTCTTCCAAAATGGCGAGCTGTTCTTCCTTGATTTTTTTCGTTACCCGCATATTCACACCTTCTTGTCCGCCGAATAAAGAAGCCTTCCCCGCAGGGAAGGCTATATAATTTTAGTTCGTCAAGCTTCGGATTGGCGCCGGGATTCTGCCGCCGCGGGCAATGAACGCATCCGAACTGTACTGGTTCCGAACCGGTACAATCGGGCAGTAGCCCAAAAGACCGCCGTACTCAACCATATCTCCAACTTTCGCGCCTGGAACCGGGATGACGCGAACGGCCGTCGTCTTGTTGTTGATCATGCCGATTGCAGCCTCATCGGCAATGATGCCGGAAATCGTAGCCGCCGAAGTGTCGCCTTCAATCGCGATCATGTCGAGGCCTACCGAGCATACGCAAGTCATAGCCTCAAGCTTCTCAATCGAGAGACTGCCAGATTTAATGGCTGCAATCATGCCCTCATCCTCACTGACCGGGATGAACGCACCAGAAAGGCCACCGACATGGCTCGATGCCATAAGACCGCCCTTCTTGACCGCATCATTAAGAAGAGCCAATGCTGCCGTCGTGCCCGGAGCGCCGCAGCTTTCGATGCCCATCTCTTCGATAATACGCGCCACACTGTCACCGACGGCTGGCGTCGGTGCCAAAGACAAATCGATGATGCCAAACGGAACGCCAAGGCGTTTCGACGCTTCACGAGCCACCAGCTGACCAACACGCGTGATCTTGAACGCCGTCTTCTTTATCGTCTCGGCAACTTCCGTGAAATCTGCACCTTTAAGACCTTCCAGCGCGTGTTTTACAACGCCCGGACCGCTGACGCCAACGCTTACTACCTTATCCGCCT
This sequence comes from Selenomonas sp. WCT3, assembly GCA_900100835.1. Taxonomy (GTDB): domain Bacteria; phylum Bacillota; class Negativicutes; order Selenomonadales; family Selenomonadaceae; genus Selenomonas_A; species Selenomonas_A ruminantium_E. The sequence goes on along the minus strand of FNCM01000003.1, from coordinate 241,507 downwards.
CACTGACACCATGGAAAGCACCAGCCATAAACGGATTATCGCCAGGTGCATTGCAGAATACTACGAGCTTCGCACAACCCAAAGCCTGCGTATCACGCGTGAGTTCAGCCGTACGCTTGATAACCTCACCCATTTCACGGACGCAATCCATATTGATACCCGTCTTCGTCGAGCCGAGGTTCACCGAAGAGCAAACGAGATCCGTAGACGCCAACGCCTGGGGAATCGAATTGATAAGCACGCGGTCACCATGCGTAAAGCCCTTCTCCACCAGTGCCGAAAAACCGCCGATGAAATTTACGCCAACAGCTTTTGCCGCCCGATCCATCGCCTCTGCCACCGGAACATAAGAATCCGTCTTGCAGGCATCTGCTGCAATGGCAATCGGCGTTACCGAAATGCGTTTGTGAATAATAGGGATTCCGTATTCGGCCTCGATATCTTCGCCAGTCTTTACCAAAAACTCTGCTGACTTCGTAATCTTGTCATAGACGTTCTGGCAAAACTGGTTGATATTCGGATGCGCACAATCGCGGAGTGAAATCCCCATCGTAATCGTACGTACGTCGAGCTTATTCTCCGTTATCATGGCATTGGTTTCTAAAATGTCATCTATTGTTATCACAGGTTCAAAATCCTCCTAAACGGTCAAATCTGACTTGTCAATTGACAATTGACTTTTGACATCTGACTTTTGACATGTCAAATATTATGCATGACGTTAAAAATATCCTCATGCTGTGCCTTAATATCTACGTTGATTTCCTGTCCGCGCTCCTTGAGCGTCTTCTGCAGGTCCACCAGCTTGATTTTACTCTCGCTGATTTCAGCAATCAAAATCATGTTGAAGAAGCCATCCATGATGTTCTGATTGATAGACAGAATATTGACATTGTTCTCGGCGAGGATTTGACTAACCATCGCGATGATACCGACACGGTCTTTACCAACGACTGTCACTACAAGTTTCATTTACACATTTCTCCTTCTTATTCCAACTTCTACTTGTTATTGTGTAAACCATAGAACAATGTGTCAACACAAATCATCTTCTTCATTATATCAAGGTAAGCCGCAAAAACCAATAGCCATGCGAAAATTCTTTCGAAAAAAACATGTCATATGTCCTAACTTTAACAATTGTCTTTGGCAAAACAGGAGCAGTCGCGCTATAATAAAAAAAGCAATTATTGATTGGAGGATTTTCTATGGACTATGGATTTTTTAACGGCCAATTTATCTCCCTTGACTCGGCATCGGTAAACCTCGAAGACCGCGGCTACCAGTTTGGCGATGGCATCTACGAGGTCACCCGGGTCTACAACGGCAAATGCTTTGCCTTAGACCGTCATCTGGCCCGCTGCCGCCGTTCCATGCGCGAACTGCGCATCCCCATCACCTACATGGACGAAGAACTCACCGCCATCCACTACGACCTCATCCAGAAAAGCGGCATCAAAAACGGTGCTATCTATTTCCAGTTTACCCGTGGCACCGCCAAACGCACCCATGCTTTCCCGGACCAGGTCATCCCCAATCTCTCCATGACCATCCACGAATCGACCCCCAATACTGCTCAGCAGGAAACCGGCATGCGCTGCATTACTTGTGAAGACATCCGCTGGCTTCGCTGCGATATCAAGAGCCTCAACCTCCTCGGCAACGTCCTTGCCAAACAAGCCGCCCACGACAAAGGCGTCGACGGAACCATCCAGTTCCGCAAGGACAAAAACCTCATCACCGAAGGCTCCAGCAGCAACTTCTTCATCGTAAAAGACGGCTTGATTTGGACCCATCCAACAGATAACTACATCTTAAAAGGCGTCACCCGCTCTATTTTAATGGAAGAAATCATCCCCAAACTCGGCTACACCGTCGTCGAAAAAGCCTTTACCCCAGAATTTGCCCTGACCGCTGACGAAGCCTTCGCCACCAGTACCAGCCTCGAAGTCACCCCCGTCATCGAAATCGACGGCCAAAAAATCGGCAGTGGCGCCCCTGGCCCAGTAGCAAAAGCCCTGCTTGAAGAATATCAAAATCTCGTACAAAAAGAATGCTTCTCCTGATGAAACAGACATTTTCTCCGTAAATCCCCTATAAAAACACATAAACAAAGGCCTTTCGATAAAAATCGAAAGGCCTTTGTCTTGTATTCTATCCACGAAACAGCTGTACCCAGTAATGCCGGTACTCTTCGCCCTCCCGATAGAGATAGCCGACTCCCAGCTCCCGAAAATCGGGATTCAGTATATTTGCACGATGGCCGGGGCTGCTGAGCCAACAGTCCATAACGTCTTCCGGCGTTGGCTGTCCGGCGGCGATATTTTCGCCTATGGTCCTCTTTTGCTCCGCAATCACGGAAAAACAAGGCTCCCCATTTGGGCGCGTATGGGAAAAAACTTCCGTTAGTTCCTCAGCCCGCAGGACTGCGGCAGCCGTCAAATCAGAAGCCATCACCAAAGGAGTCAAGCCCTGTTTTTCCCGTTCCTGATTCACCAAAGATAGCACTCCATAAGCGAAGTCTTCTATCTCACACTCCGAATCCGAATCGCAACCAGCGGCTTGCAGACATCCAACCTGCAGGACAAGCCAAACACCTGTCAACAGGATAATTCGCAATAGTATGTTCATATCCATCCCCCGCCTTTTCCAACATCATTGCTCCACTATATTCTACAGCTTTTCTTGAAAATCCTGTTGGCGCGCCAGGAATAGGCGAAAAAATCACAACAGCTTCGTCACCATGACAAACAAAGGAATAGCAATAATCGTGCGTTCCAAGAAAATGAGGAACAACTTTTTGAAGTCAAGTCCGACGCCTGATTTTACGATGATACTGCCTACTTCAGTCAAATAGATAATCTGTACCAGAGAAAGACCGGCCACGAGGAACCGCGTAGTTTCGGGCAAATCCGGGCTGGTAATCAAGGCGGGGATAAACATATCGATAAAACCCACCAAGGTTGCTGGTGCAATCTGAAATGCCCCTTCAATTCCCATAAGGCTCATATAAGCCCCCATAGGATAGGAAATCCACTGCATGATGCTCGTCTCATTGACCAGCAGCGTGCCAATGGTTCCCCAGGCGATAACGATAGGAATGAGATCCAGCACGATACCGATTGTCATTTTACCACCGGCCTTTAAGGCTTCGGCAAGACGGAATTTTGCAGCTCGTCCCAACGCCTCAGTCCACGCCCAACGAACGAGCGAAGCATCTTTAGGCACTTCTTCGTTGATTTTCTTTTCCCCATGAAACGTATCCGGAATGGATTTCAACGGACGAATGCGAACACCAATTGCCGCCAATATCAGACCGATAATCGTAACCGAACCGTAAAGCAGCAGAAAATGGGACGTGACGTGAAGGGTCTCCGCTACCACCATGCAGAAGGGAATCGACACCAAGGAGAAATTCGTCATAATCGATGCGGCCTCTCGTTTGCTATAGAACCCGCTATTGTACTGATTTCCCGTGATCAGCACCGCCGTGTTGGAGGATGCCAGCCAAGAAGCGATAAGGTCCACGGACGCCCGGCCTGGAACATGAAACAACGGACGAATCAAGGGTTTCAGCAAAATCCCCGTAAATTCCATAATGCCGCAATCCGTCAAAAAAGGCAACACAAAACTCAACGTCACGGCCAATGCCACCAACGTCTGAGAAAGTCCCACCATGCTTTCGCCTACATCCGCACTGCGAACTGCTTCGGGGCCGACGCCTAACACCACGCACAGGGTAACGAACAGGGCCACCAACCGCGTTACCATATAGGGCTTAGAGACAAATAAGAGCTCGGATAGCCATTCATATTTCCGCACAAAAGCTGGCTTCCAGAACTGCCCCACTAACGCCCCGACTGAAGAAAAAACTACGATTGCCGTCAGCAGCCATGGCAGATTCGCCTGGATGGCCTTGTCCAACATTTCCGTCAGCACCGACAAGGTCGTGTTGAAATCGCTTTGACCACCGCTCACTGGGAACAGAAACATAAAACAGCCAAAGCCCGAGCAAAGCAAAAATTTTACCGTTTCCTTCCAAGAATATTTCCTTTTTTGTGCTTGTTCTTTTTCCATCGCACCTTCCATCCTTGTACCTTCTTTCATAAAATAAGCAACGACATTTCACGATGTTACCTGTTTTATGAAATGTCGTTGCGTTTTATTCATGTGCAGTAATTATTATACAGCATTATTTATTTTTTGCAAGAAAAACTGTATGATTATGCAATTTCTCCGTTATTTTTTCGGTGCAGCCTTAGTTTCCTGTCCAGCAGGTGTCTTAGGCGGCTGGGCGGCTTTAGTTGCAGGAACTGTTTTCTCTTGTTTTTCCGGCACAACGGCCTTTTCTGCCTTGCCATTTTTCGCTGCTTCCTGTTTTCCCTTTGCCTTCGCTTCAGCAGCAGCTGCTGCATCAGCCGCAGCCTGTTCCTGTGCCTGGACTTGCTCCTCGTAAGAGGTTAAACAGTCCTCTACTGTCTTCTTCAACTCTTTGGCATTACTGCCATATCCGCCAAGGTCATTCATGTTAATCGCTGACAGGTAATCGCTAGCCACCTGAAGCTTATTGATATCACCATTGCCCAGATAGACCCGGTAAGCAATCTCTGCGGACACATAGCCATAAAGATTATAGCCAAGGCTTTTCTGGCCTTCGTCTTCAAACAAGGACAGATATACCCGGGCCGATTGGTAATCGTCCTCTGCCAGCATCGCCTTACCTTTCTCCAAGTTCTCAGCCAGCAACCGCTCCCGCGAAATCTTGACCAATCCAAACAAAACGACTCCACCCAGCAACAGTAAAATCAATATGCCAGCAATAATAGCCTTAACCTTTATCATACGAAACATTATGCAGTCTTCCTATCTATATATATTTAAAAATCTAACCCTATTGATTATACAGGACAACGCTCATTTTTTCAAAACTATTTCCAGTAATACGATAATCTTCCTTTATCCTCCGCCCTACAATCAATAATAACTATATCATAACAATTGCAAATAACGATTCAAATTAGTTATAGAATGGGAAAATAATCACGTTTTCCATTGACAAAGAACATTTTAGTACCTATACTATTCTTGAGATGATAATTATGGCTGATTCATGAAAATTCTAGTTTTTATGCGGCTTCGAAGTTGTTTTTCCGGCTAAGTTTTCACTGTTTTTGCTAAAATCATCCATAAGCTAGGCTTATGAGTTAATAATTTTGAGGAGAGTGTTTCATTATGGCAAAGAACCCAGTTCAGATTATGGAGACAGTCCTTCGTGATGGTCATCAGTCTTTGTGTGCAACGCGCATGCGCATCGAAGATATGCTCCCGCAACTGGAAGCATTAGATGCTGTCGGTTATAAAGCACTGGAAGCCTGGGGCGGTGCAACGTTTGATACGTGCCTGCGTTTCCTTGGGGAGGATCCCTGGGAACGCCTTGATACGTTGAAAGCCAACCTCAACACACCGATTCAGATGCTTCTTCGCGGCCAGAACCTTTTGGGCTACAATCACTACTCCAATGACGTTGTGGAAAAATTTGTCCAGAAAGCTTCCGAGCACGGTGTCGGCGTATTCCGCATTTTCGATGCCTTGAACGATGTCCGCAACCTCAAAGTTGCCATCAATGCAGCACTCAATTGTCCGGAAAAACCAGAGGTACAGGGCTGCCTCGTCTACACCATCAGCCCGGTTCATACCAACGAAAAGTTCGTCGAACTCGCCAAAGAGCTTCAAGATATGGGTTGCCATTCCGTCTGCATCAAGGATATGTCCGGCCTGCTAAAGCCCTATGTAGCAGAAGACCTCGTCAAGAAGCTCAAGGCTGCCCTCGACATCCCGGTTGAGCTCCATACCCACTGCACGTCCGGTTTCGGTCATGCCACGTACCTCAAGGCAATCGAGGCTGGTGTCGACATCATCGATACGGCCCTTGCCCCCTTCTCCTCGGATACGTCCCAGCCATGCACGGAAACCATGGTTCGCGCCCTTGAGGGAACGGAATACGACACGGGGATTGACGTTCAGAAACTCACACCGATTTCCAAACACTTCCTCTCCGTCAAGAAACGCATCATTGAGGAATTCAACCTCAAGGGGTATTTCGATATCAATCCGAACGTCCTCGACTTCCAGATTCCGGGCGGCATGCTCTCGAATCTTGCCAACCAGCTCAAAGAAGCCGGCATGGAAGACAAATATCAAGAACTTCTCGATGAGATGCCACGAGTTCGCAAAGACTTGGGATATCCGCCGCTTGTCACGCCGTCCTCCCAGATTGTCGGCACCATGGCTACCTTCAACGTCATGAGCGGTCAGCGCTATAAGATGGTTCCGAAAGAATTCAAGGATCTGGCCCGGGGCAAATTCGGCCGCACGCCGGTTGCCGTTGACCGCGACTTCCTCACGAAGACGCTTGGTATCGCTCCAGAGGACATCATCGAAGATTGCTCCGTCGAAGACGCTAAGGCAAAAACCTTCGCTGAGTTCGAAGCCGAACTCAAAGAGAAGGGCTATTTAAATCCGTCTGAGGAGGACGTCCTCTCCTACGCACTGTTCCCACAGGTCGCAGAAGAGTTCTTCCAGAATCACTACCAGAAAATCACGGCTTACAAGAAAGCCTGAAAATACTTGGCACCTCCTGTTATCCTATAAGTCAACAGTCCCGCGATTTTGCGGGGCTGTTTTTTGTATACAAACTAACACAAACTTGACAGTTACTAATCCTTGCCGATATAATAGATATGTAAAAATTATTATATTTAAGGCAATGGCGCCTTTTGCGACTATCCGGTACATGGGTGACGTGTGCTTTTCTTGTGGTAGGAACAAAAGGCTTATTTTATTGGAAAAGAGGTATTATTCATGGATCTATTAAACACTGTTGTCAATGAAGTCAACAACGTCCTCTGGTCGTATGTACTCATTGCGGTACTCGTCGGCTGCGGCCTCTGGTTCACGCTCTCGACGAAATTCGTCCAGCTGCGCATGCTGCCGGAGATGATTCGCCTGCTGACCGAAGGTATCGGCAAGAAAACGGAAGGCAAGGCCATAAGCTCCTTCCAAGCTTTCTGTGTCAGCACGGCCTCCCGTGTCGGTGTCGGCAACATTGCTGGTGTGGCTATTGCAATCGTTACCGGCGGCCCGGGTGCCGTCTTCTGGATGTGGGTCATCGCTTTCATCGGCTGCGCTACAGGCTTTGTAGAGAGCACCCTCGCCCAGATTTACAAACTGCCCCGGGGCAATAATGCCTACCATGGCGGTCCGGCTTACTACATCCAGAACGCACTCAAGCAGCCTGGCGTTGCTAAGCTCTTTGCCGTTCTGATTGCTGTGACCTTTGGCCTCATCTACAACTCGGTACAGGCCAACACGATCGCCCTGTCGGTCAAGAGCGCCTTTGGCGTCGAGCCGGTCATCACGGCAACCATCCTCTGCGTGCTCACGGCGCTCGTCATCTTCGGCGGCGTCACGCGTATCGCCAAATTCACCGAGTTCCTTGTACCGATCATGGCTGGCCTCTACATCCTGACGGCCATCGTCATCATCATCCTCAACATCGGCATGGTACCGGATATGTTCGCCCTGATCCTCCACGATGCCTTCTCCCCGCAGGCTGCTGTCGGCGGCGGTCTCGGCTCGGCTATCCTTACGGGTGTCAAACGCGGCCTGTTCTCCAACGAGGCCGGTGAAGGTTCCGTCCCGAACGCTGCCGCTACCGCTGATGTCACGCATCCGGTCAAGCAGGGTCTTGTGCAGGCCTTCGGCGTCTACGTCGATACCTGGCTCGTCTGCTCGGCTACGGCTTTCATCGTCCTTCTGACCGGTCAGTACACCATTGGCGGCGAAGTCACGGGCGTCGCCCTCGCGCAGGCATCCCTGGCCAGCATCTTCGGCTCCCTTGCCCCGATCGCTGTTTCCTTCATGATCATGATGTTTGCCTTCAGCTCCATCTGCGGCAACTACTACTACGGCGAAATCAACATCGCCTTCTTCGAGGGCAAGAGCAAGCGCTTCATGACGCTGTTCCGCCTCTTCGTTGTCGCCATGATCTTCTTCGGCAGCGTAGCTGAACTTTCGCTGGTCTGGAACCTGGCTGACCTCTTCATGGGCTTCCTGTGCCTGACGAATCTCTACGCCGTCGCCCGCCTGGCCAAACGCGTCAGCATCACGCTGAGCGACTACGTCGACCAGAAACGCCGCGGCATCGAAGAACCAGTCTTCGACCCGGCCATCCTCGGCGACGAAACCGGCATCCATGCCTGGGGTGTTGATAAATAATCATTTCCTATAGACAAAACGGCAGAGCTATCTAGTTCGATAGCTCTGCCGTTTTTGGTCTTCCTATCACAATAATCTTCACGACAATTGACAAGTCATTTTTTGACATGTCAACCGTCCTCCCACCTAACCATTAATTTTATTAAATTTTAGTTTCGTTACACAACGCATCTATACGCTCCATTGAAAATTTACTTCCAAACATCTCCTTACATGTCAAAAGGAATTCTGCTACACCTCTGACATCCTCATCTAAACTATCTTTCCCTTCGACAAGTTCTTCGTACAAGACCTCTATGCCGCCTAATAAATACTGATTAAACACTTTATCCCCGTAGACTCTTTTTTCTGGTTGCCGATCATACCTAAAGGCTCTGTTAATACGTTCATCTACCGATACTTTATCTTGATCATGCAACAACATTATTAGACGATAATTCTGTATAAGATTCTTCTGAATTTTAAGAACCTGCTCAAGAAAAATGGTATTATCTGTAATCTCCTTATCATGTTCTACTTGCCCTAAACGATTAAATAAGAATCCCACGACTGGTGCAACTTTCAACACTTCGATATTCGAGGAAAAAATCGTCGTCCGTTGCATTTTGCTTTCCCCCATCTTTTTAGAAGGGGCTAAGTGTCGTAAATAATCTGCATGTTTACCCGAAAACGTCATCTGCTTATCAAACATTATCACGCTCTCCTTTCGATATGACTACATACTTTGCTATCAGCTATCAAAGTCCATTTCGTCCCAATTCTATCTGCTAAATGCTGTTCTGCCAATTCACCATCCGTATCTTTTATAAAAATGACAACCTGTTCTGCTATTCTAGGCAGCTCGTTGCAAATTTTATGAATTCTATTTTTATCAAAAGAAGATAACGGCGCATCCATAACTAACGGATATCCATCTATAACATCCATATCCTCATCGGAATATTCTTCACTACGCTGAATATATTTCTTCTTCGCCAACTCAATTAATCCTGCAATAAACGCAAAAATAATCGCATAGCTCTGTGCAGTATTCTGCTCAAGATTTGTTCCATCAAATTGTCCTGAAGGATCTATAACATCTGTGGTTATAGTATAATTATCTGCAACATTAATTTGAATACCGCCATCATAAATATCCTCGAAAATCCTATTAATCTCATCTTGAAGCAGCTTTCTCGTTTCCACTTCTCTTACTTTATAATAGTCTAACAACTTATCATAAACAGATCGAGCATAAGACAAGTATACTAAATTTGTCCGATTTCTTTGATCTTCAATCAGCAATTCATTACGCTTATTTATTGCTGTTTTTAACTGATAATCTACCTTTCCCTTCTGGCTATTAAGTTTTGCAAACTCATTTCCCGCATCTAATTTCAATTTTTTAAACCGACTAATCTGATTATTGAGGCTCTCGATTTTGTCTTGACTTGGAATATTCCGATCAATCATACTCAGCTTGTCTTCCAAATCAGAAATTTGTGCTTCATCACGCCGCTCATCTTTCAACAATTCTTCTAATTCTATTTCTACATTTTCAACCCTAGCTACCTGTTCTTGAAGATCAGCTGCAAGCTGAGACGCAATTGTAGACACACTATATGGAGGGAGCATCTGCAACATTTTTTCTAAATGTTTCTTTTTTTCATAGTCATTATTCAAATCAGCTCCACATATACACATCCCACGGTCTAACAAAAACTGAACTGCATCTGCATGAAGCGCAGGTATTCCTGAATCTAACGCTCCAGCATTTTTTATGACCGTCAAGGCTTGTTCCACAACATACTTAGAGCACAACGCTTGAGCATTTTCAGCAAACTTATGTATGTAACGCTCTGCATGTTGCTTTTTATTATTATGATATTGATTCAAATTCAATGTATATTTCCGAACTTCATTACTACGGTCAATACCCTCCCTCATTTCATTTTTCTTATTTTCAGCCCTTGTTAAATCTCGCTGAAAACGTTCTGCCTCTTCTTTTACACCTTGTATTTGTTCCTGAAGAGTTTTCACATCGTCGTTAAACTTGTTTATCTGCTCAGTAAGTTCTTCTATCTTATTATTACCACCAGCCCCAACATCTTGAAAAAACTTTCCCATTACTGTACGTTTAAGACTCTCCGGCCCAAAATGAGTTATTGCATTCAAAGCAGCATCCAGACCCACAAGCCCTTTTACAGCATCTTGGAATTCTTCACTTTTCTTTTCATCTAACAATGTGCGACTCATTGCTTCAATTCGTTCCCCATCAAAGAAAAAGAATCTTGCCAACGATTCTGGCAACAACGTCTTCATCTGGACATACGCCTCATCCTTGCTTAAACTTCTCCATTCTCCCAAATCATCTTGTTCGCGCATTATAAAACCATCATTAATTAATTTTAAACGTCCATTTTTCTTCTCTAATATCTGATACCGTGCCACCCTATAGACCTTGCCATTATGCTCAATTATCAATTCGACTCTAACTTTTCCTTCCTCACCAGATATCATCGAATCTTTAACCTCACGATTTATAAGCTCTGCCACCTTAAAGTCATGCGCACCATATAAGCACCACCGAAAAGCCTGTTCCAACGTAGTTTTCCCTGAACCATTTTCTCCCATTATCACACTGACATTTTTCTCACTATCAGTAGAGAACGTTAATGTATGCTCTCCCTTGAATTGACGAAAATTCTTTAAATATATACTTTTAATCTTCATTGGTAACAAGCTCCTTTGTATATTCTTTTATTGTCTTAATATGTTTCTTTACCAATTCTGAAGCACTGTACTTTTCCGTTCTCAAATTTCGCGTCTCATCATATATAACTCGCATCATGATACGATCCACAATTTTTTCGTTTACCTCAATCTCTTTCATACTAGCTCCTCCCAAATACTTTCATTACCCACATCAAAATCATATAATTCATAAGCATCAATGAGTTCACTGTATATTTCATCCGCTTCATGTTTATTTTTAGCTAACCGTTCAAATTCGAGCAATCGACACAATTCTTTCTTAACTAATGATATATCACCAGCACGCACGTCGGCATCTAAATACGGAACATCTTCAACCGCATGTGGCAGAGTAATAAAATCATAAATCACAGCAAACTTTTTTCCTGGATATAATCGTAGTACACGCCCACGTCGTTGAATATACTCCTTAGGATTCATAGTACTTGCTAAAATGAATGCTGTTTGTATTTGTGGAACATTAACCCCTTCATCAAGACACTTTATAGCTACTAGAGCTTGAATCTCTCCTTCAGCAAAAGAACGCAGTCTCAATTCCCTCTCTTCTGCACTCTCTTTCGAGGTAAATTGCGCAGTACGCATATCATAATCAATATTCAACATGCGAGAAATATAGTCTATTTGTCTGATATCATCATGAATCGATATATCTCCATCCTGTTCGACTAAACGAGTCGCACCACAATAAACCAACATATTGTTTTTATCTTTATATCCATCCTCTATTAAAACTCTTAGTTTACTAATTTTATCAACCGCCCCCGATACCACTCTAGCACGTTTAATTGCTAGTCTTTTCCCAAGTTCGTTTAAAGTTAGTTTGCCGTTTATCTTTATCAAACAGGACATCATTTTCTTGGTTAATTCTTGGTATAACTTGTATTCCTCTTCCGATAACGAGGTCACTATAGGATAATAATAATATGGTGTTAATTTTTCCTCCTGGATCGCTCGTCCCAGAGTATACTCGATACATTTCTCTCCAAAAAAACTTTTTATTGCCATTGTCCCGTCATCATCTTGATATCGTTCCAGTGTAGCCGATAATGCTAATCTATATTCATAATTTACAGACAATGTCTTTCGCAAGTGTTCTGCCCCAATATTATGCGCCTCATCAACTACCAACAGCACATGTTCTCCTCTAGTTTTTCCTAAAACCTCTTGAATAGCTCTTGAAGCGAAAGTTTTATTTGTGCAAAGGAAACACAAGCGTTTTTTTATTCCCATCCTAAAATCAAATATGTCGGATGCCAGTCTTCGCTTATAATCTTTATTTTTAGAGCCACTGTAACCCACTATCGGATTTACTCCGAATTTTCGCACATCACCTGCCCATTGTTCCACTAGATGTTGATAGGGACAAACAATAATTATAGCAAGTTTCTCTACATTCTCACATAAACGCGCAACAGCTGCTAAACCAGTAAATGTTTTCCCAGTCCCTGTTGCCATATCAAAAATTCCACAATAGTTATTATTCTGCCAATTATCAATAGCCTCTAATTGATAGTCATATAAACGAAGCCATTCCGGCTTTACAAACGAAAGATTGTCGTCCTCACCATCTCTATCATAATCAGCCTTAGGTTCGGCCACCTCATCATAGACACGATCTCTTTCTTTTTGAAGACAATAACAATCCGTTTGATATTTCTTTATAAACAAATCTTTTACTTCTGGAAATTTAAAGACATTTACTTTATCTTCTTGATCTTCCCACAGGCGATTGAATGCTTCGACTTTACTCATAACTCGTTCTTCATCAGCGTTTTTCCACGAGCAAAACACGTCAAATGATTCATAGTTATTTTCGACCGCATTACTACTCTCATTCATAGAACCAGAAAATGCTACTATATTTCCTTCTGCATCAGTGATAATTCCCACTTTTTCATGATACATACCACTTCCATTGGTTAGCATAGGCTCAACGATTTCAAAATCTAATCGGCCTTCTGCAATTAAACATGCTAACAAATTCAAACGATCCCTGGTCTTAAAGTCTTCATAGTCTCTCAATTCTCGCACAACAGCATTTTTTATGATTACATCTCTGTTTTCATACCCTAGCCTTATAGCTTCAATATCTTCATCAGATAATCTTGGCGATGCTAAGATCTGAATATACCCACCGTTTTGATATAATTCATACAAACCATCTGTAATCATAGCAAGTATGGAAGACGAAAAAAAGCCCACGGCTCTCTTATATGATATCGCCTGTTTCAATGCAGGGACATAAAATTCATTAGCAATATTATCTTTAAGAGTTCGATATTCAGATTTTAAAGGTATATCTCTCAAGCTCATTATGCTATCCCTCATCACTATTCGGCATGTTTCAGAAAATCGAGTTCATCTTTCATCTCATTGCTTAATAATTTAAATCTATTTGTTAATACCCTTCGATAATATTTGTCATCATCTTCATTTTTCTTTTTCACTAAAGAATCAGAACTGGGTATAAAATGTTCACTTGCACTATAGCCATTAATATCCTTCATATAAGAATCTATTTTATCTTTACTTATCCGATTATTTGCCTCAGCCGTTATGTAAGTTCTGTTTAACGGTGAATTTAAAATAAACTTTTTATTTTGTCTTAAATATCTTTCAGAATCACTATATCTAATCATCTTATCTTGACAAAGAGGAATTAAATGATGATCCTGCAAATCAATTATATAGCTAACATTATTATAAGAAACTGCAGTTTTCCTCGATGCTTCCCAAGCACGCAAATGAATTGATGTATGCTTCTGGAAGTCAAGTGGATTTCGACTAAGAATATACGCTAACACACCTTGGTGCATAGCTTCATTCCAAGAATCTTCACTTTCTCCTAAAAAGGTTGATAAATCCGAATATCCTTTTTGTCCAAAAATCTTATCAATACGTTCATCAAATATATTTATATTACTATTATCGACAAAATCGAATAATTTTTTCACATCTTCTGCACTTCTATTATTTTGATTTGCAGAAAAAGCCCCACTAAACAAAGATGACCAATACCAGCATTCTATTCTGTCTATTACAACATTGTCATTCCATTTATTATCATCAAGAAAAATACACGCTATCGGTATAATCATCAATCTATATGATAAATTTTTTATTGATATTAATCCACATCTATACTGCAGAAACATATATGCTTTTTTCAAGGCATCGACTACATTATCAACATTAGAAAAAATCTCTTCAGATGTAATCTGTAGGATCTTATTCTGCTTTAAATCATCAGACGATATTTTGAAATATTGTTTATTATCTTTCGGTAAACTATCAATTTTCTTTTTTGCTGCCAACATTGAAATAAAAGCATTCTTAAAATTCGCATTTATTTCATTATCTTTAATAAGTTTCATATCTTCAGCTATGTTTATGCTACCTTTTATATTTGGCGTTAAAGATTCTGGAATAGCTATTTTTTCGTTAAGTCGCTTAATAATACGTGCAGTTAAAGACTCATGCATTTTATTACCAGCTGCAGCTCTTGCAACCACTAAATCAAAGACAGATAATCTTGTCCCCGAAGCGTTCATATTCTCAAAAATAGTAACTGCACGTCCAATTTCTGCAGTATCCAACTCGATAAAATAAATATTTTGTCCAACTGTATCTAATATCATTTTATTCATCGCGTTAGTCCAATTCGATTCTAAAGCATCCCATGCTTCTGCGGAATCCGCTTTATATACGGACCGCAATTCCCCCACAAATATTTCATCCACGGTTCTTTTTTCTTCATTTATTTCAGCCTTCAATTTTTCCACTCTATCTTTTGCAATTTTAGATATAGTCGATGTAGCTTTAAATCTATTCTTCTCATCCGCATTTTCATCATTATAAAATTTATACAATGGAATCATATATTCGTCTGCCGACCGTTTTTTACATTCATATTGAGGGGTATCTATATTATCAGAATAAACAAAAGCTGGATGCCACCATTTCAACTTATCCTTACCTTTAACATCTCCTTTTATTATTTTCCTACATTCTATATAATCGATTATATCTCCAGGCTCTAATTTATCTAAAGACTTTGGCGTTGACAATTTTTCTATTCCGAAGACATCGCTGTATTCCCCATTATCATCAAAACGCTTATTAGGTTTTAGATTTAAAAACCAACGATATTTCAATTTATTATCTATATTATCAAATACACTCTCCCAATCTCCATTGCAGTTGCTATAGACATCAGAAAAAATATTTTTTAACGTTGATAAGCGTTGTTGTCCATCCAACAAAAACGTGCATTTATTATCTCCCGGTAAGGCATCATTTACCTCCTTGTTTTTAACGCATAATCTCTTGTACCCAAAATCTTTTCTTTTTCCTTCCAAAAGCAATAGACTTGTTAACGGTATCCTCGTTAAAAAAGTAGCAGCCAATGCTTTTTGTTGCTCTATTTTCCATACAAATTCACGTTGAAAATCCGGCAAAACTAAATCGCCCATTATTTCACTTCTTAGCAATTCATTAAATGTTTTTTTATTGTTTGAATTAACCCCCACAATAATGCCTCCCACTATATCGTTAAAAGCTATTAGCCAATAACTATTGCTCATAAATTACTTTCGATATAATTTAACGATTCTGTTAATCGTAATAAATCCTCATCATTAGTATATATCCCAACACTTGTGCGTATAGAACCGGCGGGATATGTGCCCAAAAATTTATGCGCTAACGGTGCACAATGTAGACCTGTTCTTAGGTCAACTCCTAATTTTGCAAATATTTGCGCTGCACTATCACTGCTAATTCCATCTATGGTAAAAGAAACTACACCAACATAATCCAAACTCTTGTTAATCCCTACTAGCCTTACAAAATCATATTTACTTAGAACATTCAATAGCCGCTTTCTGTTTTCTTGTTCTTTCCGATGGTACTCCGTTATTTTCTTTTCTTTCAATTCCATCAATGCCGCATGTAATCCCGCGATAGCCATCATATTCGGGGTTCCCATTTCGTATCGGGCTGGTATATCTTCAGGCATATCTTGATTTGCAGAATCAACTCCTGTACCGCCAAACAAAACCGTAGGCAATTCGACAGCAGGATTCATTAAAAATCCCGATACGCCTGTTGGCCCGTATAGCGTTTTGTGTCCTGCAAATACAGCAAAATCACATTTTGCTTTTGCTATATCCAAATCCACGAGCCCAGCTGTTTGAGCCATGTCCACCACAGTGATAGCCGCATACTTTTTGGCTAAAGCAAACACTTCTGCCACTGGTGTTATTACCCCGATAACATTGCTAGCATGAGACATGATGACTAAATCAGGATGAGAGTCTGCGAACTGATAGCCGATACGTTCCAAATCAAAAGAGCAATCTTTATTTACGGCTAAGATTTGTACATTTATCTTATCAGCATAGGCATGCAAAACCCGAGTCACTGCGTTATGCTCAAAAGGCGTGATATAAACATTTTTCACCGGCTGCTTCATTAAGCCTTGTATTATCATATTTAATGCTAAGGTTGCCGTTGGCGTAAAAATCACTTCATGTTGGGATGTATGCAGTAATTCCTTGAGCAACTGTCTGGTATCTGCTACCAACGCCCCTGCAGATTTCATTTCCTTACCACCACGCCCTAGGCTCCCCGCATTGTTCCGATAAAATTCATCCATTGCTTTATAAACTGCTGCCGGTTTAGGATAGGTCGTAGCAGCATTGTTGAAATATACCATGCTAATCTCCCTTAACAATACTCTTGTAAAAGCTCAGCTAAAACCTGACGTTTTTCTTGTTCGGTAATCGACTGTCCCATTGCTTCGATATTGGATAGCAAACTATTGCGAAGCAACTTAGCCCGTGGCGAACACTCCACTTTCGTAAATCTCTTCTTCGCTGCTTTTCCCTGAGCATTTTGAAACAAAAACTCGTAACCATCGAAATCATCATCTAGGGAAGCAGTGTCATCCTTGCTTGTCTCAGAATATTCCTCAACTGTCTTTTTGTACTCATGTATTTTCGCTTTGAATACATCAAACGTCGCATCGCTCCAGTCATTCAATCGCAGTCCTGTGGCTTCCCTCACGATATTCGTTAGCAGCAACGTATCATTTGTGCCATCCATACGACATATCTCTAAAAATCTTCCTGTACCATCTGCAAATATTTCCTCGAATACAGCTTGCGGCAAATTGTCACAGTAATCCAGCATAATAGACTTCAGTGATGCCCGTTTGGGTTGATTCTGCTGAAAAACCTGCCGGACTTCGCTCCCTACACTCTTTTCCAGATTTCCTATGGATTGATCATAAAAATCCTTACTGGCCCCTATTGCCTTACAGAGTTCCGGCGTGTTTTCCACTGCAAGATCAAAAATCTTAGGCAATTTGTCAAAAAGCAATTCACTGGCATTGTGTTCATCCTTTATTACCTTGCGAAAAGCTATCATCTCCGATACAATCTTAGTTCCATCGGGCAGGCATCGCATATCCCGGCTATATTTCGGCAACGAAACATACCATTTGAACATGCCTCTAGCCACATGCTCAAAAATATCCGCCGTACTTTCCGCTTTCGTGATAAAATCGGCAAAAATATGTTCTAACTCCTTAATATAACCTTCTTTTGCGCTTGACCAGTCAATTTTCTCTAAAAAGAACCGCTCAGGCTGGGCATTTATTTGCTGTAATACATCTGCTGTAATGTTGACAGGATCTCCCTGATCATAGATAAGAACATTTTTCTTATGGCCGTGTAAGGCTACTGCCAAATATATGGGAATAACACCACGCCTAAGACCAAAGGGGCCCTTTGGTGACATTAAAGCCTGGTACAATTCTGCAAAACTACGCCTTTTCTCATCACCAATCGAATCTTCCATAAAGTGATATATGGTTTCTAGTACCATATTCATACACTTATCACTAGTGTTTCGGTTAAAGTACCAGCCATCTTCATCTGCTACCAATATTTTTGTCCGCATAAGGGTACTACGCATGATGGATACATCCTGTCCCGTACCGGTCAATCCTAGATTTGGTTCCACTTCCGTGCGCAAAATAGCGGCTAAAACTTTGTAACAGCTATTAATAGCTGTAGTTGTCAATTCATTTTTATTGATAACTTCGTTGTTGATAACAGGGGTCAACCGATAAACATTGTTGCATATATTCGATAAAAGCCTAGACAATTGCGAACGACGATGAATCCGCTGTACTGCTCCTTTATGATAGTAAACAGCCGCTCCTCGTTCTGGTCTCGTATACGATTGAACAAAGGCACGCAGTACATCATAAAGATCACTATAAACCAAATCGTATTCACCATAGAGCACAGCATCCCCTATAGCTGCCTCCCGTAACGCTCCCACGGCATGAAGTTCTAATAGTTTGTCCTTAATATCTACATATTGCTTGCTTATTACAAAGATAAATCGATTATACTCAGCCGTGATTCTCGGGAGAATTTCCTGCATAACCGCAAGTTCTTCTTCTGACTCCGTCAATATAGCATAAACAACTCCATCCGCTGTAATATTTTCACTCTTTATCTCCCAATCCACACTGAGATCTACTTCACTAGCATGAATAAATTCAAATGCAAAGAAACGAGTCATTTCTCGTTCATCGTTATATCGCGCCGGATACATATAGCGGTCAAAATTGATCGTGTTCAAGATGTTTTTTATATCATAATTGGCGTTAGCTGCCATGTAATCCGCTATTTTTTTATAGATATCAACACCAGAAGATTGTTTCAAGCACAAATAACCATTGCTACGTTTAAGGTAAATAACGTATTCCTTGGCAATCAAATCCTTCAGCGCTCTATCAATATCCACAGTAGAGTATTCCTGTTGTAGTATACGCTCTATTTCTTCTTGTTTTGGCTTCAACAATTCGAACTGTTCAACCATGTAAATCAAAGCAAGAATTTTTATGATTTTTTCTTGCAGCAAATCACCAACGACTTTGTTTAATATATTTTTTGCCAAAACATAGATCGTATGAATTTCACCATTGTAGATGTCCTTCTCCAGTAGCGGCATAAAATAATCAAAGACGTAATCCGGTGTTAATAAACGGAATCCGTTAGTACCTTGTCGTAAAAAATCTACTAAGGTAAACCGACTATCTGCCGACAAGAAAGTAAATAAGGTACGCTCGTTTTGTGCAATTTTTTCTGCTAATCGTGGCAAAATAAACGTAGTTACTGGATGCAATGGATAACAAGACAATATGAAATTGACTTTTTCTTGTGCAGAAAACTCTTTTAGAATATCGTGCTTATCATACAATTTTTCTAATGCTTTAAATGCAATCGAATGTTCTTGCTGAAATATCTGCCATTTATCGCTATCCTTCTGTATAGCGGTACCAATTATGCCATAAGTTTGTTCGTAATCATCACTTAAATGAATATGTTTAAATCGCTCTGATACACCGCGCCAGCCATCTGTTTTTTGTTTTGGCAATTTATCAATATAATTCGCAATTTCCTTATGAGAAATCAGTAATATATGCAGTTGCTTTTCTCCACTGCGATTACACTTTTCAGCAAAATCCTGTAAGAGTTTTGTATCGCTAACAGAAGCACCTTGAATATTGGCTTCGAGGAATTTACTAAATTCATCATACACAACATAAATTCCCGTATAACCTTTGTTTTTAAGGCATTCTAATACACTTTCGTAAAGTTCAACTACATCGAAGCCAATAAAAGGGTTGAACACGCTGCCTGCAGTAAGTTGCGGATATAGTTGTTCAAAGTCCTGATACGCTACTATATCATAATTTTTCAACCGATTCAGAAAATCCGATACGGTTCCGTTAATCATGGAAACAAATCTTTTATAGGTGTCTGGAAATTCATTCTTCCATTTATGCACACAGCGAATAGCCGCCCGATAATTGGTATCTGGCATGATGTCTAACAAATTTTCATCCCGCAAAGTGTGCTCTAAAGCCGTCAAAAAAGCCTGAGGAATACTTGTACTGCTGCCAGAAATAATCACCGGAAGCAATTTATCAACAGAATTATAATAACGCTCAATTTCTTGAGCCAACTCTCTTCGTCCCTGCAATTTAGGCAGCAAATGCCGAAATTTCTTTCTATCTTTTTTTAAGAGCAACGACAACGTGGTCAGCACCATATGGGATTTTCCTCGCCCATAAGCACCAACAAGCACTCTAGCTCTTTCCGTCGAAGATATCTCTGTAGACTTCAGTACATCTTCCATAAAATCCAGAGCCGAATTAGTAGGGATGAAATTTTCTATTTTCTCATCATGGTATAAATCATAACCAAGATTTACCGAATATTGAAATCCCTCTGCAACTTTTATCATTTATTCATTCACCTTTTGTTCTTCCCAAATTTCTTTATAATACGCCTCGATGTTTTCTATAGCAGTATCCATCTTGAGTATCTTCACCACATCAAGACCTGCAGTGCGCACAATCTTCACAATTCCTTTATTTTCAATTCTACGCAAAATCGTTAACAATGTTACGATATCCAAATTAAAAGCTCGGCCTATACTGCCCTCATCATTCAAGAGCTTATCCAAACTGATTTCCATTTTGCCCTCATGCTTAGCCAAAATCATAGCCCAAGCAATTTGTGGCGGGATTTGGTCTGCTGCTACAATATTCTTCCGATAAATCTTATTTTCTCGATTTACATAATCAATCAAGCCCAATTCTCCTAATGGACAAGCAATATTATTTTCTGGCGAAATATATTTAGAACTTGTCTTATATCTCGGCAAATACGTGTTGATTATGCAATTAAAGTCATCCTGCAAAGATCGCTCTGCCACCGTGACACTATCACCTCCCATAACCAACCAAGCCTTAATATTATTGATGAAATCTTCCTTCGTAAACTCCTGAACTTTAAAATGATTGAAAAAATAGTACCATGCCGTTGCTTCGTCTTTATTATTTGCCATTTTATATTGTAAAAGTGCCAAAGTTCCCTGTTCTTCGATATAACGATCGTATTTATAAATAAGTTCCCCTAATTCTGTAAAAAACTGCACTCTTTTACCTGTTTTTTTCTCCTCAGTAATACCAGCCACTTGCATCCAATAACGCAGGGACTTCACCATATTTGAACCGATTCCAAAAACATCCATCGGTTTTTCGTCCTTACTGACAAACACCGCTGCATTTTGTTTCACATATTTCATACCCTTAGTGAGCCAGCCCTTACGAATAAAGAATGTCTCATGGCCCCGAAATTTCATTATCTATTTCTCCCTCTTAGCTAATTTGTTTATTTTGTGCGCAGATATTTATCCATCATACAGCCTCCGGCTAAGTACTTAGCGTTCATACACTTATAACAATGAACACATTTATCCGGATCGATATAATAGGAATCTCCCATTATAGAAATCGCACCTGTACGGCAAATCGATTCACATTTTAAGCAACGACGGCAAGCATTGAATTTCCGAATCTGATATCCGGCTAATCGCTGCAACTCCTCATGATCTTCCACATTCAAGGTCTTTACCTTGACGGCATATTCGTAACCATCTTGAGCAAAAGGTTGCAACGATAGTATAGGCACATTATTCTTCACATCTAAGATAATAGTTTCTTGTAATAATTTCCGCCCCAAATCCTTAGCTATCTTGCCAAAAGGTATGAACATATTGATAAGTTCATCGTCATATGGTCGGAATAGCTTGTATATTTTCGAATGTTCTTCGGCTGTACAATTAGTAAACTGAAGCTTTACTGTTTTAGCTGCCGCCAAGCCATTTCCGCCTTGACGCGCTTTCCATTTGCCGGAATCTACATACACTTCGGCATCACTCTTTCCTATTTTCTTAGCAAAATCAATCAAAAAGTTTCGCCACTTCGTTGACCGATCCGGCATATATATGCCAGACAAAAACTGTGCTCTGATATTGTTGTTCGGGCAACAATAACAACCTACACGATCATATCCCAAGCGATATGCATCGTTGAAATCAATCTTTTCCGACAGGATATACAACCAGACATCAATATCTTTCCAATTAAAAATAGGGGCGGCCACTGTCTGTTGCTGGATTTTCACCGATTCAGTATTCTGCTCAACTCGATTGTATTTACTGCGACTTACCGACTCATACTTGCGAATACCATAAAAGGTCAATATCTGTTGGTTTCGGTATAAATTGCTGATAATACGCGTGATAGGACCTGTCTTGAACATTGAACAACACCAACGCATCATCCGTGCCGGTGGTCCAATCTCCGCACACATATCCATAAAATCCTGTTCGCGATTCTCAGCTATTTGAAATATCGCCTGGGGATGCTCCTCCCTAAACCTTTTCGCATAGTCCAAGGTCGTGGGAAATTCCAACGTAGTATTGCCAAATATGTGTACTAGACTAGGGTTGCTTAACGCCTTGGTTACAATATCGGCTACCACGGTAGAGTCCTTTCCCCCGGAAAAGGATAGTACTATATTCTCTTGTGGATATCGACTTGCTTCTTTTCGAATAAACTCGTGAGCTTCTTCAATAATCGAAAACAAATGCTCACGATTAGCCTCCACAAACAAATCCATCTGGAATTGAAAAGCATCTTGATATTGCTCGATGTCGCTTTCCTGCAGCGCTTTTCGTATCTCTTGGGTATTTGACGCCGCATATATATCACTTGTTATAACGTTACTCTTCCCATCAATATAGTAACGGTTTTTGTTAGCCCATACTGCTGACCTTTGTAGACTATATATATCTTTTTCTAGCAACAGCTCCAACAATCTCCGTTCCTCAGGAAATACAGGTCGTAAATCCGTCGCCATGTAGCTCAACTTTTTATGACATAGCGGACAACCATCCTTATGGGAATCATTGACATATTTAATAACCGGTGTTTGACAATGCTTGCAATAGTAAATCTCTGTAGGGATATCCTCGATTGTCTTACTACCACAAACCGGGCATATTTTATCTAAAGTCTCAATCTTACAATTTTTGCACCACATGTATATAGAATTCCTCTCAGTTAACGGATTGCGTTAATTTGTTCTTATAAAAAGAGCCGTCTATCCTTACGATGACGGCTTCTTTACATTATCAAAGATTACCGCAATTGTAATCTTACAATCTTATTATATAACGAATATCGTTACTTCTCAACTAAGTATTTCCCTATATCCTCATTGTTGGTTAGTTATGTCAACTACGTGCACTTTTCCGTTATAATATTTTCAGAGGTGATAATAATCATGTTCATTGGTAGCAGAATCAAAGCACGGCGCAAGGAGCTTGGGCTGACACAAACAGAGCTAGGGCAACGTGTCCATAAGTCTTCTCAGGTTATTTCCAATTGGGAACGTGGCTATACCACAGGCATTGCTGCCGAAGATCTACAACAGTTAGCAACAGCCCTTGCAACTGACATTAACTTTTTCGTATTGAACGCCTATACTACCACCTCAAAGGCTATGAATACAGATCATATACACATGTCTAATATTCAAGAGACCGCCAACGACCGCCGTTTAGATTCTCTAATTGCAGAGTATCCACATTTAGATGAGAAATCCAAAGATATTATCGATGCCATCGTAGCCTTGTCGAAAAAAGAATAAAAAGCTTCATGCTGCTGACATATTTTGTCAACCAGCATGAAGCTTTTTTTAGTGCTCCTTGGCCAAGTAACGACGCCGATAGTAATCCAAGGCCCGATAATTTACAAGATCCTCAAATTCAGCTCGAACCACAGGATTTTTCAGATAAGGTTCCATTTCTGCACCAAAGACTAACGCCCACTCCCCCCTGCTATACAAGAACTCACTTTGTAAATACGTTATCGGCATTTTCTTTATTTTAGCTAGATGCCATTTATCCGAAAGCTTCTGATACTCCTGAAAACTTTCCACCTTCGGCAGATCTCGCCAATTACAATCACGTGCAAAAAACGCTTTCCACACCACCAATATATCAGAATACGAAATTTTCGACTTTAACTTTTGTTCCCCTTGCAAAGCCAGTAACACAGGCATCTTATAAACTTTTGTCATCGGTGTATTGGTTATTTCCAGCAAAAATTCCTCTGCCAACGTTCCTTGAAGTTCCTGTTCTTCGGGCCTAAGTTCACCTAATTCTTCCAGATAATGCCAATAATGCTTGAACGGGCTTTCCTGCGGATGCTTCAAGCATTGTTCATAGAGGGAAGCATCCATATGCTCGAATAGTTCCACTCGGGTCGGTCGTTTCCCCAACAACCTCTCTATTCGTGAAAACTCCTCCTTGATTATCGTCCGCAAGGATTGGCGTCCCTTTTCTACCTGTTCAAAAAGATCTAACAGCCGTAAATCAAAATCAATATAGCAGCTATCCGGAAACGGCGGTCGAACATCTTCGCCATAACTTCCACGCTTCTCCCCACAAAGTAGCCCCCTTACTACCCCCGCATTATGATAGTTGCCAATGAAATCTAGTACCGTCAGATACTCCTTGCTAGGGAAAAGCCGCAAACCACGCCCCAATTGCTGCATAAATACTGTTGGGGATTCGGTAGGACGCAAAAACATAACCATATCTAATGCCGGAATATCCACACCTTCATTGAACATATCCACAGCGAAGATTACCTGAAGCCCCCCAACATTCAGCAGTTCTATTGCTTTCGCACGTTCTTCTGTATACTTCCCTTCAGCATTGCTGTAAACTGCAGCTGCCCGGATTCCCTCTTTGACAAAAAATTTTGCCATAGCCTCTGCATGTTCACGACTAGCACAAAATCCTAAAGCCCGCTGCGAGTGGTATTTTTGATAATGCTTCAAGATATTCTTCATTCGCTGAATATTATCCAAATAGATGCAGTTTAAATCACTAGCAGCATAGCTTCCTGATACAGGCCGCAATGCTTTATAATCCGTGTCATCAAAAATCCCATAATAGCGAAATGGTACCAGCATCCCCCGATTTATCGCCGCAAACAAAGACAACTCAAAGGGAACATTGTAATCGCACAAAGCATATATACAGCGACCGTCCATCCTCTCTGTCGTTGCTGTCAACCCCAGCAAAAACTTCGGTCGGAAATAATGCAATATATTCTGATAAAGATTACTCACGGCATGATGAAATTCATCGACCACAATATAATCAAAATAATCCGCAGCAAAATAGCCGCCTTGTAGATATTTCATCTGTCCTAGCGTTTCCACCGAAGCAAACACTAGACTTTTATCCTGCTGCTTAATTTTACCTGTGAAAAAGCCATAATCATCACTGCCACGTACATTGCAAAACGCTAAAGCGGCCTGCTGTAGTATCTCTTCTCGATGAGCAATAAAAAGCACCTTTGCATAGGGCTTAGAATCAAAGGCTGCTAAATAGGTCTTTCCAATACCAGTAGCAGCATGGATAAGGGCTTTATCTGCCCCCTCATCCCTGGTCTTTTGCAAATAATATAATGCTTCAATTTGCGCACCACGGGGCTGACAGCTGCCTACATCATCCCCATCAATTACTGGCGAAAAATGCTGGGGTTTTCGCCAGTTCCTGGCATACTGACGCAACACTTCATCGTCTACCAATATCGATTGTCTGCGGTAAATATCTTGAAACGTTTGATAAAACGCATCATACTCCTGAGGCTTTTCCTGGCTGTTCAAACAATAATTCCATTCCACGGATTCTCCCAAAGCACTAGCCGATAAATTCGAGGAGCCAATGATAAGACAGCTATGGCTATTCAGATGGAAAAAATAGGCCTTAGGATGAAAACTCTTATCTACTCCCTTGTAAAAGCGCAATTCCACCTTATCACCTAAATAACTGCGCAATAAATAAAGCGCTTGCGGTTCCGTAAGGTTAAAGTCTGTACCAGTCAGCAGCGTTATCGAGACACCTTTTTTCACTGCCATTATTAACGCAGGCAAAAGCATTCGCACCCCAGACTCTCTCGTATAAGCCACCATGATCTCAATGCCTTTTGCCTTGGCGATCAATTTTTCTAACGCCGGGAAGAGCTGGCGCTTTGAATCACCAGTAAAAACTGTACTTATATCTTCCACTTTGTTCCTTACCGTTTTTTGCACAATATATTCAGCCATCGCTCATCCGACCGCCCTTCCCGTACATCCGTCGTTATCCAAAGCTTTAGAACTACCCAGGCGTCAAAGTCTTGCATCAACTCCTGCCATCGTGCTTCTGTCATATCCGTAAAATAGCGGCCATTGCGTATACCAGCAAAATCTCCATATTTAAAGGAAGCATAGAATATTCCATCGTTATGCAGGCTATTAGCCAATTTGGACAATACCAAGCGTAACTCATACCAAGGTAGATGCAATAAAGAAGCACATGCCCATACTCCATCGTAGGCATCTGTTTCCGAGAAATCTAAAAAAGATTGACACAATACCCCTTGTTGAATATATTTTTCAGCTAACAACGCCAATTGTTCCGCCCCATCAACAGCTTGAACCTGATACCCCTTAGACAAAAAATACCGACTATCACGCCCAGCACCACAACCAAAGTCTAAAATACTTCCTCCTATCGGAATATACTTTAAAAACTCCTGTTGCAAGCATTGAAAGTTTACCTGCTGCGTGTTTTGAGCAAAGCTTTGCGCATTATCGTTATAATATTGCAAGGTGATTTTCTGCTCCAATGACACCACCATCACTCCTTTCTTTCATTTTATTATTTCTCTTTATTTCATAGTTCTCATTTACCGTTATTTCAGCCCCAAAATACGTTAAAAAACGATGAAGCCATTTTAGCTTCATCGCTTTACCATCAAAAAACAAAATTCGTTATTCATTTAAAGAACACCGACTTACCGATGAATTCCCGCAACAAGGAATTGTTAGGGATTTCATCTTCAGCGGTGATATTGTCAAAGTAGGCACAAAAATCCAGTAGACGGCGGGCTTCGGCATATTCGGGGACTTCGGGGGATATCGTCTCTAGGAGCGGCTCGGCGTATTTCTTTAGCACGCCGAGTTCGTAGATGAGTGCCGAGTTGAACATCACGTCGGCCTCTTCCTGGTACGGAAAGATATTCTTTTCCTCCCCTGCCCGCACGTCGGGCCACTGCTTGAGCGTTTTGAGGGCATGGGCGCCCCGAGTCTGGTAATCCCGCACCAGGCGGCGCAAGAGCCGCGCATCGGTTGTGGGGATGCGGTTATGGGCATCGATATTGAGCTGGGTCAACGCGCTAATATAAATCTTGAATTTCTGGGTACGCGGGACTGCCTCACTGAGTTTTTCATTGAGGCCGTGAATTCCCTCGATGATGATAGGCTGATCCGGCGTTACTTTTAGCGGCGGCACCTTTGGCCATTCCCGGCACCCTGTCAAAAAGTTATAGTGTGGCAACTGAACTTCCCGGCCTGCCAGCAACTTCACCATATGGCGGTTGAATAACTCTGTATCAAGGGCCTCTAGGCACTCAAAGTCGTATTCTCCCCGTTCGTTGCGCGGGGTGTCCTTACGGGATAAGAAGTAGTCATCCAAGGAAATGGACACAGGTTCTAAGCCATTTACGCGAAGCTGGATGCGCAAGCGCTGGGCAAAGGATGTCTTGCCCGAAGAGGACGGCCCAGCAATCATCACGAGGCGGGCGCCGTCCCGGTGCTGGGTGATGTAATCGGCAATTTGAGCAATGCGCTTTTCCTGCAAAGCCTCTGACACGCGGATGACTTCGCCAATCTGTCCTTCCCGATTGGCCCGATTTAAATCCATCACGTAATTACAGTGGAGGATTTTGGCCCAGCTCTTGGACTCATACAGAATCTGGCTGAGCTTGGGCTGGGGAACCCGCTCACGGACCCTGCCCGCCGTTTCCTCATCCGGCAGGCGTAAAAGGACACCCGGCGGCTCAAAATCTAAAGCAAATCGCCCCAAATCGCCAGTTTCATACAGCATGGGACCATAGAGGTAATCGTAAAAATCCCCGCAGCGATAAAGGCTGACATTTTGCCGCTGCAGGGCGCCAATGAGCTCCGCCTTTTCAAATTGTTTGGATTGTCTAAAAAGCTTTACCGCGGCTTCACGGCTTAACACTTCTTTACGGATGGGATGGTTATCGGCCACAAGGGCCCGCATTTTCTGCTCAATCTGCTGCACTTTTCCTTTATCGCAGCCATGGCCCCCCGGATGCCGAATCTCGCAGAACAGCCCCTTATTGGCGGTAAACTGTGTAACGACCTCATCCTCCGGATAAAGCGCATGAACCGCCGTGATAAGCAGGAACAACACACTGCGCCGATAGATCTGCCAACCCGTCTTGCTGTCCAGCGGAATAAAGGTCACATCCCGCACACCACTTATATCATTTTGCAAATCATGTACTTCGCCATCGAGTTTAGCAGCCACAATCTTACTAGAATACTCCTGCTGCGCCTTCCCTGCTATTTCCCTCAGGGACATCCCCGGTAACACTTCCATGTCAATCCCTCCCATCCATCACTATAACAATTGCATAACAAAAAAAGCCCTAGTGTTACCCATATTGTAACACTAAGACTCGAATTCCGCTATTTATTTAAAAATCGCACAGACGGCCATATAGGCTACGGCACCCATAGCGGCCGTGCAGGGAATTGTCAGTACCCAGGCCATAACCATCTGCTGAGCAACACCCCAACGGACGGCATTGACGCGTTTAGCCGTACCAACGCCCATGATGGACCCCGATACGACGTGGGTCGTACTAACCGGCAGATGCAAAAGCGTCGCCGTGAAAATAACCGTGGAGGAGTTCAAATCTGCCGCAAATCCGGAGATTGGCTCCAGCTTGAAAATCTTGCCGCCGATGGTCTTGATTATGCGCCATCCGCCGACCGCAGTACCACATGCCATTGCAGTCGCTGCCAATACCTTTACATAGGTTGGAACCTCGAACGCATCGATATAGCCGCCCGAAAGCAATGCCAGGGTGATGATACCCATCGATTTCTGCGCATCATTGGAACCGTGGGAAAAAGCCATCATGGCCGCCGACAGCACCTGCATCTTCTTGAACCGGTGGTTGATTGACGAAGGACTGAATCGTCCAAATATCCGAAAGAGCAGCGTCATCACGATACAGCCGGATACGATACCCAAAATCGGTGAACCGATAAGCGACAGGATAATCTTGCCGATACCATAGAAATTTAGCCCATCGGTGCCAACCGATACCAACACCGCACCGATGATACCGCCCACCAGCGCATGGGAGGAACTGGATGGAACCGCGAAATACCAAGTGATGATATTCCAGAGCACCGCACCTACCAGCGCCGCCACGATGATGTGCTCATCGACATGCTGGGCCGATTTGACGATATCCGTACCAATCGTCTTCGCAACACCAGTACTGTACATTGCCCCCAAAAAGTTCAACACGGCCGCCATGATAATCGCATGACTCGGATGAAGTGCCCGCGTCGATACCGACGTGGCAATTGCGTTGGCCGTATCATGAAAACCATTGATGAAATCAAACAGCAATGCTAGGCCAATGACTGTAAAGATAAGCATCTGTACTTCATGCATATTTCATTACCACTCCCCGGATCATGTCAGACAACTTCTCACAGTGATCCAGCGTATCCTCGAGCTTCTCTAAAATATCTTTCCATTTGATGAGCTCGATTGGATCTTTCTCTTTATCGAAGAGGTAAGCGATCTCATGACGGTAAACGCGGTCGCCCTCGCTTTCAATCTGGGCGATCTTGTGCGTCGCATCCAGAATAGCAGCCTGATTCTTGCGAATGTCCTTGAGCAGAGAGAACGCTCGAATCGTCTGTTCCGTCGCTTCGATCAGCAGCTTCGTCATCGTGACAGCGCCGCTCATCGCCTTGCCGGTTCGATACATCACAATGCGCTGCAAGGTTCCCTGAAGGTAGTCCACGCCATCATCGAGACCATTTGCCAGTGCATAGATGTCCTCGCGGTCAATCGGCGTAATGAACGTCAAATTCAGTTTATCAATAATCTTGTCATTAACCTTATCGGCTTCGTGCTCCAAGTCATTGATTTCTTTTACCTTGTCAACCGCTTTGCTGTAATCCAGCATAACCTCGTCCATCATCAAAGCGCCCTGATAAAAATAATTGGCACTATCGACAAACAGGTCAAAGAACTCGCTGTCTTTCTTTTTGAATTTAAACATACTGTCCTGAGTCCTCCCCGAACGAAATATCACATACACAAGTCTAACTATATCATCATTTGACCTGTCATTCAACCAATAATTTCCAGTCGTTGCGGAAAAAAAGCCATTCCCTACATATATATAGGGAATGGCTTTTTCGAAAATATTTTATTTCGTTATCGAAAGCTTATGCAATAAGCAAAATCAACCCTCGACTGCCTTGAGTGCTTTGAGAACTTTGGCGGCGATGCCTTTCATCTTGGCTGCCGATACGGAGCAAGCAGCAATGCGGACGCCCATCTTAAGCGGTACGGCAAAAATCAGGTCATCGTGGAGCTTGTCGCAGACTGCCTGCGGGTCTTTAGCCGGCACGGAAAGGAAGAAACCGCCTTTATAGGGCAGGGCGTTGAGACCGCACTCTTTGGCTTCCTTCATGAACAGCATGCCGCGCTCCTGAATCATCTGATAGAAATCGTCACGCTCCTTTTCGAACTGCGTAAGCGTCTCTTTATCAGCGGAAATCTTTGCTAAGAGAGTCATAGCACCGCGGTTGATGTTGGACCAGGTAGCGCGGCTGGTGTACTTGTTGATTTCCTTGAATTCCGTGATGACTTCCTCGCTGGAGGAAACAGCCACGAGAGCGCCCGTGCGCTGGCCATAGGCCGTGTAGCCCTTCGACATGGAGAAGGCGAACATGACGAAGATGTTGGCCGGCAGGTTGCCGAACTTCTTCATGAACTTGCGCGTCTCATTCTTTTCGCCTGCGTAATCGATATAGGCAATATCGACAAGGATGCTCATCTTCTTGCCCTGAGCAGCATATTTTTTCGTGAGGGCAAGGACGTTATCCCAATCCTCTTCCGTTAGGCTAAAGCCCGTCGGATTGTGTGCCGGCGTGTTGATGATGACGAGCAGGCTGTCCTGCTCCTTCATGATTTCGTCAACTTTTGCCGTGTAGTCAGCAATGTTGAAGTTGTTGTTTTCATCGAACAGCGCATAGTTCGTAAGCTTACAGCCGCACTCGTTGCAAATGACGTTATAGGTACCCCAGAACCAGTCTGACGTCAGGACTTTATCGCCACGCTCGGCGTAGTTGGCTACCGCGTGATGGATAGCCCCCGTGCCGCCAGCGGTCGCGATAGCTGCCGTATAGCCCTCCGGCTTCTGATCGGCAAACGTGAGGTCAATAACGGCCTCGAGGTAATCCGGCAATCCCGGAATCGGCGCATAACGGACATAATCTTCAACC
Source organism: Selenomonas sp. WCT3 (assembly GCA_900100835.1). Classification (GTDB taxonomy): domain Bacteria; phylum Bacillota; class Negativicutes; order Selenomonadales; family Selenomonadaceae; genus Selenomonas_A; species Selenomonas_A ruminantium_E. The sequence goes on along the minus strand of FNCM01000003.1, from coordinate 210,131 downwards.
GAAAGGGAACGGAATACGCGCTCCATCGTCGGGATGCTGGCAAGTTTTCCTTCGTCGTCCATCATAACACCCATCGTTGCATTGGTAACTTTATCGGCACCATGCTTCTTGGCTGCCTCAGCACAGGCGGCACTTGCCCCAAAAATCGCATCCTTCAGTCTCTTGCTTGCAGCATGCGTTGCTGCCATACTCGTCGTCATAGGAAAGTTCCCCTTTCAATCATTTCACCATAAAGCTTTCGTCGCATCATACTGCCTGTTTTCGCAATAAGCAGTATAATTCGTACAAACACTATAATAACTGTTCTTGTCTGTCCTGTCTACCGATACAGGTGTATGTATACAATATTTTTGACCGGTCAATTTGACGAGTCAATCTGACGAGTCAATCTGACAGGTCAAAAAAAGACTCTGCCCCCGGATAGCAGGCAGAGTCTTTCCTCTTATTTGTTCGGGAAGAATTCGTCGTGAATTGCGTTGACTGCCTCTTTGAGCTGAGAGCCCTTTACCAAGCAGGAAATGCTGATTTCCGACGTGCTGATGATATCGATGTTGATTCCGACCTTGGACAGCGCGCCAAACATGCGCGAAGCAGTCCCCGGGTTGCCGAGCATACCAGCACCGACGATAGAGACTTTGGCCACATCTTCTTCGATGAGAACAGCGACCGCATTGAGTTTATCGGCCACACCATCGACGACCTTCTTAGCCTCAGCGAGATCGCTGGCAGCCACCGTAAATACCATATCGGTAACATTCTTTTCGATGTTGCGAATCGACTGGACAATCATGTCAACATCGATGTTGGCATCCGCCAGGGCCGAGAAGATTTCATGGGCAATGCCCGGCGTATTCGGAATCCCGAGTACCGCAATCTTGGCAACCTTCTCGTCGTGGGCAACGCCACGGATAACAAAATCTTTATCTTCCATCGTATAATCCTCCCTAATGATTGTGCCAGGCGTAGTCGTAAATGTCGAACGGACATGAATGGGAATATGGAAATACTCACCCATCTCAACAGAACGCGGCTGCATGACGCCAGCCCCCAGACGAGCCATCTCGAGCATCTCATGATAGGTGATTTCCTTCATCTTGCGAGCCCCTTTGACAATGCGCGGGTCAGCCGAATAAACGCCATCGACATCGGTGTAGATTTCGCAAGTATCCGCCTTCAAGGCACCAGCCAGTGCCACTGCCGACGTATCGGACCCACCGCGGCCCAGCGTCACCGGATTGCCAAACGCATCAGCCCCCTGGAAGCCCGCAACAACCACGATATTGCCCTTATCCAGTTCCTCGTGAACACGATCCGGCGTAATATCCACAATACGCCCTTTGGTATGAACCGAATTCGTCTTCATACCAGCCATCGGACCGGTCAGCGATACTGCCGGATGCCCCAGCGTCTTAAACGCCATTGCCAGCAGGGCAATCGACTGCTGTTCACCGGTAGTCAACAGCATATCCATCTCTCGCGTGTACTGATACGGGTTTTTGGTGATTCCTTCAGCCAGCGCAATGAGATCGTCTGTCGTATCGCCCATGGCAGATACAACCATGACAATTTTGTCACCGGGCTTTTTTTCGCCCAAGACTCTCTTGGCAACATTCAGGATTTTTTCCGTGGTAGCCACAGAACTGCCACCGAATTTCTTTACAATAAGTGCCATGATTCTCCCCCTAGTTTTAACGAGAAACGCTCTGCTCACCGCGGATTCAGCGGTAAGCCGCCCCATCGATACTGGCAGCGACATCTTCTTCCTCGTTATAAATCTTTTTAATCGAATCATATTATACAAGAAAAAAAATCATATGTCTACCGAAAAACGCAAATTTATGTAAAATTGTTCGTTCGCAAGAAACACAATCTGGTTTTTATGTTACAAAATCACCCTGTTTTGGTATTTTTCGTTCTCGAATTGCTAAAATATCATCAAGCCAATCCCGCTCAAACTTTCGCTAAAAAGTGGACATGCGTCCTATAATATGATAGATTGTTCTAGGCATAATTATAATAGTAGTTTTTGAAGGAGTGTTACACTTGCATAATCGTCCCATCGGCGTCAGCGAAAAGCTGCCGCTTCTTGAAACCATCCCCCTTTCGCTTCAACACCTTTTTGCCATGTTCGGCTCCACCGTATTGGTTCCGATTCTCTTTAAGGTAAATCCGGCCACGGTTCTCTTGTTTAACGGCATCGGCACGATTCTCTATCTGCTTCTCTGCAAAGGCCGTATCCCGGCTTATCTCGGCTCGAGCTTTGCGTTTCTCTCCCCGGTCTTTCTGGTTCTGGGGCAGTATAGCTACGAAGCAGCCCTTGGCGGTTTTATCGCCGTCGGTATTGTCTTCTGTCTGGTCGGCCTGATTGTCCGTACGGTCGGCACCAAATGGATTGACATCATCTTTCCGCCGGCAGCAATGGGTTCCATCGTCGCCGTCATCGGTCTCGAACTCATGCCAACCGCTGCCGGCATGGCAGGCCTCACCGGGGATAAGCCGGCGGACGGTACGACAATCTTCGTCTCGCTGGCCACGCTTGCCATCACGGTTTTCGCTTCGGTAGCCTTCCGCGGTTTTCTGGCTATCATTCCGATTCTCCTCGGCGTCATCGGCGGCTATATCCTGGCTGCCTTCTGCGGCATGGTGGATTGGAGCCTCGTGGAAAAAGCCCCCTGGTTTGCTCTGCCCACCTTTTACACGCCGGTTTTCAACTTTGATGCCATCTGCATCATTTTGCCGGCAGCCCTTGTCGTCATCGCCGAACATGTCGGTCATCTGATTGTCACGGGCAACATCGTGGGCTCAGACCTCACGAAGGACCCAGGTCTTGACCGGTCCATTCTCGGCAACGGCATTTCGACCATCATTTCTGGTTTCTTTGGCTCCACGCCAAACACCACCTACGGAGAAAACATCGGCGTCCTGGCTATTTCCAAAGTATTTTCCACCTGGGTCATCGGCGGTGCTGCAGTCTTTGCTATCGCCCTTTCCTGCCTCGGCAAGCTGGCGGCCATCATCCAAAGCATCCCGACGCCAGTAATGGGCGGTGTATCCATGCTGCTCTTCGGCGTCATTGCCGCGTCCGGTATCCGCGTACTGGCTGAGAGCAAGATTGATTACAACAAGCCCATCAATCTGATGCTCACGGCCATCGTACTCGGCCTCGGCGTCTCCACCGCCAGCATTACGATTGGCACGGTTACGCTCAAAGGCATGAGCCTTGCTACGGTCGTTGCCATCATCCTTTCGATAGCGTTCCGACTCATCGCTATGCTGCGCCACGAAAAATTCAACGATTGATAAAGGATTTATGACAAAACTTATCGTGACTTTGCCAAAAGCCCTGGAATCTATGCCTGCCAGGGCTTTTCTCACGCAAACACAAGGCATATCCAATACCATTTGGAAACGAATCAAACACTCGGGAACCTTCAAGGTCAACGGGCAGCTCGTAAACGCCGCCCGCACGGAACTAAAAAACGGCGATATCGTGACCTACGATATCCTCCGCCCCAGCAATATCATTCCCGAAAAGCTGCCCCTTGATATCCGCTATGAAGATGACTGGCTGCTGGTCGTCAACAAACCGGCCGGCCAGCTCGTTCATCCCACCACGCAGGAGCCACGAGGAACCTTGGGCAACGCTATTTTATTTCATTATAACGAGCAGGGCGAGTCTCACGCCTTCCATCCCGTTCACCGCCTTGACCGTGAGACTAGCGGGCTTGTGCTGATTGCCAAGCAGCCACAAATCCAGTTCAAACTATCACCCAAGGGAATCAAAGCCTTCCATCGCGAATACCTGGCAATCATCCCTGGCGAACTTACGCCGCCAGCTGGTACTATCGACGCGCCCATTGCCCGAGCCCTGCCGAGCATCATCCTGCGCCAAGTAGCTCCTGACGGCAAAGCAGCGCGGACCCACTATGATACCGTAAAGACTAATCACGAGCTTTCGCTCGTCCATCTCGTACTCGAGACGGGCCGCACGCATCAGATCCGTGTTCATCTTTCCCATCTGGGACATCCGCTGATTGGTGACGACCTCTACGGCGGCAGCAGGGATCTTATCTCTCGTCAGGCTCTCCATGCCTTTCGGCTGAGCTTCACCCATCCTATGACCGGAGAAGACATCGTGGTTACCGCACCTTTGCCATCGGATATGGGCCGGATTGTGTCGGATTTATGACCAGAGCCTAAGGCCTTACTATTGCTTTGTATCAGTTTAAAGGAATTTTCAAAAATTTGCTGTTGGAGTATACACCATAACTCTTTTCTATGATATAATGAGTCTAGTTCAAGTTCATTTCATGAACAAATTACTTAGGGGGTAATGAAAAATGCCATTAGTCGGTACTAAAGAAATGTTCAAGAAAGCTTACGAGGGCGGTTACGCTATCGGTGCTTTCAACGTCAACAACATGGAGATTGTACAGGGTATCACGGAAGCAGCTGCTGAGCTGAACTCCCCGGTTATCCTGCAGGCATCTGCCGGTGCTCGCAAATATGCCAAGGGCCCGTATCTCCGTCACCTCGTTGAGGCTGCTCTGGAAGTCAACGATATTCCGGTTGCTCTGCACCTCGACCATGGCGCTGATTTCGAAACTTGCAAAGCTTGCATCGATGACGGTTTCACGTCTGTAATGTTCGATGGTTCTCACTATGACTTCAAAGAGAACATCAAACGTACGCAGGAAGTTGTTGCTTACGCTCATGAGCATGGCGTTTGCGTTGAGGCTGAGCTCGGCAAACTTGCTGGTATCGAGGATGATGTAAAGGTTGCTGCTCACGAGGCAGCTTACACGCAGCCGGAAGAGGTTGAGGAATTCGTCAAAGAGACTGGCGTTGACTCCCTCGCAATTGCTATTGGTACGTCCCATGGCGCATTCAAATTCAAACCGGAGCAGTGCACGCGCAATGCTGATGGCGTTCTCGTACCGCCTGAGCTCCGTTTCGACATCCTGGCTGAAATCGAGAAGAAGATTCCGGAGTTCCCGATCGTTCTCCACGGTGCTTCTTCCGTTATTCCGAAATACGTCAAAATCATCAACGACAACGGCGGCAAACTCGATGATGCTGTTGGTATTCCTGAGGATCAGCTCCGCAAGGCTGCTAAATCCGCAGTTTGCAAAATCAACATCGACTCCGACCTGCGCCTGGCTCTTACGGCTGGTATCCGTGAGCACTTCATGGCTCATCCGGAGCACTTCGACCCGCGTCAGTATGTTGCTGATGGTCGCTCCTACATCAAAGAGCTCGTTGAGCACAAGATCAAAGAGGTTCTCGGTTCCGACGGCCGTGCACCGGAAATCCTTGCGCTCATCAACAAATAATTTGTTGCAAGCCGCTTAAACAAAGCGTAAAAGACCTGCAAGTAAGTTCTAATGGACTTGCTTGCAGGTCTTTTTTGGTGACGGATTATTTTTTGCTATCTGTATTTATTGCAAGAAATCGCAACATCTTGGAGGAATTACTCCAAGAGTTATTTTATTTGTTGCATCTGGGGAAGAATGTGGTGAACATGGATAAACGATTTCCAGTCAGATTGCTGTCTGTTTTGGTTTTAGGCTTATTCCTGCTGTTGAGCGGAAAAAGCTGGGCCGCGGAATTTGAGCCGGTTTTCTTATACGGCTTATACGTCGCTGTTCTGGCTGAAGGAGGCCGGCGTGCCGGAGGCGGCTGAATATGCCAAGGCCACGGACAAGCAGAATCTTTTAGTGACGGGGAAGATAAAGAATTTCCATACCTTGCAGCCGGTGAATATGCTTTATCATGAGATGCGCTATGCCGCGCTCAATCAGTATATCCAGCAAAATGGCTATACGAATGTCCTGGACATTGCCTGTGGTTTTTCCTCCCGTGGGCTTTATATGGCCCGGCATGGGATTCGTTTTGTTGGGGCAGAGTTCCCGGCTGTGGCAGCCTATGGCAACAACTATCTGAAAAAATGTCTAACGCCCGCTGAACGGAAGCTGGCTTCGTATGCAGTCGCAGATGCAACCGATAAGGAGCAGATGATGGCGGCGGCAGATTTGATGACAGGCCCTGTCTGCATTACTATGGACGGCCTGATGATGTATCTGACCCATGAACAGCAGGCCAGCGTCTTGCAGAATATCAAGGCTATTTTGCAGAAACATGGTGGCTGCTATATTACTACGGACTTTTCTGCCCGCGAGTTTGTCATGGACGCGTCCAAAGTAGTTTATGGGGAGAACGATGCCCGTAAAGTCTATCGTGAATCGGCCAAGGTTTATGAAGATATTGCGGATGCAGATTTCGATGAGAAGTTTTTTGCCAATGATGAAGAAGCCACGAGATTCATTGCCGCACAGGGGTTAAAGGTGCAGCGAATACCGCTGTTCAGCCGGCCAACAAAACTTTATAGCGAAAAAGGCTTGAATAAGCAGCAGTTGCAACGATTGGATAGCATGAAAAATGCGGCCATCGTATGGCTGATAACATGCGAATCCAGGAGGATGATAGAATAAAAAAAATGACATCTGACAAAATTGATTGCTTTTGCATTAGAGTACGCCCATGCTGAGCGCACATACAAAAATCCCAGAATGTAACAAACATTCTGGGATTTAAACGCTCACTTAAATCGTGCTGCTCTGTAAATCCGTCAGTACCACTTGACTGTCATGGGAGAAAATCCCCCACTGATGCTCAGGCAAGCCATACATACGTGTACTCAAGGCCATTTGATCATTGATATAGAGCACGGCTACGGTACCATCCAACAGCAGCGTAAAATCATAACGCTCCCCCTCCTGCAAACGAACGGGCACTGCTAATTCGGGTTTGGCCTTCCCGATGCGGGCCGTATCCGTATTGTAGAAAGCCACCTGCTGCTTGGATGGGTCAAATACCAAGTTGAGCGCTCCTGTCTGATTCGGACCAACCTGGAACATAAGTCCAAAGGTTCCCTGCTTTCCTGCCGGGGTAAAATGTCCGGTTATTTTCCGCATCCCCTCTATTTTCGGCATCACGACATTCGCAAAACCTTTTCCCTCAAAGCGATAGCTTTTGGCATCCACACTTACCGCTCCGCTTTGCGTAATCGGCACCAGCTTCTCATCCTGCCGCAACTGCTTCGTAATCTTTTCCACTGGTACCGGATAAAGTGTCCCATCATCATGCTGCTTGAGTTGATGCGCTACGAGATTGCCTGCCCAATCGGTCGGCTTCTTGTCCTGCTTATCGGCCTTAGTTGGCGTCCAACCTACCAGATATAGATTCTCTTTATCCTGTGCCAGTTTGCCAGCATAGAAACCACTGGCGTCAAAGTAATCACGTTCCGGCTTTACAAAGGGGCCTTTTGAATCTTTTGCCATCCGGTAATGTACCACACGGGAAGGCCACTGATCCGAAAATGTCAGATACCAGTAATCACCATATTTAACCAAGGTCGGACACTCCATATTCGCAGAACTTCCCATATCATTTTCAAAGAGGATACCTTTATCTTCCCAGTGCTTCAAGTCCTTCGATGTGTAACGGGCAATTACGCCGCGTGCCTTTTTGCTGCGCGTCGTAATGAGCATCCAGTATTCATCATAATCCGCATTATAGAATACATTCGGATCGCGGAAGGTATCATCATAAATATACGGTTTGCTGCCATGGAACGTATCCTCTGGCAGTTTTTGCCAACTTACCAGATCCCGGCTAACCGCATGCATGATATTTTCTTTGGGCATGCTTCGCCAGTTAAAGCCTGTATAGAACGCATGATAAAGACCATCTTTATCCTTTACCACCGAACCGGTTCCTAAAGCTGAGTCCTTGGCAAATTCATTTTCCGTATCATACGGAATAACCATACTATCCTGCTGATAATCGACAAAATCTTTCGTGGTCAATAAGCTCCAAGGATGAAAACCGACATCCCCATCACGCATATCCTCCAGATAAAAGATGCGGAACTGTTCTCCATCGTAATACGGCATCGTATCGCCTACCCAGCTGTAACCGGTATCGGGGAAAATCGACGGATAGGCCAACGCCGGAGAATTCATAAAACCAAAACTCGAAGCTGCCAGCATCGCTGCCAGGATTTGTTTTTTCATAACCTGCCATCCTTTCATCCTAAATACTGCTTAGAAATATACTTCCCACTGCGTACGGAAGAAGCTGTAATGATTCCTTTTCCCTGTAAGTTTTCCTTGACCTGCGTCAAATAGGCCTTGTTTGCCAAACGTATAATTGACCAGCAGCTTCGTATTGCGTACAGGTACGAAATCAGCACCAATGCGGATACCATTGAACTCACCGGCACGATACTGCCATGGCTTATCCGGAGCATACGGATTCTGCTGTTTCAGTTCCTCTTTATAATCGCCATGCGTCGGGTCAACGATATCATCGTTAAACCAATTTGTCATTCCGGTATGACCACGCTGCAAATACTTTTTGACATAGATATCAAAAGAACCAGGGATATCAGCCCGCGCCTCTTTGTATTGCAATTGCAGGAAATGCGACTTATTCAACGAGTTTGAATCCGATTTAGCTAATGCGGCCCAGAATTTCAAATCGCGATTGAGTTTCGTATCAAAGCCGAGCGAGAACGTCTTGCGCCGCAAATTATCATTCCGCCGCGTTATGCGTCCGTAATGCGTATTGATATTGGTGTTTTTCGCCACAGGGATTTCCCCTATCAACGACAAAACCCGTACATTGCCACTGCCGCCTTCTGACCAAATATCCAATTTATTTTCCGTATCGCCATAAAAAACCTTGCTATACGTATTACCAGAATTCAGCGTGAAGTTGGCCTTGCGTCCCCATCTTGTCGGTATGCCATAAGATGCCTGCCAACCATCGATTTTTTCATCAAACGTAAACTTATACGGGGACTGCAGATAATAGCGGCCGAGCTTGACATTCACATCTCCTACCCGGCCATCCGCATAAAGCTGCAGTACCGGACGGGAGTATTTCTTGCCTCCTGGTGCATCAAAACCACCATCGGCTTCATACGCTCCATGATTCGTAGAAAGACTATCTTCAAACTCATGCTCACTATGAAAGGACCAACGCTCATTGATTCGATGATTGACAAACAGGTTGAGCCAGACAGACTTTCGATTGGTCCCCTTGAAATCTGCAAAATGCTGCTTATCCCAGCGGAAGCGTCCATAACCGTGGATATCCACCCGTGGTTCATTGGTCTTTTTCTCTACCTTAGTCATTCGCTTTTCCAGGCTTCCCAACTGCGCATTCAGCCTTTTCTGCAATTCCTGTGCCTGATATAGCTGCTGCTCCAATTCCTTATGTAAAGTCTGCAACGACTCCTGCGTCACAGGTTCCGCCGCAGCTGCAGCCTGTCCTATCCCACCTTGTTCGCTCATCACATTTGCCGCTGCTAACGGCTGTGCTCCCACCGTTCCATAAGTCCCCAATGCGAGCGCCGGCACCAAACCATAAGCTAGAAAATTCTTCTTCATATATTTTCCTCCCCTGGCAGAAAACAATCAAAAACGTCCCTGCGGCCATTCGGCAGTCAGGGACGCTAGCTTCTATCTATCCTCTCAGGCTTCTAGCGGCTGACCTGCCACATCTTTATCGTCTTTTTTCAGGATGAAAAATGCATACAACGTAGCACAGATAACAATTCCTGCAATAATCAGGAATGTATTCTGGTAACCGATATTATCGCGCAAGCTGCCGAGTGGCACCGAAAAGATAATGCCACCTACAGAAGCTGCAATCTGGAAACCTACCATATAGAGCGTAGCCGATACGCGCGTGTCAAAATGAAGCGTAAAGTAACGGAAAATGGCCAGGACAAAGAGAGCCGTTTCCGGGGCATGCAAAAGTTTGATGAGACCAATCCCCAGTGGCGTCGAAGCTAAACCGCATCCACCGATACGGCAGACCATGATCAGGCAGCCTAACAGCAGCGCACGACGCACGCCAATCCGTTTCATCAAGATTGGCACCAATCCCATCATGACGAACTCCAAAAACACCTGAACCGAATTCAAAATACCATAGGCCTGCTGTCCTTCCTCAGGCGTAGCAAAGAAGCGCGTGAAAAATTCAGGGAACATCTGCTGGTCAAACACGGTGTAAAACGTCCAACTCAGGATAACAAAAATGATGATCCGCCAAAGATCCATAATGCCAAAGACCTGAACAATCTCCTTAATGGATGGCGATTTCGTCGCCTTATCGCGCTCCTCACGATTCTCATACTTCGCAACATTTTCTTCTTTGTTTTCCGGTTTTACGAACACCAGGATAGCGAGCAGTACCGCCGACACCGCGGAACCAGTCCAAAAAACCAGATAAGGATTAATGGTAAAGAGGAATCCAGCTGCCAGCGCCGAGATGGCATAGCCAAAAGATCCCCACGCTCTAGCTTGCCCATACTCAAAGCTGTAACGACGGCTGAGTCGTTCCGTTACTGCCTCAAATACCGGGCAGGCTGCCAGATAAGCCACCGCCAAATATACCGCTCCTACCATCGCACCGACGTAAAAATTGCTGGCCAGCATCGGCACATAAACCCAGGTAAAAAATGGTGCCAAAAGGACTTGGCAGCCTACCATTGCCATGAGTAAATGCTTTTTTAATCCCAACTTATCCTGAATGGAACCATAAACAAACATCAACACCAAAGCTACGGCTGAACCAAACGTGTAGATTGTTCCCACTTGAGCTCCCGTAAATCCCTGCTTGGACGTCAGCCAAATCTGGAAAAATGACCACCAAATCCCCCATCCAGCAAAGAACAAAAGAATTTCCAGTGAACCCGTCCGATAAAACGGATTTTTTAGTGCCTGCATCAAAATGTTTTGCATGATTGTTGTTCCCCCTTAAGTTACCTCAATCAATAAAGATTAGATTCACTCTCTAACCGCCATGCTTTCGTCTGATTTGCCGACTTTGCCAGCAAACGGCAAGTTACATCATCTTGCCAATACATACGCTCGGTAAACGTCAATTCCCCATCATCAACGAATATTTCTGCTGAACTCTTATCAAGGAAAATCTGCAATTTGAGAGGCCCTTCTGACCGCCGCAAAGCCGCCCGTTCGCCATCCTCTGTATTGCGGTTCAAAACCAGCCGTCCACCGGGTTCCAGGCTGAGCTGCAGATTCCTGCTGCCATCGGTAAGCAGGAGCAGCACGCCTTCCGCCTTATCCGCAAAGGTCAGTTCCAATTCAGCCACTTTCCCCAGTTTATAATCCTGCTGCGCTTCGAGCTGTCCATCCAGCAGCACTTCCTGCCGCAGTCCCTTGAGCTCTGCTACTGGTTTTTGGACGAGATACCCATCCTTTACCGATAACTCACGCGGAAGTGTCAGAGCACCCGCCCAGCCATCTTCGATTTCCGGCATAGATGAATCCCAAGCATTCATCCAAGCTATCATCACACGTCTTCCATCCGGTGTCAACATCGTTTGCGTTGCATAAAAATCATGTCCGTGATCGATTTCCACAAAGCCATGATGCACCAGCTTTTTCTCTTCTATATGTCCCAGCAGGTAGCCTGTCTGATTCAAATTGCGGAAACGATCGCCATCCGCCTCCAAGCCCTGTGGGGACATCAACAGGATATCTGCGCCATCCAGGTGGAAAAAGTCCGGACATTCCCACATATATCCTTCTTTTTCCTTCGAAACTGCCTTGCTGAGTTCTGTTACCTCCTGCCAGTGCAATAAATCCGGCGAACCATAGATCAAGGCACGCCCCAGACCATCGGTTGCCTGACTCCCCAGCACCATGTAAAACATATCGCCATCCTGCCAAACCTTTGGATCACGGAAATGCTTCGTATTGCCCGCTGGTGTTTTGAGTACCGGATTGGCACCATACTTCGTGAAATGGATGCCATCCTCACTCCAGGCCACTCGCTGATCCTGATAAAAATCTTCCGGATCTACTGCATTCGGCGTATGATGTCCTGTATAGACCAGCCAGAGCTTATCCTCATAAACTACTGCACTGCCGGAAAAGCAACCGTTCTCATTTTCATCAGGTGCCAGTGCTACCGGCAACGTCTCCCAATGCACCAAGTCGCGACTGCGTGCGTGTCCCCAATGCATCGGCCCCCATTCCGCAGCATATGGGTAATACTGATAGAAGATATGATACCAGCCTTTAAAAAAGGAAAAACCATTCGGATCATTCATCCAGCCGCCTGGTGTCATTAGATGATATCCCAATCGATATCGCTGATTCGTGATTGCCATCGGCGTTTTCATAAGCATGCGCTCCTTCATCTATTTGGATTATTGTTTTATTCTTTTGAACCGGTTCATTGAACCGGTTCAAAATGTATTTTAGACTTATTTGCGTCGATTGTCAATGGTTTTGAAATAATTTATTTTATTTCTTTATTCTGACAACACGCAAAAACTCGACAAAAAAGGAGAAACCTGTCTGCTAACAAGTTTCTCCTGCCAATAATGTCGGCGGCAATATCCATGGTGAATCATCGGGCCTGCCGTTTATGAGCCCCACTATTTTCTTTACCGCCAGCTCCGCCAGTTCCTTGATAGGTTGGCGCACCGCGGTCAACTTATAAATACCACTTTGCGTAATATCCGTACCATCATAAGCCACCAGCTTCAACTGCTCCGGTATCTTTATCCCTTTCCGCACAGCTACCTGCAGACAGCTGGCCACCGATACATCCGAGCCTAATATCCCATCCACATCGCGGTACTTAGCAAAGATCATCTCTGCCAGTTGCAGGGACTCTTGAAATCCAAAGCTATTCCATGGCAATGGCACGATATCCGTACGAACCCCATGTTTCTGCATGACAGCATTAAAAGCCTGATGATATTCCCCCGCCGGTGTCTTAACCATCTGCGAACCGGCTATCTGTACGATATGACGGCAGTCATGCTGCAGAAAAGCCTTGGCCGCGAGCTGCCCGCCCAGTACATGATCGGCATGCACAATAGGTATTTCCGGACTTAGATAGCGGTCAAATGCCAGAATCGGCTGTTTGATGCCCTGATAAAGAGAAGTATCCAAGGAATGCGCCCCCATGATAATGCCATCCATATTTTGGCGCTGCAGCATATCGATAAAGACATGCTCCGCATTTTCCTTTTGCTGGGTACAGCAAAGCATTGTTTTATAGCCCTGATGATACAGGGATTCCTCGATTGCCTCCACTAACTCGGCAAAAAAGGGATGCGCTACCGTTGGCACGATAATCCCGACAGTCATCGTACGCTTCAATGACAGGTTGCGCGCCATCTCACTGGGTATATATTGCAGCTTTTCTACCGCATCCTGTACTTTTTTCCGTATCTGCGGGGACCCGTAATCCATGTGGTTCAGCACCATGGAGACCGTTCCTACCGACACGCCAGCCTCCCGTGCTACATCCCGAATTTTGGCCATATATGCTCCTCCCATCTTCCAACTGCTTTATCCTAACCATGCCAAGCCTCACGAAAAATACTCGACATGCCTAGTATACCATACAGTCCGCCCTTTGTGGTAAATTCAGTTACTTTAGAAGACGCAAGATTTGTGTCACCGTCTGTTTGAGGTTCAAACGGGTCGTTTTCTCTTCCATAGCCTCCTCAACCGTCATTGGCATATGGAGGATGGGGAAATAGGCATCAATCCCATGTTGATTGACCAGCTCAGCATCCGGAAGCGCACAGCCGCAAACCGCTACGGTCTTTACCTGTGCATGCAACGCATGTGCCAGTTGGCCCACGCCAGCTGGCCCTTTTCCCATAGCTGTCTGTCCATCCATACGCCCCTCTCCCGTAATCAGCAGATCAGCAGTCTTCAAAGCCCGACGAATGCCAATTGTCTCCAGGCATAGTTCCGTGCCAGGTATCAGTTCTCCTCCTAAGAACGTTTGAAATGCAAACCCAAGGCCCCCCGCTGCTCCAGCTCCTGGCACATCTGCCCCTTGTGCAGGAAGCATCCTTTCTACTAAATCAGCAAAACGATGTATGGCTTCATCCATGCTTTTGACAATTTCCTCGGAAGCTCCTTTTTGCGGACCGAAAACTACGGAGCATCCCTGCTCTCCATAAAGTGGGTTGGTCACGTCACAGGCAATGCGGAATCGGCATTCTTTAAGCCGCTCATCCACCTGGCTTCCGTCGATTGCTGCCACGTCGGTCAGGTTTCCGCCACAAATCCCCGCAAGTTTTCCATCCGCTTTGTAAAACTTCCAGCCTAAAGCGGTCAGCATCCCCAGCCCGCAATCATTGGTGGCACTGCCTCCAATCCCGATGATAAAATCCCTGCAGCCATCCTCCATTGCCTGCAGTATCAGTTCCCCCAGTCCATACGTCGTCGTGTGAAGCGGGTTGCGTTTAGCCAGTGGCACCTTGGTAAGTCCGGCAGCATCTGCCATCTCAATCACAGCCAGCCCAGCCTCGGGAACCCGTCCATACCGGCTGGCAACCGGTGTTGCCAAAGGCCCTGTAACCGTAGTCGACACAATTGTTCCCTGCAAGCCCTCCACCAAAGTATCCACAGTTCCCTCGCCTCCGTCAGCCAGGGGGAACACCTCTACTACAGCCTCGGGCAAAGCAGCCAACACCGCCTCTTGAGCCGCCTGTCCAGCAGCCAGCGATGACAAACTTCCCTTGAATGAATCAATCGCAATAACGATATGATCAAGTTTCATCGTAATCAACTCCCTCTCTTGCACAAAAATGACCAAACCATCCCAACATACGTAAAGAGGCTGCACAAATCTGCACAGCCTCTCGATTCCAATATGAATTTATTTCTTTACCCAATAATTGATGCGGAGCTCATCGCCCACTTTGATATCGCGATGCAGGAGCCAATCATTCAGTTCCTTGATGCCAGCGGTAAACTCGCGAATCTCACGCGGACCATAATTATTCTTTGCCATATATTCCTTGGCAACACTGTCCAGCGTATCTCCCTGGGCTACTGTGTATACCGTTTCTACTAATTCGTAATTTTTTGCAGCTGCCTCACAATCCATGCCGGTAAATCCGACGAACACGACAGCCATCAACATGACCAACGCCTTCTTCATTTTAGGTTCCTCCTGTAAAACGAATGAATAAATTAGTGCAAATGAACTGGATTTCTTTGTG
This sequence comes from Selenomonas sp. WCT3, assembly GCA_900100835.1. Taxonomy (GTDB): domain Bacteria; phylum Bacillota; class Negativicutes; order Selenomonadales; family Selenomonadaceae; genus Selenomonas_A; species Selenomonas_A ruminantium_E. Next base: position 195,055 of record FNCM01000003.1, on the reverse strand, counting down.
AACATCCTTGATTTGTGACTTGATTATATTCCTTTTTTACCCCCTTGGCAATAGTTTTTTCATAAAAAATCCAGATTTTTTACATGTTTTTTCCAGATATGCTTTAACCCGCATAAACACAAGGCTTATCGCACTTTTTTATCATAGTATTAGTCATTATGTTCCCCTTAAAATTTGCTTAAAAAGTAATTCCGATATTTTTTATATGTTTTTAGTTGACAGATTTACAAGTTTACAGTAATATAATAACCATCTCTTGTATACATACTTGTTTTATATGTTTAATTTTTATTGACAGTCAAATTTCCAATGTCAAAAGTCAGATGTCAGATGTCAAAAGGAGCGGTCACTATGTCAACGAACCATCACCACCAACACCCACACAATCATCCGCATACTTACGATACCGTTCATGAACATGCCGACTGGCATACGCATGATCATGATGCCCAGCATCCCCATGAGCATGGCGGCGTCAAGGATTATATGAAAGCCGTCGCTGAGTACCGCAAGACCTTTGCCTCGAAACAGGATGTCTTGGAGCAGACGCCCGATCCCGCCGTGCGCGAGATGATGCTTCGCCTGGAGCAGCTCGGCCATGATACGGTGTTTGATCGCTTTGACCAACAGAAGCCGCAATGTTCGTTTGGCCTCGGCGGTGTCTGCTGCAAGATTTGTAACATGGGCCCCTGCAAGATTACTCCGAAGAGTCCGCGTGGCGTCTGCGGTGCTGATGCCGATCTCATCGTCGCCCGCAATCTCTTGCGAAGTGCCGCGGCGGGGGCCGCGCAACACGGCGTCCATGCACGGGAAATCCTTTTATCGCTAAAATTCATTGCCGAAGGAAAGTTAAACCTTCCCCTGCTCGGGGAAAAGAAAATGCGCGCAATCTGTAAGGCGTTTGGCATCGAAACGCGCGGCCAAAGTGCCCGCCGCCTCGCTGGCAAACTTGCCGATGTACTGCTTGCTGACCTGTCACGCGCCGTACCCGCTGATTATGAAACCATCAAAGCACTGGCACCTGTCGAGCGGCAGAAGGTCTGGAAGGATTTGGATATCCTGCCCATCAGCGCTTATCACGAAGTCTTTGATGCCTACCATCGCACTGGCGTCGGCACCGATGGCGATTGGCAGAGCATCATGAAACAGTTCCTGCGCTGCGGCCTGGCTTTCTGTTTTACCGGCGTCGTCGCTTCCAATATCGGCACCGACGCCATGTTTGGCACGGGCCATCGCGCCACGTCCAAGGTCAACATCGGCGCCCTCAAAAAGGGCTATGTCAATATCGCCGTTCACGGTCATCTTCCGACCCTCGTCAGCGAAATCGTGCGCATTGGCCACAGCCAGGAATTTTTGGCTCTCGCCCAAAAGAACGGCGCCAAAGGCATCCAATTCTACGGCATCTGCTGTTCCTGCCTGTCAGCGATGTACCGCTACGAGGGGGTCATCCCCCTCTCCAATGCCGTCGGCGCCGAGCTCGTACTTGGCACCGGTGCCCTTGACCTCTGGGTTGCCGATGTGCAGGATGTCTTCCCATCCATCATGGATGTTGCCAAGTGTTTTAAGACCACCGTAGTTACGACCAGTGATTCCGCGCGGCTGCCTGGTGCCGAGCACTATGCCTATGACCACCATCATTCGAATATCAGCGACACCGAAAAAATCGCGCGCAAGATTGTCACCCGCGCCATCGAAAGCTTTGCCGCCCGCCGGGACATTCCGGTGTTTATCCCCGCTTACGAAGTCACGGCCGATGTCGGCTTTACCGCTGAAAACATCGCTGAGCAGTTCCCCGGCTATCACGCCCTGGCCCAAGCCCTCAAAGAGGGAACCATTCGCGGCATCGTAAACATGGTCGGCTGCAGCAATCCCCGTGTCGTCTATGAAAAAGCCACCGTCGATGTGGCCAAGGAATTGCTCAAAAACAATATCCTGATTTTCACCAACGGCTGCGCCTCCTTCCCACTGTTAAAACTCGGGTTCTGCAGCAAGGAAGGGGCCGCCAAGGCTGGAAAGTCCCTGCGAGATTTCTTGACCACCCACGAACTGCCACCGGTCTGGCACATGGGCGAATGCATCGACAACACGCGCGCCTCGATCGTGTTCGGTGGCATTGCCGCCGCAAGCAGCCAAGCCATCAAAGATATGCCCTATGCCTTTGCCAGCCCCGAATGGTCCAACGAAAAAGGCCTTGACGCCTCACTGGCCTTCCGACTCTTTGGCATCGACTCCTATCACTGTGTGGAACCACCAGTCCAAGGCTCCGAGAACGTCGAGCGTTTCCTCAAACACGATACGAAAGCCACCCTCGGCGCTGTCATGAATGTCAATACGGACCCGAAAGCACTGGCCGCCAAAATTGTTGCAGACATCGAAGCCCAACGTCAACGGCTCGGCTGGAGCTAAACCGGCTAACGAAAGGAGACTGCCCATGAAACGATTTCTAGCTATCCTGACTGTCCTGCTAACGCTCTTCTTAACAGCTGGCTGTGGCGAATCACCCGCTACCCCACGCGCCGAAACCAACGGCGCAAAAACCATCCGCATCGCTTACCTTCCCATCACCCATGCTCTGCCCTTGTTTGCTACCAAGGAACTGCAAACTGCAGACGGCCCGGTAAAAATCGAACTCATAAAATACGGCTCCTGGCCCGAACTTATGGATGCCTTGAACACGGGCAAAGTCGACGGCGCGTCGGTTCTTGCCGAACTTGCAGTCAAAGCCAAAGAACAAGGCATCGATGTAAAAGCCGCTGCGCTTGGACATCGCGACGGCAATGCCCTAATCGTCAGCAATGACATTCAAAAACCTACCGACCTCAAAGGCAAGGTCTTTGCCATTCCCCACAAACAGTCCTCCCATAAACTGCTTCTCGACCAGCTGCTCGAAAAAAACGGTCTTAGCGAAAGCGATCTTACCATCGTGGAAATGTCCCCGCCGGAAATGCCGGCGGCCCTTGCCACCAAACAGATTGCAGGCTACTGCGTAGCCGAGCCCTTCGGCGCGAAATCCGTGATACTCGGCAATGGTCATGAACTAATCCCCGCGCAGGAGCTCTGGCCCGACAGCATCTGCTGCCTATTGGTCTTCAATGGCGAATTTTTAGCAGCGAACCGCGAACTGACCCGTCAGTTCGTCCAACAGTACAAGCAGGCCGGCATCTATCTTACCGAACATCCCGAAGCGCAAAAAACAATAGCGCTCAAATACCTCAAGGCCAAGGATAAAATCCTTGACCTGTCGCTCGAATGGATTTCCTACGACAACCTTTCCATCCCACGCCTAGCTTATGACGAACTCATCACGCGCATGAAGACCAGTCATCTTCTAACCAAAGCGCCGAACTATGAAGACTTTGTCGATACCAGTTTGTACGAATAAATTAGATCTTTCCGAAAGGCTGTGACTTTATGAAACATGCAATTCATCTTAGCGGAGCTTTGCTCCTGGTACTCCTCAGCTGGCAGGCCATCGCCTGGCTTGGTGGCTGGAGCGAAGCCCTTTTCCCCACGCCCCTTCAGACGCTTCTGGGATTCGGCGAAATCCTCGCCGATGGCGTATTGCTGAAAGACATCGGCACGAGCCTCTACCGTTTTCTGCTCGGCTACACGACTTCTGTTATCCTGGCCATGGCTTTAGGACTTATCCTCGGCTGGTATCAAAACATCTGGGCGTTTTTGAATCCCATCGCCCAAGTATTGCGGCCAATATCGCCCGTTGCCTGGCTGCCTTTTATCGTCCTCGTCTTTGGCATTGGCGATATGCCATCGCTCGTCATCATTTTCCTCGCAGCCTTTTTCCCGGTGCTGCTCTCCACCGTAGCCGCCGTTGCCACCATCGAGCCGGTCTATCTAAAAGTCGCGCAGAACTTTGGAATCGGCCAGCCACAACTCTTGACGAAAATCATCTTCCCAGCCATTTTCCCGCGCATCGCCACGGGCCTGCATCTGGCACTCGGCACCGCCTGGGTCTTTCTCGTTGCCGGCGAAATGGTCGGCACGCAATCCGGCCTTGGCTTTCTCATCATTGACGCCCGCAATAATCTGCGGGCAGACCTTTTGATGACGGCCATCATCACCATTGGTGTACTCGGCCTCCTGCTCGACAGCAGCATCACCTTACTCGAAAAACGCATTTACCGCCGTTGGGGCATCCCAGAAAGGAGTAACGCATGAGTTATATTGACATCCAAGAAGTCTCGCGAAATTATTCCCAAAAGGGGCAGACCTTCCACGCCCTCCAGCATGTCAATCTCCGGATTGACCGCGGCGAATTCATCTGCCTGCTCGGCCCCTCCGGCTGCGGCAAGAGCACACTGCTAAACATACTGGCCGGCTTTGATAAAGTTTCCGCAGGCAGCATCACCATTCATGGCGCCCCGGTAACAAAACCATCAATCAAACATGTCACGATTTTCCAGAACTACGGTCTGCTGCCCTGGCGTACCGTCGAAAAGAATGTGGAGCTAGGCCTTGAGAGCCTTTCCGTACCAGCCGAAAAACGCCAGGAAATCGCCAACCGCTATTTGGACCTCGTCGGGCTCAAGGATTTTGCCCAGAACCATCCAGCCGAGCTATCCGGCGGCATGCAGCAGCGCGTGGCCATCGCCCGCGCGTTAGCGGTCGATCCCGAAATCATCTTCATGGACGAACCGTTTGCCGCCCTTGATGCCTTGACGCGCATGAAACTGCAGGATGAAATCTCCGCCATCAACCGCAGGCAACACAAGACCATTATCTTCGTGACCCACGACATCGACGAAGCCGTGGTACTGGCTGACCGCATCGTCATCATGACACCAAATCCCGGCCGCATCAAGACCATCATCCCCGTAGACCTTCATGGCCAACGCGACCGCACCAGCCCAGACTTTCTGCGCATCCGCGACCACGTATTTGCCGAATTCTCCTTAAAACCAGCCGATAAAACCGAATATTATATTTAATATCATACTTCGCACCGACATATGACTAAAAAAGCCTGCAAATAAAAAGTCAAATACTTGACTTTTTATTTGCAGGCTTTTTAGTCATTCACTTCTTTAAGACTTCGTGAATTGCCGCATAGAGTTTGGCCGCGTCAAAAGGTTTGGGCACATGCGCGTTCATCCCGGCTTCAAAGGCTCTGTTTTTTATCCTCCTCAAAGGCATTTGCTGTCATGGCAATGATGGGAATTTCTGCCTTGTGCGGATCACTAAGCCCACGAATTGCGCGCGCCGCTTCATACCCATTCATCTGCGGCATCTGCACATCCATCAGGATAAAATCATAGTAGCCGGGCTCAGCCTGCTCCAGTTTGGCAACACAATCAGCGCCATTTTCGGCATGTTCCAGCAAGAATCCCTGCTCACTGAGCAACGTGATGACGATCTCTGCATTGAGTTCGTTATCTTCCGCCAGCAGGATACGCATCCCCTGATAAGCCGCAATATCCAGCGGAACCTCCGCCTTCGCTTCCTGTTCCTGCTTCTTTTCGGCAAGCTGCAGCGGCAAATTGACCACAAAAGTTGTTCCCTTGCCCAGTTCACTCTCCACCGTGATGGTTCCGCCCAAAAGATCAACGAGTTTCTTGACAATCTGCATGCCCAGGCCAGTTCCCATAATGCCGCTGGCTGTTGTATTTCGTTCACGGGTAAAAGCATCAAAGAGATGCGGCAAGAACTCCGCCGGCATACCAATGCCTGTATCGGTCACCGTTGTCTGGTACACGGCTATGTTTTCCTCCTTGCCAGGGAACTCACGGACTTCCAACGTGACATAACCGCCTTCCGGTGTGTATTTGCAGGCATTGCTGAGGATGTTAAGAAAGATTTCCCGTACCTTGGTCTTGTCCACCCAAATATCGGTGTGCTCGATTTTTAGCGTATAGGCAAACGTAATCCTTTTTCCGCTCATCTGCGCTTCAAATACCGAACAAGTTGCCTCCATAAGCTCCCGTATATCGGCGTAAACCGTATCCACGGTCATCTTGCCGCTTTCAATCCGCGCCATTTCCAACACATTGTTGACTAGCGACAACAAAAAATCATTCGCCTGCTGGATCTTATGGATATAATCCCGCGCCCGTTCCTTATCATCGAGATTCTGCTGTAAAAGGTCTGAAAAACCGATAATGGCATTCATAGGAGTACGGATATCATGAGACATATTGAACAGGAAGGACGTCTTAGCCTCACTGGCGATCTCCGCCTGTTTTTTTGCGGTCACGAGCTCCTGCTGCCGCTCCTTGAGCTGCCTGTTAAGCTCCTTGGCCCTTTTCACATTGCCAATACTCTTAATCAGCAACACCACAATAACCGTCAACACCAACACAATCAACAGAAATGCCAGCCCCAAATTCGCCTTGACAAAATCCCGCAGGGAAACCTTATGCCCCGCATGGGTATTTCGAGTCAGCGAGTCATTGACTTCTGCACTCGACATCCCCTGATTGAGACGTTCCAAAATCGCATACAGCTGGATATTCTCCGGCCGCAGAGCAAAAGCCATACCAATGTTTTTATTTGTCGGCACTGCCGTCAGCTGATATTCATCCAACAACGCATGCAGATTTCCTGCCCGATAATTGTTCATAACCCAGCAATCAGCCTGCCCCCGTGCTACTCCATTCAAGCAATCCTCCACGGAGGAAAAGTACACGAATTCCCATTGAGGAAATTTATCCTTAATCTGTCTTTCAATTGCCGAATTATCGCTTACTACCGCACAGCGCAGCGATGCATCAGCCGAAAAATCTGCACTGTTCTCGGGCCGTATAATTGCCATGATCATCGCATCCACCAGCGGCGTAGTTACGAGGACCTGCTGCTGTTCTGCCTCATAAGCGCTGAACTCCGCAGGAAATACGCAATCTATCCGCCCAGCCTGTAAAGCCTGCATGGCATCATTCAACGTAGGATATGCTACCGCTTCAAAACGAATGGTAGAATTTTTCATCCCGCCGACCGCCTTTTGGATATAATCCTGCAAAAGGCCCTTGACCTGTCCATCAAAGGGATCCTGCGCACAAAACGGCAGCATATTGTCCGGATACCCCACGCGGATTATTCCATGACCAGTAATCCAATCGCGTTCGTCCATAGTCAAAAAGCGCCGTACGCCGGTATTGCTCATATACTTTTGATTAAGCCCGCGATTATAATAGATATTCTGGCTCAAGATGATACTCATAGCCCGGTCAAGTTCCTCTTTGAGTTCTGGCCTTTTGGTACTAACGGCAAAATAGTAATCCGACGCTCCAATCCTCGCCACCGGATCCGCATGATCCACGTACAAATCGTAGGATGCACTGGTCACCAGGCCATCGATTGCGCCGGTCTTGAGCAGATTATCCGCATCCTTCCATGCTTCCTCAAATTCTAGGATTTCGAGTTTAAGCCCGTGTTCCTTTACCCAATCCTTTAAAATCTGTGCCTGGAGACTATCTTTATATACCGCCAGCCGCTTGCCATTCAGAGTCGACAAGTCATCGGGATTGATCGTGCTCTTTTGCGGGTCAATAAAAATATAATAATCCTCTTTTCCCATCGCATAATGAGAAAGCAGCATCGTTCCCACACGATCTTCCTTGTACGAAACATCTGCCAAGAGGTCAATCTCTCCCTGCTGCAGTTTCTTGAGCAAATCCACCCAGCTGCCTTCCACATATTCATACTGCCAGCCGGTATAGGCCGCAATCTTGCGCTGATACTCGTAGGCATAGCCCGTGCGCCGGCCATAGGCATCAATGCTATTAAAGTTGGAATCAAACCAGCCCACGCGGACCACCCGCTGCAATTCATCCTCTGCCAGTCCCCGTCCTGGCATGAATACAGCCAGCACCATCAGCAGGACAAGCCAAACAGACAGCACCTTTCTCATAGCAATCCCTTTCCTCCAAAATCTTCTATGGAGGTATTCGCGATAAAACGGGCTTCTTCCTTTTTTTCCTGGAATATCTCCACTCAAAAAGCCCCGGACCAAGTCCGAGGCTTTTTTATGAAAACGAAGAACCGGAGTCACTCCACTGACTCCGGTCCTGTCTAAAAAGATGTAAGGAAATGGGATACTGGAAACTGGGATAAGTTTCCAGAGAAGAGACCGATAGGTTCCGATGCAACCGGTGGGATATCCGGTTTATTTCCTATCGACAAGCTTAGTATAACACACTTTCGAGTAAAATTGTACCCCTATTTTGCAAATATTTTCGCGTATCTTGTATATTTTTCATTTTTTCTATAATTTTTTGGCAATAATGACAAATGCGAAGTTCCTCCCTGCCAAAAAAATGGGTTATAATAAAGACAGATGCCATTTTATTCCAAGGAAAGTGAGCGAACTATCATGTCTCTTTTTCATAGCAAAGTATACGGTATCGTCCAAGGGGTGGGCTTTCGCCCCTTCGTAGACCGATTGGCCGCACGATTTCATATTTTGGGTTCCGTCTGTAACAAGGGCCCCTATGTGGAGATTTTCGCCCAGGGGGAACCGGCAGCAGTTCGTGATTTTCTCGCTGCCATCGAAAAGGAACCTCCAGAGCGGGCTGCCATTTTAAAGATGGATACCGAAGTCCTTGACGCCCCGGAACGCTATACCAGCTTTTCCATCATCGATAGCGCCAAGGAACGGGGAGATATCTTTGTCTCACCGGACATTGCCACCTGCGACAAATGCCGGGCTGAACTCTTCGATAAAAGCGACCGTCGCTATCTCCATCCCTTCATCAACTGCACAGCCTGCGGCCCCCGTCTCACCATTCTCGATGCCATGCCCTACGACCGGGAACGCACCAGCATGGGGGAATTTCCCATGTGCCCGGATTGCCGCGCCGAATACACCAGTCCCGAAACCCGCCGCTATGACGCCCAGCCCGTCTGCTGCAATGACTGCGGCCCCGAGGTCTATATCATCGGGGAAGAATCCTGCCGCGGTGCCGCCGCCATCACCCGAACGCGGCAGGTGCTATCCCAGGGCGGCATCGTGGCCATCAAGGGCATTGGGGGCTTTCACCTGGCCTGTGATGCCACTAACGAAGAAGCCATTCAGCGGCTGCGGAAACTAAAGCATCGCCCCGTTAAGCCCTTTGCCGTCATGCTGCGGGATATGGCGGCCGTCCACCGGGAATGCCAGCTAGAATATGGCCAGGAGGAAATGCTGACGGGTCACCAAAAACCAATTTTGTTGCTCCAACGCAAGGCGGAAGGCCTGCTTTGCGACGCCGTGTCCCCGGGCAATCCCAAAGTAGGCGTCATGCTGCCCTACGCCCCGGTGCAACTGCTGCTGTTTGACTACCCGGACGGCGTTACCATGCCCGACGCCCTGATCATGACCAGCGGCAACCCCGCTGGCGCTCCTATCTGCCGCGACGATAAAGGCGCTGTCGAGGCACTGTCGGGCTTTACGGATCTGATGCTGTCCCATAACCGCAAGATCCGCATCCGTGCCGACGACACCGTCATGGACTGGCTTGACGGGAAACCCTATATGATTCGCCGCAGCCGTGGTTTTGCGCCCCTGCCTTTTATGGTAAGCAAGGACCTCCAAGGGCAAGTACTCGGCATCGGTGGTGAGCTGAAAAACACTTTCTGCGTCGGCTCCAACAATATCTTTTATCCCTCCCCTTATGTGGGCGATATGAGCGATTTGCGCACCATGGAGGCCCTGCGGGAGACCATAGGCCGGCTTACAGAACTTCTGGAAAACGAGCCCACTTTAGTGGCCTGTGACCTTCACCCCCGTTACAATACGGTGACCATCGCCAAGGAACTAGGGCTGCCCCTCTTCCCCGTCCAGCACCACTATGCCCATATACTCTCCTGTATGGCCGAAAATGACCACGATAAACCAGTTATTGGCGTGAGCTTCGATGGTACTGGCTACGGCACCGACGGCACCATCTGGGGCGGCGAAATCCTGCAGGCTGACTTTACCAGCTTTACGCGGCTTGGTCATATCCGTCCGTTCCTGCAGACCGGAGGAGACAAAGCTTCCGTTGAAGGTTGGCGTATTGCTGTTTCCATGCTCTATGGCCTGTATAATGATCAAGCCAAAGTCCGGGAAATCACCCAACAGTTGGCACTTTGCCCCGAAAAAGACCTTGCCGCCCAATTCTTTATGGCTGACAACCACGTCAATGCCATAAAATCCACCAGCGCCGGCCGTCTTTATGACGCAGTCAGCGCCATCCTTGACATCCGCAAGGCTTCGACCTTCGAGGGGGAAGCCTCCATGTACCTTGAGTTCGCTGCGGAACGCTATCTGGCAGCACAGGGAATTATCCCGCAAACCATAGCTCTTGACAAGTCAGCTCCTGCGATCTGCCGGCTTGACTTATCTAAAGCTGACGGATCAATCATCCTGGCCACAGATAAACTCTTTTGCTATCTGCTTACCGAACGGCTCCGGGGAACATCCCCGGACAAACTCGCCTACCTTTTCCACGCAGGCCTTGCTGCCTGCATCAGCAACGCCTGCGAAAAGGCCCGCGAACAGACCGGCCTTTCCACCTGTGCTCTCTCCGGTGGCGTTTTCCAAAATCATTTGCTGGTAACGCTAGTGAAAAACGAGTTAAAAGCCAAAGGCTTTAATGTCCTGCTCCACAGCCTTATCCCCCCCAACGACGGCGGCATTTGCCTCGGGCAGGCCGTTGCCGCTATGGTTCATCTAAACCAATGAAAAAGCCTTCCCGACGCGGGAAGGCTTTTTCATTACATTTCACTGCTCAATTGCTTGTTGATACCATCCAAGAGTTCTTTTAGCTCTTTGTTTTCTGTCAGTTTATAAGCAATATCAAGGAAATAGGAAGCGTGCTGAAGCTTCTTATTGGCCAGCATGGTCTTGCCGTAGAGCATGGCCGTTTCAATGATCTTGGCATCGGGGCCAATGGGGAAATGGTATTTCTCGCCATAGGATCGCATTGCCCCCAGGGAAGGACGGCTGGCTTCGCCTTTGGTCTCGTCGTAGATGTACTTGAGTTCGTTTTCCGCCTGGAAACGACCCTCGGCTTCGGCAAAGGTCATGGACAGCAGATAACAGCCAACGGCCTCATCCCACATTTGCTTTTCGACGAAGTAATAACCGAGGTTCCGATAGCAGTGCGCAATCTCACGGCGCTTATAGCAAATCTTAAAAATATCCGTGGAAAGTTTCTTGAAGGTCTCCATATCCTTTTTCTGCTTGTAGACCTCAGCATGTTCAAAGGCGATATCGGCGCTCATGGGATTCCAGTCCATGGCAATGGCCAGGGCTTCTTCCGCCTCATCAAGCTTTCCAAGTTCCAGCAGCACGGAACCATACATGGCATAAAGCCGGTTTAGGGGCTCCTCAATATCAGCCACAGGCTGGATTTCCGGATGCTGGCTCTGGAACATCACCATTTCCATCAGCGTATTGAAATCGTAGTAATCGGCATTGCCGTCGTCGTAGAGATTGAGTTTTTCCACGCGGTCAATCTCTTTTTTCAGCAGGTCCGCGGCCTCCTGGGAGTTTTTATTTTCACAGGCATCAATGGCCTTGGCAATAGCATCGTTAATCTCTCTGGTCAGAGCTGTTTCCTTCATCAATAGGTCCTCCTCATGAAATTCGTCATTCTATTGTACCACATATTCCCCGCCCATGGGAAATAACCGGCTTACACCAACGGAAAAAGCGGCACAGCCTCAAGCTGTACCGCTTTTCCCTATACACATCACAAATCAGAACTTAAATTTCTTTAGTGAGTTCTGCAAATTTTGTGCCAGCTCCGCCAGGGAATCGCTAGCAGATGCAATTTCTGCGGCCGATGCGGACTGCTCTTCGGAGACTGCCGATACGTTCTGCATCTCGCCAGCTACCGTAGCCCCTTGCGCATCGATTTCCTGAATGTGATTCGTGATGACGTTAGCGTCATCGGCTACATTCTTGATGGAAGCCGCCATGCGGTTGACCTTCTCCGATACTTCATCAACATAGGTATGAATGCTGTCAAAGGTCTCACGAAGGTTTTCCACCGACTGAGCGCCGGAAGCTACGGCCTCACTGCCTGACTTCATGGAGTCAACGGCACTAGCCGTATCCTTCTGAATTCCCACAATCAGCGTTGAAATCTGCTGAGCTGCCTCCTGCGACTGTTCAGCAAGTTTACGAACCTCATCGGCAACCACGGAGAAGCCGCGGCCCTGCTCACCAGCTCGTGCCGCCTCGATCGCCGCATTGAGTGCCAACAAATTCGTCTGCTCAGCGATCCCGGAAATCGTCTCGACAATCTGGCCGATCTCCTGGGAGCGTGCCCCAAGTTTATCGACAATCGAAGCCGAAGCCCCAACGGTCGATTCGACGCTGCGAATCTGTTCGACGGACTGCTGGATTGCCGCACTGCCGGCTACCGCCTGACTGGAAGCGGCCTGTGCATGTCCGGCCACCCGACTTGCTTCGGTCTGCAATTCGCTGACCGAGTCGGCCACTTTACCGATGGCATCGCTGCAGTTGTTGATGCCGTCCTGCTGGGAGCTTACAGCCCCCGAAGCCTGCGTCACTGATTCCGCCGTGGAATGCGAAGCCTTGGCCGACTGCTGGGAACTTGCCGTCAGCTGTTCCGACGCCGATGCAATATGTTCGGCCGACTGGCTGGTCTGTTCCATGAGCTTGTTGAGCTGCTGGCGCATGGCATCGACCATATCCGCCATCTCGCCAAATTCATCCTGCCGAACCACCTGACGCTCGGCATTGCGGAAATCGCCATCACGGAGTCTGCGGCAAGCGACAATCATCTGTTCCAATGGTCTGCGGATCGCCCGACTGAACATCCAACCAAACAGGCACATCAAAATCATGGAAATAAACGTGATAACACTCATGCTGATAATCGCATTTCGTACCTCATCCTGATTCTGCTGATTGATTTCTTCCGCCTCGGCATTTACGGCTTTGCGCAACGGAACCATGCTGATATCCCAATCGATGATTTCCTTTATGGCCTTTGTCCCATACAAAGCTCTTGCTTCATCCTGTTTTCCTGCCAATGAGAGTTCGAGCATTTCATTCGTATAGGTCTTAAATCCCTGCCAATGCTTTTCGACTTCCTCGGAACCTTCCTTCGTGCTGCCGAGGGCCTTATAGTCATTCCAGTTCTTCTCATAGACATTCATGTAGTTCTGAATGTCTTTTTTGTTTTTCTCCAACTGTTTCTTATCGGTTAGACTGACATTTTCCAAAATACGTGCCTGCATGCAGCGCACAGTTACCGAACAGTCTCCCAGAAGCCGAACCGCCTGCATGTTTTGACTGTACATGCGATTCATATCACTTTGAATCGCCCGCAAATACGACGTGGCATTCCATCCCACTAATGCCAAGGCCAACCCGGCCATCACAATCATACAGACGATTTTCCCGGAGACCTTTAGATTGTTAAACCAATTCATTATTCCCCACCCTTTATTTCTCTGAACAAATTTACACCACAAATGTCTTTCCTAAGTATAACAAAGACGACAAAACAAGAATAGGACACATGTCCTCTTTTTGTTTACAGCTAAAACAAAAGCCCTACTAATTTCTTAGTAAGGCTTTGTTTTTAATCGGTTCTATGCATTTGCACTTAGAATTTGAAGCGATTTGCTTCATCCTGCAGTTCATCCGCCATCCGCGACAACTGCTGGCTCGAAGCAGCAATCTCTTCCATCGAGGCCGACTGTTCTTCCGTTGCGGCCGAGATAGAGGAAATATTTTCCGTGATGCGTTTCGTGGATGCCTCGACATCCTCTGCATCTTTGAGTACCGCCATGCTGGCATCTGCTACCTTGTTGGCATTGGTTGCCGATTCTTTGACCATCTTATCAACGACACGGATATGTTCAGCAATAATCTTGAACTGATCCCCCGCATCCTTGACAGCCTGGCTGCCAACCCGTACCTGTTCGGTACCGGCATTCATCGAATCGACGGCCTGAATGGTAACCTTCTGGACACCGCCAATCTTCTGGGCGATTTCCTGTGCAGCTTCAGAGGACTGTTCCGCGAGCTTGCGAACCTCATCAGCTACGACCGAGAAGCCGCGACCCTGTTCGCCGGCACGAGCTGCCTCGATAGCCGCATTGAGTGCCAAGAGATTCGTCTGCTCGGCAATGCTCTGAATCGTGCTGACGATTTCACCGATTTCTTCGGAACGACGGCCGAGCTCACCAACTGCAGCTGCCGAGTCATTGACCGTACCAAAGACTTCCCGCATTTTGTTGACGGCATCGTCGATAGCAGCGACGCCCTCGAACGCAGCGTTACCAGCTTTGCTCGACGTCTTGCTGATTGCCTCCGAAGCCGTGGCAATATCCGTGACCTGCTCAGTCATATTGCGGATATGACCGACCACATTGGTCATCGTCTCATTCTGCGTATTAGCCGATTCGGCAATATCACCGACGCGCTCTGCCACATGAGTGATAGTCTGAGCGACCTGCTCGACGCCATGGGACATCTGACCGGAGGAGTTGGAAACCTCATCAGCACTGCCCTTGATCTGGCCGAGCAATTTTTTGAGTTCATCCGTCATCTTGTGGAACGAACGAGCCAAATTGCCGATTTCATCGTCCGTCTCAATCGTCAGGTCATTCTGACGAAGATCGCCATCTGCGATGCGTCCAGCCGACTGCTCGAGACCGCGCAGTGGGGAAACGATGATATGCGAAATCCACATGGTTGCAAAGAAAATCAGTACGAGCGCTACGACGAGCACTACGACGAGCGTCATGCGCATGCTGTTGACGCTGGCCATCAACTGGCTCTTGTCAACAATGGTCAGATACTTATAACCGGTTTTCTCGGACACATACGTATTGACAAACTTCGTCTCCCCGTCCAGTTCCACTTCCTGCAATTCCTTGCCGTTCAGATTGATAGACGAAAGATCGCCGAGTTCCGACTCTTGAAGCTTCTTGAAAGCGGCATCCTGATGTTTCGGATCGGCAATGATGACATTGTCCGCATCGAGCATCATCAGATAGCCCGTATCACCGACCTTGATCTGCGAAATCATGTCCGTAACCACTGGCAGGTCAATGTTGAAACCGAGGACACCCAGCGGCTGCCCCTGCATATCCTTGACCGTGGCGAAAATACCAACTGTCGGCGTGCCTTTCGAAGTCTTGAACGGCTTCGTGATGCGGACCGCATTCGTGTCAGCCATGCTCTCTTTGAACCAGTCACGTTTCCGGGAATCATAACCCTTCTTGCGTTTTACGGCCGGGTACTGCAGATAGCCGCCATCGGTCGTACCATAGCTGATGACCGAAATGGCCTCTTTGTTAGCCTCCGCATAGCGCTGGAAAATCTGATAGGCCTGGAGCTCAAAGCCGCCCTTGGCCTGCGGGTCCATGGCAATCATGCCATCGGCACCAGCCTCGCCCTCCGTATACAGGGTAATGCTGCCGCCACTTCTGAGGATTGGATCATTCGCCATATTGACGATACCATCGCGGAGCCCGCGCAGGAACAGATCCATCGACGTATCTACCTGCGTTGCCTGCAGATCCGTCTCCTCAACAAATTTGTTCATCTCATGATTTG
Source organism: Selenomonas sp. WCT3 (assembly GCA_900100835.1). Classification (GTDB taxonomy): domain Bacteria; phylum Bacillota; class Negativicutes; order Selenomonadales; family Selenomonadaceae; genus Selenomonas_A; species Selenomonas_A ruminantium_E. Next base: position 179,538 of record FNCM01000003.1, on the reverse strand, counting down.
TGATGACGCGGTCCAAGACGATGCCCAGCACCAACATCGTAGCGATAAATACCGCCGACACTAAAACCATGATTTTCTGTTTGACACTAAAACGTGCCAAAAGTTCCTCCATCCTATCATCTCCTTATACTTTTCATCGAATCCCATTCTTACACCGACAAATACGTCAGCATAATCTTACGATAGTTATAGAATACGACGACGATGAGAAAAAATCCTTCTAATGGTTTTATCTTTTTCTTACCAAAAACAAACCATTGACAAAGTTTTCCAGTTTTCCTCTGTCAATGGTTTCGTTAAAGACATTATTCATCTTCCGCATCATTCTGCAGATTCAAAAAAATGCGGTCTTTTTCGGTTAGATCTGCCTTTTCCAATAAGTCCGGCCGGTATTTTTTCGTCACGAGTAGTGACTGCTCGCGGCGCCACTGCCGAATCTTGGCATGATTACCGGATAGCAGCACCTCGGGCACCGCCATGCCCTCAAACTCACGTGGCCGCGTGTACTGCGGGAATTCCAACAGGCCTTCGTAAAACGAATCGGTCGGTGCCGAATCCGGCGCCCCGAGTACGCCTGGCAGCATACGCGACACCGCATCAGTAATAACCATAGCGGGAAGCTCGCCGCCCGTCAGGATAAAGTCACCAATCGAGATGGCTTCATCGGCGAGCTTATAGATGCGCGCATCAAAGCCCTCGTAATGACCACAGATAAAGACGAGCTGATCATAACCGGCCAGCTCCTTGGCCTTCTCCTGGGTAAACGTCGGCCCCGACGGGTCCATAATCAGCACGCGGCGGTTCGCGGCAAATTTCTGGGTCTTGCCCAGTACATCGCGGACTGCTTTATACATCGGCTCAGGCTTTATGACCATGCCAGCGCCGCCGCCAAACGGCGTATCGTCGACATGGTGATGCTTATCCTCTGCGTAATCCCGAAAGTTTGTGAAGTGGATATCGAGAATCCCATTGTCCACGGCCCGCTTCGTGATGCTGTCACCAAACGGCCCCGCAAACATCTCGGGGAAAATAGTCACCATATCAATGCGCATCAGAAATCTCCTCAGGCATATCAATCACCATACGGCCGCCGGCGATATCAATCTCCTTGACCACCGCTTTAAGTGCCGGAATCAAAAGCTCGCCACCATCCAGACGGCGCGCCTGATAAACATCGTTGCTGCCTGTGCGCAGAACATTTTCCACACGCCCAAGTTCCTTACCACTGACATCGTAGACCGTAAGGCCGATGATGTCAAAGGTATAATACTCGCCTTCGGCCAGCGGTGCTGCTTCGCTGCGATCCACAGTCAAAAGTTTCCCCGTAAGACGCATGGCGTCCTCACGAATCGGATACTCGCGGAACTTCATCAGCACATACTGCTTGTGGTATTTACAGCTCTCGATATGCAGCAGTTCATCGCCTACCATGACTTCTTTCATCGACGCGAAACGCTCGGTAAAATCCGTCAGCGGGATAATGCGCATCTCTCCATGAATGCCATGCGCCGCGCCAACTTTACCAATCGTGACGCGTTTTTTCTTAGCTGCGGATGGCGATAATTTTGTCATCTTCCACCAGCACTTCCACATTCATGAGTTCACGCATATCATCACCAACATGAACTTCCACCTGACGCTCGAGCGTGCCCTGGACAATTTCCGCACCGAGAACGAGTTTTTCCGTTTCCTCTTTGCGAGCCATTGCTTCTTCCCGATACTGCAGGCGTTTCTGACGCTCCTGACCGAAGTGTGCCTGAATGGACTGCAAACGCTGAATCTCTTCTGGCGTCGGGTTCTCCGCATCTTCCGGCTGATTTTCCTGCATTACACGCTTCTCCTGGATGTTAAGCTGCTGAACTTCGAGCTCGGCACGTTTGATTCCGTCTTCGAGTTCTCCCAGAATTTTAGCCTTGAGTTTTTCCGTCAGTTTTGCCTTAATGGTTACCGGCATTTTCAGTGAAATCGTATCCATGACAGTTCCTCCTACATAGAAATAGCGGCCAGACCCAGTAAACTGAGCCTGCCGCTGTTTCATCTAAATAATCTCAACCGTGACTTTGGTATTCTCCCGGGTGGCCGCGGCTTTGACCACGGTACGCATGGCTTTCGCAATACGACCCTGACGCCCGATGACCTTACCCATATCATCCTCGGCAACATGAAGTTCGAGCACGGTCTGCCCATCTTCCTGTCGTTCGTCCACACGGACGGCCTCCGGATGGTCTACTAAGGATTTGGCGATAACTTCAACAAGTTCTTTCATGTTGAGTCCCTCCAATTATTTCTTAGCTTTTGCTTCAGCAAACTTAGCCATGATGCCCTGCTTGCTGAGGAGATTTTTAACGGTATCCGTCGGCTGAGCGCCTTTGTTCATCCAATCGATAGCCTTAGCTTCGTCGATGCTGACAACTGCCGGCTGCTTGTTCGGGTCGTAGTTACCGAGAATCTCGATGAAACGGCCATCACGCGGAGCGCGGGAATCAGCTACAACGATGCGATAGAACGGGTTCTTTTTAGCACCCATACGGTTCAAACGAATCTTTACTGCCATGAATATTCACCACCTTTCGTAGAAAAAGTAAATCTATAAAGCTTAATGCATAAACGGAAGTTTCGGGAAACCGCCGCCAAAGCCGCCGAGCCCGCCAAGACCTGGGAACCCGCCTTTGCCCTTCTGCATTTTTTTCATTTTCTTCATCATCTTTTTCATTTCGCCAAACTGTTTCAAGAGTTTGTTAACATCCTGAACCCGCGTACCGGATCCCATGGCAATGCGCTTACGGCGGCTGCCATTGATGATATCGATATTGGCGCGTTCCTTCAGCGTCATGGATTTGATGATAGCCTCAATCTGGCGCATTTCTTTGCCATCGAGGTCGATGTTCTGGCCCTCCAGCTGCTTTTTGAGGCCGCCCATGCCAGGAATCATCCCCAGAATATTTTCCAGCGAGCCAAGTTTTTTGACCTGCTGCATCTGGGAAAGGAAGTCGTCAAGGGTAAATTCATCCTTGCGAAGCTTCTTCTCCATCTTCTTGGCTTCTTCCATGTCAAAGGTCTGCTGTGCCTTCTCCACCAGAGAGAGCACATCCCCCATGCCCAGGATTCGCGAAGCCATACGGTCTGGATGGAAGGGCTGCAACGGCTCGATTTTCTCACCGACACCGATGAACTTAATCGGCACATTGGTGACTGCCTTAACAGACAGCGCCGCACCACCGCGGGCATCGCCATCGAGCTTCGTCATGACAACACCGTCAAGGCCCAGATTTTCATTGAAGGTCTGCGCAACGTTGACCGATTCCTGACCAGTCATGGCGTCAACGACCAGCAAAATCTCATGAGGTTTAACCTCTGCCTTGATATCGCGAAGCTCCTGCATGAGCTTTTCATCAATCTGCAGACGACCGGCGGTATCGATGATGATAACATCATTGGCATGAGACTGGGAATAGGCGATGGAATTCTTGGCAATGGTCACCGCATCGGTGCCCTGCTCCATGGTGAACACCGGAATGTCCAGCTGGCCGCCTAAAACCTGCAACTGCTTGATAGCTGCCGGACGATAAATATCACAGGCAACAAGCAACGGACGCTTGCCCTGTTTCCTTAAGGCGAGACCCAACTTGCCCGCAGAGGTGGTCTTACCAGCCCCCTGCAAACCAGCCATCATAATGACCGTCGGCGGATTCGGGCTCATGTTGATACGGCTCTGGGTACCTCCCATGAGGTTTGTGAGCTCCTCATCAACAATCTTGATGACGACCTGAGCCGGCGTCAGCGTCTCTAAGATATCCTGACCAATGGCCCGCTCTTTCACGGTCTTGATGAAATTTTTGACTACCTTGAAGTTGACGTCGGCCTCCAGCAGTGCCATGCGAACTTCGCGCATGGCCTCGTTGACATCATCCTCGGTCAGCTTGCCATGTCCGCGGAGTTTCTTGAAGGTCTCCTGCAAACGGTCGGATAAACTCTCAAATATCAAATCGATACCTCCTGACTGCGGCCCAATATTGGGTTCAGCCGGTTTAGGACTGCTTCCACCTTCGAGGCATTCTCCGAAGTCTTCAGTCCCTCGATGGATTCATAAATCTCAGCCAGTTCCTGACGTTCCGCCTGATAGCGTCGCACCAGCCCCAGCTTTTCTTCATACGCCTCCATGGCCTTTTCGGACCGATGGATGTTGTCGTAAACGGCCTGGCGGGAAATCCCCAGCTCCTCACCGATTTCCGACAACGAAAAATCTTCAAACAGATGCATCCGCAGGCATTCCTGCTGTTTTTCCGTCAGCAGTGCGCCATACAGGTCAAACAAAGCGGACAGATATAAAAGCTGCTCCATCATTCCATCACCTGTTTTCAAAAAAATGTGCCAAGGTCATCTCCTTGACATTGCTATTATACCGAAGCATAAACGACCTGTCAAGCATTTTTCCTTGGCACATAGATTTCTTTTTCAAACAACGCTATACTCTCCTGCTGGCAATTTAACTTGTCAGCAGGAATTTCATGCTTCGTGAAGAATTTTTCCTCAGCAAACAAAATACTGCTTCTATATAACAAACAGAAGCAATCTGTCAGGAGGAATCATTATGTCTAATTTCTGTTCCAACTGCGGCACTCCATTGGACGGGGACGCAAAATTCTGCCCATCCTGCGGTACCGCCGTTACTGCCTCAATCCCGCCTACACCTGCCCAGGCAACACCGGCAGGCACCACCGCCTCGCCTCAAACGCTCCATAATTCGCAACCGCAAGCCCCCCCCGCACCAAAGCCCATGACGCCACCACCTATGCAGCAGCCCAGTCAGCCTTACTACAACGGCGCTCCCAATTTCAATCGGCCACCTTATCCCGGTCAAAATCCGGCTTCTGCCTCTGGCTTTTCTGCCTACGGCAATGAACCATATACCCCCGATAAAAACATCACCGAAAAATTCTTCCGCTATGACAACCGATTGAACCGAAAACGGTACATCCTGCGAGGTCTTGCATTGGTGGGTATATACCTAGTCGCATCCTTGATATTGGGTACCATCGGCATGATGATTGATGAAATGTTTGGTACCCTTCTAATATGGTTGCTAGGTCTTGCCATCATGGTTCCCAGCATCATGCTGCTGATACGTCGTCTGCACGACCTTAACCGTCCTGGCTGGTGGGCTATCGGCAATTTTATTCCCGTGCTCAACATCGCCCTCTCCATATATGTTCTCTTCATCCCCGGTACACCGGGCCCTAACCAATACGGCCCTGACCCACTAAGTGTTACGAATTAAAATCACCATTCGGTCATGCCCCGATACGAAAACACGTGCGGTTGACTTGTCAACTTTTTGACCTGTCAACCGCACGCTGTCGTTCATCACGAATAGGCAGATGGTTCCTGCCTATTCGTTAGCCTTCTTATATCTTTATATATTCCGCACCCATCGCTAAGACCTTCCAGCCATTTCCCTCAAGCACCGTCGCAAAATCGTGCGCCGTGCCGTTAAAGTCAATGTCAACAATCATGTTGCCAAAGCTTGAACTGCGGACAAAGACGTTGCCCACGCCTGAAAGTTCGCGCAAAGTTGCTGTTGCCTCGCTGATGTTGCCCAATTTGTTGTCCGTAATGATTAACTGCAAATGCTGCTCGGGATTAGCGGCCTTATTAAGTGCCGCCGTTCCGATGGCCTCAGGTATTCCTTTAGCAGCCTCGGCTATCGCTTCGTTTACGGCATTGGGGCCGCGGCGTTCGGATTTTCCCTTGAACACGCCCGTGTATATAACCTCGCCATTATTGACATTTAGCATGCGCACCGACACCGTGACATTTGCCTTCTTGAGATTTTCAAAACCCGGCACAGGCGCATAATCAGCCATACTGCCGACAGCCTTATCCACCGACACGGTCACGAGATAGTCAAGCGAAAATTGACAAGTCAACGTCTTAATCATTGACTTGTCACCCGAAAGAGCCGCTGCTTGCAGCTGCTTTTGTTTGGACTTGTCAAGCTGGTCAATATCGACAATCCGCGTATAGCCCTGTGCACCAAGACCTTCCATCACGGCATTTTCTAAAGCCGCATAGCGGGTGCCCTGCTGATCCATCGCCACGACACCAACACGCGGATCTTGCATATTGGCACCAACGACAGCCTTTTTCTGCGCATAGGAACCAAGCGCGGCACTTAGTTTTTGCTCCGAAACATCGGCGCGCACCTTTACCTTATAAATGCCGTTATCCTTAGTGCGTTCAAGTATCTCATAACTTTTGATATAGCCATCGGCCTGCGTATAGATGCGGTCATTGATAAGACGGTAATTCTGCACATAACTGCGGCTGTCCACCATGACGCCGACCTGCTGTTCAATCGCTTGCCGTAAGGCCTGCCGCAGAGCACTTCGCTCCGAGCCGCCCTGACCGTTCACCGTAACCACGGCCGCTGATGCCGTGAGTGACGGAATCACCAGAAAGCTCGCTAAAACCGTCAATTTTTTCCACACAGTCCTCACCGTCCTTTCGCTATTTTTATTATAACAAAAATAGCACCCCAAAGGCTTAGAAACACCTAAAGAATTGTTTCAGTTCACCACCTGTTCTCCATTGGCAATCGCCGCATAGGTTTCCTCGGGAATCATTGGCGAACCAATCTGCGCCAGCAAATCCGCTGGTATCTCACCAGTTGTGGCATACTGCCGCCCGGCTTCCCGCACCAGCTCAAGCCGCGGCTTGGTGACGATATCCGCTTCCGGCACGTTGAACATCGGGCTTTCCGGTACCGTAATAATCGTATGCTGACGCGGGAAGAGCAACTTGAACTGCGCCACCGCTGGCTCAAAATTCCCCTTGCTGTTCGGAAACCCACAGCCGCAAATCATCAGATAACGAAGATGGGCAAAATCCGCCTGCCCGATATGCTCATAACGCTCACCAACCTTCTTCATCTTCATGCAGGAAAGCGGCATCGTCCTCTCAATGAAGGCCTTTAACTGTGCTGGCATACCATAACCATAGAGCGGGAAATTAAACAATAACAACTCGCTTTTTAACATCTCCGCTATCAGCGATTTCATATCATCCTTGTGTACACAAGTACCACCATTGCGTTTGCAGGTAAAACACCCCACACAGAATTCGATATGTTTATCAGCGATGTCAATGACACTAACCTCCTGCGGCGCGGCATCTTCCATGCCCTGCACAAAGGCCCGGGTAATATGCATCGTGTCGCTTTTCTCTTTTTTCGGGCTGCCATTTAAGACCAGGACCTTCATCATATCACCTCAATCATCGACTCAATCCCCAAGCGTTTCCGATAATAGCGTGGGCCCTCTTCGCCCATTTCCCCGCTGGCTTGGAAACAACATTTATCCAAAACCCGCTGGGAGGCGGCATTGTCCGCCTCGGCCTCCGCCTCAATCTTTTCTACTCCCGGATGCTCAAAAGCCCAGGAAATTGCCGCCCGTACAGCCTCCGTCGCGTATCCCTGCCCACGGTACTCTTCCTCGATTCCGTAGCCGATTTCCGCCACACCATTTTTGCTTAATCCCTTAAAACATAAATCCCCCACATGCTCGCCATCGTGGCGCTCAATCATCCACATGGCGTACCAGTCCCATTGGTGGGGATGGGCTATACAGCCCACTAGCATTTCTTCATAGGCCTTCTTCAGTTCTGCATCCTGCACCTTGGCAATGGCCTGCTCCATCTGTATCCCATCTGCCGGATATAGTATCAGCCGTTCTGTCGTTACCATAAGTCCTCCTTGCTTTCCTCAAAACCTCATTTCACACGCAAAAGCCAGTCGTCCAGAAATTTCATCTGCTCATCCGTATGGAACCAATGCTCACCATCTTCCATTACGGTAAGGCCAGCACCATGTTCCTCGGCAAAAATCCGCATCGTCGCGTAATCTGTCAGTTCGTCTCTGCCTCCATACAGGATTTGCGTTGGCACCGTCCAGTTCAGCGGATGCTCGCGCACATAGGATAGATACTCCCAGGACAAATCCTCGCCAAATTCCGTATGGATAATGCCCTTATCCTTTAATTCTTCCTCCGTGACCTGCGCCCACTTCATCATATTCATGATGAGCTTTTCCATATCCACCACTGGCGAAATGAAATAGGCCTGCTTAATATATGAATCAATCCCACCGCACATGCTGAAAAACGCACCAATGCTGTTGGCAATCAGCAGCACATTATCATACTTCTTATAGAATTCCCTAACAGTCTCTCGAATTTCCTTTCCTGTTTCCCATGGGGTGAACGTCTGATAATCAAGCCCCTGCACCTTCGCATTGGGAAAAATCTTCCGATAATGCTGAGCCTCCTCTGCACTTCCGCCCTTCCCATGGACGTAAACGACAATATCCATAATACCCTCGTACTTTCTCTTTACTTCTTGACCAATGCCCCAAAGATTGCGTCCTTGTCAAAATCTCCTGTAGCAAAGCCTGGCACTTCCTTGAAGGCCTTGCAGTAGGCAAGACTCATCTCGGTAAAGGTCGCGCTCATCTCTTCATCGGTATAAGGGCAGTCGTCGGTGACTATGAGTGTTGCAAAGCTGAAGGCCACCAGCCACAGATTGCGAAAATATTTGTCCGCCGTTGCCCCATCCATGTGATAGATGCGCATAACCGACTCCCGCACAAGCTCCTGGGAAAAATGCAGGGCATCCATAGCACCGCCCACCGCCTCATCCGGTTTGGTCAAAAAAAGCAGCTTGTAAAGCTCAGGCTCCTCCTTGGCAAATTGGATATACTGCTGGCCAACGCCCAAAAACGGCACCGGGCCTTTGAGCCCCGTCTCGATATATTGCCGATAGCGCCGCTTAGCCATGGCATAGACCTCAACCTTCAGCTGTTCCATCGTCGTGAACCACGTAAAGATTGGCCGTGGTGATACGCCAAGCTCCGCTGCCACCTCTCGCGCCGTCACCGCATCGATTCCCTTCTTGCGCACCACTTCCAGTGCAGCTGCGACAATCTCCTCTTTTTGAAACTTAACCTTTGGGGGCATAAACCTAATCCTTTCATGTAAAACAATCGTTACGTAACACATGTTATCTTATCGATTCTTAGTTGACTTGTCAAGTCCTTCCTCGCGTTTCTCGTCAAAAGTCATATCCATGACCGCCCACATATTCTCCGTTATTTCTGCTGTCGTTGCGATACCATGAACCAAGGTGAAATAATTAGGCAGCCTGTCTTGGCACCACTGAATTTCAATTCCCAGCATTTCCCGGGCGATTGCGGTCAGATTAAAGCCAAAGGCATCTAAGGAATACCGCATCTTATCCGGCCAGCGGCAAGGTGTGCCCTCGCCTCGGCTGCAAACAGAGCAAAGATTGCAGCCCCCCGAGGATAACGCCATACTTCCCGGAAGCTTCGCCTCTAGCTTCCGCATCTTTTCTTCCATCGCCAGCTTTACTTCCACCACAATATTCCAGCCCATGTCTTTGACCTTCTCCGCCGTATCGGCTTGCTTAATCGTCTCGGGACTCAAATTTATCTTAGCCCCCACCACATACATCCACGGAAACTTTTCCAAATAGGCCGCCGCATCAAAGGGCAAGGGCGGACAACTCCAAACCGTATTATAGTTGGGGCAGGCCTTGCAATAGGCAAGATAGTTGCCAATATCTTGATAATTTTGCTGAAACACCGACAGGGGCATTCCGCTCTTTCTATATTCCACCGAATAATCCATAGCAAATCACACCTTTGGTTATCATAGTCTTTTCCATCAATAGTTTCGCCAGCAAAGGATATTTCCCTTTTCTGGCGAATAAAGCAATATTATCCATTTTCATCGTACCACAAGAGGTGATATCATGACAGCCATAAAACCTGGCGACATCCTTTACGTCAAACGCACCGGCTACCGCCATTTTGGCATCTATGCCGGCAACCAGCAGGTCATCCACTACTACAAAGAAAAAAATCCCTTGGTTAGCGATGGCATCATCAGCGAAACCACGCTGGCAGATTTTCAGGGCGTCAGTGACACGATTTACGTGTTAAACTCCACCACACCATCCGGTCCGCCACTTTTTGACTGGATCGTCCACCGCCTGCTGGGGGACGATATCGAATTATTCTCTCCCGAAGAAACCGTCGCCAGGGCCCGCAGCAAACTAGGCGAACGGGGCTACAACCTGCTACTAAACAACTGTGAACACTTTGCCCTTTGGTGCAAAACCGGCATCGCCCAATCCGCCCAAAGTGACTACCTTCTCTCCTGCCTGCAGCTGTTAAATCCCCTCCCATCCCCACACCAAGAAACGGACTGACCGAATTAACCGGTCAGTCCGTTTTTATTGATAGCCCTTCGATTTTCACTAACAGATTTATCTTCCATTTGTCAGTATCACATCGTCTTTTTCAAGGATAGATTTTCCCGGGCATATTCCTGCAAATCCTCCGTCGTCTCTGCCACTTCTTTTGCATAGGCCTTGATATCCTGGGTCAATTGCTTCGTGTTGGCCACCGACATTTCCCCGAGCTTTCGGAACAACTTTTTATGCTCAGGACGAAATTCCATATCCTCATCGTACTTACGGAAAAGCAGCCGTATCATCTTGCGCCGCAAAAATTTCTCCCGAATGATATTCTCCCGTTCCTGCACCCAAGCCACCGCCAGCACCGCCAGCAACAGGATGCCCATATACCCAAGCAGCGGATACATCCAGGCAACCAGCTGGGAAAAACCGCCAAAGCTGCAAACATAACCCAGCGCCACAATAGCCAGAAGGATTTTGCGCATCTTGCTGGTATCACTGCCGGCAAACCGCCGGGCCGTGGCATAGTAAAGACTAAAAGCCGTATTGAAAATCAACGCGAATATGACCACTGCATAAATGCCGGCAAAGAGCGGATGAATCTCATTCACCAGCGTCAGCATCGGAATCTCTACATCCTTAACCTTGTCGAGATTAGCAAACAGCGCCATCGAAGCACTGCCCACAATCAAACCGATAAGGGCACCGCCTAAGGCGCCGCCTTTTTCCGCATCGCCAATGCGTACCACCGAACCGCCAAGCACAAAGGCCATGGAAACACCATTCATCACGCAAAGGGCAAAGTAATTGATAACGGCCAAATAAACATTCGGCATTGCCGGCCGCATTGTCCTCGACACCTCATCGAGGAGCGTGAAATCATAAGACTTACCCCAAAAGGTATAGCCCGTTGCCACTAAAATCATAACCACGATGATGGGCGTAAAAACGCCAAGCACCCGGGTAATCTTATCAAAGTCCATAAACGCAATCACAGCAATCAGCACCGAACACAGTAGTGCCCCCAGCCAACTTGGCAGGCCGAATTGCTGCTGTAAATTGGCCCCAGCCCCAGCGACCATGACAAAACCAACGGCAAAACAGGAAACCACCAACGTAATGTCAATGATACGCCGGATGACAGGATGGGCAATCTGCTCCAAGACTTCCTGATGATTATTCGACTGATAATGTGACCCCAGGGTCACAATGATGCGCCCAAAAACTATATTCAACAGGCCCAGTACAAGAACGCCCACCAAGCCTATTTCACCAAAGCTCAAAAAATACTGCAGCAAGTCCTGCCCCGAAGATAGACCTGCCCCCACCAAAACGCCAACATAGGCCATAGCAACAGATACAGATTCCTTACTAAAACTCATCCGGTCACCCTTTCTTTTATGTATTTAATAAACATTTCATACATACATTTTAACATAAATGTTATAGTAACGCAAAAAACAGACGAATTACCACCAAAACCGACTGGCAATCCGTCTATTTTTACACGGCTTTTATTTTAATCCTGGGTCATCGAAAATTTCGTTTCGATAACAGACACAAGCTTATGCATCGTATTCGTAGCGTTATACCATATAAAAAGCTGACCAGTAAATTGACCGGTCAGCCTGCTCTATCCTATACTACTATGTTTCAAACTTTGCCCAACGCATTCATCATTAAAGCAGCCGTTTCGGCGCTGGCCATCTTCTCCGCCTCAGCGGGGATAGCCTGCCCTGATTTTTCCACCTGCGTGCTCAGTATCGTCGGATTCTCCTCGGGGTGCGCCGCATGGGTCTTGCTCTGTGACACGATGCGGTCACCTGCATAAATGGTTACGAGCACCGAACCATCCGACATAACCTGCGTGACCGTAGTGGTTTCCTCGCCATTATCGCCCTCGCCGGTATCACGGATACCGCCGCCAGTCTCAAGCTGGCGGAGCATATGGGAAAACACCGTTTTGGCCACCGGGGTCTTATCCCGCTTCGACGACTCTGTTTCTGCGGCACCTGAATTCCACAGCACCGCTTTTGTTGCTTGAATCTCCATACAATCCTCCTTTACTAACACCTCTCTTCTATATATCGTAAAAAAAGAGATTTTAATAAGGGCGCAATTTCTTCCGCAAAACAATCATATCAATCAGCCTATGCCCGCACTCAACGATGGGATGATCATAGTTCTCGACAAAGAAATTCTTCCGCACATGGTGCCGGACAAACCCGCAGTGCTCATAAAAGGGAATAGTCAACGGACTGTCGCCGGTTCCCACCTGAAGCCAGTCATAGGACGCTCGATACCGATTTTCCACGTATTCAATGAGTTCTTTCCCATACCCTCGCCCCTGCCACGCTGGGGCAACGGCGATATTCATGATTTCCAGTATGCCAGTTCCTGCATCCGTTACCACACACTCAGCTCGCACTTCGCCTTCATCCGCAAGGACATACATCGTACCTGCTGCCAAATACTTTTCAACCATACTCTGCTGCTCATCAGCTAGCAGGAGCAACGGCATATATTCCTGCTTTTCTTCTGTCGCATATATTTCCATAGCAATTGTCCCTTTTACGTAATTACCAATCCAGCACCAGGCCGACCTGCATCTTTTGCAATCGGCTTCCGAGCTCTTCTTTTAACCACTTATAAGCTCGTTCTTCCGTACAATGGCCCGTGCAAACATACTCTATCCCCGTCGCTTTGATTTCCTGTGCCACCTTTTGCACTTCAGCTTTGCTCTTCTTATAAAGATGAAAGCCGCCAATAAGCCCATAAATATACTGCCCCGGAAATGCCGTCTGGACTTCGCGAATGATATTTGCCGCCCCGCCATGACAGCACGAATTGATGATGACCAACCCTTTGGCCGTTTCGATGACCACGCTTTGCTCATGCGAAAAATCATCGTACACAAAGCCTGCCGCAGTTTTCACATACATCTTCTCCCGCCGGCCGATTTCCTCAAGCCGTGCTGTCTTATGCGGAACCAGATACACACCGTCGCAGAGCTTGTAATCACCAGACACCAAGACCAGCCGGTTTCGATACGTTTCGAGCATCTTTTTCGGAATACCGATATACTCTTTAAAGAAGAACCATTTCTGGCTGTAACAATTTTCTCCTGCCGCATCACGCAGGTAAAACTTCGCCTTATCATTGTGCGCGAAAAAATACGGCACGCCATTGGCATGGTCAAAGTGCGCATGACTGAGTACACCGTAATCGACCTCCTCAATAGATAGGCCCAACTTTTCCATATTGGCTGCAAACAATTCGGACGCGCCACAGTCGACCAAAATCTTCTGCGCACCATATTCCACCAACAGCGAGAGCCCCCACTCGCCCGTAAACTTTCCCGTTGCCACATTATCCACCACTACCGTCAGACGTGTCGTCATTCCCATCATCAGCCAACCTCCCGCTAATATCTCTGCTTTGCTAATAAAAAATATATTTACATCAGTATACCATAAGCGTCAATATCGTTATATTTTTGTAAACATCATGACAAGGCCATTTGACCAAGCACTTTAACTGGTCAAAGTCCTCAAACATAAAACAGACGGCCTGACTTGTCAATACAATGACTTATCAGGCCGTCTGTTTTACCTTGTTGCGCTATCATTCAGATACGCAAACGAATTATTTCTTTGGCATTACGAGATAATCATTTCCCTCTTCACCGAAAAGGCTTTCGCCCGAGAAGAATTTCACGGGCACAATGGTAAGCAAGCCGATGAGGAAATAGATAAAAACCACGGGAATCAGCGCCACAATGCGCGTCGCCTCGAAGAACGTTCTCCCTTTCTGTATCTCCTGCATGAGCAAATGATAGAACCAGCCGAGCAGCGCCATGCTAATGGCAAACGAACCAAGCTGAATCAGCGGCCACATCTCCGGCTTATGGAAAAAGAGCCGCATCACGGCCAATCTGAGGCCAGCCGTCAGGATATACGTTGCCACGATATAGCGGATATAGTTTTTATACCGCAGAAATACCGCAAACCGCCGGCGATTGACAAAGACAGCGGCCACCACCCAAACGATTGCCGCGGCAACACCAATAGAATAAGCGGCCATCACCAATAAAATCACATTGACCATGACACTTAACAGCAACCGGAATAAAAAGTGCCAGACCTTATTCTTATAATTGACATATATCGTCAAAATCAAGAACAAAATGACACCGATTCCTGCCACCATATTAAACAGCATAGCAGCATCACTTGCCAATGCTCCGGTCATGGCGAGGAACGATTTACCTATAACCAGAATCTGGACAATTGCCAATGCCAAAATCCATTTTTTGCACCAGCTCACATCAGCTGAATTGGTGCGTTCACAAAAAGTACTCACAATAAGCCTCCTTTGATTTTTGCAACGTGAAACAATCCGTATTATACCCTTTAATTCTTATAGTTTACTTAACATTTCCCATTGACCGGTCAACCTTCCGTAAAAATACAACGAGCGGCCTGACAAGTCAAAATCTGACTTGTCAAACCGCCCATTCTTACATATTCCGCCGCAGCCACTCCCGCAGCACCAGCACATGATTTTCCTGCTCGTTTTTCGCCGCATACACCAAGGTCACATTCTGCGCCGCTAACAGCTCTCGACAATGGGCAACAAAGGCCGCCGCCCCTTCACTAGCTGCCAGTTCTTCCTGGTAGGCCTCCGCAAAGCCATCAAAGGGCATCTCGCCTTGATGATACAAGCGCCGGATTTCGGTACTAGGCGTAATGACCTTGGCCCATTCATCGAGATGAGCCGCTTCCTTCTTGATGCCTCGCGGCCACAATCTATCCACCAGTATCCGATATCCATCACTTTCCTCTGGCGGTTCATAGATGCGCTTGAGTAAAATCCTGTTCTCCATAAGCAATCCTTTCTGCAAGCCTTACCTCCATCTACCCCTATCCAGGAATACCTTAGCACATCCCGTCCCCATTTGCTGTCAGCTTTATCACAGCCCCACGCGAATACACAGGTTCCAACTCTACGGCTCATTTTCTTGCTGCCGGCGTGTCCTTTTCCCTGATGCCATCCGTATTTTACCTAGATAAAGGCTGTGCATATTATATAAGTTCTGCCACAGTTTCACGGATACATTCGATTAACTTTCTGGTGGCAGGCGATGCTTCTTTGAGACACGGCACAGCTATGCCCATCTCGAAGTATTGGGGCGGAGAAAAGGATGCCAGTTCTACCTGACCGTGCCATTTTTGTGAAATCAACCTTTGATTGAGGCTTACCCCCAGCCCGGCTTCTACCATGTTGTAAGTGGTAAACGCCTCCTGGGTGGAATAGCGCAGATTCATCGACAGATTTTCGCCCTGCAGCAACCTATCCAATTCCGTATCCTGTTGGGGCAGCGGCTGGATAAAAGTCTCTCCCTCCAGCATCTTCGGCGTGAGCTGTTTGGCTCTGGTCAGCGGGTGTCCCTGGGGCAGCCAGGCCACCATCTCGTCACGGTAAAGGGGAATCCATTCGTAGTCTACCTCGGACAGCCTGGCCCCCACGCAGATGTCCAGACGGCGGCTAGCCAGCAGGGTGGCCAGATCACGGTTGCTGCGTTCCAGCATATTCACACGGATATGCGGATACCGTTTCTGGAATTTGCGAATGATCTGCGGCATCCACATAAACGATACACTATAGTAACAGCCCACGGAAACCGTGCCCCGTACCAGGCCGCAAATATCCCCGCTGTATTCCTCCACCTGCTGGTAGGCACGAACAATATTTTCCAGCAAGGGCAGTATCCTATGACCGTTATCGGTGAGTTGTACACCGCCTCTGACACGGGCAAAAACCCGGAATCCCAGTTCTTCCTCCAGCGCATTTATCATGCGGGTGATGCCTGACTGAGTGTACCCCAGTTCCTGTGCTGCCGCTGTAAAGCTCCCCCTCTGGGCAGCCACTAGGAAAGCCTGGCATTTGATGGCGTCCATCCTGCGTAACTCCTTTCTCCATGACAAAAAATCATGTGAACTATGATTTTTTGCATGTTGTATCATGTTTATTTTTATTGTAATCTATCTGTAACATTTCAGCAAGCGCATACCTAGGAGGAGTACAAACATGTCTACAGAAACTACAAACAGCACATCCCCCAGCATGCATCCTGCTTGGCGGGCATTGCAGACGGCATTCCCCTATACCATGCCCATCTTTGCCGGTTTTCTCCTTATCGGCATTGCCTATGGTGTCTTCATGAATGCTTCCGGCTTTAGTTTCATCTATCCTGCCCTGATGAGCCTGCTTATTTTTGCTGGTTCGGTGGAATTCCTGACAGTCCCCATGCTGCTGGCCCCCTTCAATCCCCTGCATGCCTTCCTGGTGGCGCTGATTGTCAATGCCCGGCATATTTTTTATGGCATATCCATGCTGGAAAAATACCGGGGCCATGGCCTGAAAACGCCTTATCTCATTTACGGCATGTGTGATGAAAGCTTTTCCATCAACTTCACCGCAAAAATCCCTGCGGATATCGACAAAGGCTGGTTTTTCTTCTGGGTAACGCTGCTCAATCATCTTTACTGGGTTGGCGGAGCCACTGTCGGCGGGCTATGCGGCTCCTTGCTGACCTTTGATACTCGGGGGCTCGATTTCGTGCTGACAGCTATGTTTGTCAGCATCTTTACGGAGCAATGGCTGCTGGAGGAACGCCACCAAAGTTCCCTTGCCGGCATCGCAATTTCCCTCCTGTGCCTCATGCTATGGGGACCGGAACATTACCTTATCCCCACCCTGCTGGCAATTTTCGCTGTCTTTGCCCTGGGCCGCCATTACTTCGCCCCCGCCAGAAAGGAGCCGGAACATGTCACTGACTGAACAGATCATCACCGTATTGATGGTGGTGGCAGCCACATCCCTCACCCGCTTTTTATCCTTTGCCCTCTTCCCTGCCCCGGAGCGCACCCCTAACTTTGTCCGCTATCTGGGCAAAGTCCTGCCAGCAGCGGTCTTTGGCTTTCTAGTCGTTTACTGCCTGCGGGGCGTAGAGCTGACCGGCGGCAGCCATGGTCTTCCCGAAGCTGCCGCCGTTGCCGTCACCGCCTTCATCCAGGCCCGCACCCATCAAATGCTGCTAGCCATCGGCGGCGGTACCGCTCTCTATATGCTGCTTGTGCAGCTTGTCTTCCGCTGAGCTATTCCTCTTTTTCCCATAACCAGCCAACCGCTCCGCAGGATTATAGCCTGTGGGGCGGTTATCTTATGACACAGCAAAGGAACAGCATTTACAACCATTTACGGCTGGGATACGCAGCCAAAAGCGCGTACAATATCCACTGTCCGTTAGAATACGGGCTGGAAATCTTCGGGGAAAAATGGATACCTGTCCTATGGTGCTACTCTGTTTGGCTATGGCATGTGGAGTGTACTGCTGGGAAAATATACTGCCGCAAAAGTAGCACCGCTTTCCCTGCTGATTCCCGTAATTGACCCGGCCATTGCTCAAATCATCCTGCACGAATCCATTACCGGCCTGCAGCTGGCAGGCTGCGGCATTATCATGCTGGGACTGATTGTCAGCCTGCTACCCCAACTCTGGCAATCTATCTCCCCACAGATCCGATGCCTCCCAATGGTGACGAGGGCTAGCTTCCACGTAAACAGGCGGTCTGACATGTCAAGATTTGACATGTCAGACCGCCTGTTTGCGCAGGTTATCCCTTTGCTGCCTGCCAGCTTTTCCAAAGCTCCGGCTCATACCCCACCGTTGACTCTTTGCCGTTCCTTACGATTGGTGTCTTTATGACCTGCTGATTCTCCAGAAGCGTCGTAAGCTTATCGGCCATATAGTTTATGCGCGCTAAGGCGTCTTTATCCTTGCAATCCGGATTGATCATCCCATCGATGCCCCCATGGGCCCTGGCCACGGACTGGAATTCGCCTTTGCTCATGCCCTTGTCCAGCATGTCGATGAATTGGAACTTTATTCCGCGCTCTTTAAAGAACCGCTGGGCTTTCTTCGTATCGTTACACTTCTTGGTGCCGAAAATCTGTATATTCATATTTTCCTTCTTTCACAACTGATGCATAAATTTTTCGCAGGGACTTGGGCCGCAGCAAGTTCAAATCTTCCGTCGCCGCCAGCTGGCTCAGTATCGTTTCCACAAAAGCCTGCATGTTCGGGCTCATGCCAACACCGGTGGCACATTTATTCTGCCACCATTCGTATTCGGCCTGAAAGGTAAACTCATCCCGGCCGTAGGCCTTAGCTGCCCCCAAGCAGTCACAAATCATTTCCACCGCGTATTTATAGGGCATATCCTGGGGATGGGCGCCATGGTCAAAATTATCCCACCAAGCCTCATAATGATGGAGATTCCGTCCATGATGATGAATCCAGGCCATCGAAAGCCCATTGTTTTCCCGCTTGCAGATTTTTATGGGCGAAACTTTGCCATTGTAGTATTTTACACTTTCGATAAACTCCGTCGGGGAGAACTTGGACCAATCATGCATAAAGCCCTGCCACGGAATCCCCGCAATGCAGCAAAACCGAAACACCCAATATTTATGACGCAGGATCATCCAAGTGTGACCACAGACACGTTCCACCAGATTCACAAGCCCAGCCTCCATTATCGACAATTATCCTGTATCAAGTATAATGCCTTTGGCCGCTCCTGTACATCCCCCATTTCGCCGTCAACCATTTTTGCTTATTCGCTTTCCCGAAGAACCGATGGATTCCGTGGGACATACCAATACACAAAGATGACAGCCCACGCATTTCTTGGCATCGAGAATTGGCCGCCGCCCTTCATCGAAGCAAATGGCCTGGTGACCGCCATCCATGCAGGAAATCTGGCAACGGCCACAGCCAATGCAGGTCTTGCGGTTAAATTTCGGATAGACGATGCTTTCCCGCTCCAAGTCATCCGTCGTAGCGCTTACGGATGCGAGGCCTAGTCCTACTACCTCTCTTACCTGATTAAATCCCTTGGCCTGCAAATAATAGGCCAGGCCGGACTTCAAATCCTCAATGATGCGATAACCGTACTGCATGACTGCCGTCGCCACCTGAATGGAACCGGCGCCAAGCAGCATAAATTCCAGCGCATCCTGCCAGGTTTCCACGCCCCCCATGCCGCTTAAATGCAGCCCACGAAGCTTTGGATTCTGCGCAAGCTCAGCGATAAAGCGCAAAGCAATCGGCTTTACGGCGTTACCGCTATAGCCCCCCACCGCTGACCTGCCATTGACGTCGGGACTGCTGACATAGGTATCGGGATTTACCGCCATCAGGCTCTTGATGGTGTTAATGGCTGAAAGACCATCCGCCCCACCATTAAGTGCTGCCTCAGCCGCCGGACTCATGCGGGCCACATTGGGCGTGAGTTTTGCCAGGATGGGAATGCTGGTTCCGCGCCTAGCGGCGGCGGTGAAGCGCTCCACCAGCGCCGGTACCTGACCGATATCGGACCCCAGCCCCTCTTCCATCATGTTGGGGCAGGAAAAATTCAGTTCCAGAGCATCGGCACCATTTTCCTGACACAGCCGGGCAAGTTCTGTCCACTCCGCATCATTTTGCCCCATGATGGAGGCCAGAATAAATTTCTGCGGATAATTCTTTTTGAGCTGCCGAAAGATCGCCATGTTTTCCGCCACACTATGGTCGGACAACTGCTCGATGTTTTTAAAGCCCATCATGCTGCCATCCGCGCTGTAAATCGCCGAAAACCGTGGCGAGGCTTCTCGTATGGGGAACGCACAGATGGTTTTGAACGATACCCCCGCCCAGCCAGTCTCAAAGGCACGGGCACACATATCATAATTACTGCCCACAACCGACGAGGCGAGCAAAAAGGGATTTTCCAACGGAATTCCACAGATCTCCGTCTGCAACACCGTTCCATTTTCCGGCATGACCGGCACAGAGTCCGGCTTTCTCTCATCAAACAAAAACTGCATAATCTTTTGGATAGGCACTTCTCCACACTTCAAGCAAGCCGTTTCACAGGGGGCAGCGCAGGCGGCACATACATTTTCTTTCGGCAGGCGGGCCGCCGCACATTTCTCATTTTCAAACCATATACTGCGAATCTGCCGGGATGGCTCCAGTGCCTTAGGACATACTTTATCACATGGAGCGTTGCCACAAAGGGCACAATTTTGCACATACCTGCGATTTCCTTTTCCTCCGGGAATCATAATGCCACCCTCCCATCAAACACAACTTCGAATTTACCTTCAGGCAAAAATCCTATAGCAGCGTCCCAAATCGGTTGTTTTCAAACCACCACGTCCCGATTGTCCTCGAAACTTGAAAGGCCGCCACTAAGACAGTCTTGCCTTGTATTTATTCCCATATTCATTTCAGATACTTTTTCTCCAGTCTATCCATGGTACCATCCATCTTCAACTCCGCTAGTACAAAGTTAATGTAGTTCAGCCATTCCTGGTCGCCTTTTTGCATCAGGATGCCACAGGAGTGTCGCGTGAAGGGCTTATCCTTGAGGGGAGCGGCCAGCCGCTTATCCATGCGGACATAATGGGCAGCCTCCACAGTTTCTGTAATCATAATATCCGCCTTGCCCTCGGCAATTTGACGGGGAATATCGGCATTGTCCTTATAGACGATAAGCTGGGCCTGCTGAAAATTTGCATGGGCAAACTTCTCGTTTGTCCCGCCCGGGTTAATCATCACCCGAACTTCTGGCTTATCCATAGCGGCGATGCTTTGGAATCGTTTGGCATCCTTGGCACGACAGAGGATGGTCTTGCCAAAAAGCCCTTCCCCATAGGCATCGGACATGGCCATGTTTTTTGCCCGGTTGTAATTGCGCGAAATGCCGCAAAGAGCAATGTCGAATTTGCCTGCCTGCATATCGGTGGTAAGGGTAGGCCAGGTTGTCGGCACATACTGGATTTTTACCCCCAAGGAATCGGCAATAAGCTTCGATAACTCGGCATCAATTCCTTCATATTTTCCCGTTTGCGGATTTAAATATGACATAGGGATATAATCTCCCGTGGTGCCAATCCGAATCGTTCCGCGGGCAGAAATATCCTCAAGATGGCCAGCCTCCCCATTTGTTCCCACTAACATCAATACGGCCATCAATAGCAGACCTATCCCCTTAACCAGCGCAGTTTTTCTCAGCATAACTCTTTCCACCTTTCCACCATTTAGTTCTCATCCATCTTCCCCAAACCTTTCTGCTGCAAAATTTCCTTTACTTTTTCATTAGCTCGGAAAAATACGATAGGGCTGCTGCAGCTTTCCTGTATTTTCAGCAATAGGCGAATCCCTGCCGATGATATATACTCCAGTCGGGTACAATCAATCCTTACCCCTTCAATACTTCCGCCAATATTGACTTTCTCCCACATGATAAGCAGTTCCGGTGCCGAGATGGTGTCAAGCCTGCCACACAGGGATAGATGGAGGATTTTCTCATTTAACGTATATTGCAACCCAAAGGGATATTCTTCCCTATGTCTGGCCGTATCTTCTAATCCCTTTTTCTCGTCAAGGGTAATGAGCCAATAATGACAATTACGCATGGCTTCCTTAAAGCGCCTAATCTGGTCTGACGCAAGCTGCTTATAAAGGCTTAATTCCGGTAGCTGTTCCCCTAAATTAACCATTTCAGCTTTTAGGCCATGCTTTGCTAAAAGCGCATTAGCCCTTGCCTTAGTAGCAGGTATAGCTGCCGGTTCGACGAGGAAAGAATTTCCAAAGGAAGCCACGGCAGACTGGTCTTGGGCCGTTTCCTTAGTCGCCATGAGTTTTGCCAGCGATTCCTCGCCGAAAACAGCCTGAAAGGTGCCGCAAAACTGCAGTGCATATTCAGGGTCTGGCGTTATCCAGCAACCGCCATATTCCCGTAACAAGGTTTGAATATTGGCGATAACGGTATCAGCCTCCTCCTCACTAAAATACATCATCATGCCTTCCGTTGCGATACATAAAGGCCCGCTAACATCATGCAGCGCTGCTTTTAATGAGGGGTAGTTGGTAGCATCTACTCCCCGAAAGGATGCCTCTGCTGCTTTACTAACCAACGGACGGATAATCGGTTCAACTTCCTGTACCACGATAGGAAGGTCCAGGCCAACAAAATTCCGTGCATGCTCCGTCATATACATGGCCTTTGGCGTATAACCGCAGGGCAAATCCACCACGGTCTTAATCCCAGAAGCCTCAATCAAGCGGCACATGGTACGATACTTGGCCTCCACCACCAACGCATTGCCCAGAATGGTTTCCGCATCTGTCATTTTGGGCAGCAATGCCTTGTCTTCTAAAGCTAAAGCACGAGCAATCTTAGCCGCCCCTGGTATTCCCGCCTTTTCCATCAAGCACACCGCAGTCTTAGCGGTAAGATAAACAGGATTAACGCGTATCTGCATACTCCTTACTGACATTTTGAGCCTCCATGATTTATTTCTGCGTAAATACATTCCAGCAAATCCGTCAAACTTGGCGATACTCTGGTAGCTTGAATGGCAATCGATGCCTGTACGGTGAGTGCTGGGATTATTTTCCTCCCTGTAAACTGCTCTTGGTATCCTGCTCGGCGCTGCGGATATCTTCCTTCATATCCTTGGCCAGATTGATATCGTGGAATTTTTTATCATCATGCAAAATCATGGTGAACTTGTCCGTTTTATCCAGATAGATAGTACCCTTGTCAAGGGAAAGTTCTAAGATGTGGCCGCCCTTCTTCTTGTCATCCGACAGGAAATGGAAATGCCAGCCCACCGAATTCAGTTCTCCCATGTAGCTGGGGCAATAGAGGCCGACCAAGGTGCCCTTAATATTTTTCTCGGTAAACTCAGTCTGTTTCCCCTTCAAGGCTTCCACTAGAGTAGGATACGGCTCCGTGCTTCCGTATTCACTGCGGAATAAAACCGAATCAAACTGCGCATGGAGTTTCACCATGTAGAAGCTGTTTGCGCCTTGCTTTTGAACTTCCTCATTCAAAATCGTTTCAAAGGCTGCTTTATCCTTGATATCCGTTAAATTAACGGCAATATCCTTGTCAAAGAAAGTCACCGTGGCATAGGGGATAATCGTCTTGTCCGGAGCAACGACGACGCGCCCATCCCCTAAGGCCTGATAGACCTTGCCATCCAACACAATCATCTCACCGTTGAGGCCTTCAAAAGTTCCGATACCCGTATCCCCGAGCCTGCGAAGCTGCCCCACCGTCACCGTACCACCAAAATACCCTTGCGCCAAGGATTGCAGCAGAGCTACTTGGGCAATGCTCTCCCGGTCAGCGGTTGCCGCATAACTGGTGCTGCCGATCAGCAAACCTGCCAGAAGAGATGCCATAACCTTCTTTGTCCGATTCATTTTCATACACTCCTTTTCTCTTGCCCGATTATAAAAAAACAGAATATTTCTTCGCTTTGTATTTCTACAGCGATAGAGAACCTTCCTGCTTTTCCGCCCCAAGAAACTGGCAATAGAAAAAGCAAAGCTCCTAAAGTCCATGCTCCAGGAGCTTTGCTCGTTTAACAAAGGCAGCTTACCAATACCACATCTGCTCTCATTCCCCTTGCCAAATCACTTTCATAAGTTGGCGGTAATTGGCGTTTAAATAGTCGATGATGAGTGAGAACATCGTGTAGATTGTATCTCCCTTCAGTTCTTCCTCAATTACCAGGCACACATCCAATAGCAAGTCCCCTTCTTTGTTCAAGTACAGCTTGAAGGGCTTGTAGCCAGAAGATTCCTCGTTGACGCGGGCCAAGAGTTCCAACTGATTTTCTTCCGACATAGCCTTCGGTGCTATCTGTACCCGCACTAAGGCGAAAATGGTCTCATCCAAAATCACAATAGTGGGAAGCTGCTGCCCCTCTATCGTGAGAAAGGAGCGAAACACCACGGTTTTCTGTCCGTCTCCCTTCAATTCATCAACGGAAAAGGAATGAATGTCTTTTTCCGTTAGGTATGCTTGGAATGCTTCTGCTTTCTGGTTCATCGTCTCATAACCTCCTAAACGCCTTATTGCTCCACTACAATTTCGGAATCTCCTGCATTTTGCCGCCGAATGTCAGCTTCCGCGGGCTTCGTATCCAAAAACATTTTTTCCCGCAGGAATCGGCCCGGTTCTGTCAGCAACGCGCTGTCAAAGGTAAACTGACCATGGCTACTCGTTACCCGCTCACGCATCATATCCACTACGCTGAGGTTATCCCCGTAGAGTTTTTTGTAGTTCCTGCCGGCATCAATCAGAACGGCCCGGCTGGTCCGAATTTTTCCGTTGGTGTAAAGCTGGAAGCTGCGGGCTTTGCGATAAGCCCAATCCAAATTGTTCCAATAAACCAGCTGTTCTCCATCTCTGGTGGGGGTGCGCCCGTAAACGGCCAGGTCTGTCTGTTCATTGTCCAAATGGAATTTATCCACAGCCAGTACATCATTCACGGCCAGGTTCCCTTCATCCACATGCATATAGCCACCATTCACCCAGAGCTGCGGCATTTGCGTGCCGTTCTTAGCGCTTAGGCTTTCCACGGCGAAATTGCCGCCGATTAGCCGCTGATTGTTCGGGCCCATAGCCGTCAGTTGGAATACCGCATCGCCTTCCTTAGCAGTAAGCGAACCGATTTGAATGTAATTGCCTGTCAGGACAACATCTGGTCCATCTCCACCGCTTGCTTCTGCCAAAATCTTATCCACCTGAGAAGCTTCCGTATTGTCTTCCATCTTCACCAACACGGCTTTGCCTTCGGCCAGATTCAAGAAAAGGTCACCACGGGTCAAAGCCACATGGGTGGTTCCAGCTGCCACAATGTCCGTGCCATTAATCGAACCCATCTCCGTATTTTGAACCGTGACATCCCCAGCCGAATTCACATCGTGCATCTCTATGTTGCCATTCTGTACCGCAATGCTTACATCGCTGTCAGCGGTGATACCTTGCACCGTTATGTCGCCAGTTCCAACGCTAAGGTTAACCGTCGACTTCGAGGCCATTTCTCCACCAACTGTGATATTCCCTTGCTGGGTAGACAAATTCACAGAACTAGCATCGACCTTCCCTTCAATGGTAATCTGTCCAACATCGGTATTTACCGCCACCTGTCCCTTCAAGGTCACCGTTTTATCGAAGGATACGCTGCCGCCCTCAAGGACATTGGCATACAAATCCCGTTTAGCCTGAATGGCATCCGTCACACGAAGGTCGCCATTGCGGCCCGTCAGATAAATATCCTGACCGGACTCTAACAAACCATTTTGCTCAATAATGAAATTCGTGTAGCCCGGTGTATATTGTTCTGCCCCAGCCCGCATAGCGATATCCCCGGCCTTGGTACTGGTTTTGCCGTAAATCTTGATTTGACCAATATCCACGCCGACATCAATCGACTGTTGGGCAGTGACGGTTTCCACATCGGGCCCGTTGTTGCCAATCGTCACGCTGCCGGTTCCAACCTGAATACCGATGCTGCCGGTTGCAGCTCGCACTTCTTTGCCAATATCGATATCCCCCTGTCCGGTGGCAAGATTCACATTACCGTCGGCGGAATTTACCGCAGCGCCCACATGGATTGTTCCCGTCTCGGCGGTCATGGCAATATCCCCGTCGGCCTGAACATCATGACCCACATAGATATCGCCCTCATCCGTTTTGACTTTTACCTTCCCTTCAACGTCCACATCCGTGTCAAAGTAGATACTTCCTTTTTCCGCAATTTCGGTTGCCAAATCTTTCTTCGATTGGATGCGGTCGGAAACATGCAAATCGCCGTTACCAACATTCAAGTTGAGGGCTCTGCCAGCTTCCAGTTTTCCGTTCTGGTCGATAATAAAGGAACTATTCTCCTCGCCAGCAATATAATCGGCACGGTGAGCTGTTAGCGAAATATCGCCATTTTCCGTAGAAGTTTTACCATAGACTACAATCCTGCCATCTTCAGCGGTAAGGTCAATATTCTCGCTAGCCGTAACGGTCTTCACATCCGGCCCGTTATTGCCGATGAGGATATCGCCCTGCCCAGAGACAACGCTAAGGCTGCCCGCCTGCGCGGTCACAGTCTTCACTATACCGACATTTCCCTTATCCGTCTGGATAAACACATTTCCTGCCTTGGCAAGGATATCGCCATCATTACCGGTGCCGGTATCGCCAACGATGATATTTCCCTGCTGGGTAGAAATCGTGATATCTTCCCCGGCCGTAATATCCTTTCCTACCAGGACATTGCCATCCCCAGAGTCTAAGTGGACCATGCCATTGTCAGCATTGACGATATGCCCTACGGTAATATCTCCTTTTTCCGTGGAAAGCTCCACATTTTCCGTAACCGATATATCCCGGCCAAAGGTAATATTTCCTTGCTCGGCAATACTGACAAAAATGCTTTTCTTGGCCTGGATGTCCTCCGTGATTTCGATATCGCCATTGCGTCCGTAAAGGCCAATGCCTCCGCCGGAAAGCACCTGACCATCATCGGAGATGATAAAGTTACTATACTCGGCACCCTCTTGATAGGTCTTTTTTCCTGCCTTCATGGCAATGTCGCCATTTTCGGTGAAGGTCTTACCCAAAATGTAGACCGTTCCCAGGTCGGTTCCAATGGTGACATTCTTTTTCGCCTTTACGGTTTCCGCCTCGGGCGTTTCGTCGACACCGATATAGATGTCGCCTTCGTCAACCTGCACCAAAATGCTTTCCTCTTGGGATGTGATGGTATTTTTGATACCAATATCACCTTTACCGGAAACATCCATCGTGATGTCTTTCTTCGCTTCGACATTGCCCAACATCTCGATAGTTCCATCACCATTCACCAGGAAGTCAGCCTCGTTGCCGGCGGTGAGCAAAGTGTCACGGATAAGAGCACCGATATGGATGCCCGCACTATCGGAACTAGGCTGTTGAACCTGCATATCCATATCATGCCCTGCTTGAATGGTTCCAATATAAGTGATTTGGTCGCCCACGGACACCTTAACATCATTTCCGGCCACCATGCCTCTGCCCAGGCCATAGAAGGAACCGCCTTGGGTACTGTCAATTACAATATCATGTTTTGCATTAGCATTCCCCAGCAACACCACATCCTGGCTGGCCTTTAAAACAAGATTGCCGTCAGCTCCGTTACCGCCGAGAACTTTGATTTCTTTATCCTCCTCTTCCACCACCTTAATCAGAATTCCCAGCCCACCCATTTTATGGAAATTGATAAATTCTGCATCGCCGCGTACGCTTGCGCCTACACCTACCGTGAAGCTCTCGTCGCAGCTGGTCACAACTTTAATACTGCCATTAATCTCCGTGTGTCCTGTCATGGTATCCGCCAAGAATACCTCGAATCGATTCTTCTCACTATCCAGGGATACCCCCTTTCCGCTGTAAGTCTCTACCACAGGTGACGTGATGCTCACACCGGCGGCTTCCTGAACGGCACCGCCTGCCCAGATTGCCAGGGAATTATACGTGCCTTGCAGCGCACCGGTATCAAAATCAATGTCACTTGGCTCCAAAATTCCCGTCGAAATATCGCCGCCAATCGCGACATCGCCTACCGTGGCGGTAAGCGTGACACTATCGGCTGCCGTAAGCTTTTTATCCAGCTGCATATTGCCATCAGATATCAGCGTAATATGTCCCGCAACATCCGCACCATCACCCGCAGCGTGCATATCCGAAAGGACTTGCAGCGTGCCTTGTGCTTTTGCATTTGTTACCTCGATATTCCCGTTGACCACAGGCTGCACAGACAGCGCCAGCTTATCGGCACTGTCCTTCACCAAAACGCTGCCTTGGATACCCGCATCCCCAGCGGAGCTTTGTACCGTAATTGCCGCAAACTGGTTGCCCGTTCCCTGCAAATCAATGTTCTTGGCGCTGGTGACCGTGACCATATCGGCCTGAATGCCGGCATCAGCAGCCTGCTGGACAGCATCCCCTGCCGAGGTCAGCACGACATTCTTGCCTGCCGTGAAAGTGGTAGCCGCCCCTTGGGAAAGAACACCCTTCGCAAGAAGGTCAATCTCTCCCGTTGCCGTGAGGCTGCCCACATTGGTCAACGTGCCGCTGTCACGCAGGTTAAGGATGGCGATATCTCCATCCACATTCCGCTTGACCGCCGCGGTCAGCCCATCGGCGTTATTCACGATGCGCACATCGCCAGCAATAGCTGGCTTTTCTGCCGCCGAGGTTTCCATGCCGTCCACTTCGATGCTGTTAAATGCATTATCTTCATTTTCCAAAAGCAGGGACTTGCCGTTAAAGGTCTTGACCGTATCGGCGGTAATGGCGCCTTTATCCGTCTGGGTAATATTGCCCTTAGCCGCTTTCAAAGTCAATTCTTTCTTGGCATTTTCCAAATCACCGGCTTTCACCTGACCACCAAGGTTCAAGCTGTCTGCCGCCTCAAGATTTACGTTTCCACCGGCAGTGATCGTGCCGATTTCCGTCAAGGAGCCCTCGCTAACAGCAGTAAATTCGCCTGCCGTTTCGATATTCCCCAGAACCAAAGTGCCATTCTGGATGCCCAAAGCCAAACTTCCCAGACCCTTTATATAGGCGGACTGTGCCGCAAGGTTCACCGTTGCGCGGTCGTTGAGCAGCCGGATAGCACTATCAGCTTCACCCACAATACCTTCCGTGGCATTCGTCGTAAATTCCAACTTCTTGCCAGCATTGATATAGGATTCGGCAATATCTTCACTGGCCGTGCTCATCTTGAAGCCCTTTTCGCTGCTCAAGGAAATGGTATCCCCGGCAAACATAGCGCCCAAACGAAGGAAATCATTATGATTCCCATTCTTAATAAACACATTTTTGTTCGCTCTGGCTTCGGTCAAATCCCCAGACAGGGAAATGGTCAGCGCCTTGTCTGCCGTGCCGATGCTTTCCGTGCCGCCGGTGAGAATGAGATTCTTGCCCGTAATATTGGTAATATCGGCATCATTGGCGTTATAAATTCCCTTGTCGGAATGCAGACGTACGTCACCCGTTGTGTTATTCTGGGTAGCATCGATGGTGCCCACGTTGATGGCGGAATGCTCCCCGGCTGCGTCCTTGCGGCCAGCCACCGAAATATTGCCCCCTGCCACTACGTTCAAGATACCCTCAGCCTTTACGCCCAAAGGCATATTGCCCTTGATTTCAAAGGACAGGAGATTGCCGCTTTCATCCCGCCGGACGGTAACGTCAGCAGCATTCACATTCATGAGCTCTTTCATCTTGGCGATGCTATCGTTGCCTGTCAGTTCCTCCACGGTAACCGTGGTGGACTGGTCAGCAAAGGTACCGACTGCTCCCTTTGCTGCCGACAAGGTAACATTTCTGCCCAGGACATTGGCTGCCCGGTCTGTCTGATTGCTGCTGCCACTATCGGAATTTACGATTTTTTCACTGACCGCATAGAGCATCATGTCCTTCGTCCATTCGAAGGTGGGATGTTCCGCCCTGTTTACAAGGTCTTGATAGGTGGCATCATTGGCCAGATAGGTATCCGCATCAGCATACTGGGAATACTTATAAGCTGCGGTAGCCTGCAGATATGCTTCTGCCGTGTCATAGCCGCTGTACGGGGCATACTGCTCGGCACTTTCTGCATAAGCCAGGAAAGCACTGTCCTTATTGTCTGCCAGCTGTTGGCGTTCATCCTGGGACAGTTTGTCATACTTCTCCTTATTGCTAAGATAGTTACGATAGGCAGCCGAAGCATAGATATCCTCCACTGCCGACTTCTGCCCCGTATACTCCGCCAGCCACTGGGCCTGCGTCTTGCCGCCATGCTCCGTGTCATAGGCGGCCGTTACACTTGCCTCATAATCATCCCGATTCTTTTCCAGCCCCTCAATATACGCTCCCTTATAGATGTAATTGCCCTGTGCATCCTTTTCACCGTCAATGAGTCCAGCGTCAATCCAGCGATGCACCATTTCGTCCACGCTGCCCACGGAACCAGATTTATCGTCACCAGAAAGGGCGTCGATGAAACCGCCATTGGCTACAGTCAGCGTCACATCCCCTTCCTGGGATTCAATCTTGCCCACGCGCATAGCGCCGCCATCAGCCGCCTCAGTTAGATAGATGCTGGCCTTGGCGTCAGCATTGACCTGGGCACCGCTGCGGTCCGTGGCATAAGTCAAATCGGAAGCCACCAGGTTAATGGCTTGATTGGCCGTGCCGATGCCGCCGTTCTTACTGGTCAGGTTGATTCCCCGTCCTTCTACGGTAATCCCACTGCCCGACTGGGTAATATTCCCAGTAGCGCGCAACGTCACATCACCTAGTGCTGCATCGCTGCGGAAAGCAGTGTTTCCATTCTGGCTCTTTAACGCCACAATTTCCACGTTCCCCGGCAGAGACTGATTCTCCAATACGCCGCCTACAGCAGTGATGTCGATATCCCCTTTGCCAGTAGAAATGGCACTAAGCTTAATATTATCCACCACATTGTTTCCGTCCTTTGCGCCAACGGAGGTGATATGGATATTCTTAATATCGTCCTTAGCCGTCAGGTTCACCAGCTCACTCTTCAGGGTGGTACCATCATTCTGGAAGATGCCGCCTGCCTGCGAGCTCACCAGCAACGAAGCGGCATTATGGGAATTCGCCACATTGCCTGTCAAGTTAATGCTGCCGCCACTGTCATTGGTGCTCTTAATATCGATTTTGCCCGCTTCCGCACCAATCAAACCAATGGTAATGGGCTGGGAAGCATTCAAGGAGTAATTATAGAGCTGAATGGTGGACGTACCAACTTTCCACCGGTCATAAATGTGCTTGAACCACCCCAGGAACCCAGAACGGGTAACCCAATGGTCTCGGTCAAAAATCCTATCGGCCTCCTGCTTAGTGGTATTGCCATCAAGGCGCAGGATGCCGCTTGCCGGCACATTATCGCTCTGCGTAATCACAGCACCTTCCGGCAGGCCTAATCTCGCCCCTTCTTTTTGGTCAATGGGAGTTGAACTCTGTTGCCAGCCTTTCAACGATTCTTCATCCGCAGTCTGAACCAAGCCCCACATACCGCGGCGCTCATAATGCATATAGGTTCTGGTGGTCTCAACACTATTGCCATTGACCCAGGTATAGGCCTGATTGTCCTTTACGCCATAGGCTATTGCGCTGCCAACAGACAGGGTATTATCCGATTTCACCGCCCCAGCATAAATATCACTGTCACCTGCGTGAGTCTTTAAGTAGTTGGCATAGCCCGTAATGCTGCGGGTCTGTCCCTTCTTGTATTCGGTCCAGGTATCCTTGGCCGTATCGGCAATGGTGATAACGCCTTCCCTTTGATTGTTGAGAACATTGCCCACATTCATGTCCAGACTAGTCTCATTGATTACCGAGATTTCCGCTGCGCCATCCGCCGCCAGGATCCTGCCATCACCAGTGCTGGCAATCTTACCCGTCAGATAGACTTTGCCGCCCTGGGTGTCGATATCCTCCACCACCAATTTGTCCGTGGAGGGGTCCCAATAAACCTGAGGCACATAGTCAAATACTTTATCCGTATCGTTCCACTTAGCCCCGCCAGCATTTACCTTGTACATGGTGCGATTCTGAACAACACTTGCCTGGCTGGCCGGTCGCGTCTTAGCCGCAGCCAGCTGCTCCTCCGTCACCGTAGCAGCATAAGTCTTGTAGCCGCTCTGAATAAGCCCATTTACATTGACATTGGCGGCGGATACATAAACATCCCGGCCGGCGATATAGCCCGTAGCCTCCTGAGAACTATCCGCACGCGTATAGGCTTCCACTTTATCCTTGGTATCATTATTCGTATCACTAAGCCCCAGACTATTTTTCATGCTAGCAGCTTTATCTGCCAAATACTTCTCCGGGTCGCCGTTGATATTGACAATGCCCTCTTTATAATCCTGGGCAATAGTACCATTGATGGCGATAAGCTTCACCGTATTTCCATCTACGCCGGTTGGACGGTCCTTAGTACCACCGTTAATGCGGATATCTCCGCTGGCATTGCTGATGGTTACATTGCCATAGTAATTGCTGATTTTGCCATTCACTTCCACATCGGTGATGGCAGTATACTTCATCTCCCCATTATTTATCGCTTGTTTGTAATTTGCCTTTTCCTCTGCTGACATCTCGGTACTATTGTCAATCTCCTGCTCCAACTCTGGCGTCAAGGAAATGGTGCTGGTCTTACCGCCACTGAAGGTCTTGGTGTTTTGCACCAAGAGGCCCGCAGCCGTGCTGTCCGTTCTGCCGTAAATCTCATTGAAGTCAGCCCCAGTTCTATGGGCATTGATGGCGTTAATTTTTACATTGCCCTCCGTCTTGCCTGGAGGAATGACCGTATCTTTATTATAGATAATGCTGCCACCCTGCTCGCCCATGAGGATGTTATTGAGCTTCAGATAAGCATCCGATTCGTTGGTGATGGTGACCGAGGGGGCCGAATTGGCATGGAGATTTCCCGTCCCCACCAGGTCATTGGCCTGCACATTGATATTGCCGCCGCTGGTGGCAATATCCGGGATTTCCACATAGTAAACCGAACGGCCGGAGTTTAGATATTGCACGACATTGCCAGCTGCATCCTTCTCTACTAGACCAAGGCGCTCCATTTCGTCCTGAATTCGGTCGCGCTCGGCGATATACGCCGCCATTTTCGTGCTATCCCCGTCATAGGCAGCAATCAACTGCTTCAGTTCTCTTAGCCGGTCACCCAAGGTGTTGGCATAGTCAAAGGTTCCCTTGGTAATGCCCTGCATAATCCGCTGATTGATGATGTTATCATCCGCCGTATAGTGAAAACCGCCAGCCACAGAGCCACTGATGAGCAGATTGATGGGATTTGCCGTGCCGGCGATAAGGGAGCCCGTAACATTGACGGTGCTCTTTTTCATATCATCCGAAGACTCTTCAGCCGTAACCGCATCGGAAGTCAGGAATTTCTTATCGGTGCTGGAGCCGCCTTTTGCCCAGTTCCAAAGGCTTTCGTCCTTGACAATCTCTTCCTTGCCGCCACTGGCAATCACATTGATATCCCGGGTTGAGCGCACAGTACCACTAACGTTCACCATACCCTTGTCGGCGGTGATGTCATAATTCACCCGAGGCACCGTGATGGCGATAACGGAATAGTTGTAAGCACCGGACTTGAGGTCTGCATCCAGATTCGAAAGAACGCCGGACTTATTGGCCCCCGCGAAAAGTCCCACATTGGCGCTGCTGGCAATATTGCCCGCTACCGACACTTCGCTCTTGCGGTTCATATCGATGTTGTTCTTGGCCACAATGGGGCTGATAACACCAGCATATACCGTGCCATCTACCTGGGATTTAATGGTTTGGTCATCATAGGCAGCCAGGATAATATCCTCGGTGGAGGCCATCTTTTCGTTGCTAAGGGTCACGCCCTGCTCCACGTTGACTTTGTTGCTGACGTCGATATCCAGGTCGCTTACCGCATCCGTGACCGCCACAACGCCACCGCCCTTAGCCTGCACTAGATTCGTAAGATTGTTCTGGGAGGAGGCCACGTATTCCTGCAACTTGTTGGTGGTTATTTTTGCATCTTTGCCAATGGTCACCGTACCGTTTTCCGTAAGATCTATCAGGCTGCGCAAACGATTGCCCGAAATGACACCGCCGAAATAGTCTTTTAACGTATAGGTCTGCACGTCCTTGTTGCCCTTGGCGTCGGTATCGTCATAGGCACCGGTAATAACGGAATTATCCGTTCCCACATGAATACGGTCTGTCGTGATTTCCGTATTATCTTTGACCATAGCAATCGTGGTGGTATTAATCCTATTGTCCACGCTGGTGCCGCCCACACCGGCTACACCACCATGGCCTTCTGATGCCGTCAGGCGCACCTCATCCTTCTGCGCTGCCAGGAGCCTGGTTTCACCCTTTACCTCCCATTTGCCTCCAAGGCTGCTGGTGACGTTATTGGTGGATTCGTTGTCCACATGAGCCCCCACATAGCCCACGATGCCACCGCCGCCCGCATCGGCCAAAGCCTTGCCCGTGTTCTCACCATAGGTCAAAACTTGCAGGCTGTTTACCTTCGTGATTTCGTTTTTCCCGGTAAGGCCGCTTTCCAGCGTTGCCTTGCCGCTGATGTCCGCGCTGGTATTGCCCACTGCCACAGCCCCTGCCGTAACGCCATAGATATAGGCTTTGCGATCCACATAAGATTCGTTATCCAAAATAAGGTCCGCATCCTCCGCAAAGGTGCTGTTGTTTACGATAACCTTGGAATTGACTTCCGTATTCAGTACCACCGCATCCGGGGCCACCGCCACTGCCGAGACATTATGTCCCTTCACGTTACCTTCCAACGTGCGGCCGTTGACCGTTCCCAGCTGAGCGGCAAACTCTACAGTCTTAGCCTTATAGGAACCACCGGCCACATTTACCTCGGCCCCCATATTCATGACACCCTTGCCCCGCATCCGGCTAACGCCCAGCAGCGAAACAGCGGTATTGCCTGCACTGAGTTTTCCCGTGGTATCGTTGGCAGCGCCCAAATGGAACTTCTCAGCGCGGGTATTCGCGTCCGTTCCCGTGACGTTGGTGGTGCCCGTAATTTTGGCCGCAGCGGTCCCCTTGTCCTCGATGGTGGCATGGTTCACCGCCACATTGACGCCTCCCACACCGACACCCTGGGTATGGGCTTCCAGTACATTGGCTTTCTTGGCGTCAACGGCAATGGTCTTAGCCGCCGCAAGATTATTATCACTCCCCAGCGTAACCCCTACATTGCTGTTGTTTTCTACGCTGGCAAAGGTGGTGGTGACATTAAGCGCCGCAACGCCCACATTGGTAATCTGGGTTTTGCTCTTGCTTTCATCCGCCGCACCAACCGTAACATTTTCCACGCCCTTGAGGGTGCTGCCCGAAATATTGACATCGGTGGCGCCATTATTGGCAATACCAGCATAACCGACGCCCACACCAAGACCAGCCCCCACGCTGACCGCCGTCACCGTGATTTCCGAACCGTTATTTTTCTGCCCCTGCAACGCATTAATGTTAATTTCCCTGCCCGTGATGGTGGCACCGCTTACGGTTACATCCGTATCGTAGTTCGTGTGGATGATGGCATCCGTAACCCCTACAGCCGTTCCGCCCACATTGACCGTTACATTTTTCGCGGTAATGTCGTTGGTCTCCTGGGCCGTAACATTGACATTTTCCGCCGCCGTCAAAAGGGCACGATTGACTCCCGTATGAACACCCTGTTTATCGGACTTGGCTTTGGGCACGTCAAGGCTTACCTGTGCATTCTTAGCCGCATTGAGGTCGCTGTCCTTGTCGCTCAGGCCGAAGAACTTCGCGCCATCGACGCCTAGAGCCCCCTTCGCGTTATTCACGCCCTGGGACCCATTCAGATGAATGTTGATTTCATTCTGGGTAGTATTATTGACGCTCGTGGTATTCCCATTTTCATCTTTTGCATTACTAAGCTGGGCCTGGGTGATGCCCTTGCCCACAGAAGTAACCGCCACGTTGACCCCTACACCAATACCGCCAACGGCTGCGCCGGTCACACTACTCTCAAAATGGCGCTCTTCTTCCGCTTTTACCGCAATATCCTTCGCCGCTTTGACGGAACCACCGGACACATGGGCACTGACACTGCTGTTGATATTGTTCAGTGCCACTGAAACACCTACGCCGCCCACACCGGCAGCGCCAACACCGCCCGTAGCATCTGCCACCAGCTTATCCGCAGCTTTCACCGTGACATTTTCCGCTTCAAGCTGACTGTTGGTCACCAGCGCCGCAGTCTCACTAGTGGTGTTGTTAATGCCCACGTTAGCAGCCAGGCCGGCGCCAAGGCCAACCGCTGCACTGGCGGTAACCAGCGTATTCTTCCAATTGTTTTCATTCTTCGCCAGCACCGAAATGTTCTTGCCATTGGTGCTGCTCTTGGCCTTCAAGTCGCTGCTATCCACCTCGGCCTTAACGGTGGAGGCATCGTCCATAACAGCCACACCGGCTCCCGCGGCAACGGCCGCATAGCCGCCAGCTAAACTTGCACCGATATTCATAGCGCGGCTGTTACCAAGATGTTCCGCTTTAATTTCTGCCGTACCATCAAAGACCGCGTTCATATTTTTCAACAAAGCACTGGTGGTGCTGGTATTGCTATGACGCATGATGCTGTCACCAGAAGCCACTCCCGCCGTTGCTGCGGCTCCCACAGCCCCTGCAAAGGACAGAGCTGAGGAACCGTGCTTGGCCGTGGCATCCACGGTGAGATTCTTGGCATAGAGGTTCTTCTTGGCCGAATTGCTGGAAATCTCTGCTGCCGTCGTCCGGTCAAAGGTCTCCCAGTTAGCAGACACACCAACGGAGACTCCTGCCGTTGCCGCCACGCCTACGGTTGGCGTGCCAGTAAAGGAGCCGAAATTGGTATAATCTACGGCGTTAACATTTACATCCGAATGCTTGTCTTCGGCATTAAGCACCGCATCCTGGATTTTGGCCGTAGTATTCCCTTGGACGGTATTGAGGTTCACCGTGCCCGCGAGATCGACGCCCACGCTGCCCGAGGCCGCTACGCCGCCGGATGCCAGCTGGGAAATGATGGTATGGGCAGCCGAACTGTCCACCACGATACCAGACTTCGTTTCTTCCTTGCGATTTTCGCTAAGGCGCTGTCTGTCCGTGGTAAGATCCAATTTTTCCGTGGTAAAGAGATTTTCGTCCTGGGGACGGGTAACCTTAATAGAACCAGTATCGGCGGCTTGCAAAGAGCCTCCCTGTACCAGCGCATTGGTATTCCCGCTAATTTTGTTGATGGAAACTGCCGCCCCAATCCCCGCCTTGGTGTTAGCACCAATGGCAAAACCGCCGGCGAAGTTGTAGAGACGATCGTCACTTTGAGCCACAACGCCGATGCTGTTATTCGCCGTAAGATTCTGATTTTTTATGACAGCATCTACGTTGTTGGCAAGGTAATTGTAACTGCCGGAACCAGCAAAGGCAACTTGTCCGCCAACGCCCACAGTTCCCCCGACACCTACGGAATGGATATCACCATCGCCAGCAGCGCGCACCTGGGTAAGTCCTGCGTTGACCGTGGTGGTACCGCTGTCCGTAGCCATTTCCGCTTTGGTATCCTGATACAGGCGGTTAATGGCAACGCCCGCCGTTCCCTTTACCTCCGTATTGATATCAACCGTGCCGCCGACACCGACGGTATTGATCTTGCTCTTGGTATCGGCGGTAATATTGATGATGGGATGACTATCCGCATTGTTTGCGTTGATGTTGGTGTTGTTTAGCGCAGCTAGGCTGTCCTTATAGATATCCGAAACAGCAGCGCCTCCCTGGAGATTAAAGAGATTACTGCCCCAGGATACGCCAAAGCCAGCCCCCACGGTGATGATGCGGGACTTGTCCGTATTCGTCCCCTCCGTCTTGCTGTCCTTGGTAGAAACTTCAATCGTACCAGCATCCGTGGTGGTGATATCCGCATTATTGATTTCGGCCCGCAGTTTCTCCCTCGTGCCATCAGTCCCGACCGAAGTATAGGCCACAGCACCGCCGATACCCACTTTCTTACCGCCTACTGACACGCTGCCAGCAACGGTGGTCTTCTTGGTTAGTTCTTCAGCAGTGACGGAAAGCTCCTTCACCTTGTCGAGTTTCGTCTTTTCGCCGTTTTCCTTGCCGTCAACGATACTTTCCGTGTTGTTGACACCCCGGTTGATAGCCACGGTTCCCACGGCACCAAAAGTGGATTGGCTGATATTAACATCGACACCGCCAGCCACCGCCAAAGCCTTGCCCTGGTTAGCAGCTGCCAGTTTGACCGAGTTATCCGCATCCTCTGACAGGGTGATAACATTGCCTTTCAGATAAGTTCCCGTGGTATTGTTCAGGGAATTATAGGCCAGGGACAATCCTATAGCCATGCCCTTTCCGCCGGCTACTTCCCCGGCGATATTGATGATGGAGCTGGTATTTTGTGCCTGCTCGCTGATGTTTTTCCCGGTGATGGTGTTGTTTTCAAAGGTTACCTTCGTATCATTCTTGAGGTCGTTCCAGCTGCCGGAACCGGCTCCGTTAAAGGATTTGCCGCCAATGGCAACGCCTGCGCCCACGGAAATAATCTTGGAATCGCTGGCGGCCTCCCCCGCTACTGTATCAGCCGTAATGGTGGACCCTTTGATATCCGCTGCCAGGTCATTCTTCACATAGTTATAGGCAATGCCCGCACCGGCACCGGCATTTCCGTTCCAGCCTCCAGCCATTGCCGCCGTAATGGTCAGACTGTGATTCTTGCCCAATTCGTCTTTGGCCGCATCTTCATCGCCAGCGGCATCGTCAACAATCTTGCCCTCGTCGGTAGTCTTGGCGTCATCATCCAGGGAAGATGATGCACTGCTCGTATCGAGATAGCTCTTCCCGGTGGTGTCTATTCCTTTATCTTCCAGATTTTCCTTATTCGTTTTATCCGCATCCACCGAAGCTTTCAGCAACGATTTGATAATGTCCGTGAGATTGGTGTTGTTTTCAATCTGCCCTTTTTCCGTGCTGCGCTGTTCTTCCGTCTTTTGGACAGGGATTTCCCCGGCCTTGACATTCACCGTGCTGTCCTGAGCCCCCACAATGGTGGCACCAGAAATATAGGCACTGGTAGTATTCTTCACGCTGCCGTAAGCAAAGGCCCCCTCAAACCCGTATCCGCTATTGCCCCCGGCATAAGTAGCGGCCAGGGCGCCATCGATCTGGGTGGTGCCCTTCTGGGCCTCAATATCCACGGACTTTAGATTCTGATAGCTGCCGCCGATGATGGCGCTGGACAGGTTGGTTTCCAAATTGCTGATGGCCACCACGCCGCCTACACCCACATTGGTGTTTTCGCCGCTGGCAGAATTGGCCGTCAGGCCCCCTGCTATCTGATAATCGGTGCTGACAGCTTTACTGGTGATATTCCCCGTACCGTCAGAGGTGATGATATTATCCAGCAGCAGGGCATGGATATCCTGCTCGGCCCGGTTGTAATACACCGCTCCGGCACCGGCCACATTGGTGCCATTGCCCTTAGAGGCGCTGACTCCCATGCCTGCCACTACTTCAAGGCCCGTCTTGGAGGCGGAATTTTGGACAGACTTCACCTGTGGCAAATTGACATTGCGCAGGAAAGCATCCACATCCCGGTTGGAGCTGTTCATGGCAAAGGTGCCGCCAATACCCACCTTAGTGGCAGAGCTGCCGGATTTTAGGGAGTTCTTGATATCCGTTCCCCCCGTGGTGATGGCACCGAGGAAATCCGTAGCCGACAAGGAGACAGACTCCACCGCCGTATCGCCGACATTTTTCACCGTCACATTGTCGAGGACAGCATCCGTCCGGCCATCCAGGAAGGTCAAGGCCGCACTGCCCTCGATGCCGATGGACGCCCCGGCACTCTTATTGGCAGCAGGAGCAGCCCCATCATCCTTCGGCGTTTCATCGGGATTGGCAGCAGAACTTGCTTCCTTCCCTGCTCCCGAAGCATTATTCTTCTGGGACGTTTCCCCAATGGTGGGAGCAGCAGACTCATTCTGAGCTTCTACCTTGTCCTGTTCCAAATCTTCCGTATTCTTCTTGGCGTCATTCGCCCCTTCTTTCCCCTTTTTTGACCAATTCGTCCATTTTTCCGAATCCTTCCGTTCGTTGGCATTCTCTGCCTTGTCTTCGGCGCTAGTGGAGACGGTCTTGGCCTTGGCATCGTTCTGTATCATGCCCAGGGTTATGGCCGACGCAGAGAGATTCCCCGTGGTGATGGTTCCCTTGTTGCCGCTGGCAGTAGCGTCCCCCATTTTCCCCGAAAAGGTATCGCCAGCAACACTGCGAGCCAGCGTCGCATTCTGATAGATTTTCTGAGCGGCCTTTTCCGCATCCGTTGTATCTCCTGCGGGCGCACTAATCCCACTGCCATTATCGCTTACCATAGCCAGGCTGTTTACATCATAATTGACAATGCCCACGCCGATACCAAAAGCTTTGGAACTTTCCTTTCCCGTGAACTCACTGCGGGCAGAGTTATCCACCGTGGTGGAATTGACGGCCATAAGCATAGCCATAACCGGAGCATTGACTGCGGCCTCATCATCCAAAGACACAATGCTATTGCTATCGCCATAGGAGAGCGCCACCATGCCCGAAATGCCAAAGGAATCCCCTTTGCCAGCATTTTTGACTTCGTTCTTGGCGTCGATGGAATTGTTAGCCGTAGCGCTCACCAGGGCTCCGGTAAGTACTGTTTCCTTTCCCGCCATAATCAAGCTGTTGCCGCTGATATTCTGGATGCCCACCGTGGCACCGATACCTACTTTGCTGTTATCTTCTTCGCCACCGTATTTTCCCGCCGCCTTGGTGGTGGCATCCGTAGACAGGGTCAGGGCAGAACCTTCCAGCTGGCTCTTCTGTCCCAAAAGAACCACGGCGTTATTCTGCAGGTTGTTAATCCCCACCGAACCGTCCAACACCACCGTAGCCGGTTTATCCTTATTCGCTTTCTCTTCGTTACTCACCGCATAAGACAGGCTGCTGGTCTTCTTCTCGGAATCTTTTTCATACTCGCCCATTCCTGCCACAGCCCCCAGCGATATGGCCTCACCCTTGATTTGGGCAGACTTATCCCCCTCATTATCCAGCAGGATATTGGCATTATTCTTCACGTTGCTGACCAGTACAGCAGCACCAATCTCCACTTTGGCCGAGTTGGCCTGGGCATTCTTCACCGTAAATTGCAGACTGTCTTCCTTGTCGGCAGAAGCAGTCATCAGGGATTTGGCACTCGCATTAACCCCACCGTCTGCCCCATTTTCTACTGCCGTAGCCGTAATGACAGCATTCTTCCCCAGGGCGATAT
Source organism: Selenomonas sp. WCT3 (assembly GCA_900100835.1). Classification (GTDB taxonomy): domain Bacteria; phylum Bacillota; class Negativicutes; order Selenomonadales; family Selenomonadaceae; genus Selenomonas_A; species Selenomonas_A ruminantium_E. The sequence goes on along the minus strand of FNCM01000003.1, from coordinate 138,465 downwards.
TGGCATCGTTTTTATTGGCCACAACACCGACACTGGCCCCAAGACCAAAGGCCGAAGTCTTTGCCTCATTGCTGCCGCTCTTATTGGTGCCTTCCACCTTGTCCTTGACCTTCTGAACACCTTCCTGGGCATCGCCAGCCTGTTTCTTCGTGGTATCTGCCGAAGCATCCTGGATGGTCTTCTCAGGATTGGCGGACTTTTTCTTGTTGTCGTCCCCAGACTGGGAGGCATTTTGCTCTGCCGCCGCGTCGGCATTATCCTTTGCCTTATCCTCATCACTGGTCTGGGCAGTATCCTTGCCGCCCTCATTTGCCGCAGCAGCTTTCAGGGTATTGTCCACGGTCATCTTAAAGCCGCTGACTTTATTTTCAGCCGCAATATCCACTGCCCCAGCCTTGATAGAACGGTCAACCGACACCGCTGCAGTGTTGTCGTAGTTAGCTACGCCCACGGTGGATACCACATAGCTCTTGCCTGCGCCTGTAGCCCCTGCTTCTACCGCAATATTGCTGTTCGTGACAGCCTTGATAGCAGCCTTGCCAGCTTCTGCCTTAAATGATTCATCTGTCCCCTGCGGCGCATTTACAGCCACATTGGCCTTGGTGTCGCCAGCAAGGACAGCCACCCCCACTACCGCCGAGGTATTAGCCCCACCGCTGGCGGTGGATTTGACGCTGGCCGTAGTAGTGGCATCGGCAGCAATGGTAATGGCATTGCCATCGCCATCTTTTCCCGTGGCCTGCAATTTACCATCAAGGACAATGTCGGCGTTGTTGTAGACGCGGGAAACGGCCACCGTCGCGATGGGCAACACGGAATCTGATTTTTGCTCCTTGCCATCGCTGTCCTTTTTCTCCGTCTTGGGCGCCGCAATGGACTGCTTGAGTTCCACGGTGGACTTGGCCCCAATGTCGATGCTATTTCCCTTCACGGTGCTATTTTTGCCGACGTTGATGGCAGACTTGTTCGTCTTGCTGGAATAATTGACATAGAGGTACTTGTTGGCCGAAGATTCTGCCTTGGCCAGTTTGTTGATAAGACTTTCGGCAATGGTGTCTTCGCCCAGCACAATTCCCTTTAAGGTATCCGTCAGGGTCATGGGAGTGCTGTCTTCATAGGTGCTCTTGCTCTCCGCCGTAAGTTTCACGGCGCCATCACTGCTGGTGATGGAAACACCCTGGGCGGCAGCATCCGTACCGATATTGACGGCAGCGGAAATATTCGTGGAACGGTCGCGCCAATGGATGGTATTAGCCTCGGTCTTGTCGTTGCCGTTTTCATCTTTCTCCGGCGTGCCATCTTCCTTCAAGACAGGCTTGGTGTCCTTGACAGCAGACTCCTGCCTAGCCGTCAGGATAATATCGCCGCCAGTACCAGCAACAGCTGTCAGATTGCCTAGTCCTGCACTGACACTGCCGATATTCACCAGCGACGAGAAGTCGATATTCTTCGTGCTTTTGAGCTCGGCACCATCCTTGATATTGATGACCCCAGCCCCCAGCATAATGCCACTGTGGGTATTGATCTGGCCGCTGACATCGATGGTTCCTCCCATCGCATAGTTCCCCTGCTGAAGGCCCGTTACTGCCTCTAGCGTAATGTCAGCCGTATTGGTTGCATTATACAACTTGTCAAAATCCGTTTTTGCCGGTACAATCCCCGTGAACTGCCCCGCATTAATAACACCGGTTGCCCCCACCACCATTCCGTTGGGGCTCAGGAACATAAGATGACCGTCAAGTTTATTATTCTTAACTGCATTGACGATACCATTGATGGTTATCTTATTCTGCACCAAATTGGCCAGAATATCCGTGTTAAACTTTAGGTTGGCGATATGCCCCTGCGACAAATCGAACTCGCGGAAACGATTGTAAGAAAGGGAACCATTGGTCCCCTGCGGGTCGATATTATAGACGTTATTTACTGCATCGATGGTATTTCCATCTTTGGTGACAATGGCAGCTTCACTAATGCCATACGGATGCGCCAAGAATCCTGTTGCCATAGTCAGAGAAAGCAGCAAACGCTGACGTTCCTGCTGACGAATCCTAGTCTGGGTCTTTCTGCGTCCCCCCCTTGGAGTCCACTCCATATAAGGCACCGAAGCGAGCGTCCAATCCTTAGCCTCTTTTTTGATTTTATATCCGTATGCCATAGTAAGCCCCCACTTTCTAGCTGTCCATCTTTTCGTATCCTTACCCATCTGAACAACCCAGGCTCCGTACATGACTTAGAAGGTAGCCGACAAGCTGAAATCCACTCTTGTGCTGCTCAAATGGTTATCATAAAAGTCCTTTTTTAACGGGAAACCCATCGTTAAGCTGCTGTATATATTCTTGTACCTCGCTGTCAGCCCCCATCCCATGCTCATCAAAGTATGATGCTCTGGTGCTGTATCCCCGGCCACGGTTCCCCAATCAAAGAACGGGAAGGCGAAAAACCGTCTTTCCTTGTCTAAGGGAATGTGGTATTCAATTCCTGCCGATAGGCCTCGCTCCCCGCCGATAAAGCCTTCTTCATACCCCCGGACACTGTTAACACCGCCCAGGAAGATGCGGTCTGAGGAAGCCAGGTAGCTATTCGATGCCCACTGACCATCCAGCCGCCCCTGCCAGAACTGTCCATCCTTGCAGCGTTTCTGCCAGAAGGAACTCAGGCGGTAAAGCCTGGCGGTATCCGAGCCCCCATCGATATCCTTTCGCTTTGCCTGGACGAAGGAGTGCTTGTGGTAAAGCACGGCGGAATTCCCATAATGCGTGAAAGAAACATATGGACTTATCCGCTGTATCCTGTCCTCCAGCCAAGGCACTACCAAACCTGTGCCATGCCCCAATTCCGTTTCGGCCTTTTGATAAACATACTGCAAGCCTGTTTCATGACGGGAATGCTCCGTCATACGGAAAGGCACACGCCAAGTTAGTGAAAAAGAACTAGACTTCCCTTCAACGCCTAACTTCTTCAGCTCTCCATTCGTCACTTTTGTACTATTGCCGGCATAATTAACATCCAGCCGCATACCTGTAGAAGAAACCGGCACGCTGTACCCCAAAGACCAAGCTTTCGTACCTTGGCTGCGAAGGAAACTGCTTCGCAGGGCATCCCGATATTTTGACAAGCTCCTCATGTTGTAAAATAAGCCTTCCCGCCAGCGGCCGTTGCTTTTATAGCCATCATTATCGATGTAGAGCGTAACCGAATCATTCTTAGGCTCAAAGGCTATGATTTCATAATCCGTAGTATTTTCATTGGTGCCCGGCTTCAGTATTACCCGGAGCTGCAAATCATTGGTGCCGTGAAACCAACGCAGGCTGCGATTCAGTTTATCAATATTGGCAATTTCTCCCGGCTTCAACCCCAGCCGGTCTGTGATGTATTTGTCCTTGGTATAACGATTCCCTTGGATAGTGATTTCTCCCGTCTTCCCTTCGATAAGGCGAATCTCCACCACCCCATCATGAATTCGCTGGGGAGGCAGCACCGCCCCACAGGTCATATAGCCCCTTTCCTTATAAAGCTCCGTAATACGGTTGGCCATTTCCCGCAAATCCTTCAGGGTAATCTGCCGCCCTACATAACCATCCACCACAGCATGAATCGCTTCTGCCGTCAAGATTTCCGACGGGTTCCAAGTAACCTGCTTCAATTCAAAATGGAGTTTTGCGTCAGTATCATCGGCAGGAGAAACTTCCGCTGTCTCCACCTTATTTTTCTTGGCCGCCTCATCCTCGGCAATTTGTTCCCGAACCTGTTCTCGTTCCATGTCCCGGCGGTCCCGTTCCATCTGTGCCCCGGCATCCATCCCCCGATTCCAGTCTGGGGCCGCCATGACCTGTCCTTCTGCTAACAACCCCAAAGTAATCATCAAACAAAGCGAATTGATTTTTTTCATCGTAACCACCTATATAGTAAAGTGTTTTCTTTATTTTTAGTTTATTCTTTATATAATATCGTGTTATTTACCTTTTTCCTTAAGTTCTTTTTCTGTAGCAGCATCAGCACTGCCTTCCGCCTCCTTTTTTGGTTCATTCAATTTTTTATCCGGGAAAATCTTTGTTCCCTTGATGGAAGCTTCCAAGGCTAAGCCCTTTTTCGTAATCTGATAAACCCAAATACCATCTCCAGCAATGGAAGCACCATCCACCGAAGCACCTTTTTTCCCATCTTTGGCAGCAGCATCCGCCGAAGTAGCAAATTTCACCTTACCAGAAATAAAGGATTTCCAAGCATCTTCCGTACCTATGACGAAAATCAGGTCGTATTCTTTTATTCCTAATCCCAAGCCGAGCCCCATTTCCTTCATGCGCATATAGACCTTTTCCTTGGTGGCCTTGTTTATCGCCACGCCTCTGCCGTGGGCATCCCCCAGCCAGCCAAGCTTCATGCCCGTATTGCTCAACGTTGCGTAGGCATAGCAATCATGGATAACCTTTTCAGCGGTGGGAATCTTAGCATAAAGATTCGCCAGAGCTTTCGTGGACAGTTCATCGATTTCCGCCCGTGCCTTCGTGATTTTCACCTGCTCCTTCGCTGTTTTGTCCGCATCAGCTGCCCAAACCGTGCCGGTCATCAAACACAACAACATCATTACCATCAACCATATTGCCGATTTTTTCATAGCAATCCGCCTCCTTAATAGATATCCATCCTTCATTTTTCCAAAAGCTCCAGCAGGCATTTGACCTCCGTCAGTTTATCCACAATTAGCCCGCATCGGAACGCTTTTTCTCCGCCATCCTCTCCGCGGGGCTGCAGATATTCAGCGTCAGACAATCCTCGCTCTGCCTATGATGTTCCCCCCTATTCAGATTGAGGAAAAGCAGGGCATTTTCAGCCCTGCTTTTTTCTTCACCTAATATCTGAAATCTTATTGAATTTCCCAGCAACAGCTGCCGCCATAATTATTGCAGGGATTCCTTACATATTTTTCTGAATGGGGAACGTAAAATATGTATTTGGATAAGGCTCATTTTTCAGCGTAAAATGCCACCATTCCGTATCCAATGCTTTAAAGCCATGCCGCAACATTGCCTCGCGCAAAATCATGCGATTCTTGAACTGCACCTCATTGATTTTCCCATCTTTTGGCTTTTTATTCCCCTTATATTTTCCCGTGTACTTACCTGTCTCAGGGTTTCCACACCAATCCGGGTGACTCTCGATGCCGAAATGATCAAAGGTTGCGCCCATATCCACATCTTTACCTGTCTGCATATTGAAAAGGGTCAAATCTACTGTAGAACCACGGCTATGTCCCGACTTAGCATCAATATAGCCATCGGCAAAAAGTCTCGTTTTATCCACCTGCGGATAAAAATACTCTTTCATGCGCTTGTCCCCAAGATTCTCGGCCCAGGCCACAAAATTGTCTACAGCCATCTGTGGCCGGTAGGCATCATAAATTTTCAGCCGGTATCCCTGTTTCTTCACATCATCCGAAACCTCTTTAAGTGCATCGGCAGCCTCCTTCGTCATGAAGATACGTGGCACTTGATACCCGGCAATACGGTCCCCCACAAAATTATAAGTGGAATAATAACGCGGCTCCAAAATGACATCCGGCACCGCTTCAGATAACTCCACAAATCCCGAACTATCCGCCGGATTCACCTTTGTCCCCATTGCTTCAGTGGCCGCTGGCACTGATCCAGCACTGGCAATGGGGGCCGCCATCAAAGGAACCGTCAAACTCGCAGCAATAAATAAACCACTGATTACTTTGCTAAGTCTTAATCTCATCCAATTTCCTCCCTTTTCTAAAGCTGATTCATTATTCGATACGTATCATCTCTGCCCATATACTTCTTTCTTTTTTCTTCATTTCCTGCTATTTTTGATAAATTGGCCTATCCTTTTAATCCATATAGGACGCTAAAAAGTCAAAAACCCTCCGATAATATTCCTTAGGAACCGTATTTTTCGCATCCGCATGTCCTGCTCCTGCTATCACCACTTTTTCCTTGACTGGTGCCGCAGAGGATTCATACAATTCTTCCATCATACTGACAGGGACCAATTTATCCGCCTCCCCATGGATAAACAACATCGGCACCTCGGTGCGGGCAACACTGCGCAGCGGTGCTGCCTCCGAAACGGCCGCACCTGTTTTCATCCGGCTGACAACATCCACACAGTTCATCACCGGAAATTCCGGCAAGCCAAACAATTTCTTTAGCTGTCCCGTAAACATTGCATAGGCACTCGTATACCCGCAATCCTCGATAGCAGCCACCACCTGTGGCGGGTGTTTAGCCGTTGCCATCATCACCGTGGCCGCCCCCATGGAAATCCCATGCAGCGCAATTTGGGCCTTATCCTCACGCGTCGCGATTTCCCTGGCCCAATGAACAATATCATCGCTTTCCTTTACACCCATGGTAAAGTATTTCCCCTCGCTCAGCCCTGCCGCCCGTAAATCCGGCGTCAAGACATGATAGCCGCGCTTTAAATATTCAGAAGCATAATCCCACACAAAACTTTGGTTGCGGCCATAACCATGTACCAAAATCACCCAACGATTGCTAGGCTTTGCCGGCGAAAAGTGCGTAGCCGTGAGTTTAAGTCCATCCGAAGAAACGATTGTCCAGATTTCATTTTCTACCGTAGGCTTGGCTGGCGCATCGAGTCCCGGCTCCACAATCTTGGCAGCCGCCTCCGGTATCGACGTAGCATCCGCCGGATTTTTCCGGCACAGGGCATAATCCACAAAACCACTACCGACTAAGTACCCGGCCCCGCCCAATACCATCAGCAGAAAAAAACCTGCGGCCAGCAAGTTTTTCCACCCCCTGGACCTTTTCCCTGTTTTCATCATATCCCCCAATCTGCAGCCGCAGCCGGCGAAAGATTTTTCAAGGAATCGATAACGACCACACAATCCGGCCGCACCGTCTGCATTACCAAGCGCATCTTATCCTGCGGAATGGCCACACAGCCACCAGTATACGGCTTATTGGGTCCCATACAGTGCAAGAAAATGGCCGACCCCTTCCCAGGGATACCGGCCTCATTGTAGCTGATATTGAGGCAATAAACATAGTGAACCGTATAATCTATGATATGTTCACTGGCAGCTTTATTCAGTCGCGGGTATTTCCGGATGTCTACCATCTCGTTGTATTTCATCCCTGGCCGCACATCCCCTGACCAATACATATTTTTATCCACCTGGGTATAGGGGATGACACTGCCCGGGTCCGGGGCAATGCCAAATGCCTTCGTAAAATGGAAGGTTCCCACCGGCGTCTTAGCATCACCTTCCTTCACCTTGCCCAACCCCCTTTTGCCAATATAGCCTGGGGTAGTCATAACCTGCTGCCACGTTCCCCTGTCATCCTTTTCATGCAACGAGACCCAAGCCGTAGTCTCCCCAACACCAGCCACCACCAAAAGCTGCGCAGCCTGCTTCGCCGCAGGAAGGGTATGCACCCATTCCGGTGACGCCTCCCTTGCCTCCAGCTGGCCGGCAAATATATTTTCCATGGAAAACAACATAGCCAAACCAATTACAGCCATCCAAAAGATTTTTTTCGTTCTGGTCATCAATTTTTACTCTTCCTTTCTGTCGAAAAGCTATCACTGGCCCGTTATTTTAATTATCTCCGCTTATTCTCTCCAGCCAAGCGCCTTAGTGCGTCTTAGAATTTCCAGACATTCAGCCCAGTCTGCGCACTCTTCTTCCGGTCTATCTTCCCCGGCAGCATCGTCAGTACGATTTCGGCCGTGGCACTTACCACCGCCTCATTAAGATGACCTCCATAGGCATGTCCCTGCTCATCCCCAATGACGATATGCAAATGGCTGTATGGCTCATCGTTCATCGTATCAAGCGTTCCGGTAAGTGACAGCATTTCAAAGACACCTTCCACGGTATTGGCTTTGTACTGCTGGGTCGTGACATTATACACGCCCATAACCACCCGCTTCACAGCCCCAAGCCCCTGAACCTTGGCCAGCTCGATCCGCTCCTGCTGTGCCACCTGCCTAAGAGCGGCACAAATCTCATCATCAGGGTCCAGGCGCACCAGTATACTCGTATCATCCAAAATCTTGCACTCCATACGCTGCTCCTTTCTAATCCATCTATCTGTCGCCTTATAGATTCGCCAACAGCCAAGGCAGTTCCTTCCTTACCGCTTTCCTTCTAATTCCAATAAATACTTTTTCCGCCACAAACCGCCCGCATATCCCGTAAGACTGCCATCACTTCCCACCACGCGATGACAGGGCACAATGATGGCAATGGGATTATGGCCTACCGCACCGCCTACAGCCTGTGCTGACATTCGTTTTTTTCCTAACCTATTCGCGACCTCTGCCGCAATATCCCCATAACTCACCGTTGTTCCATACGGAATGCGGCTCAGAATATCCCATACCACACGCTGGAATGGTGTTCCCGACAGGAACAGAGGCGGCATAAAATCCGGGCAGCTGCCTTGAAAATAGCCGTCAAGCCATCGCCGCACAGAATCGAAAACTGGCAGCGCCGCATCAAACTTTACCTCCGGCCCTACCGTCAAGCGTTTCCCTTCCACCTCCACAAAATCCAATTCTGTCAAAGAGCGGCCATCCCCCAGCATATACATTTCTCCTACTGGCGATTGATACTCCGCACAATAAAGCATTCTCTCACCACCTTTCTTTTTTAGTCTACCATATATCTTCTTTCTATGTTTCCCCTAAAGCTTTACACACCGGAGCAATAAAAAACTTGCTTCTGGCAATAAACCTGAAAATAATAGTTTTTCTGGCCAATCAGGAATAATGACGTTATAATAACGAATAGCAGCATGACAATCGAGGTGACATTCTATGACGAAAAAACAGACGCCTCTTGACCGGCTTCGCGTCAAAGGCTATAAGATAACGCCACAGCGGCGGGCCGTCCTGCAGGCCTTTGCCAACTGTCCGCCCTTCCCTACGGCACAGCAAATCTGCGAAGAGGTTCACAAACATCAGCCAGATGTATCCCTTGACACCATCTATCGCAATCTTTCCCTGCTGACGGAACTAGACATCGTCCACGAGATTTTCCGCAGCTCCGGCAACGTCTATGAACTGACTAGTGATGCCCATCACCATCATCACCTGGTCTGCACCGAGTGTGGCCATACCGAATGCATTGACGTCTGCCCGATGACGGAAGCCTACGAGCAGGAAGCCGCGAAAAAGGGGTTTCAGATTACCGGACACATCTTTGAGTTCTACGGACTCTGTCAAAAGTGTCAACAAAAAAAACCGAAAAATTGACAAGTCAACGACAAGAGCAATGATAAAAATTATCAAAAGCTCTTGTCATTTTTTATTTACGTGTTATAATCGTAAATAGTAATATTCCTATTTACTTTTTTCTTTAGGAGGTCCTTATTTTGAAATGCAAAACTTCATTTCTCTGCCTGCTCGTCGCCTTCTGCCTGATGCTCACCGGCTGTGGCGCGGGGAGCAATCAATCGTCGTCAAATACCACGGGCAAAGACGGCACCTTCCATATTGTCACTACGTTCTATCCTATGTACATCGACGCCATCAACATCACCAAGGGAATTGACGGAATCACCGTCACCAATATGACCAAGCCCCAAACTGGCTGCCTGCATGATTATCAGCTGACCACGGAAGACATGAAGACCCTCGAAAAAGCCGATGCCCTCATCGCCAACGGGGCCGGCATGGAAAACTTCCTGGACAAAGTCATCAAGGAACAAAAAAAACTCAAGGTCATTGACGCGTCAAAAGGCATCGAACTGCTTAAAGACGGTGATGAGGAAAACCCACATGTCTGGCTTAGCATTACAGCCAACATTGAACAGGTCAAAAACATCGCCGAACAGCTGAAAGCTGCTGATCCCCAGCATGCTGACGCTTATCAGGCTAATGCCGATGCCTACATCCAAAAGCTCGAGGCCCTGAAAAAGGAAATGCATGAAACCCTCGACAACGTCCCCCATAAGGACATCGTGACCTTCCACGAAGCCTTCCCCTATTTTGCCAAGGAATTCGGCCTGAACATCCTGACGGTCATCGAACGGGAACCGGGCACGGAACCGACGCCGGCGGAACTGCAGGCAGTCATCGAACAGGTAAAACCGCTTACCGCAAAAGTCCTGTTCACCGAACCGCAGTATTCCCCTGAAGCGGCCAAGACCATAGCCCGGGAAACCGGCGCCAAAATCTACACCCTTGACCCAGTGGTAACGGGCGAGGCTAACGAATCCGCTATGGATGCTTACCTTACCACCATGCGCAAAAACATGAACACCTTAAAAGAAGCCCTGCAGTAATCACGCGGGCCTAACAAAATGACCGGTCAGCTTGACAATTCGAACTGTCAAGTTGACCGGTCATTTTTAATGTATTGTCACTGCCAAGTCACCCAGAAACATTTGTAGGCCCCATCGTAAATCGTCGTAACCGAACCGTCCTGAAGGTTTAACACCCGGTAATAAATATGGTCATCATCCGTCGAGGCTCCATTGCTTATGGAAATCGCCTCCGCATACAAGACATAATTGCCATCCGGCGAAGGGGTGCAGCAGGTAATCCGGGCGTGTTCTCCCGCCTTTTGCCTTACTAATTCATAGGCACTACTGGATTGGTCGATTTCGCTCCGGTCAACCGATACTCCCTGATAGGCCACCTCCTGCAGCCCCCAAAAAGTTCGCTTATAGGCTTTATGCTTATAAGTATTGGTAAAGGTAATTCCCTCGTAATTCTTTATGTTCCGATAGGACTGGGAAAAATCCACATTTCCAAAGATGAACAACAAAAAGTACATAACCGATACGACCAGGATGAGACCAGCGGTCCCACCGACTAACAGTAAAAAACGCTGTAACCATTTCATCGCCAATTTCAGACTCCTCATCTATCCATTAACCTTTAACACAGACTATGATAAATGCCGTTCCTTATAATTCGATAAAATCCAGCCGTCGTATCGATATTCTCATATACTTTTTATTTCGCCATAATCCAAGAAAATCCTGTCCATCGATAAATTGAACGAACCGCGCCATCCATGCTACAATTTAAGCAGAAATGACATTGCGATTCAGAAAGGCGCCGATACTTATGCATAAAAAAATTCTCGTTCTCCTGCTTGGTTTTCTTCTGCTGTTGCTGCCAGCTTCGGTTCAGGCCGCTGCCGTTAAAAACTATCCGCTAAAACAAGTGCTGATTCTCAGCCGCCACAACATCCGGGCCCCACTTGCCGGCCGCGATTCTGCCCTGGCAAAACTCACGCCTCATGACTGGTTTGCCTGGCAGTGTAAACCGGGGGAGCTTTCTCCCCGGGGCGGCGAGCTGGAAGTGCTGATGGGCCAGTATTTCCGGCAATGGCTGGAGCAGGAGCAGCTGCTTCCCCCCAATGCCCAGCCACAGCCCCAGGAAGTACGCTTCTATGCCAACTCCTTCCAACGCACCATCGCCACGGCCCATTATTTTGCCACCGGTCTGCTGCCCGTGGCAAACGTAACGGTTGAACACCATCAAAAGCTAAATGAAGCCGACCCAGTATTTCTGCCAGACCTGCCCGATAACGAAGCCTTCCGCCAACAAGTGCGGCAAGAATTTCAGGATGCCGGGCTCGAAAAAAAATTGCAGGAGCGCGGCCAGCGTTCCTGCAAAGTACTGATGAAACTATTGGATTTTGATCGGTCAGCCTATGCGGCTAAGCACGGCCCACTTCCGCTAACGGGCACTATTACCCCGCTAAAAGACGGCGGCATCGGCCTTACCACGCCTTGGAGCGCACTTGTACCAGCCAGCGACGCCATAACACTACAATACTACGAAGAAGAAAACGATTGGCGTGCCGCTTTCGGCCACCGGCTGACGGAACAGGATTGGAAAGACGCCGCCGCCCTGAAGGAACTTGGCATCAATTCGCTGTTTCAGACCCCAACCGCCGCCAAAGCCCTGGCCGCTCCGCTGCTCACGGTTATAGAGCAGGAACTCACCAAGGACCAGCGAAAAATCACCTTCCTTGGCGGTCACGACGTCAACCTAGCCGAAGTCCTGCCAGCACTGGGCGTTGAAGATTATACACTGCCCAACAGCATCGAAGAAAAAACTCCCATCGGTGCCAAACTCGTCATCGAAAAAAGACAGGGACAAGACGGCGAAGAATACGCCACCCTGTCCCTAGTTTATGCCAACGCCCAACAGCTTCGCCATCGCACGGCTCTTAGCCTCAACCATCCACCAGAGCGGGTTTACCTGCAATTAAAAGGATTAAAGGCTAATGGCGACGGTTTCTACCGCTTCGCCGACCTAAAGCAGCGCATCGAAAGCGCCACTGCGGACGGGACGCATTGGAAGTAACAAAATATCTACTCCTAAAGCAGCATGGATTTATTGCAGGCTGAGTTTTGCCCGCTGCAGTTCTTCCTGCTGCTTTGGTTTATGTTCGCAAAGCAGTACATTGAGCACGATAGCCATAATGCTGCCAATGGTGATGCCACTGTTACCGATGAGCTGTACCCACTGAGGAAAGTGGCTGTAAAAAGACGGCACACCAATGGGGATAAGGGCCACCGCTACACTGATAGCAACCACCATGGAGTTGCCCTTCTTCTGCAGATCTGCCTGGGAAAGGGCCTGCATACCACTCGATGCCACCATACCAAACATAGCAAGACCAGCACCACCAAGTACCATGGTCGGGATACAAGCAACGACAGCGGCCAGTTTCGGAAAGAGCCCTAGAATCATCAGCAATACACCGCTTGTGGCCACAATGTAGCGGCTGCGGATGCCCGTCATGCTGATAAGGCCGATATTCTGAGCAAAGGCCGTATACGGGAAAGTATTAAACACCCCTCCCAGAGCCGTGGAAAAACCATCGGCCCGCAGGGCTTTCGTGAGCATGTTCTCCGTCATGGGCTTTTTGACGATGGAGCTTACCGCCATGACATCCCCCGTAGTCTCGGCCATGGTCACCAGCATGACCAGCGTCATAATGAGGCAGGATACCGGCTCAAACACCGGCAGTCCAAAGGCAAAGGGCGTCGTGACACCGAGCATAGCCGCCTCGCTGACGGCATGAAAATCCACCATGCCGAAAGCTGCCGCAATGCCCGTGCCAATCACAAGACCAAGCAGAACGGAAATATGACCAAGGAACCCTTTGCAGGTACGGTAGATGAACAGGATGATGGCGAGCACCGCCAGCGACAGGGCGATGTTGGCAGGACTGCAGTAATCCGCAGCCGCCGGATTCGGCCCCGTAATCCAGTTAACGGCTACCGGCAGCAGGGACAGGCCGATAATCGTGATGACCGAGCCCGTGACCACCGGGGGAAAAAACCGCAACATCTTGCTGAAATAATTGCTGATGATAAAGCAGGCAATACCGGCAAAGATAGCCGAACCATAAACCACCTGCAAACCAGCGGCGCCACCCCCATGGGTGTTGGCGATGATAATCATCGGCGTAACAGCAGTGAAGGTACAGCCCTGGACAATGGGCAGTTTGGAGCCGATAAAATCCTTGATGCTAAGGGCCTGCACCAACGTGGCAATGCCACAGGTAAAGAGGTCGGCGTTGATTAAATAAATAAGCTGCTCCGTCGAAAGCCCGATAGCACCAGCGAGCACGAGCGGTACGGCCACCGCACCGGCATACATAGCCAGCACGTGCTGGGCGGCATAGATAAGGGTGCGCTCCCAAGGAAGTTTCTGGTCAACAGGATGAATCGCCTTCGTCACAATTAGTCCTCCATTCTCACTTTTCCACAAAGGTAATCTTGCCATCGTCAAGAGAAGCAATGCTCGCCAGAGCCTCCAAATGATAGCCCTTGTCGAGTATACGCTGATGGCCCGGCTGGAATGCCTTTTCAATGGCGATGCCGATGCCGGCAACCTTCGAACCAGCCTCCTCCACAATCTGAGCCAGCCCCAAGGCCGCCTCACCATTGGCAAGAAAATCATCAATGATGAGCACTTTTTCACCAGCAGGCAAATATTTCTGCAATACGATGATTTCTGAGGTTTCCTTTTTCGTAAAAGAGAATACCTCATGAGAATAAACTGGCTCATTTATGAGTACTGATTTCTTCTTGCGGGCAAAGACTAGCGGCACACCAAGCTCTAGGGCCGCCATGACCCCGATGGCAATGCCCGAGGCCTCCACGGTAAGCACCCGGTCAATGCCCGCATCGCGGAACAGACGGGCAAATTCCCTGCCCATCGCCAGCGACAGTTCCGGGTCAATCTGGTGATTCAAAAAAGAATCCACCTTGAGCACATTGCCCGGCAAAGCAATGCCTTCTTCCTGTATTTTTCTCTCCAACAGCTCCAAAATAATCGCTCCTTCAGCCTACCAAAAAAGCCGACAGCCTGAGCCCATAAAAAGGTGCCCAGACGGTCGGCTTTTTCCCGAACAGCACGGCCTGTGGTCAATTCCACGAATCCGTCAGCCATGCTGCTCGTTGCTATTAAAATTATATATTCATTATAAGGACTTAATGCCCCATCGTCAAGAAAAATGTCCGCAAATCGCGGATTTTCTCCGATACCCTCCACATAAGAAAAACGCGTGCGAGAACCGCACGCGTCATATATTCGGCCAAATAATTATTTATTGGCTTCGAGTACATCCCAAGCTTCGTTTGCCCGAGCGACATAAAGGTCACGGATGTTTTTGTTTTCCCCGAGGCCATGGATATATGCATCGACTTTGTAGCCAGCTTTTTCCAGAATGGATTTATGGGAATCTTCTTCGGCGCCAGCCATATCGTTGTTGGCATGGTCGCCAGCAACCATCATCATCGGCATCAGCGTAACGTGTTTGATGCCATTTTTCTTGAGCTTCGGCATAACCGTTTCCAGAGACGGCCAGCCCTCTACCGTGTAAACATAGACATTTTTGTAGCCCATCTCATCGAGCTTTGCCTGCATAACGGAATAATAAGCATTGGAGATGTTCGGCGTACCATGAGCCATAATCAGGATGGCATCTTTTTTGCCCTGTTTCGGGAACTGGGAAGACATAGCCTTGAGGGTCTCCGTTACATCATCGGCCTGCTCTTCCTGGCCCTGCCAGTACATCAGCGGCGTAGCCAGCGTCATCTTCTTAAAGTCCTTCTTGTAGTTCTGGTATACGCCCATGTCGTAATTGTATTCCATCCCCGGAATAACATCGAGAGAAACCAGCGCTACACGGCTGTAACCATCAGCCTTGAGCTGGTCCAGAGCCTCTTCCGGCGTTGGGAACTTGATGCCCTCGTTTTTCTGGACACGGTTGATGATGATATGGGAGGTGTAAGCCGTTACCACTTTCGTGTTCGGATGAGCGGCTTTGATGGCATCCACCGTAGCATCGATGGTCTTAGCTCGCGTATCTTTAAACGTCGTACCAAAGGTCATGACAACAATCGCATCTTTATCCGCAAGATTTTTGAGTTCTGGATTTTCATTTTTGAGCACACCGATTTCCGATGCAGTCTTCAGCGCCATCGTCGGTTTCTTGACCTCCGGATTCAGCTGATAGGCAGCCTCAGTCTGTGGAGCAGCCATTCCCCAAGCGGCCGTGCAAGCCAGCGATACTGCTAATGCTTTTTTCCAATTTTTCATAATGAAATCCCCCTATTGTTTGGATATATTAGAAAAGAGGTCTTTGGCACACGCCAAAAGACCTCTTTTTTCCCAAATCAGATACTCAGAAGTCCCTCCCCATCGCTCGCAGGTAACTTGACCGGTCAAATGTCAACCGACCAGTCAAAACGGTGACTTTTCGGACAGGCAGTTCTTCTGGCTCGGTTCATCGCCAACCTGCGCCTTCCCAGATTTTCATCCAGTGACCTATTTGCAAGTTTGCTCCCCTCACAGCGGCGGGACCGCGCCGGCTTTTACCGGCTTTTCTCTTCGGCCATCATATGGCACCTGTTCCCTGAATATGAAATTATTACTGTGATTTATATCACAATAGACATTATATTACTTCCCTAAAACACTGTCAATGATATTAATCATCAAAACCAAAGAGATGCCGCAGAAAGCTCTTCTTGTTAGCGGCATATAGTTCTCGGGAATAGTTGATATTCTGGGAACTGTAGAGCGGATTGACAATATTCTTCCGCGGTAACCATTCCTCTGAGAAAAGGGGTTTTGTAAAGACGATTTCCGCCAAGGACTGACGGATTTTGGCAATCTGTTTGGAGTCGATATCCGGAACAATAGCCTTGGTCAGCAACCGTCCCACTTCCACCATTTCCTCTTCCTTGATGCCACGGGTCGTCGGAATCAGACTAGAAAGCCGCAGGGCGGGAATCGTCTTGTTATCATCAAAGGTCATGATGTTGTCACATTTGACGATAAAGCCCGCTTGCTTAACCTGGGCTAAAAAAGCGCCGCGATCCTTACAATGAACTTCGGGGGCTACATATTGGCTGTTGGTGCCATGATAAACGATATTGAGCCCATTCTCCTTGAGGGAATTCATCAAGGCGTTGGCATTGTCTAGACACTGCTGACAGTAATTGCCAAATTCTTTGGTTTCAGCCTCCCGGAAAGCAATGCACAGGGCCGCCAAAATATTTTCCTGCAGGTATACATGCCCGGTATTGATGGCGATTTCATTTAGCCGGTCGACATTTTCGCTGTTGGTCAAGATAACCGCGCTTTGCGGCCCCCGCAGCGTGTCGTGCGTATAAAAGGTAACCACATCTGCATGGGGTACCGGCGAATGCATGAGTTTTGCCGCCACCATGCCCACCACCGCACTCATATCCACCCAGAGCACGGCTCCCACCCCATGGGCAATCTGGGCCAGCTTCCGGTAATTGACATCTTTTGGATAGTTTATGGGCGAGAAGATTATCATCTTCGGCCGGCATTCCTGCGCCAGCGCTTCGATATGGCGGTAATCGAGATGCTGAGTCTCCGGCTCGATGCTGTACTTCACGAAATCATATTTCATGTCATCGGTATAGCAATACTCCTGCTTGCGCAGGTTAAAGGACATAATGGTATCCCCAGTTTTCACAAAGCTGTGAAAGACAATCTGGGATGCTGCCACCAGGTTGCTGATGCGCACGATGGCGGCCTCACTGCCGAAAAGCTTTTTGGCCCGCTCAATGGCCAGCGTCTCCAGGCGGCTGCAGGTCAATACATCGTGATAGTCCATATAGGTATTGCTTAAGAGGCTCCCCTTCAGATAAGAGCAAAAGGGCGAGGCATAATTCTCGTTGGGTAAAAGCGACAACGTATAG
The DNA here is from genome assembly GCA_900100835.1 of Selenomonas sp. WCT3. Classification (GTDB taxonomy): domain Bacteria; phylum Bacillota; class Negativicutes; order Selenomonadales; family Selenomonadaceae; genus Selenomonas_A; species Selenomonas_A ruminantium_E. Next base: position 121,252 of record FNCM01000003.1, on the reverse strand, counting down.
CGCTGGGTCTTCAATTCCATCTGTATAAAGTCAAACAGTTCGGGGTCAAAGGCTTCAATCCCCCGAATGATTTTTTCGCGTTCCATAGGTATTCCTCCTCGATTCAGGCTAATATTTTGCTATCCTCATCCTGGGAAGAAGGGCCAGAATATCGGAATGACCACCACGCATACCAGCAGGGCCACGATAACCATCGGAATACCGACCTTGACATAATCGATAAACCGGAATTTACCAGGCCCCAGCACCAACGTATTCGGCGGCGTTGCCACCGGTGTCGTAAAGGCGCAGGAAGCGGCAATGCCGATGGTCATAAGCACGGGATAAGGCGACGCCCCGATGGACTGGGCAATCGAAATGCCAATCGGTGCCAAAAGGGCGGCCGACGCTGTATTGCTCATGAACTGGGTAAGGCCGCAGGACAGGATGAACATCGCCACGACGATGACCATGGGCGAAGGTTCTGAGCCGATAAGGCCAATGACAAAATCGGCAATCATCTTGCCTGCACCGCTCTTGTCCATAGCACTGGCCAGCGGCAGCATGCCGGCGAACAGAAAAATCGTAACCCAGTCAATCCCCTGATAGGCTTGCTTTTCTGTCACGCATCCCGTGAGCACGCAGGCCAAAGCACCGATAATAGCCGAAGTCTGCATGGGCACACCAATATCCTTCTCCAAGACCATCGCCACAACTACACAAATCAAAATAATAGCACAAATGAGCATCTTGCGCGGATTTTCCGGTTCCGCTGACTCCTGATCGAACAAGTTATTATCGGCATAATTATGCGGGCACAGACGCCGCCCAGCGGTCATCATGTAAAGGACACCAGCCAGTGACAGCGGGATACCGATAAGGGCAAATTCAAAGAAACCAAAGGGACTGTACCCAGAGGTTTCGAGGGTTGCACTCATGAGGATATTCGGCGGCGTACCGATAAGGGTAAGGGTACCACCGACATTTGCCGCCAATGCCATTCCCATGAGCTGTGACGACACGGGAATGTGGGCGGCAATACAAATCTGCACCACCACCGGCATCAGGCAGGCCACCGTCGCCGTATTTGACGAAACACCGGACAGGACAATGGTGATGACCATCAAGGCCAGCATCAGTTTCTTTTCATCGGTACCAGCTTTCTTTACGACGGTTACGCCAATTTTTTGCGCCAATCCCGTCTGAAACATCGCCGCCCCGATGACAAACATGCCCGCAAATAAAACCACCGTTGAATTGGACAGGCCAGAATAAACCTGTGCGGGCGTCAACACCCCAAACAGGCCCAGCAAGATAGCCGATCCCATGGCCGTAACAGCCAAAGGAATAAGTTCCGTAGCAAAGAAGAACCCCGCTACGCAAAGCACACATAAGGTAATTACCGCAGAATCCATACATTTCACTCCTCACTTATTCAATTGTCACTATGTCGTCTGGGAGTCAGTACTCATAGCATTTTTCTGTTATCTTTTCCATTCTATACCAAAACTTATCATTCCTCTTATTTTTTAGTTATCAAAAAGACGTGTTTACGGAATCGATTTTATTACAAACAAAAGCAGCCTTCCTCACCGAAATCGTGAAGAAGGCTGCCTTGTATAGGATTATAGTAATTTTTCAACTTCTTTAGCCATGTCTGCAGGAGCGAAGGTTGGCTCAAAACGGGCCACCACGTTTCCCTCTCTATCTACCAGGAACTTGGTGAAATTCCATTTGATGGAATCGCCTTCCAGATATTCCGGGAAATTCTGCTGAAGGGCTTCCATCAGCTTGGCGGCAATAGGATGAGATTCATCAAAACCCTGGAAGCCCTGCTGCTCGATTAAGTATTGAAAGAGTGGCTGAGCCGTTTCACCGCGCACATCACCCTTTTCAAAAATCTGGAAGGTCACACCATAGTTAAGGCGGCAAAACTCCTGTACTTCACTGTTACTGCCCGGCTCCTGCTCCGCGAACTGATTGCAGGGGAAGCCCAGGATTTCCAGTCCCTGGCTCTTGTACTTCATATAGAGATCCTGCAATTCTTTGAACTGGGGCGTGAAACCACACTTAGAGGCCGTATTGACGATTATCAGCACTTTGCCCTTATAATCAGCCAGGGATTTTTCCACACCCTTATTGGTCTTTACCACAAAATCATAAATCCCCATAATCATTCTCCTCTCTTACCGCTAATTATTATCAATCAAAGGCCCAACAATTCGTCCAACTTAGCCTTGTCAAAACTCAGCACATAATCCTTGTCATTGGCCGTGGTAATGGGAACCATGGTGTCTCCCGTCAGCTCATAGCAAGCATCACGGTCCGCGTCGTTTTCCTCGATATTGTGCTCTTCAAATTCCACATTCTTGCTCTTCAGATACTTCTTGACCTTTTCGCACCAAGGACAATCATTGATTGAGTATACTTTTACCATACTTCATTACCCTCCTTCAGTTTTACCAAATATTTCTCAGCCAGCAGAGCTGCCGCTGTGCCATCAGCAGCAGCGGTGGTCAGCTGGCGGATTTCCTTTTCCCGCACATCCCCGGCGGCAAATACGCCAGGAATAGCGGTACGGCAGTCTTCTCCGGCTTCAATGCGGCCGCTATCAGTCAGCGGCAGTTCCTCCTGGAAAAGCGCCGTATTGGGCACCACACCGATATTGACGAAAATTCCATCTACCGGCAGGCTGCGGGTCTCGCCTGAGATTTTGTCCAGCACCTCTATGCTCTCTAACCGCCCATCACCCTGCAGGCTCTTGATTTCCGTCTGCAAGAAGATTTCTGCCTTGGGATTTTCCTTTAATCGCTTTTGGGAGACTTCATCGGCCCGGAAATCCGAGCGATGTATCAGATAGAGCTTACTGGCATACTTAGTGAGGAAATTAGCGGCATCCACGGCAGCATTGCCACCGCCCATGACGGCAATCACCTTATCCTGATACATGTGCCCGTCACAGAGTTCACAGTAATGCACGCCCTTGCCAGCGAATTTTTTCTCCTCCGGCAGAGGCAACTTGCGACGGTTCATGCCCGAGGCAATGATGATGACATCGGCCTCATAGAAATGCTCCTCCGTCTCCACCAGTTTAGGCTGCCCTTTAAGGCTCACCTTCACAATGGAGTCAAACTCATCAATGACCGCCCCAAAACTTTCCGCCTGCTGTTGCAGAGTGCCCATAAGTTCCTTGCCAGAAACCTTGGCAAAGCCCGGATAGTTCTCAATGCCGGTTGCATTGGCAATCTGTCCGCCGATGATACCATTTTCCAGCACCAGCACATCAAGGTTCATACGGCCGGCATAAAGGGCCGCTGTGAGCCCCGCCATGCCTGCACCAATGATGATGATATCCTTGTGGATACGTTTTTTCTCCATGCCATCAGCTCCTTATCTCTAAAAAAAGGACAACAAAATGATTTAATTAGCTTCCTGGAAAACACTCCTGGGCTGACCACAAAGAGGGCAGACGTAATCGTCTGGCTCATCGTTTATATCCCCTTCGTGCTCAAAGCCACAGACCGGACAGATATAGACTTTCCCTGCCGGAGCCTTCTTCTCTGGCTGATACTTCTCCAGGATCTTGCCGATAACCACACCATGATGGCCTTCCTGCTTCGCAAAGATTTCCATCTCATCAGCAGCCTCAGCAAAGCCTGCGGCCCGTACTTTATCGGCCATGGCCTTAACCTGTACCTCGCCATTGATTTCCGCCTTCTGCACCGTACGCAGAAGATTCCAGAAATCCTGAGGATACTTACCGTTGAGTACGGCGTAGAACCCGGCATGAACCGCTTCTTGATTGGCAGATTCAATGAGCTCAGATGCAACATCCTCGTAGCCCTGCTCTTTGGCCAAACGAGCCAGCGCATAATACATCATGGTGCCATTGGCCTCAGCCTGCATGATGCTCTTTACCATGTTCTCCAGCTCCGTCCCCTTCGTCAGTCCGTAAATGCTCATAAGTTTTCCTCCTAAAATACAACGCTGGTCTCTAAATCCTTCATTTCATCTTACACGCCTTATTATACAGTAAAATTCCATTTTGTCAAATGGAATTTATAAAAATCTCATTTCTCCGTAGTAAAACTCACATTAACCTATGCCTGCTCCTTCAACCTGCTGGTGTCATAAAAAGCTGCTGCCGGTCAGTCGGATAAGTCTACATCTGGCACAATCTGAATATCGTACTGCGGATAAGCGGCCCGCATCTCCTCTTGAAGGATCCGCACACCTTCTTTATGCGGTATATCAAAACTCATGACTACGTCAAACCGCATAATCTTAGCTGTTTCATCCAAGTAAAAACCGTGAAGCTGCAAAGCCCATTCATGGGCCAGCACCAGTTTCGTCACATCAACCCGCACCCTTGCCGCCACACTGTCCTCCGTGTTGTAAGAATAGACCCCTACCGCGGCAAGAATAATGCCCGTCGCCTTGAACACCTTCATTTCCAACCGCCTAGTCAGACTATCTACTTCTTTTACGCTCATGGTATCCGGAAGTTCCAAGTGAACCGAGGCCAAGTCCTTGTCCGGCCCGTAATTATAAATAACCAGGTCATGGGCCCCCCGCACTTCCGGTTCATCGGACAACAACGATTTCAATTGCCGGGATGTTTCTTTATCCATACGTTTCCCCAGTATTTCATCCAAAGTGTCCCGTATCATGTCGATACCCGATTTGATGATGAAACCAGAAATCACGGCACCGACATAAGCCTCCAGCGATATGCCGGTAGCAATAAAGAGGATAGCCGATATAAGCACCGATAGCGAAAGCACAGCATCAAACAAAGCATCAGACCCCGAGGCAACCAAGGAACCGGAGTTTACTCTTTCCCCCTGCGCCTTGACGAATCTTCCCAATATTATCTTTACGACCACTGCTGCACCGATGATGATCAGTGCCGTCACGCTGTAATCCGGCACCTCCGGCGAAATCATTTTCTTCACGGATTCCACGGCGGCGGTGATACCTGCATAAAGCACGATGCCTGCCACCACCAAAGCGCTGAGGTACTCAATCCGGCCATAGCCGAAGGGATGCTCTTTATCCGGAAGTTTCCCCGCCAGTTTCGTCCCGGCAATGGTGATAACAGAAGAAAGGGCATCGGAAAGATTATTCACCGCATCCAAGGTCACGGCGATGGAATTGGCCGCCAGGCCGATAGCCGCCTTAAAGGCGGCTAGTAGCACATTGGTCAGGATACCTATGACGCTAGTCTTGATGATAATATCGTTGCGGTCGGCTTTGTCGGCCGCCATAACAGGATTTTGATTGTCCATATAGCCACTACTCCTTTATGATTGACAATTGCTGATGCCTTGAAATTCGCGAACCAACAATCATTTCCCTTTTTCTCAGCAAATATTATTGCGTAAGTCTACCTTCTCACGCTTTTTGCGCATAGAAAAAGCGGCCCTTTCGGACCGCTGATTTATGGGATATGACAAACGTACTTTGTTATTCAGCGTTTATATCCCTGATATTCACTTGTGCGCAGGATTTCTTCTGCCCTTGCTACCATTTTCTTTGTTGGCTCTGGCACATCGGACAAAGGGTAATCCAGCCCCAGTTCTTCGTATTTATGGATGGCCAGGCGATGATAAGGCAGTACTTCAAAGCGCTGGACATTGCCAAGTCCCGCCACAAAGCTGGACAATTGAGCAAGGCTTTCCGCATCATCGGTAATGCCCGGTACAAGGACATGGCGAATCCAGACTGGTTTCCCGATTTCAGCCAGGTATTTGGCAAAATCAAGAATCTGTGTGTTATCTTGACCGGTCAAGTCCCGATGTTTTGACATGTCAATATGCTTGATATCCAGGAGCACCGTATCCGTTACGGCCAGCAGTGAGGTAAGCTTTGAAAGCACCGGCTCTTCCCGGGAAAAGACAGCGCCTGAGGTATCGATGCAGGTCGAAACGCCCTGCTCCTTGGCCAGCGTAAACAGTTCTGTGACAAATTCTGCCTGTAGCAGCGGCTCGCCCCCCGACACGGTGATGCCACCGCCATTTTTCCAATAGGACTTGTAGCGCAGGGCCTTAGCCAGTGCCTCTGGGGCCGTCATCTCCGTGCCGCCTGTGCCCTGCCAGGTTTCGGGATTATGGCAGTACTTGCAGCGCAGCGGGCAGCCCTGCAGGAAGAAGATGTAGCGAAGCCCCGGCCCGTCCACCGAGCCGAAGCTCTCTACCGCATTGATATACCCCTTACATGTGTGCATGGAAGGTTCTAGCAATGACGTCAAGCTGCTGCTCGCGGGTCAGGTTGATGAACTTGACCGCATAGCCCGAGACGCGGATCGTGAAGTTTGCATACTCTTCCTTCTCCGGATGCTCCATGGCATCGAGGAGTTTCTCGCGGCCAAAGACGTTGACGTTCAGATGATGGGCGCCCTGGTCGAAGTAGCCGTCAAGCACATTCACAAGCTGCGCGGAACGCTCCTCGTCATTATGGCCGAGGGCCTCCGGCGTCATGCTCTGGGTATTGGAGATGCCGTCAAGGGCCCACTCATAGGGCAGTTTTGCCACGGAGTTCAGCGATGCCAACAGGCCATTCTGCTCGGCACCATAGCTTGGGTTAGCCCCCGGCGAGAGCGGTACGCCAGCCTTGCGGCCATCCGGCATTGCCCCCGTGTATTTGCCATAGACCACATTCGACGTGATCGTAAGGATCGACGTCGTCGGCTCCGAGTTGCGATAGGTGTGACGGGACTTGATCTTGTCGAGGAACGACTTTAAGAGCCACTTGGCAATCTCGTCGGCACGCTCATCGTCATTGCCGTAACGCGGGAAATCCCCCGTCGTCTCGTAATCGGTCACGATGCCCGCGTCGTTGCGGATAGCCTTGACCTTGGCGTATTTGATGGCCGACAGGGAGTCAACCACATGGGAGAAGCCAGCAATACCCGTAGCAAACGTGCGGCGCACATCCGTATCGATAAGGGCCATCTCAGCGGCCTCATAGTAATATTTATCGTGCATATACTGGATGAGGTTCAGCGTATTGACGTAAAGACCTGCCAGCCAATCCATCATGCGGTCGAATTTCTTCACGACATCCTCGTAATCCAGGATATCCCCGGTGACACCGCGGTACTCCGGCCCAATCTGCTCGCCGGACTTCTCGTCCACACCGCCATTGATGGCATAGAGCAGGCACTTGGCCAGGTTCGCGCGCGCCCCGAAGAACTGCATCTCCTTGCCCGTCTGGGTAGCCGATACGCAGCAGCAGATGGAGTAGTCATCGCCCCACTCCACCTTCATGACATCGTCGTTCTCATACTGGATGGAGCTCGTCGTCACCGAAATCTTGGCCGCATAGCGCTTGAAGTTCTCCGGCAGCGCCGAGGAATAGAGCACCGTGAGGTTCGGCTCTGGAGCCGGGCCCATATTCTCAAGGGTATGCAGGAAGCGGTAGTCGTTCTTCGTTACCAGGCTGCGGCCATCCATGCCGATGCCGGCAACTTCCAGCGTCGCCCAGACCGGGTCGCCTGAGAACAGCTCATTATAGGATGTGATGCGCGCAAATTTTACCATGCGGAACTTCATGACAAGATGGTCGATGAGCTCCTGGGCCTCCGCTTCCGTCAGCTTGCCGTTCTGAATGTCGCGCTCGATGTAGATATCGAGGAAGGTCGAAATGCGGCCAACACTCATGGCAGCGCCGTTCTGGGTCTTGATGGCGGCCAGATAGCCAAAATAGAGCCACTGTACAGCCTCGCGGGCATCCTTGGCCGGGGCCGAGATGTCAAAGCCATAGATGGCAGCCATTTCTTTCATGCCCTGCAGCGCACGGATCTGCTCCGTGAGCTCCTCCCGCTGGCGGATGACATCGTCGGTCATAACCCCATCAATACCGACATTCGCCTTGTCCGCTTCTTTGGAAGCAATCAGCTGGTCGATACCATAAAGCGCTACGCGGCGGTAGTCGCCCACGATGCGGCCGCGGCCATAGGTATCCGGCAAGCCCGTGATGATATGGCTGTGACGGGCACGGCGGATTTCCGGCGTATAGGCATCAAACACTGCCTGATTGTGGGTCTTATGATATTTCGTAAAAATCTCATGAAGTTTCGCACTTGGCTCATAGCCATAGTTCTGGCAAGCCTGCTCTGCCATCTTAATGCCGCCATAGGGCATGAAGGCACGCTTCAGCGGCTTGTCTGTCTGGAGGCCGACAACCCGTTCCAAATCCTTCATAGATTCATCGATATAGCCTGCCCCATGGGAAGTCAGACCGGATACGATATCCACATCCATATCCAAAACGCCGCCCTTTTGGCGTTCTTCCTTCTGCAGTTCCTGCAATCTTCCCCACAGTTTATTCGTAGCATCCGTCGGAGCAGCCAGGAAGGATTCATCCCCCTCATACGGCTGGTAGTTTTTCTGTATAAAGTCGCGGACATTGATTTCCTCGCGCCAAAGCCCTCCGGTAAAACCATTCCACTGTTCGTGATTCAACATCGTTGTGCCTCCTTGATGGATTTTTTCCTGCACTGTTTTTATTACCTAATCATAATACCTCATATTTGAAATAAATACAAATATGAATCCTTAAACACGTTATAATCGATACCTATGAAATGTTTATGAAACATCGCCATCTTGTCGGCAAAAATATCCCCCTAATATAGTGCAACTATTCAGAATATATGGTATACTTAATGTATAAACCAATCATGCCGGCTGTCCCGTCCAATAACCCGACGCCAACCACGGTTTGACGGTCCTGCAGCCGGCTCCCAAATTACGAAAAGAAAACTCTCGGACATTCGATTGCTTCACACGTAAGCCAATCAAATGTCCGAGAGTTTTTTATGCAATCTCACTACCGTTACTAGTTACTTCCTTCTTGTCCGGTGCAGAAATCTGGAAGGTGGCATCTTTATGACTTTTATCCCTCGAACAAGGCCTTGGCAAAATCATCGGCGTTGAAGGGACGCAGATCTTCGACACCTTCGCCGACGCCAATCCATTTTACTGGCATGGAAAGCTGGTTTTTGATGCCGATAACCACGCCGCCCTTGGCCGTGCCGTCGAGTTTCGTGAGCACAACACCAGAAATCGGTGCGGCCTTGGTGAAGAGCTCGGCCTGACTGATGGCATTCTGGCCCGTGGTGGCATCGAGCACCAGCAGGGTCTCATGGGGTGCCCCCGGAATCTCGCGGCCGATGACACGATTGATTTTTTCAAGCTCCTGCATGAGGTTGGACTTGGTTTGCAAACGGCCAGCAGTGTCGATAATCAGCATGTCAATGCCGCGCGCTTTGGCCGCCTTTACGGCATCAAAGGCCACCGCTGCCGGGTCGGAGCCCTCTTCGTGTTTGATTACCGGAACGCCGGTGCGCTGTCCCCAGACTTCCAGCTGGTCGATAGCGGCCGCCCGGAAAGTATCGGCAGCCGCCAGCATAACCGATTTGCCCTGTTCCTTGTAGTAGGCGCTGAGCTTGCCGATGGTGGTCGTCTTGCCGGCGCCGTTGACACCGATGACCAGCAGCACCGTGGGGCCTTCTTCGGCCTTGCGCGTCGTATCCTCGCCGCGATTGAGGATGTCCACAATCGTTTTCTGCAGGAAGGGTTTCAAATCCTCCGGAGTATTGATTTCCTTTTTCTTGATGCCCTTACGAACCGCCGTCATCAGCGTCTCGGTAGTCTGCACGCCGACGTCAGCCATAATCAGCGTTTCTTCCAGCTCTTCCAAAAAGTCCTCATCGATATCCGCATAGCCGATGACGAGCTTTTCAATCTTATTGGTCAGGTTTTCCCGCGTCTTGTTCAAACCTTTTTTCAGTTTATCAAAAAATCCCATGGATTGCCTCCGTTTATTCTATATCATCCAGTTTGACGGACAGTATCTTGGATACACCCGCATCTTCAATGGTGACGCCATACATGGTGTCCACCGATTCCATCGTGCCCTTACGATGCGTTACGACGATGAACTGCGTATTTTCGGCAAATTCCCGCAGGAACGAACCAAAACGAACGACGTTTGCTTCATCAAGCGGCGCATCGATTTCGTCCAGTACCGAAAACGGCGATGGACGATAGCGCAAGAACGAGAACAACAGTGCAATGACAGTCAGCGCGCGCTCGCCGCCTGAGAGAGCCGAGAGGTTCTGCCGCTTCTTCTGGGGCAGGGTCACCAAGATATCGACACCGGTGTTTAACACATCGTGTTCATCCAAAAGCTTCAACTCGGCCTTGCCACCGCCAAAGAGGCGCACAAAGATATCGGCAAAGTAAACCTGAATCTGGGCAAAGGCTTCTTTGAACTGTTTGGTCATCGCTTCATCCATATCGGCGATGATATGTTCCAGATTTTCCTTGGCCTCAATCAGGTCTTTTGCCTGCCCCTCCATGAAGTCATGGCGTTTTTGCTGTTCCTCATATTCTTCCAAGGCATTGGGGTTGACCGGGCCCAGTTCTTTTATCTTGCGCTCCAATTCCTTCATGCGATGATGCACCGCTGGCGGTTCCATATCCAAGGCCTCTTCGGCAGCTCGCTCCGGCGTAAGTCCATATTCCGAAAGGATGGTCTCCTGCCATTCTTCCAAGGCCAGCTGGAGTTTCGTCTCGATGATTTCCAGCTTGTGGACATGATCCTGGGCCTGATTGAGCTTTCTTGCTGCCTCATGGGCATCCTTGTCCGCCTGCTGACTCTCCGTAAGCTTCGTCATGCGCTGGGCATAGAGCTTATCATGGGCCGCCTGTCCCTCGGCAAAGAGGTTCTGCCAGTTCGCATTCTGCCCGCGGATGACTTCGAGGCGGCTGACACTTTCTTCCAGGCCTGCCACCAACTGCCGCTCCTCGGCCTCATTATCCCGCAGGGACTGCTCGCTGCGCTCCTTATCCCGGGTTCGCAAGAGCAAATGCTCCCGCGACCGCAGGGCTTCCTGCTCCAATACCGCCCGGTTGACTTCGCGCTTCTGGATGTACTCGGACAAATCGTCCGCATCCTGTTCCAAGTCTTCCAGTTCAATAGCTGCATCTTCCGCAGCGTGATCCGCTTCGTCGAACTCACGCTGGGCAGTTGCCACCGCTCTTGCTGCCAGGGTGCGCTTTTCCTGAATCTTGGCAAAGGTCGCCTTGATTTTTTCTGCAGCCTCTTCCAACTCGTTAACGGTCAAATTTTGACTTGTCAAATTCTCGGTCAGACGCTCCCGGCTCACGCGAAGCTCAGCCCGATGGACGTTGGCCTCGTGGAGGGCCTCCATGGCTTCATCCTGCCGTTTGGCGGCCTCCACCTGGGCCTGCTCAGCGGCCTTTCGCTCAGCCACGAGGGTTTCCAGCAATTTTTTCCCGCCCGCCAGCTTTTCTTTGAGTTCTTCAATCTCACCACCGCGGTTGAGGAAACTGGACTCCTGATGCTGACGGCTTCCGCCCGAAAGGGAACCGCCTGGATTCAGCAGTTCGCCCTCCTTGGTGACGATGCGGAGTTTGTAGTTGTGTTTTTTCGCCAGTTTAAGGCCGTTATCCAGCGTATCTACCACCAGCGTCCGGGATAGCAGGAAGTCCACAATCTTGCGGAACTTATCCTCCGTCTTTACCAGTTCGCTGGCCCAGCCAATCACGCCTTCATTAGCTGAAAAGGCGATATCCTTGGGCGGCCGGGATACGATGGTGGACAGTGGCAAAAAGGTCACACGCCCCTGCCGTTCCCGCTTCAAATACGCAATAGCAGCTTTAGCCGTATCGGTATCTTCGGTGACGATATTTTGCAGGTTGCCTCCTAGGGCGATTTCCAACGCCGTCACATAGTCGCGGGGAACATCGATAAGCTCCGCTACAGCACCGGCTACGCCAGTACGCCAGCTCTCCCGGCTTTTTAGCACCGCCTTGGCGGCTTTGCCAAAGCCCTCATAATCTTGTTGCATGCGGGAGAGGAACTGAAGCTTGCTTTCCGCCGACTTTATCTGCTGACTTGTCTCATTGTAGCGCTGCTGGCAATCGGCCATCTTCTGGGCCGCTTCCCGCTGGGCAGTCTGGGCCTGCTGCTGCTCAGCTACCCGCGCTTTTATTGCCTCATCCTGCTGATGGATTTCCGCTGTGAGCTGCTCCTGCAAAGTTTCCAGCCGCTCTAGTTCCTGCCGGGCTTCCAAAAGGCTTGCCTGCCGGGCTTCCTGGTCCCCGCTGCCGTTTTCAATATCCCGCTCGATAAGAGCCAGTTCCTGCTGTTTCTGGGTTAGGTCCGCCTGGGCCTTCTCCCGTTTCTCGGCAGCGTTTTTATCGACTTCTTTCTGTTCCCGGATGCGGTCTGCAATGCGTTTTGCTTTCTCCTTTTCCTGGCTTAGCAAACTATCCGCCAACTCCAAGTCTTTTTTCTGTTGGGCTTCTTTTTCCGAAAGCTTCGCCATATCAGCCACGGCCTGAGCCACCTCATGGTTGAGCTCCTGGCGACGGGCAAGGATTCGCGCCTTTGCCGCATCACTTTGCTCCTGCCGCTCCTGCAGTGCAGCCATCTCGGTGGAAGCTGCTTCGATTTTTTGCCGGATGGCCTCGTTTTTATCGGCCTGTTCCTTGAGCTGCTGCTCAAAGTCGATGATTTCCTTGCCCAGCTGTTCTTTCCGGGCAGCCACCGCCTTAACCTTCGTCTCCGCCGCTACCGCCGCATCCCGGGCCTCAGTCAGTTTGCCATCGTTATCCGTTTTGCGCTGGCTTTCCCTGGCATAGTCCTGGGCCAGCTTCGTCATCTTGCATTTCCGGTACTCCTCGTCGAGTTCATTGAACACGCGGGTTTTCTCGGCATGACGCGCCAATGGCTCAAGCTGATTCTCGATTTCGTTTATAATATCCTGTACGCGAATCAGGTTATTTTCCGTATCCGTGAGCTTGCGCACCGACTCCCGCTTGCGGTTGCGGTACTTGGTGATACCCGCCGTCTCCTCGAAGAAGGCCCGGCGCTCCTCCGGACGGCTGTTTAGGATATCATCGATGCGGTTCTGGCCGATGATGCTCATACCATCGTGGCCAATGCCCGTATCGGCAAAAAGATTATAGATATCCTTCAAACGGCAGCGGGAACGGTTGATATAGAATTCACTCTCGCCACTACGATAAAGCCGGCGCGTGACCACAACTTCCCGAAAATCCACCGGCAGTGTGCCATCGTTGGCAAAAAACAAGGATACCTCAGCCACACCGAGGGCCTTGCGCGATGCCGAACCCGTGAAGATGATGTCTTCTGCCTTGGTTCCACGCAAATTGCGGACATTCTGCTCACCGAGAACCCAGCGGATTGCATCGGTGATATTACTCTTGCCCGAACCATTCGGCCCAACGATTGCCGTGATGCCCTTGTCAAAATCTATCGTTATCTTATCCGCAAAGGACTTGAATCCATATGCCTCAAGACGTTTTAATTGCACAATCTAACCTGCCTCTTCAACAATGCCGGAAATGCTGCTGGAAATCCGGCGTCTCCGTATATTCCTTCATAAACTGCATGAACCGCGTATCGGCCCTGGATAAATTCTTATTCTCGCCCCAGAACAACGACGCCTGCACCCCCATAACCGGCGATAGTGGCCTACGCACAAAGATGCTTTCCATCTGCGTTACGAAATTTGGCAGCACCGAAATCCCGCTGCCATTGGCCACCAACTGTTTTATGGTCTTGAGCTGCGACGTGCACAGAACGATATCCGGCACATAGCCATACTCCCCACAGTGATCCATAATCTGACGATACTGATAAGTATTGGGCTGCTGCATGATGAACTTCTCATGGCGAAGTTCCGCAAAGGATACCGATGGCTCTTCTGCCAGTGGATGTTCCGGCGGCAGGCAGAGCACCATGGTATCCTGCAGCAACGGCATGGCATGCTCCGGATGTTCCTCATCACTTCCCATGACAATGCCGAAATCCAACTCGCCATTTTCCGCCCGCTGACGCACTTCATCGGAATCGCTATACTCCTGCACGTCCAGCATGACATCAGGTACCTGCTCCTTGAACTTCATAAAGAAGTCCGGGAAAAGATACCCCTCCACCATCGGCGGCATACCAAAGTGGATGATGTCCTGCCGATCTGAGCGATACCGCATCATGTCTTTTTTCGCAAAGGCCGCATCCTGCATGATTCGCTGGGCGTGAAGCAAAAACACCTTTCCCTGCTCGGTGAGACTTACATGCTTCTGGCTGCGATTGATAAGCATCACTCCAAGTTCTGCCTCTAATGCCTTGATGGCTTTGGTGACTGACGGCTGAGACACATGCAGTGCCTCAGCTGTCCGCGTAAAGTTCTCCAATTCACTGATGGTACAAAAATACTCTAATTGCCGAAACTCCATCAATAGACCCCCATACACGCTACCCCTGGCTTGCAATAGCTTCATTCAGTTTATTTCCGTTGTGCTAAGAATCTTATATCTATTCTCTAACAGATTCTCATTTTATGCACAATTCTAGATAATTTCATTTTATCATAGCCACAAGGCATTATCCAGTGAAAAAGAGCCTTTCCCGGAAGAAAAGCTCTTTCGCATTCACTATTCTTTTATCAAGCCGAGATTCTTCATAACCAAAGTCACTTTATCGGTATCAATTGGCTTAGCCGCATAGGCATCACAGCCTAATTCCAATGCCTGATCCACGTATTCCACATCCGCCAGCGCCGTCATCATAATGATGTAGGTATGCTGCAACTGATGTTGTTTTTCCAATACCCGGATGGCCTTTAATAGTTTTAAACCATCGATGCGGGGCATCATGATATCTAAGCATAACAACTCGTAGGGCTGCTTATCCTTTATCGCATCCATGAAAAGGTCCAAAGCCTCCATGCCGTCCACTGCCACATCACATTCCCCGTAGTTTCCCAAGAACTTCTTGAGGAAAATCCGGCTGAGCCGGTCGTCCTCTGCAATCAGTATTTTCATGTCGCATCTCCTCCATCTTCATCGAGACGCTGTTCGCAATAGGCAAGCAAATTCGCAATATCGCTGATATCCGTCTCTTCTTCCTTGGCTGGTGCCTCTTGTTTTTCGCTATCAGTATTCCAACGATCATTGATGAACACCGAACGTTCCTGACTCTCTTCATCTTCACCATCTGCTTCATAAAGGGGAATCCAGAAGGTAAAATTGCTGCCGCAAAGGGGCGCCGAATGCACGCTGATTTCACCGCCCATAGCTTCCACAAGGTCTTTCACAATCATAAGCCCCAACCCAGTGCCGCCAAATTTTCTGGTGGTGGAACCATCCACCTGGCTAAAGGGCTGGAACAATTTCTTCTGTTCCTCAAAGGACATACCGATTCCCGTATCATGTACGGCGATGTTTAGCACCGGCATCTCTTTGCGAAAAGTCTTGGACACCTCCACGGCCACGCCGCCTTCACCGGTGAACTTCACAGCATTGGTCAGCAGATTATGCATAATCTGACGGAACCGCATCGGGTCTCCGGTGATGAACTGGGGGATTCCCCGCAAATCCGGCAGTCGGAAGAACAACCCTTTGCCCTTCGCCACCTTGCGGTGAACGGTGCATACCCGCCGCATAGTCTTATGCAGGTCAAAATCCAGGGATTCCAGCTCCATCTTCCCACAGTCTAATTTGGAAAAATCGAGAATATCGTTGATGATTCGCAATAAATCCTCCGAGCACTGCTTGGCACTCATGAGATTTTCCCGCTGCTCTTCCGTCAAGTCGGTATGCAGGGTCAAGTCAATCATGCCATTCATCCCATTGATAGGAGTGCGGATTTCATGACTCATATTGGCCAAGAACTGACTCTTCGTCCGGCTGGCTGCCTCAGCCCGCTCCCGGGCCTCTTCCAAAGCATCCTCCCTTTTTTTGCGCTGTGAGACGTCAATCATAGTGACAATCGTTTGCTTGCCGATTTCCGCCGACCAAGCCTGAGAAAAAAACATCCGCAGCCATATTTTCTCCCTGCGTCGAATGCTGTGCATCGCTGCGGTAATCTGGCTTGTATACCCTTCCGTAGCAATCGCAGTTTCTATCTGATGCCGAATCGGGCAGGTTGCACAGTATTGTCCATGCCCGCATCCCCCCTCAATGCTATTTTCACAGCGAAAGACATCGCCAAACTGTTTTCCCACCGATTCCTTATAAGTCGTCTCCATAGTTTCAAGGCCAGCATCGTTAATATCGATAATGGCCCCCTTTTCATCGAGGACACACAAGCCTACCTGTGCAGCCGAAAACACCGTCCGCATGTAGACATGATCCGCCTCAATGCGAACCTCCAGCCGGCGAAGGTGGGTCACGTTGCGAAGAATCACTGCGCAGCCTACGATTTCCCCTTCATCCAGATGCAGCGGCGAACAGGTTGCCGACAAAAAGATTGGTTTCTGCTGCTCCCCACGAAAGATACCGATATTGCGCGCCAACCCCACCGAGCGCTTCTCAGCTAACGCTACCTTCAACGGACTATCAAAGCTGCGTCCTGTCTTTAAATTCACCAGTGGGCACAGTTCTCGAAAGGCACAGCCAATCACCTGTTTTTCTTCACAGCCTAAAATGCGTTTTGCCATTTTATTGATATAGGTGACACGCTCCTCCAAATCCGTCAGAATCAACCCATCCCCCAGGCTTCCCAACAGACCGCGCAAAACGGAATCGGGTATCTGTCCTTGTACTTCATTGCCCATCGCTTTCATCCTTTCCAACAGAACCCTGCTGATGTGACAAACTCATAATGCATCCAGCCATGGCCGAAAGTGGCAGCTGACGCATGACTGCCCCCCGTTCAAAAGCCGCCCGGGGCATGCCGTAGACTACGCTGGAAGCTTCATCCTGTCCAAGGGTACGCGCCCCCTGTTGCCGCATTTTCAACAGCCCTTCGGCGCCATCGCTGCCCATCCCCGTAAGGATTACCCCCAACGCCTCAGCCCCCGCTGTCTCGGCCACGGAATCAAACAACACATCCACCGAAGGACAATGGCCGCTCACCTGCTCCGTGCCACGGCAGTAAACGAAAAACTCGCTGCCCAACCGCCGCACCCGCATCTGCCGGTCACCTGGGGCCACATAGATATGATTGGGCTGCAAGCGCTCCCCATCCACAGCCTCGGCAGCGGTAAATTCCGACTCATTATTGAGCCGTTCTGCAAATAACCGGCTAAAGCCATAGGGAATGTGCTGAACAATGACAATAGGCGGCAGTGGCGGCCGCAAGCCTTGGATAAGGCTTGCCAGAGCCTCCGTGCCCCCGGTAGATGCTCCCAGTGCAATGAGTTTTATTCTCTTGGGCGGCTCCACGCCCTCATCCTTGCCAACGGCCTGCCTTGCCAGCTGCAGATTGTGCTGCATGCCGGCAGTTGCTTCCCGCGTCCGCTGGTATATGCCTGCCAGATTCTGCCGTGGTTCGCTGGGCGCCGCATCCAAGGGTTTGCGATAAACCGACGGCATCACATACTGAAAGGGCGCCGCCTGACGCTCTACCGTTTCGGAATGTCCCACGAAAAGATAGCCGCCTGGCTCTAGATACTCATAAAACTGCCGTACCAGCCGGTTTCGAACCTGGGCATCGAAATAAATCATGACATTCCGGCAGAAGATAACATGGAAGGGCTTTTTGAAGGGAAAGCCCGGCGTCATCAGATTAAAGGGCCGGAACAACACCTGCTGCCGTATCCCATCATTGACCTGCATCTTCCCACTGCCCACGGCATGGAAATAACCGCGCAGCCAGTTATCCGGCATGCCAACCAGGGATTCCTTTTCGTAGATTCCCGCCCTGGCTACTTCTAACACCTCCGTCGATAGGTCGGTAGCCAGCAAGGTCTTTTCCCACCGGGATCCTTGCAGGCCAAATTGATCCTGCATCAGCATCGCCAGCGTATAAGCTTCCTGCCCTGTGGAACAAGCCGCGCACCAGGTACGGATATCGCCATCCTGAACCGATGATGCAATCCAGGGCAGCACCGTATCCCGATAGAACCAGAAATGGTCCGCCTCACGCATAAAAAACGTATGGTGCGTGGTAATAGCCTCGGCCAGCGCCTTTAAGAGCTTTCCCGTGCCATCTTGTTTCAGGGCCTTCAAGAAGCCTGCGGCATCGTGATATTTGGCCGTCTCCTCCCCTTCGTGGAACAACCGTTGCAGACGGGATTCCAAGAGTGCCTTTTTCTCCCGTGGCAGCTGGATGCCAAATTCACGATCCACAATGCTCGCATATGCCAGAAATACCGAATCTTCCATCAGTACTTCCCAAATCCTTCCTCATCATCGTCAAATTTGTACCCTTTTGGTTCGGCAGGCTTTGCCGCCGGTGCCGGCAGCGGTGCCGGGCTTACAGCCGCACGGGCCACAGGTTTTGGCGGTGTAAAGCTTCCCGTCCCCCGCGAACTGCCTGGTGCCAAACGGAATTGGTCAGCCGTCTCACGCAGCCGGGATGCCTGGGCATTGAGCTGCTCGCTGGCCGATGCCGCCTGCTCCGATGTTGCCGAATTTGCCTGTACCACCTGCGATACCTGCAATACACCCTGGTCAATCTGCTCTAAGGCCAGCTTCTGTTCACTGGAAGCCTTGGCAATGGAGCTTACGATATCGGCCACTTCCGAGACATTATTCATGATTGTCATAAGGGCCTCAGCGGTCTTACCGGCAATAGCCCGGCCAGATTCCACCTTCGTAATGGAATCCTCGATAAGCTCCGTGGTTTCCTTGGCTGCCTTGGCACTGCGTGCAGCTAGGTTCCGCACCTCTTCCGCCACCACGGCAAAGCCCTTGCCATGCTGTCCGGCACGGGCAGCCTCCACGGCGGCATTGAGTGCCAGGATATTGGTCTGGAAAGCGATTTCATCAATCACCTTGATAATCTTAGAGATATTAGCCGAAGACGTATTGATATCTTCCATAGCCGCCAGCATTTCCTTCATATCCGCATCCCCAACCGCAGCCTGCTGGCGGGCTTGTATCGTAAGATTATTTGCCTTGTCAGCATTTTCCGCATTGCTGGCCGTCTGGGACGAAATCTCCGAAATCGACGCCGACAGTTCCTCCACCGAAGAGGCCTGCTCGGCAGCGCCTTGGGAAAGGGATACACTGGCCTCGGAAACATTACGCGAACCTGCCGCCACCTGCTCCGCCGCCACATGAATATTGTTCATGGACTGATTGAGATTTTGACGCATACTCTCAAAGTGCGCCACGGCCAGGGCAATTTCATCGTCTCCTTCCGACTTCATAGGCTGACTGAGGTCACCGCCTCCAATCACTTCAGCCGCGTCAGCCATGCGGTTGATGCGATCGCTGATATTGCGGGCCAACCGCAGACCGAAGAACATCGCCAGGATGACCACAACCGTGATATTGATGACCGAAATCAGTATGGCTTTATCGATTTCCTCTTTGATTTTCTTAAACTCTGCCTGGGTTCCCTTATTGCCCATCTCCATCACCGAGTCAAAACTCTGGGCCAGTTTATATCCCGTTTCCGATGCTTTTTTCGCCTCGGGCAGATTCTCCACTGGTGCCCCCGGTGCTGACTGAGCTTTAATCAAGGCATCGCGCTGGCTGCGGAAGGTATCAATCTGCCCGCGGATGTCGCTCATCACCCTTTTGGCCTCAGTCGAAATAGCCCGTTTTTCCAGTTCGCCAAAGACCACATCCAGTTCCTTATCGCATTTCTGCATATTGGTCAAGGATTCCTGCCGCAGCATCGGGTCAACCCGGGTCAAAAAACGCGTATACTCGTTGCGGGACTCGGTAAAAAGTTTCCCTGCTTGTGTCGCCAGTGTTGCCGCATAGGCATCTTCGTCATAAACCTTTTGATACTGTTCACTTACCGAGCTCAAAAGATAGAGACAGCAAGCAGCGGTAAGCACCACCAAAGCACCGAGTATTCCGGTCAAAGTCACTAATTTGGTACTGATTTTCATATTCTTAAACAGTTCCATGTTCTGTCCCTCTTTCCTCATTCATCCCGCTGAGCATCTTCTCTTCTTCCACATCAAATAATTTTTCCCAGTCCAGTAAAAGTACCACCTTCGCATCCGGCAGCTTGCCGATATTCCGTATATAGCGATTGCTGGCAGCCTTCAGTTCCGGCGGAGCCACAGTCTGGCCTTCCGGTATGGACAGCACTTCGCTGACCCCATCGATAATAAGTCCCAGCAGTATATCCTTGACCTCAATAACGATGACACAGGTACGATCCGTATAGGGCCGGAACTCCCGGCCAAACCGCAGTCGCATATCGATAACCGGAATGATTTTACCGCGCAAATTGATAATACCGCGCACATAATCCGGCACCTCCGGTACCTTGGTAATGGGCAGGATGCCAATGATTTCGATAACTACGCGGATATCGATGCCATAGAGCTCCTCCCCCAACGTGAAGGTCAAATATTTATCCTTTTGGGTATCTTCCTCTTGCAGGAGTTCTTCATCCATTTCCGTTCCTCCTATTACTCAACCAGCAATCCCATAAGTTTTCCCGGGTCGATAATCAGGCTGATGCTGCCATCGCCCAAAATCGTACAGCCCGTGATACCAGTCATCTTTGTCATAGCCTGGATATACCCCGGTACCGGCTTTACGACAATCTGCTGAACCCCCACCAGCTCATCGGCAAAGATTCCCAAATAGTGGTCATCCGCCTCCGTCACCAGCAGAATCCCCTCCGTTAGCTGCTCCTTAGCGGTTCCAATATCATATAACCTGTGAAGCCGCACAATCGGACAGGGGCTTCCCGCCTCCATGAACATTTCCTGTCCCGATACATCCAGGAAAATATCTCCCTCCTCCGGCCGGAAGGAGCGGCGAATTGAGCTAATGGGTATCGTATACCCAGAGCCCCCCACCTTAATGCACATTCCTTCCACAATTGCCAGCGTCAGAGGAATCCGGATGATGGTTACGCTTCCCTTGCCAGGATTGCTGTCCACCGTTATCGTTCCGCCCAAAGCTTTGATATTCGATACGACGACATCCATCCCAACACCGCGGCCGGAAAATTCCGTGACCTGTTCCTTCGTCGAAAACCCCGGTGCAAAAATAAAGCTATAGACCTCCTGATCGGTATATTCCTCCTCTGGTTTTGTCAGGATTCCCTTCTCCCTGGCCTTCTTCATGATGCGGTCGCGGTTCATGCCGCCGCCATCGTCTTCAATGCGAATGACGACCTCACCACCGGCATTTTGTGCCGACAGCACCACGGTTCCCTGTTCCGGCTTACCGGCATCCACGCGCACATCGGGCATCTCAATGCCATGGTCGATGGAATTGCGGATGATGTGCATCAACGGGTCGCCAATATGTTCCGTGACATTCTTGTCAACCTCCGTATCCGCTCCCACCAATACCAGTTTCGCCTGTTTGCCAAGTTTTTTGGTCATATCCCGCACGATGCGGTTCATCTTCTTAAAGGTTGCTTCCAATGGCACCATCCTTAGTGCCATGACGCGATCCTGCAACTCGCCGTTTATCTTATGCAGCTGCCGGGCCGCCTTATCGAAATTCGAAAGCTCCATTCCGCGAATATCGGGGTTCTGGGTCACCATCGATTCGGCAATGACCATCTCCCCCACCAATTCCATCAGACGATCGAGTTTATCCACCCGGACGCTAATCATTTGGGATTCGTGTCCATCATGCCCCGCTTGCTTTATGGGGGCTGGCCGAGGTTTGGCCTCAGGTTTTACCGGCACAATCGGCGAGGATTCTTCCACTACCTGGACAGCTTTCTGCTTAGGCGTCGGCCAATACTCACACTCAGCTGTCGACGAAAGCTCCGTAAGTTCCAATCCCGTCAGACACATCGTCTCATCCAACAGCTTGCGAACCTCTTCCACACCCAGTCCCGTGGTAAACCAGAGCTTGAAGCCCTCTTTGAGGATGGTATCAGCCGCCGTTTCATCCTCAATAATCTTTTCCGGCAGATAATGGAGCTCCCCTGCCTGATCCTCCAACCGATTGATTACCCCAAAGGCACGAACCTCTACCATGCCGCCCTCAGGGTCAAAGTGCAACACAGCTTTATAGACATGATTGCTGCCAGATTCCGTCTTGACCTCTTCGGGTTTCACCGCCTGGATAAAATACTGCTGCTTGGCAGGCTCTGCCGGTTCCGCCGCTTCTACCGCTTTGGGTGACGTCTTTTTCGCCTTGCGCAAATCCACATCGGGGTCATGGCCATTTTCCAATTTGAAATTCCGCAAGAATTCCTGGGTGGATTTTTGCAGTTCCTCACTGGAGGCATCCGGCTGAGCTCCACTGTCAAGCTTATCCATCTCCCCATTCATAAAATCCACAGCCGTCAGTACGATGTCCGTCACGGCCGATACATCAATTTTCTCCGGATGCAGCTCCCGGATATAGAAGAAGATATCCTCCACCGCATGGGCTAGATGCGAGATTTCATCGTAGAGCATCATAGCCGCCGAGCCTTTGATGGTATGCATGGCCCGGAACACCTCATTGACATCCTCTGGCTGGAAGCTGCCGCTGTCCTCACTTGCAAGCGCGACCTGCTCCAACTGCTCTAGGAACTGACGCGTCTCGTAGATAAAGACCTCTACCATCGGTTCATTTTCTGCCACCAGTCATCACTCCCTTACATCAAAAATCCAATTACCGGACATTATCATCACAAACCTTCCTTTTATTTGTGATTTTTCAAACAATTCTAACATGTATATTCGCTCTCAGATGTCAAATTCCTGTCAAATCCCAGCAAATATATCTTTCCTACATATAAAAAAATGACCTGTCAATTGACAAGTCATTTTCGAAAGATCTTACTTCTTATATTCCTCTGCCAGCTTCTTGAACAGTGGCAGGGATTTTTCGATGGTTTCGGTCTTGATGCAGTAAGCCGCGCGGAAATAGCCTGGGCAGCCAAAGTCGGTACCCGGCACGAGCAAAAGGTCATATTTTTTCGCCCGCTCGCAGAATGCGTAGTCATCTTCCTCCAAGCATTTCGGGAAGAGGTAGAAGGCGCCTTGAGGCTTCACGCACTCAAAGCCAGCATCGATAAGCCCCTGATAGAGCATCTGACCGTTCTTGACATAGGTGGAAATATCCGAAGGCATATCCGCACAACGTCCAATGACCAGCTGCCAAAGCGACGGCGCGTTAACGTGGGTGAGCACGCGGGCAGCACCGGCAATCGAACCATATACTTTACCAAAATCAGCCACCTCATCGGGAACGATGATGTAACCGATACGTTCGCCTGGCAGGGAGAAGGACTTGCTGTACGAATAGCAAACCAGCGTATTGTCATAGAACTTCGGCACATAGGGAACCGTATAGCCCTCAAAAGCAATCTCGCGGTATGGTTCATCAGAAATGATGAAGATGGGGTGATGATACTCCTCTTCTTTCCGGCGCAAAATCTCCGCAAGTTTTTGAATAGTCTCCTCCGAATAGACAGCACCACTGGGATTGTTCGGGGAGTTGACAATAACCGCCTTGGTATGATTCGTCACGAGTTTTTCAAAGGCCGCAAAATCAATCTGCCAATCAGCAGGCTGTGCCGGCACCACCACCAGCTTGCCCCCCACCGACTCAACAAAGGCACGGTACTCCGGGAAGAAGGGGGCAAAGGTGATAAATTCATCCTCCGGCTGGGCCAATGCCTTAAAGCAAATCGTAATGGCCGCTGCCGCACCAGCCGTCATAAAGAAATTCTTCGCCGCAAAATTCGTGCCGAAGCGCTTGTTGACGCTATTGGCCAATGCCTCACGGGTCTGTGGGGCACCTGGAGCCACCGTATAACCGTGGACAGCACTAGGCTCCATATTCGTCAGAATATCGACAGCTGCTGCCTTGATAACCTCCGGCGTCGGCACATTGGGATTGCCGAGGCTAAAATCGTAGACATTTTCCTCCCCCACTTCCGCTGCCCGCTTGCGACCAAATTCGAAGATTGTGCGGATTGTGGATTTCTTTGTACCGAGTTCATACATTTTTTGATTAATCATGGCGATACTCCCTCTATATGTAAACAATATCTTTTGTAAAAAAACACTGTTTACATTCTACCATAAAAAAGCGGTAAAAAAAAGCCATCCTTATCATCCAAACACAATCACAGTCCTATATCAAGGATATAAGGCCTTAGCCAACACCTTCATCGCGTCGGCAGTCCGTATCCCCGGATTTACCGCGAAAAACTCATAGGGCAGCACATACACCTTTTCCCTCTGTACAGCCGCCACATTCTGCCAAACCTCATTGGCAGCCAGTTCCTGCCGCAGTTTACTTTCCAGTTCTGCCGCGTTGCCATGGGTGATGACAAAAATCACCTGGGGATTTTCCCGGGCCACAAACTCCATACTAAGGGGCAAATAACCACCATCGCCAACAGCTCTATCGGCAATATTTCCACCGCCTAATTCATTCAGCAGATTTCCTGTGAAACACTTGGCCGTTCCCATGTTGAAACTTTCCGGAGAGCCGAAGATAATTAAACTCTTAGGCGGCGTTTTTCCTGCGGCCCGTTGTTTAACCGAAGCAATATCCGCTGTAAGCTTCTCTACCACCTCCTGCGCCTGGGCTTCTTTGCCCGTCAGTGAACCATAAAAACCCAGCGCTGTCTTCAAGTCCTCAATGCTGTCCAGGGACTGCACGTATAGGGGAATCCCTGCCTGGGACAAGGTATCTGCCAAATTCGTATGATAGGGCACATTGGTGCCGATGACTAAATCCGGTTTTAAACTAAGGATTTTCTCCACATCCGGCGAATGAATGATTCCAACTTCTTCTGCTCCGGCCACCGCTTCCGCTACACTAGGGGATAGTGCCTGGGACACTGGCTTTCCCACCACCGCCTGCGCGCCGCCAGCGGCAACGTAAAGATCCAAATTGGACGCATTGAGGATAACCACCCGTTGAGGATGCTTTGGAATCGTCACCTCGCGCCCAGCACTATCAATTACCTGACGGGTATCCGTTTCCTTGACTGCCGTCTCTGCCCGCGGCAATAGCCAGCAAGCCACCACGCCCAGCAAGCAAAGCAATGCCAGCAGGCCCATTAGTTTTCGCATAATTATCTCCTTTTATCGCTCATAATCCCATCACTGCCGACGGAAAAAATACCTGTTGCACCTCTCCCTGTACCTCTACGGTCTTGATTTCGTTTTCCACGCCATACAACTGACGCACTAACTCACAGGAAAAGACCTCATCCACCTCACCATCAGCAAGAATACGCCCTTCTTTCATGGCCACCAGCCGCTGGCTATAGCGAACGGCCTGATTTAGGTCGTGCAAGACCATAACCACCGTCAGCCCCGTTTCTTCATGGAGCTTTGTCACAATTGCCATAAGTTCCAACTGATGACAAATGTCTAAATAAGTGGTCGGTTCGTCCAAAAGCAAGATTTGCGGCTCCTGCACCAACGCCAGCGCCAATCGCGCCCGCTGGCGTTCGCCACCGGACAGCTCCCCCATTGAACGCTGGGCAAATGCCTCCAGTCCAGTAAGCTCCATCATCTTTTGACAGATGACATCATCGCCTGCCTGCCAAGAACTCCAAAAACTGCGGTAGGGAAGCCGCCCCATGCGAAGCACCTCAGCCACCGTTAAATCCGGCGGTATCGAAGCACTCTGGGGCATAAAGGCAATTTTTTGGGCCACCTCTTTTTCCGGAAGGGCCCATAAATCTTTTCCCTGCAGCTTGAGGCTGCCTGCCCCTGGCCGAAGCAATCTGGCCAGCGCTTTTAAGAGGGTCGATTTGCCCGAACCATTCGGCCCAATTATCGCCGTGATTTCCGCCCGGTGAATGGCAAGATTCAAACCATCGGCCACCACCTTGCCACCATAATCCAAGCGCAGCTTCTCCGCCAAAAGCAGGGTTTCGTGTTCTGCCATCTTTAGCGCCCCCTTTGCATGCCCTGCCGCAGCAGGTACAGGAAAAACGGCGCTCCCAAAAACGACATGAAAACGCCCACGGGAATTTCTATAGGAGCAAAGGCAACTCGGGCCGCTGCATCTGCCCCCACCACTAGGGCCGCCCCCCAGATCGCCGCTGATGGCAGCAAATAGTCAAAATCTGCCCCCGTCAGCAGCCGCACCATATGGGGAATTACCAGCCCCACAAAGCCCAGCATACCGGCCACGCTGACGGCCGATGCCGCCAGCAAAGCGGCCAACACCAGCAAATAGAGGCGCACGCGTTCCACGCGCACCCCCAGACTGCGTGCTGTCTCCTCTCCCATCTGCAAGGCATTTAGCCAACGGCTGCCAGCAAAAGTTCCCGCCAGCCCTAGGAGCGTATAGGGAAGCACCATATACACATGACTCCAAGTCCTAGCCGCAAAGCCCCCTGCCATCCAGTTGACTGTTCCCTGCACCCGATCGGAATAAAACACCATCAACGCCGTCATAGCACCGCCGAAGAAAGCTGCCACTGCCACTCCGGCCAGCACCATGCGCAGCGGATGAATCCCATTTTCCCAGGACAGGAAAAACACCAAGGCCACCGCTGCCAACGCCCCCACAAAAGCGGCCATTGGCACCAGCGAGGCCAAATTGGGCAGTAGAATCATAACAGCCATTGCCGCCAGTCCCGCCCCTGCTGACACCCCGATAATCCCTGGGTCTGCCAAGGGATTGCGCAAAATCCCCTGCAGGATACAGCCAGCCAGTGCCAGATTTACGCCGGTCAAAGCCCCGGTAATCAAACGTGGCAAACGGACGTGGTAGAGAATCGTAAAATTTTCCTGCCCAGCCCCCCCAGACAAAATCTGCCAGGCTGACAGCGGTGAAAACACCGCTGCCCCCTGACAGATACTAAACAGCAACGCCGCTCCTAACAGGAGCAGGCCGCCAGCTAACGCCCAAAACCGTTTTCGTGCCTTAGGATGCACTGGTGTTACCGCAAGTTCCATCAAATAACCTCCCCAGAAAAACCGTTAAAACGTTACTTTCACACCACCACGCCAGATGCGTCCATCGTAATAGAGGATGTCATTTTTGCGATTGGTAAGATTGTTGATGCCAAAATAAGCACTGGCCTGTTTGCCGATTTTCTTATTGACCACCACATTCATAATGCTGGCACCAGTCGTGCCATTTTTACCGCTAGAAGAATAGTTATACCCATCCAACCAATCATTCCAAAGGGTTGCATCCAAGCCATGGGCCTTATCTTTATACAGGAGCTGCAGGGAAGTCTTGTGACGGGCGCGGCCGGTCAAGCGCTCCCCGCTGTTGTCATCGCGAGCATCGAGATAGGTATAGGTACTGCGCAGTGTGAAACGGCTGCCCAATTTCTGTTTTCCCTCAAACTCCACGCCCTGTACCGTGGCTTTATCAACATTTTCATATTTGCCGTTGGCGACCATACCGGTTCCCGGCACATAGCCCATCACCGTATTGAGATTGATGAGGTCATCGACTTTGTTGTGGAAATACGTTACTTTGCCTGACGTACGGCCTTTTTCCGCCTCAAAGCCGCCATCAAAAATCAAAGCCTTCTCCGGCTTTAAGTCCGGATTACCCTGGATGTTCACCGTCATACGAGCTGTCGGCGTGTGCTTCCAGAAGAAATAGAGTTCCGAAGCCGTCGGGGCGCGATAGGCCGAGCCGACATTTGCTTTGAAACGGGTATGTTTACTGAGTTTATATGTGGTACCGAGTTTGCCCGTTACTTCATTCCCAAAGGCATTGTTATGATCCCAACGCACCGAAGGAATCAACAGCCAGCGTTTGTTAGCGGCATATTCATCCTGCAAATAAAGCGCACCATAATCCATGGATACCTTGCCGATGTTATTGGTGATGCCCTCACGGGTTACCGTCCCTAGGGAACCATTTTTGATACGGGTGCTCTCATAATCTTCCTGACGGAATTCTCCACCAACGGTCAGCGTATTCCGGTCATCCAAATCAAAGGTGCGGCGGGCATCAGCCACATAGGAATTAAAGGTCATATCGTCAAAGCTGTTGAGTGCATTCGTCGTGCGATTACGCGTGCGCTGGTCCTTGTCAAAATACGTATAATAGGCCTGCGCTTCGTATTCGCCCAAATGGTCTTTTCCGGAATACTTCAAACCAGTGGAAAGACGGCGGTGGTCATAATCGGTACCGGCCGCTGCCGAATCAATCATATAGAGATCCTCGTACAAATGGCTGACAAAGAAATCCAGTTTTTTATTTTCTGCCACATCCATGCGGCCATCAAGGCCAAAGTAATAGCGCTGGCCATATTGATTCGACGAAGCACCACTCATGCGGCGGCGTACATCCGACACCTTGCCGTTCATGGCCCAGGCCCATTTGCCATCCTTGCCTAAATCATAACGGAATCCCGTATCCTGCTGACGGGAAGTCCAATCCACCGAAGCAGAACCACCTGGATTGCCGGGCTTTTTCGTGATGATGTTGATGACACCACCCAAAGCATCGGAACCGTAGAGGGAGCTTACTGCACCGCGCACGATTTCCACGCGCTCCACCTCATCCATATTGACGCGCTGCAGCTCGTAATAGTTCTGAGTCTCGCTGGTGTTTTCCGTGCGCACCCGGCGGCCATCAATCAGAATAAGGGTCTGGTTGGTATTCATCCCGCGGATGGAGGACTGATTGCCCACCATGCCATTTTCCAGTACGTTGATTCCCGTTGCCATCTCCAAGGCCTGGGCCAGGGTCTCGGCACCGGTGTTTTCAATATCTTCCCGAGTAATGACTTCCACCGCAGTCGGTGCTTCCTTCACCTGCTGCTCCGTCCGGGAGGCCGTTACCACCACATCCCGGGTCTGTATCGTATCGTCAGCAGCCGCCTCGGCTGCAACGCAACTTCCCATCGTCATGGTTCCTAAAACCGTTGCTGCGAATAAAGTGCGTTTCTTTTTTGCAAGTTTTCTAATCATGTAAATCCTCTTTCTCTAAAAATCTCAAAACATCCATCAAAATTCACTGTAGTTATGTACCCGATAGGTACTGTACAGATAAATAACCATCATAAAAAACACCAACGCGAAAGCGGCGATACCAGCCTCTCCCACCAAACTTGTGGCTTGCAACAACTGATTGGTAAGGGACAGCGGCAGAAATCGCACGATTTGCTGTACTACTGACGGCAAATTGGTAATGGGGAAAAAGGAACCGCAGAAAAATGTCATCGGCGTGATAAAGAAATTTATCACAATCGAAAACTGTTCCTGCCCCTTTATGGACAAGCCTACCGCTACTCCAAAGGCCGCAAAGGCAAAGGCGGTAAGCACCAGTCCCAGCAGTCCCGGCCCCGTTACTATCGCAATCCCAAAAAATAATTTTGCCGCCACAAAGACTACGGCTGCCGCCAGCAGCGCCCGGACCGTTCCCGCCAGGGCAATACCTAAAACAATGGCACCGTCATGAATGGGGCTCAGCCGCAAGACCGCAAAGGTGCGGTAATAAAACCTTGCCGCACTGACCGAAAGGGCTGTCTGCTGAAAGGCATTCATCATCACGGTTACGGCTAACATGCCCTTAGCCAAATAGGCGATATAACCACCGGCCACCGCTACGCTGTCCCCCAGGCCCCAGCCGAAGGCCAAGAGGTAAATCATCGGAAATAGCAGCCCTGAGAACAAATACCCCAGGCCGCCAATCCGACGGATGAGCATAAGCATTTCACGGTAAAAGACCGCTTGCACCCCTGCCATCATCCGATTCGCCTCCCTTCAAGGGCCAACGCCAGGAAGGCGTCTTCCAGGCTTATCTCCTGCTCCGGCGAAATCTGCTGACGTATGCCAGTTGTCGTCCCGGTATAGAGGACCTGTCCCGCCCGCAAAAAAGCAATCCGGTCACAAAGTTCCTCCGCCTCTTCCATGTAGTGCGTTGTCAAAAGCACCGTTTTGCCGGCGGCCTTTAAATTTCGAACCGCCTGCCAAATATCCTGACGCATATCCGGGTCAAGGCCGACACTTGGTTCATCTAGCAGCAGTACGTCAGGACTTGGCAGCATCGCCCGGGCAATCATCGCCCGCCGCTTCATCCCACCGGACAGCTTCTCGGGATATTTTTTGCGCCAGCTGCCAATTTGAAACTGGCGACAAACCTCCTCCACCCGCGTCCGGGCATCGACAATACCATACAACTTAGCGGTGCACAACATGCTCTGCTCGATGGTCAGCTCACTTTCAAAGGTATTTTCCTGTGGTACCAGACCAATCAAGCGGCGGAATTTAACACTACGCCGAGCTGCATCTTCTCCGAATACGCGGATATGGCCAGCATCAGGCCGGGCCAGCCCAGCCATCAGGCGGATAAGCGTCGTCTTCCCGGCGCCATTGGGCCCCAACAGTCCCATGACTTCACCGGTCTTCATTTCCAGCGAAACATTGCGCAAAATCACTTGTCCATGGCGCGAGCAAGTCACCTGCTCCACTAACACCGACATAAACTTCCTCCCTTTATCCTTTGCTTCTCAGCCAGCTATCCACTCCTTCCGCCAATCGGCAAAATACGCCTGGGCAGCTGAAAGGTCTTCCGCATCAGGATGACTGGCGGCTTTTTCAATTCGCGCCAACCGCTCCGCTGTCATAGCATGAGGATGCCCTTCCGGAAACATCTTTTTCATCATTGACACCATTTCATCCGACACCTTCCCTTGACAGATAAATTGACCGGTCAAGGTACAGCCTGGCCCCAAAAGTTTTGCCGCATTCGCTAGGCACTGCCGCGCATGGTCTGAATCCGGTTCAGCCCCCAGAGTGGCAAAGAGCGCCACCTGCTTGTTGGTAATCTTTGACAGATAGGCTTTCATGGCCGCATCAGCGGTGCCCTTATCCACCCAGAATCCCGCCACAATCCAATCATAGTCATCGGGGGACGGCGCATCTGTCACCGCCACGGGCTCTACCCCCAGCGTTTCCCCAATAGCCATGGCAACCTTTTTCGTATTGCCCGTTTTGCTAGAATAAACAACCAATAATTTCATAAATCCTCCTACCCTTGCAAATCAAAATGAATCGGAACAGTCAGCGTTATGCTTTTACCAGCCCCATGGGAAAAGGGACAAGACTGCTGAACGGCCTGCATGGCAGCGTTATCCAGCAGACTGCTGCCAGCTGAGCCACTGACATAAGCACTGGCCAAATCCCCGTCGGCAGAAATCGTGACCGTAACCCGCACCACACCAGTCTGCCCACGTTTCACCGCCATATACGGATATTCTTTATTTCCTTCGACACGAGCGGCAAAGCGGCTGGCAATACTTGCTAAGGTTTCTGACGGGCCGCTGCCAGCACCGCTGTCTCCTGCGACTGGGGCGCTGTCACCGGAGCCTGTACTGGTTTTGCCAGCCGCCTTCCCTGCAGTGCCCAAAGTACCACTGCCAGTACCGCTTTCGCCGGTGCTTCCCACTGGCACCCCATCACCGTTGGCTGCCGGAGTCTCTGTAGATGGCGCCACCATCCCATCATCGCTGCCACCACTGGGCTGGTTCACCGGGTCGCTATTGGCAGGACTCTGCGCTGGCGGTTTCCAGACGGAATTTTCGGCAAAGGGGTTCAGACTTCCCGCTTGAGGCACATGGCGCTCTGGCAGCTCATCTGGACTTACCTCCATTTCCACTTCAGCCACAGGTGGCTCTGCCTGCCATTCGGGATGGAAGCTCATAAAAAGCCCCAAAGCCAACAAAATGACCCCATGGAAGGCACAGGACAGTGGCAGCGGCCTAACCCTTCTTTTTAACGATAAACGAACGACTGTCATACCATGCCTCACTGTTTCGCCGCCAGGCTGATGCGCTGAATCCCTGAGGTTTTCAACTCATCCATCACGGCAATAAAGGTGCCATAATCAACGGCCTTATCGGCCCGCAGGGTCACCACCAGATCAGCGGTTTTCGCCTCACTTGCCAATTTGGCCTTGAGCTGTGGCAAATCCATAGCATCCTTGCCCAAATACAACTTGCCATCGGCAGACACCGTTACCTGAAAGCTTTTGACCACATCCTGTTTGGCACTGGCCGCGGCTGGCAGATTTACCGGAATGCTTTCCTGAGTTGTCATATAAAGGGTACTCATCATAAAAAACACCAGCAGGAAAAAGATGATATCAATCATCGGAATAATCATAATCTGTGGCGTTTGCGACATTCTGGCATTATGCAGCCTCATGCTTTTCCTGCCCCCGTTTCACAATCCGTTCCGCCGTACCAGCACTAAGCTTGTCCTCCAGCCAAGTGCCCAAGCGTTCCATGTCCGTTACCATGCCATCGAGCCGATAGCCAAAATAACTGTGTCCGAGAAGGGCAAAGGTTGCCACTGCCAACCCCGTCACCGTAGCAATCAAGGCCTCGCCCACACCACCAGTAATCGCCATGGGGGAACCGGCCTGCAGATTGAAAACGGAAAAAGTCTGAATCATCCCGATAACGGTTCCCATAAGGCCCAGAATCGGCGCCAACGTAACCATCATTCCCAGCAATGGCAGTCCCTTCTTCAGTTGCGCGGCTTCCAATTGAGCAGCTCCTTCAATCGCCAGCTCAACGCTTTTCCCCTTCAGTCGGGCCTTAAAGGCCGCAGCCGTCAGTTTATCCAAGGACGTGTGCCGCTTTTGATACAGTTCTGCCGCTTCTGCCAGACTATTCGTCTGCAAAACCTGCCGGACTTCTGCCGCATGCTGCTTAAAATCTGTCTGACGGCTGCGATAATAACGCATGCGGTCGATAATCACCGTACCGGCACCAATCGAAGCCAACAACAGCAAATACATCACCGCACCACCTTGTGAAAACCAGTGGCCAATTGTCATCAAAACCTCCATGGCTAACCTCCTATAATAATAATCATTATCATAATAGAAACAAAAAAATTAACTCTCTGCCATTTTCGCCATTATTTTCTCCCGCATTGCCGGGGGCATCCAAGCTGGCAATGACATCGGCTCTTCCTTATCCTTCATGACTACTTGAGCTGCTTCAACCAAACTCTGGGTCAGACTGATATACCAGAATTCTCCTGCTTTCGTCAACCGATAAACGCCTAAATCCTCTGTCATCAACCCGCGCTGCTGCCAAAGAGTCAAAAGGATTTCCAACTCCTCTAAACGACAGTCCAGCATGCTGAGCCGCCGGAAGTCCACAAATCCCTTTTCCAAATCGGCGATGATGTTGTCGGCAGCCTGCTTTAACTTTGGTTCCACCTGCCGTGCTAACATCATCAGGGGCTTTTCCCCTTTGGCTCTAGCGGCATGATATGCCTTTAGCTCCCGAAGCTGCATAAAGGTCAGGCCGCCAAAGTTGCCACCAGCACCACAGCCGAAGGGATAGATAGCTGCACCGGTCTTAGCCAAAGTATTGTAGAGGCTTCGCTCCCGTTTGCTGCGCCGGAAATGGCAAAGGCTTAACCGCTCCACACCTGCAGCCAGCAAATAGTCACGTGCCGCCACATACATATCCGCCTGCTCAGCCACCGTCGCACACGGCGGCACACTGCCATTTGCCACTGCCTTATCCAACGGCCCGTTGGGAAAGACATTTAGCTGGTATAAATCCATGCCATCCACATTCGCCAGCTCCAGTGTCCTGACATCTTCCATCCACGTCTCCATAGTCTGCCCTGGCAATCCGTAAATCAAATCCACAATTACCGTGACATCGTAGGTTTTCAGCAAAGCCAACCGCCTTAGCACTTCTTCCCGGGAATCAATGCGGCCCACCCGTTGGCGCAAAACCGTGTCAAAGGACTGCACCCCCAAGGAAATACGATTGACGCCATGGGAAAGCCAGGCTTCAATTTTCTCAGGCACCAAATCATGGACGCGCCCCTCCAAAGTCACCTCACAGTCTGGCACCAAGGAAAAACTGCGCTGAATTGCAGCCAGCAGCCGGCTGGCATTAACCGCCGACAAGGATGTAGGCGTTCCGCCGCCGATAAAAACTGCCTTGATAGGCGTGTTGCGCAGCTGAACCGCTCCCGCTTCCGCCGCAATTTCTGCCACCAGGTCATCCACGTAGGCATCTTCCACTTCCTGCCGGCTGGCATTTTGGTAAAACCCACAGTAGAGACACCGTGTCTGGCAAAAAGGTATGTGAATGTAAACCGCGTGCTGGCTGCTAAGGTCCGCCGGCTGCTGCATGGCTGCCTGCCAAACCTGCTGTTGCCTGGCCGGCATTATCGCTTCACCAATCAATCCTGCGTGTACCACGCGCTTGTGGGAAAAGGCCTGATGCAGGGAGTCCTCCGTGTCCCGCCCTAGCAATGCCTGCCGTTTCTCTTGCGGCAATCCCGTCAAATAAGCTTCTAACTTCATACGAATGCCCTCAATCCTCCTAAAATATGAATGATGTTCATTTTTGAATCTTATTCGTAACTGATAGTTATTATCAATTACGCATGCATTATATTATCATTAATGATAATGATTGTCAATATCTTTTACTGCAATTAAAAAAGCCCGGCAGACCGAACATTATTTGTTCTTGTCTACCGGACTTTTGCTCTTCTTTATTTTTCCATAAAATACCGCATCGAAGTTTTTTTCCATTCCTTTTTGGAATACAACATCGTATGCTCATAAACCTTGCACGCTTTTCCGAGTTCTTCCACAATGCGCTCACATTCTTCGCGGCTATGGCCATGAACCATCGTATAAAGATTATACGGCCAATCCGGCGCTGTATTGCGGTCATAACAATGGGATACCGATGGACTTGCTGCCATTTTTTTTGCAATCTCATCCAACTGCTCCGCGGGAACAGCCCAAGCCACCAAGACGTTGGCGCGGAACCCCACTTCCCGATGACGCAGCACCGCTCCCATCTTACGAATCACATTGCTCTCTTCCATTTTTTTCACGCAGGCCAGAAAATCCTCTTTCGAGATCCCCACTTGGTCCGCCAGCACTTGATAAGGATCGGACACCAAAGGAAAATCCCCCTGAAGCGCCCGAATGACTTTCTTATCGAGCTCTGTCATTGCAACTTCTTGTGCCATTTCTCTTACCCCAACATCCCTTTAATGCAGTTTAAACTGCACGTTAATTTTATATTTTTTGTTTGCCTTTAAGTTCAACAGGTCTTCCACGCCTGGAAGAGCCTCGACCTCATCGAGAATCTGCTTTTCCATCTCCAGACAAGGTGTCAGTAAGGTAAACCACAGATTATAACGCCCTTCACGCTCGTAGTTATGCGTGGCTCCCGGATACTGGTTAATGGCTTCTGCTACCGACTCCATATAAGCGGGATCTACTTTTAGCGCCACCAGCGTTCCCTTGTAACCTAGCTTATTGGAATTGAAAAACGTTCCAATCCGGCGCAGGTACCCCTCCTGCTTCAAGTGCTGCAGCCGACTCAAAACCGTCTGCTCATCCGCCCCGAGCTGCTCGGCCAACACGGCAAATGGATGGCTGCATACCGGCAGATTTCCCTGCAACAGGTTGAGTAAAGATTTGTCAAACGACGTAAGCTCTGTCATGGTATACCTCCCCTTCAATCCGATAGATATGAATCAGATTCACATTTCTTTACTCTTATTCTACCAAACTATCCCCGATAACGTCAAGCAAATCTGAACGGCCTTCATTTTTTAACGACGAATAGGGCAGTACGGGAACCTCAGCTATCCCCAGCTTTCTCTTGATAGCCGCGATATTCTTTTGGCGGGCATTCTTGCCAATCTTGTCCGCCTTAGTGGCTACAATGAGTACCGGGATGTTGTTCTTTACCAACCATTCGAACATCTCCACATCTGACGCCATGGGGTCATGACGAATGTCGATGAGCTGGCAGACAAATTGAAGCCGCGGTGAAGTCAGGAAATATTCTTCGATAAACTTCGACCAAATCTTGCGCTTCTCCTTGCCGGTCTTGGCGTAACCATATCCCGGCAAATCCACGAGATAAAAGGCCTTACGGCCTTCCACGCCTTCGATTTTGACCCCGACTTCAAAGAAGTTGATGGTCTGAGTCTTGCCTGGCTGTGACGACACCCGGGCCAGGTTGTTGACACGGGTAAGGGAATTAATAAGGGACGACTTGCCCACATTAGAACGCCCGATAAAAACGATTTCGGGCAAGTCATTTTCCGGATACTGATCCGGTTTTACCGCCGAGGCTATATATTTCCCCTGCGTTATGATTACACGGTCTTTGGCCATTTTTTCATCTCCTTAGCGAAAAAAGCCGTCCCCAAAGGGACGCCATCAGGCGCGGAATGCCAGTGCATCCCCGGGGTCGGCTTTTCTTTTTACATCAATGCAGTCTTTAATACCTGGTCCATCGTTTCCACCGGAACAAATTCCAGTTTTTCCCGAACGGATTCCGGAATATCCTCAATATCCCGTTCGTTATCCTTCGGCAGGATGATAGTCTTCATCCCCTCGCGATAAGCAGCTAGAACTTTTTCCTTGAGGCCGCCAATGGGCAGCACCGTTCCCCGCAGGGTAATTTCGCCGGTCATAGCCACATCACTGCGGACTTTGCGGCCCGTCAACGCCGAAACCATGGCGGTAGCCATCGTAATACCAGCAGACGGCCCGTCCTTCGGGATTGCTCCTTCCGGCAGATGGATATGGATATCTTCTTTTTCATAGAAATCCTCCGGCAGCTTCAGCTTGTCCGAGCAGCTCCGGATATAAGTAAGGCCAGCCTGAGCAGATTCCTGCATAACATCCCCCAGTTGACCGGTCAAAATCAGTTTGCCCTTGCCCTTTAATACCGATACCTCCGTAGGCAGAATTGTACCACCTACTTCCGTCCAGGCCATGCCGGTTACCACACCGACCTGAGGCTTTTTGTTGGCCTTGCTGTCAACAAATTTAACTTTGCCGAGGAAATCCTTGAGATTTTTCTTGGAGACCTTAATCGGCGCTTCCTCTCCCTCGACAATCTTGCGGGCAGCCTTGCGGCATACCTGTCCGATGACCCGCTCCAATTCCCGGACGCCGGATTCTTTGGTGTAATCCTGGATGATTTTGGCCAGCACACCGGCGCCAAAATGGATATCCTTTGCCTTGAGGCCATTCTGTTCACGCTGACGCGCCACCAAATAGCGCTTGGCAATTTCAAGTTTTTCCAGTTCCGTATAGCTGGAAAGCTGGATGATTTCCATGCGGTCCCGCAGCGGACGCGGGATGTTGCCAAGATTGTTGGCGGTGACAATCCACATGACCTTGGAGAGGTCGAAGGGAACCTCAATATAGTGGTCACTAAAAGTGGAATTCTGTGCCGGGTCAAGAACCTCAAGCAAGGCTGCCGATGGGTCTCCATGGTAATCCATGTTGATTTTATCGACCTCATCCAGCAGGAACACCGGATTGCGAGTTCCCACATTGCGGATTCCTTCGATGATGCGCCCCGGCATTGCTCCTACATAAGTCCGGCGATGACCGCGAATCTCTGCTTCATCGCGAATGCCGCCTAGCGAAGCACGGATGAACTCGCGTCCCGTGGCCCTTGCCACAGAAGAAGCCAGGGAAGTCTTACCAACACCTGGCGGCCCCACCAGGCAAAGGATCGGCGCACTCTTATCCTTCGCCAGCTGATGGACAGCTAGATAATCCAGAATGCGGTCTTTGACTTTCTTCAAACCGTAGTGGTCATTATCCAGGATTTTCTGTGCTTTTTTGATATCCACATTGTCTTCC
Organism: Selenomonas sp. WCT3; assembly: GCA_900100835.1. GTDB lineage: Bacteria > Bacillota > Negativicutes > Selenomonadales > Selenomonadaceae > Selenomonas_A > Selenomonas_A ruminantium_E. Next base: position 83,771 of record FNCM01000003.1, on the reverse strand, counting down.
GACTCTTTGCGCCAAGGGAGTTCCAGCAGCCAATCTATGTAGTTGCGAATGACATTGTTTTCGGCATTCATGCCGCTCATGCCATCGAGACGGTTAATTTCCCGCTCAACAACCTTGCGGACCTCATCGGGGTAATCCCCCTCCGCCAGCTTTTCCCTGGCGTTTTCAATATCAGCGGTCTTACCGTCTTTGTCCCCCAGCTCTTCACGAATGGCCTTGATTTGTTCCCGCAGATAGTAATCCTTCTGGATTTTATCCATCTGCTTGCGAACCTTGCGGCCGATTTTATGCTCCAACTGCAGGATTTCCAATTCGCGGGTCAATACCTCATAGAGTTTTTCCAGACGCTCTTTGATGTCTATTGCGCCCAAAAGTTCCTGGCGAACCTCAAGTTTGAGATTCAAATGACTGGCAATAAGGTCAGCCAGCCGTCCCGCATCATCGATGATTGCTACCGACACCAGCGTCTCTGGCGGAATCTTTTTCGACAGCTTGACCCATTCTTCAAACTGATGAACCACCGCACGATTCAAAGCTTCCATCTTCATGGAAGTGTCAATCTTATCCTTGAATTCTTCGACATCCACTTCGGCATAAGTTTCCGTCTCACGGTAATCCCGGATAATCGCCCGATGCTGGCCTTCTACCAGAACGCGGACACTTTCCCCCGGCATTTTCACCAGCTGACGGATTTCAGCCACAGTCCCCACCGTATAGATATCTGCCAGACCAGGCTTATCCGTCTCGGCATCGAGCTGGGCCGTCAAAAAGATTTCCCGGTCTTCGACCATCGCCTGCTCCAACGCCGCCATCGAACGTTCCCTGCCCACATCCAGATGAATCATCATGTAGGGGAAAACCATCATACCGCGAAGCGGCAATAATGGCAAAGTACGTGTTTGCGTCATATGTATCCCTCCTTATTCGATATTTTCCATCCTTACATCAAAAATCTATTTCAAAAAGAACAAGGCGCTGCCTTAGCAGCGCCTCTTTCTATTAAGCTGCCATCAGGCAGTTTCCTCTTCGCTGTCCTTTGCTTTTTTCGCAACGGTCAGAACAGGGTCTTTCTTGGTGGTAACGACATCTTTCGTCACGCGGCAAGCCGTTACGCCCTGAATCGACGGCACATCATACATTACATTGCGCATGATGGCTTCGATAATAGAACGAAGGCCGCGAGCACCAGTCTTGCGCTTAAGCGCCTCCTTGGCAATCTGGCGAAGAGCATCGTCATCAAATTCCAGTTTGACGCCATCCATATCCAGAAGCTTCTGATACTGTTTCACCAGAGCATTCTTCGGCTTCGTCAAAATGCTGACAAGGGCCTCTTCATCCAAGGATTCCAGCGTGACAACCACCGGAAGGCGGCCAATGAACTCTGGAATAAGACCATGCTTCAACAAGTCCTCCGGCAAAAGCTTCCGCAGGCTGTCGCCTACACTGCGCTTGCGCTTGGACTTGATATCCGCACCGAATCCCATCTGCTTCTGGCCGAGGCGAGCCTCGATAACCTTCTCGATGCCATCAAAGGCACCACCGCAGATGAAGAGAATGTTCGTCGTATCAATCTGGATTAACTCCTGATGCGGATGCTTGCGGCCGCCCTGTGGCGGAACCGAAGCCGTTGTACCCTCAAGAATCTTCAGCAATGCCTGCTGAACGCCCTCACCGGATACATCGCGGGTAATCGACGGATTTTCCGACTTGCGGGCAATCTTATCGATTTCATCGATGTAGATGATACCACGCTCGGCCTTTTCCACATCATAATCCGCAGCCTGAATGAGTTTCAAGAGAATATTCTCTACATCCTCGCCCACATAGCCAGCTTCGGTAAGTGATGTAGCATCGGCGATGGCAAAGGGAACATTCAGAATGCGCGCCAGAGTCTGCGCCAGCAGCGTTTTGCCGCTGCCGGTCGGCCCCAGCATGAGGATATTGGACTTCTGCAGTTCAACATCTTCGCTTTTGGTAGAACCCATGGTAACGCGTTTGTAATGGTTGTAGACAGCAACAGCCAAACTCTTTTTGGCCTCATCCTGTCCGATTACATACTGGTCAAGGGTAGCACGGATGTCCTTCGGTTTTGGGACGTCCTTAAGCTCTACCTCTACATCTTCGCTGAATTCCTCTTCAATGATTTCATTGCAGAGTTCAATACACTCATCGCAGATATAGACACCCGGACCAGCAACCAGCTTGCGCACCTGCTCCTGGGTCTTGCCACAGAAGGAGCACTTGAGCTGACCTTTTTCATCCCCAAACTTCAACATGCCACCCCCTTAATCCTTAGATTCCGATTTCTTGCTCTTCTTAGGACGAACAATAACTTCATCAACCAGCCCATAAGCCTTAGCCTCTTCAGCAGTCATGAAATTATCGCGTTCCGTATCTTTATTAACCTCTTCAACCGTTTTGCCGGTAGCATTCACGATGATATCGTTGATAACATCGCGGATACGCTGGATCTCGCGAGCCTGGATCTGAATATCCGTCGACTGGCCCTGCGCACCGCCCAGCGGCTGATGGATCATAATACGCGAATTCGGCAGGGCAAAACGCTTGCCCTTGGCACCTGCCGTCAGCAGCAGCGAGCCCATGCTGGCTGCCTGACCGATGCAGATGGTCGATACGTCCGGTTTGATATACTGCATGGTATCGTAGATAGCCAAGCCTGCAGTGACCACGCCACCTGGGCTATTGATGTAGAGATAGATGTCCTTATCCGGGTCCTCAGACTCGAGGAACAGGAGCTGTGCCACAACTACATTGGCTACATTGTCGTCAATCGGACCGCCCAGAAAAATGATGCGGTCTTTAAGGAGACGCGAATAAATATCATAAGCGCGCTCCCCACGACTGGACTGTTCTACGACCATAGGTACATAACTCATTGAAATACCCCCATTATCAGGGCTGCTTATTCAGCAATGTTGTCGATAATGAACTGTGCCGTTTTCTTGCGGAGAACGGAAGCAGCCAGATCACCGATGCGGCCCTGCTCCTTGATGATTTTCTGGACCTGCTGCGGCGTAGCACCATAAGCAGCTGCCATAGCAGCGACCTCAGCATCCAAATCTTTAGCTTCGACTTTGATATCCTCAGCCTTAGCAACTTCTTCCAGCATGAGATCCGTCTTAACGTTCTTCTCAGCCGTCTCACGATAGTCTTCACGAATCTTTGCGATATCCGTGCCAGCATACTGCAGATACTGTTCGAGCTTCATGCCCTGCTGCTCAAGACGCATAGCCATTTCCTGGATCATGGACGTTACGCGGTTGTCAATCATGACAGCCGGGATATCAACCGTGATGTTGTTCGTAGCCTGCTCGATAGCAGCGCTCTTCTGGTCGTTCTCTGCTTTGCGCTCAGCATTCTCCTGCAGGTTCTTGCGGATATCAGCCTTAAGCTCATCGAGCGTCTCGAAGGTGCTTACTTTCTTAGCGAGTTCATCATCGATAGCCGGCAGCTCTTTCTGTTTGATGCTGCGGACCGTGCATTTGAACGTAGCATCTTTGCCAGCCAGTTCTTTTGCATGGTATTCTTCCGGGAATTTAACGTTTACTTCTTTTTCTTCGCCAATCTTAGCGCCAATCAGCTGCTCCTCGAAGCCCGGGATGAAGCTGCCGGAACCAATCTGCAGCGGGTAATCCGTGCCCTTGCCGCCCTCGAAAGCTTCGCCATCAACAAAGCCCTCGAAATCCAGCGTCGTGAAGTCGCCATCAGCAACAGCAGCGCCTTCCGGAGCATCAACCATCTTGCCCTGACGATCCTGGAAGTTCTTGAGCTGTTTCTCAACGTCTTCGTCTTTAATCTCTACAGCAGCCTTCTCAACTTTGAGGCCTTTATACTCGCCCAGTTTAACTTCCGGACGCGGCGTAACCGTAGCTTTGAATACGAGGTCTTTGCCCTCTTCGAGGGTAACGATATCAATGTTCGGACGGGTAACCGGATCGATTTTCTGCTCTTCCAGAGCATCGCCGAATGCTTTCGGAGCTACGAGATCGAAAGCTTCCTGCATTACTGCATCTTTACCAACGTGGCGCTCAACGATCATACGCGGAGCTTTGCCTTTACGGAAACCCGGGATATTTACACGGTTAGCCAGGCGTTTGCATGCACGCTCAACTGCCTTGGAAACCTCTGTTGCTTCAACCTCAATCGTCAGAGTAACCTGCTGGTTCTCACCATTCTCAACCGTAACTTTCATTGTCTGAAATGACCTCCTGTAATATCTGTTTCTTAGGTAGTGACAACCCAAAGCCACTCTAGGCTCTAGTATGCCATACTCTTGTCATCTTAACATAAAACGCGCAGAAAGACAAGGTTTTCTGCGCGTACCAACCGAAAAAGTCAAAATATCAAGTTTTACTTCAAAAGACCTGCCATGCGGGCAATCGGGCTAGAAAGATCCATATGACCAGCCAAGGTCTCGATTTCTTTTCCCTCAACGAGGAGCTGGACTTTCTTGATTTCCGAAAACTCCGTAAGGGTATTGACGATGGAACCCACCAGCATCTCTTCCCCGGTGGAGCCTCCCGTAAACTGTTTCACCAAATCCTGACTAAAATCGACATAGGCCACATCGCCCTTCACCTTTACGCTTTTGAGTTTTGCCTGTTTCGGAATAACGGCAATCTGGCCCTTATCCCTCGGTCCCTGAAGCAGAGACTTCATTGCCTCTGTGTATTTATTCGAACCATCAGCCTTAATCGTACGTTTCACGGCAATGAGTTTCATACCCTGTTCGTCCGGATAGTAGACTTTGATGTTCATTTTTTTCGCAGCGTTCTCCGTTCCAGCAGAGGATGCTGCACTGCCAGCAGAAGCACCGCTGTTCCCGCTGATTGAAGCCGAAGAACCACCGGGCGTGCCTTTCTCATTATTTGGGTCACAACCTGCCGTCACCAAAAGCGTCATTGCTAAAACAGCCAGCAGGATCACTCTCAATCTTTTCATTCTATCACCTCATATCCATCATCTTTTAGTTAAAAAACCGAGCAATTGCCCGCGCCACAGCACCAGCCAGTTTTTGCTGATAACTGTCGGTATTGAGCAGTCTCTCTTCCCGGTAATTGGAAATAAAACCCAGTTCAATCAGCGATGCCGGCACATTGGTGTGCTTTAGCACATAGAAGTTGGCCGTCTTAACGCCGCGGTTCAAAAGACCGCCAGCTTTTTCCAGTTCTTCGTTTAACAGGGTTGCCAACCGTTTTCCCCGGGAGGAGGAAGCATAATAGTACGTTTCCATTCCCTTGGCGTCCTGACTCGAAAAGGAATTGCAATGAATAGACACGAAGATATCCGACGCCGGGTCAAAGTTGGCCACATTGCAGCGCGCTTGAAGTTCCTGGCTGGCCGTATCATTGGGCCCATAAACATCAACATCCCGGGTACGCGTCATGACAACTCGCGCGCCGGAATTTTTAAGAATCGACTCAACCTTTTTGGTTACAGCCAAGGTTACCGTTTTTTCCATAACCCCCGTAGGCCCGACAGCACCGCTGTCCGTACCACCATGACCGGCATCTAACACAATCGTGCGGCCAGCTATCCCAGTCACTTTGCCGCCGGTTGTTCCATTATCCAACACATCGATAACGAGACGGTACGGCTTTTTGGCCTTGCGGTCGCGTTCCTGGGTATAAATCCGATAGTTATCCGCTACGGCCTGATTCGTGAAATCAACCCGAATTTGCGTGTGATTGCGCTGCAACTCGGCGATGCGAACTTTGGAAGCCAATTTGCTCTTGAGCATAATCGTCTTGCGAAGGTCTCCGGGCTTCGTATTCTCCAAGTCGATGATAAGCTGTTTCTCCGCATAAGGTTTTACGCTGGTCTCGTACTCCAACTTATCATTATCCATACCAATTTCGATACGCAGTGCATCCCGTCCATCTACTTTGACATTCGACGTCTGAAAATAATTGAGCTCATGGTTCCGTACATGCCGGGCTGCCTCTGAGCATCCTGGCAAAAGCACCATAGCTGCCAGAATTAGTGCTCCCGCCAATCTTGCCCAGCGGAATAGCATCTTCATGAAATCGTTCCTCCTCATTTTCCTTACTCTTTCAATAAATCCAAGGCTTCCTGTTCTGCCTGCTCGGTTGCCTCTTTATCATAGGAAATATCCAACTTCAGATAATCCCCTTCTCCTACCTCATCCGGCAAGAAACAAACGGGAAAATTGACTTTTTTCATTTCGTCTCCCAGCAGGAGGACAGCTAAATCCCCCTCGAGACGGTCAATGTATGCAGAAATCATTGCTCTCCCCCCTGTTCTGGCGTAACCGTATAGGTCTTGCCATCCGTCGAAACGGTTATGGTTCCATTCTTGTCTGTTTCGAAAATCTTAAGCTGAAGGGCCTTGTATTTCTTCATGGTCTCCTTATGGGGATGACCATAATCATTCCCCTCCCCACAGGAAATCAAAGCGGTTTCCGGCTGAACAGCCCGCAGGAATTCCTTCGAAGAAGACGTTTTGCTGCCATGGTGTCCGGCTTTTAATACCTGCGCCTTCAAATCGCTGCCGAAGCCGCCCACAATGGGCACCTCTTCTTTCTTCTCCGCATCCCCTGTAAACATCATGGCAAATTCACCAAAAACAAGCTTGCCAACAACGGACTCGTTATTCGGGTCATGCTTATACCCCTTTTGACGGCCTTCCTGCTGATGGGATTCCGTCGGCGCATAGACATGGAAGCTGGCTCCGCCGCCAAAATCTACCACATCCCCAGCCTTCAGTGCCTTATGGGCAATCCCCTTAGCCTTGAGCTGTTTCATATAACCAAGGTAAATCTTCGACGTAGACGGCATGCCGTTGTCATAGACTTCTTTTACTTCAAACTCATTAAGCACCACATCCATACCGCCAATATGATCCGCATGGGGATGGGTCAAAATCACCTTATCGATTTTCGTGACACCAGCCTTTTTAAGCTCCTGACGCAGCTTATCCCGTTCATCCAAGTCACTGGTATCGATGAGGACCGTCTGCTCTGGCGACTGTATCAAGATGGCATCTCCCTGCCCCACGTTTAACATCTTGACCACCAGATTTCCCGCAGCAGCAGTCGTTTCAGCTGCCGGCTGGCTGCTGGAAGCTGAGTGATCCGGAGCCTTGCCACAGCCCGCTAACATAGCTGTAAGGAGCAGCAGAGCCCCCAATATCAGTCCTAATTTTTTTCGCATGAAAAACACCTCAGATTGTCTTTAAGATGTAGCGATATATCCCATCCGCTACACCATCTTCATCAACGCTTGGCAGCACATAATCTGCCTTAGCCTTGAGTTCATTGCCAGCATTACCCATGACCAGGCTCGTGCCGACCGTATCCATCATTTCCAAATCATTCAATCCATCGCCAAAGGCATAACTTGCCTCCACCGGAATTTCCATGTATTTTAGTGCCTCAAGAATACCGGTTCCCTTGGATATATCCGCCGAATAGAGTTCCATGTATTTTAACAATGTCGGGTCGATAAGTCCCGTAAGTCCCGGCCAGGCCAAGAGTTCATGAAAAAGACCGCCGGCATTTGGCGTCTCGGACAGAAATTCAATCTTGCCAATCTGCAAGCCTTCCAAGCTCGCATCGTAATGGCGCACAAAATCATCCAGGGAGATATCGATGGATGTGTATACTTCCTCCAGCGCCTTATATTCCTGTTTCAAATAAACAGAAGGATTGCTTTCGAGGATATACTCAACACCACACTCCTCTGCTCTCTTAACAATAGCGCGAACTACGTCCAAAGGCAAGTCCTTACGGAATATTACCTGACCATCTAACAGAACTACTGCACCATTGAGCAGCACAAAACCATCAAACAGTCCGGACTCCGTGAGTTCTTTTCCGAGATATGCCCAGGGCCGCCCTGAGGCGATAAAAGTATGATGTCCAGCCTGCCGCAAAGCGCGAATAGCTTTTTTCACCGGTTCCGTCAAACTGGTCCGCCCGCGATGAATATTGATAAGCGTCCCATCGATATCAAAGAATACAGCTTTTGTCATTTCGAACCTTTCCAACAGATATAGCAACGAACTACGAACAGTACTCCCCAAATTCCAAAGGAGACAGCATAGGCTGTGTCAATGATTGACATGTCACTGTAATTAATTCCAAACACAAAAACATACAAACCAACTGCCGCAATGAGAACGTCCATGGGTTTTACTGCTCTATGCAACCAATCCATCAAAAAAGACTCCAATCTTTAGAAATATAGAAGTACATACACCTCTATACTACTAAAAATCAGAGTCTCCTTCAAGGTTTATTTATGCCTTCCAGGCATGATTACTCCACGTTAACCTGGGCCTTCTGGGCCGCATCGCAGATTTTCTGTTCCGCCGCAAGCAGCTCTTTGGCCGCCGTGAGTTGCAGCTCAACCTGCTTATATGAAGTTCCACCAAAGGAATTGCGGTTCTTCACACAAGTCTCGGGGCTGATTGCCTCCTGGATATCATCGGCAAAAAGTGGGGATAGTTCCTGGAATTCCTGAAGTGTCATATCCTTCAGGTATTTGCCCTGAGCGATGCAGTTATGCACAGCCGTCCCCGATACCGCATGAGCCTGACGGAACGGCATTCCCTTCTTAACCAGATAGTCAGCCAAATCCGTAGCGTTGGAGAAATCCTCTGCCACCGCCGTCATCATGACCTCTTTGCGGACTTTCATGCCACGAATCAGCTGGGCATAAACAGCCAGACTGAATTTGACCGTATCAATGGCATCAAAGATACCTTCTTTATCTTCCTGAAGGTCTTTGTTGTAAGCCAGGGGCAAGCCTTTTACCGTCGTCAACATCGCCATCAGATGACCGATAACCCGTCCCGTCTTACCACGTACCAATTCTGATACATCGGGGTTCTTCTTCTGCGGCATCATGGAGGAACCCGTGCAGTGCGCATCATCAAGTTCCACAAAGGAGAACTCGCGGCTGCACCAGAGAATCGTCTCCTCCGACAAACGCGACAGATGAACCATCAAGATGGAAGCTGCGCTCAAAAATTCCAGGATGTAATCCCGGTCGCTGACCGCATCCAGGCTATTGTTATAAATCGCCTCAAAATTGAGCTGCTTGGCCACAAACTCCCGGTCAATAGGGAAAGTTGTCCCCGCCAGCGCTCCGGCCCCCAGTGGCATGATATCTGCCCGTTTATAGACACCTTCAAATCTGGCAAAGTCACGGGATAGCATTCCAAAATAAGCCATCAGATGATGGGCAAACAAGATTGGCTGGGCCCGCTGCAGATGCGTATACCCCGGCATGATGACATCATCATACTTCTCGGCAGTCTCGACTAGTGCCTGCTGCAGATTTTGAATCTCCTTCTGGACCTCCACTACCTGACGGCGCACATACATATGCGTATCCAAAGCCACCTGGTCATTGCGGCTGCGGGCCGTATGAAGGCGGCCTCCAGCTTCACCAATCGCATCGGTCAGGCGCTTTTCGATATTCATATGGATATCTTCTAGGTCAACGGAAAAGTCAAACTCCCCATTTTCAATCTGCTTTAAGATATCCTTGAGCCCCGCGATAATCTTATCCTTATCCTCTGCCGAGATGATACCAGCCTTAGCCAGCATCGTTGCATGGGCGATGCTGCCAGCGATATCCTCGTGATACATTCTCTTGTCGAAGCCTATGGACGCCTGGAACTCGTTGATCATCTCATCGGTGGTCTTCGTGAACCGGCCTCCCCACATTGCCTCGCTCATTTTCCTGCTTTCTCCTGCATGAGAGCGCGGACTTTGAGCGGCAGGCCAAAGAGGTTGATGAAGCCCGTAGCATCGGCCTGGTCGTAAACATCGTCATGCTCGAAGGTTACAAACTCCTGACTGTAGAGGGAATACGGGCTCTTGCTGCCGGCAGACATAATGTTGCCCTTATAGAGTTTCAGTTTGACCGAACCCGTTACCGTCTGCTGGGTGCTGTTGACAAAGGCATCGAGAGCCTCGCGCAGCTGGCAGAACCACATGCCATCATAGACGAGTTCTGCATAGCGGATGCCAACCTGCTGTTTATAATGATAGGTCTGGCGATCAAGGCAGAGATACTCCAGCTCACGATGCGCATAGTAAAGAAGTGCTCCGCCCGGATTCTCATAAACGCCACGGGACTTCATGCCCACAAGACGGTTCTCGCAGATATCTACGACACCGACGCCGTTGCGGGCACCAATCTCATTGAGTTTGGTCAGCAATTCAACGGCACCGAGCTTCTCACCATTGACAGCCACCGGCTCACCCTTTTCAAAATCAATGGTAACGTACTCGGCTTTGTCCGGAGCTTCCTCAACCGGTTTAGAAATCAGCAGCATGCTGCTGTCCGGCTCATTTGCCGGGTCCTCAAGGTCAGAACCCTCATGGGACAGATGCCAGATATTGCGGTCCATGGAATATTTCTTGTTATCCGTTGCGATAGGAATCCCGTGTTTCTTGGCATATTCGATCTCAGCACTGCGAGAATCAAGATCCCATTCACGCCAGGGCGCAATCAGCGTAATATTCGGTGCTAAAGCCTTAACCGTCAATTCGAAGCGAACCTGGTCGTTGCCCTTGCCCGTAGCACCATGAGCAATGGCATCTGCGCCTTCTTTCTTGGCAATTTCCACCAGTTTTTTGGCGATAATCGGACGAGCGAACGACGTGCCGAGCAGATATTTATCCTCATATACTGCACCAGCCTTAAGCGTCGGCCACACATATTCCGTCAGGAACTCTTCCGTCAGGTCGCAGATATAAACTTTCGATGCGCCCGATGCCAATGCTTTATCATGTACCGCATCGAGTTCATCGCCCTGGCCGATGTCAGCACAAGCAGCGATAACTTCGCAGCCATCATAGTTTTCTTTCAACCAGGGAATGATAACGGAGGTGTCAAGACCACCGGAATAAGCAAGTACGACTTTCTTAATCTGTTTCTTAGCCATAGAAATTTACCTCTTTTCCTTTACATTCAATACATGAAGCTTTTATAAGAGTATCAGCACATGGTCAATGCCATGACAGCCTTCTGGGTATGCAAGCGGTTCTCCGCCTCGTCAAAAATGACATCTGCATTTGCTTCCAGGACTTCCTCGGTTATCTCTTCGCCACGGTATGCCGGCAGGCAGTGCATGACGATGGCGCGCTTATCGGCTAATGCCATCAATTCTTTGTTGACCTGATAGGGAGCAAAGATTTTCTTGCGCGCTTCGTGCTCGTCTTCCTGTCCCATGCTGGCCCAGGTATCAGTAACCACGATATCTGCCCCCTTGACAGCTTCCTTCGGGTCGGTGATAACGGAAATGGAAGCCCCAGTCTGTTTCGCATCTTCCATGGCATTCTTCCTAACCGTTTCATCCGGACGATAATTTTCCGGCGTTGCCGCCACAAAGGTCATACCAGCTTTGGCGCAGCCATACATGTACGAGTTGGTCATATTGTTGCCATCACCAACGTATGCCATCTTGAGCCCCTTGAGGTTCTTGCCTTTATGTTCTTGAATCGTCAACAGGTCTGTAAGCACCTGGCAGGGATGCAAGAGATCCGTCAGCGCATTGATAACGGGGACATCCGCCCACTGGGCCAACTCCTCCACCCGCTCATGACCAAAAGTGCGAATCATGATGCCATCAAGATAGCGTGAGAGGACACGAGCGGTATCTTTTATCGGCTCACCACGGCCAAGCTGAAGGTCGCGGTTGGAGAGGAACAAAGCCTGTCCCCCTAGCTGATACATACCAGTCTCGAAGGAAACTCGCGTACGCGTCGAGGATTTTTCAAAAATCATACCCAAGGTTTTCCCCTTGAGCAAATGATGCTCAATCCCTGCTTTCTGCTTGGCTTTGAGCTCTTTTGCCAGTGTCAGGATTTCCTGCACTTCATCCACCGACAAATCGTGGATGGATAACATATCTTTTCCTTTCAGCATACTTTAACCTCCGTTACTGTAACTTATGTCCGTCACTATTGCATATTATAACACTTTGTTTTTTGCTTGTGAAGAGGAAATCGCAAATATTTTGTATACATATACAAAAATTATGCATATTGACTCATAACTTCATCCAGAATCCCCATCACTTCATCTACCTGTTCCTTCGTGATAATAAGGGGCGGGATAAACCGGAGCACCTTGCCCGCTGTACAGTTGATGATTGCGCCTTTCTCCAGGCAGCCATTGACGATATCACGGCCGTGTTCCGGGCCAGAAAGCTCCGCCCCCAGAATCAATCCGGTACCGCGTACCTCCTTAATTAAGGCTGGATATTTTTTCATCAACGCTTCCAGCTTGCCCTTGAAGTAGTCACCGACCTCCTCAACCTGTTTGAGGAACTCTGCTTGAGGCACCGTTTCCAAAACCACATTCGCAGCGGCACACGCCAGCGGATTGCCGCCAAAAGTCGTACCGTGATCTCCCGGCTTAAAGGCTTTGGCAACTTCATCCGTAACGATAAAGGCACCGATAGGAACGCCACCGGCAAGACCTTTGGCCAGGGTGACAATATCCGGTTTGACACCGTATTTCTCATAGGCGAAGAACTTACCACTGCGGCCGATACCAGCCTGGATTTCATCAAAAATCAACAAAGCCTGATACTTATCGCAGAGGGCGCGGACTTTTTTCAGATAATCACCTTCCGGCGTATGGACGCCGCCCTCACCCTGAATCGTCTCCAGCATGACAGCCGCCGTCTTGTCGCTCATCATGGCTTCCAATTCGTCAATGTCGTTGTAATGAACATAATCAAATCCTTCCGGCAGCGGCCCCACCCCTTCGTGATAATGGGGCTGCCCGGTAGCGGTAAGGGTTGCAATCGTACGGCCATGGAAACTATCCCAAGCCGTAATAATCTGCGACTTGTCCGGGCTGATGTTATGCGCATATTTGCGGGCAATTTTAATAGCACCTTCATTGGCCTCGGCACCGGAATTGCCAAAAAAAGCTTTGCCTAGGCCACTCAATTTAACCAATTTGCTGGCGGCATCTGCCTGTGGCTGGGTATAGTAGAGGTTCGAGCAGTGAATCAGTTTGCCAGCCTGCTCAGCCACCGCCTGAACTAGCGGCTGATAATTATGCCCCAGGACATTGACCGCAATCCCCCCCAGGAAATCGATATACTTCTTGCCATTGTTATCCCAGGCATATACACCATTGCCATGGTCAAGAACAATCTTATAGCGGTTAAAGACCGGAAGATAATTATCCTTATCTTCCGAAAAAATAAGCTGATCCGTTTCTTTCATAACAGTATTCTCCTTATCTGACAACCTGCGTGCCAATACCTTGCTCGGTAAATACCTCGAGGATAATGGAATGGTCAAGACGTCCGTCGATAATATGCGTTTTTCCAGCGCCTTTTTCCAGCGCGGTGAGACATGCCTCTACCTTAGGAATCATGCCGCCAGCAATGATTCCCTCCTTGATATACTGCCGTGCCTCCGGCAAATGCAGGGTAGATATAAACGTACTCTTATCATGGAAATCCTTATAAATCCCCTCAATATCTGTCAGCAGCAGTAGTTTTTCTGCCTCGAGGGCTCCGGCAATCTCTGCAGCGACATAGTCCGCATTGATGTTGTAACTTTCGCCATTCTCACCAACACCGATAGGGGCAATAATTGGCACATAGTCCTGATCCAAAAGATCTTCGATGATTCCCGAATGAATCGCCGCCACTTCCCCCACATAGCCGATATCCACCTTTTTGGATTCCTCACCCTCATAGACGGTAGCCAATTTCTTGCGAGCCTGGATAAGCCCAGCATCCTTGCCGCTCAGGCCTACGGCCTTGACGCCGCGGCGATTCAACAGATTGACAATCTCCGAGTTGACCTTGCCGTCCAAGACCATCTCGGCAATTTCCACCGTTTCCTCATCGGTGACTCTGAGTCCTGCCACAAAGGAGGACTGCTTGCCGACTTTCTTGAGGAACCCGGTAATTTCCGGGCCGCCGCCATGAACAATGACCGGACGAATGCCGACGTACTTCATCAAAGCCACATCCTGCATGACTTTTTCCTTCAAAGCATCGTTGATCATGGCATTGCCGCCGTATTTTATCACAATCGTCTTGCCGTAAAACTCCTGGATGTACGGGAGTGCTTCCACAAGGATTGCCGCCTTATCTTCTGGTTTAAACAAATCCATTCATCCCCTTTGCCATGCTATCAGGTGTGATACTCTCCGTTGATTTTCACATATTCATAGGAGAAATCACAAGTCCAGACCGTAGCCTCGGCTTCACCTTCCCCCATATCGATATCAATAACGATGTCATGGGCAGACATAACCTTGCGCAGGGCTTCTTCATCGAAAGCCGCCCCGACGCCATTGGCATAAACCGGAATCCCGCCGAATTTTACCACGGTTTTCTGCGGGTCCATAGGCACACCAGCATATCCTACAGCACAGATGACACGCCCCCAGTTCGGATCTTCCCCGAAGAACGCCGTCTTGACCAGCGGGCTCTTCGCAACGCTCATGGCAATGGTCTTAGCATCGGCAAAGGACTTCGTCCCCTTGACATTGACCGTCAGGAATTTCGTGGCCCCCTCGCCATCGGCAGCAATGCGTTTCGCCAGCCCCTGACAGATGGACTGCAGGGCATTCTTGAAGGTTTCGTAATCGTCGCCTTCCGCCGTGATTTGCGCATTGCCAGCGGCACCATTTGCCAATACGATGCACATATCATTGGTGCTCATATCGCCATCAATCGAAATCATATTGAACGAAACCTCAACGATTTCCGACAGGGCCTTCTGCAACATTTTGCTGTCAATGGCAGCATCCGTCGTGATAAAGCAAAGCATCGTTGCCATATTGGGCTGAATCATCCCCGAGCCTTTGGCAATGGCGCCAAAGCGGACTTCCTTGCCACCGATGGTAACCGTCGTGGCGCAGGCCTTCGAATAAGTATCCGTCGTAATAATGGCATTGCCAGCTTTTTCACTGCCGTTTTCGTCCAGTTCAGCCACGGCCTGCTGAATACCTTTTTCCATCTTATCCATCGGCAGGTTCACGCCGATGACACCTGTAGATGCAACAACCACATCATCAGCACCACAGCCCAGTGCCTCAGCTGTGATTTTCTGCATAGCCAAGGCATCTTTCATGCCCTGCTCGCCCGTGCAGGCATTGGCACAGCCTGCGTTTGCCGCAATTGCATGAGCCGAACCTGTCTTTACCACATCTCGGGATACGAATACCGGCGCAGCCGCCACTGCATTCTGGGTAAAGGTTCCCGCAATCGCTGCTTCCTTCTCTGTATAGATAACCGCCACATCCAGGTTGCCGCTCTTTTTGATGCCAGCTTTGACACCAGCAGCCTTAAACCCCTTCGGGAACGTAACGCCAGCTTTTACATTTTTCTCTGAAAACATAGTAACAAGTCCTTTCTATCATGGATACATCGGAACAAAATCCAGTCCCGTATTTTCCTCAAAACCACAAGCGATATTAAAATTCTGCACCGCCTGACCGGCAGCGCCTTTAACCAGATTGTCAATAACCGACAGGATGATTACACGGTTCGTCCGCTCATCAATGTGCCAGGCAATATCACAGAAATTCGACCCTCGGACATTTTTCGTTGAAGGATAGGCCCCTCGCCCCAGCAGACGAATAAAGTGTTCCTTGCCATATAGCTTTTCAAAGGCCGCATCCACCAGCTCCGGCGATACGCCTTCCTTCAAAGTTGCATAGCAGGTAGACAGGATGCCTCGGGACATCGGCACCAGATGCGGCGTAAAATTCAGCACGGTCTGCTCACCGGAAAGATCTGTGATGGCCTGCTCAATTTCCGGCGTATGGCGATGTTTTGCCACATTATAGGCACGGAAATTATCGTAGAGTTCCGGGAAATGATTGGGCTGTTTGGCCGAACGACCAGCGCCTGATACACCGGATTTCGCATCGACAATGATAGTATTCACATCAATCAAATGCTGTTTGGCCAGCGGCGCCAAGGCGAGAATACTCGCCGTCGTGAAGCAGCCTGCATTGCCAATTATCTTTGCATCGCGAATATCTTCCCGATAAAGTTCTGCCAAGCCATAGACCCGAACCGCATCCGTATGCGTATGGGGCACATGATACCAGGCTTCATAAACTGATGTATCGGCAAATCGGTAGTCCGCCCCCAAGTCGATGATGCGAACTGGTTTATCCGCCAGCACCTTACCTACTTCCATCGCATGACCATGAGGCAAGCCGATGAATACGAAATCACTGTCACTGCCAATGGCTTCGATATCCTTCATGCTTTCAAGCTTCATATCATACAATCCGCGCAAATGAGGATACAAATCACAAATATTCTCACCCGTATGACTTTCAGAAGTGATATGTACCACCTCCGCATTCGGATGATTGTAAAGAATGCGTAAAAGCTCGGCACCGGCATAACCGGTAGCGCCTAAGACACTGACTCTCATTCTGGTTCCTCCTTCGAATATCTAGAACTTTGTTCTGCTGGAATGGATACTGCAACTCTATTGTACCGCTATTTGCCGTACTCTGTAAATGATGTTTATAATTATACATCTATCCTGTATATTATTGCAAGCGTTTTTTCTAAAAGTATTCCTTTCTGCAAAAATTGATGGAGAAAAGACCGGCTAGTCGTGTTATAATAAGGAGCAATCCACCAAATAAAGGAGATTTCTATGAAAAAAACAAAAAAACGAAGGTTAGCTATAAGCTTCCTCCGCTTCGTCTTTTTACTCATTTTGATATTTTTCCTCGCCTTTTTCTTAGCTGGCGGCACCTCGGTATTTTCGCCGAAGACCTGGCAGCATCTCGGCGACTTCCTGCCCAAGGTCGAAGCCCAGCTTCCCGCTATCCAGCAGACAGATTCGCAGGTTGTTGTCAGCACGACAGACCGCATCAGTCGTTTTATCTTCATCAAGCGAGCCGTTGATGCCCGCATCAATCACGAAAACTATGTCAAGATACGCGATATTCCCGAATCCCTGCAGCAGGCCATCGTCGCCGTAGAAGACACCCGCTTTTACAGCCATCACGGCTTTGATATCCAGGGAATCATGCGAGCCACACTGGTCAACATCCAATACGGTCAGATTGAAGAAGGCGCCAGCACCATCACCCAGCAGCTGGTCAAAAACCTTTTCCTCTCCAACGAGCAGTCCTACGGGCGCAAAGCCGAAGAATTGCTGCTGGCCCTTGACCTTGAAGCCAACTACAGCAAAGATGAAATCCTCGAGCTCTACCTCAATACCATTTACTATGGTTCCAATTATTATGGAATAGGGCCAGCAGCTGAAGGCTATTTCGGCAAGAAACCTTCGGCACTGCAGCTGCCGGAATCGGCCATGCTGGCAGGGCTCCCCAATGCGCCTTCCCTTTACTCCCCTTATGTCGATTTTCTCATGGCCAAGAAACGTCAATTCATCGTCATCGATGCCATGGAACACAACGGCTACATCGATGAGAGCACGGCGGCCTCCGCCAAAATCAAACCAATCTATCTAGCCCATTAAAAAAGACTTCCCGCACCGGGAAGTCTTTTTTAATCATTTCT
Source organism: Selenomonas sp. WCT3 (assembly GCA_900100835.1). Classification (GTDB taxonomy): domain Bacteria; phylum Bacillota; class Negativicutes; order Selenomonadales; family Selenomonadaceae; genus Selenomonas_A; species Selenomonas_A ruminantium_E. Next base: position 66,236 of record FNCM01000003.1, on the reverse strand, counting down.
TTTTGATGCTGTTTTTGTACTGATCCGTAGCCGCCCGCTCGAAGTGCTTATAGAACTGCTCGCACATGTTGTTATACGTAGCAACCGTATTGCCTTCATTGCTGTTGGCACGAATCTCATAGGTGAACAGAAGCTCGTCGCTGCCTGCTTTATAAACGTCAAAGAAGAACGTCGTGCGGCCACTGTTGGCCACCGTCAAAACAACATATGCATCCGCATAGTTGCCGACATTTTCCTTGAAAACCTTGGCGGCCTGACGGCGATCCAAGGACTTGATATCAACATTCGATGCCGTTTTGATGTCAGCAGCTACCTTATCATAGGATGCCACATAGCTATGCGATACCCGGCTGGCATCAAAGATAATCTGAGTCAGCATCGCCTTATCCGGCGACTGCGGATCAACCTGCTGATAACGTGGTGCAGCAACCGCCAGCCGTTTGATTGACGTGATATCGGCTCCATCCTGAACGGTCGTCTTATCCGCATTGGCAAAAGCTGCCTGAGTGCCAAACACCACCAGGCAAAGAACGATCAGCATCTGAACGATTTTCTTCATGGACTTTCCCTCCATAATATAGATTGTTTGCGAATTCATCTCGCATTACTACTTATTCTACACTATTTTCGTCGAATCTTCCAGCAACTCATGAAACTTTAATCCGATAAAGGGATCATGAATCCGGGTAAATCCGCCGTTCCACCGCTTTGGCCGTCGGCGTTGTGGCCAGGCCCCCTTCGCTGGTTTCGCGAAGGGATTTCGGCAACGCCTTGCCGATGCGATTCATAGCATCGATTACCTCATCCACCGGAATCACCGACTGGATTCCCGAAAGGGTCATATCCGCCGCCAGCATCGCCTCCACCACCGCAAAGCCATTGCGCTTGACGCAGGGCACCTCCACCAGCCCCGCCACAGGGTCACAAACCAGTCCCAACAGATTCTTAATGGAAAGCGCACAGGCATTGCCCACCATAGAAGGCGTACCGCCAGCCAATTCCACGAGAGCCCCCGCAGCCATGCCAGCTGCCGTGCCGCACTCAGCCTGGCATCCTCCTTCTGCACCAGCAATCGAAGCATTCTGGTCTACCACCATGCCGATTCCAGCTGCTGTAAAGAGAGCTTTGATAACCACCTCATCGGAAAGGTGCCGTTCCTCCCGAGCGGCATAAAGAGCCGCTGGCACAATTCCGCAGGAACCTGCCGTCGGGCAGGCAACAATCCGCCCCATGACCGCATTGACTTCACTGATTCCCACTGCATAGGCGGCAGCCGCTAAAGCCTGTGTTCCCAAATAACCGTTTTCCCTGCCTGCAAACAACTTCTTCGAATCCCCACCCGTAAGCCCGCTTACGGAATGCTCGGTATTTTGGATACCGCGTTCAATCGAAGCCTGCATGACCGTCCAGTTTTGCTTCATCCCCTCGAGAATGTCCTCCCGAGACCGTTGGCTCACATGCATCTCCCGAGCAATCACGATTTCATGGATTGGCAATTCTTTCTCCTCGGCCATGGCGATGAGTTCCCCCATCGTATTGAAATTAATCATCGTAATCTTCCATCCTCACATCAGATTGCCGGAATCGTAAAGGCATTTTCCACCTCGTAGACCTCGCGGCACTCCTCCATCACATCATCAGCCGGCTGGTCATCCAGCTCCATAATCATCATGGCCGTCTCCCCGCGATTCTGCCTCGATACGCGCATAAAGGCAATATTCACCTCATAACGGGACAAAATCTGGGTGACCTGGGTAATAACCCCGGGACGGTCGCGATGAATAGTAATAAGGGCGGGATATTGGCCCGTAAGTTCCACCGAATACCCATCGATATTCGTAATGAGGATATTACCCCCTCCCACTGACGCCCCACGAACGCGGGCTACCCGGCCAGTATTTCCCACCAGATAGATAACCGCCGTATTGGGATGGGCATCATCAAGATTTACCGTCTGAAAACTATAGTCTATCCCCCGCTCCTTAGCCAGAGTCAAAGCATCGCGAATGCGTTCATCCTCCGGGGAAAAACCAAGAATCCCCGCAATCAGCGCCTTATCCGTACCATGTCCCCGATAGGTTTGGGCAAAAGAACCATGCAGATTAATTTCTGCCTTCACGGCCGGCTCCCCTAAAATCTTCCGAGCCATCAACCCTAGCCGCACAGCCCCAGCTGTATGGGAACTGGACGGACCAATCATCACTGGCCCGACAATATCAAACACTCCATGCATGAATTTATCACCTCGAACGACAAAGCCTTCCCCCGCAGGGGAAGGCTTTGCTATTTATGCTTTTGCTTCTTATTTCAAAAGGCCGTGATTCTTGAGGGCTGCCTCAAGTTTTGCTTCATTTTCCGGCTCCATCTCACAAAGGGGCATACGCAGCGGACCAGCATCATAGCCAAGCTTGCGCATTGCAACTTTAACCGGAATCGGGTTGACTTCGCAGAACAGTGCATCGATGAGGTCCGTATACTCAATCTGCATCTTGGCTGCTTTTTCCGTATCCCCATCAAAGAAAGCCTGGCACATATCATGGGTTTCCTTAGGTGCCACGTTAGAAAGCACCGAGATAACCCCCTGGCCCCCCAGGGAAAGGATCGGCACAATCTGGTCATCATTGCCGGAATAAAGCACCAAATCATCCCCAACAGCAGCTTTGAGGCGAAGAATCTTCGACAAATCACCATTTGCCTCTTTGACCGCTACGATATTCGGATGTTTCGAGAGCTTCACATAAGACTCCGTGGAAATAGCTACTCCCGTGCGAGACGGCACATCATAAAGAACGATTGGGATATTTACCGCATCAGCAATAGCCGTGTAGTGAGCCACCAAGCCCTTCTGCGTGCATTTGTTATAATACGGCGTAACCACCAGCAGGGCATCCGCACCAACTTCTTCTGCATACTTCGACAAAGCAATCGCATAGGACGTCTCGTTCGACCCCGTACCAGCAATAACCGGAATGCGGCCCTTGACCTGTTCAACTGCGAACTTAATGGCTGCCCGATGCTCGGCATCCGACATCGTAGCCGACTCGCCCGTCGTGCCCGTGATTACGATTGCATCCGTACCGCCTTTAATCTGGTCCTCGATAATGCGGCCCAGTTCCGGAAAATTAATACCATCTTCCGTGTACGGCGTGATAATTGCGACACCAGCGCCCTTGAAAATTGGTTTCTTCATGAAAAAGCCTCCCACATATGAGTCTCGATTTAGCTTTCAATCGTTCTTATCATTATCCCATGATATTTATGCAAAGTCAACGCATATAAATCCTTAAAGTGCAGAATGAACCGTACCAAATACCTGCTTATTGGCGTCAATTTTTTCCTGGCCGCCAAATACACAGAGGATGTTCTGTTTCATGCAGGCATCTACCAGGTCAGCCAGATTGCGAACATCCTGCTGACGAGTCGCGAGAATCTGGTCGCGATTGCGCTGGCGGTCTTCCTTTGTAATGCCGCGCATCCAGCAGGTAACGGCAGCACTCCCCTTCATCTGCGGCGTCAGCGGAGTGTCCACCCCGCTCATAGTACCGATGATGAACTTATCCATCTCGCGCTCCGAAGCCTCGAAATTGCGGATATAATCCGCGGTGCCGTTAAAGACATCAAGGGTCTCTGCAAGGTTCGGGTCACGATAAGAGCTAAAATACATCATGCCATTGCGGTTAAAGCTCGTAAAGGCACCATACGCACCGCCCTGGACACGAATCTTCGTCCAGAAATAATCATAGCGAAGCAGCGTCTCCAAAACATGCATGGTCCCGGTAAATTCATAACCAAGCTTCAGGAAATTTGCTCCCTTGCCCACATACTGGACGCGGCTTGAAGACGTAAGGCCCTCATTGAGCGGCGTAAGCTCCCAGCTGTATTCCTGTACGGGATAAGCGGCATGGCAAAGTCCCTGCTGGAAAGCAGCCACCTCTTTTGCCGTCGCCGGATAATCGGCCTCCCGCTCCGTAAGCGCCACAATCAGTCCGTTGGTATTGAAGAGTTTCGGCAGCATATCGGCAAAGACCCGCTGCATTTTCGCAAGTTCTTCGTCGAAATTATCCAAAATCCCCTTTACAAACTGATAGAAAGGCAGACCCCCCTCTTCCGCAAAGCGGCCAGCCTTAGAAAGATAGGATGCCAGCCGGGACGCCACCACCTGATGTGCCGAACGCTGGAGATTGAGCTCCATCGCAGCCTGTTCCTGGTCCAACAATTCGCGGACACGTTTTTTATCGCTGTACTGACTCTTCGTGAGAATTTCCTGCAACAGGGAAAGCAGCTCCGGCATTTTCTCCTTGAGCACCTTCGCCTTGATGCGGAAAGTCGGCTGACAGGAATCCGGTTCCCCGTTTTTCGTATAGGTCACAATATCATAGGCAATGCCGCCAGTGTGCAGATTCTTGAGATTGGCAAGTTCTGCATAAGTATGCTGCTCCGTATCCACATTGCCGATGAGTTCACTGAGCAGGAAGGCATAGGGAAGCTGCTCCTTGGTGATAGTCGACGCGTCAAAAAACAACGTCAAATAGACAATCCCGTGGGTCTCTACATCACTAAAAAGCACCTTCGTACCGTCAAGATCCAATTCCTTGAGCGGCAAATCATACGCCTCTTTGCGGATATCCGAAAGCTTCAGCACCGGAATTGTTGCCAGTGCTTCCTCCGTCTCCGGACTCTGCTGGCGCTCCTTAAGGGCCTTGGTCGTTTCGATGATTTGCTGGATTTCCTCCGCCGACATCGCAGCTTTTTTCGCCGCCAGCTCTTTTTCCTGCTGTGCCTCGCGCTCAGCCGCCATCGTAGTGCTGGGGCTAAGGGTCAGCAGCACGGCATGAGAATTATTGAGGAAATACTTGCGGATAAGTCCCTCAAAGTAGCCATTATCCAAGCCCTCTTTCAGCTGTCTCAGCACCTTTTCATAGAAAAGGCTCTCCTCCGGAATGCCGCCGTAAAGCCAGGTCTTCATCGCCCGAATGCCATAGATGAGTCCCTTGGGAGCAGAACCGAAATCCGACTCACGCAGACGGAACTCCAAAAGATTCATCGACGCTTCCATCAGCGTGCTGTCAATCCCCTCATCCGCCAATTTTTTGAGGGTATCCATGACAATCCCATAGAACCGCTCCGCCCGGTCAGCCTCGGAATTGCTAACCATGATACTAAAGAAGGGCTGCAGCATATCTTCTTCAAAATCCGAATCCACATCTTTGCCCAGCTTGGCATCAATCAGCGCCTTGCGCAAGGGGGCTGCCGGCGTGCGCAACAAAGCGTGTTCGAGAATCTCCAGCCCCATCATATCCGTCGTGTTGAGGCTCTCCCCCACCACCCAGCTAAGGGAAAGGAAAGATTTTTCCGCCGTCTCCTCCTCAGCACTAATGGGATAAGAAAGCTGCTCCCGCTTAACCTGGTCAAAGGCCTGCTGCCGATCAATGCGTGATGGCACCGGAATGCGGTCAAACTGACTGAGGTATTCCCTATCCAGATAAGCAAGTTTCTCCTGGATATCCATATCGCCATAGAGGTAAATATAACTGTTCGAAGGATGATAATACTTGCTGTGGAACCCCGTGAACATCTCCTGGGTCAGCTGGGGAATTGCCTCCGGGTCACCACCGGACTCAAACCCATAGGTAGTATCTGGATAAAGGGCTGACATGATGCGGCTCTGCAACAAATCATCCGGTGCGGACAATGCCCCCTTCATCTCATTGTAGACAACACCACTATACGTGAGCGGCTCCTCCGGATTTTCAATCTCATAATGCCAGCCCTCCTGCATGAGGACCTGCGGATTTTCCCGCATATTCGGATAGAATACCGCATCGAGATAAACATCCATGAGATTCTGGAAATCCTTATCGTTACGGCTGGCCACCGGGTACATCGTCTTATCCGGATAGGTCATCGCATTGAGGAAAGTATTAAGCGATCCCTTGACGAGCTCCACAAAGGGTTCCTTAAGCGGATATTTGCGGCTGCCACAGAGCGTAGAATGCTCCACAATATGCGCAACTCCCGTATCATCTACCGGCGGCGTGCGGAAAGAAATCGAAAAAACTTTATTGTCATCGTCATTCTGCAAAAAAAACAGCTGCGCACCGCTCTTCTCATGCTCGAAGAACCAAGCCGTAGAATCCGTCTCAGGAATGACACTCTTACGTACAACTCTAAATCCATGTATTATGTCTTTTACGTCCAACAAAAGGCCTCCTTAATTAATACTATTTATCTATTATACCATAGAACCTTCCTGCAGTAACCCCTGAAGCTCTTCTCGGGTCACCGCATAAGTACCCAACCTTGCCACAACACGGCTGGCTGCCAGATTTGCCAGATAAGCCCCTTCCTGCGGGCTTAATCCGCCTGCTAACGTCAAGGCAAAAACAGCGGCAATCGTATCGGTAGCACCCAATACATCAAAAAGTTCCTGGGCCTTGGTCGGAATATGCTTTATGATGGTATCCCCCACCAGCGACAGCCCTTTTTCCGATCGGGTCATGATTACATTGCGTACCTTATACTTCCGCATAAGATAATGGGCAGCCTTCTCCACCTTGGCATCCTCATTATCGATAGGCTGCAAAAGCGCCTGATTCACGCGCTTCATATTGGCCACGATATAATCGGCATGAGCGTAATTCACCCAGTTATGGCCACTCATATCCACCACCACTGGCACCCCGTGATTATGACAAAGCTCAATGATTTTGGCACAAGTTTTTTCCGTGCAGGCCCCATTATCGTGGTCGGAAATCACCACGCAGTCCAGACTCTCGTTAAGCCTTTCGGCAATATAGCGGCGGAAGGACTCCGCATCCTCATCCGCCATGGGCCCCACCTGCTCAAAATCCAACCGGAACATCTGCTGATTGCCACTCATGATACGCACTTTCGTCGTAGTCGGCCGGTCAGTCCGAATAAGGCCAGCACTATCGATACCATAATCGGCCAGTTTCTCCACCATGCTCACACAATGGGCATCATCGCCAACAAATCCCGAAAGTCCCGTCTGACAGCCAAGCACCGACAAGTTGTAGGCAATGTTAGCACCGCCGCCAAGCTTTTCCGCAGAGGAATTCACCCGCGTAATCGGCACCGGTGCCTCACCAGAGATACGTGTAACCTCCCCATAATAATATTTATCCAGCATGATATCGCCGACCACCAACACCTTGCAAGATGCCGTCTTTTTCTCCAAGAATTCACAAAGCAGCTGACTGTTCATAATAATCCCCCCACGATAAAATCATGCCTAAACTATTCGCCTCCTCAAAGACAAAATCCTGCTATGTATACATTGCGCCATATGGAATTTATGTTTGGATTGTGTTAGAATATATGTGTGGAGAATATATGTTTTGTTACTTATTTCTCTGCATATTGCAGAGAAATTCATCATTCTATATAATATAAGAAAGGAGTATCTACCATGTCTGCTTATCGTCGTGAGATTAAACCCTGGGAAGAACTTACCATCATCGATGACTACATGTTCAAACTCGTCATGCGCCACAAGCGATTCTGCAAACGGCTTATCGAAAAAATTCTCAACATTAAAATCCGAGACATCAAATATCTGGAAGAAGAAAAATCACTAAAGCTGAAATACGATAGCAAAGGCATACGTCTTGATGTTTACGTCGAAGGTGATGAGACGATTTATGATATCGAGATGCAAGTACGCGATTACGGCGATCAAGAACTTGCCCAGCGTACTAGATACTATCAGTCCATGATTGATGTTGATTCCCTAGCCAGAGGGGCTTTGTACAAGGAGCTTCGCTCCTCCATCATCATCTTTCTTTGTCCCTTTGAACTCTTTGACCGGAACCGTCACATCTATACATTCCGCAATATCTGCATCGAAGATAAAAGCCTTGAATTAAACGACGGTGCCACCAAGATATTTCTCAGCAGTAAAGGTACTGCCAACGACATCTCTCCAGATGTACGCGCATTCCTTGACTATATGAACGGACTACCAGCAACTGATGATTTCATCAAAGAAATCGATGCCTGTATCACCGAAACAAAAACCAACCACGAGGAAAGGGTGAGTTATATGACCTACGAAATGAAAATGCGTGAAGCCCACGATGACGGCCGTGCCGAGGGCCGTGCTGAGGGCCGTGCCGAGGGCCGTGCTGAGGGCCGTGCCGAAGGTGAACGAAATGCTGATCTTCGTACAGCCAAACGAATGTTAGCCAAAAATAAATCCATCGAGGAAATCATCGAACTCGTCAATCTCTCGCGTGAAGAAGTCGAAAAACTTGCTCTACAAAAATAACCGAAAAACCATCGTTCTCACTCATCCGAGAACGATGGTTTTTTATAGTCTGTTTTTGCCTTATCCTGCAACTCAAAATCAATCAGCCGGAAAAGATTCTATTTCGCTCTCGCTCACATCCTCTGCTTCGCCTCCTGGTGCGCCTCACCATCCATATCCCCCAGCGCATACTCACAGCACTGCTGTACCAGATTATTAACCGATACATCCTGCGCCTTTGCCACCTCAGTGAGCCGCTCCACCAAATCCACTGGCAGACGGAACGTCTTATTCATCATCTCAGAATTCTTCTTTACCACAAACATCCAATCACCTCACACCGCTATCTCTTATCTTGAAAACACATCATTCTGACATGTCAATTTGACTGAAAATAGGCCATCGTCCGCCGCAAACCATCTGCTAATGAAATCTGTGGCTCCCAGCCAAGGTCTTCTTTCGCCTTCCGATTCGAAAGCATTGACCGATAGATATCCCCATCACGTACTTGCCCGAACTTAGGCGTAATCTCGCGGCCCGAAACCTCACTCATAATACGTACTAAATCCAGCAGACTCGTCTCCGTCTGCGTACTAAGGTTATACACGGTATTCACGTTTTCCGTAGTCATTGCCTTGCAGATACCACGGGCAATATCACCGGCATAAACAAAATCGCGCGTTTGCGTGCCGTCACCGTAAATCGTGATATCCTTACCCGCAGCAATTCGCTTGGCGAAAATACTGATGACGCCGCCTTCGCCTTTATCGCCCTGGCGCTCACCGTAGACATTCGCAAACCGGCAAATAACGTAATCCAGACCATAATGCTGATGATAAAGTGCCAGATATTTTTCAACACCGACCTTCGTGAGCCCATAAAACGACTGCGGAGAAAGTTCATGGGACTCCGGCACCGGCAGCTCGTTCTCCATCACATCGCCATAAGCAGCTGCCGTCGAAGCAAAAATCACACGAGCCCCACACTGCCGAGCCGCCTCCAACACATTAAGCGTCCCCATAATATTTTCGGATGCATCAAAAATCGGATTTTTTATGGATGAATCTACCATCGTCTGCGCCGCTAAATGCACAATGACATCAAATTTTTCAGAAACAATTTGTTGTACAATATCTGGATTGCAAATATCCTGCTTCCATAACACAATATCCAACTCGGACAGATGTTTCAATGAACCAGTCGATAAGTCATCCAACACTACTATATTTTTTTCATCCAACATCTGCCGAACCAGATGAGAACCGATAAAACCAGCTCCACCCGTTATTAAAACCATCATTTAGCCCCATCCCCGTTTTAACTAAAATAACATATTGTCTCTTTATAGTATTATTCCTCATTCAAAGTTTTCCTGATATCCATAAGTCTTCACCAGCACACCTAACCTCTTAAATGAAAGGCAATGCTATCGCTTTAAAATAATTTAACTTTCAATTTCATAAATAAACATTTAACTTCATCTACATATAAGGATATTATCACCACCAGAACTAAACTCTGCTCTGCGATTAGATTTACACCATATTTTGCCAAATAAACCTGCGTGAATAACAACACTACCACAAATAGATCACGACGATACCTTACCTTAAGAGAAAACATTCGCTGCAATAAGACTAATCGAATGAGCATCACAAAAAAATACCCTAACATTGTAGACAAAGCTGCACCATAAGGCCCGATCCAGTAAATGAAAATAATATTCCCCAAGACATTGACAGCAGCTCCCAACATCGTCGTAAAAGATAATATTTTTGTCTTTTTTACTACAGTATAAATTGCTCCGACAAACAACGCATTCGCATTAAATACAATAGCCACTAACAACGGTGGAACAAATTCCCATGCCTGAAAAAAATCATTTGAATACAATAACCGAGAAAGGGGAACATTAAATAAGATGATAATCGAACAAATGATTGCCATAGCTGAATTTACCAAAGTATACATCTTAGCTATAAATCCATCCTTATCATCTTTATCAAATTCCTTGAGTGCAGAAATAGACCACGCTTGAAAAAAAACATTTTGAAAAACTGTCAATATCGCAGGAATCTTATAAGCTGTCGCATATAAGCCGCTAGCTGCTATCCCCACCATGGCTGTAACAATATAACGATCCGAAGCATTGTTTACCCACCAGGCAATACCGCTAGAGACTAGCGGCAAGCTGAAACAAAGCATCTCATGTTGCAGTTGAGAATTAATGTTAAAATCCAAATATTGATAAAGTTTTGCTTTGACTATCATATACGACAGACTGATTGTTGCGCTTATAGTGCTTGCCAACAAATAACCAACCAACCCCATAGGTATCACAGCCAAAAGCAATATATTGATTAACGCATTCAGAACTGAATCAATCAAACTGCTGATTGTAATAACACTTATTTTATCAATCCCGCGGCAAAAAAGATTACAGCTATTTTGTAATGACATAATTCCATATTGCCACAATGCAAATACGATATATTGAACTTCCATCCCTTGGATATTAAACATCACTAAGCCTAAAGCAATCAAGAAAACCAAGACAAATCCCTTTAATATCATAGAGATTGCCACCGAAAATACTTTGTCAGGCTTATATCTATCATCAAAAGAAAAACGCAATACCGCATCCTGAATATCCACGGTAAATATGGGCAATAATAACGATACTGTCGTCTGTATCATTTCCGATACACCATAATCCGCCGGAGTAAGGATACTTGTATAAAAAGGTATCAATAAAAAGGCAATTACTTTCGGCAAGAAACTACTAATCGAAAATAACAAAACATTTTTGGATAAATACTCATACTTTTGCTTCATTTCATCCACATTCTGACAAATTTCTTAATAAAATTGAATCCCTGTACTAACTTCTCTCTTTTGGCATAGCCTATTGCATATTTCGTATAAAGCGAATATAAGTCTTCCCCATCTGTTTTCAATTTTCTTATCAGCTCATGATAAAATATCGGTGGTTGATGGTTATAAGGATATTGAACACTCCAATATTCACTGACGCAAAATTCTTCCATCCAACCGGACAACTTCTTCATAATCTGATTCCCCTTTTCCGTATGTATCGTGACCATTGACACGCCTGTAGAGTCTTTTACAAAACGTTCTCCCCAATAATCACCAATACGTATATCCGCTGCTGACTTTTCACGATAGGGACATTCATAACAAGAGGGCATATAACAAAGACTAGGACGGAAAAAAGCATAGAACAAATCTTTCTTCTCATTCTTGATATAACGATTTTTATTGCCATTAACAGAGAGAGAGAGCGCGCGCCAGTCCGTATCTGGCGAACGGAATTTAACGTCAGGATTATGCCCCGTATGATACCATCTATCAATATAAGCAATATATTTATCCCAAAGATGTTGCGAGGGAACTCCATGACAGATTAAATCAATCAAAACTGCCTCCGTCCGCTTACCTGTTCGTCTCAACAACTTATCCATGGCAGCCACCTGACAAGGGGTTCCGAAAAATGCTATTTGATTGAACTCCTGATGAGCTACTGCATCCATAACAGCCGTCGTACTGCTTTGAATATATTTGGATCCTTTTATCCACTCAGCCTTATCCGCACTCTCTTTGTCAAACCAGATATGCTCCGCCTGATTCATAGTCCTGTCATAAACACAGCCACTAATCGTATAGCCATCGTCTAACAAAACCTGAACCAAATCAGCTCCCACAGCACCCGATGATGATTCCGTACGGACCTTCTCCAAACACCTTGATTTATAGGCTACGAGTTTTTTCATTTCACGCATAGAGCGCGCTTCTACTTGATAGAAAGGACAGACCATTAAGCACTTCTTACAATGAATGCATTTCGTTTTATCTACAAATTTTTCCCAAAAACCATTTTCGTTCTTCTGAATAGAAATAGCCTGCGTAGGACACTGACTCTTACAAGAACCGCACCCACAGCAAAATTTCAAATCCCCAACCGATGCTGGCTTAGAATTGTCCGCTGTAGCTTGCTCCAATGATCCTTTCAGAAATCGTACAGATTTCAGCCGAAGCTTCTCCATGGCAGTATTCGTCTGAGAAAAATCACATAAAAAGTCGTTTTTCTTTGGCACATAATTCTCAGCATCACATAATCTGTTATTCAACCCCATAAGGGACAATAGATTCAAGATACGGGAATTTTGATTTGTCTTATCGCCATCTTTAAAACGCTTAAACACCGTAAAAGGTTTATTAAAATTCACAGAGAAAGCAAGTCCATGAAAAGAATCCGTCAAGACGTACTTCGCATGAGCAATGAGCTGGACAAACTCAGCAGGCCCTATCTCGAAGGGAAGACAGTATTTACTCGAATACTGCACCTTGAATACAGGTATAAGGAAAACTGGCATTCCATATGTCTGTTCCGCTTTACGCAACACACCGAGGTAACGATTTGGCTTTCCTAGGAAATAAGCAATGATATATGGCCGATTCATGAAACCATCTGGTACTTCATGCTGATATGTTATCTGGTTCCAAAAGCCAATATCATGCAAAAGCGTCGGATCTAATACCACTTCAGCTTTTCTACCACATAATTTCTTAATCAACTCTGCTCCCTGCTGTTCACGAACAGACAGATGTTTGAACCTACTAATCAAAGCCGCCATTTCTTCTGCGACTAACAAACTATCAATATGCGTCAAGCCGATACTGGGCGCATAAGAAATCATCTTGTTTACATCATGAACAAATGACAGGAAATATTTATCATCAAAACAGCTTGGTGCCCAAATTTGATCACTACCACAAACCACCGCATCCATATCATTGGATAAACTTTCCAGCTCTATAGCATTATTTGCTGTTTGCGACTCTGTTAAATGTTCTGCTATGAAGTTATCAAATAACTCTTCCCTATGCCGAGAAACAATCACCTGCTCCTTTTTCGCAGCTTTCATGATTTTTCTCAAGAGCCGTTTCATCAAGGAAGTAAAGTTATAATTAGGGTAATTTCCCATTGTTCTAGGGGTATAATTTAAGATTTCCGTAGAATAACCAAGTTCTTTGATACAGCAGGATAAAGAAACGACCTGAAGGGCTGTCCCGAAATTCTTATACTTATACCATGTCATCAATCCAACTTTTTTCAAATCAGCACTTCCTCACATAAAACAAATCCGACCATATATTATGAGTCAATACGAAATACTGATTCACAAAACCGTTTCCATACAGCATACCACCCCCCCAATTGATAACAGGCTAATATCGTTGCCGTTTTCATACGCATAAATTCATTTGGCACCCATGTCAACTTTTTATAATTCTTTTTAAATACATCATCATATTTCTTTACATCAGCAGTCAACCATGACCCCGAAAAATGATGTATCGTCATTGTATTTTCCGTCTTTTCCACGATTCCAGTCTTAAAGGATTTTGCACACAAGTAATCAAACGGCAAAATCAATATATTTGTCCCAAAAACTTTTCTCTTTCCATCCAATCTTAATCCATATTTTTCTTTTGTAAGTCTAGTAATAGTAACAACATTTGTCGTTATATCGTAGCTACCATCCTTTTGCAAAAAGTGCCTGTCATCGTAATCATGAAGCAACATCCCAATCCATTCATCTCCCCGACAGGCAGCCAGTGTGCCTGTCGGGATACTTGTCTCCGACTCGTATCCCGACACTGCTTCATATTTCAATAAACAGTCAAGATTCTTACAAACTTCAACATCCGTATCCATGTAGATACCGCCATATTCATAGAGAACTTTCAACCGAACATAATCTGTTACAAACGCCCATTTCTTTGCTTCATAAGCCTCACGACAGTAGTCATTTTCGGTTACATCAAAATTATTTTCATTCCATTCGATAATTTTGTAGTCAGGGCAAAATTTCCGCCATGAATCTATATACTTCTTTGCATCCTCAGATAGTGAATTATCACCAAACCAACAATAATGTATAACTTTAGGAATCATACTAAATTTACCCTCAATCATAATTTATTTACTATTCATAACTACATCGCTGCACAACTAAACAATTTATCTTTTATCACATTCTGCAAATATAGTTTTGCATATTTATTGTTAATAATTCTCATCACATTAAAATAGTTTCCATTTTTTATCCGATTTCTATAGTAAATATATTCATTCATTTGTTCAATATTATACACACCTAAGTCACTTTCTAAATAACGATTTACAACATCATTATTCATATCAACTATATTATCAAGATTATTTCTCAAATAATCTGCTATAACTTCTTGTTTTACCTCTTTTTTCCTACTAATTCCATTTTGTGATAATCTGTACGACAAACCAACATCAGGTAAATTTCCTAATCTAAAATTATGCATTACTGCTCTTAAGAGAAAATGATAATCCTCACAAGCCTCTATCTCTACGTATCCTTTTAATATTTTAAAAACGTGTCTTCTAGCAAAATATGTAGGATGCGCAATACAATTCCTGTATTGTAAGACACTTTTTATTTTTTTATCAGTAATTGGATTATGATTCACATACAAAAAATTGCCGTCATTATCGATAACTTCATAATCACATCCAATCAAATCCAAATTATGCTTTTCGATAAAATTCAACTGTTTTTCCAAGCGAGTAACCTTGGAAATATCATCTGCATCCATGCGTGCTATATAATCCCCAACAGCAAAGGACAATGCACGATTTAAAGTTTTCGTTATCCCATAATTTTTTTTATTTATATAAAATCTTATTCGTTTATCATTCTCTCTGTATTCACTAACTGTTCTATACAATAATTCATTTTTTGGATCATCAAGTATGATTATCAATTCAAAATCGCTGTATGTCTGATTTAAAATCGATTCTATTGCTTTTCTTAGTACAGTTTCGTCTTCTCTAAAACACGGCATTATTACACTTATCATTTCTATCATCCTCATCTTTCGTTACTGCCGTCCTAACTGCTACAAAAATAATACTTTCCCACCGGTATTGATTATACAAAAAATAACATTATTAATAAAAAGCATCAAAACAATATCCCCTCATCTTTTTATATAAAAGGGCTAATATAATCCAAAATTTATAAATAGACTATCACCTTCAAATCAGCCGCAATTATTAAATGGATTATCGTATTTTTCCTTCTTATTTGCTATGTACATAATAGATAAAACACCAAAAGGAATAACAAAATTCAAGCCTTTAAATTCATATATCATCGTAACCACAAAAATCAATATCGCACATAACATTCCTATACGATCTTTATTATTAGCCATTATTTTATATACAACCGCACAATATGCAAACAATGCTCCATAACCAATCAAGCAGCCAACTAAGCCATAAAACAAAACAGATCTCATAACTCCAACATCTGTATGCATATAATACGATCCGTCCGGATTTATATAATATCCATCTCCCCAAATAAGTGTATTTTCTTCTGGAATAAAATACATATCTTCAATCATATGATTCGTACTTCCACCGAAATCAACTTGCCCATAATTTATTCCATAAAAAAACGACTCTATCGGTGCTGATACCCATTTTACCCAAATCATAGCGAACATATTATCCGAAAAATAATAGAAAGCCACAGAAAACATTAAGCTTAGCAACAACAAGAACTTAAAAACATCGAAAATGAATTTTATACCTTGAACATAAAGTTGATTAATTCCATAGATAACAATAACCAATATAGATAAAAATCCACCTATTCTACCGTAGCAAAAAGCTCCAATCCCCATCGCTATCATCAGCATTGATACAAACCGACATCGAGAAGCAAAATACAACAAAAATATTTCACCAATTAGTATTTTAAAAGATATCGTAAATCCACTAAACCCCGACCATCCATATCTTGTAAAATATGTCAAGTCATTAGTCAAATTCGCGTCCATCTCTGATAATATTATTATGTCATTCCAATGATTTTTTAATTCTGGAAAAGCTATAAAAAGCAACGTCGATGCTATGTACAAAAAACACACTATAATATATGTTTTCATAAATAATAGTTGCTTATTTTTTTCTTCCCATATTGACCCCAGCAAATCAAACAAGAAAATATATACTATTATATTTTTCGCCAAATTAGCAAGCTCTCCCAAAAACGAAAAATCATATGATTGGGTGCACACAATAACAATCAACGACCATATTAAAAGCAATATTAATGGCAAATATATAATCTCACACTTTTGAAACGCACGCGCATAAATCAGTGCTCTTTTGTAGTTAACAGAAAAATATATCAATGGTACTGCCGCATATATAAACATCCAAGCAACACTCGGAACGCCTTGAAAAAAAACCGGAAAAACATACCATGAAAACGCCATGATCGCTAATATTTTTTTTATTTTATCTAGAAATACAACGTGCAATCAAATCATCCCATTTCCAGCTGACTATCTTTTCATTAAAACATCTATTCACTGTATCATAAGCATTTTTCCCATACACTTTTCTCAATGCATTATTTTCTATCAACAATGATAATTTTTCTGCAAAACTTTTTGTATCACCATCACTTATCAAAAAGCCATTCACACGGTCTTCTATTATTTCTCTTGGACCTGTTGGACAATCATAACAAATTACTGGCAAGCCACTCGCCATAGCTTCTAACAACACCATAGGTAACCCTTCATATCTAGAAGTCATAACAAAAATATCTGCGTTATCATATTCGTTAAATATTTCCTGTGTACTTGCCATTATCGTCAATTGACCGCCAAATTCATATTTGTTTTTCATCCTGTCTAATATCTTTCCGTACTCCGGTTTATCATCTGGAATTTTCCCAATAATTTTCAATTTCCAATCCGGATATTTTTTACATATTTCTGACCATATTTCCAAAAGCCGATCAACGCCTTTCTCATATGATATCCATCCCACCCACAAAATAGTTTTATTCGTATCATCCCGTTCATTATACCGAATTCTCTTTATCGCATTGGGAATAGTATAAGAATTCGCATTGATTTTCTTATATAAATCTGTATCACGCTCCGTTAATGCCACCACAGCAGTCGACAATCGATAAACAAACAACCTTAAAATTTTAAAGTCACTTCGCATTTTTTCATATGCACTATGCTCGCATGCGATTACAGGTATTCCAAGCCCCAAGCAGGCAATTGTTGCTATCATTGCCCTACTTGTCCACATTCCCATTACTACATCCGGTCTTTTTCTTTTCACATAGGCTCTAAATTTCACTATCAGTCTGAAAAAATCACCCAATTGTCTCAATACAGATATATTATGGTCTACCCCCAATGATGTTATTTTTATATTAGGATCCAATTTAAAAAAGGATTCTGTACAACTATCTGATATTACCAATGTGACTTTATCTCCATCAGCCACCCACATATTAGCTAAATTAGCTGCAACGCGTTCGATTCCGCCACTATTTTTTACTCCGCCATTAAAGATACATATATCACGCATGTCGTAATCCCTTTATCAGCCCTACAAATTCACCCAACCCATATAATATATGAATAAAAAATACAATTACAGGTAATACTATCAAATAATAATTTCCCCTGATTTTTCTATAATTTTCTTTTACACAAATAAATATATTTATAGAAAAATATATTATTAACAAATATGCTAAAAAATTTCTATCAGTGTAATGTGAAAAAAACAATGATAGAAGCAACGCACTAACAAACAACATAGGTATAAAATGATACCACGAAAAACATTTAGGCTGGATATAGATTGTCCGTCCAATCCAGTATCCATTAGCATACTTTTGCATTAACATTTTTTTCAGAGACGGTCTAATATATTGATAAGATTTTATAAATGGATTAAAACAAATTTTATACCCTTCAAGCCGCATCCTGTAATGAATATCATTATCCTCAGTTCTAGCTAAACGCTCATCATATTTTCCTATTTTTTGAAATACTTCTCTTTTATAGCACCCATGAAAAACCGATGTTACATAAGAACGTTTTTGCCCATTACGAAAGGGTGCCGCACCACTGCCAAATTTTGACATTTCTGCTGCTAAAAGCATTTTTTTCCACTTTGTACTTTTTTCAATTATATTAGGTCTTGGCCCACCACATACACATTCACCTGACTTTATAGTTTCCACATTTAATTTGATAAAATCTATAGGTATCCTTGCGTGTGCATCTATTCGTAATATAACATCTCCTGTATAATTTTCTAAAGCCACATTACATCCATTCGGTAATCTTTTCCCTTCATTTTTCAAAAGTTTTATACTAAAAAATTCCTTTCCATATTCCATCTTAAATTTCTTCATTATATTATATGTCTCATCAGTAGACATAGAATCGATCAAAAGCAACTCCACATTGCATAATGGATATGATTGTTGCACAATATCTGCAAGAATATTATTTAGATATGCCTCTTCATTATATGCAACTATAGCAATACTAACTTTCAAACCACAGCCCCCACTGTTCTCAGCATTATCTTCATATCTTCCATAACACCCTGCTTGCTAATGCCGCTGTAATTCCAACGCATTTTCTCTGGCAAGACTTTGTTGATATATACTTCATCTGCGTTTTCCGCCTCAGATAAAAGTCTTTCTTCGTCCTTGTATTCAATACTGGCCTCGCTGGTCACCCCGGCTGGCAGCAATAATGTGGCATACATTTCTGCCGTGTAATGCTGCACATATCTGGGCACTTCAGGACGTGTGCCCACGAAGCTCATTTCTCCCTTGAGGATGTTAAGCAACTGGGGAATCTCGTCTAGACGGCAAGCTCTTATCTTCTTGCCGACTTTGGTCACGCGCATATCGGCATTGGTGGTTACCTGACTACCTATGTTCTCTGCATTCTTTACCATGGTCCGGAATTTGTAGATGCGGAACTTTTCACCGTAGCGCGTCACACGTTCCTGACGGAAGAATATTTCACCTGGCGAATCCATCTTAATCCAGATGGCTACGGCAAAAAATATCGGAGATAAAATTAACAACAATATGGCAGCAAAAATCTTATCTAGCAAGAATTTTATTGCTAAAGTCATTTTCTGCTGAGCTAGGTAATCATAGTACGGACGCACCTGTTCGTTTTGCATTTCCTTTGGCAGTTCTTCCCATTTGCGCAAGATCATGCATTCACTTCCTGATAAACTTCGTTGAAATTCTTTATGATGTAGTCCACATCTTCATCCGTCAACTTGGTATGCAGTGGCAGGGTGACTTCGTTTTGATACTGCTTATAGGCATTTGGATAATTCTGGATGTCAAAACCAAGATTTTTATATGCTGTATGCATGGGAAGCGGTTTGTAATGGACGTTCGTCGCAATACCACGCTCTGCCATCTTGATGATGAAGGCATTTCGTTCTGCTTCTCCTAATCCTAGCAATCGCACTAAGTAAAGATGTCCACTACTCTGATAGTCTACTCCATAATGCGGCAGCGTCTGGATTGGCAAATCCTTGAACGCCTCATTATATTTATCAATGATTTCTTTTCTTCGTGCCAACATTGCCGGATAGCGCTTCATCTGCACTAATCCAATGGCCGCCATGATATCGGTCATATTGCATTTGTACCACGGGCCTTTGATGTCGTATTCCCAGGCACCAAGTTTTGTCTTTGCCAAGGCATCCTTTGACTGGCCGTGAAGGCTCAAGAGCTGATACTGATGGTAAATTTCTTCGTTATCTCCCCCATCAATGGCTTTCCAGACTACAGCACCTCCTTCAGCTGTGGTAAAATTCTTCACGGCATGAAAAGAGAAACTTGTAAAATCTGCCACGGAGCCAACCGGCTGGCCTTTATAGCTTGCGCCAAAGGCATGCGCGGCATCGGCTGTGATGGCCACTCGGCCCAAAGCCTGCTGGATTTTATTCTTCGGCTGGAACAGGTCTTTTTTCGCCTCGACAATGGCTTTTAGCTTGTCATAGTCGCAGGGAACACCACCTAAATCTACTGGGATAATCGCCTTGGTTTTCTCGGTGATGGCCTTTTCCAATGCATCGTAATCCATTTCCCAGCTATCTTTCGCCGTATCCACCAATACGATTTTTGCTCCGACATGGTCAATGACGCTGGCGGATGCCGTGTAGGTATAGGCGCTGGTAATTACTTCATCGCCTTTACCGATACCAAGCACCCTTAACGTTAGCTCTAATGCTGCTGTAGCAGAATTCAAACAGACCGCTTTACTCGTACGGCAGTAATCTGCGATTTGCGATTCCAATTTTTTCGTTCTTGGGCCAGTGGTTATCCAACCGGAGCGCAGTGCTTCTGCTACTTCGTTTATTTCTTCTTCCGTGATATCGGGAGGGGAAAAACTTATTTTACGAGATTTCATTGATAGAATGCCTTCTTTCTTGCCTTTCGTGCTGGACCCCCCTTCCACCGCTTCGCGGTCCCCCTCCCCCTTAGGGGGAGGCTTTTTTAGGATTCCAGCTGTTTGCTTTTATAGGTTGGTATCATGTGTTTTAGCGTTTGCAGGATTACCTGCTTGTCTGTGGTTTCTTGCAACGTTTTCAGGCTTTGCTCAAGATCAGATTCATCCAACGGCTGAATCTGTGCTCTAAAGATCTTCTTGTGTTTGGTACTAGTCGTACCTTCTTCGTTGGTAAGGAGTTCTTCGTAAAGTTTCTCTCCTGGACGCAGCCCCGTGTAGATAATCTGGATGTCTTCGCCTGGAACGAGGCCATGAAGTCTTATGAGGTCTTCGGCCATGTCTTTGATTTTCACGGGTTTGCCCATGTCAAACAGGAAAACTTCGCCGCCTTCGGCCTGACTACCAGCTTGGAGTACCAGTTGTACAGCTTCCGGAATGGTCATGAAGAATCTTGTCATTTCTTTATGGGTAACGGTTACCGGGCCGCCAGCGGCAATCTGTTTTTCAAACAGCGGCACGACACTGCCACGGCTGCCGAGGACGTTGCCGAATCTTACCGTGACGAACTTGGTCTGACTATGCTGGTTGATTTTCTGCAGTACGAGTTCTGCCGTGCGTTTGGTAGCTCCCATTACGCTGGTTGGATTTACGGCTTTATCCGTGGAAATCAAGACGAAGATTTCTGCGTGATTCTCATCTGCCAGCTCTGCCACATTTTTCGTGCCGAAGACGTTGTTCCTGATAGCTTCTTCGGGCTGAATTTCCATTAACGGAACATGTTTATGCGCAGCAGCATGGAATACGACTTCCGGCTGAAACCTTTTAAAGATTCGCGCCATGCGGTCTTTATCCGTGATATTGGCAATTACCGTATGATAAGTCTGTTCTGGGAATTTGCGTTTAAGTTCTTGATGGATTTCATAAATACTGTTTTCCCCACGGCCGAGGAGGATAATCTCTTTTGCTCCTACGCGGCTGATTTGACGGGAGATTTCCGAGCCAATGGAGCCGCCAGCACCGGTAATCAGTACGGTTTTGCCGGCGATGTAGTTTGTTATCTTGGCAAAGTCGAGGTGAATCGGATCACGGCGAAGCAAGTCTTCCAACCGGATTTCGCGCATCTCCCCCATGCCGACTTCGTCGGTCATCATTTCGTAGATTCCTGGCATGATGCGGACTTTTGCCCCCGTCTTGCGGCATTGCATCGCAATATGGCGGATGGTATCCCCATCCGCCGAGGGTATGGCGATAACGATTTTGTCGATTTTGTGTTCTTGTACTACTTTGGGGATTTCACTTATGGTCCCGAGTATCGGAAAACCAGCGAGTCGCCCCTTTTGTTTTTTCACATCATCGTCAACAAATCCGACGATGCAAATAGTTGCAGTCATTTTTTGTTCCAGTTCCCGCACCAGCATGGCGCCAGCATCGCCAGCACCAACGATGAGGAGATTTTTTCTATCCCCTTGGGATTCTGTGACCAAGTCCAAATTGACTTTATAGGCCAGACGGCTAGCTCCCACGGCACAAATCATAAGCACCCAGGTCAGGATGATGACACTGCGCGGCACGGGAATCGCCGCCATGGATATAATCAAAAAGACAATAGCTTGTGATAGGGTTATGGCACCAATTATCGCAATGAGATCACGAATACGTGCATAGTGCCAAATGCGGTGATACATCCCGTAGAAATAAAAGATGGCCAGTGAAATCAACACCATCCATGGCAAGCATACCCGAAACGTATCAAACTCCGCAGCGGGAACGACACCTTCGAAACGAAGCAACAATGCTACTAATGGCATCACGGCCAGGATTATGGCATCGATTAACAGCAGTTTTAGTTTGTCTCGTATTTGTCGTAGATAAGCCAACACGTCAAACCTCTTCTCGTTTATAACAAATCAGTCCATAGCCAAAGCTAATCAAACAGCCGACAACAAAGCCAATCGCTGTGATTAGTTTCTTTCTAGGTGCCGCCGGCTTACCTTCATCGGGCAGATTTGCCGCATCGATGATTTGGATGTCCATGCTTTCCATGGCTTCCTGGATTTTATCCTGTTCGCACTGCTGGACGAGGCTGGTGTAGATTTGCTGTTTGATTTTCGCGTCGCTTTCGAGTTTGATGTAGTCCATGACGGCTTCTGGGAGCTGCGAGATTTCTGTTTCTTTCTCGGCTTTTTTCGCCTTAATGGCCGCTTCGCTGGCGCTGGCGGCGCTGGCCTGTGCCTGGGCTACCGCCTGGTTCTTTAACAGTTCCATCTGGGCGCTGTTGAGGCTGGCGGCGTTAGAGTTCACGACGGCACCGACTTCATCGGATAACGACTGACTCAGCTGAGTCAGCTGACGCTGTGCCGCGATAACAGACGGATGATTGTCGGTATATTTCTGGCGCAGGCCGACGAGTTCGACTTCCTTCGCGACAATCTGCGCACGGATGCTCTGGACGGTGCTGTTATCGTTGATGTTGTAGCTGGCAGCTCCAGCTTTCTGTTCGCCGAGTTTCTGGGTAGCGACGTCGTACTGAGCCTGGGCCGATTTCTGCGCTACCTGCATTTCACCAATGGTTTTGTCATAGGCGTTTAACTGTTCGATAGCAAGCTTTGCTTGGTCACTGGGACTATAGAGCTTATGCTCTTTCTGGAAAGCAGCCAGTTTTGCTGCCGCATCGTCTGCTTCCTGTTTGGCATTTTCGATACGGTCGTTGAGGAAGGTAACCAAGAGGCTCTGGGTCTGCTGGCTGTTTTCCGTCTGCATCGTGAGGAAGTTATCCACAACACCCTGGGAAATCAGCTGCGCTTCTTCCGGCGTACGGCCAGTTGCCGTTACCGTGATGAGGTTGGTCTGCTTGGTATTCTCGATTTTGAGGTTCTTCTTGGCAAAGGCCTTTGCATCCGGTTTCTTATCATCCGGCCACTCGATTTCATCGATAATCGGTTCGAGAACCCGGCGGCTTTTCATCAACTCGATGTAATTGAGCGGCGAAGCATTGGAACTGCTGCCACCGATATTAATCCCCATAGCGGCAGCCATAGCAGCCGCACCACCGATGTCCTTACCCGCACTGCGGGTCTGGACGAGGGTGGTGGACTCGTACTGTTTCGGCAGGATGAAGGCGGTACCAATCGCCAGTGCCGTACAACCGGCGACGATGCCGCCTACTACCTTCTTTCGCTCCAGCATGATCTGCATGAGTCGTCCCAGGTCAATGCTCTCTTCGTTTTCCATATCGTTACCCTGCTCCTTTTGTGTTGTTAGATTTCATGTAGTTTATACATCGATGAATAAGTGCGATGTTTATCAAAAAGTGTACTTTTTGAGACAGTACATTCACAAGCCCCATTATAACAAAAGGAGCTACAAATGTCCATTTTTCAACGCTTTTTGTGTACGGATTTATAGGTTTTGAGATTATTCGAGTGGATTTAGGACGATGTTCCCTATTTGTCAAAAAGTACACTTTATGAGACAATTTCCATAACGCAAAAGAAAAGCCAGCCACACAGGAAACTATGTAGTAACCTGTGTGGCTGGCTTTTTATCCCTTATTTTATTGTATGGTCCGATAGCGCTGATTTCTGCTTCGTGGTTTGTCTGGCAAAGTGAGTTCCAACTGACCAGCTTCAACCAATGGCACTATATACCGATTATAGATATACGTGAACGTACTTATATTCATGTAGTCTTTAAGTTCTGCTCTTGTACGTGGTGTTCGGCAAAAATCCAACAAAGAAGCTTTTACCGATTCCGGTGTATTCTCCGCTGTATTTTCCTGTTGCTCCTGCGTGTTATAGAACGTCACGACAAATTCATTTCGACGATTTTCAAAAACAGGCTCTGGCAATCCACTGAGCTTCATCTCTCTTCGCATCGTCAGTATCCCTGAGTAACGATTTTCGGCCCGAGTCAATGCTTCGGTCATCGTCGCTAAAGCAGGATTTCGGAGGTCTGGTTTAGCCACCCCCAATTGGTCTACGGTCATCCGCCCATATAAATTTCCCGGACTGTGAACCTCCAACCGATTTCGATACAAAACCACTTGTATCGGAGTCCCCTCTGTATAGATACTATAATCTCGATGGATTACCGCATTTAGAATTGCTTCTCGGATTGCTGCTACGGGATATTCATCAATATCCCTGCGCTCGCCAGTTTGCTTATCGATGACCGGTTGGGTCTTCATATTTCGTTTACAAAAAGCTATTGCTTCACGGACCTGCTCGGCTAAGGTTCCCTCAATTCGCTTATTATCACTAAATCGAATATCGTGGTCATCCGTATCGCCAATATTCTCCCCAGGAACTACCACTGCCGTGATACAAAGCTGCGGCATAAATCCCTGCGGATAGATTCCCATATTCATAACAGCAGCCAAAGTCGGCTTACCGTCACGCAGAATATCCATTAATTCATAGGCCCGTGCATCAGTCAGTTGAGCAAACCCAGGACGCTCTGCCTTTTTTTCCTGCATGTAAGAATTCAGCATTCGTGCATCTAAATCCTCGATAATTGCCCGTTCAACAGGACGCTCGTCATCATGAAGATGTTTACAAAATGCTTCGTAACTATACAGTTCATACTCCGTCATTACCATATCGTCATCGCCCACGCGGGTGTAAGCTCCCTTTAGACGCCCTGCCCCTTTGTAATAACAAGGACGTTCTGATAACTCCAAACCGGGAATTTCTGCCGAACACACATCAAAACCGTTTACCTCCGCTACCGTAAAAACGGCCCGTACAGGCGGAACCATCTGATTACACTGTTCCACTACTTTTTTCTGCAAATCCTGCAAGTCATATACTCCCGATAACTTAAATCCTTCTTTTTCATCTATCCCAAAAAAGAGAATACCGCCGCCATCTTGATTGGAAAAGCTAGACAATGTATCATAAAGCCGTTTGGGACAACCGCCATGAGCTGTTTTGATTTCTAAATCCTGTCTTTCTGTCTTTTTTTCTAAAATCCACTTTGTTAATTCAACAAGTTCTTCGGTTATCATTTCGCTTTTCCTCCTTTTTACTTTAAATAATAGCGCAATAACTAAACAAGTTCAAGTTTTTGTTACGTTATTTGTTAACTTATTTCCATTTCGCGAACTCTTCGGTAGAATGTTGCTTTACTTATTTGACATGTTTGCAAAATCTCTTCGCATGTTAGTTTGTTATTTCGCCATTTGTTGACGAGTTGTTTGAAATTCTTCGGTATCTTCGCTTCCGGACGGCCGAAGCGGGTGCCTCTGGCTTTGGCGGCGGCGATGCCTTGGGCTTGGCGCTTGCGGATGTTGTCGCGTTCGGATTCGGCTACGAAGGACAGCACCTGCAGAACCAGGTCGGAAATAAATGTTCCCAGCAGGTCTTTATAGCGACGGGTGTCCAAAAGCGGCATATCGATGACACAGATGTCAATTTGCCGTTCTTCGGTCAGATAGCGCCATTGGTTCTGGATTTCCCGGTAGTTTCGTCCCAGCCGGTCTATGCTCAAGATGTAGAGCAAATCCCCAGGCATCAGCCGCTGCAGCAGCTTTTGGTAGTTATACCGGTTAAAATCCTTGCCAGACTGTTTGTCGATGTAGATGTTTCCCTTGGGAATGGCCAATTCTGCCATCGCCCGCAGCTGTCTTGATTCATTCTGGTCCAGGCTGGACACTCGGATGTACGCGTAGTTTTTCATAGTATTCCTCCTATCTTATGGGGAAAAATATCCCCCTATAGGAATACATGAAGTGATCAGCTAAAAAGCAGCCTCGCCCCAAAATTTCGGATAAAAAACGAGCCCGCTCTCTACAATTGAGAGCGGGCTCGCATTTAACGCTTATTGATTCGCTTGATTATTTACCAGCCAACGCTTTGTAACCCTCATAGCGGGTCTTAGCATCATTCTGGGTCTTCTCGAAGAGCGCCTCTGCTGCTTCTGGGAAGGAACGCTTGAGATTGATGTAGCGGTTCTCACCCATGAGGAATTCCTGGAACTTGTCAAAGTCCGGTTCTTTGGAGTCGAGGCTGAACGGATTCTTATCCGTACCAACGAGCTGCGGGTTGTAACGATAGTTTGCCCAGTAGCCGCACTCGACAGCGAGTTTTGCCTCGAGCTGGCTGCAGCCCATGCCCTTGCGGATACCGTGGTTGATGCACGGTGCATAAGCAATGATGAGGGACGGGCCTGGATATGCCTCGGCCTCAGTGATTGCTTTGAGGAGCTGATTCTGGTCAGCGCCCATAGCAACCTGAGCCACATAGACGTAGCCATAGGTACGAGCCATCATACCCAGGTCTTTTTTCTTCGTCTTCTTACCAGCTGCGGCGAACTGTGCGATAGCTGCTGCCGGCGTAGCTTTCGATGCCTGGCCGCCCGTGTTGGAGTAAACCTCGGTATCGAATACGAATACGTTGACGTCTTCGCCCGATGCCAGGACATGGTCGACACCGCCGTAACCGATATCGTAAGCCCAGCCGTCGCCACCGAAAATCCACTGGGAACGTTTGACGAAGTAGTCGTTGTTCTCGTAGAGTTTGTTCAGCAGTTCGTCGCTGCCCTTTTCTGCTTCGAGCAGAGCCGTGAGTTTATCAGCGCGCTCGCGGGTGCCATTGCCGTTGTTGAGGTTCTCGACCCAGTCGGTCAAAGCAGTCTGCAGCTCAGCACTGCCCTTGCCTGCTTCAACGGCAGCTTTAGCATCGGCTGCCAAGCTGTCGCGAACAGATTTCGTGCCGAGGAACATGCCAAGGCCGAACTCTGCATTATCCTCGAACAGGGAGTTGCCCCATGCCGGACCATGACCCAGGTGGTTTTTTGTGTACGGCATAGCCGGTGCACTGCCGCCCCAGATGGAGGAGCAGCCCGTAGCATTGGCAATCATCATGCGGTCACCGAAGAGCTGTGTCAGAAGTTTTGCATACGGCGTCTCGCCGCAGCCAGCGCAGGCACCGGAGAATTCAAACAGCGGCTGTTCGAACTGCGAGCCAAGAACCGTTTCTTTCTTCATCGGATTCTTCTTCGGAGCGACCTTCTTCGCATCAACGCCATAGTCGAAGTATACCTGCTGAGCCTTGAGCTCATCATCCAGCGGCTTCATATCGAGAGCCTTGACCGGGCAGACCTGTGCACAGTTGCCGCAGCCGAGGCAGTCCATCGTGGATACAGCCACCGTGAAGTTATAATCCTTGATTGCTTTCGTCTTCTTGGACGGGAAACCTTCCGGAGCAGCAGCCAGTTCTTCCTCTGTCGTCAGTACCGGGCGAATCGTAGCATGCGGGCAGACATAGGAGCACTTGTTGCAGCCAATGCATTTTTCCGCATCCCAAACGGGAACGCTGATCGCGGTGCCGCGTTTCTCATAAGCCGTGCCGCCCAGCGGGAACGTGCCGTCAGCCATTTCGCCTGCGAATTTGGAAACCGGCAGCTTGTCGCCTTCCTGACGGTTCATGACATCCTGGATTTCCGTAATGAAGGCCGGAGCGTTCTTCTTCTCTGCCGCTTCATCCTCGGCATTAGCCCAATCAGCCGGTACCGTTACGCGGTGCAGTGCTTCGATACCCTTGTCGATGGCACCGTTGTTCATATCGACAATCTTCTGGCCCTTCTTGCCGTAGGATTTAACGACAGCATCCTTGAGGTAGTCCACAGCCGTATCGATAGGAATGATGTTTGCAATCTTGAAGAATGCAGACTGCATAACCATGTTGAAGCGGCCACCAAGGCCAAGTTCTTTCGCGATATCTACAGCATTTACCGTGTAGAACTCGATGTTGTTCTTGGCAATGAAACGTTTCATGTAAGCCGGCAGATGTTTGGTCAGTTCCTCATCGGACCAGGTCGTGTTCAGAAGGAACTTGCCGCCTTTCTTGAGCCCAGCCAGCAGGTCATATTTGTAGACATAGGACTGCTGGGAGCAGGAGATAAAGTCCGCTTTGTTGATGAGGTATGGGCTGTTGATCGGCTGTTTGCCGAAGCGCAGATGGCTCATCGTGATACCGCCGGACTTCTTGGAGTCATAGGCAAAGTATGCCTGGGCGTACATGTCCGTCTTATCGCCGATAATCTTGATGGCGCTCTTGTTGGCACCGACCGTACCGTCAGAACCGAGACCCCAGAACTTGCAAGCCGTCGTGCCTGCCGGCGTCAGGTCAACATCGCTCATGACCGGTGCGAGGCTCGTGTTCGTGACATCGTCTTCGATACCAATGGTGAAGCCATCTTTCGGAGCATCTTTCTTGAGTTCCTCGAATACCGCAAAAATCTGATCCGGCGTCGTGTCTTTGCCGCCAAGACCGAAACGGCCGCCGATGATAATCGGATTCATGTCGGAGTTGTAGAACGCAGCCTTGACATCGAGGTAAAGCGGCTCGCCCAGCGAACCCGGCTCTTTCGTATGGTCGAGGACAGCAACTTTCTTGACCGTCTTCGGCAGGAACTGGAAGAAGTGCTTGAGGGAGAAGGGACGATAGAGATGCACGTTCATGAGACCGACTTTCTCACCGTTCTGGTTGAGGTAGTCGACCGTCTCCTGGACTGCCTGGCAAACCGACCCCATAGCGATGATGATGCGGTCTGCATCCTCGGCACCATAGTAATCGAAGAGATGATGCTCACGGCCCGTGATTTTTGCCATGTCAGCCATGGCTTCTTCAACGAGATCTGGCAGCGCCTGATAGTATTCATTGGAAGCTTCGCGGCTCTGAAAATATACATCCGGGTTCGTTGCTGTACCGCGGATAACCGGATGATCCGGATTCAAAGCACGGCGGCGGAATTCTTTCACCGCATCCCAATCGAGAATCTTCGAGAGGTCCTCGTAGTCGACCATTTCGATTTTCTGGATTTCATGGGACGTGCGGAAACCGTCGAAAAAGTTGATGAACGGAACGCGGCCCTTGATGGCAACGAGATGTGCCACGGCCGAAAGGTCCATGACCTCCTGTACGCTTGCCTCAGCCAGCATAGCGCAGCCCGTCTGGCGAGCTGCCATGACATCCTGGTGGTCGCCAAAGATGTTCAGCGAGTTAGCGGCCAGTGCACGTGCCGATACATGGAATACGCCCGGCAGCAGCTCACCGGCTACTTTATAAAGATTTGGAATCATCAGCAGGAAGCCCTGGGATGCCGTATAGGTAGTCGTCAGCGCACCAGCTTGCAGGGAACCGTGAACGGCACCTGCTGCGCCAGCCTCGGACTGCAACTCGATGACACGGACCGTCTGACCGAAAAGGTTTTTCTTGCCTTTGGCCGCATCCTCGTCCACATGCTCAGCCATCGGAGAAGACGGCGTAATCGGATAGATTGCCGCAACGTCCGTGAAAGCATAGGAGATGTAGGCGGCAGCCTGGTTGCCGTCCATCGTTTTCATCTGTTTGCTCATGTTTTGTTTGCTCCCCTCTATGAAAATAGAATTGCAATATATAGCTAGGATAACGCGAAAACCGCGTCGTGGTCAGTAATCTATGTTACTGAAGATAATAACATAATAAATTTTGCGTATATCCCCACGTAAATAACATTATATATCGTAAATGGACAAATGTAAATATTATGTTACATGTTTACATATAGAAAAGCCTTCCCCACAGGGGAAGGCTGTATTTATTTGTTTTCTTTGCTGTGGCGGTACCCGTAGGCGAAGTAAATCAAAACGCCCACAGCACTCCACACCCAGAAACGCTCCCAGGTCATGGAGGAAAGATTATACATGATATAGGCGCAGCTGGCAATGGCCAGCGTCCCCATAACATAAATGGCCGGGCAGCGGAACGGGCGCTTGATATCCGGATACTTCCGGCGCATGACCATAACACCTATTGACGAAACGATAAAGGCAAAGAGCGTTCCGACGCTACACATCTCAGCGACAACATTGATTGGCGTGAAACCACTGATGAGCATAACCGCCAATCCCACAATCACCGTGATACGATGTGGCGTGGCATACTTTGAATGGATCTTGCAAACGCTCTGGGGAATCAAGCCATCGCGGCTCATGGCGTAGAAGGCCCGGGTCTGAGCATACATCATGACCAGCAGTACCGTAGTGAGGCCAGCGATAGCGCCGGTACCGACCACAGCCGAACCAAACCGATACCCAAGCTCGCGGAGCACGAAGGCCACTGGCTCGGCATTATCCAGTTCGGTATAGGAGACATTACCAGTCATAACCGCGGTTACACCGATATACAAAAGCGTACAGATCAATAGTGAGGCGATGATCCCCGTCGGCATATCATGGGCCGGATTCTTGGTTTCCTCCGCCGCCGTTGCAATAGAATCAACACCCAGATACGCAAAGATGATTACGGCAGCTCCAGCCGATACACCAGAAAAGCCAAACGGCATAAAGGGTTCCCAATTGGCAGGATTCACCGTAGGCGCAGCCAGGAACAAGAAAATAAAGATTGCCAGCAACTTGACCCCAACGAGAATCTTGTTGACCGTAACACTTTCCCTCACGCCGCGCACGAGCAAAAACGTTAAAAAGCCCGTGATGAGCACGGCAGGCAAATTCACGATGCCCCCTTCAGCCGGCACCATCGTATACTGCGCGGGCAGGGTAATCCCGGCCGACTTCAAAAGGCCCACGACATAAGCCGACCAGCCGCCAGCCACCGCACTTGCACCCACCGAATATTCCAGCACGAGGTTCCACCCTACTAGCCATGCCAGGAATTCGCCAACGGACGTATAAGCATAGGCATAGGCACTGCCCGCCACGGGAATCATCGATGCCAATTCCGAATAGGCCATGCTGACGAAGCCACAAGCAAGACTCGCCAGCAAAAAAGAAAGCATCAGTGCCGGTCCGGCATATTGGGCCGCCGCAACGCCTGTGAGCACAAAGATTCCCGTCCCCACGATGACACCAATACCTAAAAGCGTAACATCAAGAGAGCCCAAGGCCCGCTTCAGATGGGATTTTGACGCATCGCTTTGATACTCCGCAATACTTTTTGTGCGAAAAATTCCCACACAATCACTCCTCAAATTGTTTTCTCTGGATAAACATACTGTTGTATTATACCACACTAAAGGACAGAAGCAAATATAAATTTTGTAATGCTGTAAGCAGGATTCCACCATAGCACGTCGAATAAATAAACATTGATAGGGACCAATAGGCAATTGTGGGATAAAACAAGGAGTGTGGCGACCTATGATCAAGAACATGGCTATCTATGTCATCCTCAAAGTCGAGTACGGAAAAGGGCAGGAAAACGTCTACACCAGTATCCTCAACGTATCGTCCAGCAAAAGCACTGCCCAGACTTTCAAGGAACACTATGAAGAAGAATTTGCCGATGAAATTGAACATGAACACGATGGCCGCTTCGTCTCCATCCATCTGCATAAAGCCTTGATTCAATTAGATGATGAAATTATTGCACCAGATATGTTTATCCGCTTTATTGGCGACAAGAATGTACGTGACTATTGATTGTGCAGATGAAAAAGACCAGCTCACTGAGCTGGTCTTTTGTATTGTCGTTATAATGGTCGGGATGACAGGATTCGAACCTGCGGCCTCTTCGTCCCGAACGAAGCGCGCTACCAAACTGTGCCACATCCCGACAACAGAAACTATTATAACGCAGTCTTCGGATTAACGCAAGTCTTTTTTTCCTTTTTTTGATAAAACCACAAAAAAATTATAGGAATGACGATGAGCGTAAACACCGTAGAGGTCAAAAGACCGCCGATGATAACCCAAGCCATGGACACGCGTGTCTCCGAACCTGCGGTCATAGCCAATGCTGTCGGCAACATGCCAACCATCATCGTGATGGTGGTCATAAAGATTGGCTTGAGCCTTACCCGCCCAGCCTCAATAATGGCCTCCCGTGCAGTTTTCCCGCGATCCATCAAAGTCAGCGTGTAATCAATCAGCAAGGTACCGTTCTTAGCCACGATACCGTCCATAACCAAAATACCTATCATCGAATAGAGATTCAAGGTGTTATGGGTGAGGAACAATAATAGAATCGAGCCGATGATGCCCAGCGGCAGGGAAAACATGCGGATAAACGGCGTAATGACCGACTCGTAAAGCACTGCCAGCAGCATATAGATAAGCACTAATGCCAGAAAAAGCGCGCTCAACAAGTCTGAAAAGGTATCGTTCATCCGGGTTGCCTGTCCTTTGAACTGGTAGGTAACCGTATCCCCCAGGCTAGCCTTTTTCATGGCTTTTTTTACATCGCTCATCACGTCACCGATGGGTCGGCCGCTGATGTTGGCGCCAACGGCAATAGCCCGCTGTTTATCCACCCGGCGTATAGATACCGGGCCGCGGCCATTCTTGATTTCAGCCACATCCCCAAGATAAATGAGCTTACCACCGGCAGAAATCGGCACATGGGCGACATCCGACGACTTGTAGCCATCGGCCCCCTTAAACCGGACTTTGATATTGGTATCGAGGCCACTGTTGGCCGCATCGTTTTTCAGTTCCCCCGCCGACAGGCCCGAGATTGCCGAAGCAAAGGCCGTATCCACATCAGCCAGCGAAGTTCCATAGGTCTTTAGTTTCTGACGGTCAACGGTCAATTGCAGCTCCGGCATGCCTTCCGTATAAGAACTGTTGACATCTGTAACTCCCTTGACATCGGATTGCAAGATGTTCATGACCCGCTCGGCGGCTGCATTAAGTTCTTCCGTATTATTGCCACGTAGCTCAATCTGCAGGGCACCGCCGCCATTGCGGGCACCGCCTCCCCCTGAAATACCGGCAACATTGCTCTGGGTCTCCGCTACGCGGATGTCCGCATCCTTGATATCATTGGCAAAGCGACGAACTTCATTGGCCACTTCCCATACGGAGCGGGACCGGTCTTTGCGGTCATAGAGCTGGACTTTGATGCGCCCCTCATAGGCAGTAGAGCCACCTGCATGGGTCATGTAATTTTTGACCTCCGGGATTTGGGCCAGTTTCCCCTCCAGTTTTTTGGCAACGCGGTTTGTCTCCTCGGCGGAAGAACCGATCTGTCCCTGGATGTTGATGGTAAAGCTCGATTCATCGGTCTGCGGCATGTACTCAGACCCTACCAGCCCCAGCGGAACCATCGAAACCACGCCGATAAAGATCACCGTAATGATGCCGATTAATTTCTTCTGATGACCAAGACTCCAGCGCAGGATTTTCTCATAATATTCCACTGCATTGTTTTCCATCCGGTCCATATAGGCCCAAAACTTCGTCTTTTGCGGATGGTAGCCGTGCCTGTAAAGCCTTGATGCCAGCATCGGCGTCAAGGTAAAGGAAACGAACAGCGAGAAAAAACCGGCAAAGACAATGGTCAGGCCAAACTGACGGAAATATTGACCAGTCATTCCCTCCATAAAGGCGATTGGCATAAATACCGCCGCATCGCAAAGGGTTATGGCGATTGCTGCCATACCGATTTCATTTCGCCCTTTCTCTGCCGCCAGTTTCGGCTCCTCCCCCATCTTCAAATGGCGGGTGATATTTTCCAGCACGACGATGGAGTCATCCACCAGGATACCAACGCAAAGGGTCATTCCCATCAAGGACATCATATTGAAGGTAAAGCCGGCAATATACATAACAAAGAACGTGGCAATCAGCGAAGTCGGGATTGCCACCATAACAGCCGCCGTAGAGCGCCAGCCGCGCAAAAACAAAAACAGCACCAAGCCCGTCGTTATGAGGCCTTCCACCAATGTTCCCAATGTATTATGAAGGGAATCCTCCACATAATCGGCATCGTTGGAAACCACCACAAACTGATAGTCCGGATAATTCTTTCGCAGTTTTTCCACGGCTTTTAGGATGTTGCCCGCCGTCTCCACCACATTGGCATCGCTGTTTTTGTACACCAATACGTTGATGGCATCCTGGCCATTGAGCCGCCCATAGCGGGCAATGCGCGCGTCCTGTTCCCGGACGGTCGCCACTGCCGTCAGCGGAATCATCTTGCCCTCGGTGTTCTGCACCTGTACCTTTTCGATGTCCTTAGCTGTCTTGTATTGCGCGATAACCCGGACATCCGATTTTGTTGTCTCCGTGTAGACAGAGCCCGATGGCAACAGCTGATTCTCATTGCGGATTGCGGAGCTTATCTTGCTCAGTGTCAGTTTATAGGCCGCCATCTTGTCGCGGTCGACTTCCACCGCCACTTCTTTATCCCGGCCGCCGTGTAGCTCGATTTCCGAAACGCCGCCGGCCTGCTGCAACACCTCCTGGAAGGTATTATCCGTCATGGAGTAGGTATCCGCTAAACTGTGCTGGCTGATAACCGCCAGTTCCACTATGGGCTTGGCGTTGATATCGCGCTTGATGACTACCGGCGAATCCGCCTCATCAGGCAATTTATTTTTGATGGCCTCCACTTTCTTGGTGGCATCAATGGCCGCCGTATCGGCATTGGCATCAAAATTCAGTTCCAGCATGATACGGGCCCGCTCATAGCTGGCCGTCGAAGTGATCTTCTTGACATTTGACACCGAAGAAAGGGCATCTTCCACCGGTTTTACCACTTCCTGTTCGACAGAATCGGCACTAGCTCCCGGATATTTTACCGATACCGTGACATACGGCGTGTTGAGCGCTGGCAGCAATTCAACGCCGATGCGATAATAGCTATACAGCCCCAGCACCACGAAAAACATGACAATCATCGAAATGCCGACGGGCCGGTTAATCGAAAAACGTGTCAGATTCATTCCGCTGCCTCCGCATCCTGCTCTGCTACATCGACCTTCGTACCGGTCTGGAGCTTATCCTGATTGGACAGGATAACCGTATCGCCATCTTCAAGGCCATCGATAATCTCTTCATCGTCATCATTCATGAGCCCGATCTTGACCTCTCGTTCTTCCACAGTACCATCATCACGCAGCACAAAGAGCGTCTGCCTGCCATTTTTCGAGAGCACCGCCGCCTTGGGGACAAAGAGCGTATCCCGCCGCTGGAGAATATCGATAGCCGTATGGGCAAAAAGTCCGGCTTTGATGGCATCCTTGCTCTCACTAAGCTCAATGCGCACCTGATAGGTTTTGGAACTGTCGTCCATTGCCGGGCTCACGTAAACAATTCGCCCTACATAATCCTGTCCCATGGCATCGATGGTCACATTGACATCCATGCCAGGTTCGAGAATCGCCGCGTCGCTTTCAGACAGGGTGCAGTCCACATTGATATGGCTGTTATCCACCAACGACAGCACCTTCGTACCTGCCGATACGATGGCCCCGACTTCGGCATTCCGGTAGCCGATGACACCATCCCGCGGCGCCCGCAAAATCATATCCTCCCGCTGTTTGCGCAAGGCATCGGTGGCATGCCGCTGCTTTTCGGCCGTATATTCTTTAGACTGGACACTGGCCGCATCACCACCCTGTACCTGATTGGCCAGCACATCGAAAGCGGCTTTGCTGGCCATGTATTCCTGCTCCACCGAATCGAGTTTATCCTGCGAAATCGCCCCAATCGAAAAGAGATACTGATTGCGCTGATAACGTGCCAGCTCCAATTCATAGGCATTCTTCGCCTTGATGTAATTTGCGTCATAAGAAGCAGCGGCCTCGCGGGCATCGGCCTGAGCCGCATTAGCTGCCGCCGCATTCTGATTGATGGAGATATCCAGATCCGCCGTGTCCTGAACCATAAGTACCTGACCAGCCTTGACCACATCACCCAATTTGACATTTACCGCCGTAATGCGCCCCGTGTATTTCGGTGCCAGCGGGATATTGGCATCTGCCACCGTCTGGCCTGACAGGGCGATGTGCCGCATCATATCTTGACGCACCACTTTCTGTACTTTGACCAGCGGATTGCCATGACGCACCACCTTTTTCGTATCCCTGGCATTGCCAAAATACAAATAAAGCGCAACGGATAACACTGCCAAACAGGCAACCGCTGCGATAATCTGCTGTTTTTTGTTCATATCCTGAAACTTATGACGCATGATCCTTCACCTTACCTTATCATGATAGCTTTATTTTAACACGCAGAGCAGGTAATTGCACACATTTGCAGAATATTGGGGTATAGTATAAAATCCTAGTCGAAAGTGAGGCAATATCCATGAAAGCAGTTGAAATCAAAAAGGATATCTACTGGGTAGGTGCCATTGACTGGTCCATGCGCAGTTTTCACGGCTACCAAACCGGCCGCGGCACAACCTATAACGCTTATCTGATTCTCGATGACAAAATCACCTTGATCGATACCGTAAAAGAGCAATTCGCAGGTGAACTGCTCGAACGGATTTCCTCAGTCATAGAGCCCGCCAAAATCGACTATATCATCTCCAATCATGCCGAACCGGACCACTCGGGTTCCCTGGGGATTCTTGCTAGGCACTGTCCTAAGGCAAAAATCATCACCACCCTGCCCAATGGTCTGAAGGGGCTGAAGGCACGCTATGGCGAACTCGCCTACGAAGGTATCAAGGCCGGGGATGTCCTGTCTATCGGCCAGCGCAAATTGCAATTCGTACCAACCCCCATGCTTCATTGGCCTGACAGCATGGTCACCTACTGTCCCGAGGAAAAAATCCTGTTCTGTAACGACGCCTTTGGTCAGCACTTAGCCTCCAGTCAGCGCTTTGATGAGGAAAATGACCTTTCCACCGTCCTCTACGAGGCCAAGAAATATTATGCCAATATCCTCATGCTCTACGGCCGGCAGGCACAAACAGCCCTGCAAGCACTTAAGGACCTCGACATCCAGCTGCTGGCCACGGGACACGGCATCATCTGGCGCAAACACATCCCAGATATCATGGCCTGCTACCAAAAGTGGGCCGCCGGCGAAGTCTCAAAGCGTGCCGTCGTCGTCTTCGACAGCATGTGGCATTCCACCGAGGCCATGGCCCGCACCATCACCGAAGCCTTCCAGCAACGGGGTATCCCCGCTGCCTTCTACGACATCAAGGAAAACCACCTTTCGGATATCGTCACGGACATCTTTACCAGCAAATACCTGGCTGTAGGCTCCCCCACCATCAACAACCAGATGATGCCCACCATCGCCAGCTTCCTGTGCTATCTCAAAGGGCTTGCCCCGAAGAATCACGTGGGGTTCGCCTTTGGCTCCTATGGCTGGGGCGGACAAAGCATCCCCCAGGTTGAAGCCGAACTAAAAGCCGCCGGCATCGAAATCATCCTGCCCCCTATCCGCATTGCTAACCTCCCCACTGCCGAGCAGCTTGACAAAATTACCGAAAGCATAAAAGGCATCTGATATACGAAAAGAGGACTGTCCCCAGCCCTCTTTTTCATGTTTTAATTACCTTGAAATTCTTCAGGAGTTCCTTCTTCTCAGCTTCTGACATAGCCGAACGCTTATTTTCGCCCTCAACCATCTTCAGATAGGATTTTTTCTTCTTCACCTTATGCTCGTGATTGCGTGAAGGCTTGTGCAAATTCGCCCCTTTGCCCTGCTCCAACAATTCCAGCATGTTAATCTGCTCCAGAAAATCCTTAAGATACCCTCTTAATCTTGCCCTGCGGATAGACTTGGCTAACGCAATGGCCGCTTCATCCTGAAGTTCCAAAAGACTGCCGCGCGCCAAGAGCGAAGGCTCCAAAAGCTGTCCTAATCCGATGCGGTTCAAATAAGCAGACAAGTTCCCCCGAGTATACGCCAGCCTCATTCTCTCCTGGAGACGAATGGCAGCCCGTACAAGAATTCCATCAAGGCGTTCATCAAAACCATCATGCTTCATGAACACACCTCCGCTGCAAAAACTTGCGCATACTTAACTACCTTATAGTTCGTTATCCTTCGGCGTAAATCCTGCTAACCCATCGAGATATTTTATGCTTTTTAAATCATATTAAGGGGCTTTGTCTTCCCTTTGACTTTTGTCTTGAGGGTGACGATAAAGGTCGTACCTTTGCCCAATTCACTTTCGATGCGAATATCCCCGTGGTGGAGGTTGACAATCTCCTGGGCAATGGCAAGTCCCAAGCCATTGCCGCCCATTTCACGAGAACGGGCCTTATCCACGCGGTAGAAGCGATCAAAGACTTTTTCCTGGTCTTCTGGGGATATGCCAATTCCCGTATCGGCTACCGCCAGACTCACCTTGCCCTTTTCTGCCTTGCGAAATTCGACGGTTACCGTTCCGCCCTCCGGCGTGTACTTCACCGCATTATCCACCAAAATCAGCACCAGCTGACGAATCTTTTGCTCGTCAGCATGGATAACTGCCTTGGGCAGCCGGTCAGCCACCAGGGTAATCTTTTTCTGTTCCGCCAGCGGGGCCATAAGCCTTGCCGTCTGTGCTACCACAGCTCCAAAATCAAACTTCGACGGCTTGAGCTTCAAAGCCTTGTTATCACTGCGGGCAACCACCAAAAGGTCTCCCACCAGCTTCGTCATTTTCTTGACTTCATCCCGCACATCTTCAATGACCTGCTTGAGGAAGGGCGACTTTATGGAGGGGTCGTTCTGCAAAAGATCTGCCGACGCCATGACGACAGCCAGCGGCGTGCGCAGCTCATGGCTGGCATCGGCGGCAAACTGACGCTGTTTTTCATAGGCAGCTTTGAGGGGAACCATTGCCTTGCCGGAGAGGATATGGCCGACAATCGTAGCCACAATCAGTGCCAGCAAGCCAAGGCCTGCCATGATGGTCGTGGCTTTTTCCATGCCATTGTACAACGCCGTGACATCTTTTCCCACGTAAACCGTCTGGGGTGTCATCCCCGGCTGCTCAATCTTCTGCATAGTCATCATGATTTTCGTCTTGTGACCATTTTCCCGCGGTTTCGTGACGACAGCCACTTCCCCTTCCCCGGAATTCCACTGATTCATGACATCCAGGATAAAGGGCTCGATGCGAAAGGAGGCCCGGGCAAAGTTCAGCAAACGCCCATCGTCATCAAACACATAAAAGAACAGGCGGTCATTGGTGCTCTTATAGGCCACCGTATCATCGATGACCAGTTCCGGATGCTGATTGAGGTATTTTTGTGCTTCGGCAACGTTATCTGCCGTATCCCAAAGCTCCCTTGCCTGCTCCGAGCGAATGGACCATTCCATGGATTGGTGCATGGCAAAAATCAACACAGCCAAAAAAATAATCATAACCAGCGAATACAGCATTGTAAGTTTTCGCCGGCTCTTACCAAAAAGGTTCTCTGTCATTACTTATGGGCCTCCAACTTATACCCAACGCCACGAACCGTCTTGATAATCGTATCCCCATCACCAAGGTCAAGCTTTTTACGCAAAATCTTCATATACGAGTCGATATTGTTGGAGCTGACATCCGATTCCAAGCCCCAAATGCGGTCAAGAATAATATCCCGGGGAACGACGATGCCGATGTTCTGGGCCAGCAAGTCGAAAATCTGAAACTCCCGCGGGGACAGCTGAATCACATCGTCCTTCTTCTTGAGAACTTTTGCCGTGCGGTTCAAGGTGAAATCGCCAACTTCCACCACATCCTGCTGGATTTTCTGGGTACTGCGACGGCCCAAAGCCCGCAGACGCGCCAGCAGTTCAGCAAATTCAAAGGGCTTTACCAAATAGTCATCGGCACCAGCATCCAGGCCGGTTACGCGGTCCTCCACGGAATCGCGCGCCGTCAGCATCAGGATTGCCTTCTCATAGCCTTCGTGGCGCAGGCGGCTGCAAGCTTCCACGCCAGTTACCCCTGGCATCATCCAATCCAGCACCAGAATATCGTAGTCACTGTACTTGGCATATTCGTAAATATCGTTGCCATTGGTTACCCACTCTACCTGGATATCATTCTGCTCCAGCATGTATTGAATCAGCTTTCCCAGCCGCTTGTCATCCTCTGCTAAAAGTACGCGCATCGTAAATGCCTCCCGAAAATTTTATCTTAACTACTATTATATCCTGCTTTTCTTGAAATTCCTATGAAAAAAGAACGGATTTCCTAAGAAATCCGTTCCGAATTAATCCATATGTAATTACGGTGTCCAATTGGAAAGCTATTATTCACGGCCCAGACGGTCTCTGAGGATGACGTCATGGGAACCGCCCTCCACAATACTCGTAGCCGATACCAGCGTGAGTTTTGCTTTGTCGCGGAATTCCGGCAGGCTCAGGGAACCACAGTTACACATGGTGCTGCGAATCTTGGCCAGCGTCGTCTGAACGTTGTCCTTCAAAGGACCGGCATAAGGTACATAGGAATCAACGCCTTCTTCGAAAGAAAGCTTGCGAGCGCCGCCCAGGTCATAGCGCATCCAGTTGCGAGCACGGTTAGAACCTTCACCCCAATACTCTTTGTAGTAGGTGCCATTGACCTTAACCTTGTCCGTCGGGCTTTCGTCGAAGCGGGAGAAATAACGACCCAGCATCAGGAAGTCAGCGCCCATTGCCAGTGCCAGCGTCATGTGATAATCATGAACGATACCGCCATCGGAGCAGATGGGGATATAAATGCCCGTCTCTTCGTAGTATTTATCGCGCTCACGGCAAACGTCGATAAGTGCCGTAGCCTGGCCGCGGCCGATGCCCTTCGTCTCACGGGTGATGCAGATGGAGCCGCCGCCGATACCAACTTTGATGAAGTCTGCTCCAGCCTCAGCCAGGAAGCGGAAGCCTTCACCGTCAACGACGTTGCCAGC
This sequence comes from Selenomonas sp. WCT3, assembly GCA_900100835.1. GTDB lineage: Bacteria > Bacillota > Negativicutes > Selenomonadales > Selenomonadaceae > Selenomonas_A > Selenomonas_A ruminantium_E. Next base: position 25,018 of record FNCM01000003.1, on the reverse strand, counting down.
ACCAACTTTGACATCTTCGCCAAAGTTTTCATGGATGTATTTCAGCGTAATGCGCTGCCACTCGGAAAAACCTTCCGAGGAGTCGATGCAGAGTACATCCGCACCAGCCTTCAAGAGGGCCGGAACGCGCTCGGCATAGTCACGGGTGTTGATACCTGCACCAACGATGTAGCGCTTATTTTTGTCGATGAGCTGAAGTTCATGTTCCTTATCGCTGGTGTAGTCCTTGCGGAATACCATGTAACGGAGGTGCTGGTTTTTATCAACGATTGGCAGCATGTTGAGCTTATTTTCCCAAATCAGGTCATTGGCCTGGCTGATTGTCGTTACTTCTTCAGCTTTTGCGTAAACCAGCTTATCAAACGGGGTCATGAATTCTTTGGCCTGCGTATCCAGCGACATGCGGGAAACACGATAGTCACGGCTCGTAACGATACCCAGCAGTTTACCGTCTGGCGTACCATCCTCAGTAACGGCCATCGTAGAATGACTCGTTTTCTGCAGGAGCTCCAGAATTTCACCAAGCGTCGTAGTCGGCTTGATATTGGAATCAGAACTTACAAAACCAGATTTATAGTTTTTAACGCGAGCCACCATCGCTGCTTCTTCTTCAATCGTCTGCGAACCATAAATAAAGGATACGCCACCCTCCTGAGCGAGTGCGATTGCCATCTTATCGTTCGAAACCGCCTGCATGATAGCAGAAGTCATCGGGATGTTCATGGAGATTTTCGGCTCCTCACCCTTTTTGAACTTTACCAGCGGAGTTTTGAGCGATACATTGTTCGGAATACATTTGTCCGAAGAATATCCCGGAACAAGCAAATACTCGCCAAAAGTGTGTGATGGTTCTTTGAAATAGAATGCCAACGTAACCCCTTCTTTCTTGATACCTATGAATCTACCTAAAGCAATAGTACACTGTGCCTGTGTATATTGTTATATATGTTAATATAATTGCGAATCTGTGTCAATCTCAAAACTGCAGTTCGCTTTACAATATTACATATATGCAGTCAATACAAAAATAGCAGCCAATGATGTGTTTCATCCATTGACTGCTATTCGTCTCGATTTACTTTTTTCGTCTTCATTTGGTTACCTTTTGGGTACTCTTACGGGCCCATCGGACTCCCCTCCTTAATCAGCTCGTGTACACTTTAGGAAGCTGACTCTCCGTTGGCTAGCTATTACCTTTTCAGAATAATCAGTTCCTTTATTTGGTTCTATTATAGCGCGCCATTTTGAGAAAGTCAATAATTTTCTGATTATATCAGCAAGGTAAATAAAAAACAAAATAAGGACTTAGCAATCTGCTAAGTCCTGTTACATTCGATGGTGGAGACGAGGAGAATCGAACTCCTGACCCCCTGCTTGCAAGGCAGGTGCTCTCCCAGCTGAGCTACGCCCCCATTGTTATAAACCGAACATTGTAAATGGTGGAGACAAGGAGGATCGAACTCCTGACCTCTTGCATGCCATGCAAGCGCTCTCCCAGCTGAGCTATGCCCCCAGAATGTTCCGTTATTTATTAACTTGTTGCTGTCAACAGATAATATTATAAGGGGTTGGCATCATCATGTCAACCCCTTATTTTTAAAATTTACACACGATTAGATTTTCGCGAACTCCAATTTCGCTCGCGTATCATACATGCGTTCATAATAGGTCTGATAATCCCCGCTGATGATGCCCATCCACCAATCGCGATTATCCAGATACCATTTTACGGTTTCCTTGATTCCGTCCTCGAACTTCGTCGTCGGTTCCCAGCCCAGTTCCTCGCGAATCTTGGTGGGGTCGATGGCATAACGGCGGTCATGGCCCTTACGGTCCGTTACATACTCGATGTTTTCCTCGCCTTTGCCCAGTTCCTTCAAAATGGTTTTGACCACATCGATATTGGAACGCTCATTATGGCCGCCGATATTATACACCTCGCCGACTTTTCCCTTCTGCAGGATGAGGTCGATAGCTGCGCAGTGGTCTTCGACATAGAGCCAATCACGAACGTTGAGGCCATCCCCGTAAACCGGCAGCTTCTTATCCGACAGCGCATTGATAATCATCAGCGGAATGAGCTTTTCCGGGAAGTGGAAAGGACCATAGTTATTGGAGCAGCGGGAAATGGTCACTGGAATCTTGTAGGTGCGATGGTAGGCCTGAACCAACAAATCTGCCCCAGCCTTCGAAGAAGAATACGGGCTCGACGTATGAAGCGGCGTCGTCTCCGTAAAGAACAGATCCGGACGGTCCAGAGGAAGATCACCATAGACCTCATCTGTCGATACCTGATGATAGCGGTCAATGCCGTACTTGCGGCAGGCATCTAACAGCACGCTAGTACCGATGACATTGGTCTGCAGAAAGATTTCCGGATTTTCGATTGACCGGTCCACATGGGATTCGGCAGCAAAATTTACGACGATATCCGGTTTTTCCGTCTCGAACATCTTATAGACCTGGGTGCGGTCAGCAATATCCCCACGGATAAACTTGAAGTTTTCCTTCGTCAGTGCCTTTTCCAGCGTCTCCAGATTCCCGGCATAGGTGAGCTTATCATAGCAGATAATCTTGTCCGCGGGATGCTTCTTGAGCATATAATACACAAAATTCGAACCGATAAAACCGGCTCCACCAGTTACTACGATATTCATATCATTACCTCTTTCCTATCAATCCTCATACACAAAGTTGAGGTGATTTGCTGCTCTTTCCTTGAGCGTTGGGGCTTTCTTATCCTTGTCGGACAAAATGACCGGCTCGATTGGCCACGCTACCCCAATATCCGGGTCGTCCCAACGGATATTGCCATCACATTCCGGTGCATAGTAATTGTCAGCCTTGTACTGTACTTCTACATCATCGGTCAAGGTAATGAAACCATGGGCAAATCCCCGAGGGATGAAGAGCTGTTTCTTGTTCTCAGCCGAGAGCTCAACCCCTACCCACTGGCCGTACTGTGGCGACCCCTTGCGGATATCGACCGCCACATCAAAAATCTTGCCGCGAGTACAGCGAAGAAGCTTGGCCTGGCATTTTGGATTCAGCTGGTAATGAAGACCGCGAAGCGTTCCCTTCTGCGCTGAGAAGGATTGGTTGTCCTGCACAAAGTCCACCTTTATGCCAGCCTCTTCCATCTTGCGCTGAGACCAGCTCTCCATAAACCAGCCGCGCTCGTCACCGAACACCTGAGGTTCCAGCACAAACACGCCTTTTAATTTTGTTTCTGTTGCTTTCAATTCTTTCACTCTTTCAGCATATTAATCAAATATTTTCCGTATTCATTTTTCAGCAACGGCTGAGCCAATTTTTCCACCTGGGCCGCATCGATATACCCCATGCGATAGGAAATCTCTTCTAAACAGGCAATCTTTAAGCCCTGCCGAGCCTGAATGGTACGCACGAAGGCGCCAGCATCCAGCAGGGATTCATGGGTTCCGGTGTCCAACCAAGCATAGCCGCGGCGCATCTTTTCCACCTGCAGCGTTCCACGCTCCAGATAGACCTTATTGACATCGGTAATCTCCAATTCCCCCCGGGCCGATGGCCGGATGGTCTTAGCGATATCGACAATATCCTTGTCGTAAAAATACAGTCCCGTAACGGCATAGTTCGACTTTGGTGCCTTTGGTTTTTCCTCAAGACTCAAGGCTTTTCCCTCAGCATCAAATTCCACCACGCCATAGCGTTCCGGATCTGAAACATAATAAGCAAATACCGTCGCACCTTCATCAAGTGCAGCCGCCCGTTGCATGGCCTGTGCCAGGTCCGAGCCATAAAAGATGTTGTCGCCGAGAATCAGCGCACAGGCTTCACCACCGATGAACTCCTCACCAATCAAGAAGGCCTGGGCCAAACCATCGGGACTTGGCTGAACCGCATAGGATATCTGGATTCCCAGCTGGCGGCCGTCCCCTAACAGCTGCCGGAACAGCTCCTGGTCCTCCGGCGTCGTGATAATCAGGATGTCGTTAATCCCCGCCAGCATCAAGGTGCTTAGCGGATAATATATCATTGGCTTATCGTATACCGGCATCAGCTGCTTGGAGACAACTTTTGTGAGCGGATAGAGCCGTGTCCCCGAACCGCCTGCCAGTATTATTCCCTTTTTTATCAAAAGAAAATCACCTCCGAAATTCATTGTATCTTTAATATTATACAACAAACCGAGATGATTTTCCTTCTTTTATATGGAGTTGTTATTTAAATTCAACGAACTCGTCAATGCGGGCGCCGCCCTTTATCATGGGCTCCACAAAACTCCGCCAGACATTAAGCACAATAACCCGGGGATGCTCTTTATCCTCTAAAGCCCTCTGCAAAGCCTCAGCAAATTCCTCCTGGGTGGATACGCTCTCAGCTTCGATGCCAAAGCTTCGCGCATAGGCGACATAGTCCATGGGATAGTCGAACTCACAGGCGATGTAGCGCTCCTTGTACATGACCTTTTGGAGCTGGCGAATCATGCCCAGACTCGTGTTGTTCACGATTAGGGAAATAATCGGCAGCTGCAGCCGGGCAATGGTATAGTACTCATTGCCGGTCATCTTGATGCCGCCATCGCCGGCCACATGGATAACCCGCCGGCTGTTGCCATAAGAAAGCTGTGCCCCCATCGCTGCCGGCAGGCCGAAGCCCATGGTTCCCAAGCCGCCAGAAGTCAGCCATGTCCGCGGTTCCTCCACGCGAAGGTGAAGCGCCGCCCACATCTGATGCTGCCCCACATCGGTGGCATAGGCATAGGATTTGCCCTTGGTACTGACGGCTACTTGGTGCATGGCCCAGGGCACCGTCAGACGGTTCAGATGATAATCGTATTCGTAGGATTCCTTCCATTTGCGGATTTTCGCCCACCAATCGCTAAGGTCACCGCGGGGCTCATGGCGCATGAGCAAGGCCAGTATCTTTTTCATATCACCAGCCAATCCTAAGGTATTGCGCACATTCTTGTCAATCTCCGCCGGATCGATGTCGATGTGGATGAACTTCGTATCCTGGGTGTATTTCTTGAGGTTTCCCGTCTGGCGGTCACCGAAACGACTGCCGATTGCCACCACCAAGTCAGCGGCGGCAATTGCATGGTTGGCGGCTTTTTCGCCGTGCATTCCGGCAAAGCCCAAGGACTGAGGATGGGAACTGGGGATTGCCCCCAGCCCCATCAAGGTATGTACCACGGGTAAGTGGAATTTTTCTACAAAGGCAATGACCTCAGCCGATGCTCCGGCCGAAATGACGCCGCCCCCCACGATAACCACGGGATGTTTGGCGCGAAGGATTTCTCCTGCTGCCTCAGCGGCACAAATCAGAAAATCCGCATCCGGTTCCCCCTGCCGCTTTTCCGCTGACGCCAGAGCCCTATACTCTACCTCGGCAAAGAACAAATCCCGCGGCACATCCACCAGCACGGGCCCCGGCCGCCCCTGGCGGGCCAGCTTAAAGGCTTCGCGAATGGTCGGCACCAACTGACGGGCATCCTTTACCTTGTAATTGTGTTTCGTGATGGGCATGGTGACATCCAGAATATCCGTCTCCTGGAAGGCATCCTTGCCCAGCAAGGTCGTATCGACCTGGCCGGTAATCGCCACCAGCGGAATAGAATCCATAAAGGCCGTGGCAATTCCCGTTACGAGGTTCGTCGCCCCCGGGCCTGATGTGGCAATGCAGACGCCGACTTTCCCTGAAGCCCTGGCATAACCATCTGCGGCATGAGCCGCATTTTGCTCATGGGTTACCAGCACCTGCTGGATATCTTTGTCATCGTAAAACGCATCGTATAGCGGCAAAATCATGCCGCCGGGGTATCCGAAAACCGTGGTAACGCCCTGCTCCTTGAGGCAGGCCGCTACTGCTTGTGCACCTTTCAAACGATCGCCTCCTAACAGCCTACCCCCAGTGAGGAAGACTTAAATCCGCTCGCAGATTACCCGTGTAATCTCTTCGGTATTTGCCTTCGAAAATCCTTCTTTCCAGAGATCCGGCGTGCGATAACCATCTGCCAAGGCCTTATCCACCGCAGCCTCAATGGCCTTGGCAGCGGCCTCCTCATGAAGGGAATATCGTAGCAGCATTGCCGCCGATAGAATCGTTCCCATGGGGTTGGCAATGCCCTTGCCAGCAATGTCCGGCGCACTGCCGTGAATCGGCTCGTAAAGGCTCGTGCAGGTACCGATGGATGCGGATGGCATCATGCCAATGGACCCCCCCACCACCGCCGCTTCATCAGAGAGGATATCCCCAAACAGATTGCCCGTTACGATTACATCAAACTGAGTGGGACGAATTGCCAGCTGCATGGCACAGTTATCGACGTAGAGGTTGTTAAGCTCCACATCCTTATGGTTTTCTGCCACTTTGCCCACCGTACGGCGCCAGAGACGGGACGTGGCCAGCACATTTGCCTTATCCACCGACGTAACTTTTCCGCGGCGCAGTTTCGCCGTCTCAAAAGCGAGCTTCGCGATGCGCTCCACCTCGGGAACGGAATAATTCTCCAAATCCCAAGCGCGTTCCGCACCATTGTGCTGCTCCGATTCGCATTTTTCGCCGAAATAGATCCCCCCCACCAGCTCACGCACAATAACCAGATCCACGCCTTTTACCAGCTCTGGTTTAAGGGGGGAATAATCCACCAGAGCATCGGCCACTTTGACCGGGCGCAGGTTGGCATAGAGATCCAAGTTCTTGCGCAGGCCAAGGATTGCCTTCTCCGGGCGAAGGGCCGGATCCACATTGTCCCATTTGTCGCCGCCCACAGCGCCAAACAGCACTGCATCCGACGCCTTACAGGCATCGATGGTTTCCTTTGGCAACGGCGTACCAAATTTATCGTAGGCCGTGCCGCCGGCATCGTGATAATCAAAGGAGAGCCCCAGACCAAACTTCTCATCGGCTTTCTTTAAAACGGCTACAGCCGAATCGGTGATTTCTTTGCCAATGCCGTCTCCCGGAATTACCGTAATCTTATAAGCCATAGTTATTTTTTCTCCTTTATGTAGTTAATGAGGCCGCCGGCCTTGGCAATGTCCTGGATAAAGCCCGGCAGCGGATTGGCGTGGAATACATCCCCGGTCGTGACGTTTTCAATTACCCCCGTGGCCGTATCCACCCGCAGCTGGTCATCGGCATTGATTTTTTCCACATCATCACCGATTTCCAAAAGTGGCAGCCCAATATTGATGCCGTTACGGTAAAAGATACGGGCAAAATTAGCCGCAATAACTACCGGCACCCCAGAGGCTTTGATTGCTACTGGTGCATGCTCACGAGAAGAACCACAGCCAAAGTTCTTGCCCCCCACCATGATGTCGCCAGCTTTTACATTCTGGGAAAAGCTTTCATCAATATCTACCATACAATGGCTGGCCAATTCCTTCGGATCAAACGAATTCAGATAACGAGCCGGAATGATGACATCGGTATCAATATTGTCGCCGTAGCGCCATACTTTACCTTCTAATTTCATATCACTTTACCTCCTCTGGCGTTGCGATGCGTCCCAAGACGGCACTGGCGGCTGCTACATGCGGTCCTGCCAGATAAACTTCACTGTCGACATGTCCCATGCGGCCACGGAAGTTGCGGTTCGTCGTCGAAACACATTTCTCGCCAGCCGCCATAATTCCCATATAGCCGCCGAGGCACGGGCCACAGGTCGGCGTTGATACCGAGCAGCCGGCATCGATAAAGGCATCGATATAGCCGCGCTTCATGGATTCCTTGTAAATCGCCGGACTGCCCGGAATGATGATGCAGCGCACCCAATCGGCCACTTTATGCCCTTTGAGGATTTCGGCCGCAATCTGCATGTCCTCCAAGCGCCCATTGGTGCAGGAACCAATGATTACCTGGTCAATGGCGATTGGTGCTTCGATATCCTCCACCCGTTTCGTATTCCCCGGAAGATGCGGAAATGCCACCACTGGTTTCAATTCGTCAAGATTGATTTCTACCGTCTGACAATACTGCGCATCAGCATCAGCCTCTACTGGCTCATACGGCTTTTTGACACGCCCCTCCACATACTCCTTACAAACCTCGTCGAAGGGGAATATGCCGTTTTTTCCACCGGCTTCAATGGCCATATTGGCGATTGTCAGACGATCGGTCATCGTGAGTTCTGCCACCCCTGGGCCAGTAAATTCCAGCGATTTATAACGGGCACCATCTACGCCAATCCTACCAATTAACGTGAGGATAACGTCTTTGCCGTTGATATTTTTAGGTTTTTTGCCCGTTAAATTGACTTTGATTGCCTCGGGAACTTTAAACCAAGCCTCCCCCGTTGCCATCGCTGCTCCCAAATCCGTGGAGCCGACACCAGTAGCGAAGCCATTTACAGCGCCGTACGTGCAAGTATGTGAATCTGCACCAATCGTCAGCATGCCCGGCCCGACAATGCCCTTTTCCGGCAGGATAACATGCTCGATGCCAACGCGTCCCTGCTCGAAGTAATTGACGATATTCCATTTTTGGGCAAAATCGCGGACAGCTTTCGCCAGTTCTGCCGATTTGATGTCCTTCGCTGGCTGGAAATGATCCGGAACCAGTGCGATTTTCTCGTTGTCAAAGACAGGGCGGCCGATTTCTTCAAACTTCTTGATGGACGGTGGTGCCGTTATATCATTGGCCAGTACCATATCCAGCTTGCAAGTAATCAGCTGACCGGCCTTAACCGAATCCAGCCCTGCATGACGGGCCAGGATTTTCTCACTCATATTCATGCCCATATTGTTGCCCTCCTAGTCATATATCCTAAAGAAAGCCTTCCCCTTCGGGGGAAGGCTTAGAAATGTTCGGTTACATCAATTAGTCTTTCGACAAATCTGCACCATCGCGAAGCCATGGCATCATCTGGCGAAGCTCAGCACCGACTTTTTCAATCGGATGCTCAGCATGGAGACGACGCTGCGCCATGAAGTTTGCACGGCCAGCTGCACGGTTCTCAAGGAGCCAGTTGCGGGCAAAGGTACCATCCTGGATTTCCTTGAGGACTTTCTTCATCTCTTTCTTGGTCTCTTCCGTGATGATGCGCGGTCCTACCATGTAGTCGCCATATTCAGCTGTATCGGAGATGGATTTGCGCATCTTCGTGAAGCCGCCCTCATAGCAAAGATCAACGATAAGTTTCATCTCATGGAAGCACTCGAAGTATGCCATCTCAGGCGGATAGCCTGCCTCGACGAGGACCTCATAGCCCGTCTGCATCAGCTGGCAAACACCACCGCAGAGAACGGCCTGCTCACCGAAGAGGTCTTCTTCCGTCTCGTCACGGAAAGTAGTCTGCAGGACACCGGAACGGGTGGCACCAAGGCCTTTGGCATAAGCCAGGGCGATATCAAAGCACTTGCCCGAAGCATCCTGATGAACGGCAAATACTGCCGGAACACCGGAACCTTCCGTATAAGTACGGCGAACGAGATGGCCTGGGCCTTTCGGAGCAACCATGAATACATCCACATTAGCCGGCGGAACAATCTGCTGATAATGAATGTTGAAACCATGAGCAAAGGCAAGAGCACTACCGTCTTTGAGGTTCGGAGCAATTTCGTTCTTATAGACGTCGGACTGTTTCTCATCCGGAATCAGGACCATCGTGATGTCAGCTTCTTTGACTGCATCCGCAACGTTTTTAACCGTCAGGCCATGTTCTTCGGCAACTTTCTTGGATTTGGAGCCCTCATAGAGGCCGACTACTACGTCAACACCGCTCTCTTTGAGGTTAAGGGCATGTGCATGTCCTTGGCTGCCGTAGCCAATGACTGCAACTTTTTTGCCGTTCAGAACTTCCCAGTTGACATCCTGATCATAATAAGTTTTTGCCATAATACTCTCTCTCCTCACAATGTTCATAAATGGTATGCTCACCGCGTTCCAATGCAATAAGACCGGTACGGATGACTTCGGCAATACCATAAGGCTCAACCAGCTTCAAAAAAGCCGAAACCTTATCGTCGCTTCCCGTTATCTCAAAGACCAGCGTAGACGAGTCCACATCTACCACATGAGCCCGAAAGAGCTCCGCCATCTTCAAGACATCGAGCCTGCTCGTATCATCCGCTTTGACCTTGATAAGCGTCATTCCGCGGCACACAGCGTTCTTCTCATCCAGACGCTGAACGGCCTGCACCACCGGCATCTTCTCGAGCTGTTTTATCATCTGCTCCACAAGATTTTCATCCCCCTGCACCACAACGGTGATGCGGGAAAATTCCGGGCGTTCGGTCACTCCCACCGACAAACTGTCAATGTTGAATTCCCGTCTGGAAAACATACTTACAACCCGAACCAGTACGCCGGTCTGATTTTCGACAAATACAGACAAAACGTGTTTCATAGCGATTGCTCCTCCCCATATTGCCTAAAGACCAAAGTCGTTGCTGTTTCTTTAAAATGTAATGTTGTAAAGCATGTATACATTATTACGCCGATAGACGGTTTTGTCAATAGAGTTTTGTAACATTTTTGTATTTTGTCGATGTTTTTTAATATTATGTTCCTCTACCCGAGCACAAAATCCTATATATCCCCACATATTTCAGCATATCTGTCCACCTTACAAGGAAGCTAAGTTATATTTCTTGGTTTTTTCTGAATTATTGAACGGTTTGGTATCTTTTTATGTTTTCCGTCCCGCTAGTTTTTCCCAGCCGTTTGTGATAGGATAGAGCGAACATATAATTTGACAATAGGAAAGGAACCATCTGTCGTGAAACCAGCACTAATCCTTGACCATACCGATATCATCGGCGAAATCATCGCCCCCTTGCTCACTTGGTATAAGGGCCAGGCGCAAACCCGCCAGCTTCCCTGGCGGGAAGCCCCCACGCCTTACCATACCTGGCTTTCGGAAATCATGCTGCAGCAGACTCGGGCCACTGCAGTGATTCCTTATTACAACCGCTTTCTCGAAGAATTTCCCGATATCTCTACCTTAGCCAACGCCGACGAAGAAGTCTTGATGAAGCTTTGGCAGGGACTTGGCTACTATTCCCGGGCGCGGAACCTGAAAAAAGCCGCCCAGGTCATCCTGCAAGAACACCAGGGAAAGCTACCCCAAGATCAAAAACAGCTGCTGTCACTCCCAGGCATTGGCCGCTACACAGCTAACGCCATCGCCTCCATCGCCTATGGCCTTCCCCTCCCAGCCGTTGACGGCAACGTACTTCGCGTCATCGCCCGTGTCATCACCTGCCGCGAGGACATCATGGCCCCCCGGACGCGAAAGGCCTTCGAAGAGCTGCTGCTTCCCCATTATCCTGAGGGCCAGGATGCTGGGGCACTGAATCAGGCCTTCATGGACCTAGGGGCCACCATCTGCCTCCCCCACGGGGTACCCCATTGTGCCCACTGCCCCCTAGCAAAGCTCTGTCTAGCCAAAGAAACCGGCACCCCGCAGGACTTCCCGCAAAAAGCTGCGGCCAAGGCAAAAAGAAAGGAAGAGCGTACCATTTTGCTGATCAAACAGGGAAACCACATCGCCCTGCACAAGCGTCCCAACCAAGGACTTCTGGCAGGATTATGGGAATTTCCCAATTTAACCGGTCAACTTGACCGGTCAAAAGTCAAAGAATATCTGCGCCAGCAGCAATTAACCCCATTGAAGATAGAAAAGCTTCCCGCAGCCAAGCATATCTTTTCCCATATCACCTGGCAGCTGACGGGCTGGAAAATCCAGCTGGCCCCCGCCGACCTTCGTATAGCGGAAACAAAAGACAACTTCACCTGGGCAACCCCAGCCGAAATTGCCAGCCAATTCAGCATCCCCACAGCCTTTGCGCACTACATTTCCTATATAAAATAACGGATTTGGCAGGAGATTTCTTTTACTTGGCGAAAATTTAAGGATAAAAGAACGAATCCAAAGTTATTCTGATGCAAACGACGCATTTTACGAGCAAGGACAGAGAGGTGTTTAGAAATGATGAATATTTTTTCTTCAACGTTGAAGAAAGCCGAAGCTGCCAGTCCGGCAGCTGCTAGTGTAACGCCAACCGTACCTGCTGTCTCCACGCAGCAGGACATCAAGGTTGCCTATCTGGGCAAGAGTGAACTCACGGCGGTTCGTCTCAAAGACCTAGCGGATGTTGCCGAGGGCTGCGCCCTTATCATGGGCTTTGTTTCCCCCGACCTCAATCTTTCCGATGTTGCTCAGGCTATCAAGCGCGAAGTTCCCACCACGACAAAAGTCATCCTGATGACGACTTCTGGCGAACTTTGCCGCCCTCAGGGAAGCCAATCCCTTTACTGCGATGCCCCTGACGGCCGCGCTAAAGTCCTGTTGCAAGCCTTTTCCAACCGCATGATTGAAGCTGCACATATCATGAGTATCCCGCTGCCCAGCGAGGATCTTCGCCGCGGCGAAGTCGAGCTGACGGTCAATGAACGCGTTGCCGCTATCCGCCGCGAAATCGACAAACTGCCAGTGCCGTTCCGTCTGAGTGTAGCTCATACCTTTGCTATGGTTTATGTCGATGGCGTCTCAGCTTGTGAAACTTTTGTACTCCAAGCATTGTTCGAATCCGGCAAATATCCAATTCCGTTTATCGGCGGCAGCTCGGCAGGCGATATGACCTTTACGCACACTTACATCTATAACGATAAGCAATGTCTTGAAAATCATGCGGTCATCACGCTGATCCGTCTCAAGAAAGCCTATCGCTACGGCATCTTCAAATCCCAGGCCGTTGAACGCACCGGAGATGTATTTACCGTCGGCAGCGCCAACACCGCCCTTCGTTATGTCGAAACCATTGAGGGGCCAAATGGCGAACCCATTTCCTTTATCGAAGCCCTCAAAGACCACTTTGGTGTCCGCAGCACCGCAGAACTCCAGACAAAATTGCAGGGGTATACTTTCGCCACGGATATCAACGGCGATGATTTCATCCGTACGATTTCCGGTATCGATGACGTCAACGACCGCATCAGTTTCTTCTGCGACGTGGTAACCGGCGAAAAACTCTATCTGCTCAAACGGCAGTCACTGGAGACAACGCTCAACCGTGATATCCGCAGTTACACTAACGGCAAACCAAAGGCTCTCGGCGCTATTCTCAACGATTGTATCCTGCGCCGTCTCGGCTATCCAGAAGAAATAAAACACATGGACTTCTTCAAAGATATACCGGTCGCTGGGTTCTCAAGTTTCGGCGAAATCATGGGGCTGCATGTCAACGAAACCCTGACCGCCATCTGTTTCTATCACGTACCCGAAGGACAGCATTTCTCTGACACATATATCGACAACTTTGCGGGCAGCTACTCAAACTGCAACTCCTTCTTCTTTAAGCGCATTATCGACCGTCAGAAACATACTGAGGTACTCAAGGACAACCTCATCAATATGTTCAAGGATTACCAAGCGAAGATGCCGGGTATCGTCCAGACAATCATGCGCATGTCTGACGATGTCGACCTCATTCAAGAGGCCATCCAGCAGCTCTCCAAGGGCATTGACGAACAGAACGGGCTCTTTAATCAGTTAACCGAGCGCAACCGCGAGATCACACCGAAACTTGACATGCTCTCGCAGAGCACGCAGAAGATCGACGATGTCATGAAGATGATTAATGAAATTGCCGCCCAGACCAATCTGCTCGCCCTCAATGCCGCCATCGAGGCTGCCCGTGCAGGCGAAGCTGGCCGCGGATTCTCCGTCGTCGCGCAAGAGGTCCGCAAGCTCTCTGAGAACACGCAGACGAGCCTGCATACCTCCGATGAGGCCATCAAAGTCCTGCTGCATGATGTCGCTGAAATTGACAACATTCTCTCGGCTAACAAAGACTTCGAGGATAAAATCAATGAGTTCGACAAACACTTCGCGGCGGAGATGAAGAATCTCCACAAGAGCCTCAACGAAGGGGTCACCCATATCCAGAAATCCACGCAGTCTATCCAGGCCTTGGAGGCAATCAACCAACGCACAGCAGCCGAAATGGAAAAACTCACGACGATTATCCACAATATCGAAATGGGAATCTAACCCCCTCATAGCATAGACGAAGGCCCGATGATGCCAATGCACCATCGGGCCTTCGTCTATGCTCGATTAATTGCGCTCTGCCGCCAATTCAGCAAGCTGCTGCTCCAAACGGGCAAGTTTCGGCTTCTGGCGGAGCTGTTCCGGGTCATAGGTAATGAGCAGGGAACCCGTCAGCGGCGTTATCACCGCTCCGTTAACCCCTGTAAAGGATTTCAAATAATCCGCCAAAGGCCTCTGCCACTGGGGATTATCCGCTAGCATACCACTGCGCAGGCGAACACGCCCCGGCAGATAGGACTCCACCTGGAAGCTGGCCGCTATGGCTTGCAAGGGGTCAGCAACTTCAGCAGACTGCTTGCCACAGCCAGCTAAGCGGCAGGCATCGGCCTGCATCTTTTTATGATGCTGCCAACCATGCAGGAAGGACAAAGCCGCCCAGGCAACACCGAAGCCCACGTGGAATTTCTTCCCACCCCACAGCGTAGCCAAGGTTCCCACGGAAGCTACCGTCATGGGCAGTCCCAGTGGCAAATTTTTAAATCCATACTGCATAACTATCCCCCTTTTCCATCAAGCAGCCCGACGAGGCCGAGCAAAAAATCCAGTCTTATTCTGATTCAGTATCCGGCAGCTGTTGAGCACCACTGCCAGGGTTGCCGTATTATGAATTACCGCCGCCCAGAGAGGACTGATTTTGCCCAGGGCTCCTAGCAGCATCGCCGAAGAATTAACCAAAATAGTGGCCATGAAGTTCTGATGAACCAACTCCATCGTCCGGCGTCCTAACTGTAAGGTCTCAATCAAGCGCTCCGGGTCTTCCGAGTGAATCGTCACCGCTGACGACTCAGCCGCAATATCCGTCTGACGGCCGCCAAGGGAAACGCCTACGTCAGCAAAAGCCAACGCCGGTGCATCGTTGATGCCGTCCCCCACCATCATTACGGTACCGCGCTGTTTGAGCTTATTCACATAGTGGCTCTTATCCTCGGGCAGGATTTCCGCATGGTAGGAGTCGATATCCATATTGCGGGCCACTTCAGCTGCCACCGCCTTGCTATCGCCTGTGAGCATGACGATTTCATCCACACCATGACGGCGCATCTGATTGAGAGTCTTCTTCATCTTGGCCCGGACCGGGTCCTCGATGCCAATAACGCCTAAGAGCTCCGTATCTCTTGCCACATACAGGAGGTTCTTGCACTCGATGCCCTCCAGCAGGGATTCATCGATGGCAATGCCGTTTTCCCGCAGGAATTTCCGGCTGCCCACCCGAACCGTGCCGCCTTGATAACCTTCAAAATCCGGCACCTCTGCCAGCATGCCCCGAGCCACGATGGTCTTCGAGGACTTATGCTGGGGCGAAGTCCATTCCTGTTCCTGAACGTACTTCTGAATAGCTACGGCCAGCGGATGGACTGAATGCTGCTCAGCCGACGATGCTAAGAGAATCATTTCCTTCTCCTCAACACCCTTGGCCGTCTTCGTAAAGGCAATCTGCGGAATCCCCACAGTAAGGGTGCCAGTCTTATCCAGCACCACCGTATCCGTCTCCGCCAGGGCCTCGATATAATTGCCGCCCTTGACGAGGATGCCGCGCTTCGCCGCAGCGCCGATGGCTGCTGACATAGCCGTAGCCGTCGAAAGCTTCAAGCCGCAAGAGAAGTCGATGAACAAAAGATTCAGCACCCGTTGCCAATCCCGGGTGGCACCATAGACGATGCCTGCCCCGATAAAGGAAATCGGCACGAGGAAATTGGCCATCTTGTCCGCAAAGTTCTGCACCGGCGCCTTGCGGTTCTGGGCCTCCTCGACTAGATGGACAATATGCGCCAGGGACGTATCCTCGCCCACCTTTTCAACTTTGATAACCAGCTCGCCAGCTTCCACCACACTGCCAGCGTAAACCGGTGATTCAGCATGTTTCATGGCAGGGTTCGACTCACCAGTGATGGAGGCCTGATTGACGGCAGCATCACCGGAAATCACCCGGCCATCCACTACGATTTTTTCGCCCGTATGGGCCGCAATCGTATCGCCAACCTTGACCTGTTCCACGGGAACCTTCTTTTCCGTGTCCCCCTCCACCAGCCATACATAGCGCTGGTCAAGGGACAGCAGACCCGAAATATGGGTACGCGCCTTCTCGGCGGCGTAACTTGTAAGCATTTCTGCGCCATTGGAAAGTGCTAACAGGGTCAGGCTCGATTCCGGCTTGCCAGCGAGAACCGAGGCGATAACGGCCGTAGCCGTCAAAGTATCCGCATTGGGCTGGCGGTCTTTCACGACCCCCTGCACGCCATTTTGAATGAACTTGCGGGCAATTCCCAGCACCAGCAGGCTGCGCAGTACCTTAGCACCAGCAAACAGCCCCGGGGAAGTGCGCTTTAAAATTTCCATGCCGGCAAACCCCGCCAGGGAAATCAACGCATCCCGACGGTATTCCTCTAACCGCTGGGCCGGCGTAACCGCCGTTTCCTGCAAGCGCTTAACCGTAGCAATCATGAGCTGCTGCAGCTGCTGCAGCTGGTAAGGCGGCATCTGCCGCTTGTACCAGACTTGCACCCTGCGCTCTGTTACCGACACCGCCACCACATAACGATTGCGGCGTATCATTGCAGCCAGCTTGGCCCGCTCCTCACGATTCAGCGCTGCCTGCAAATGAAAAAAACAATTTCCGTATATCATACGGTTCGCCATCCTCTCATCAACGTAACCGCCCACCAGAGCATCTGGGAACCGGACGGATACTGGCCCGTCAAAAGCATCTTGCGCAAGCCTCGCAACAAGAACAACATCGAAGCCAGCGAACTCATATCAAAACAACCGCAGGTGTGGTCCTTAATCCACTGGCTGAAGGCCCGGGCCGTATTGCGGATGCTGCGCGTGATAAGGCCCGCATGGGACTCACGTTCCATATCCGGAGCAGCACCATTCTGCTGGCAGCATTTCTTAAATAGATGCTGCTCCAGCCATTTGGCTAATTTATCCATATAAATATCATCCTGGGGCGCAAAAGTCAACAGAATGCTGCCGCTTACGGCATTTACCTGCACCGATTTCACATAGCTAAGTTTTGCCAGCTTTTCTTCCAGCAGTTTGCCAAGCTCCGCCGAAAAAGCGGCCCGATAGCGGCGGCGCCCCGGCAGGGATGAAATCAGCTGTAAGCCCTCAACACGAGCAGCCTTTACCGGCATGGCAACCTTACGGCAAGCCTTTACTGGCCCCCGATGACGTGCTGGTGTACCACCGGCTATTGCCCGGCGGATACTCTTACCAATGGCCGCCCCCATCATGAATCCTGATACGTATGACATTCGTTATTTCCTCCTCGCGTGCGTCATGATATATTCCTCCACCTTGCGCAGTTCTGCGTTGCGGCGAAGCTTGTCTGGCGTGTAAACAATGAGAATCGAACCCGATACTGTATTCGTCGTTACTGCATCAATCTCAGCAAAGGCCGTTAACTGGCTCTTTACTTGCTGTGCTAAACCTTCATCGCCAATCATGTTATTTGAATATAACCGTACCCGTCCCGGCAAATACGATGCGATTTCCACGGAACGAATAAATAAATCCAGTTTATTCGTTGGGATTTGCATTTTTCCCAGCAAACTCAAAACAGTTTCCCCCTAATCATACAAAAAGACTGCCGCAAAAACAAAGAGCGGCAGTCTCCTTTCTCGTCCTAGAACGACTTATTATTTGCTAGCCTTTTTTGCTTCCTGAGCTGCGATGAGGTCCTCGAGCTCTTCCTTCTGGCGCTGGAGTTCAGCAACCGGAAGTTCAGCAGCCGGTGCAGCCTGCTGCATAGCAGCCAGCTGAGCCTCGCGCTCCTGCATGAAACGATAACCGAAGATACCAGCAACAGCACCTACAGCCAGACCAATCCAAAAATCAGTTTTCTGGAACATAAAATCCATCCTCCTAAATAATAAACAATCATAAACAGGCAATGCCTGCTTATCTCCTGTATATGGGCATCCTGTTCTCCATTCTGCCGTTGGAGAATGAAATCAACAATCTAGAAGAATTATCAATTTCATTTTCTATAGTAGCAAAACCACGTTTCTTTGTCAACGCTGACGCCCTTTAATATTCATTATAGGACGTTAATATTGGAATTGTCAATCTATTTACTGCATCTTAGGACAATTGTTTATCCTACACAGCCGATAAGGATAAACAACACCAGGCCAATTCCCGCGCCGACAATCGAACCATTCATGCGAATCCATAAAAGGTCCGGCTCCACCTTATCATAGACCAGATGATTGAGCTGTTCGTCCGTCAGCCGGGACAAGACATTTGCCACTATGACACCCACAAGGGTCTGGGCATGGAGGGCCGTGCGCGCAATGAGGTCATAGAGAAAATGGCCCACCGAGCGGCGGAGCAATTCGTCTGACTCCACCAGCTGCAACATGCGCCGATACTCGCCACGCAGGATTTCCTCCAGCCGCGTCCGCAATGCCGGCATATGCTCGGTGAGGGGGTCGACATGACGTGCCTTATCCGCCGCAAAGTGGCGGTGCAGATGGTCAAGGGTCCGGAAGACAGCCTCCTCCAAAGGCAGGTCTTTGACCAGCCGGTCTTTGAGCTCATGAACCAACTGATGAAAGGATGGCTCCTGATTGAGTTCGGCGGCTTTTTCATAAAACAGCGCCAGCATCTCCCGCTGCAGTTCCGAATCCTTCGCAGCCAGGTCATCCAGCATCACCAAAAGCTGCTGCTGCACCAGCTTCGCCGCTTCCTCGTAATTGACAAGGTCCACGGCCTTGGCCAGCCCCATCAGGAAAGCCCCCAGAGAATTATCCTGCACCTTCTCCTCACCGTAGTGCTCAAACATTTCCGCCAGGGCGGTGCAAGTCGCTTCCGTTGCCGCCCGCCCCCGAAGATAGACCGCCACGCGGCTCAAAAATTCTTTATCCTTGCCGGTCTGCCGCAGCCAACCGCCCCAAAGGGCAAAAAAGGATTCCGGTTCCAGTGCCTCCAGCGTGCCGCGGAACCTTTCCGCAACAGCTTTCGCCTGGGACCGAGCGTCCTGCTGCAGCAGAAAATCCCGGGCATAATGAACCAGCTGCAGCACCAGGCGATTTTCTGTCTCCGGCTCTGCCAGCCACCCCAGCAGCATGGGAAGCAGATGAAGCCGCTCCAAATGGCGGAACACCTTTCGCCTGGAAAAGAATTCCTTCTGCACCATCGTCACTGATGCCTCAATAAAGGACTGCCGGCGGCGCGGCAAAATAGCCGTATGATAGGGAAAGCCCAGGGGCTTGCGGAAAATTGCCGTCACGGCAAACCAGTCAGCAATACCGCCCACCAGCGCGGCTTCCGCACAGAACAGAAAACCATCCGCCAGCATCCGCTCCGGGTAATTCAAATGCAAGGCTAACGCCAGAAAAAACACCAGCAAGGCTAACAGCAAAGTCTTATCAGCCTTATTAAAATCTGCCCATCTCATAGTCCCCACATCCTTTCCAGCAGCATGACGACCAAATAAAGTCCCATGCCCACCAAAGAACCCACCAGGGAACCATTAATGCGAATCATTTGCAAATCATCCTGCACTTTCGCTTCCACAAAGGCCACGAGTTCATCATCGGAAAACTCATCGAGGCGCTCGCGGATAATCCCAGGAATCAAATCATGATGTTTGGTCAGCTCGTCTTCAACAAACTGCTTGACAAAGCGGTCAAAACGCCGCTGCCAAGGCTCCGAGCGGGAAAAATCGTCCATGCGGGCATCGAGAAACGCGTGGACCTGAGGCAGCCAGAAGGGCTCCTCCCCCTTGAGATTTGCCTCCAACCATCGCGCCAGCCCCCCTTCGATATCGAGGCTCTCCAGCAGCTGTTCCTTACGATCCTGCAGGATAGCACGCAGCCGCACATCCTGACTCAGCGCCCGCAGCATGGTCTCAAGGCCCGCCTTTACGCTGGCATAGCTTTCCGTCGGCTCAGCCAGCATCGTTTTTAACTGCTGCTGCATACGAGATAGCAGCAGCGTAAGAATCCGTTCATCGGTAATCCCCAGCGAAGAAAGCACAAAAGCCCGTCCCGCTGAATCCTTCTCATACTGTTGGCGCAGGCTCGTGATACGCGAAAGCAATACCTGTTGCAAGGGCTCTGATTCCAGCAAGCGCTGGCTGATGGCCAGCAGGCTTGCCAGTATTCGCTCGGAATGCTCTTCTTCCGCCAGCATCTCCAGAAGGTCAGACACGATATCCTCTAAAGCAAAGGTCTGAAGCCCCTCCCGAATCGCCGGGGAGAGTTCCGCTGCCACCGCAGCCGTGTCCAAATCCTCCACCGCCCGGAGCAAAACGGTCTCGACCACTTCATGCACGCGCTCACGGCCGCCGCGATGCTCGAGATACTCCACCAACAAACGCGCCGTATCCTGTTCCTCGATGACACGCATGATATTCTGAGTACTCAAAAGGTCATCGCTGGCAAAGGTCACAATGGCCTCCATGATGCGCTGCCGATTGCGGCGCAGGATATCCGTGCGATAGGATATGCCCAGCGGTTTATGAAAGATTGCCGTCACGGCAAACCAATCGGCCAGGCCGCCAATAGTTGCGGCTAAAAAACCGTGATGCAAAAGACCTGGCAAAAAGCCAGTGCCGCCGGCTGCCATCGTTCCGATGAAACCGGCGGCACTAATGCCTAAAGCCAGATTGGCTTTATTTTTTGTCTGCAAAAGTCACACCTCAGATTCTTCCCGTAAGTTCCTGCAGATAGGCTTTAAAGGGCGCCCCTAAATCCTCCCGGCGCAGGGCAAATTCCACCGTTGCCTTGAGGAATCCGAGCTTATCGCCAACATCGTAGCGCTTGCCCTCAAAATCATAGGCATAAACGGCATCCTCACGAGCCAAAACTTTAAGCGCATCGGTTAGCTGAACCTCGCCACCTTTGCCTGGCTCCGTCTTCTCAAGAATGTCAAAAATCTGGGGCTTAATGATATAGCGGCCCAACACAGCCATACGGCTGGGAGCCTCTTCCCGGGCCGGTTTTTCCACCATGTCCGTTACCTTCATCAGGCGTTCATTATCCGTCTTAGTGCCGGCCACGATACCATAAGCGGAGACTTTCTCCTCGGGTACATTTTGGCAGCCTAGCACCGAACCGCCCGTCTCCTCATAAATATCCATAAGCTGCCGCAGCGCTGTTTTTTCCGGATTGTAAACCACATCATCCCCCAGCAATACCGCAAAGGGTTCATTCCCCATAAAAGACTTGGCACAGAGAATTGCATCTCCTAGCCCGCGCATGTAGCGCTGGCGGATGTAGTGGATATTGATATCGGCAGTCTCCTGGACTTTTTCCAGCAGATCCATTTTCCCTTTTTTCAGCAGCTCCGCTTCCAAGGCGGGAGCCCCATCAAAGTGGTCCTCAATGGCACGCTTGCCGTGCCCGCTGATAATCAGAATATCTTCAATGCCACTGGCCATTGCCTCTTCAACGATGTACTGAATCGTCGGCTTATCGACAATGGGCAACATTTCCTTCGGTGTCGCCTTCGTTGCCGGCAGGAAACGCGTTCCATAACCAGCCGCCGGAATAACAGCCTTCTTTATCTTCTGCATAGTATAAATCCCCTTGTTTGTAAAATGTCCTAAGTATATATATTATACATGAATGAAAAAAATCCTGCTACTTACGCAGTTCCACGCAAAATGTGACTCACCAGTACACAAGAAAAAACCAACGAACGTTTTGTTTCACGCTCGCTGGTATGTCATTTTAACCGATATAAGTAACTTCGTTGCCCTTGATGGGAATCGCCCGGCGGTTCGGCAAGCCGTCTTCACTGTCGGCATAGCCGATGGCCAGGGAGCCAAATACCGCCTCGTTTTCCTGAAGCCCCAGCTCATAGAGATACTCCATGATAACGGGGTTATCCTTAAGCCAGCGCAGCTGGTTAATCCAGCAGGAACCGAGGTCAAGGGCATTGGCCGCCAGCATCATATTTTCGATGGCACAAGCGGTATCCGCATAACGGTTGCCATAGTTGCGCCTATTAGCAACAATAATTAGGCAAGGCGCATTATATTTGAATACATAGTTCCCCTTCTTGGATAGACGGATTGCGCTGCCAATGTCATCACTGTTTTCATCGGTAATCTCCATCTTGGCAAATTCTTCCTGCACGAGACGTACCAACGTATCGAGCACCTTGGGGTCCCGAACTACCAGAAAATGATTCTGCTGTTTGTTCTTACCACTTGGTGCCTGCCGCCCGGCTTCGATTACCTGCTGCAGCTTCTCTTCCTCAATTGGCTCCGGTTTGAACTTCCGCGTGCTATGACGGGATGCGATACATGGCAGAGCCCCCTTCATGAGGTTTTCCTCTGACCAGGTCAGAAGGTCGATGGCATCACTGACTTTCTTATGTGATTTCTGGTGACCCTCCATCAGCAGCACATCATCGACATCTTCAAGCTTGCTGATTACGTAATCAAACCATTCCATATCCGGCTGTTTATCCATTCTATGCCCTCCATTTCATTCGGTTCTATTGTATATAATTCGTTATCAAAAGAAAAAAACCTGCCTCCAAACGGAAGCAGGCTATTATTTTTAAAGAAATTTTTCTTATTTTGCCATAAGTTTTGCTACTTTATTCGCAAACTCGACAGGATTTTCCGGCAGAATACCCTCGATGAGCAGTGCCTGCGTATAAAGGAGATCGCAATAATCCTTGAACTCTGCACTGTCTTTGCCAGCCTCATGCAAAGACTGCAGGCGGGTGAACAAATCGTGATGCGGGTTGATTTCCAAAATACGGCGTGCCTTGAACAGCGGATTGTTCATATCGGCAAAGGTCTGCTCCATGGACAGCGATGGACCAGCTTCATCTGCCACCAAGCAGACGGCACTGGATTTGAGACGGGCCGAAACTTTGACATCGGCGACCTTTTCTCCCAACGCTTCTTTGATGTCCTTCATAAGATCGTCGTTCTTCTTCTGGATGTCTTCAGTCTCCTTCTTGACTTCCTGACTCTCAGCATCATCGAGATCCAGGTCACCACGGCTGATGGAATGGAACTGCTTGCCCTCGTATTCACGCAATGCCTCGATGCAGAGCTCATCCACGGGGTCTAAGAGATAGAGCACCTCGATGCCCTTGTCACGCAGGGTCTCCATCTGGGGCAGCTGCTCGATGGTTGCCTTATCTTTTGCCGTCCCATAGTAGATTTTCTTCTGGCTCTCCGGCATGCGCTCCACATATTCTTTAAGGGATACCAGTTTGCCCTCTTTCGAACTCATGAAGAGCAACAGGTCTTTAAGATTGTTAATGGTATCCATGCCCGAGTAAACGCTGCCATAAACACCAATCTTCAGCGATTTACCGAACTCATTCCAGAACTTCTCATAGTCCTCGCGCTTATTCTTCATCTTGCGGCCCAAAGCCTTAAGAATGTTCTTTTCCAAGGCCTTGCCGATGGTCTTAAGCTCACGGCTCTGCTGCAGCAATTCACGGCTGATGTTGAGGGAAAGATCCGGCGAATCCACCAAGCCCTTCATGAAGCGCAGGTAATCCGGCAGCAAGTCCTTGCACTTATCCATGATGAATACGTGACGGGAATAGAGCTGCAGGCCCGGCTCATAATCCGTATGATAGAGGTTGAACGGTGCATGGGCAGGGATTGCCAGCAACGCCGTGTACTCCACAGAACCTTCCGCATGGGTATGGAATACCTCCATCGGTTTTTCCCATTCATGGAACTGATTCTTGAAGAATTCCTCGTATTCTTCGTCTTTGATTTCCGATTTATTTTTGGTCCAAAGCGGCTGCATGGAGTTCAAGGTACGAAGCTCCACACGTTTTACCTTCTCTGCTCCCTCGATTTCCTTGCCCTCATCATCTTTCGGCGTTTCCTCAAAGGTGAAGTTCATCTTGATCGGATAGCGGACATAATCGGAATACTTTTTGACCAGGCTTTCCAGTTTATAGGTATCCGTGTAGTTTTCTTCCGAGGCATCCCCGAAGAATTCCTTGCCCAGCGTAATCGTAATCGTCGTACCGCGTTTTTCCTTCTCGCATTCTTCAATGCTGTAGGAGCCGTCACCCGTGGACTCCCAACGGGTACCCTGCTTCTCACCAGCCTTGCGGGTCTCGATGGTAACTTTCTCCGCTACCATGAAGGCCGAATAGAAACCGACACCAAACTGGCCAATGAGCTCTTTATCCGTGTTGCTCTCACCATTTTCACTAGCTTCTTTGGCTTTCTTGAGCTGTTCCATAAATGCCTTCGTACCAGATTTGGCAATGGTACCGATATTTTCAATGACTTCCTCACGGCTCATGCCGATACCATTATCGGAAATCGTCAGCGTATGCGCATCTTTATCCGGTTCCAGGAAAATCTCAAAGTTGTCATCCCCCTCAAGCAGATCGCGATTCGTCAGGCTCTCAAAATGAACCTTGTCAATTGCATCCGATGCATTGGAAATAAGCTCACGCAGGAAGATCTCATGATTCGTATAGATGGAATGAATCATCAGTTCCAGGAGCTGTTTGGTCTCCGCTTGAAATTCATGGGTTTCTTTTGCCATATCTATCTGCCTTCCTTTTCAGAAATAATTTTTGAAGTTTTAGCACTCTAATAGGCTGAGTGCTAACGTACAGATATAAGTATACGACAAAAAAAACAAAAAGTCAAAAATTGACAATTGACCGGTCAAAGTTTTTTATACGCGATTTCCAGATTCTTATCCATATGGTCAGCCAGGCTTTCCTGCTGAACCATGCCGCGGACCTGCTTCTCCGTCGATGGCTTTCGCTGCTGAAAGGTATTGTACGCCACACAAAATTCCTCAAAGGTACCACCAAAGCCCTGTTTCTTGGCCGCTTCAAACAATTCTTCATAAGTCACCATAATCAAGACCTCCTCATTTCAATTGCTTTTTCTATATTATACTATATCTCTGTAATTTAGATGCAATCATCTTTGGGCTGTAAATTACAGTTTGCAGGTTACACGAATCTCATTCGAAGCAACTCTTCGCCGCCGCTAGGGGCAGTGCCAACACT
>FNCM01000027.1 GCA_900100835.1 Selenomonas sp. WCT3 | reverse complement strand
TTTCGTCGGAAAAATTCTACCGTCCAAGCGAAGCGCGTTTTGGATTTTTCCGATGCTTAATTAACGATAAAAATTTCGTTTAGGAAAATATCTCCCGCGTAGTGTTGGCACTGCCCCTAGCGGCGGCGAAGAGTTGCCTCGAACTTGAACGCACTAACCGATAAACTGCAATTTGTAAAAAGCGCATGGATAATTTCACAGAAGCCCCCATAAGTTAGACGAATCTAGCTAACTTATGGGGGCTTTTGTATTTTATGTCACCGTAAAGGGATTTTTCACGGTCTCTTTTTGATTATTTGATTTCGCCGATATCCATGCTGATATCAAGGGCTTTGACGCTGTGGGTAAGGGCGCCGACGGAGATGATGTCGACGCCGCTTTGAGCGGCAGCGGCAAGGGTGGTTTCGTCGATGCCGCCGGAGGCTTCGACAATGGCGCGGTGGTCGATGAGTTTTACAGCTTCGGCCATCTTGGCCGGGGCCATATTATCCAGCATGATGACATCGGCGCCGCCTTCGAGGGCTTCCTTGACGCCTGCGATATCTTCTACTTCGATTTCGATTTTGGTCATATGGGAGGCATAGGCATGGGCCCGGTCGAGGGCTTCCTTGATGCCGCCGGCTACCTGGATGTGGTTGTCCTTAATGAGGATGGCATCGTATAGGCCCAGGCGATGATTGGCACCGCCGCCGACTTTGACGGCGTATTTATCCAGCAGGCGCAGGCCCGGCGTGGTCTTGCGCGTGTCGACGAGTTTGGCGCCAAAGGGTGCGGCGATGGCGGCGAGTTTATGGGTGCGGGTGGCAACCCCCGACAGGTGCTGCAAAAGGTTTAGTGCCAGCCGCTCACCGGACAGCAGGGTGCGAGCCTTGCCATCGATGGTGGCAATGACAGAGGCGGGGGTGAGTTCGGCGCCGTCTTCGAGCTGGGCGGTGAATTTTATCGTGGGGTCAAGCAGCGTAAAGACGCGCTGGGCGATCTCGATACCGGCGAGGATGCCCGTGTCTTTGGCATGGATGATGGCGTGGGCTGTAGCCGTTTCGGGAACGGTGGCAAGACTGGTGATGTCACCGCTGCCAATATCTTCCTGAAGCCAGGCGATGATTTTGGAATCGAGGTCTAACATGGTCATAGCTGAAATGTTCCTTTCGTTATAGGGCAAAGCCGATGGAAGCTGCCGCTATTTTTTCGTCGTTTATATTTTTGGCATCATCATATACCTGCCATTTATCGCTAAAGTGTTTTCGGTAGGCATCGTCTTTTTCGGGGAAATCGCTGCGGTAATGGGCACCGCGGCTTTCTTGGCGGCGCAGGGCCGCTTTGACAATCAGCAGGTCGCAGGTCAGGCGGGCGCGCAGGTCAAGTTCCTCCGGGGTATGAGCGGCACAGCCTTCGTAGCGCTTGGCAAGGTTACGGAGTTTTTCTTCGCCGCAGGCGAGTTCCGTGGCATTGCGGGTGATACCAAGATAACGGCTCATGATTTGCTGGCTGAGGCTGCTGTCCTCGGCAACCAATTCCAGTGGTGTTTCGGCAAGGGATTCTTCCTGCCAATAGAGGCCGCTGTCCGCTTGGGACAGGCGCGTTTTGCCGATGATGGTGGCAACGCGGCGGCCGAATACCAAGCCTTCCAGCAGGCTGTTGCTGGCCAGGCGGTTGGCTCCCTGCAGGCCTGTGCAGGCAGCTTCGCCACAGGCGTAGAGGCCTTTTAGATTCGTGCGGCCCCAGGTGTCCGTTTCGATGCCACCCATCATATAGTGGGCAGCGGGGGCGATGGGGATTAAATCCTTTTCGATATCCACGCCGTATTCGCGGCAGGTGGCGGCAATCATGGGGAAGAGCTTGGCGGCATCTTTGATGTGACGGGCATCCAGCCAGATATGGGTGGCATTGGCTTTGGTCATTTCCTGGAAGATACAGCGGGCTACGACGTCCCGTGGGGCAAGTTCCGCCATGGGATGAAGGGCTGGCATGAAGCGTTTTCCGTCAAGATTTAGGAGATGGGCCCCGGCCCCGCGGACGGCTTCGGAAATCAGGAAATTCGGGCAGCCGGAAAGGGCCAGTGCCGTGGGATGGAATTGGACAAATTCCATATCGGCTAAAGCGGCGCCTGCCCGGGCTGCCAGGGCTGCGCCGCTGCCCGTGGCACCTTCCGGGTTGGTGGTGTGCAGGAACAGGCGGCCCAGTCCGCCAGTGGCCAGTACTATATGCTGGGCGCGCAGGCAGATTTTTCGGCCATGCCAGAGAGCGGTGGCCCCATAACAGCGGCCTTCATGGGTAAGCAGGTCAACGATATAGCAGCCTTCCAGGGTGCGGATGTTGGGTTCCGTGGCGGCCAGTACATTTAAGGCCCGGGCCACTTCGGCACCGGTGGCATCGCCGTGACTGTGGACAATGCGGTGGCGGCTGTGGCAGCCTTCGCGGCCAAGGGCGAGACTGCCATCTGCAGTGCGGTCGAATTCAGCGCCGTTGTCTGCCAGCCAGCGGATGTCGTCAGGGCCTTCGGTTACTACGAGATGGGATACCGCTTCGTCGCTTAGTCCGGCCCCGGCGGTAAGGGTATCCTGCAGATGCAGAGCAGGATTGTCGTCTTTGCCGAAGGCGGCGGCAATCCCCCCCTGTGCCTTGGCGGTGTTGCTATCCGACAGTGTATCGCGGACGGCGAGCAGTACATGGTGGCCGCGGCGTGCCAGCCGGACGGCTGCGGTAAGGCCCGCAACGCCGGAACCGACTACCAGGCATTCGGTAGTGCGGGTTTCCATGTTGCGGGTGTTGAAATTCATCAGATATCGTTGCATGGTTCATTACCCCTTTATGGCAAGCATTTTTTCCAGTGCGGCTGCCGAGCGTTCGCGGATCTCGTCTGGAACGACAATGCGTGGTTCGAGTGTTTTTAAGGCATCCCGTATTTTTTCCAGGGTGGTTTTCTTCATGTTGGTGCAGAGCAGGCGGCGGGAGGCAAGGTGAAATTGTTTGTTTGGGCAGCGCTCGGACAGTTCATACAGGACACCTTCCTCGGTGGCAATGATGAATTCTGTGGCTTCGCTCTTCTCTGCGTAGTTTATGATGCCGCTGGTGCTGCCGATGTAGTCGGCCAGTTCACGAACCTCGGCACGGCACTCGGGATGCATGAGAACTAAGGCGTTTGGGTATTTTATTTTGGCCATGCGGATATCGGTAACGGTAAGCATTCCGTGAATAGGACAGCCTCCTTGCCATTTCAACAGGGAGCGGTTGCACTGCTCTTCGGCCCAGGAGGCGAGATTGCGGTCCGGGACGAAAATGACTTCTTTGTCTTTGGGAAGAGAGGCGACAACAGCGGCAGCATTGGAAGAGGTACAGCAGATGTCGCTCATGGCTTTAACCGAAGCCGGCGTGTTCACATAGGAGACGATGAGGGCATGGGGATTGTCCATTTTGGCCTGACGAACCTGTCCCTCGATGGCGTTGGTGAACATTTGACAGCCCGCATCAGCGGCTGGCAGCAGGGTGATTTTGTCTGGCGACAGGATGTTGGCGGTTTCCGCCATGAAGCGGACGCCGGCAAATACAATAACCTCCGCATCGGTTTCGGCCGCTTGGCGGGAAAGTCCATAGGAGTCGCCGGTAAAATCGGCAATTTCCTGAATTTCTTCTGGCTGGTAGACATGAGCAAGGATAATCGCCTTGCGCTCCTTTTTCAGTCGCATGATTTCGTCGATGATATCTTCCATAATAACGCTCCATTTTTTTGTAAAGTAAATAACATTGTCTACTGTCATGACAGTAGACAATGTTATTATAAACACAAATATTGCTGGTGGCAAGAAAAAGCTAGAGAATACAGCTCAAATTCCCATTTATCGAGTAGTTCGTAAGGTCGTGTTCGCGGCAAATCGCCGGCGGCGGGGGATACAGTACCAACGCTTCACCGGTGACAACCCGCTACAAGAAATTTTTGCCTTTTAATTAAGAGTTGGAAAACAGTTAAGCGCGCTTCGCTTGGACGAAACTGCTTTTCCAACGAGAACGCAGGCAAAAATTTCTTGCTTCACGCGGAACGTCAAGGCTCCGCTTATGGTACTGTATCCCCCGCCGCCTAGGTTAGAGCCGTCACAAAACTGCCTTCCCCTCTGGGGAAGGTGCCCCGTCAGGGGCGGATGAGGTGGCACC
>FNCM01000017.1 GCA_900100835.1 Selenomonas sp. WCT3 | reverse complement strand
CCAAGGGTTGGGCTGTTCGCCCATTAAAGTGGTACGTGAGCTGGGTTCAGAACGTCGTGAGACAGTTCGGTCCATATCCATCGCGGGCGTAAGATACATGAGAGAGGCTGCTCCTAGTACGAGAGGACCGGAGTGGACGGACCGCCGGTGTACCAGTTGTTTCGCCAGAAGCATAGCTGGGTAGCTGCGTCCGGAAGGGATAAACGCTGAAAGCATCTAAGCGTGAAGCCTGTCTCGAGATGAAGTATCTCATAGAGTTAATCTAGTAAGACTCCTTGAAGAAGACAAGGTAGATAGGTTGGGAGTGGAAGTGCCGTAAGGCATGTAGCGGACCAATACTAATAAGTCGAGGGCTTAACTTATCATCTAAAATGTTCGAATTTCTTCTGTATAGTTTTGAGTGGACATAGTTCATTCAATTGAATATCCGGTGACGATAGCTATGTGGTTCCACCTGTTCCCATACCGAACACAGTAGTTAAGCACATATACGCCGAAAGTACTTGTCTGGAGACGGACTGGGAGGATAGGTAGTTGCCGGTTTTAATGGCGGCTTTGGTGAAGCGGTTAACACACTGGATTGTGGCTCCAGCATGCATGGGTTCGATCCCCATAAGTCGCCCCATTTTTAACTATTAGGGGTATAGCTCAATTGGTAGAGCAACGGTCTCCAAAACCGTAGGTTGTGAGTTCGATTCTTACTGCCCCTGCCATATATATGGAGTGGTACTCAAGAGGCTGAAGAGGACGGTTTGCTAAATCGTTAGGCTGGGTAACCGGTGCGGAGGTTCGAATCCTCTCCACTCCGCCACTTGCAAATGTAAGCTCTGATTTTTTCAGAGCTTTTTTGTGTGCCAATAACGCAACTTAATATTATAGTAATTATTAGAAAATTATCGGTTATTTTTCAAATTGACATAGGTCTCTTTCTTTGTTATTCTTGTAACTGTCATATTACTTGTATAAGCCCGCTGATACGGTGCGGGCGTTTCTACAGGCAGCCGTAAACTGTCACAGTCTACAAGGGAAATTGCAGATGATTATACATGGGATTATTAATCATTGGAGTCTTTTCTTTTTGGGGCTGAGCATTTATGGAAGCCCAGAAAGAGGAGGCTTTTATTTTTATGCAAGCACAAATGGGTCAGCCGACCTTCCTGGAACGGTTCTTTAAAATCCGGGAGAAGCAGTCAACGGTCAAAAACGAAATCCTGGCTGGTTTTACGACATTTATCGCTCTGTCATATATCATGTTCGTTAACCCGAACATTTTAGCTGATGCAGGGATTCCGAAAGAGGCAGCAATCGCTTCGACGATTTGGATTGCTGCACTTTCGACGATGGTTATGGGAGTTTTTGCTAATTATCCGGTAGCCTTAGCACCAGGTATGGGGTTGAATGCATTTTTTGCGTATTATGTTTGTGGTGTTTTGCATTTGCATTGGACTGTGGCATTAGGAGCTGTTTTCTTTTCTGGTGTTTTGTTTTTGATTTTGACGGTCAGCCATATTCGCCAGGCAATCATTAATGCAGTTCCGCAGAATCTGCGCGTAGCCATTGGTGTTGGTATCGGTTTGTTCATTGCTTTTATCGGCTTGAAGGGAACCGGACTTATCGTAAGTGACCCGGCAACATTTATTACGCTGGGACATGTGACGAATCCGACGACGGCCCTTTCCCTGTTTGGTCTTGTATGTACGGGTGCTCTTATGGCCCGCAATGTTCAAGGTTCCATTTTGATTGGCATCGTATTGACAACGCTGCTTTCTATGGCAATGGGCTATTCGCCAGTTCCTCATTCTTTTTCGGATGTCGTCAGCTCTTCACTGCCCCATATGGGAGAGACCTTTGGCAAGTTAGACATTGTCGGAGCATGGAATTACGGAATCGTTTCGATTATTTTCACTTTTACCGTTGTTGAGCTGTTCGACAACATGGGAACCCTGATTGGTCTTACGTCAAAGGCTAAGATGGTGAAACCGAATGGTGAGATTGAAAACATCGACCGTGCTTTGACCACGGATGCCGTGGGCACCATTTGCAGTTCAATCTTTGGTACTTCGACAGTTACTTCTTATATTGAAAGTGCTGCTGGTATTGCTGCTGGTGGTAAGACAGGTCTTACGGCGGTTACGGTAGCGGTTCTCTTTCTGGTTTCGTTGCTCTTTGCACCGCTGATTGGGTTGGTGCCGGGCTTTGCTACAGCTCCTCCGCTTATTTTGGTAGGGGCGCTGATGATGAGCGAAGTCGGCAAGATTAATTTCCAGGATTTCACAGATGGTTTGCCGGCATTTTTGACAATCATCATGATGCCTATGACATCTTCCATCGCGAATGGTTTTGCTTTTGGTTTTATCAGCTTCGCCTTTATCAAGACCTTGGGAGGGAAGTGGCGTGAAGTCAGCCCAATTATGTGGCTGGTCAGCATCGCGTTCCTCATCAATTTGTTTATGCGGTCGTAATCGTTATAACTCCGTTGGGACTTCTCGTCCTGACGGAGTTTTTTTTGATTCCACCGTCGACTTGCTAGGATTTTAAATAAATATGGAGAATTATATAATTAGCAAAATGCATTCAGATTCGGACATCAATAAAGGGGGAAATATTATATGGGGTTGAAGCAAAAGTTTATGTTGTTGTCGGGGATTATGGGATTTCTGATGGCATTGGTGGCAATTGTTGGTTACTGGATGGCCAGCAGGGAATTGCAGCAGAGCGTGGATAGTGAGCTTAGAGCTACCGTTTCCCGTGAAGCGATGGAGCTTGATGGGTGGCTTCGGGAAAAGAAGGCTTTTGGCGTGGCTACGACAAACTACATGACCAGCTTGAATGGTAATTATGAAATCATGCATCGCAAGGAGACCTTAGGAACGACGATTACCGATAAGGAAATCCTTGAGATGACAGGTGGAACCGAAGATGGCTGGTGGGTTGGTTTCTATACTGGTGATAAGACTGGCAAGCGTGATCCGCGTCAGCGCCCTTGGTATAAGGAAGCAAAGGCCCAGGACGCGGCACTTTTCACGGAAGCTTATGTGGCTGCCAGCACGGGGAAATTGGTTGTTTCGGTAGCAGCACCGGTTAAAGCAGATGGCAAATTCATCGGTGCAACTTGTGTGGATATCACGTTGGATACAATTACCGACCAGGTAAATAAGATGAAGTATCATGGCGAAGGCGCTGGTATCGTCATGGAGAAGAGCGGAAATATCCTGGCGACCTCCGGTGCAGGTGAGCCCATGAAGAGCTTTAAGGATATTGATGGTCTTGGCAATCATTTTGATGAAATGTTAAATAAGGGTGAAGGCTATTTTGAGACGACGATTAACGGCGAAGATAAAGTATTTGCTTATCAGACCGTACCGTCAACGGGCTGGATTATGGGAATTTCGGTGCCAGCATCCTTTGTCTTTGCACCGCTGAAGCATTTGAAAATGATTTTTGCCTTGCTTACGGTGTTGGGGCTTCTTCTGGCGCTGGGCATTTGCCGTACCTTTGCAACGCGTATCGTAACACCGGTTTCCCGACTGGAATCCCACGCGTCGCAACTCGCCGATGGCAATTTGTCCATGAAAAAACTGCCGGTGGAATCTTCGGATGAGATTGGAGCTTTGACCGTTGCTTTCAACACTATGAGTGAAAATCTACGCAAACTTATCGCCAAGATGGCAGCAACCAGTGAGCAAGTAGCGGCTTCTTCGGAAGAGCTGACGGCTAATGCTCAGCAGTCGGCAGAGGCTTCGGTACATGTCGCCGAAACAGTAGCGGATGTATCCTCTAGCATGGACCAGCAGCTTAGTGATATCGATGGAGCTAAAAAAGATGTGGATACGGTTTATACCGATGTATCGGTGATGGCGGACAAGGCACATGCCGTTACGGAGACCTCCAATCGTACGGCAGAGGCAGCCCAAAAGGGTTCCCAGTTGATGGAAAACGCGGTAAATCGCATGGGCAATATCGAGCGCAGTGTTATCGCATCGGCGGAAGTGGTACAGAAGCTGGGCGAAAACAGCAATCAGATTGGACAGATTGTCGAGGCGATTTCGTCCATTGCCGAGCAAACCAATCTCTTGTCCCTCAATGCGGCCATTGAGGCAGCCCGGGCTGGTGAGCATGGACGGGGATTTGCAGTAGTTGCAGAGGAAGTGCGCAAACTGGCAGCCGAGTCTCAGGAATCGGCAGAACAGATTAAGGAGCGTATTGCTTCCATTCAGAAGGATACGCTTGAAGCAGTCAATGCCATGCAGTCTGGTACGGATGAAGTAAAGATTGGTACGGATGCTATTCGTGAGGTTGGGGAACAATTTGAAGGAATTCTCTCCATGGTCAATGGTATCAAGGCCCAGATGGGCGAAATCAATGATTCGGTGGAGAAGGTATCTACAGGAGCCAATAGCATTGTAGCAGCAGTGGATTCCATTGATACCATCAGCCGCAAGACTTCGGAGCATACCCAGGTAATTTCGGCGGCTGCCGAGGAACAGTCAGCGTCCAATGAAGAAATTGCTGCGGCTTCCCAGGCTTTAGCAAATATGGCAACGGATATGCAATCGGCAATCGGTAAGTTTAAGTTATAAGAACGGTTTTACAAACAGGCAGTCGTAAGATTTGCCTGTTTTTTTTTTATGGGAAAAGGCGAGAGGGAAAGGGAGAGTTTTTGCTTGACATCATCTAGGGGCTATGATAAACTTTTCTACTGTAGATGCAGTTCGTGCGTCTATTGGGCTTTATGCCCATCCCCAACCGCACAGCGGGGTTCCTAAATCAGCTGGCGAGTTCAGCTGTACCGCAGCTGGCGAGTAATCTATAGGGAGGTGTTTTTATGTACGCTATTATCAAAACTGGTGGCAAGCAGTACAAGGTTTCCGAGGGTGATGTTATCACGGTCGAGAAGCTGGCTGCAGCTGAAGGCGAGGCTGTTGTCTTTGACGAAGTCCTGACGGTTGTCAACGATGGTGATGTCAAGGTCGGCAAGCCGGTTGTCGCAGGTGCCAAAGTAACGGGTAAAGTCGAGGCTCAGGGCAAAGATAAGAAGATCCTTGTTTTCAAATACAAGGCTAAATCCAACTATCGCAAACGTCAGGGTCATCGTCAGCCGTTCACGAAGGTTGTTATCGAGAAAATCGAAGCTTAATGCATGATTGAGATTCGTGTTTTTACCAAATCAGATGGGATGATAACTGGTTTTTCTGTTACGGGTCATAGTGGCACGGCAGAGCATGGCCAGGATATCGTCTGCGCAGGGGTGTCCTCCCTTACGCAGACCGCACTTTTGGGCTTAATGGAGTACCTGCATCGCGAAGTCGCTTATGATGTTGCGAGTGGAAAGCTCTTGGTGGAGCTCAAGGAGAACCCAGATGATCTCACGGAAGCAATTTTGCAGTCGATGCTTCTAGGACTGATGGAGATTCAGAAGCTCAGTCCGGAGGCTGTTCGTATCCTGAAATAACGGAGGTGAATATGATGTTCGTTTTTGATTTGCAGTTATTCGCTCATAAAAAGGGTGTTAGCTCCACGCGTAATGGCCGCGACAGCGAGTCCAAGCGCCTGGGCGTTAAGGAGCATGCCGGCACGGTCGTAACGGCTGGCAGCATCCTCGTCCGTCAGCGCGGTACGCATTTCCATCCGGGCCACAATGTTGGTATCGGTAAGGATGATACGTTGTTCGCAAAGGTTGCCGGCAAGGTAGCTTTTGAGCGCAAAGGCCGCTACAACCGTCAGGTTAGCGTCTACACGGCTGAAGAACAGGCTATGTAAGCCAAGATATATAGGTACCTGCGCATTCTTTTGGTCTGCGCAGGTATTGTTATATTGAACATATAGTAACGGCGTTAGGTTGCGTTGTGGTGCATAAAGGTAAGAGCCGGTATTGAACACAATGCCGGCTTTTACTTTTATTCATCACAAGGCAGGAAAGTGTAAGGAAAAGGAGGCAAATCATGCAATTTATCGATCGCACGAAGGTCATTTGCAAGGCTGGTGATGGCGGACATGGAAAGTCCGCTTTCCGTCGTGAGAAATTCGTGCCCAATGGAGGTCCTTCTGGTGGCGATGGCGGCCGCGGCGGCGACGTGATTTTTGTCGTGGACCCGAATATGAATACGCTGCTGGATTTTCGTTTCCATCGCAAATTCAACGGCAAAAATGGTGAGAATGGCGATATTAAAAACCAGTACGGTGCCAATGCTCCGGCATGCTATGTAAAAGTTCCAGCGGGAACAATCGTAAAAGATGAGGAGACGGGAGAAGTCTTGGCTGACCTGACGGAAATCGGTCAGGAGGCGGTTATTTGCAAGGGAGGCCGGGGCGGCCGGGGCAATGCGAAATTTGCCAACTCGGCCAACCGTGCGCCGACTTTTGCTGAATTTGGTGAACCCGGTGAGGCCCGTAATCTGATTTTGGAACTGAAGCTTTTGGCCGATGTGGGATTGGTGGGCTACCCTAGTGTGGGTAAATCCAGTTTGGTGGCCAGCTGTTCTGCAGCTAGACCGGAGATTGCCGAGTATCACTTTACGACGATTACGCCGGTTTTAGGCGTAGTAAAGACCGACTATGAGAAAAGCTTTGTCATGGCAGATATTCCGGGGCTTATCGAGGGTGCGGCCGATGGCGTTGGCCTTGGTCACGATTTTTTGCGTCACGTGGAACGCACGAAGTTGATTCTGCACATTGTGGATGCCTCCGGTCTTGAGGGGCGCGACCCGGTAGAGGATTATTATAAAATCAATGCGGAACTGAAAAAATACAGTGAAAAGATTGCGCGCCGCACGCAGATTTTGGTGGCTAATAAGATGGATATTCCCGAAGCTGCCGAAAATATTCCTCGGCTCAAGAAGTTGGCAGAGGAAGAGGGCTTGAAATTCTTTGAGATTTCCGCCGCAACCCGTCAGGGGGTTAGCGAACTCATCAGCTATGTTGGTGAATGGCTGGACAATTATGTGGAAGAGCCAGAGGCCGAAGATGATGTCAAAGTCTATGACGAAAATGCCGAAGACCCGGAAAAAGTTACGATTTCCCGCGATATCAGCGGCGATTTTGTGGTATCGGGCAAATCCTTGGAGAAGCTGGTGGCTATGACGAACTTCCTCAACGATGAGGCGGTACGTCGTTTCCAGTATATCTGGCGTATTAAGGGCATTGACAGCAAGTTAAAGGCTAAGGGCATCAAAGAGGGCGATACGGTCCACATTGGTGCGATGGAATTTGAATTCCGCGAGTAAGAGATTTATAGGAGGATATATATTGCTTAGAAATTCACTGACCGGTAAGCAGAAGAGCTTTCTGCGTTCGATGGGTCATAAACTGGAACCAGTGGTCATGATGGGGAAGGAGGGCGTTACGCCGTCGGTAGTACAAGCTGCCCGTGAGGCAATCAAAAAACGCGAACTGATTAAAGTACGGGTTTTGCAGAACTGCCTGGAAGAACCAGAGGATGCCATCACCATGCTGGCTGAGCGTGCGGATGTCAACCTCATCCAGATTATTGGCCGAAATGGTCTTTTGTACAAGAAAAACTTCGAGAATCCGAAAATCGAACTGCCGTAAAACGGGGGCGAGCCTATGAACGCAAGAGAGCGTCTGCGCGAAGCAAAGCGCATCGTTGTCAAGGTGGGGACCAGCACGCTGGCACATGAGACTGGCAAACTGGATCTTTACCGCATTGACCATTTGATCCGGGAATTAGCGGATCTTCGCAATCAGGGTAAGGAAATGGTGTTGGTTTCTTCGGGGGCCATTGCCGCTGGTTTGGGGAAATTGGGACTTTCCCAAAAGCCGGATTCAATTCCGGAAAAACAGGCGATTGCAGCAATTGGCCAAGGTGTGCTTATGCATATCTACGAGAAGCTGTTTGCGGAATACGGGCAGACGATGGGACAGGTTCTTTTGACGAAAGAGAATTCTGTCCGCCATCATCAGTATATTCACTCCCGTAATTCCCTGCTGGCCTTGCTGGCCATGGGGGCAATCCCGGTAATCAACGAGAATGATGCCGTGGCTGTCGATGAGATAAAGATTGGCGATAATGACAATCTTTCGGCTATGGTGGCAACGCTCATTGATGCCGATGCGCTGATTATCCTTTCGGATATTGAAGGCCTTTATACGGCCAATCCTTCGACTCATCCAGAGGCAGAGCTCATCTGTGAGATTCCGGAAATCACGCCGGAGGTAGAGCGAATTGCTGGTGGTGCAGGTTCGAAACTAGGAACTGGCGGCATGATGACCAAAATTCAGGCGGCGCAGATTGCCATGAGTGCTGGCGTCACCATGGTCATTGCCTCAGGGGCAAGAGAGGGTGCGATTCGCGGCATTTTGGCCGGGGAACAAATCGGGACGGTATTTCCCGCCCGGGAATCCCACTTGCGGGTCCGCAAAAGCTGGTTGGCCTTTGGCAAGCGATTGGCCGGTGAAATTGTGGTGGATGATGGCTGTGCAGCAGCAATGCGCGAAAAGGGGTCAAGTCTTTTGGCTGCTGGAGTCCTGGAATGTGAAGGCGATTTTCGCGAAGGCAATACCGTACGTGTGCTTAACACGGAGCGGCAGGAAATTGCCCGCGGCATCGTGAATTATAAGTCAGAGCTTCTGCAGAAGTTGTTGGGGCATAAAACGGAAGAATTTGCCACCTTGGTAGATGGCGATATTCCTGAAGAAGTCATTCATCGGGACAATATGGTTTTGATGGTCTGAACCAGAGGAGGAATTTGGATGGATATCGAAGCAGTGATGAGAACAAAGGCAGAAGAAGCCCGTAAAGCCAGCCGGAAACTGGGGGTATTGTCCACCAGTGTGAAAAACAAGGCGCTATTGGCCATGGCGGATGTTTTGGAAAAACGCAGTGCCATGATTTTAGCGGCGAACGAGCAAGACTTGGAAGATGCCCGTCAGAAAGGTTTAAAACGTTCTTATCTTGACCGGCTGATGCTAAATGAGACGCGGATTCGTCAGATGGCAGAAGGGCTCCGTCAGACGGCTGCGCTGCCTGACCCGGTTTGTCAGGGTAACTATTCGACCATCCGTCCCAATGGTTTGGAGATTCGCCGTGTGCGCGTTCCTCTGGGCGTAATCGGCATTATTTACGAGGCACGGCCAAATGTTACCGCGGATGCAGCTGGCCTTTGCCTGAAATCCGGCAATGCGGTCATTTTGCGCGGTGGTTCGGAGGCAATCCGCTCCAATACGGCAATCAGTTCGCTGTTAGCGAAGGCCGCTTATGAAAATGGGATTCCGGAAGGGGCGCTGCAATTCGTTGAAATTACGGACCGGGCAGCCGTAGATGTTATGACCCATTTGTCCGGTTTTCTCGATGTCATCATTCCCCGCGGTGGCGCTGGGTTGATTGAGCATATCGTGAAGAACAGCTCCGTTCCGGTCATCCAGACCGGCACTGGCGTTTGTCATACCTTTGTGGATGATTCCGCTGACCAGGAAATGGCTATCCGCATTGCGGTCAATGCCAAGACATCGCATCCGTCGGTTTGCAATGCCATGGAGACTCTGCTTGTTCATGAGGCTGTGGCCGACGAATTCTTGCCGAAGCTTTCCAAGGCGATGCAGGCAAAGAAAGTAGAGTTACGTGGCTGCCCACGCTGTCAGGCAGTTTGTGAGGCTTTCCTGCCAGCTACGGAGGAAGACTGGTCGACGGAATACGGTGACCTGATTTTATCCGTCAAAGTCGTAAAGGATATTGATGAGGCCATCTCCCATATCAATCGGTATAATACCGGACATTCGGAAGCAATCGTGACCGAGAATCTTACCCATGCCCATCGATTCCAGCGGGAAGTGGACGCTTCGGCGGTCTATGTCAATGCTTCCACGCGGTTTACCGATGGCTTTGAATTCGGGTTTGGTGCTGAAATTGGCATCAGCACCCAGAAACTTCACGCCAGAGGACCAATGGGACTGGAAGAGCTTACCAGCATGAAGTACCTCATCTATGGTGAGGGGCAGGTTCGCGAATGAATCCCATCCGCGGTTATATTCGAACGATAGCGCAATATCTAGCTACCCCGAAGGGAAGCCATGATGTGAAAGATTACGGAAGGGCAATCCTTCTGATTGCAGTGACCATTGGGGTTGTCTTGGCAATCCTCATGGGATGGAAATGGGGGTTTTGATGTCATGGAGGATACGTTGCAGCCGATTCGCCGAATCGGCATCATGGGCGGAACCTTCGATCCTATCCATATGGCACATTTGGCGATTGCCGAACAGGTTCGGGAGGCTTTTGCCCTGGATTTGGTCCTGTTTATTCCGGCGGCAAACCCGCCACATAAACAGGGGCGGAAGGTGGCTCCTGCTTATCATCGCTTGATGATGACTCAGCTGGCCACCTATTCCAATTCCTGCTTTCATGTTTCGAAGCAGGAGTTAGAGCGGACAGGACCGTCCTATTCGTTGCTGACGGTGCGGGAAGTGCAGGAAAAGTATGGAGCCGATGCAGAATTGTATTTTATCACCGGGTCAGATACCATCAATGAATTGCACACCTGGTATCATATTGAAGAACTGCTGGACAGCTGTCATTTCGTTGGCACGACAAGACCGGGGGCCCCGGTGGATAAAGAAGATTTAGTCAAGCGTTTTGGCCGGCTGGCAGAAGAAAAGATTCATTTCTTAGCGGTGCCGGAACTGGAGATTTCTTCTACGGATATCCGCCAGCGGGTGCGCTGCGGCAAAAGTATCAAATATGTGGTGCCAGCAGCAGTGGAAGCGTATATAAGAAAAGAAGGTTTATATCAATGAGTTTTGGCATGAGCTATGAAGCCATGAAAGAGGAGCTGGCAAGACGCCTTAAAGCCAGTCGCTTTGCCCATTCGGTGGGCGTGTCAGAAACCGCTGTGTTTTTGGCCGGGCGATTTGGTGTGGAGGAACAGAAGGCTCGGGTGGCTGGTCTACTACATGATTGTGCCAGAGAGTTTCGCAATGAGGATATGATTGCGGAGGCCCAAAAGCGTGGGATTGCTATTGGCACGGTGGAACAGGCGATGCCGCTGCTGCTTCATGCCTATATCGGAGCTAAGCGCGTCCGGGAAATTTATCAGGTTGAGGATGCGGAAGTGGAGCAGGCAATCTGGCGTCATACAGTGGGCGGTCCCCAGATGACCGCTTTGGATAAAATCATTTGGTTTGCCGATATGATTGAGCCAGGACGTGATTATCCGGGAGTGGAGAATTTGCGGCAGTTAGCAAAAGAAGCCTCCCTGGATGATATAATGCTGGCAGGATTCAGCCAATCTATTCAGTTTGTGGTGGCCAAGGGCCATCTGATTCATCCGGATACTGTGTTGGCGCGAAACGAATTGCTGCTAAAGAAAATCCGGTAAGGACTGGATAATAAGCAAAGAAGGAAAGCCTATGGGAAAGGAACAGTATACTAGTACGCGGGAAAATATCCTGCGTAAGCGAAAAATACAGGCCAGACGACGGCGCAAGGCTTTGTTGCGTTTGTTTTTCCTGCTGGTGTTTCTTGGTGCCATTATGGCAGGTGTATTGTATGTCGGCTATACGGTGGTTTCCTGGGGCAGCCGGATTTATCAGGAATATCAGGCCATGTATGCCGGTTACACGGAGCGTCAGCAGGAACGTCGCGGTGAGATAGATCCCCGATTTGACGGATATACGAATATACTGGTCATGGGACTGGATGATGGTGCCGATGAGACGGGCGGACAGGAGAAGCGGGCCGATACCATTCTCCTGATAAGTCTGGAAAATGATACCGGCAAGGTGCGGTTTATCAATATTCCCCGGGATACGTGGATTGAACTGCCAGACCATGGTGGTCAGATGAAACTCAAAAGTGTTTATGCCCTGGGGGGGCCTTCCATGATGGTGCGCCAGGTCAGTAATTTGCTGGGGATATCGGTTCACCAGTATATTGCCTTGGATATGGAAACCTTTGCCAAGCTGGTGGATGCTTTGGGGGGGATTGACCTCTATGTGGAAGGGAATATGGACTATGAGGACCCTGAAGCCGAGCTGTCGATTCACATCCGACAAGGGTATCAGCATTTAGATGGTGAACAGGCAGGGAAGTATCTGCGCTATCGCAGTGAAGAACTGGGAGATGTCGGACGGGTACAGCGGCAGCAAAAATTTGTCAAGGCAATGTATCAGAAGCTGTTGCAATTTGAGACCATACCGAAACTGCCGGCGGTGGCTGAGATTTTTAAGCAGCAGATGGAAACGAGTGCTGAGATTTTTGATTCGGCCCATTTGGCCAACGTGCTGCGGAGCATGAGCAGTGAACCCCCTGCCAGCATTATGCTGCCAGGCGCGGTGGCGGAAGGCGATGACACCATTTGGGTGCCAGACGAAGCGGCAATACAGAAAAGAATGCAGGAATTATTCCCTGCTGAAACATTAGAGCAAGCGAAAGACAAGGAATAAGAGGAGGAATTACTTTGACGATTAAGGAAATGACGAAGGTCATCTGTGAGGCAGCCAGTGACAAAAAGGCACGGGACATTGTGGTAATGGACATGCAGGGCTTGACCTCGTCCACCGATTATTTTGTGATTTGTTCGGCGAATACGGCAACCCAGGTTCGGGCAATTGCCGACAACGTGGAAGAGGAGATGGATAAGGCAGGCATTTCCTTTGACCATAAGGAAGGGTATCGGGAAGGCGAATGGGTCCTCATGGATTACGGCGATGTTGTCGTCCATGTGTTCATGCAGGAAGCTCGTGAGTACTATGCCTTGGAACACCTTTGGGGCGATGCGGAACTGACTCCTTACGAAGACTGATTGAGGATGCTATGGAAGAGAGAAAAAAACGGAAATACGGGCCTAGTACGGTGGTTACGCTAAAAGTGGCTCGTCTCGGTGAGATGGGCGCCTTCCTGGATGCAGAAACAGGCAATACGTCGGATGACATTTTACTGCACAAGACCCAGCAAACGGCACCGGTTAAGGTTGGGGATATGGTTACCGTGTTCCTGTATCTTGACCCGAAACGCCGTTTGACTGCCAGTATGCGGGTCCCCCGCATGAAAGAGGGGCAGATTGCCAGGTTAAAGGTAATCAATACCAGCCGTGATGGTGCTTTCTTAGATGTAGGGGCAGAGCGCGGTATCTTTATGCCCTATGCTGGCATGCGCGGCCGTCCGCAGATTGGGGAAGTCGTATGGGCAAAGCTCTATACGGATAAATCGGGACGATTGGCGGTGACCATGGAGGTCGAAGATGAAATGCGCCGGGCGTCCCAGCCGGCGGTTGGCGTTCACGTGGGGGATAAGGTAACCGGAGCTATTTATAACTATACGGACAGCGGTGCCTTTATGTTCAGCAACGAACGCTATATCGTCTTTATTGACAACAAGGAAATTAAGAACCGCCCACGGGTGGGGGAGATTGTTACCGCCCGTGTGACCTATGTGCGGCAGGATGGACGCTTGAATGCATCCCTGCGTGAGGTAAAAGAAAAAGCTTTGATTACCGATTCCAAGCGCATATTGGAACTGCTGGCGAGCCGCAACGGCAAGATGCCATACAGCGATGAAACATCGCCGGAAGTTATTCGGGATAAGTTCCAGATTTCCAAGGCAGCGTTCAAGCGGGCTTTAGGACATCTTATGCGTGAAGGTCGTGTGGTGGAAGAAGATGGCTGGACGTACTTGAAAGAAAAATGATTGATTCGGTGGACTTTTTTCACACGAATAGAAGGATTTTAACTTTCTAGCGCGAATTATGACATCAAGAGATGAAATTATAATGGGATATTACGAATCCGAGTATGGGGGCGAATTTAATGGCAGCAGAGACGAGTGGAGATAAAAAAGGAATTCTTCTTGAGACAGGTACCAATGAATTTGAAATTGTAGAATTCAGCATTGGTCAGGTAAATTATGGTATCAACGTTGCAAAAGTAAGAGAAGTTATCACGAGTGCACCGGTGACGACAATGCCACAGGCACATCCCTATGTTGATGGTTTGTTCACCTTGCGTGGAAAGGCTATTCCTTTGGTCAATTTGCCGCGCTGCCTCAATGTGCAGTCGAATGCCGAGCCAAAGAATATCATCGTAACGGAAATCAACAACTACAACATTGGTTTCTTGGTGGAAAACGTATCGCGCATTCACCGCATTTCCTGGAAGGACATGGAACCGGCGCCGGAAGTTGGCGACCAGTCTCGGGTAGTTGGTCTCGTCAAGATGAAAGACCGCATTGTTCTTCTGTTGGATTTTGAGACCATCATTGCGGAAATCAATCCGGAAATCAATGCGAAGCTCACTACCTATGAAGAGGCTACGGAGGATGTCAAATCGAAGCGTTCGGATGTCCATGTGGTGGTGGCAGAAGATTCGCCGATGCTTCGCGACCTGCTGGTTACGACGCTTCATGAGTCTGGCTATCGTTTTATCCGCGATTTTGGCAATGGCCAGGATGCGTGGAACTATCTGCAGGAACTTTCCCAGCGCGATGGCAATATCAACGAGCATGTCGGTGTTATCGTATCGGATGTTGAGATGCCGAAGATGGATGGTCATCGTCTGCTGAAGCTGGTTCGTGAAGATGAGCGCCTGGGCAAGGTTCCTTTGGTGCTGTTCTCGTCGCTGATTAGTGATGAGATGCGCCTTAAAGGTGAGCAGCTTGGGGCATCTGGCCAAATTGCTAAACCGGAAATCAACCAGCTCATTGGCTTGCTCGACAACTTGATTTTTGGCACGCCAATCAAGAATGAGCAGTCGAATGGCTGATTTTTGACAAGTCAAGAAGGAATCGGGACCACCGCTATGTTGCGGTGGTTCTTTTCTTATGATAGAATGATACTAATTAGTTTTGTCTTTTTAGGTGAGGTATCCTTTCATG
The DNA here is from genome assembly GCA_900100835.1 of Selenomonas sp. WCT3. GTDB lineage: Bacteria > Bacillota > Negativicutes > Selenomonadales > Selenomonadaceae > Selenomonas_A > Selenomonas_A ruminantium_E. The sequence continues at coordinate 36,122 of FNCM01000017.1, read as the reverse complement.
AGACGATATACATCGCTCCTGTTGACGTCCTTTTTGTTGCTTTTGATTGTGGTGACAGGTTCCGCATATCTGGCAGGTGCCGGACATGATACGGAACGGCGTCCGATGCAGGAGTTTACCGTTTATACGACATTACCGGCTGAACATGTATCAATCCTTACCGCTGCTTATGAAAAACAGCATGGGGTAAGGGTTAATTTTGTGCCGTTGTCCTCGGATCAGCTCCTAAGCCGTTTAAAAAATCAGTCCGCAGGGGATAATGGCCCCTGTGCCATGGTGTTAGCTGACCGGGAAACCCTTATGAAGGCCGCGGCAGCAGGGGAGCTTGTTCCGTATTTGTCCCAGGCAGGGGATCAAGTGGCCGCGGATTTCCGGGAAGAGAATGGCTACTGGGTGGGGGTATGGTATGACCCCATCGTCTTTTGCGTCAATAAGGATTATTTGAAAACCCAGACCCAAATTCCGGACACCTGGATGGAATTGGCTCAGAAAAAACAGGTTCGCATCGGTGTGACGGACTTTTTGGCTGCTGACGCCTCGGCAAATCTGCTCATCAGCATGATTGCCCAGTTTGGCGATACAGCTACCTATGATATTTGGCGGCAGATTCATCCTAAAGTGGTGCAGTATGCGCGCTATTTATCCAATCCAGTCCGTCAAGCTGGGATGGGGGAGGTCGACATTTCCATTGCTGTGGAAAGTGAAACCATCCGTTATATGCAGGACGGTTATCCGCTGCAGGTAGTGTATCCTGCTGATGGAACGGCGGCTATGGTGACTGGCACGGCTATGGCCTTTAAAGCTAGTGAGAAAGATGCCGCCGCAGCCAAGGAGTTTTCGGATTGGCTGCTTACGGATGAGGCTCAGCTGGCACTGCAGGAGCAGGGCTTCTATTTTGTGCCAACAAATCCGGGAACGCTTGCCTATAAGTCCTTTGCGGGCAAGAATATGATTCTCTTTAACCAGCCGGGATTGTTCAGTACCGAACAAAAACATGATTTCCTGGACCGCTGGGTGAAGGAGATTCGCTTCAAATGATTGGCTAAAACAGAGGATGCGGCCTGTAGCTACGGGCAGTATCCTCTGTGTCTTGTTTTGGGAAATAGAATTTAGGAGGCAAAAAAGTGAAAGCAGGTTTTATTAGTCTTGGCTGTTCCAAGAATCTGGTCGATACAGAAGTAATGTTAGGAGAACTCAAAGCTCATGGAATTGAGCTGACGTCTGACCCCGCTGAGGCGGATATTCTTATTGTTAATACGTGTGCCTTTATCCAGTCGGCCAAGGAGGAATCCATTACGACGGTCCTCAACATGGCGGATTATAAAGAGACGGGACGTTGCCGCAGCCTGATTGTTGCCGGCTGTCTGGGGCAGCGGTATAAGCAGGAACTTCTGGATGAATTGCCGGAAGCCGATGCCATCCTGGGAACAGGTGCCTGGGGCCGTATCATGGAGGCGGTGGAGGAAACTCTTAAAGGTCATCGGGTGGTCATCGCGGATGAGGACGATACCATTTACGATGAAAACACGCCGCGAATTACCACCACGCCTGACTACACCGCTTATGTCAAAATCGCGGAAGGCTGTGACAATCGCTGTGCCTTTTGTGCGATTCCGCAGATTCGCGGTCATTACCGCAGCCGCCGGATTGAAGACATCTGCAAGGAGATTGAGAAGCTCACCGAAAAAGGTGTGCGGGAAGTTGTGCTGATTGCTCAGGACAGCACGATGTATGGTAAGGACCTTTATGGAAAACCATCCTTGGCTGAGCTCTTGCGCAATGTGGTCAAGGTACCAAAGCTCAAATGGGTTCGTACCCTCTATCTTTATCCGAAATTCTTTACGGATGAGCTCATCGATGTGTATGCGTCTGAGCCGAAAATCTGCAAATATGTGGATTTGCCGCTGCAGCATGCCGATAACGACTTGCTGCGGTCCATGCATCGGCCGGATACCCAGGAGGAAATGGTGGCATTGTTGGATAAACTCCGCAAAAAGATTCCCGGCGTCACCATTCGCTCGACCTTTATCGTCGGCTTCCCCGGTGAGACGGAGGAGCAGTTCCAGACCTTGCGCAAGTTCTTAGAGGAGCAGCGTTTGGACAAGGTAGGAGTCTTTACCTATTCCCGTGAAGAAGATACGCCCGCCTATGACATGCCGAATCAGGTTCCAGAAGAAGTCATGCAGGAGCGCTATCATGACCTCATGAGTTTGCAGAGCAAGATTTCCGAAGAGGTCAATCAATCCTTCGAGGGAAAAGAGCTGGAAGTACTGGTGGAAGGCCGCGACGAAGAGCAGCCCAATATCTGCGTCGGCCGTTCCTATCGCGAGGCGCCGGAAGTCGACGGTCAGGTATATGTGGAAAATGACCAGGACAGCAAGCCCGGTGACATCATTCGGGTAAAAGTCCTGCAGGGCTTCACCTATGACGTGGTAGGCGAAAAGCTGCCGGAATAAGGGGAGGCATGACCATGAAAAAGCTGGAGGAGACCGCAGGCCAGCTGCTGATGGCCAAGCATCAGACCATCGCCTGCGCGGAGTCTTGTACTGGTGGTTTACTGACCAGCAGGCTGACGGATGTTCCAGGCAGTTCCGCCTATGTCATGGGCTCGGTGGTATCGTATACCAATCCGGTAAAAGAGCGACTGGTTGGTGTCAATCCCACAACGATTGCCGCCCATACGGAGGTATCGGCGGAGACTGCCGGCGAAATGGCCGAAGGGATTCGCCAGCTGATTGGGACGGACCTGGGGGTTGGCATAACTGGGCTGGCAGGCCCCGGAGGCGGCACGAAAGAGCGGCCGGTGGGGGTAGTTTTCATCGCTGTTGCTGGCAGCCGGGGAACTAAGGTTTGCGAAAATCATTTTCATGGCAATCGCATGGCAATCAAACAGCAAAGTGCAGAGATGGCTCTGCAAATGATCATAGAGTATTTATCAGGAGGATCTTTTTGAAACAAGAATTGAAACAATTTGGTGAGATAAATCTTAGCCGCAAAATTCTACAGGCAGTAGAGGCCATGGGCTTTGAAGAGCCCTCGCCAATTCAGGCCCAGACGATTCCCTTGGCTTTGGAAGGACATGACGTCATTGGCCAGGCTCAGACAGGAACTGGCAAGACGGCAGCCTTTGGCATTCCTACGGTGGAAAAGGTGATGGAGAAAAATCATCGCATTCAGGCATTGGTCCTGACGCCGACCCGGGAATTGGCGATTCAGACGGCCGAGGAACTGAATAAAATCGGCAAATACAAACGCGTTCGCACGCTGCCCATTTACGGTGGTCAATCCATTGACCGTCAGATACGGGCCTTGAAGCGGGGGGTTCACATCATCGTGGGAACTCCGGGACGATTGCTGGATCACCTGCATCGCGAGACGATTCGTTTGGAAGATGTCCAGACCCTGGTCTTGGACGAGGCCGATGAAATGCTGGATATGGGCTTTATCGAGGATATCGAAACCATCATTCGGAATTTACCCGAAGAGCGGCAGACTCTGCTGTTTTCGGCTACGATGCCCGGCCCGATTGAAAAGCTCTCACGCCGTTATATGGAGAATCCTCAGCAGGTGACGATTACCCGCGAGAATTTGACGGTTCCGCTGATTGATCAGGTGTATTATGAGACCCGTCAGAAATTCGATGGGCTTTGCCGGGTGCTGGATGTGGAAGAGACCGGAAAACTCATCATCTTCTGCCGCACGAAGCGCGCGGTGGATGATTTGGCAGCTTCCCTCGATGCCCGCGGTTATTCGGCAGGGGGACTTCATGGTGACTTGTCCCAGATTCAGCGGGACCGGGTGATGAAGAAGTTCCGCGAGGGACGCATCGATGTGCTGATTGCTACGGATGTAGCAGCCCGCGGTATTGATATCGATGACATCACCCATGTCATTAACTACGACATTCCGCAGGATCACGAGTCCTATGTCCATCGCATTGGACGCACGGGCCGTGCGGGCCGTACCGGTGTAGCGATAACTTTTATCGAACCGAAGGAGTATCGTCAGCTCCGTTTGATAATGAAGCTGGCTCATACCAAGATTCAGCGCCGCGAACTTCCGTCGGCCTCGGATATTCTCGAACGCCAGAAGGACTTGGTACAGGAACGGCTCATCAAGACGCTGCAGCAGAATCATTACGATGATTATCACACGATTATTTCGGATGTGGCAGATGAAGGCTTTGATATGGTGGATATTGCCGCTGCTGCCTTGAAACTTTCGCTGGAAGGATTCAAGGAGGAAAGTCCGAAGGATAAAGAAGGCTTTGGCGATACCGGTGGGGCTCCGGGCATGGTGCGCCTGTTCCTGAACATTGGCCGTAGCCAGAAGATTCGTCCGTCGGATATCGTACGGGCTATTGCCGGTGAGGCGGATATTCCCGGGGATACCATTGGGGTTATCAATATCTACGATCGGTTTACCTTCGTGGAGGTACCGGAAGATGTAGCCGAGCGGGTCATGAACGTCATGCACCGCAATACGGTTAAGGGGTACAAAATAAACGTTGAACCAGCACGCAAGCGCTGAGATTCCTAGGGGAAAGAGGGCATGATTCATGAATTGGAAAAAAGCCATGATGACGATTGGCTGTCTGGTTGTAACGCTGATACTAATAGGCGGAGTACAGCCGGCAGAAGCTAAGAAGGATAATGCGGCAGCAGCAACATCTGCGGCAGCCGTCGAAGGATATCTTTATACGAGCAAGGACTATGGATATACCATAGTCTGCCCCCAAAAGCCCCATGTAATTCCTGCCAATCTTTTGATGGAAGGCAAAAAAGGTGAGGTCTTAATTTTTGATAACGATGGTTATAATATCAAAAATGCCTGGTTGGTGTTGACCGATGCCTTTGACAAGAAAAAGACGCCGGATTTCAATAAGATGAATGAGGCCGAGGCAAAAAAATATCTGGACGGTATCATGCAGAGCAATCCCTATGAAGGAGCCATGGTGGTGAATCTTAACAAGAATAACAAAGCCATCTATGCACTGACGGCTAAGGAAGTAGAACTAGATACGGACGGGGACGGCAAGCCGGATGTGACGGCCAAGGCGGATACCCAGATGGCAATCCTGTTCTTCCGTGGCAATAAGGGCGGCTGCTACTCCCTGCAGCTGATTGACAATCCGGAACTTCGGGAAAGTGAGATTGTCAAGTTTCAAAATGGTGCTATGACCTTCCAGGAAAAATAAGGGCTAACCCAAAAGAGACTGTGAAATATCGCAGTCTCTTTTTGTCTGGTAAGGAGGATTTTTCCGGAACTTGACGAATTAAATATTAGATAAAAGGAAGTTACGCAGCATTAAGATATATTGGGGGCTAACCGGATGAATTACACAAAAAGGACGAAGGCGGCGCTAATGATGGCAGTCATGACGATGCTATCTTCCACTTGCTACGCAGGTGTTGATACCAGTGATGTGGCTGCGCAGCAGCCACAGGGAAATCAGGCGGCCTTTCGTTGGGAAGCAGTAAATCAAGAAGCAAAAAAAATAGCGGTGGAACAACCGCCGACAGAAGTGACTCAGGAAAAGGCTATCCCCATTATCATTACTGCTGCCGATGTGGATGCCATGAATAAAAAGCATAGTCGGATGCAGGGAAGGGAGGTAAATTCCGCCACTGGATCGACGGGAATTCAGGACGCCAATGGCAATTTTGCTGGCGGCGGTAGCGCGAATGTGAATGAAAATCCTGGCAGCAATGGCCTGGCCAGCCCAGGGGGAGCGGGTACTGCTCTGGGAACGAATGGCTTGGCCGGAAACGATGCTGCTGTTAATGGCAGTGGGCTTTCTAGCTATTCGGGCAGTGGTTCCGAGGCATCCTGGGGAAGTGGAAGCTATTCTGCAGGGGCAAAGGGACAGCGGCCTATCGATGACAGCGATACGGATTTGCGCATCTATCCACTTAATGGCAAGGGAGCTGCCCATAGTTCTAGTGGTGTGACAGGCCAAAATGTGGTGGCTTTGCCAGAGCCTGAGCCCGTGGCTGCAACTGCAAAGCCACCAGCAGGGAAGACTGTGTCACTGCCGCCGATTCAGCCAGTGCCCGGTGAGGCGCGGGCCGTGACTGTGTTGTCGTCGGGAAAGGTAGTGGAACTGCCACCCATTGAAAAAGTTGCTCAGATTTCTGGAGAGAGAGCAGAGAAGATAGTAGAGCTGCCGCCAATCCATTCCGTGAAATAAAAAGTGGCGAGGATTTTTGCAAGAATTATCCTCGCCTTTTTGTTGTTTGGAGATACAAAAAAACCGCTATCAGCAGATAGCGGTTAAATTTCATATGGCAGGGGTAGCTGGACTCGAACCAACGCATGCGGGATTCAGAGACCCGTGCCTTACCAACTTGGCGATACCCCTGTGAGCATCCGACAATTAATGCCGTCAACATTTATAAATTATATCGGATGAACAGAGTATTGTCAATACCAAAATAAATATTATTTTTCACTGGGCATGGCAAAAGACGGCGTGGCATGGAGCCAGATTTCAAAGGTCCGGGGCCATGGATAGCTGAGCTCTGCGGTCAGGTCCTGCATCATCAGGGTAAAATCGCCAGCAGGGGACGTGAATTTTACCGGCGTGCGGGCGGATTTTGTCTGTTTATAGCTGGCGATGTGCTGCTGCATGGAATTTTGAAGCATGCGGTTGGCCCAACGGTAATTATGTTCAAGGTCGAGGTCAGCCGTGTTGATATAGCCGGCTTTTTTCAAGTTTTGATTGACCAATTCGATGTCATCTTTGAGATAAAAATAATCTTCTAAGATGCGTCCCTGGAGAAAGGTGAGGTTGGCTGCGGTAAGGCCAATCATTTCTTGTCGGTCTTCGGTTTGCTGCCGGCAGGCTTCGTAGATGCTGGCTTGGGCCAGGGCAGTGCCAATAGCATTGCTGGTGGTATTCCAGCCTGCATAGGCGATGAGGTTATTCACGGGATAATCGGCTTCGATAAGCAGGGGAAGTACGGTCTCGCTGGCCTCAAAATGTTTACTGAGGTCCACCAGAGCTGTGGGGGCATCCTCTTGCTGATTGGCCTTTAGCTGCTTTACGGCAGTTTTCCGGGCGGCAACATCCCCGGTATCTTTGTCACAAGCTGAGATATAGAGGGTAAAGTCAGCATCTTCAGCGGTGGTGGTTTCTTCGCCGCCTAATAGGGCAATTTTTTCTTTGACGGTTTCGTCGATGGAAACCGCCATGTAGGGCATGATGCGCTGGGCCATATACGGGGCGGCATACTTCACAAGAACGCGAGGTTTAAAGCCGGCGCGGCGATTTTGGATGAGGGAAAGCAGGGAGAGGGCGATTTCATCGGCGCCGTGGGTCAAAAAAACTTTGTCTGGCGGCAGGTTCTGCTGGTGGATATACTGTTGCAGCTGTTTTTTTTCGATGTTGGGAATGGTGTAGGGTTCACCATCGTCCTGCCCGAGAACAAGCTGAGTAAAAACGCCTTCTTTGGTAAGTTGGATGAGTTCTTCGTTGAGAAGGCGGTTTTCTTCAAAATGGGATAAATAACGGGCAAGGCTTTCAGCGGGAATAGCTGCTTCTAGTTTTTGTAATTCTTCGGTAGAAACGGGAAGGCCTTCTGCCTGGCGCCCCTTTAAGCGTGAATAGGCAAGCAGGTGGCGCCGTTCCCAGTACCCGTCAATGGTATCCTGGGGTGTTTGCCGAGGAAGGATGCTGAAGGCATAGATGGGAACAGCAGGATGTTTTTCATGAAGCTGCCGCAGAAAAGCAATGAGCTGTTGGCGCTCTGCTGGTGTCTTTTCTTTTTCCCGGGCGGTGAGCAGGCCTCCGTAAAGAAGCTGGTCAATAGACAGGATGACTGCCTGACTGGTTTCGATGTTGGCAGAGAGCCACTGCTTCATGCCTTCCGTATCACCAGGCTGGGAATAATAGTCTTGCAATTCGTTAGGTGGAGGAGTTACTGCTAATCCGGCAATGTGGCCAGCATCGATAACAAATTGGCGGCAGGGTGGGCGGCCGTCAAGGGGAACCAACAGGATTTTTGCAGTTTCCTGGCGCTGGGGCGCAACATTGGTGGCTGCTGGCGAAAAGCGGCATAGATGCCATAGGCCAAGCAGAAAGAAAAACAGTCCCAGCAAGGTCAAATATTTATCGGTTCGTTTCACGATATACTCCTATGTCAATTCGTAGTTAATTCTTTGAATATTATACCATAGGGATAGTTCACTATTCGGAGAAAATATGGTAAAATGTATTTGTTTGCTGTAAGTTTGTCTTTGTCAAGGACGAACGACGCAGAAACCATAAGTACAGGATGGAGTGGAACCTATGAGAATCATCACGGGATCAGCCCGGGGCTGTCGGCTGAAAACGCCAAAAGGCTGGAATACAAGGCCTACTGCTGATCGAGTAAAGGAATCGCTTTTCAATATCCTGGGACAAAAAGTCATGGACCGAAAGGTGCTTGACATCTTTGCGGGAACTGGTAATTTGGGGCTGGAGGCTTTATCGCGTGGTGCTAAGGCCTGCGTGATGGTTGACCAAGCTACGGCGGATATCATGAAGGAGAATGTCCGGCTGGTGCGTATGCAGGAGAAAGCGGTTGTACGGGGCGGCGATGTATTTGCTGAACTGGGGCGCTTTGCTGGAAACCGGGAAGAATTTGACTTAATCTTTTGTGACCCGCCCTATCACATCGGACTTTGGGAAAAGGCCCTGTTGACAATTGACCGGTCAGAGGGAATTATGGCTCGCAATGGAATTTTAGTCATCGAGCACGGTGCTGATGAAAACGAGATTCCCGAGCTTAGCTCCCTGGTACAGGTCATGAATCGCCGCTATGGACATACGACGCAGTTGAGTTTTTATCAGTGGCGCGAGTATGTTGAGGAGGTGGAAGCATGAGACGGGCTGTGTGTTCGGGAAGCTTTGACCCCGTGACCAATGGGCACATCGATGTATTCGAGCGGGCAAGCACGATGTTTGATGAGCTGATTATCTGTGTATTCCACAATGTGCAGAAACAGGGATTTTTTCCGATTGAGCAGCGGGTGGAACTGCTGCGCCAGTCGGTCCGTCATTTGTCAAATGTCCAGGTCATGTCCTTTGAAGGCCTTATTACTGATTTTATGAAGGAGCACGATGCGCGGGTTATTGTACGTGGCATTCGTTCCGTCAAAGATTTGGAATATGAGGAAAATGAGGCGTACATGATTCGCCATATTGAGCCTGGCATTGATACGGTTTTTCTTTTGACGCGTCCGGATTACTCCTTTGTGAGTTCTTCGGGAGTCCGGGAGTTGTTCCGATTCCATGGGGACATTCATGGATTGGTGCCGGAATGCGTGGAACAGGCGATGATGAATTTAGATGATAGAGAAAGGAAGTAAGCGGAATATGTCAGTACGCGATACCTTAGATAAATTAGAAAATATGGTAGTAGGAGCTTCGCATTTTCCTTTTACAGAAAAGACGCTGATTAACGATAATGAACTGATTCATTACGTAGATGAGCTCCGCAACGACCTTCCGAAGGAACTCAATCGTGCCGATGAAATCATGAAGAATCGGGATGAGATTATTCGCAATGCGGAAAAAGAAGCGGAACAGATTAAGAAGGAAGCAAAAGAGTATGCCAATCGGGTGACAGACGAAAGCGAAATTGTCCTGCAGGCGAAGGAAAAGGCAAAGACGATTTTGCAGCAGACTCAGCAGCAGGAAAAGGAAATCATGGAGCGCACCCAGAAAAATGCTATGCAGCTTCAAAGTGATGCCGATGCCTACGCCAATCAGGTGTTTGATCAGCTGATTTCCCATGTGACGGGAACCTTCCAGGGGGTTCAGCAGGCAGAGCAGGGACTCCAGCAGGCCTTGAATGTCCTTAAGCAGGCCAAGGCCCAGATGAGCCAGCAGGCAGCGCGCCAGGCTCAGCAGTCGGCAGCAGCTGCAAGCGCTGTGCCGTCTGCTCCCGCCGAGCAGCCGAAAAAAGAATAAAGGACAAGGACGAAACAAACAGTCCAAGGCGATACAGCAAAAGGCCCGTTGACGGTAAGTCAACGGGCCTTTTGCTGTATAGAATATTGGTATTGGTGTTTACGGATGCAACGGTTTTTGTGTGCGAATATGCGTTAGCAATTGCCGCAGCATGTCCCATTCGCGGGCATTAAAGGCCGTATGGATGGACAGGGTAAGATGCCCTGGGGAGTGAATAGGGGCTGGGAGATTGGTAATTAGCAGGTCATAGGCAACGTTAGTCGTAACAAATTGAAGGTGAAATTCATCTTGAAAGCGGGAAAGGATTTCCTGCTTTATTTTTTCTTCGTAGATGGGGCCATAGTCTGTTAATAGGGCTAACGTTATGACCGATTCCGCAGCGGTTAGGTTGAAGTATTGGCTGCATAGTAGGATGTAGTGGGGGAGCAGATAACGGGCGTCGGCAAAACAACGGCCACAGGGATGGGGTTCAAGGGCCTCATAAAGCTTCTGGATATGGTGGGCGAAATTAGGATAGGTGCTTTGGTAAGATTTTAGAAATGGATAGCGTTCCGGGAGATCGGAACTGCCGCTGAGCAAAGCGCCATGAAAGTGGAGACGGTGTAATTTTTGCCGGAAGCTGGGAGCTCCTAGGCCAATCCAGTTGGGAAAGTAGCGAGCAAAAACAGCCATGAAATGGTCGGTGGCGGTAAGGGGCAAACAGTCGAAGCCGCGGGCATCGCGAGCAGCGGCAAAAAGCCGCTGTTGGATATTGACGCCAAAGGGAAAAGCATGGAGCAGATAAAAGATAAATTGACACTCTGCAGTAAGGAGGGGGAGACGGAAACGTTGGAAGAAACGTTGGATGGCAGGAAGGCAGGCCTGGTAGGCTTCATTTTCCATACCTAATTCGGCAGGTAGTGTGGAAGAAAGCGAATGTCTCAGCGTCAAGCGGTGAGCGATAATGGCCAGCCAATAGGAAAAATGTTTGCGGTCGCTGATTGACATGGGAAAATCAAGGGCATTTAAAATGTCCTCGATGGCATTCATGACACGTTGACGTGAGATAGCAGGAAAGGGCCAATCATAGCCGCGATATATTTGCAGATAGAAATTGTTAAAGAAGTAGCGTATCTGCATTTCGTTCCCAGACAGCCGCATATTTGCGATGTCGAGAGTCAACGAGAAGGCCGCAACGGCATTACGCATGGGGGTGAGGGTGCGGTATAGGGAAGCTTGGCTTAGGTAATGGGATAAACAGAAAGCCGTGGTGGTATCGGATGTTTCTAAGAACATCGTGTGAAAAAAAGAGTAGCTCATGGACTTTTGCGCAAATTTCGTGTAGACGGTATGGATATTAAGCCAGGGAACGCGGTGCAGCCGTATACCGAGAGCGGTACTGCGTTCAATGTGAAAATCCTGGCCGCAGTGTTCCGCTAGGTGAGTGGTAAGGTCTTGAAGATATTTATGGATGGTTCGTTCGGAAAGCTTTAGACTTTGGGCGAGTTCTTGGCAGGAAAAGTAACGGTCGGCGGAATCTAAAAGACTGAGCAGAGCGTATTCTTTTTGCCGGGATTTGTCGAGAATGGGGAGCAAGGGAAAACCTTCTTTCTAAGTAGTATGATGGTTTCGCATTTTTTACGGTATCTTGTTGTAAGTATTGATGCAACAAGCCTGCCGGCTTATGCTACGCTATATTCGTCTGGTGAAAGACGGTTTACATTATGATTAATTGTACTGGAAATTGGAGGATTTGGAAAGAGAGGTTTTTACAATGAAGATTTCCTTACCTTATGACAAGGGGACAATGTCAGCAGAGATTGCAGATGAAAATGTGCTGGCGGTGTTGGAGTCAAAAGCAGCAGCCTATAAGGCCGATAAAGGGCAGAAGGAGCTGGTGGAGGAATCGCTGGATAATCCTATCGGTTCGCCACGGTTAGAGGATTTGGTAAAAGGAAAGAAAAAAATAACGATTATCAGTTCGGATCACACCCGTCCAGTTCCTTCCCATATTACGATGCCGATACTTTTGCGCCGTATTCGTTCTGTAGAGCCGGAAGCGCAAATCAGTATTCTGGTCGCCACGGGCTTTCATCGTCCGTCAACCCACGAGGAACTGGTGGCAAAGTACGGGGAAGAGATCGTGCGCAACGAGAATATCGTCATGCATGTTTCAACGGATGATTCCTCAATGGTTAAGATTGGGACACTGCCTAGCGGTGGTGCGTGCATCGTGAATCGTACGGCCGTCGAGGCAGATCTATTGATTGCAGAGGGCTTTATTGAGTCGCACTTTTTTGCTGGTTTTTCCGGTGGCCGCAAGGCTGTCTTGCCGGGGGTGGCATCGTACAAGACGATTATGGCCAATCATTGCGGGGAGTTTATCAACTCGCATCATGCACGCACGGGAAATTTGCTGGACAATCCGATTCATCGCGATATGGTTTATGCGGCGCGTACCGCTGGCTTGAAGTTCATCCTCAATGTGGTGCTCAACGAGGACAAAGAAATTATCGGCTCTTTTGCTGGTGAGCTGGAACGGGCTCATGAAAAGGGCTGTGCCTTTGTGGCGGATTTGGCCCATGTGCCGCAGGTTCAGGCGGATATTACGGTGTCGACCAATGGCGGCTATCCCCTTGACCAGAACATTTATCAAGCGGTAAAGGGAATGACTGCTGCCGAAGCAGCGAATAAGGAAGGTGGTACCATCATCATGGTGGCAGGTTGTGCCGACGGTCATGGCGGAGAAGGCTTCTACCACAATCTGGCCGATGTAAAAACGCCCCAGGAGTTTCTGCAGAAGGCAATCGATACGCCACGGTCGGAGACGATTCCAGATCAGTGGACGGCGCAGATTTTGGCGAGAATCCTTGCCCATCACCGCGTAATCATGGTATCGGATTTGGTAGAACCTCATCTTATTACGGATATGCACATGGAACTGGCGAAGAGTTTTGATGAAGCATTGGCCAAAGCATATAAATATGAGGGAAATGATGCGAAAGTAGCGGTCATTCCCGATGGCTTGGCTGTAATTGTTGGTTGATAAGGAAAGGATAGGAGAAGAATAAATGGAACATCAATTGTTGGCAGAATTTATGGGAACCGCGCTGATGATTATTTTTGGTATTGGCGTGCATTGTGATGATACGCTGATGCATACGAAATATAATGGTTCTGGTCATATTTTCGCAATAACGACTTGGTCCTTTGGTATTACGGTAGCGCTTTATTTATTTGGTGATGTGTGCATTAACCCAGCAATGGTGCTGGCTCAAGCCGTTTTGGGAAATATTGGTTGGGGGATGGTTTTGCCCCTTTCTTTGGCGGAGCTGGCGGGCGGCTTCTTTGGGGCGGCCATCATGTGGTTTTGTTATGCAGACCATTTCAAAGCTTCGGTGGGGAAAATCGACCCGGTACGCATTCGTAATATCTTTTCGACGACTCCGGGGATTCGCAATTTGCCGCGTAACTTTTTCTGTGAGTTTTTTGCTACCTTTATATTTATTTCCGGTATTTTAGGAATTTTGCAGGCCTGCCAGGGCTCGGCAGCGATGTTAGCGCCGATTGCAATTGGCCTTTTGGTTTGGGCTATTGGTATGGGGATGGGAGGAACCACAGGATTTGCCATGAATCTTGCCCGTGATATGGGGCCGCGTCTTGCCCATGCGGTTTTACCAATCGAAAACAAAGCGGATAATGACTGGCAGTATGGCATTTTGGTACCGGGAATTGCGCCCTTTGTGGGGGCTGCCGCAGCTGCATGGTTTATGCGTGGTTTCTTTGGTATTTGATTGGCTGGAAAACCTTCCCTGAAGGGAAGGTTTTTTCGTTAAAAGGAATTTTCCTTTTTAACACGAATAATTGTAATTGGTTAGATATAGAATTGAGGTGGCCAAATGACAAAGGTAGAAATAACCCGTTTGTTGCAGGAATATAAAATGGGAATGATTACAGAAGCAGATGCTGTGGATAAAATAGCAGAAGTACCCTTTGAAGAGATGCGCTTTGCTGAGGTAGACCATCATCGCGAGCTGCGGCAGGGAATGCCTGAAGTCATTTATGCGGCTGGAAAGACTCCTGAGCAGGTGCGGGATATTTTTTATTCCCTCTACACCCATAGTGAGGGGAATTTAATGGCGACCAGAGCGGAACGGGAGCATTATGATAAGGTACAGGAGAAGGTGCCGGAGGCGGTATACGATGAAACTGCCCGCATGATTTACCTGGATCGGGATAGGAAAGTTAAGCGGGATGAATCCCATAAGATTTTGATTCTGACAGCAGGTACCAGCGATATTCCCGTGGCGGAGGAAGCACGGCTGACGGCGTACCTCTTTGGCAACTGTGTGACAACTTGTTACGACTGCGGCGTAGCAGGGATTCATCGGCTCTTTGCCCATTTGCCGGCTATCAAGGAAGCAAATGTCCTGGTAGTCATTGCGGGGATGGAAGGCGCCCTGGCCAGCGTGGTGGGGGGGCTCACAGATAAGCCGGTGATTGCTGTGCCCACTAGTGTGGGCTATGGTGCTTCCTTCCACGGTGTGGCGGCGCTTTTGTCCATGCTCAACAGTTGTGCGATGGGAGTATCGGTGGTTAATATTGATAATGGTTTCGGTGCAGGGGCACTGGCCAGCAAGATAAATAAATTGAGGTGAAACAATGCGCGCAATATATCTGGATTGCTTTGCTGGAATCAGCGGCAATATGTTTTTGGGAGCAATGCTTCAGGCAGGTGTGCCGACCGCTTTATTGGAAAAGGAATTGGCGAAATTGCCCATTAAGGATGAATTCGTTTTGACCGTTTCCGATGTGGTCCGAAATGGCATTCATGCGGCCTATGTGGAGGTAAAGGAAACCAAAGCCGACCACCATGAGCATCATCATGGACAGCACCATCATCATGAACATCGCACCATGAAGGACATCCGGGAAATGCTGGAAAAATCCGCCCTGGCAATGCCGATAAAGCAGCAGGCTTTGGCTATTTTTATGGAAATCGCCAAAGCGGAGGGCAAAGTTCATGGTAAGTCAGCAGATGAGGTAGCCTTTCACGAAGTGGGGGCTGTGGATTCGTTGGTGGATATCGTCGGCGCAGCCATTTGCCTGGATTATTTGGGCATTGAGCGCGTATTTGTTTCGCCACTGACCTTAGGCAGTGGTTTTGTTTCCTGTGCCCATGGTCTTATGCCTGTCCCCGCGCCGGCGGTGGCAGAGCTTCTGCTGGGCTGGCAGACCCAGCCGGGAACGGAACAGAAGGAACTGGTGACGCCTACTGGGGCAGGTATCGTTAAAGCGTTAGGCGTGTATAGCGAGGGCGTGCCCAAGGGATTTGAAGCCGAATGTGTTGGCTATGGGGCCGGAAGCCATGAGCTTACAATTCCCAATGTCCTGCGGCTTTACGTTGGTGAGTACCATGGGACGGAGAGCGGGAACCTGGCCATTCTTGAGGCCAATATCGATGATATGAATCCCCAGGTTTATGGGTATCTCTTTGAAAAATTATTGGCGGCTGGTGCCTTGGATGTTTGGATAACGCCAATATTAATGAAGAAAAACCGGCCGGCACAGAAATTGTCTGTGTTGGTGGATGAAGCCGGGAAGGCCGACTGCATCAATATCATCTTCACCGAATCCACCAGCATCGGCCTGCGTGTCATGCCAGTGGCAAGGCGGCTGGAGGCCTCCCGCCATATTGCCAAGGTGGAGACAAAATACGGTTTGGTCAACTGCAAGGTAAGTGCCTGGAACGGAAAACTTTGCAGTCTTTCCCCAGAATACGAAGACTGCCGCCGGCTGGCCGAAGAAAAAGCGGTGCCCTTAAAGGCGGTTCAGCAGGAAGCTGTGCGGGTATTTAAAGAGCGGCTGGGAGAATGATGCGGCATTGCCCACAGTCGTGTTGACAAATAAGAAACCTCTCGTTACAATCAAAGTATTATTTCTGATGGTAACGGGAGGTTTTTTATGAAAATTGCAATGGCAAACGACCATGCTGGTACGAATTTAAAGAAGGAAATCAAAGCGTATTTGGAGAATGAAGGGCATGAGGTAAAGGATTTTGGCACCTATGATGAGGAATCCTGTGATTTGTCCGATTTTGTCTATCCGGCAGCCATGGCAGTAGCTAAGGGCGAATGTGACCGCGGTATTTTCGTTGATGGTGTCGGCTATGGCAGTGCGATGATTGCCAACAAGTTAAACGGCATTTATGCTGTAGTCTGTCAGGACCCCTTCTGCGCGCAGCTGGCTCGTCAGCATAACGACAGCAATGTTTTGTGCCTGGGGGGCAAAATCATTGGTGGTGCTATTGCCATGGAAACGGTGAAAACCTGGATGCATACGGATCCCCTCACGGCTGAGAAATATGTTCGCCGCGTTCAAAAGGTTAAAGAAATCAATGACAAGCACTGTGTTCCGGTAAAATAAGACCTGTTGTCTAAGGGGCCAGTCAAGGAGAATTTCTTGACAAACGATAGGCCGGTCGCTATAATGGATTGAGGTTGATGCTGAATGATGAATGTTAATATTGCTGAATTAAATACCGATTTAGGCAGGGAGCTTCCCTTTTCCTTTACGACGACTGCTGAAGAACTAGATGCCATAAGCGAAGATTACGCGTTTGAAGGGCCGATTGAGGTCACGGGAACGGTGGTCTATACGGGCACTTGTTGGCGGGTGTCGGGAAAAATTGAAGTGGTAAAGACCTTTGTCTGTGGTCGGTGCCTGACGGATTGTCGGGAAAATCAGTCCTATGATTTTTCGGAGGATTACAGTCGGGAAGCAGCGGAAACAGAAGACTTAGTCAATGTGTTTGAGGGAGATATGCTGGATATCCAGGATATGGTCCGGGATACCCTGCTTGCGGCCCAGCCGCTCAGTAATATCTGCAAGCCCGACTGTAAGGGGCTTTGTCCAGTGTGTGGTCATAATTTGAATGAAGGCGATTGCGGTTGCGATCGTTTGGTTATCGATCCGCGCATGGCAGCATTACAGCAATTATTGAAAAAAGACTAAGTTCCCCATAGGAACACAAAGACTTAAGGAGGTGTATCCGACATGGCAGTACCAAAGCGTAAAACTTCCAAAGCTCGCCGCGACCAGCGTCGTGCTAACTGGAAATTGGAGGCTCCGGGTTTCGTTTCTTGCCCGCAGTGCCACGAGCCGAAGATGCCTCATCATGTATGCCCGGAATGCGGCTATTATGATGGCAAAGAGGTTGTCAAGGCAGCAGAATAATTAGAAGCTGTATAAGCAGGACGGATTGTCCTGCTTATTTTATTTCCCAGGTACTTGCATTTTTAGGACATACCATTTATAATAGACCATTATATGAGATTGTAGTAGTAGGTACTAAAAATGCAAGGGGGTGTTTGGATGGCACGGGTCAAAAAAAAGGAGCGTCAACGGCTGCTCTTGGAACAGGTTAAGACGAAACCTTTTTTGACAGATGAAGAGCTGGCAAAATATCTGGAAGTCAGTGTTCAGACGATTCGGCTGGACCGCCTGGAACTCGGTATACCGGAATTGCGGGGACGCATACGGAATATGGCGGAAAAGGCCCAGAATAAAGTGAAATCCATTCAAAGCGGTGAGGTCGTTGGTGAGCTTATCGATTTGGAACTCGGTCATTCAGGTATTTCCTTGCTGCGGGTAACCGATGATATGGTGTTTGCCAAGACGCAGATTGCCAAGGGGCATTATATGTTTTCGCAGGCGAATTCCTTGGCGTTAGCTGTGATTGATGCACCGATGGCCGTTACCGGTGTGGCTAACGTAAAATACAAGGTACCAGTTCATGTCGGGGAGAAATTGATTGCCAAGGCGGAAATCGTAAAAGTTCGCGGCAACAAGTATTTTGTATGGGTAAAGACCCATAATGAAACCCAGGAAGTTTTCCGCGCGAAATTTATCATGGTTTCGTGGGGAGAGAAGTAAGGGGGATAAGGACTCTTGAAAATTGCAGTTGACGCCATGGGCGGCGATTTTGCGCCGGAGCAGATTGTGTTCGGTGCAGTTCGTGCGGCGAAAAAATATCATTGCGATATTGTACTGGTTGGTGATGAACCTAAAATTCGGGCGGTGCTCAAACATGAAAATGGTTGGGAAAAACTCGGAATCACGATTCATCATACGACGGAAGTTATTGAGATGGATGAGCATCCTGCCGAGGCCGTTCGCAGCAAAAAGGATTCCTCGTTGGTAGTGGCAACTCGTCTGGTAAAGGATGGCGAATGTGATGCCGTGTTATCGGCGGGCAGTACTGGTGCAGCCGTTACGGCTGCCCAGCTGATTCTCAAGCGAATCCGAGGCATTGGCCGTCCTACCATTGCGACGCCGATTCCGACGCCGAAGGGGGCAACGCTGCTGCTGGACTCTGGAGCAAATGTTGATTCCAAGCCAATCCATTTGGTACAGAGCGGAATGATGGGCGCAATTTATGCGGAATACGTATTCGGAACGAAAAATCCGAAGGTGGGACTGCTCAACATCGGAGAAGAAGAGACGAAGGGAAATGAACAGGCGAAAGAGACGTATGCTCTGTTAAAGGAGATGCATACGATCAATTTTGGCGGCAATGCAGAAGGCCGTGATATCCCCAAGGGAAACTTTGATGTTGTAATTTGTGATGGATTTGTTGGCAATGTTGTGCTAAAATTTGCAGAGGGACTGGCAAAGACCATCATGAAGCTGATAAAAGAAGCCATCAAAGATGGTGGCATTTTGGCAAAGCTGGGAGCGCTCATGCTGATGCCAACGTTAAAGAAGCTGGGGAAACGCCTTGATGCGTCAGAATATGGTGGTGCACCACTTTTGGGAGTAAATGGAGTCTGCATCATTAGCCATGGCTCGTCAAATGCTAAGTCAATCTGCAGTGCAATCGGAGTCGCGAACGATTATGTGAACGGCAACGTCCTGGAACATATTCGGGATGCACTGACTCAAGAAGAGGTACTGGCAGACGAGGGTGAGAAAAAATAACGCCTGAGGAGGACTAATTTTAATGTTTGAAAACAATGCAATCTGTAAACTACTGAACATAAAGTACCCGATTTTCCAGGGCGGTATGGCCTGGATCGGTACGGCAGAATTGGCTTCGGCTGTATCTAATGCCGGTGGCCTTGGCATCATTGGTGCTGGTCACATGCCGCCGGATATTCTGCGTGCAGAGATTCAGAAATGCAAAGGTTGGACGGATAAGCCGTTCGGTGTCAATATCATGCTTATGAGCCCGTATGTAAAAGAGGTCATGCAGGTCGTTATTGATGAGAGAGTTCCGGTGGTTACGACTGGTGCTGGCAACCCTGGCGAATATGTTCCGGCATTGAAGGAAATCGGCACGAAGGTTATTCCGGTTGTCGCTTCGGTAGCACTGGCAAAACGACTGGTTCGCAGTGGCGCTGATGCCGTTATCGCTGAGGGCACGGAGTCCGGTGGTCATATCGGTGAGATCACGACCATGGCTCTTCTGCCGCAGGTCGTTGATGCTGTTGATGTTCCAGTTATCGGTGCTGGCGGTATTGCCGATTCCCGCGGTGTAGCAGCAGCCTTTGCACTGGGTGCGCAGGCTGTTCAGATGGGTTCCCGCTTCGTCATGAGCGAGGAGTGCATTGCCCATCCGGATTATAAGAAAATGGTTAAGCAGGCTAAGGACCGTTCTACGGTGGTTACGGGCCGTACCCTTGGTCATCCGGCGCGTGTACTGGCTAACAAGCTTACGCGCAAGTATGAGGAACTCGAGGCAGCTGGTGCTTCCAATGAAGAATTGGAGAAGCTGGGAGTAGGTTCTCTGCATCGTGCAACCCACGAAGGCGATGTTCAGAATGGTTCCGTCATGATTGGCGAAATTTCGGGCATGCTTAACGACATCAAACCGGTAAAACAGATTATTGAAGAAATCGTAGCTGGTCTGCCAAATGTTATCGACACGATTCAGCAGGATTGCAAATAATTGGAGGTAATTGACGGTGAGTAAACTTGCATTTGTATTCCCTGGTCAGGGAGCTCAGACGGTTGGCATGGGCAAAGATTTCTGCCAGCAGTACGACGTAGCAAAGAAGTTGTTTCAGCAGGCTGACGAGGCCCTTGGCTACTCCATCAAGGAGATGTGCTTTGAAGGACCGGCAGAAGATTTGCAGCTGACGGCAAATACGCAGCCGGCAATCCTCACGATGAGCGTTATCGCTAATGAGATTCTCAAAGAGCATGGCATTCAGCCGGAAGTGACGGGCGGTCACAGCCTCGGCGAATATTCGGCACTGGTTGCTGCTGGTGTCCTGGATTTCCAGGATGCTGTTCTTCTCGTACACAAACGCGGCCAGTTCATGCAGGAAGCTGTACCGGTTGGCCAGGGCGGCATGGCAGCTATCATCGGTCTTGCCGATGAAGTCATCGTCGATGCTTGTGAGAAGGCAACCAAGGCTGCTGGCGAAGTCCAGGCAGTAAACTTCAACTGCCCGGGCCAGACGGTTATTGCTGGCACGACGGCAGGCGTTGAGGCGGCTGTTGAGACCCTTAAGGAAGCTGGCGCCAAGAAGGCAGTAATTCTGCCGGTATCGGCTCCGTTCCATTCCACGCTGATGAAGCCGGCTGCTGAGAAACTGGCTGTTGAGCTGGATAAGGTTACGATTCGCGATGCCAAGATTCCAGTGGTTTCCAACTTTACGGGCGAACTGGAGACTAAAGCTGAGGAAATTAAAGCAAACCTTGTGGCCCAGGCAGATCATCCAGTAAAATGGATTGCCTGCGTCAACACGATGAAAGAGTTTGGCGCTGAGACCTTCGTTGAGGCAGGCCCGGGCAAAACCCTCTGTGGCTTCAACCGCCGTATCGACAAGGCTCTCAAGAGCATGAACGTAGAAAATCTCGAAAGTTTGCAAAAAACGCTTGACTATTTCAAGGAGGTTCGCTAATATGCTTTTAGACGGAAAGGTCGCACTGGTTACCGGTGCTTCCCGCGGTATTGGCCGTGCCATTGCAGTTCGTCTGGCAAGTGAAGGCGCTAAGGTCGCCATCAATTATGCCGGCAATACGGCTAAGGCGGAAGAGGTCAAAGCGGAAATCGAAAAGAACGGCGGCGAGGCTATCCTCGTTCAGGCTGACATTTCGAGCCCTGAGGCTGTCGATGCTATGATTGAAAAGGTCACGGAGGCCTTTGGCCAGATTGATATTCTGGTAAACAACGCCGGCATCACTCGCGATGGCCTTCTCATGCGCATGAAGGACGAAGATTTCGACGCAGTCATCAACACGAACCTCAAGGGCGTGTTCTACTGCACGAAAGCTGTCTCCAAGCTCATGATGAAGAAGCGCAGCGGCCGTATTGTCAACATGGCATCGGTTGTGGGTCTCATGGGAAATGCTGGTCAGGCAAATTATGCCGCAGCCAAAGCAGGCGTTATCGGCTTCTCCAAGTCGGCTGCTAAGGAGCTGGCTGCTCGCGGCATCAACGTCAACGTTGTTGCACCGGGATTCATTGCTACGGATATGACGGCAGCAATGACGGATAAAGCCAAAGAGGCCACGCTGGCAGGCATCCCGCTTAAGCGTATGGGGCAGCCGGAAGACGTCGCCAATGCGGTGCTCTTCTTGGTATCGGATTATGCATCCTATATCACGGGTCAGATCGTCAATGTAGACGGCGGCATGGTTATGTGATATAACTATATAGGAACTTTCATTTTAAGGAGGTGAAACTTCATGTCGACTTTTGAAAAAGTTAGAGATATCGTTGTTGAGCAGTTAGGTGTTGAGGCTGACGAGGTTGCACTCGAGTCTACCTTCATCGATGATTTAGGTGCTGACTCCCTGGATATCGTTGAGCTGATCATGGCTTTCGAGGAGGAATTCAATATTGAGATTCCGGACGAGGCTGCTGAGAAGATCAAGAGCGTTCAGGACGTAGTTTCCTACATAGACCAGAACAAATAAGTTTGAGCGTCTTACCTGTTTGAAAATCCCGTGAAGCTTGTTTCACGGGATTTTCTCAAGGTAGGATTGATTGGAGGAGTAACATTGAAACTTCCAGAGCTGAAAATTGGCAATAAAATCGCAAAAGTTCCTATCCAGCAGGGTGGTATGGCGATTCGCTTGTCAACGGCCCGTCTGGCGGCAGCTGTAGCGAACGAGGGCGGTATCGGCCTCATTGCCGCATCTGGTATGAGCCACGACGAACTGCGTTATGAAATCCGGCTCGCACGTTCGCTTACGTCTGGTATCATCGGCATCAATATCATGGTAGCAGCAGCAGATTTCGCTGGCGTGGTAAATACGGCGATTGAGGAAGGCATTGACCTGGTAGTAGCTGGTGCTGGTTTTTCCCGTGATATGTTTGCTCTCGGTAAGGAATCTGGAACGCCGATTGTTCCGATTGTTTCTTCCGTTAAATTAGCTAAAATTTCAGAGCGTCTTGGTGCAGCTGCCATTGTCCTGGAGGGCAAGGAAGCTGGTGGACATCTCGGTACGGATACGTCAGTACGTGACCTTATTGCAGATGTCAGCGCAGCGGTAAATATTCCAGTTATTGCGGCTGGTGGTGTACTGCATGGCCAGGACATCGTTGATTTGATAAAATTGGGCGCTGCAGGCGTCCAGATGGGATCCCGTTTTGCGGCTTGCGAAGAGTCTAATGCGGCTCCTGCACTCAAGGAATACTATCTGAAATCAAAACCAGAGGATATCGTGGTAATCCACAGTCCTGTTGGCCTTCCAGGACGTGCTGTCCGCACGCCGTTCTCGGCAAAAGTCATGGAAGGACCTGTCCCGCCGACGAAATGCGATGCCTGCCTTAAGGCATGCAAGCACAATTTCTGCATTATTCGTGCGCTTACGCGGGCACAGCAGGGCGATGTGGAGACCGGTCTGGTATTTACCGGCGAATACATGCCGAAGATTGATAAAATCATGACGGTTCACGAAATCTTTGAGCAGCTCAAGGCTGAAGCTGAGGCTGCCAACTGAGCAGACGTTTTCTAAACGACTAAATAATTGAGAGGAGCTATTCGTTTTGAGTAATCGTGTAGTAATCACTGGTCTGGGCGCAATCACCCCGATTGGTATGGGTAAAGAGGAATTCTGGAATGGTCTGATGGAAGGCCGTAATGGTATCGATAAGATTACCCGCTTTGATGCGTCGGAGTATGGTGCACAGATCGCTGGTGAAGTTAAGGATTTCGATCCAGCTGCTTACATTGATAAAAAAGAGGCTAAACGCATGGATCGTTACACGCAGTTCGCTGTTGCTGCTGCTGGCATGGCCATTGACGATGCAAAACTCGACCTCGAGAAAGAGGATTTGGATCGTATTGGCACTTTCGTTGGCGCTGGTATCGGCGGTATCGAGACGATGCATTCCCAGTATGAGAAACTGTTTGCCAAAGGCCCAGGCCGCATCAGCCCGTTCTTCATCCCGATGATGATTGCCAACATGGCTGCTGGCCAGGTTTCCATCACGTATAAACTGCATGGACCGTCCAGCTGTATCGTTACGGCTTGCGCTACGGGGTCCAACTGCATCGGCGATGCTTTCCGTGTCATCCAGCGCGGTGATGCTGATGTCATGATCGCTGGCGGTACGGAAGCTGCTATCTCGGAAGCTGCTGTCGCTGGTTTTGCTGCCATGAAGGCTCTTTGCATGGATCACAACGACGATCCGGCTCATGCATCCCGTCCGTTTGACAAGAACCGCAGCGGTTTCGTCATGGGCGAAGGCGCAGGCCTCGTAGTCCTCGAGAGCCTTGAGCATGCAAAAGCTCGTGGCGCTCATATCTATGCTGAGGTTGTAGGCTATGGCGCTAACTCCGATGCATACCACATCACGAGCCCGGCTCCGGGTGGTGAGTACCAGGCAAAATGCATGCAGGCCGCTCTTGATGATGCTGGCATGAAGGCTTCGGAAGTTGACTATGTCAATGCCCATGGTACTTCCACGCACATGAATGATGAAGGCGAGACGATGGCCATCAAGTCCGTATGGGGCGAGGCAGCCAAAGACGTTTCGGTTTCTTCCATCAAATCCATGACGGGTCATCTGCTGGGTGCTGCTGGCGGTGTTGAGTGCATTGCTACGGCACTGGCTATCGAGAATGACATGCTGCCGCCGACCATGAACTACGAGACCCAGGATGAGGGGCTTGATCTCGACTACGTTCCGAACAAGGCAAAAGCTAAGACGGTTCGTGCGGCTATGTCCAACAACTTCGGTTTTGGCGGTCACAACGCCTGCCTGCTGCTGAAAAAATACGCAGAGTAATGGAGGCTGACGATGGAAAACATTCTGTCGGAAGAGCGCAAACAATCGCTTTGTGAGCTGGCAAAGACCCTGGGAGTGGAGTTTCACAATTTGAATCTCCTCCAGCAGGCGCTGGTTCATACATCCTACGCGAATGAATCCAAAGGGAACATCGTCCATAATGAACGTCTCGAATTTTTAGGAGATGCTGTGCTGGAGCTTGCCTCCAGCACTTATCTTTATCAGCACTTTCCGCAGATGCCGGAAGGGCAGTTGACCAAGACCAGAGCCAGTATCGTTTGCTCAGCAACGCTGGCTAAGCTGGCGGCGGGGCTTCATCTTGGCGATTACCTGCTTTTAGGTCATGGCGAAGAAATGGGCGGCGGTCGTACGCGTCAGACAAATCTTGAGGATGCATTTGAATCCGTTATTGGGGCAATATATCTTGACCAGGGTTGGGAAGCGGCTCAGGCTTATGTATTGCGTCAGTTAAAATCGGAATTTGAACTGGTCAAACACGGGGCAATCCTAAAGGACTACAAGACTATCCTTCAGGAGGAAGTCTATCAACATGAGGGACAGAGTGTTGTTTATGAGCTGGTAGCAGAAGAAGGCCCCGATCATGATAAGAGCTTTACCTTTCAGGTCCGTATCACCGGTCGGGTAATGGGGCAGGGAACAGGCCGCAGCAAAAAAGAAGCGGAACAGCACGCAGCTCGTGAAGCACTGGAAAAACTCAAGGGAAAATAACAAGAAGGCGCAGGCAAATGCTTGCGCCTTTTTGTATCGGTAAAAGTTCCCGTAAAGGTTTTGCCTATGGCAAAACCGAGACAGCCGCGTTATAATGAAGAAAATGGAAGGGGGAGTTTTATGCGAAAGTTGACAATCCTTGGCACTGGGTTTGCCATGGCAACCAAATGCTTCAATACCTGTTTCTTCTTAGAGTTGGAAGATGGCAGCCTGTTTTTAACCGATGCCGGTGGCGGCAACGGTATTCTTCGCCAGCTCGAAGTTACGGGCTTTGACTATCAAAAGTGCCATCACATGTTTGTAACCCATGGGCATACGGACCACGTTCTCGGAGTTATCTGGATTATACGCAAAGTAGCCGACTTGATGAATAAAGGTAAATATGAAGGTTTCTTTCATATTTACGGTCACGATGTGGTCAAGGACATGTTGCTTACCATGACAAAGATGACCTTAAAGAAAAAAGATTTTGCCCGGGTCGGTACGGATATCCTGATTCACGACTTGCAGGATGGACAGAGCGTTGAATTGCCGACCTGTAAGCTCACGGCTTTTGATATCCTGTCGACGAAGGCAAAGCAGTTTGGTTACTGTCTGAATTTCGCCGATGGGATGAAGTTCACCTGCCTTGGCGATGAACCCTATAATGAACACGACCGGGAATACGCTGAGAGGGCCGATTGGCTGCTGGCTGAGGCCTTTTGCCAGTATAAGGATCGCGACGTTTTCAAGCCCTATGAGAAGAATCACAGCACCGTAAAGGAAGCTAGTGAATTGGCTCAGCAGCTGGGAGTTAAAAATTTGGTGCTCTATCATACAGAGGACAAACACCTATCTACCCGCAAACAGGAGTATTCTGCTGAGGCCAGAACGTATTATCAGGGCAATGTTTACGTTCCCGATGATTTGGATGTAATTACCTTATAATAAATAAGAGATGCAGCAAGAGTGAGTTATTCTTGCTGCATCTCTTTTAGTTAGCGAACATTTTTTCAATCAACAGATTGAAGTTTGCAATGGCATCGCCGAGCTTGGCCTTTTCCGCGGCACTAAGGTGCTGGATACGGTCGTTGAATCGTTTGCGAACGATTTCATTTTGGTCATCGATAATTTGTTTTCCCGCCGGGGTTAAGGTGATGACGAAGCGGCGGCGGTCGTTGATATCTGCTTGTTTTTGGACAAGGCCGTTTTTTACAAGCTTATCGATAACGGTGGTCATTTGCTGTTTGGAAATCTTGAGGATGTGGCTGATTTCGGTAATCGAAACAGCCTCTTCTGTCAATACGACCATTAGGACACCAAATTGATTTAAGGGAATCGGTACTTTGGTCTGTCGATAGAAGTTGTTATGTATGAGCATCAACGTTTCAATGAATTTTTGTGAGACATTCGGCGTCGATATCGTTTCCATAATCGAAAAATTACCCCTTTTAATTAAATAATCATTAAATCTTGGATAATGGAGGCTTAGGAGATGTCATATCCTTGACTTTTTCTTAGATATAATATACTATATATTTCATCGATAGTAAACATTTATTTACTATTTCATTGAAGCCATGCTTCTGTAGAGATGGGAATGGAATGTTTCGTAGGCAGTGGAGGAGAAACTGTCTCTTTTGTTGTCTATGGTAAAAGGAGGTTAATACTTTGTTTTTCGCGAAAAACAAGAAAACGAAGGCATTGATGATTGGTATTTCGCTGGCCATTTCTTCAAGCTTTATCGTGGCGGGCTGCGGGCAAAATCAACAGCAACAGCAGCAGGGAGCCCAGGTAAAGGCCATGCAAGTCATTCAGCAGGATACGCCGCTGACCAGTGAATTTGCCGGTCAAATCGTGGGAAAAGACGAGGTAAAGGTCCAATCGAAAGTATCGGGCAATGTCGTCGATAAGTATGTGACTGGTGGTCAGCATGTAGAGGCAGGACAGCCCCTCTATAAGATTGATTCCCGTCAGTATGAATCGGCTGTCTTGCAGGCTCAGGCAAATCTGTCCCAGTCCCAGGCAACGCTTAGCGATGCCGTAACGGATTTGGGCCGCTATCAGCAACTGCTTTCGGCTCAGGCAATTTCTGAGCAGACGGTTGCCAACCAGCAGGCTAATGTCAACGCCTACAGTGCTGCGGCAGCTGCCAATGACGCTCTTTTGCGCAAGGCGCAGCAGGATCTGGCCGACACGGTTATTTATGCGCCTATGAGCGGCCAGCTGTCGGTGGACGATGTCGCCGTAGGAACTTTTGCGGCTGCGGGCAGTACAAATCTCGTCACGATTGGTTCTTCCAATCCGGTATTTGCGCAGTTCAGCATTTCTGAGAGCGACTATCTGAAATTCTCAAATTATGCTTCCCAGAATGGCAACGGTATATCGCCGACGGTTTCCATCACTCTTTCCGATGGCACCCAGTATCCCGTTGAAGGCAAGATTGTCCAGACGGACCGTGCCCTGTCTTCGAATACTGGCACGCTGACAGTCAAGGCGCTGTTTGACAACCCAGACGGTTTGCTTCTGCCGGGGATGTTTGCCCGCATCCGCTTGACGGGAGAAGTAGTGCCTAATGCTATTCTTGTTCCGCAGCGGGCTGTACAGCAACTGCTAGGCAAATCCTTTGTCATGGTGGTTGGTGAAGACGGCAAGTCGGAAGCTCGTACGGTAACGTTAGGCGATAAAGTCGGCAGCTATTACATCATCAAAGATGGTTTGACGGCCGCCGATGTGGTTGTCGTTGAGGGCCTGTCGAACCTGCAGGAGGGCATCAGCCTTGCGGTTACCATGGTCACGGCAGATGATATGGGCTTCTCCTTGACTACGGATAATAGCAAATTTGATGCGAATGAGATTGCAGCTTCTGATTCGAACAAGTAAGGGGGCGGCATTTTGTCAAAATTCTTTATACACCGCCCGATATTTGCTATCGTCATCTCTATAATCATTGTCATTGTCGGTGTACTGGCAGCATTCCAGCTGCCAATTGCCCAATACCCGCAGATTTCGCCGCCGACGGTATCGGTAAGTACCTCGTATACGGGCGCGAATGCGTCGGTTGTCAATGAGACGGTAGCACAGGTTGTCGAGCAACAGATTAACGGTACGCAGGGCATGGATTATATGTCCTCCAACTCGGATGATACGGGCCGCTACAGCTTGAAAGTCGTATTTGAGACGGGGACCGATGGCGATATGGATGCCGTCAAGGTCCAGAACAATGCGGCAACGGCAACTGCCAGCCTGCCGACGGATGTACAGACGGTGGGCCTTACGACGCGTAAGTCTTCCAATGATATGGCCTACATGCTTTCGCTGTATTCGCCAGATGGTACCTATGACCGTGCCTTTATGAAGAATTACGCCGATATCTATCTGTTAGATGAGCTCAAGCGTGTTCCAGGCGTTGGTGATGTCCAGATCTTCGGTTCGGACTATGCCATGCGGGTATGGCTCAATCCGGATAAGCTTGCCGAGCTTAACCTCACAGTAGCTGATGTCACGGCCGCTATCAAGGAACAGAATGTCCAGGCTCCGGCCGGTACAGTTGGTGCTATGCCAGTCAATAATGGCCAGGAGAAACAGTATACTGGCAAGATTGCCGGCCGCCTGGTAACGCCGGAGGAGTTCGGCAACGTCATCCTGCGGTCGGACAATGGTAAATTTGTCCGGTTGAAGGATGTTGCCCGGGTGGAAACGGGAGAAAAATCCAGCTCGATCGTTTCGAAATTCAACGGATATCCTTCGGTAGGTTTTGGTATTAACCTGACCAGTGATGCCAATGCTATGGAGACGGTAGCTGGCGTTCGCAAAGTATTGGAGAAGGCGGAACCGAATCTGCCGCCGAACCTCAAGATGTCGCAGATTTTCGACTCGACGAATTACATCAAGGCATCGATTAAAGAGGTTTTGGAGACGTTCCTCGAGGCTTTGGCACTGGTCGTTCTCGTTATCTTCTTGTTCTTGCAGAATTGGCGGGCGACAGTCATCCCGCTGTTGGCAGTTCCGGTATCCCTCATTGGTACCTTGGCTGCTTTTATCGTATTGGATTTCTCTATCAATACGTTGACACTGTTTGCTATGGTGTTGGCTATCGGCCTGGTTGTCGATGATGCTATTGTCGTTATCGAGAACGTTGAGAAGCATATGGAAGAGGGCTTGGAGCCGGTTGATGCAACGGAGCGGGCCATGGACGAAGTCCAGGGGCCGGTTGTGGCCATCGCCTTTGTATTGGCCGCCGTCTTTGTGCCGGTAGCCTTCCTCGGCGGTATGACCGGTGTATTATATAAACAGTTTGCTTTGACCATTGCCGTTTCGATGGCATTGTCGGCCTTTGTTGCTTTGACGTTGACGCCGGCACTTTGTGCGATGATTCTCAAACGTCATGAAGAAAAAGACGATGAGGGCGTACTGGGGCGGTTCTTTGTAAAGTTCAACAATTGGTTTGAACGCACGAAACGCGGCTATATGGGCATTGTGGCCAAGTTTATCCGCCGCACGCGGCTGGCCATTTTATTCATGGTTATCGTCTGCATTGTTGCTGGTGCCGTGTACAAGATTATGCCATCGACCTTCGTTCCCAGCGAAGATCAGGGCTATCTCTTTACGGTGGTTCAGCTGCCAGAGGGCACCTCTATGAACCAGACCCAGAAGTCCATTGATAAGGTCGCCAAGGCGGCCATGGAAAATGTCACGGGTGTTGAGAATGTCATGGCCATCACGGGCTTTGATATCTTGTCCGGTGGTGCTAAGCCGAGTGCTGGCTTGGTTGTCTTGGGCATGAAGGACTGGAGCCAGCGTACGGCTCCGGGAACTTCGGTCGATGCTGCGGTTGGCAAGATGTTTGGCTTGGGAGCAAAAGTTGCTCCGGAGGCAACGGTTATCGCCATGAACCCGCCGGCTCTGCCGGGCCTCGGTTCGGTCGGCGGCTGGTCGCTGGAGCTTCAGGATATGTCTGGTCATACGGATAAAGAGCTGTCGGATATCACCAACAAGATCGTAGCCGCAGCCAACCAGCGCCCCGAACTTCAGGGCGTTCGTACGACCTTCAAGATGACGGCGCCGAGCTATGAATTTGAAATTGACCGCGAACGCGTTAAACAGCTTGGGGTACAGCTTTCGGATGTATTTACAGCGATGCAGGTCAACTTCGGCGGCACCCAGGTTAATGATTTCAACCAGTTTGGCCGCTCCTATAAGGTAATGCTTCAGGCGGATACCCAGTACCGCAGCGAAGCTGATGCGGCTAAATTCATCTTCGTTAAGAGCAGCAGTGGTACGATGGTTCCGTTGGATACATTGCTTAAGCCGAAACTTAGCTCGGGTCCGACGGCGATTTCCCGTTTCAACGGTGCTCGTTCGGTTACTATTCAGGGTAACGCCGGCCAAGGATATTCTTCTGGTCAGGCTATGGCAGCTATTCAGGAAATCGTTAAGCAGAATACGGATAATGGATTCAATATCGAGTGGTCCGGCCAGAGCCGTGAGGAGTCTAAGGCCTCGAGCTCGACACTTCAGGTCTTAGCGCTGGCACTGGTATTTGTATTCCTCTGCCTGGCAGCACTTTATGAGAGCTGGAGCGTACCGTTTGCTGTACTGCTTACGGTGCCGACTGGTATCATGGGGGCTTTGGTTTCCGAGTATGGTCTTTCCATGCTGGAGGCTATGTTTGGCCATATGAATGCTGGTCTTCAGAACAGCGTTTACATGCAGATTGGTATCATCATGATTATCGGTCTGGCTGCGAAGAACGCTATCCTGATTGTCGAGTTTGCAAAGGTTCGTGTTGACCGTGGTATGGAGCCGGTAAAAGCCGCAATTGAAGCTGCTGGCCTGCGCCTGCGTCCAATCCTTATGACGTCCTTTGCCTTCATCATCGGCTGTTTGCCGTTGGCAATTGCCACCGGTGCCGGTGCGGCTGCCCGTAATGGTATGGGCGTTGCTGTTGTGGGTGGTATGCTCTTTGCAACGGCTTTGGGAATTTTCCTGATCCCGGTATTCTTTGTTGCGATGGAATGGGTAGCAGCGAAGCTTGGCATGTTCAAACAACAGAAAAAGAAAACGACGGCCGATTACATGTAATCCTGTCGAGGTGTTTTTGCTTCCCCTCTCTTTGGAGAGGGGAAGTTTTTTAGGTATATGTTCGAAAATATTTCTTGCAAAAAGAACGGTTGTTTTATATAATAGCTAAAGAGATAAAACGTGAACGTGAAAGGAGCGGGTATACGGATGGCAACGGATAAAAAAGAAGCATTGGCCAATGCGCTGAAACAGATTGAGAAGGATTTCGGCAAGGGTTCCATCATGCGCCTTGGTGATGCGAAGGCAAATATGAATGTGGAGGTTATTTCCACAGGAATTTTGCCGCTGGATGTTGCGTTAGGGGTTGGTGGTGTGCCCCGTGGCCGTATCATTGAGGTGTACGGACCAGAGTCCTCTGGTAAGACAACGGTTACGCTGCACATGATTGCTGAGGCCCAGAAGGCTGGCGGTATTGCAGCCTTTATCGACGCAGAGCATGCCTTGGATCCAGTCTATGCGCAAAAGCTGGGGGTCAATATCGACGATTTGCTGATTTCCCAGCCGGATACTGGTGAACAGGCCTTGGACATTGTGGATGCTCTGGTACGCAGTGGTGCCATTGACATTATCGTTGTGGACTCGGTAGCGGCACTGGTGCCGAAGGCAGAGATTGAAGGCGAGATGGGCGACAGCCATGTAGGTCTTCATGCCCGCCTCATGAGTCAGGCCATGCGCAAATTGACTGGTATTATCAGCAAAAGCCAGACAGTGGCTATTTTCATCAACCAGATTCGCGAGAAGGTTGGCGTCATGTTTGGCAACCCCGAGACAACCACGGGTGGCCGTGCACTGAAATTCTATTCTTCGGTTCGTCTGGATGTTCGCAAAATTGATAAGATTACCCAAGGCCAGGATGTAGTGGGAAGCCGTACGCGCATCAAAGTCGTGAAGAATAAAGTTGCGCCGCCCTTCAAGATGGCTGAATTTGATATCATGTATGGTGAAGGCGTCTCCAAAATGTCCAGCATCATTGACATGGGCGTTGAGATGGATATTGTCGATAAGAGTGGTGCTTGGTTCTCCTACGAGGGCACGCGCCTTGGTCAGGGCAAAGAAAATGCGAAACAGGCGTTGCGGGATCAGCCGGAGCTCTGTGCTGAGATTGAAGCGAAGATTCGCGCTAAGCTGTTAGCGTCCCAGGAGGTTCTTGAGGCGGAGGAACAGACGGAAGCACCGGAAACTGAGGCGTAAAGAATCGTGTGGCGTTATAGACGGCGTGGCAATGATGAAGAGGCTTCCGTGGGAAATAAGTCTCTTCGCAAGCCGAAGAAGACGGCCTTAATGGCAGCGGTGGACTTGTTGGCCCGTCAGGAGCAGAGTGAAAATAAGCTGCGGGAAAAATTGGCGCGAAAGGGCTACCAAGAAGAAGAGATTGGGCAGGCAATCAATCGCTTGGAGGAAATGCACTACCTTAACGATGAGGATGCCTGTGCCCGGCAGTTTGTCTTCCTTTATGAGGAAAGCCGCAGCTCGGTGCGGCAGATTTGTGTCAAGCTGATGCAGCGGGGCTTTGAATCCTCCCTGGTGAAATCCTGTATTCCTGCCGATACTTTTGAGCGCGAGAAAGCGGCAGCCATGCGGGTGCTAGCACTAAAGTTCAAGCCGTCGGCGGACCGGCAGAAGATGATGGCGAATCTCTACCGCAAGGGATTTGACTCGTCGGCAATCCGGGCGGCAGTGGATGAATTCTGCCAGAATGAAGATATTACCGATTGATAGAAAGAAAAGCCTTGGGCCTAGGGAAAAGGTCCAAGGCTTTTAAAATACAAGCGCTTATGATATAATCGTAAAAAAGCTTTATACGTCAATGTACTTAGAGGAGGAACAAATTTTGAGCAAGCCTGCCAATGAAATGATTCTGGTTTTGGATTTTGGTGGCCAGTACAACCAGCTGATTGCACGCCGCGTCCGTGAGAACCATGTCTATTGTGAGGTTCATCCGCATACGCTGAGCCTGGACAAGATTCGTGATATGGCACCGAAGGGCATCATCCTGACCGGTGGCCCGAACAGTGTCTACAAAGAAGACTCGGCCAGCTGCAGCCCGAAACTCTTCGAACTCGGCATCCCGGTCATGGGCATTTGCTATGGTTCCCAGCTCATGTCGCATCTGCTGGGCGGCAAGGTCGCCACGGCACCGACGAGCGAGTATGGCAAAACGGAAGTCACGATTGCGGAGCAGGGCTCGAAGCTTTTCCAGGGCGTCGATGAGAAGACGATCTGCTGGATGAGCCATACCGACTACATTGCAGAGGCACCGGCAGACTTTGTGGTAACGGCTTCGACGCCGGTATGTCCGGTGGCAGCTATGGAAAATGCAGCCAAGAAGCTCTATGCGACCCAGTTCCACCCGGAAGTCATGCACACGGTTCAGGGCAAGACGATGCTCAAGAATTTCGTTTACGAAGTCTGTGGCTGTGCAGGCGAATGGAAGATGGATTCCTTCGTCAAGAGAACCGTCGAAGAGCTCAAGGCGAAAATCGGCAGCGGCCGTGCTCTTTGCGCCTTGTCCGGCGGCGTTGACTCCTCGGTGGCTGCAGTCCTGCTCTCTAAGGCCATCGGCAAGCAGCTGACCTGCGTATTCGTCGATCATGGCCTGCTGCGCAAGGATGAAGGCGATCAGGTTGAGGCGGTATTCGGACCGAATGGTTCTTATGATGTCAATTTCATCCGTGTCAATGCCAAGGATCGTTTCTATGCGAAACTGGCTGGTGTCACGGAGCCAGAGCAGAAGCGCAAGATCATCGGCGAGGAGTTCATCCGCGTATTCGAGGAAGAGGCCAAGAAGATTGGCGCTGTCGATTATCTCGTACAGGGCACGATTTATCCTGATGTCATCGAAAGCGGCCTGGGGAAATCGGCGGTCATCAAATCCCATCACAACGTGGGCGGCCTGCCGGACTTCGTCGATTTCAAGGAAATCGTCGAGCCGCTGCGCCTGCTGTTTAAAGATGAGGTTCGGGCGGCTGGCCGCGAGCTCGGCATTCCCGAGTATCTCGTCAATCGCCAGCCCTTCCCAGGTCCGGGACTTGGCATCCGCATCATCGGCGAGGTGACGGAAGAGAAGGTCAAGATCGTCCAGGAGGCTGATGCCATCTATCGCGAAGAGGTGGCTAAGGCTGGTGCTGACAAGAACCTTGGTCAGTATTTTGCCGCCCTTACGAACATGCGCAGCGTCGGTGTCATGGGCGACGGCCGTACCTATGACTATGCGATTGCCCTGCGGGCTGTCATGACCAGCGACTTCATGACCGCAGAGAGTGCGCAGCTTCCGTGGGAAGTCCTGCAGAAGACCACGACCCGTATCGTCAATGAGGTAAAAGGTGTCAATCGCGTCATGTACGACTGCACGGGCAAACCGCCAGCAACGATTGAGTTTGAATAATCCATAAAGAAAAGAAAGCAGGAATCCAGCAGGAGGGATTCCTGCTGTTTTTGTTTTCAGGAACTGGCTCCTGGGGCTATGGCAACCAGCAGTTGCGTGAAATCTGCGGCCGCCTGTTTTATAATGAAAGTGGAGGGATGAAACATGAAAACGCATGAGGTGATTTTAGCACTGCGGAATAAGGCTGGCCTTTCGCAAGAAGAGTTGGCGCAGAAGATTTTCGTGACCAGGCAGGCAGTATCCCGGTGGGAGCAGGGCGAAACAGTTCCCAATACCGAAACATTGAAGCGGTTATCCCAGGTGTTTGATGTTTCAATCAATACCCTGCTGGGATCGCCCCGTAAGCTGATCTGCCAATGTTGCGGGATGCCGCTGGAGGATCCGCTGATTGGCAGGAACAAAGATGGGTCACTCAATGAAGACTATTGCAAATGGTGTTATGCGGATGGAATCTTCACTTATAGCAATAAGGAAGAGCTATTGGCGGTCTGTGTCGGGGAACTTAGGAAACAAGGCTTTTCGGAGCAGCAGGCCAGAGAGTATATGGAAGAGAAACTGCCGACACTCGCTTACTGGCGGCGGCATGAGGAGTTTTGCGATGGCGGCGGGCTTGCCGCATTCAAAGACTGCTTGGTAGAAGAGTTGAATGGGCTTTCCATCGAGGGAATGCCAAAAGTGGAGGCAGTGCATCCGCTAGTGGGGAGCTATGTGAACCTGGCCTATGGCTTGCCCAGCGGCGAACGGGTAAAATTCCTGGATGATGATAAAACCTACTGGGGAAATCAACTGCCAGGTGCGGCTGGCAGCAGCCGGTGCTTTGGGGTACTGGCAGACAAGGAGTTCCTGCTGGTCTGCACTTATGAAGAAGGAGGGAAGAATCCCGAACTGCTGGTATATAAAAAAAGATAGATCTTATAATAACATTGATACAATGTGCGGATAAGTCTTTACAAATAAAAGGAAATGCCGTATAATAGATTTTGTTCGGGACGTAGCGCAGTTTGGTAGCGCGCTTCCTTGGGGTGGAAGAGGTCGTGGGTTCAAATCCCGTCGTTCCGACCATTTCTTTAATAATAAGGCTTGAGAGTTGTTCATGTAGTAAATGAATGACTCTCGTTTTTTATGTCTTGAAATAATATTTCCAACAGGCAAGGCTAAGGGGGGCATGGCGCTAAGGCCTTCTTTGGGGGATCCTTAGTGTTTAGCTCATTTCCTACTGCTCGACGCACAAAGTTTTTACGGCTGCAGAATTGCTAAGACAAAAAAATACCTCCGATTTGAATGAAATTCGTAAGTTTTCGGCGGAAGATATCTTGTCCTACGCGCCAATCACCAAAGACCATGTTGCTGATGGCATGACGCTGGCGGAAATTTGTTCGGCATCGCTCAGGTGGAGTGACAACACGGCGGCAAATTTAATTTTGCAGGAGATCGGCGGCGTGGAAAATTTCAAGGTGGCACTAAAAAATATTGGCGACAAAACTACCAAACCTGCGCGAAATGAACCTGAACTTAATCTTTTCGATCCAAAAGATAATCGTGATACTAGCACGCCGAGACAGATGGTAAAAAATTTGCAAGTCTATATATTCGGCGATATTTTGAGCGACGACAAGCAAAAAACTGCTGATTGATTGGATGAGCGACAATTCTATAACCGACACGCTTATCAAGGCAGAAACTCCGCAAGGTTGGAAAGTTATCGACAAGAGCGGTTCAGGCGATTATGGGGCGCGGAATGATATTGCCGTGATTTATCCGCC
>FNCM01000001.1 GCA_900100835.1 Selenomonas sp. WCT3 | reverse complement strand
TATATCCCGCAAACTGCCTTCACCATTCAAATAACTGATAACGGCCCGAGTTTTGAGTTCTGCTGTATAAACACGATTGCGTTCACGCGACAAAAAAGCTGAGGGGCCCTCAGATTCGTACTGATCTATCCAATCGCTAATGGTAGTGATATCTACTTGTAATAATGCTGCTGCTTCACTACGTGTCATTCTACCTGAGAGGCATTTCTGGGTAACTCTGGTTTTCTCTTCTGCTGTTGCTTTTTGCTTATGAGGCATGAAAAACTCCCCCTATGATGACAGTTTTATTTTTTACTGTCTCTCATAAGGGGAGCATATCATACTGGTTTATGCGGTATTTTTTGCTGTTGTTATTTCCCGTTGGATTTTAGTGGGGTGATGAAGGCGATTAGTGCGGAAAGCAGCATGGGAATGGTGGTCAGCAGCAGGGCGGTGAAAAGGCCGATGAAGTCAGCCATCCAAGCAGTTAGTGCGGTGCCGATGCTGCCGAGTCCGAAGGAGAGGCCCATCATCATGCCAGAAGCCATGCCGGCATTGCCGGGCATCAGGCTATGAGCCCATACGATGGAGCTGGGCTGGGGGGCCAGCAGGAAGAACCCTGAGAAGAACAGGGCAATAAGTGCCAGCAGGTTTGTGCCGGCGTGGGTGAAGAAGTAATAGGTTGGCAAAGTGCCCAGCAGCAGGGAGGCGATAATGACCCTTTTGTGGGAAAGATACCTGCCGCCAGTCCAGCCACCAACTAAACCACCTGCCGTGCAGCCCACCAAAAATAAGGTGAGCAGGAGGCCTGAGTTAAGTGAACTGTAGCCGGCATGAATCAACAGCAGGGGCAGAAAGGTGGCTACGGAGGTATGAGTCCAGCAGCGCAGTCCCATGGAAAGATTGAGTTTTATGACGGCGCGGTTGGCAAGCAGGGCAGCAAGTTTTGGTGGTTTGGGGATCGCAGTGCTCTTGGTGGGCCGCGTGGAAATCGTTGACAGTTTGCTGATGGAGAATATCCAGGCCAGAAGCAGGCTGGGCAGGATGAGCCAAGGCAGGGCGGTCAGTGGCTGAGTTTCCGTAAAGGCAACCAGGGCAATGGGGGCAAAGGCAAAACCGAAATTGCCCCCGGCAATATAATAGGACATGGAGCCAGCCAGATTTTTGGCTGCCACCGATTTTTCCACCAAGGTCGAACCCAGCGGGTGGAATAGGGAAACGGAAAGCCCCGTTAGGGCAATCAGCAGGAATAATAGGGCCTTGGACTCGACGAAGCCAATGGTACAAATGCAGGCGGCGCCAAAGGGGAGGACCGGGACCAGAACTTTATGCCAGTTATGGCGGTCCATAAAATAGCCGAAAACCGGCTGCAAGAGATTGCTGGTAATCGACATGACCATGACCAAAAGTCCACTTAGCGTAAGGGAAAGCCCCAGCTTAGGCATGATGATGGGCAGCAGGATGGGGAGAAAATTGCAGTAGAAATCGTTGAGCATATGGCCAGCGCTTAGCAGCAGGGTGTTTATGCGTGGGGTACTGGGAATCATTAAGAGGCCTCCATGGCGGAAACAATCCGCTTGACGGGCAGGAGTTTCAAAATCACACAGCAAATCAAGAATTCTGGCACGAGATAGGTGATGTTAAAGAGAAAGGAATAGAGATAGACCGAGGTGCCAGCTGGGGCATAGGAACCAAAGAAAACAACCCCCGAGAGGAAATGGCAGGCAAAGCGTCCGCAAAAGGCCGCTGTCGTGCCGAGAAATGGATGATGGGGGCTGAGACCCGCCAGTCCCATGGCCATAAAGGGCAGAGGATAGTCGAAGAGAACCTGTACAGGATGCAGGATAAAGGGGTCCTGCAGGAGATTTATCATCCCGTAAAGGAACCCCGTCAGCATGCCCATGCCGGGTCCGAAGCGGTAGGCAATCAGCAGCAACGGCACCATGGAGCCAGCGGTTATGCTGCCCCCTTGGGGCATGTGAAAGAGACGGAGCTGCTGCAGGATGACTGCTAGTGCCAGCATTAAAGCGGAAAAAATAATGGTATGGGTGCTGAGCTCTTCCTGACGGATGCGGATGAACCCGAGTACCAGGGCAAGCAAGCCAATCAGCAGTGCAGTAGCAGCTGGATTTGCAAGTAAATCGTTCAAGGAAAGCACTTCTTTCTATAGAAATCTTAATAAAAATAATCGCTTCAATTGTAACATAATTTACGAAAAGAAACGATACAATTTTACAGGTCGTCACCAAAAGGAAAAGAAGGGGTGTTGTAACAAAACACACGGCTTGGAATTTTGTTTTATGGTAAACTGTTGCTAAGGAACAGGGAGGAGCGTATTTATGACAAAATGGGCTGTGATTTATTCTTCGGTTACTGGCAACACGCGGCAGATTGCTGAGGCGATTGCCCAGCAGGCTGGTGATGCCGATATATTTCGGGTACAGGATGCACCAACAGATGTATCGGGCTATGATGTGGTAGCGCTGGGGTATTGGCTTCGTTTGGGGCAGCCGGATCCGTTGATGCTTAAATATCTGCCTCAGGTAAAAAATGTCCGGGTGTGCTTTTTTCAGACCCATGGAACTGCCCCCACCAGTGAGCATGCGATTACTTCCTTTGCTCGGGCGGGCTACTATTTGGGAGAGGGCTGTGAAATCCTGGGAACCTTTGGCTGCCGGGGGAAAATCAATCCGGCGATGCAGAAGAAACGGGCTCAGGCCGGCCCCGATGACCCTCATGGCGGGGCCAAGAGCATCGAGCGTTGGAAATTAGCCTCGACCCATCCCGATGAACAGGATATTGTCGAGGCGAAGGATTTTGTCCTGCGCATGGAGCACAAGCTGGTCATGAAGGAACGGTTTCTGGCAAAGCAGGCGGCCAAGCGCAAGGATGTCTGCAAATAAGTCAAACGATTGAGGGAAATAGACCATTTTTGCCAAGAAAGTTGGGAATATGGTCTATTTTTTTTGCAGGAAGTTAATATCTGAAAGTTATGATAATTATCTATTTAGTGCAAAAAAGTATATTAATTGCGTTGACAATAAACAACATTAATGTTAATATAAAATGCGTAAACGGAAAAGAAAATAATTGTGAAGATATTCTTACGAAAAGCAGTCGGTTGCGGAATTCAAACGCCGGCTGCTTTTCCTATGAGTAAAAAAATTATTATTTTCAATTATCACCGTTTACGAATTCCTACAAGTTTCTATTATTAAATCCTGTTTTAGAAGGGAGTCTTTGGACTACATGGAGGCATTTTGTATCGCAGTCGCTTTGCTGGGGTTGATGTACTTTGCCTACCGCGGCTGGTCAATCATCTTGATTGCGCCTTTCTTTGCGGGGCTGGCAGCCTTGGCAAGCATGTTTGATATTCTGCCGGTGTACAGTGAGCTGTACATGACGCGACTGGCGGAATACGTCAAAACCTACTACCCGGTATTTTTGTTTGGTGCAGTATTTGCACGATTGATGGAAAAGGGCGGGCTGGCATCAGCAGTAGCCGCTAAGATTGTCGATGTGCTTGGGGAAAAGCGGGCAATACTGGCTGTGCTGATGGGCTGTGGTGCGCTGACTTACGGCGGACTCAGTGTGTTCGTTGTTGCCTTTGTCATGTATCCCTTTGGTGCGGTAGTATTCAAGAAGGCCGATATTCCGAAACGGCTGCTTCCGGCAGCCCTGTGGGTGGGTATCTTTTCCTTTGCCATGGTATCCTTGCCTGGTACGCCGCAAATCCAGAATATTATTCCGTCCTCTTATTTTCAGACCAGTACTTGGGCGGCTCCGGGCATCGGTGTGTTTGCTTCCCTGCTCTTCCTGTTGATTGGCTGGGGCTGGATTGGCCGCCGGGCAAAGCTGCTAAAGGCCCAGGGGGAGGGCTATGGAAACCACGTTACCGAGGGGCGCAAAAAGCGTAATCCGAAAATCCACATTCCCTGGTATTGGGCGTTGTTGCCACTGCTCATGGTCATTGTCATCAACGTGATTCTGTCCAATCCCTTTGGCTGGGAATGGGGCTTCCATTGGAATGAAGAAAGTCTTGAGGCATTCAAGCCCCTTCATTTATCCCTGCTGGCTGCGAAGGTCGGTAAGGTATCGGCAATCTGGTCGATTAGCGTTGCCCTTATCCTGAGCAGCTTTGCGGCTGCCTACATTGGCCGCAAGCGCTTTATGGTTATGGATGGCTTCTTAGCACCCATCAACTACGCGGCCCTTTCTTCGGGAACGGCTGTGTTGAATGTTGCTTCTGGTTACGCCTTTGGCTGCGTCATTACGGCTATGCCGGGATTCCTGCCGGTCACCGATTGGCTCATTGGCATTGCTGATTCCTTTGGTCCGCTGTTGTCGGCGGTTATTACGACGAATATCATGTGTGGCATTACCGGGTCAGCATCCGGTGGCTTGACCATTGCCCTGTCGGCATTGGGAGACCAATGGGCGGCAATGGCAACGGCGGCTGGAATCCCCTTGGAGGTCCTCCACCGCATCGTCGCCATTGCATCGGTGGGGATTGACCCGGTTCCCCATTGTGGTGCCTTGGTCACCTTGCTGGCAATATGCGGCCTTACCCATAATGATTCCTATTACGATATTGCCGTGATTATGGGGCTGAAATTTTTCGTTCCGTTCTTATGTATTCTATTCTATATGTTGACGGGAATATGCTAAAAAACTTAGGCCCGAAACCAATTTGGTTTCGGGCCTAAGTTTTTTTACTGGATTTTGTCAATCGTTCGGAACTGGTGATTGTGAATTGTGTTGAATGCTGTTGATTGTGGACTTATGCATTATCATGGCGATGGTTCCAGATGATTAACATCTCGATGCTGCCGAATAGTAACAGCAGCACGGAAACCAAGCTAAATGCATGGAAAGATTGGGAATGATAAGAATACATGGACAGCGCTAAAATCGTTCCTCCGATTAAGAGCATGGCCAGGATTGTAATTATCATAAGAATCGTCTTCATCGTATTCATGGTATCACCTCGGAAAAGAAGATTTGTGATACCAGCTCCAAAGAAAAAAGGACTAAAATCCTTATTGGGATGATACCAGGTATACGGACCTTTTTAGATACGTAATGGGGTTGTATCCTTAAGGGATGTATTGATTATAGCATAGATAGGTCTTTAGTCGCAAGAGGAAAATTAAATAAAAAATAAGGGAAAAGTTTCGGAAGGTGGTTCCAAAGCTTTTCCCTTGCGGATACTAAGCAGATCAATGCTGCAGCGTGAGCCGCTTTTCGTAAAAATGTTGACGGCGTTGTGCGACTATAGTCTTAGCTTCGCTATCCCGATCCATCTGATGCCGGGTGAAACGATGGTGGCGGCCAAGCAGATAGTAAT
Organism: Selenomonas sp. WCT3; assembly: GCA_900100835.1. Classification (GTDB taxonomy): domain Bacteria; phylum Bacillota; class Negativicutes; order Selenomonadales; family Selenomonadaceae; genus Selenomonas_A; species Selenomonas_A ruminantium_E. The sequence goes on along the minus strand of FNCM01000001.1, from coordinate 327,328 downwards.
AAAGTCCGATACCCAGGAGGGCAATGGCGCCAGCGCCGATGTATACGACTTGGAAGCCGAAGTCTGGGACGAAGCTCCCTAAGGTATAAGGACCAACGCCGATGCCCAGGTCGAGCAGGACGAAATAGGTGCTGGTGGCAATGCCCACCTGATGCATGGGGGCGCAATGGACGGCAAGTGCGTGGCAGGAAGCTGTCACGGTTCCATAGCCAAATCCCAGGAATAAGGCGCCAATCAGCAGAGGGATATCCGAAGTTGCCCGGGCGATGATGCTCATGGCGATGGCCATGCAGAGCAGGGACGGATAGATGACGATGTTGCCGCCGTAGTTATCCAGCAGGAAGCCGGTGAGGGGGCGGCTGATAAAGGACGTGGCAGCAAAGCAGAGGAAGAAACAGGTAGCCCCGATGCCCGTGACGCCGATGGCATTGGTATAAGCACCTAAGAAACTCAAAACCGTCGAGTAGCAGACACCACCCATAAAGGCAATGGTGGAAATGCCAAGGGCCTTTATGGAGAAAAAGCGGTCAAAGGAAATATGGCGCAAATCTTCCCGCTCCGAGGGCAAAATGACGCGCTCCGGTGTTTTTAGGAAGAAGGAAAGAAGGAAAATCAAAAACGTTGCGGCAGTACAGATCTCAATGCCAAGGGAAAAAGCACCGGCCTGGGTGATATTCATGGCCAGGAAAGGGCCGATGGCCGATGCCAGCGTAACCCCCAGGGTGAAATAGCCAATGCCGGTACCCATGCGCTTTAATGGAACCAGTGCAGCCACAACGGTGCTGGCAGCGGTGGAGGTGGTTCCAAAGGCAAGGCCGTGAAGGAAACGAACCACCATAAAAGTTCCCAAGGTTGGCGCCAGTTCATAACACAGCACCAACAGGAAGAACATGGAGGTGCCGCCTAAAAACATTTTGCGGCGGCCTACAAAGTCAATAAAGCGCCCCGCAGGAATCCGGGCGAAAAGTGCGCCCACAATAAAGAGGCCAGAGGCAAGACCTGCCATACCGATGGAGGCGTTCCAGGTATGGATGGCATAAGCCGTAGACCAAAGCATCAACAGGAAATGAACGCTGTAAACAAGGAAGTTGATGCCAATATCGAAAACATAATCTTTGCTCCAGAGACGTTCTGGAGCTGCTTCAGAAACAGATGACATGGATAAAGTCTCCTTTCGCACTGCGTGACGGCACCGGAAAGGACGGCAGACGGGGAAGGGCAATGTTTGCAGATAATCTGCCGCATCCGTTGCGTCGACATGAGCTGTGACGCTTAGCTCATGAATGTAATCTCGTGAAATCTGACTGGTCATAGATTCACCTTTCTATCATATATAAACTACAAGTTTCAATCAGTCATTATAGGAGGGGCGGTGAACAATGTCTAATGCATAATAGGCAAAGAAAACCTGCAAATCATGCATATTGACAAGTAATTGTCAAAAAACAAAGCATATATGAGAAAATTTCACCATAACTATGCATAAAAATCATTGAAAATAGCCCTCGTTTCTTGAAAGAGCAGATTCTGCTGGGTATAATATATTTATCTGTATATTATTATGCATATGATGCAAACTTGACCGGTCAATTTTTGGAGGAGAGACGTAACGACAATGGAGTTAACGCAATTAAAATATTTTCAGGCTTTGGCACGTCATAAAAACTTTACCCAGGCGGCCAAATCCATTTTGGTATCGCAATCGGCACTGAGCCGCTCCATTGCCAAATTGGAACAGGAATTGGGGGCGCCCCTGTTAAATCGCCATGGGAAAGAGACCGAACTCACGGCAGCCGGTGAAAAATTTTTGTTTCATGTGGACCGGGTGCTTCGTGAGATGGATGTAGCCCGGCAGGAAATCAAGATGGATAACGGCGGTGAGGGAACGGTCAGCGTGTCCTTCCTTCATTCCTTGGGGGATACCTATTTGCCATTGATTCTAAGCCGGTTCCATGCCCGTTATCCTCAGATTGGCATCAAGCTCAATCAGCAAAATTCGGCGGTGATGTCTGAGGAAATCATGGAGGGGGATACGGATATCTGCCTTTGCTCCATGTTAAATGGTGATGATATTGCCTGGATGTATCTTTGGTCAGAGGAGCTTTTCCTGGTGGTACCGGATTCCCATCCTTTGGCCCAGCGGGAAACCGTTCGGTTAGAGGAAATTGATGGGGAGCCCTTCATTACTTTGAAGACGGAGTACAATCTGCGGCAGCAGGTCAATCAGTTGTTGGATTTGGCTGAAAGTCAGCCCCAGGTTATTTTCGAAGGGGATGAGGTTCACAATTTGATTTCTTTGGTGGCGGCAAAACTGGGGGTCAGTCTGCTGCCACACATTCCCTGCACCGAGCAAATGGGGGTCAGTTACATTCCCGTATCTTTTCCTGCCTGCAAGCGGGCGGTGGGGATTGCCTGGAATACCCGGCGGCCGTTGACACCGGCGGCAATTTGTTTTCAGCAATTTACAATCAATTATTTCCGTGACCATCAGGAAGCGGAGTAAACTATGGGGATTGAGGAGTTATTATGCAATTAAAAGGTTTGTTGCTGCTGCTTATAGCGGCGTTTATCTGGGGAACAACTTTTGTGGCACAGATGGTGGGCATGGAAGATTTGGGGCCCTTTACCTATGCCATGTCGCGTTATTTCCTGGGCTTTTTGTTTTTAATCGGTCTATGGCGGCTGCGTCGGAACCAGCGGGAGCAGGAAAAAAAGCGGGGAACCTATCATCCGGGCTGGCGGGCTGGTTTTGGTGCTGGAGCCATCATGTTTGTGGGAACATCCCTGCAGCAGGTGGCCATGCTCTATACCACTGCTGGTAAGACGGCTTTCATTACGGCGCTGTACATCATTCTGGTTCCCATGGGGGCGGCACTGCTGGGGAAAAAAATCTTTGGTGAAAACTGGGCCGGCGCTGGAATTGCACTGGCTGGCCTTTATTTGCTTTCCATTCACGGCGAATTTTCGTTAAGCTATGGCGATGGCTTGGTTCTCCTCAGTGCACTTTTCTGGGCGGCTCAGATTTTGTTCATCGACCGCTATGCGGAGCGGGTGGATGCTATTGAACTGTCGGTCGCTCAGATTGCAGTTTGCTGGCTGGGCAGCACTTTGGCGGCATTATTGTTCGAGACTATCAGCTGGGGGCCTATTGCTGCTGCCTGGTTTGCTATTTTTTACGGCGGTGTTATGTCAGGCGGTGTAGCCTTTACCTTGCAGATTGTCGGTCAGAAATATGCTGAACCGGGACCGGCGGCCATTGTCATGAGCTTTGAAGCGGTCTTTGGTGCGGTATCGAGCTGGCTTATTCTGGGGGAACTCATGAGCAGTACCCAGATCGCCGGTTGTGCGTTGATGATGGCAGGTGTTTTGGTTACCCAGTCACGGCTGTTGTTTGCCAAACAAAGAAGATAATGAGGTGGGAAGATGAAAAGGGAGAAGTGCTGGCGGTGGGCACTGGTTCTTTTGGTGCTGGTGGCAGGAATCCTGGTCTTGGGCAGTTGGCAGCTGTTGGGCCAAGAGGAAGAACAGGCTGAGGATTTGCCGGAGCTGGTGATTTATTCGCCGCATCCGTTGGAATTTACACAGCCGCTATTGGACGAGTTTGAAAAGGAGGCGGGTGTTCGGGTTCGCTTGATAAATGGTGGTACGGGAAAGCTGTTGCAGCGGGTCAAGGAGGAACAGGAAAATCCCCAGGCGGATATCCTCTGGGGCGGTTCGGTTTCCATGATAAAACCGGATGCTGGCTTGTTTGAAGACTATGAATCGGTCAATGAACCTATGATGCGGCCGGAGTTTAAGAATCGGGAAGGCTCTATGACACGGTTTACTGATGTTCCTAGTGTACTGCTGGTAAATACCGATTTGGCTGGGGATTGGAGTATTGATGGTTACGAAGATTTGTTAAACCCGCGCCTGCGTGGCAAAATCGCCATGGCGGACCCTGCCGTGTCTTCGTCTTCTTATGAACAGCTTATCAATATGCTTTATGCTATGGGGAAGGGAAATCCAGAACGGGGCTGGGATTACGTCGGTTCTCTGGCGGCAAATCTCGATGGCCGGTTATTGGAACGTTCCGCGGATGTCTATGATGGCGTGGCCCGGGGACGTTATGTGGTAGGATGTACCTTTGAGGAAGCGGCGCTCACCTATCAGCGCGCTGGGGCACCCGTGCGGATTGTCTATATGAAGGAGGGCGTCATCAGCGAACCGGATGGGGTCTATATCCTGCGGAATGCCAAACATATGGCGGTGGCAAAGCAGTTCGTGGATTTTATTACGGGACATGGCGCTCAGTCCTTTATTGCCCGGAATCTTCATCGGCGCAGTGTGCGCAAGGATGTGGCGGCGCCGGAAGGTTTGCAGGAGAAGGATAATCTCGTGATGCTTTCCGCAGCTGCTGGCGATACAGGGGAGGTTCGTCAACAGTGGCTGGAACGGTTTCGGCGGATTTTTCATGGTGAGAAGGAATAAGGAGAAGCGCTATGCACCAATTTCAAGATGAATTGCGGCAGGCCCTGTGGAAGTATGCACTTCTCCCGGTGCTGCTCTTAACCGTTGCGGGACTGCTCTTGATGGTGGGCAGTTGGCAGCATTATGTGGTGAAAGACAATGCTCGCCATCGCACCCAGCTGGTCAGCGGCATCGAGACGGTTATGGAAGATGGTGCCCGGCGGGTGGAGCGGATTGGGAACCAGCTGGAGAAGTCTCCTGGGAGTATCGAAAAAATTCAGCGGGATGGGAAAAGACGGGCAGAAATTATGGCCGCGGTGTATCCAGAATTGGATAACACCGATGCTGGTTTGACTTTTTATCTGCTGGACAACCAGGGAAAGGTGGTGGCGGGCAGCCGGCAGCAGCTGCCCCCTGAACTGCAGGATTTATCCGAAGAGTGGGGATTTTTGCAGCGCATGGGAAGGTCACCGGCAGAGATGCAAGCGGAGCTGGCGGGAGGAAGCCCTCGAACCAATCGGTATTTGCTCATGGGAAAGGCCGTGAAGACGGCGGGGCAGGTAGATGGCTTTATCCTGCTGGTGCTGCCAGGGGAGGCTTTGCAGAATCGGTTAATGAGTGGCAAGCAGGATGCTATTTTGCTGGACCAATTTGATAATCTGCTGTTTCCTTGGAGCCAGCAGACGGCGGCGGGGAAAGCTCCTGCTGTTTTTCGGCATAACAAGGCATCCTTGGTCCATTATGACCAGCAGCTTTACTACGCCACGGGACGGGACGTGGGGCATGGCTTCACGGTTTTAGCTGTTACGCCGGTCACCAATCTGCTTTCCCGTTATGTGCTGGGAGCTGCCCTTTTGTTGGCTCTCTTTATCCTGATGGTTCCGATTATCGGCGTCAGTGTCCTGCGGGAAAGCCGGGGAAAAGCAAAATCCATCGACGAACTCGTGGAGGCTTTTGCTGCTGTAAAGACTGGGAATTGGACCCATCCCCTCAATCTGCAGCCGGCAAGCGGCTTGGCGGTGGTGCAGGAAGCTTACGAACACATGACCCGAAGCCTGCAGGAATTGATGAGAAAGAACGAAGAGGAGGCCAAAGCCTCGGTGATTTCAGAAATCCGGCAGTTGGAGTCACAGTTTAATCCGCATTTTTTGTTTAATACCCTGGAGAATATCAAATTCATGGTGAAATTGGACAGTGATGCGGCCATGAGCATGATAAAATCCCTGTCGAAATTGCTGCGGTACAGCATCAATAATACGGTTCGCCGGGTGAAGCTGGCCGATGATTTGGCCTATGTGCGGGGCTATATGGAAATCCAGCAGCGCCGCTTTGGAAACCGGCTGGTTTATCAGGAACAAATCGACCCGCAAAGTCTTTCCTGTGAGATTCCCAAGCTGATTTTCCAACCAGCTTTGGAAAATGCCGTGAAATACGGTGCCGATGCCAAGGGCCGGATTGCTATCTCGCTGCAGGTGGAATTTGGCAGGGATACGCTGCAGATTCGCATCCAGGATAGGGGCCGTGGGATGGATGTGCCCACCATTTCTAGGCTGCAGGCTTTGTTGGATTCAGAGGCAAATGATTCTGTCCATATGGGAGTCTACAATATTCATCGGCGCATCCGGCTGATGTATGGGAAGCCCTATGGTGTACAGGTGAAACAAAGGGAAGGCGGCGGAACCGAGGTGTTACTGGTGCTGCCCATTATCTGGGAGGAAGGAAAACATGCTGAAACTGGTAATCGTGGAAGATGAAGATATCATTCGGCGGGGGCTGATGGAAACGATAGACTGGCAGGCGATGGGGGCTGAAGTGAGCGGCAGTGCGGCCGACGGCGAGGAGGCACTGGCGGTGATAGCTAAAGTGTCCCCGGATGTGGTGCTCACCGATGTGCGAATGCCAGTTATGGATGGCTTGGAACTGGCGCGTCACTTGCAAGAAATTGCCCCGTCCATTCAGGTGATTTTTTTAACCAGTCACGCCGACTTTGAGTACGCCCGGGAGGCCATGCGGCTTCATGTGGATGACTACCTGTTGAAGCCCGTGGATGAAGAGGAATTGGCGGCGGTGCTAAAACGGCTGGCAGAGGAACGGGGCGAAACTTCACTGCCGTTTACCGAAGAACTATCCATGGCCAGGAGAAGTCAGAATCCTTATGTGCGGGTGGTCTTGGCTGTGATTGAAAAGAGCTGGCAGGAGCGTATCAGCCTTGAACCCATTGCGGAAAAGCAGCAGGTATCGGTCAGTTATCTGTCGCGGAAGCTCAAGGAGGAGACGGATAATACCTTTAGCAGTCTGCTGGCCAAATACCGGCTTCAGCAGAGTATTAGCATGCTCAAGGAAGGAACTTGGCGTATCTACGAAGTGGCCGCAGAATGCGGGTTCAGTGACTATAAGAACTTCTGCCAGGTATTCAAGAAATATCTGGGAATGGCGCCTAGTGAGTTTTTGTCCGGGATGGGAAAAGAGCAGGATTAAGGGGGGAGTTCAAAATAAAGGATAAATGTGTATTATTTAGTATTGTTCGCACCGGCAATATTTGTTAGAATGCAGACAGATAAAGAATTCAGCGCTGAAAACTGCCTTTGGGAATTGTATAGGAGGAAGTATTTATGTTGAAACCTTTGACTGCCTTTTGTTGTCTGACCCTTATGGCTGCCGGAACTGTTGTGGCGGCAGCGCCCCATTCCGATGCCTTTGAATCCCAGTACAAGCTGCAGGAAATGGTGGTGCTTAGCCGCCATAATATCCGTTCGCCCCTGAGCGGCAATGGTTCTGCTCTGGCCAATCTGACGCCTCACAGCTGGTTCAATTGGACCTCGGCTCCCAGTGAACTTTCCCTTCGTGGCGGTGAACTGGAGACGATGATGGGCCAGTATTTTCGCAAATACGCAGTGGCAGAAGGGCTGATGCCAGAGAATTACCAGCCGGAAAATGGTGTGGTGCGGTTCTATGCCAACTCCATGCAGCGCACCATTGCGACGGCTCAGTATTTTTCCAGCGGCATGCTGCCGGTGGCCAATGTCAAAATCGAGCATAAATATGCGCCAAGCAAGATGGACCCGGTGTTTAATCCCCAGCTGACTTTTGTCAGTGAGGCTTTCCGCAACCAGGCCATGAAGGAAATCAGTGCTATGGGTGGAAAGGACGGCTTGCAGGGCATTGGCAAGAACATGGACAAACAATACCGTTTGATGGAAAAAGTTTTGGATCTGGCCAAATCTCCCGCTGCCCAAAAAGACGGGATGACAAAATTCCGGGATGACGATTTGAAGATTATTTTGGATGTGAACAAGGAACCGGCCATGAAAGGCTCGTTAAAGCAGGCAAATTCAGCCAGTGATGCCTTTATCCTGCAATATTATGAAGAAAAAGATCCGGTAAAGGCAGCGTTTGGCCACAAGCTCAAGAAAAGTGACTGGGAAACCATAGCCAGTGTCAAGGATATTTATGGGGATGTATTGTTCACGGCGCCGTCAGTGGCTGTAAATGTTGCGCATCCATTGCTGCAGGAGATGAATAAGGAATTATCCATGAAGGACCGTAAATTTACCTTCCTGTGCGGTCATGATTCCAATATTGCCAGCGTGCTGGCTGCCCTCGATGCCGAGCCTTATGAGCTTCCGGACAGCATTGAAAAGAAGACTCCCATTGGCTGCAAGCTGGTGGTTGAAAAGTGGGCTGGCAAAGACGGGGCAAGTTACGCCTCCCTTAACATGGTTTATCAGTCCACCAGCCAATTGCGGGACCGTGAGATGTTAGACCTTAACAATCCACCGAAAATCTATCCGGTGAAGCTCAAGGGATTGGAAGAAAACAAAGATGGCCTGTATCGCCTCCAAGATGTTCAGCAGCGTTTTGAAGAAGCGATTAACGCTTATGACAAGCTGCCCAAGGATACGCCGGCAGCAGCGGAACAGAAAGCGGCCTGAGAATAAGAGAAAGATTGCTACACTTGGCAGTCTTTCTTTTCTTTTTTAGGCATTGAAATTTTGCAGGGACAAGTGTATAATCGGTATAAACGGTAGACCTATTGCTAGATGCGAAGATTAAGCTGGATGCGAAGTTAGGAAGTGTTTGGCGTGAAGCTTGACAGCTTGAAGATTGTTCTGGCTTGTTTAGCGGTATTTCTCTTCAGCTGACTGTGGATAGACAGGTGGAGAGGGGAGGCAGGATTGCTTATCGATAGGCAGTCCTGCCTTCTTTTTTATCGGGAAATAGGTACGATGACTTTTCTTGCGCGATAGGCAGGAATAGCCCCTGATTGTGGAGAATAATTATAAAAGTATGTTGAAATGAGAGGGGAATGTTCCATGACAGCAGATGAAACATCAATCATAAAACCAAAAGTCAAAATTAAAGTCTTTGGCGTCGGTGGCGGCGGCAATAGCGTTCTTATGCGCATGGGACAGCATAACGATTTAGAGATTGAGCTTATTGCCATCAATACGGATGCTAAGCAGCTGCAGTTGGTAGATGAGGCAGGAGTCCGCTGCATTCAAATCGGTGAATCCTTGACGCGTGGACGCGGCACCGGTGGGGATGCAGCCCTGGGAGAAAAAGCGGCCAAGGCCGAGGAAAAGAAAATCAAAGATGCATTAAATGGGGCAGATCTTGTCTTCATCACGGCTGGTATGGGTGGCGGTACCGGTACAGGTGCCGCACCGGTGGTAGCTCGGATGGCAAAGGAAATGGGGCTGCTATCCGTGGGTGTGGTGACGGTGCCCTTCTCCTTTGAAGGCAACCGCAAAAAGCGCACGGCCATGGAAGGCATCGTAAAGATGCAGTCCCAGATGGATGCTTTGATTGCCGTGGAAAACGATAACCTCATGAAACTGCCGGAGAATCGCCGGATGACGTTGGTTTCGGCCTTCGAAGCGGCGGATAAGGTGCTCAAGCAGGCCATCAACTGCGTAGCGGAATTGATTCTTACCACCGGCGTTATCAATGTGGATTTTGCTGATGTTACTACCATCTTCCGCCAGAGTGACAGCAGTGATGCACTGCTGGGAATTGGCAGCAGCAGCCGCAGCGCAATGGATGCGGTAAAGGCCGCCGCCGAAAGTCCCCTCATCGAAAAGGGCCTCAAGGGGGCCCGCGGCGTTATCCTCAATCTTACTGGCGACAGCAGCCTGAGTCTCTACGATGTGGATGAGGCAACCCGCTACATCATGGATAACGCGGATGATGAAGTCAATATCATTTTGGGTACCGTCATCGATAACTCGATGGGCGGCAAAGTTCAGGCGACGATTATCGCTACGGATTTTGTCGACAGTGTCGTGATGAAATCTCCGACGGTAAAGGTTCCGGAGAGCAAAGTGAAAAAGGAGACGTTTTCCCTGGATACACCGGCATTCATGAGCAAGCCAGCAGCGGCAGCCGATGAGAAACCTTCGGGGGCTTTCGCGATTCCGGCATTTCGCTTGACGGTGGATGACAAAGAAAAAAAATAATCAGGAAGAGGAATTGCAGGAGGTATTCCTGCAGTTCCTTTTTTCGTCGTAAGTGAAAAGGCGATTTTGTCTTTGGCAAAATCGGGCTGGTGGCGTTATAATTATAGTGTTTATACGAAGACGAGAAAGGAAATGACAGTGAGCAATTTGGGTAGATTTTCCCGGACGGAACTTTTGCTGGGAGAAGAAGGTATGGAAAAATTGGCGAAAAGCACCGTAGCAATTTTTGGTGTGGGCGGTGTTGGTTCTTTTGTGGCTGAGGGGCTGGCCCGGGCTGGGGTAGGTCATCTGGTACTGATTGACAACGACCTCATCTGTTTGACCAATATCAACCGCCAAATTCATGCCACTTCAAAAACTGTGGGCCAGGCAAAGACGCAGATGATGAAAGAGCGCATCTTGGATATCAATCCCAAGGCCATAGTGGATACCATCGAGGATTTCTATCTGCCGGAAAATGCCGATAAGTTTTTCACCCAGCATTATGATTATGTGGTGGATGCGATTGATACGGTTACGGGGAAAATTAATTTGGTATTGCAGTGCCGGGATCTTAACATCCCCATCATTTGCAGCATGGGGGCTGGCAACAAACTAGACCCTACTAAGTTTGAAGTAACGGATATCTACAAAACCAGTGTGGATCCGATTGCCCGGGTTATGCGCAAGAAAATGAAAGAAAACCGCGTAAAAAAGCTCAAGGTGGTTTATTCGAAAGAGAAACCGCTGGCTGTCAAGCAAAGTGGCTGCGGCAAAAATTGCATCTGTCCGCCGGGCAGTGCCAATAACTGTGATAGGAAACGGGCGGTGCCGGGCAGTATTTCCTTTGTTCCGTCGGTGGTTGGTTTGATTATTGCCGGTGAAGTAGTACGGGATATAACCGGCATCAAAACGGAGGTATCGGCATGAAGGTAACGGTTTTAGGCTGTGGTCGCTGGGGATCATTTCATGCATGGTATGCAGATTTTATCGGCCATGATGTGATGCTTTGGGGGCGTGAGGGCTCCAGGCATTTGCAGGAATTAAGGGAAACGCATAAAAACGAATACCTGGAGCTGCCGGAATCTGTGGTGTTGACGGATGATTTGTCGGCGGCGGTGGATTATGCCGATGTCATCGTGATTTCCATCAGCAGTCAGCAGCTGCGCAGTTTCGGTGCCCAGCTGAAGGCGCTGGGAAATCTGGCAGGCAAGCGCTTTGTCCTTTGCATGAAGGGATTGGAAATCGGCACGGGCAAACGACTGTCGGAGGTTTTTCATGAGTCCGTTGGCACGGAGGTGCCGGTGGCTGTCTGGGTGGGGCCAGGCCATGTGCAGGATTTTATCCAGAAGATTCCCAACTGCATGGTCATTGCTTCGGACAATATGGATTTAACCAAGGAACTGGTGGATTCCTTTTCCAGTTCCCTTATACGCTTCTATTATGGGGAAGACCTGCTGGGAACCGAAATCGGCGCTGCGGCGAAAAATGTCGTGGGCCTGGCGGCAGGCATGCTGGATGGCTTTGGCTACGGCAGCCTCAAAGGGGCTTTAATGGCCCGGGGGACCAGGGAACTGTCCCGGCTCATTGAAAAAATGGGGGGCGATAAGATGACCGTTTATGGGCTCTCTCATCTTGGGGATTACGAAGCGACGCTGTTCTCTCCCCATAGCAACAATCGCCGCTTTGGTGAAGACCTTATCATCGGCAAGCCGTTTGCCAAATTAGCGGAAGGCGTCTATACGGTGGAGGCGTTGATGGAGCTTTCCGAGAAATATCAGGTGGAACTTCCCATTTCGGCAACGGTTTATGAAATTGTCCACCATCATAAGGACCCGAAAGAGCAGCTGACTCAGCTGTTCCTGCGGCAGACCAAATCGGAATTGGCTTGATTTTTTATATTTTTGAAATTAATTTCTTCAATTTATGCTGTTTATGACATACATCCCTTGACGTGGTTATATTAGTATGCTAAAATACAAGATTTACTTTTGAAAAAATCGGTAAATGATGCTATAATATAGTGGCAGGCAGCGCATGAGGCTGTCACGTCATATTGAATATAGGGGGTGTGTGTTTGCTGCAGGTAGGAGACAAGGTAGTCTATCCGATGCATGGCGCCGGAGTGATTGCCGGAATCGAGAATTGTGAAGTTCTGGGTGAAGGAAAATCGTATTATGTTCTACAGATGCCGCTGGGGAATATGAAGGTGATGATTCCAACCGACAATGTGGATAACATTGGGTTGCGTGATGTCATCTCCAGTTCTCAAGTGGATGAGGTTCGGAATGTGCTTGAGGATAAGCCTGAACGGGCCTTGGGAAGCTGGAATAAGCGCTTCCATGAGAATCTTGACCGGATGAAGAGTGGAGATATCTGTGATGTGGCCGCTGTTGCCCGCAATTTAATCTTGCAGGATCAGAGGCGGAAGATTTCCTCCGGGGAACGCCGTCTGTTGGACCTTGCCAAACAAATCCTGGTCAGTGAACTCGTATACGCCTGTCATAAGACTCCGGAGGAAGTCGAAAGTTGGCTGGAAGATATTTTATCCCAGAATCGATACAAGCATTGATTCCCGCCTGGAAAGGGGGCTGTACCTATGGTACGGCCCTCTTTTTTGTATCGCAGGACTTGCTGAAAACCGCTGAGATTGGCATTTGATTAAGAATCGTCAGGATTGGCGTCGTTAGGTTGACAGTACAGGGATAAATTGTCTATACTGATTTTATAGTATCAATAATATAAGTAGGAAAGGAGGTGAACATATGCTGGATCGTGTATTGCGCTTTTTTATTACGCTGTTTATGGCAATCGCTGGTGGTGCCCTTTTAAACCTGGCTTCGCCGCTGTTGACATCCTTCATCAGCACGGAGATTCTCCAGGCGGATATGGGGTGGATTAAACTCACGGTGGCTGGCTTTGTCTGCATCCTGTTGGGAGCAGTTCTGGGCGGAGTCATTGGCTTTATCCTGTCCTCGTATTTTATCCATAAGCTCAAGCGGTTTTCGGCTAAAGTGGAAGTACAGCTGAATAAGATGCCGACTCACGATGTGATTGCCGGTGCAGTGGGACTTCTTCTCGGACTTATCTTTGCTAATCTTTTGGGCTATGCCTTTTCAAAAATCCCCGTCGTCGGCGAGTATATCCCGGTTATTTTTAGTATCGTATTTGGCTATTTGGGAATCACGATTATGATTCGCAAGCGCAAAGAGCTGGCAGGGGCCTTTGATTTTATCCCCAAGTTTATGAAGGCGGTGGCTAAAAACCATGAGCCGGAGAAAGAGACTTCGACGGAAACTGTGCCGATGCTGGAGGGAAACACCCAGTATAAACTGCTGGATACCAGCGTTATCATCGATGGCCGCATTGCCGATATCTGCGATACGGGATTCATCGAAGGAACGCTGCTCATTCCGGTTTTTGTCTTGGAGGAATTGCAGCATATTGCGGATTCTTCCGATGTTTTAAAACGTACGCGGGGACGGCGTGGCTTGGATATCCTGCAGCGCATTCGTCAGGGAACCCGGGTACGGGTGGAAGTGACCAATGTGGATTTTGATGACATTGCGGAAGTGGATTCCAAGCTGGTTCGCCTGGGTCAGCAGGTGGGCGGCAAGATTATCACCAACGACTTCAACCTGAACAAGGTGGCTCAGTTGCGCGGCGTGGAAGTCCTCAATATCAATGAGCTTTCCAATGCGGTTAAGCCTGTGGTTATTCCCGGAGAGAATATGCGAGTGACGGTGGTCAAATCGGGAAAAGAGCCAGGACAGGGCGTTGCTTATCTTGACGATGGGACGATGATTGTCATCGAGGGCGGTCACCGCTTCATGAATGAGATGATTGACGTGGAAGTTACGTCGGCTTTGCAGACAGCAGCAGGCCGAATGATTTTTGCAAAACCAAAAAATTAAAGCCATAGCCTTCTCCTATGCCGTGTTTTGACACAAAATGGGAGAAGGCTATCTGAGGCTATATTAGGAGTGATGGGAATGGTCAGTGTCATCTTCCCCGCAGCGGGACAGGGAAAGCGGATGAATGCCGGAATTAACAAGGTTTTTCTCGAGCTGGCCGATAGGCCAATGCTGATTCGTACCCTGCAGAAATTCTCGGCAGTACCAGAGGTGGGGGAACTCATCGTAGTGGTAGGTGCCGAGGAAGTGGAGCCGGTGACGAATCTCTTGAAGAAATTCCCGGGATTAAAACCTTGGCTGGTGACAGAGGGCGGTTCGGAGCGCCAGTATTCGGTTTGGAATGGCTTAAAGCAGGTTTCCGCGGAGGCTGATGTGGTTCTGGTTCACGATGCAGCCCGGCCCCTGGTAACGGTCAAGACCATTGAAGCAGTCATTGGGGCAGCCCGGGAATACGGCGGTGCAATCGCGGCGGTTCCAGAAAAGAACACCGTCAAGGTGGTATCGGAAAATGGCGTGGTCAAGTCGACACCGGCCCGGTCAACCCTTTGGGCAGTGCAGACGCCCCAGGGATTCCGTAAGCAGATTTTGGTGGAGGCCAATATCAAGGCGGAAGCAGACGGTTTTCTGGGTACAGACGATGCCAGCCTGGTAGAGCGTTTGGGGCGTCCGGTTCACGTGGTTATGAGTGAATACAGCAATATCAAGGTGACGACGCCGGAGGATTTGTTGATTGCCGAGGCATTCCTGCGGCAGGAACAGGGAAGTATGCTAGATGCAGTCCGGTCAGCGGCTAAGTTTGCCAAGGATACGATGAGGGGAAAAATTCCTCACCGGCAGAAGGAGGAAAAGTGATGACTCGATTTGGAATGGGCTACGATGTCCACCGCCTGGTAGAAGGGCGGAAGCTGATTATTGGCGGGGTGGAAATTCCCCATACGTTGGGGCTGTTGGGACATTCCGATGCCGATGTACTGTTGCATGCCATAGCGGATGCCTTGTTGGGGGCAGCAGCTTTGGGGGATATTGGCCGTCACTTTCCCGATACGGATCCGCGGTTTGAGGGGGCTGACAGCTTGAAACTGTTGGCTCATGTGGGGGAGCTCTTAGCGGAAAAGGGCTATAAGGTCGGCAATGTTGATGCGACGATTGTGGCCCAGAAACCGAAGATGAAGGACTTCATTCCCCAGATGAATGAAAATATTGCACGAGTGCTCGGAGTGGAATCCGACCAGATAAATGTCAAAGCAACGACGGAAGAGAAATTAGGATTTACCGGAACGGAGCAGGGCATTTCTGCTTATGCTGTAGCCGGAATTGAAAAAGCCTGACGCCTATAACAGCGCCGGTAAGATAGTTGGAGGAAGAAATATGCTGAAAGTCTATAACACCATGTCACGCAGGAAAGAAGAGTTCAAGCCGCTCAAAGAAGGCGAAGTGAGCATCTACTGCTGTGGTGTAACGCCGTATAATCATCCGCATATCGGCAATGCGCGCCCCTTTGTTACCTGGGATGTCATTCGCCGCTATTTCGCGAAAAAGGGGTATACTGTTCATTACATCCAGAACTTTACGGATGTGGATGACAAAATCATCAATACGGCTAACAAAGAAGGACTGCAGTGGAGCGATATCTCCGGCCGCTATATCAAGGCCTATTTCGAAGCCATGGATGCGCTTAATGTAAAGCGTGCAGATGTCTATCCGCGGGTCAGTGAAACGATTCCGGATATCATTGCCATGGTACAGCAGCTTATCGATAATGGTTACGCATATGCTGTGGATAACGGCGATGTTTTCTACAGTGTGGAAAAATTTGCGGGCTATGGCAAGCTCAGCGGCCGCAAATTGGAGGATATGCAGGCTGGCGCCCGCATTGAGGTCGACACGCGCAAACACCATCCCATGGATTTTGCCCTTTGGAAATCGGCAAAACCGGGCGAGCCGAGCTGGGACAGCCCCTGGGGAAAAGGCCGTCCGGGTTGGCACATCGAATGCTCCACGATGTCGCTTAAATATCTTGGCAAGAAATTCGACTTCCACGGTGGCGGAAGTGATTTGATTTTCCCGCATCACGAAAATGAGATTGCTCAGTCCCAGGCCTGCATTGGCGATGAGCACAGCTTTGCCCAGTATTGGCTGCACAACGGTTTCATTACCATCCACAACGAAAAGATGTCCAAGTCGAAGAATAACTTCTTCACGGTTAAGGACATTCTAAACGAATATCCGGGCGAAGTGGTACGCTTTTTCATTCTGCAGACTCACTACCGCAGCCCGCTGGATTTCAGTGATGAACGCCTCAAGGAAGCACAGGTTAGCCTGGGCCGCTTGGAACAGTCCAAATCCTTTATGGATGAACTCTTGAAGAAAGAGGGCACTTCGGATACCGCCAAGGATTTGGCCGCGAAGGCAGCGGAATATCGTCAGAATTTCTACGAGGCCATGGATGATGACTTCAATACGGCTTTGGCTATCAGTCAGCTTTTTGGTCTCTCCAAGGACATCAACATCTACTATCAAGAAGTTATGAACAAGGGCGTAGCCTTCGATGCTGCCGGATTTGCACGGGTAAGTGAGATTTATATGGAAATGGCTTCGATTATCGGCATTTTTGAGCAGGAAGAGGCCGCTGCTGACGATGGCCTCACCGATAAGCTGATGGAACTCATTATTGGCATCCGTCAGGACGCCCGCAAGGAAAAGAATTGGGCTATTGCCGATAAGATTCGTGATGAACTCAAGGAAGTTGGCATTGTTATCGAAGATACGCCAAATGGGGCACGGTGGAAAAAAGCATGAAGTTTGAACATTTTCAGAAACTCGTTGCTATGATGTTTGAGCCTGATGGGGATAATGGCATTCTGCAGCGTTATCGTGAGGTGGATGTTAAGCAGCTCAATCCGCTGGTGCTAGCCTATGTGGGGGATGCGTATTTCCATCTCTATGTCCGCACCCGCCTGCTTTCCTATGAGCAGTGCAAGGTACAGGCACTGCATTCGTTTAGTGCTCAGATTGTGTCGGCGGTTTGGCAGGCAAAGGCCTATCGTGGCATCGAAGGGATGCTTACGGAGGAGGAAAAGGGAATCTACCGCCGTGGCCGCAATGCTAAAAGCCATGCTCCGCGCAGTGCCAGCGTTGCCGAATATCATGCAAGTACCGGCTTTGAGGCCCTTTTGGGCAGTCTCTATCTGTCGGAACAGAATGAACGGCTCTATGAACTGGCAGAAGCCTCATTCCAAGTGATTTCACAGGCTATGATGAAGGAAATAAGGAGTAAAAAATAATTTATGATAAAAGTCAAGTTGTTGGAGTATACGCCAAATCCGGAGCATGTGGTGGCAATGGCTGCCCGCCTTTGCTATTCCTCGGCGGGGGCAGAAGAGCTGGCCGAGAAAATCAGCGATGAAAAGGCCAAGGAAATGGTGCGAAAGATGGTTACCTTGGGGCATGGTTCGACGATTGAGCATGTCACCTTCACCTTTGGCATCGAGGGCGTAAGCCGTGTCTTAACCCATCAATTGGTACGTCATCGCATCGCGTCCTATGACCAGCAGTCCCAGCGCTATGTGGCGGCGCATGGCTTCGAATACATCACGCCGCCAACGATTGCGGAAAAGCCAGAGGCCAAGGCGAAATATGAGGCTTTGCTGGCTGAAATCCGCAAGACCTATGATGAGCTGACGGAGATGGGGGTGCCTAAGGAAGACGCCCGGTATGTGTTGGCCAACGCTACGGAGACCAAAATCCTGGTGACGATGAATGCCCGTTCGTTGCTCCATTTCTTCAATCTGCGGTGCTGCAATCGCGCCCAGTGGGAGATTCGCGATATGGCGTACAAGATGCTGGCAGAAGTCAAGAAAGTTGCACCGACGCTATTCCACAATGCAGGGGCAAGCTGTGTCAACACCGGGCGCTGTCCGGAGGGGGCTATGACCTGCGGCAAGCTTCAGGAAATGTTGAAGCTTCGGGAGAAAGATTGATATGAGAGATTTTCGTGAGAATAAGAAAAAGTCCCTTCACGGTGGGAAGAGCCGTCAGGATCAGGCGGAACGGCGTGAACGGGGCAAGCAACGTGAAAAGCATGCTGCTCATAGCGTGCGGCCGGCAGCTGAGCGCCGGGATAATCCGGCCAAGGACCGGGAATTGCCAGAGGATGTATTGATTGGCCGCAATGCTGTTGCCGAAGCCTTGAAGGCCGGCCGTACCATCAACAAATTGATGGTGGCTGAGGGGGATCGGGAAGGTTCCATTGGGGAAATCCTGGCCTTGGCAAAGGAGCGCGGGGTTATCACCCAGTTTGTGGACCGCAGCAAGATTGAGTCGGTAGCTGGCGGTTTGCGCCATCAGGGCGTTATGGCTTATGTGGCGCCAGTAGCTTATGCCGAATTGGAGGATATCCTGAAGGCAGCGGAGGAAAAGGGAGAAGCCCCCTTCCTGCTGTTGTTGGATGAGTTGGAAGACCCGCATAATCTCGGCGCTTTATTGCGTACCGCCGATGCTACGGGAGTCCATGGCGTGCTGATTCCAAAGCGCCGCAGTGTGCCCCTTACGGCGACGGTGGCTAAGACTTCGGCCGGAGCAATTGAATATGTGCCTGTGGCTCGTATAGGAAATATAGCCCAGACTTTGAAAAAGCTTAAAGATAAAGGATTCTGGGTGGCTGGAGCCGATATGGATGGCAGCCAAAACTATAATGAAGCCGATTTAACTGGGGCTTTGGTCCTAGTGGTAGGCAGCGAAGGCAAGGGGATGAGCCGCCTGACCAAGGAAGCCTGTGACTTTATTGTCAAGATGCCGATGGTGGGGAAAATCAACTCTCTTAACGCATCGGTGGCGGGCTCTATTTTAATGTACGAATCCATGCGTCAGCGTTTGGCAAAGAAAGGCTGATTCTTATGAGCAGGAAAAGGGAGCACTATATTATTGATGGCTATAATGTCATCAATTCCTGGCCGGAACTTATCCGCCTGCGCAATGATTTATCTGAGGCCAGGGACCAGCTGATTCATCAGCTGGCGGAATATGGAGCATACGAAAAATACGATATCACCATTGTGTTCGACGCGATGTTTACCGATGACGAAGAGCATTATGACCAGGTCAACGCCCACATGAAAATCATCTACACCGGTGAAGGGGAAACTGCTGACAGCCGTATTGAACGGCTGGCCTATGATTCCGTTCGCCAGGGCCGGGAGGTTCATGTGGTCACTTCCGATGGAGCTGAGCAAAGCGTGATATTGGGCGCGGGGGCCTATCGAATTCCTTCACTGGAATTTCGAAAGGCAGTTCACCGGGCCAAAAAGCAATTAAAGAAAGAATATTTGGGTCATGTTACCCTTCCCGTCACTCGTTTGGAAGTTGAAGACCGTTTGGATAGCGAGACCGTCAAAAAATTGGATATTTTACGGAAAATGCGTCATTGATGAATTTCTAATTGGTTTTGTCCGTTTATTGCTAATAAGTAGTCGAAAAGTCCCAGAGGATTTCTTGACGATACCAACAAAGAGGGAGTATAATTTTCTTATTAGGGGAGTTATAAATTGAAAACGGGGGTTTTCAGCAAAGGGGAAAGTGCGATGGAAGCAGAACGTACTACAGAACTATTTAGTGATGATTTATATGGGGGATTCGCTAAGCTGACAGACGAAGAAATTCTTTTAGCAATCAGAGACAATGACGATAAGGTCGCACTCGATTATCTTATCCATAAGTATCGGAACTTTGTACGTGCCAAGGCTCGTTCTTATTTCTTGATTGGAGCGGACCATGAGGATATCATCCAGGAGGGAATGATTGGTTTTTATAAGGCCATTCGGGACTTCCGTAACGATAAATTATCCTCGTTCCGGGCATTTGCAGAGCTTTGTGTGACGCGTCAGATTATCACTGCTATCAAGACGGCGACTCGTCAGAAGCACATACCGCTCAATTCGTATATCTCGCTTAACAAGCCGATCTACGATGAGGATTCAGACAGAACCCTTCTGGACGTGTTGTCTGGTGCAAAGGCAGCCGATCCGGAGGACCTCGTTATCAGTCGAGAGGAATTTATTGATATTGAGAAAAAAATGGAAGAGATTCTGTCTGACTTAGAGTGGAAGGTTCTGATGAGCTATCTTGATGGAAAATCCTATCAGGAGATTGCCGAAGAGTTGGATCGTCATGTCAAATCGATTGATAATGCGCTTCAGCGGGTAAAACGCAAGTTAGAAAAGTACATGGAAAACCGTGGAGATGAGATTGACATCAGTACGGTCTACCGTGGCCTTAGTTCCATCAACCGCCGCTTGCGTGGTGTAAAAGATAATGATGGCTTGAATCATTGAGTTTTTTTCGCTCCTGCCTTCGGGTGGGAGCTTTTTGTTTGTTGTGAGATTTGGTATAGTTTTTTTTTCGCCATTATCGTATAATGAATACCGTAACTCCGAGCAAAAGCATCTAAGGTCATGCGCTATGATGCTGCGCCTGGGTAATACCCACAGGGGAGCACAGGAAACCGCGCTCCCTTCCGTTTTGAAAAGGAGGAAAATAACGGATGAAAAAGATTTTGGTATGGATGATGGCCGTGGCCATGACAGTACTGGCAGGATGTGGCAGCCAACAGGCGGGAACATCCTCAGCGACTGCTGGAAACGAAACGATCGAATTGCATGTTTCGGCAGCAGCAAGCTTGACCGATGTTATGAAGGAACTAGCTGCTGCCTACGAAAAGGAGCATCCGAACGTCAAAATTGTATTTAACTTTGGCAGTTCGGGTGCTTTACAGCAGGCAATCGAAAATGGCGGAGAGACGGATTTGTTTTTCTCAGCAGCACAGAAGCAGATGAATGCATTGGAACAAGCTGGCTTGCTGGCTCCAGAAACACGGCGGGATTTGCTCCAAAATGAGGTCGTGCTCATTGTGCCGAAAGATGGGGGCAAAGACCTCAAGGTTTTTAAACAGGTAACGGGGAATGAGATTTCGCATATAGCGCTCGGGGAACCCAAAGGGGTGCCCGTTGGCCAGTATTCGGAAGAAGTGTTCAAGAAACTCGGTATTCTCGATGCGGTTAAGGCGAAAGCCGTTTACGGTTCGGACGTACGTCAGGTCCTTTCCTGGGTCGAGAGCGGAGAAGCGGAATGCGGCGTAGTCTATGCGACCGATGCGGCGGTGTCGGATAAGGTACGGGTAGCGGCCAAAGCACCGGCTGAGACGCATAAGCCGATTATCTATCCGGCGGCAGTTCTCAAGGCATCAAAGCAGGCCAATGTGGCCAAGGATTTTCTCGCCTTTGCCGCCAGCGGCTCGGGCCGGAAATTGTTTGAAAAATATGGGTTTGAGGTAAAATAATATGGAATTATCACCGCTGGTCATTACGCTGGAAACAGCAGGAGCAGCAACGGTGGTGACGTTTTTTGCCGGCATCGGTCTGGCCTGGATGGTGGTGCGCATGAACCACTTCAAAGGTCTGGCTGATGCCATTATTACGTTGCCGATGGTGCTGCCACCTACTGTGGTTGGCTTTTTCTTATTGCTTTTCCTGGGAAAGCGCAGTATGGTGGGGAGATTTTTGTTGCAGTGGGATGTCTCGCTGGTTTTCACCTGGCAGGCGGCTGTCATTGCGGCAATCGTCGTATCTTTGCCACTTATGTATCGGACGGCGCGAGGCGCTTTTGAGCAGTTGGAACCCAATGTCATTTATGCAGCGCAGACGCTGGGCGTATCGGAGTGGCGCATTTTCTGGCAGGTGTTGCTGCCCAATGCCCGCTCGGGAATTTTGGCCGGATTGGTGCTGTCGTTCACGCGTGCCTTGGGGGAATTTGGTGCAACCATTATGTTTGCGGGCAATATTCCGGGGAAGACGCAGACGATGAGTACGGCGATATATGCTGCCGTTCAGGCAAATGACTATGCTTTGGCTTTTGATTGGGCAATGGTAATTGTGTTCTTTTCCCTGTTCTTTGTGGTGCTGATGAATTGGTGGATTGCCCGTAGTGGCAAGGAGGGCTGTCTATGGAATTGATGGTGCGGATAAAGAAGAAGCTCCGCAATTTTACCCTGGATGCCGATTTTGCCGTGAAGGATGAAGTGTTTGCCCTGCTCGGGGCTTCGGGGTGTGGCAAGAGCATGACCTTGAAGTGCATTGCGGGAATTGAGACACCAGACAGCGGCTATATTGTATTAAACGGGCGTGTGCTGTTTGACAGTGAGAAGAAAATCAACCTGGCTCCGCAAAAGCGCCGCGTAGGTTATTTGTTTCAAAATTATGCGTTGTTTCCCAATATGACGGTTCGGGAAAATATCCGGTTTGCGGCTAGTGGTACTGATGCCGAAAAGAAACAAAAGGTGCAGGCGAATCTGGAGCGCTTTTCCTTGCTGGATTTGGCGGATGCCTATCCGGCTGAGCTTTCGGGAGGACAGCAGCAGCGGACCGCTTTTGCCAGGATTCTGGCTTCGGACGCAGAATTGCTCCTCTTAGATGAGCCCTTTTCGGCTTTGGACAGCTATCTGAAATGGCAGTTGGAATTGGAACTGGGCAAGGTGCTGCAGTCCTATGAGAAAACGGCCCTTTTGGTTTCACATGACCGAGGGGAAGTGTATCGGCTGGCCGATAAAGTGGCGGTCATCAATCAGGGGAAAATGGAGAAGGTTCATGAGAAGAAGGCACTTTTTAAGCAGCCGGAGTCACTGGCGGCAGCGCTTTTGACTGGCTGCAAGAATGTATCCGTCGCCAGCCCCCTTGATAACCAGCATGTCCGGGCCGACGATTGGCAGGTAGATTTGCTGGCAACGAATGTGCCAGCAAAAAGTAAATACGTGGGGATACGGGCCCATTTTCTAAAATTTCGCCCCGGCCCAGGAGAAAATACCATTCCCGTTGATATTGTCCAAGTGATTGAGGATACCTTTTCGATGCTGGTCATGGTTCGAAAAGCCGGCAGTGATGGCAAGACCATCCGCTGTGAGCTTTCCAAACAGGAGTGGCAGGAATGGCAGCAGTGGCAAGAAACTGGAAAACCAATTTACCTGCATCTGCCACCGGAAAAAATCATGGTGCTGGCCGATTGAAAATTATGTAGCGTTGTTTTAAATATGCGTGTTTTCTTGTAACATTCGTTCAAGATGAAAGGGGGATGTTGTTATTGGGAGAGGCCGTGTTTATAATGAACTTGTAATGAAAGACAGGCTAACCTGTTGCAATTACAGTTCGAATAATGATTAATCCCCTTTATCATTATGAGGACTTTCCTGTTTTTTCCCTATAATATTTTTTCCCAACCCCAAAAAAGCAGCTGCGTAGGCAGCTGCTTTTTTTATGGCAGTATGGATTTTCGGGGAATCAGGCAAAGGGATTCTCGTCGGGATAGAGCATGCCTTTGGGCTGATTGAACGCGATATCGGCAATGCCGAGGTATTGGAAGACCGACCAGAGGGATTTTCCAAAGTGACCAAAAGCGACGGCACCGTGATGCGGGTAGCGTTTGGCAATGAGTACATGACGATAGAAGCGGCCCATTTCAGGGATGGCGAAAACACCAATACCACCGAAGGAATGTGTCGGAGTAGGCAGAACTTCACCTTCGGCAACATAGGCACGAAGTTTGCCATCCGAGGTGCTTTGCAGACGGAAGAACGTGATGTCGCTGGCGGCAATATCGCCTTCGAGCGTACCGCGAGTGAAATCAGGCGTACCGCCATTTTCGAGCAGACGGTTCTGAATCAGCTGATATTTTACGCCGCCCTTGCGAAGTTTGCAAAGTGGCGTGTTACCGCAGTGGAATCCCATAAAGGTATCTTCGAGTTTGTAGCTGGTAGAAGGCTTGATATCGGATTCATAAAGATCTTTTGGTACGCTGTTGTTGATGTCGAGCAGCGTTACGGCATCGCCGCTGACGCAAAGACCAATGTATTCGCTAAGGGCACCGTAAATGTCGACTTCGCAGGATACGGGGATGCCCTGGGAAACCATGCGGCTGTTGACATAACACGGCTCAAAGCCGAATTCCTTCGGGAAGGCCGGCCAGCATTTATCGGCAAAGGCGACATAATCGCGAGCACCTTTGTGCTCCTTCATCCAATCCTTCAGTGTGAGCTCAAATTGTGCCATGCGTGGCAGCATTTCCGGATAAGGATTGCCTTCATGACCTAGTTCTTTGGCCATCTCTTCAACGATAGCTGTGATTCGCGGATCGTCTTTATGAGCTCGATAGGAAACGAGCAAATCGAGTTCGGAATTTTCCTCGATTTCCACACCGAGGTCATAGAGCGGCTGAATCGGAGCATTGCAGGCGAAGAAGTCCTGCGGGCGTGGGCCGAAGGTGATGATTTTCAGATGGGAAAGACCGATGAGGGTGCGGGCAACCGGCTGGAACTCGGCAATCATCGCAGCGATATCGTCGGCCGTACCTACTGGATATTCCGGAATAAAGGCTTTCAAGTGACGCATGCCCAGATTGTAGGAACAGTTGAGCATGCCGCAATAAGCATCACCACGCCCGTTGATGAGGTCTTTGCCGCTTTCCTCAGCAGCCGATACGTACATAACGGGACCATCAAACTCCTTGGCAATCAGTGTTTCCGGTGTTTCCGGGCCAAAATTGCCGAGGAATACTACCAAGGCGTTGCAGCCAGCATCTTTGGCTTCTTTTACTGCCTCGAGCATATCCGTCTCATTTTCAACGGTTTTCTTTACTTCGTAAAGGGAACCGTATTTTTTGGTATAACTTTCCACAATCGCGTGACGGCGGTTCTCGGAAAGAGAAATAATAAAGCAGTCGCGGCTGACAGAGAGGATGCCGCATTTGACAGTTGGAATGTTGCTCATGGTCATGGTAAACGCTCCTTTATGAAATATTAACACAGATAACTTTTACGTGCGTTCATGTGCACGCTTATCACGATTCCTAGGATAACACCGGAATATCGCATTGTCAATTGTTTTATTTTTATTTATCGTAAAAATAACAAGATTTTCGGAGAAACTACCTATTATAGCCCTAATTTTTTATTAATCATTCACTTTATTAAATTTTTAGAAAAATACAAAATCGTATTGACTCGTATTTTATCTTGTGTTATATTGATTACGAGCTTGAGCGTGCATGAGCACGCAATAGAGACACGAAAGCAAAAAAATGGGGGGCAAAAGCAATGAACTATCTGATTGGCATTGATATTGGTACTTCCGCGACCAAGACGGTGCTTTTTGACGAAACCTGCCGGGTGATACAATCTGCTTCGCAAGAATACCCGCTGTATCAGCCACAGAATGGCTGGGCAGAACAGGAACCATTGGATTGGTACAGTGCAGTGGTGCGTACCGTAAAGAAAGTGGTTCAGGAGTCTGGTGTACCCGCTGAGGCAATCAAGGGCATTGGTCTTTCCGGACAGATGCATGGCCTGGTCATGCTGAATGAAGCTAACGAAGTCATTCGTCCGGCTATTATCTGGTGTGACCAGCGTACGGGCAAAGAGTGCGAGGAGATTACCCGCCGGGTGGGGGCGAAACGGCTGATTGAGATCACGGCGAATCCGGCTTTGACTGGCTTTACGGCATCCAAGATCCTCTGGGTGCGCAACCATGAAGCAGAAAATTACAAGGCCTGCCGTCATATTCTACTGCCGAAAGATTATGTGAGATTCCGCATGACTGGCGATTATGCAACAGAGGTATCCGATGCCAGCGGCATGCAGCTTCTGGATGTTCCAAACCGCTGCTGGTCCAAGGAAATCTTAGAGAAGCTGGAGATTGATGAATCCCTCTTGCCGAAGGTCTATGAGTCGCCGGAGGTGACGGGCCATGTATCGGAGGATTTTGCGGAAAAGACTGGCTTGACGACGGCTACCGTAGTAGTAGGTGGTGCTGGAGACAATGCGGCGGCTGCTGTGGGGACAGGCATTGTGGAAGATGGCCGGGCTTTTACGACAATCGGCACTAGCGGTGTGGTGTTTGCCCATACCAGTGAGCCGCGCATTGACCCGAAGGGCCGGGTTCATACCTTTTGCTGTGCGGTACCTGGGTGCTGGCATGTTATGGGTGTCACCCAGGCTGCTGGTTTGTCGCTCAAATGGTTCCGGGATACTCTGGCAGAGAAGTACAAAGATGAAGCTGTCCTGAAGGGGGTCGACTCCTACGACCTTATCAATCAGGATGTAGCCAAGGTGCCAATCGGCAGCCGCCGGCTCTTCTATCTCCCGTATCTGATGGGTGAGCGTACGCCGCATCTCAATCCGGATTGCCGGGGTGTATTTTTCGGGCTGTCGGCCATTCATACCAAGGCAGATATGCTGCGTTCGGTTATGGAAGGGGTCAGCTATTCCCTGCTCGATTGTTTCGATGTGTTGAAGGAAATGAAGGTTGACGTCCAAGAAATGATGGCCTGTGGCGGCGGTGGCAAGAGCCGTATTTGGCGGCAGATGTTGGCGGATATGTACGCTTGCGAGGTCAAAACCATCAAAGCCCAGGAAGGACCGGCTTTGGGGGTGGCAATCCTGGCCGGTGTTGGCGCTGGATTGTTCCCGGATGTTCCGACGGCTTGCCGGCAGTTTATCGAGCAGGATACCTGGTGCCAGCCAGAACCATCGGCACATGCTTACTATGAGAAAGGGCATAAGCTTTACCAGAAACTATATAGCCAGCTCAAGGAGTGCTATAGCGAGTTAGCAGTATTATAAGGGAGGAATTATCAATGGATGCTTCGTTACCTAAGAATATGGCCGATAAGGCAGCCGGGCGGGCTGCTGCGCATGTCCGCATGTTCATCTATTTTGCCGCTGGTATGGCGGGGCTGCTGTTTGGCCTGGATCAAGGTGTCATATCTGGTGCTTTGCCGTTCATCAGTCAGGAATGGAATTTATCCAGTGCGGCCCAGGAATGGGTCGTCAGCTCGATGATGGTAGGAGCGGCTACTGGTGCAATCGTAGCATCGGTTATGGCCAAGAAAATCGGCCGCAAAAAGAGCTTGATGATAGGCGCGACCCTGTTTATCGTCGGCTCGCTCGGTTCCGGTTTTGCTGTCAGTGCGGATATGCTCATCGGTTTTCGGTTGATTTTGGGCCTGTCCGTTGGTATTGCATCCTATACGGCGCCGCTTTATTTGGCTGAGATGTCGGATAAAAATGCCCGTGGACGGGTAATATCCGGTTATCAGTTGATGGTTACCGTGGGTATCCTCGCCGCTTTCCTTTCCGATACGGCATTCAGTTACAGTGGCAACTGGCGTATGATGCTGATGGTCATTGCCCTGCCGGCTGTCCTTTTGCTGCTGACGGTTATCCGCCTGCCGGACAGCCCACGCTGGCTGGCAGCTGTAGGACGCATCGAGGAAGCTTCGGGTGTCTTGGAAGCACTGCATGGCAGTGTCGAAATCGCTCGGGAAGAAATGACAGATATTAAAGACGCCCTGAAAATCAAACAGGACGGCTGGGGGCTTTTCAAGGCAAATAAGAATGTCCGCCGGGCAGTATTTTTAGGGGTACTATTGCAGGCAATGCAGCAGTTTACCGGGTTTAACGTCATCATGTATTACTCGCCGAAAATTTTGAGTCTTGCAGGTTTCTCGACCACGGAAGATCAGATGATTGGTACGGTTATCAATGGCATCGTCTTCGTGTTGTCCACGTTTATTGCCATCTTTATGGTAGACAAAAACGGTCGCAAACCGACGCTCAAGATTGGCTTTGGTGTTATGGCGCTCTCCATGGCGGTGGTAGGTGTCTGCATGTCGCTGCTCGAAGCTGGCACGGCCGATGTGTCAATTTCGTATTTGGCAGCCATTATGACGATGGTCAGCATTGCTGGTTTTGGTATGAGTGCAGGCCCGATTGTCTGGGTTCTCTGCTCAGAAATCCAGCCGCTTAAATCCCGTGAGTTCGGTGTCGCCTGCTCGACGATGACCAACTGGATTACCTGTGCGATTGTCGGGGCAACCTTCCTGACGTTGGTCGATACGCTCGGCTCGGCTCATACGTTCTGGCTTTATGCATTGCTTAATGGTTTCTTTATCGTTTTGACGATGGCGTATGTGCCGGAGACGAAGAATGTCACGCTGGAAAATATCGAGAAAAACCTCATGGAAGGCAAGAAACTGCGCAATATTGGCTGTTGAGTATCTGCAGGAAGAGAGGGAAAAATGGAAGCTTTGAAAAATTATAAGCTGAGCATGCGGGAAAAGACGGGCTACGCTATGGGCGACCTGGCCTGCAATCTCATCTATACTACGGTTTGCACCTATCTCTTGTTTTTCTATACCAATGTTTATGGCCTGCCGGCGGAAATCGTTGCGACGATGTTCCTCGTCGTGCGCGTGATGGATGCCATTGTCGATCCGATTGTCGGCACGTTTGTGGATAAGCATACCTTCAAGTACGGCAAGTTCCGGCCTTATCTGCTCTACGGTGCGTTTCCGTTTGCGGTGCTCGGCATTCTTTGCTTCAGCACGCCGGAGCTCACGCAGGGGGCGAGCGTCATCTATGCGTATGCAACCTATATTGGCCTGTCCTTGGTTTACACGACCATCAATATTCCGTATGGTGCGCTTACGGCGGCGATGACCCGTGATAACAAGGAAGTCGTCAGCATGACTTCGATTCGCATGCTCTGCGCGAATCTGGGCGGCCTTATCGTTTCGTTTGGCATCCCGGTTTTGGTTACGATGATTTCTGGCAGCTATACGGGGGAGGAGTCCCGCTTTGGCTGGCAGGTGACCATGGGACTTTACAGTGTTATTGGCGCGCTGTTGCTGCTCTACTGCTTCTCGCAGACGAAGGAGCGCATCAAGATTGACCCGTCCAATGATGAGAAGCTGCGGTTTGTCGATGTGTTCAAACAGTTCAAGGTAAATCGTCCGCTGGTTGTCCTGAGCCTGTTCTTCATCATCCTCTTCGGTATGATGGCGGTTATGAATTCCATTGGCACGTACTTTGTTACCTATAACTGCAACCGTCCGGATCTCATCCAGTGGTATGGCCTTATCGGTACCTTGCCGGCTTTCTTCCTGCTGCCGATGGTGCCGACCTTCAATAAGCTCGTCGGCAAAATCAATTTGCTGCGCATTTCCCTGGCGCTGGGCATGATTGGCTGCATCGTCACCTATCTGGTGCCGGCAGACAATATCACGCTGGTGCTCATCGCGCGCTTTATCGGTTCGTGCGGCATCATCGTTGCAGGCGGCTTTATGTGGGCGCTGATTCCGGAGACCATCGAGTATGGTGAGTACAAGACGGGCAAGCGGTTAAGCGGTATGATTTATGCCATTATCGGTTTCTTCTTCAAGTTCGGTCTGGCCCTGGGCGGCATCGTCCCGGGCTTCATGCTCGCGCGGTTTGGCTATGTGGCCAATCAGGTGCAGACGCCGGAGGCCCTGCAGGGTATCTTGCTGACGACGACCTTGATTCCGCTGCTGTTCTTGGCGGTAGCATTCATTGACATCTGCTTCTATGGCTTGGATGATGAACGCTATCATGAGATTGTAGCAGAGCTTGAGAGCCGTCATGCGCAGGAACACGAGCAGGAACATGAGGGCATGCCAGCAACGGGAACCATGTAAGTAAAAGGAGCACTTACCATGAAGATAAAGAATCCAATCTTGAAAGGTTTCAATCCGGACCCGAGCATTGTGCGGGCCGGCGATGATTACTATATTGCCACGTCGACGTTCGAATGGTTTCCGGGCGTGCAGATCCATCATTCCAGAGATTTGGTGCATTGGCAGCTGATTGCACATCCGCTCGATACTACGGACATGCTGGACATGAAAGGCAATCCGGATTCGGGTGGAATCTGGGCGCCAGACCTCAGCTATGCCGATGGCAAGTTCTGGCTGATTTACACCGATGTCAAGGTCGTCGATGGCATGTGGAAGGACTGCCACAACTATCTTACGACGGCCGAAGACATCAAGGGGCCGTGGTCAAAACCGGTGCTTTTGAATGGTGCTGGCTTTGATGCGTCGCTGTTCCACGACCCGAGCGGCCGCAAATACCTGGTCAATATGTATTGGGATCAGCGCGTTTATCACCATAATTTTTATGGCATTGCCCTGCAGGAATATTCGGTGGCGGAAGAAAAACTCATCGGCCAGCCGGAAATCATCTATAAAGGCACGGATATCGCCTATACCGAAGGGCCGCATCTTTACCACATCAATGGCAGGTATTATCTGATGACGGCCGAAGGTGGTACGACGTATCAGCATTCGGAGACGATTGCACGGAGCAAGGATATTCAAGGCCCTTATGAAATCCAGCCAGATTATCCCCTGCTGTCGGCCTGGACGGATATCCATAATCCGTTGCAGAAATGCGGCCATGCGTCGCTCGTAGAAACGCAGGATGGGCAGTGGTATCTGGCGCATCTGACGGGGCGTCCGCTGCCGGCACCGGCTGGGTTCCCGAGCCGCGAACGCGAGCAGCATGCCTATTGTCCGCTGGGTCGGGAGACGGCAATCGAGAAAATCGAATGGCGCGATGGCTGGCCCATCGTAGTCGGCGGCCGTCAGGGCAGCCTGGAGGTCGAAGCTCCGAATCTTCCAGCGCAGGAATGGGCTGCCACCTATGAAGAAGTCGATGATTTTGATGCGGCAAGTTTAAATATCAACTTCCAGACGCTCAGGATTCCGTTTACGGAAAAGCTCGGCAGTCTTTCGGCTCGGCCAGGATTCCTGCGGCTCTATGGCCGTGAATCCCTGCAGTCGAAATTCACGCAGGCGCATGTGGCTCGCCGCTGGCAGTCGTTCCAGTTCGATGCACAGACAAGCGTAGAGTTCCAGCCCGTATCGTTCCAACAGATGGCCGGGATGACCTGTTATTACAACACAGAGAATTGGTCGAGCATCCATGTGACCTGGAATGAGAGCAAGGGGCGCTGTATCGATTTGGTCGTAGCCGATAATGGCAGCTTCTCGATGCCGCTGGCTGGTCAGGAAATCCCGGTGCCGGAGGACGTAAAGACCGTCCATTTCAAGGTGGAGGTCCGTGGACGGAATTATCGCTATGCGTATTCGTTTGATGGCAAGGCGTTTACATATCTGCCGGTCACCCTTGACAGCTGGAAACTGTCCGATGACTATGTGCGGGGCGGTGGCTTTTTTACCGGCGCGTTTGTCGGCATGAATTGCATCGACATTACGGGAACGGCGCTGCCCGCTGACTTTGATTATTTCAGCTATAAAGAAATCGAAGAATGATTGTTAACTAGAATCGCGAGGTGTAGAACATGAAAATCAGTAATGTTAAGGAAAAAGAATTTCGTCCGTATGGCCGTGTGTTGCCGCTGGATGTCGAGGGCTTTGTAAAGACAATCAAAGCCCGTCCGGCAGTGAAGAAAGGCGAGGTGGTCTATGAGCCATCGGTGCGTGAGTTTGAGGAGCTGCCTCTCTATCAGGAACTCAAGGACAAGACGTATGGCGAGCAGGCTATCGAGTTCGGTCATTGCAGCGGCTGGAATGAGAAGCTCAATGCCGTCGAATATCATCGTTCTTCGGAAATCGATATTGCGGCTACCGACCTTTATCTGATTCTGGGACGCCAGCAGGATATTGATTATGAGACCAATACTTATGACACGAGCAAGATGGAAGTGTTCTTTGTGCCAGCCGGCACAGCTGTCGAGCTCTATGCAACGACGCTTCACTATGCGCCGTGTGGCAAGGAAGGCCAGGAGTTCCGCTGCGGGGTGGTACTGCCGAAGGGAACGAATGAAGAGCTCCATGAACCCGTGGGAAAAGAAGCAGAAGATCGGCTGCTCTTTGCTGAGAATAAATGGTTGATCGCTCATAAAGAAAGTGGCCTGGAACAGGATGGAGCCTGGATTGGACTAAAGGGGAAAAATCTTACGTTATAAGCCAGTAATTGGCAAAAGTACGAGCCGTCCTCGTCGGAGGAGGGCTCGTACTGGTTTTCACATTCTTCGTTATTTACGAATGATAAAAAAATTGCTAAAATACGACTGAAGAGATTATGAGAAGCAGATAGCAGGGAAGAAATAGTATGGTTACAATGAAGAAAATTGCCGAACTCTGCGGCGTCTCACGAGGAACTGTCGACCGTGCCTTGAATGGACGTGGACGCGTAAACGCCGAGACAGCAGCAAATATCCGTAAAATGGCCAAACAGCTTGGCTACGAACCCAATCCGGCCGGCAAGGCGCTGGCAGCCCGCAAACACCGTCCGGTGATCGGTATCATCCTTTCCTCGGAGGGAAATGCCTTCTTTGATCGTGTGATTGAGGGAATCAAGGACGCAGCCGAAGAATATAAGATTTACGGCCTGCAGGTTGAAATCCATACCATGAAGGGCTATCTGCCCGAAGATCAATTGGCACTGATTGAATCCATTCAGTCGGATGTCAATGCGTTGATTTTGAATCCTATCAATGATAAACGGATTGTCCAAAAGATTGATGAGCTGGTGGATGCTGGGGTCTTTGTGGTCAATCTAAATAATGATGTGGATGGGTCAAAACGCCATTGTTATGTGGGCAGTGATTATTATAATGGCGGAATTACTGCCTGTGCGCTTTTGGAGGCGATGATTGGAACCTCGGCCAAAATCGGGCTTATCCTGGGAAGCCGACAGGTACTTGGTCATAAGCAGCGATTGGAGGGGTTCTTTCACCGCATGAAACGGGTCAAGGACTTCTATGCTATCGATGTGATTGAGCATGACGATGATGAGATCTTTGCCTATGAGCGGACCAAGGAATTCCTGCGCATTCATCCAGAGACAACGGCAATCTGTTCGCTGGCGGCCGGCGTATACGGCATCGGTCGGGCTGTTATGCAGCTGCCGGAGGAGAAGCGGCCGATGGTCATTACTTTCGACAGTGTGCCCACAACGGTGGAGATGATGAAATTCGGTGTCGTGCGGGCGACGATTTATCAGCATCCTTACCGGCAGGGGCATCTGGCAGTCGATATCGCTTTTGCGTATCTGGTCAATGGACGACTTCCGGAAAAACGGGAATACATCATGAAGAATGAGATTCGCCTGCTGGAGAATCTGTAACAAGAACGACAAAAGCCAGCCATCTTTCCAGATGGCTGGCTTCTTTTATTTTGCCGTAACGTTTAGCGGCTGATTTTCTTTGGTCGTCTGGGCTGTGGAAAGTTCCTGCCGCAGACCGTGGTAGAATTGGATGAGGCCGCCTAGAATTGCATCGCGGTCGGTATCTTTGAGGCCGGCAGTCTTTTTGAGTTCGCGTGTGGTTTCCAAAACATTGCCGATGGTCAGGATGTAATTATATTCTTCCTCTAAGATTTGAGCTGCATCGAACGGATCAAGGCATTTGACATCCTGGCTCAATTTATCGTATTCGCGCGAGAGAGCTTTGAGGTTTTTTTTCTGGGTGAGTGCCAGCGAGAGATTGTCTTCGGTTACTCGGGAAAGGGCTGTATTGATATCGTCACGCATGGCATGCATATCGCGGAGGCGTTTTTGCAGGGCCTGAATATTGCGGGTCATGCGCTGGGCTTCCATCGGGGAAAGGTCGATTTGTTTATCGGTCATATTTACATCTCCTTATCGATTCTGATAGAATCTATTGTAGCGGATTTTGGGTGGAAAGTCCAAGACCTTGACGAGTTTGCTACAATAACTATGGTAGATATATTAACGGAGAAAACCCATGATTCAAATCGAAAATCTGGTGAAGAAATTCCCCCATAAGACAAAGGCGGGGAAAAATAGCGAGAAAACGGCGGTGGACAATCTGTCGCTTTCGGTGAAAGCGGGGGAAATCTTTGGTTTGTTGGGACCCAATGGTGCCGGCAAGACCACAACCATCCGCCTGCTGACGATGCAGACGCAGCCGACGAGTGGCTCAATAAAGTATAAGGGCATGGAGCTGGTAGAGCATGCACAGAAGCTAAAGAGCATCATTGGCGTGGTGCCGCAGCATGTGAATTTTGACCAGGATTTGACGGTCCGGGAAAATTTGGAGCTCCATGCTCGGCTGCATCATATAAAGCGGGCGGAGCGTCAGCAGCGTATCCGCGAACTATTGTCCTATGTGGAACTTACCGAGGTGGTAAACGATGGCGTGCGCCGTCTGTCGGGCGGCATGAAACGCCGGCTGCTCATTGCGCGGGCACTTTTGCATCGTCCGCGGATTTTGTTTATGGATGAGCCTACGGTGGCACTTGACCCGCAGGTGCGGCGCCGCATCTGGCAGCTAATCCGCCAAATGGCCCGCGATGGGGTTACGGTCTTTTTGACGACGCATTATATTGAAGAAGCAGAATCGCTCTGTGACCGAGTGGCCATCTTGAATAAGGGAAAACTCGTAGCCCTGGATACCCCGCAGAATTTTTGCGAAACGCTCGGCGGTTATACGGTGGAGTGGGATGGCAGCGAGGGGCGTCAGTATGAGTTCTTCGCGGAAAAGCAGGCGGCAGCGGAATTTGCCGGTCAGCAAGAAGGGGATGGTTCCATTCTCATCCGGCCGACGAATCTTGAAGACGCCTTCATCGAACTCACGGGCCGAAGGGAGGGCATCTGATGCTTTACGATATCTGGACGGTGTTTTGGCGTGACTGGGTGGTACTCAAGCGCCGGATGACGAAATTTATCCTGTCGCGTATGGTGGCACCCATGCTCTATCTGGTCGCTTTTGGCTGGGGGCTGGGGCGCAGTATTTCGGTGGATTCGGGGACGTATCTTGATTTTCTCGTGCCGGGCATTCTAGCGCTCAATTCGATGAATATCAGCTTCAACAGCATTACGCCGGTGCATGCCGAGCGTATCTATCATAAGAGTCTGGAAGAATACATCCTGGCGCCGATATGGCCGGATGCCTTTGTCATTGGCAAGGTGCTGGCCGCAGTGCTTCGCGGCTTGATTTCATCGGCTATTATTGTGATACTGGCCTTGGCCTTTGGCGCGCATTTCACGCTTACGCCGCTCTTTTTGTTTGTGCTAATCCTAAACTGCATCATCTTTGCGGAAATCGGCTTTATTGCGGCGATGAAAATCCGGACTTATGAGGAGATGAGCCAGGTAAACACCTATATTCTGCTGCCCATGTCGTTTTTGTGTGGAACTTTCTTTTCCACCCAGGCGCTGCCGGCTTTTCTGCGCTGTATTATCGAGATTTTGCCGCTTACCCATACGAGTTATTTGCTGCGCGGGATAGGCAGCGGCAGTGAGATTGCACTGGGGTCAGTGCTGGTGCTGGCCGTTTATGCGGTGTTGGGCTTTGCCATCGGCAGCCGGGCCTTTCGCCAGTTGACCCATTGATTATGAGGAGTAACGAATTTGTTTAAGAATATCATGCATCATCATGCAGCTTCGAGTGAAGACTGCACGAAATTATGCTGCACCCGGATCGAAGATTTTGCGGTCAAAATTGGTCGATTGACTATCTTTGACCATGTGAATATCCATATCCATTGTGGGCAGCTGACGGCCATAATCGGTCCGAATGGCGCGGGCAAGAGTACGCTTTTGAAGGCGATCTTGGGCGAAGTGCCTCATGAGGGAAAACTCCATTATGTCGATGCCAAGGGAAAGCATACGGGACATCCGGTCATTGGTTATGTGCCGCAATACCTGCGGTTTGATGTCAGTGCGCCGACGAGCGTCATGGATATCTTCATGGCGTGCCTTTCCAAGCGTCCCGTTTGGCTCTGCTCGGATAAGAGTCTGCGTCCGCGCGTCGAAAAGAGCCTGGCACGGGTTCATGCGGAGCATCTCATCGATCGCCGCCTCGGCGCGCTATCAGGTGGTGAGCTGCAGCGGGTACTGCTGGCATTAGCGCTAGATCCCATGCCGGATTTACTGCTGTTGGATGAGCCGGTGTCAGGCGTTGACCAGAATGGATTGGAACTCTTTTATGAAATATTAACAGAACTGCGTGAGAAAGAGGATATGGCGATTATCTTGATTTCGCATGACCTCAATATGGTCGCACGGCATGCTGACCAGGTGGTATTGATGAATAAGAGTGTCGTCATGAGCGGCACGCCTCAGGAGGTATTCCGTGATTCGCGTACCCGCCGGATCTTCGGGATGCTCGCGGGGGGCGATGCAGCCTTAATGGATGCGCAAGCGGAAAAGACTGGGAGGGAAGACTGATGGAATTACTATATGACATCATGGATATGGTGCTTCCCTTCGAATGGGTTAGTCACATGTTCATGAAACATGCATTACTCGCTATCCTGCTGGTTACGCCGCTGTTTGGCCTTTTGAGCACCATGGTGGTTTCGAATCGCATGGCCTTCTTTTCGGATTCCTTGGGACATGGTGCCTTCACCGGTATTGCGCTGGGAGTATTGCTGGGGGTGGTATCACCACTGGTATCCTTGGTCGTCTTTTCCATCTTGTTTGCGCTGTGCATCACGTATATCAAAAATAAGAGTACGGCTTCGACGGATACGATTATAGGGGTGTTTTCCTCGACGGCAATTGCGCTGGGGCTTATGATTATGACGAGTGGCGGCGGCTTTAACAAATTCTCTTCCTTCTTGATTGGCGATGTCCTAAGCATCACCGAGGAGGATTTGCAGGCGTTGGTTGTTGTCTTTGGTCTGGTGTTGGTTGGCTGGGCTTTCCTCTATAATAAACTGCTGGTCCTATCCATTAATTCGTCCTTTGCCCGCAGCCGTGGGATTGAGACCTTTTTGGTGGAGGGAATGTTCGCGGCAATCCTGGCAGTGGTTGTATCCATCAGCATCCAGTGGGTCGGCATTCTGATTATCAATGCCCTTTTGGTACTGCCGGCGGCAGCCGCCCGCAATGTGACCAATAACGTCAAACAATATCATGCGGTGTCGGTATGTCTGGCACTTTTTACTGGCGTCAGCGGCTTAATTCTGGCTTATTACTTCAATATGGCAGCTGGTGCAACCATCGTGGTGCTGTCATCGCTGGTGTTTTTTGTGACGATTGTCCTCAAACCATGGTTTATCCGATAAACATTTTTCCCTAATGGGCTATGCAGGTAGTTGCGGCTTCCGGCATAGCCCGATTTTTTTAGGGAGGAATTTTATGCAGCAGTTATTAGGATATGTGCGGGTGAGCACCAGGGAGCAGAATCTAGACCGCCAATTGGCGGCAATGGAACGCATGGGGATAAAACCGAAAAATATTTATATGGACAAACTTTCCGGCAAGGATTTTTCCCGGCCCCAGTATCAAAAACTTATGCGGCGCATCGATTCGGAAACAATCCTATGTATCCATTCGATTGACAGGCTTGGGCGAAATTATCAAGAGGTATTGGAACAATGGCGTCAAATCACGAAAATCAAGGGAGCAGATATTATCGTTCTGGATATGCCGCTGTTAGATACGCGAAAGGGGCGTGACTTGCTCGGAACTTTCGTCAGTGATGTAATTTTGCAGGTGTTATCCTTTGTCGCGGAGAATGAGCGGCGCAACATTCGCAAGCGGCAGGCCGAAGGCATTGCCGAGGCTCGCAAGCGCGGGGTACGCTTCGGACGCCCCTGCAAGCCGCTGCCTCCGGGATTTTTGCAGGCCTATGCTGCGTGGCGGGAAGGGCGGATGTCAATGAATCAGGCCGCAAGACAAATCAATATGCCTGTATCGACTTTTTACAACAAATGTCAGCAACGAAAAAAGCGCGAACGGTAAACGCTCGCGCCTTGAGCCTATTCAGAAAGGTATACTTTTCTGAATAGGCCTTTTTCTTTATTAATCTACTATATCTATCGGTGAAAATGCTGTTTTTCTTAAATAAAAATTTGTCATTCCAAAAAGTATAGGTTTTAAAAATCCAGAT
The DNA here is from genome assembly GCA_900100835.1 of Selenomonas sp. WCT3. Lineage (GTDB taxonomy): Bacteria > Bacillota > Negativicutes > Selenomonadales > Selenomonadaceae > Selenomonas_A > Selenomonas_A ruminantium_E. The sequence continues at coordinate 289,807 of FNCM01000001.1, read as the reverse complement.
GAAGGTTGAGGCATATATGAAAGAAATCAGCAAAGTACCAGCTAAGGCCGAGCAGGGAATGGCAGGAATCGGCAGGAGACAGGGAAAGTCGCCAAGACCAGACGAAAAGGCATTTGACCGTGAACTGCATGCGGCGGAACATGGCGTTAAATTTTCGCATCATGCGGCCAAACGCATCGAAATGCGTGGCGTGGAACTAAGTGACAGCGATATGAATCGCCTGAATGATGCGGTGGAGCGCATGGCGGAAAAAGGTTCCCGCGACGCGCTGATATGGATGAAACAGACCGCGCTGGTTGTCAGCGTGAAGAATCGCACCGTCATTACCGCAGTAGACGAAGAAAGTGCCAAAGAAAACATATTCACGAATATAGACAGTGCCGCCATACTCTAAGGCACAAGGGATAAAGGAGAAGTGATTTATTATGATGCGTTCGTTATATTCTGGTGTATCGGGACTTAAAGGACATCAGACGCGAATGGATGTAATCGGCAACAATATTGCCAACGTAAATACGACCGGTTTTAAATCAAGCCGCGTGACCTTTGCGGATACGTTGAGTCAGACTTTATCAGGAGCTGGTTCTCCTAGTGCAAATCTTGGAGGAACAAATCCTAAACAAATTGGCTTAGGTACAGGGGTATCGAGTATTGATATGTTGTTTACAGACGGAGCAGTACAATCAACAGGAAAGAATACAGATTTGTGTCTTTCGGGTAATGGGCTATTTGTGGTAAAAAAAGGAAATGAAACTTTTTATACTCGTAATGGTGCGTTTGAGTTTGATGCTAATGGAAACTTGGTAATGCCGGGAAGTGGTATGAAGGTCCAGGGGTATATAGCTAATAATGGTGATATTAGCAATGTTGCTGGGGACCCTGATGGAGATATTCAAATTCAGGTAGGTAAAGGAATGGATGCTGCAGCAACCACTTTAATATCATATACGAAAAATTTGCAGGGAGATATGACTGGCTATGACATTAGTAATATGATTATAAAATATGCTGATGGCACACAGGAAACTATAAACTCGTATACGCCGACTAAGGTAGATAAGGGGACGATTTCACTCACTACTGATACCGGTGAGGTAATTGAAGTGGATGATACTGCAGGCTTTAATTTTACGACCAATCAGGTTTTGGATGGTGTTAAATTGTGGACGGAGAATATAGATTCTGTTACTGCAAATTCTTCTGGAACAGTTGATGTGCAAGTAAAATCGGGAGCTTCGTCAACTTTAGTTAGTCCTAGCCCTTTGGATCTTAAAGGTTTGACAAGTGGTAATTATTCTTATGGCGGTTCAATAGCTCTTTCAGGAACAATTATTACTAATGGTGTTACCGCTATAGGCCCAGCTACAAATCCAAATTCTGCTGTGGAAGTTAGTTTTAAGCTTGATGATACTTATGGGACTTCGGCTGGAACGGTGGTTAAAGTCCGTATTCCAAATCCACAAAATGCTACATATAGAGATGGTGATACGGTAGCTTTTGGTGGATTTACAATTGGTGATATAACGGCTAATACTGGTGCTGTAGTTAATTGTGCTAATGGAAGGACAGATCCGTTGCCAGCACCGTATAGCGTTACATCGTCTGCTCAGTTATATGAGCGGAAGGGCAGAGGTACGGATGGTTCGATAACAGCAATTACCCGAAATGGAAAGGGAACAGCATATAAATATAACGGTAAAGAGGTTAATTCTTTAAGTATCGTAACATCAGATGGCAAGACTTTGTCTGGGTTATTGGGGAAAAATTATTCGAGTGGTGATACGTTCTATTCGTCTATAACCACAACGGTAACGTTATATGATACTGATGGTGGTGTTCATTCTGTACCTGTTCTGTTTACGCGTACTGCAGGTGCGGAGAGTACTTGGGAGTTAAGTTTAGCTGGTGGTAGTGATACCTATAATACTGTAGAAGATGATGGAACAACATTCTCGGTTTCCTTGAGCAAAAGTGATTTAGTTTTTGATGGTAATGGTAGATATGTATCAGGATCTGCATCATTATCAACTTCTAGTTCGGGTGATAGAGCTTATGATGATGGAGATGTAACTTTAAATTTAAGCGGTCTTACTCAGTATGCAGGTACAAGTACAATTTCTAATAAAGGGGATGGAAATGCTTCTGGAACATTGCAGAGTGTTTCTATTGACAGCACTGGCGTTATAACGGGAGTATATTCTAATGGCGTAAAACAAGCTGAGGCTAAAATAGCAATAGCTACGTTTAATAATGCCGCAGGTTTGACTAAAACAGGAAATAGTCTTTATCAAGAATCGAATAACTCGGGGAAGGTATCGTATGATTCGACAGGCTCTACAATTACATCGTCGGCTCTGGAGATGTCCAATGTCGATATTGCCAACGAGTTCTCGGATATGATTGTCACCCAGCGCGGTTTCCAGTCGAACTCCAAGATTATCACGGTCAGTGATGAAATGCTTGAGACAATGATTAATATGAAACGCTAATACAGGCAAGCGGCAACCAATTCGGTTGCCGCTTGTTTTGGCTAAAAGGAAAAAGTAGTAGATTTTGTATAGTTTTCTCAGTGAAATGAAAAAACTATACAAAATCTACTACTTTTTGATATAATATAGAAAAAGGAGGTGGTTGCGATGATACAACGCAAGGATTACTTACAAGAACTATGTCGTTGGCGGGATAAGCAAGTCATTAAGGTGATTACAGGCATTCGACGCTGTGGCAAATCGACGTTATTTTCCCTTTTTATCGATAAACTGCGAGAAGAAGGTGTGTCATCAGAACAGATCATCTGGATTAATTTAGAAGACTTGGCTTATGAAGAATTATTGGATTACCGTAAGCTTTATGCCTACGTGAAGGAAAGATTACAGCCAGGAAGAAAGACATATATATTCTTGGATGAAGTTCAAAACTGCCAAGATTTTGAGCGAGCCGTTGATAGTTTATTCATCCAGCCGGATACGGACGTATATATCACAGGTTCTAATGCTTTTATGTTATCTGGTGAGCTGGCAACCCTTTTATCCGGGCGCTATATTACGATTACGATGCAGCCATTATCCTTTGCGGAGTATTATTCTACGACGTCTCAGCAAAACAGAGGTGAGGCCTTTCAGGAGTATATGCGCTTTGGTGCTTTTCCTTATGTAACGCAGTTGAATCGTAATGAGGAGTCGGTGCGCATTTATTTGGAAGGCATTTATAACACGATTCTCGTCAAAGATGTTGCTATGCGAGAAAAGATTACAGACTTGACGATTCTGGAGAGTGTTGTGCGGACGCTGGCCAGCAATATCGGTAGTCCGATTTCGATAAAGAAGATAGCCGATACGCTGGTTTCTAGTGGACGAAAAATATCGGTCAATACGGTGGAGCGGTTTGTACGGGCGCTTACAGACAGTTTTATTTTTTATAAGGTAGACCGGTATGATGTCAAGGGGCGGCAGTATCTTAAAACTTTGGGGAAATATTATATCGCGGATACAGGATTACGCCGGATATTGACAGCAGAAAGTACAGCTGATTTAGGTCATTTGCTGGAAAATATTGTGTACTTGGAGTTGATGCGGCGTAATATGCGCGTCAATATTGGCAAGGTAGCGGAGTATGAAGTTGATTTCGTCGCTGAAAATGGAGAGGAAGTCACCTATTACCAAGTATCTGCTAGTGTGCTGGATGAGAAGACTAAGGAACGTGAATTGCGTGTCTTGCAAAAAATAAAAGACAATCACCCCAAAATTTTGCTGACCCTCGATGTGGTTGGTGCCAATGCGAACTATGACGGGATTCGCCAGTATAATCTGATTGATTGGCTATTGAAAAAACAAACACCCTAAAGGTGGGGGAAAAGGATTTCGACCTTCAGTGACGAATTGATACCTAGAGATGATGTGGGAAGTGTGAAGGGAAAAGTTAAAAGCGAGGGGTGACTATGGCGAAGGACACAGAGTGGAGAAAGCGGCGGGAACTTATGCGGGATTTGTTCGAAGAGATGATGGACCTGCATAAAAAAATGCTGCTGGCGGCAATTGAGCTGCACAAGGCCATGGAGGAAGATAAAGACCCAAGAGGAATCAGACACAGCAAGGAGTTTTTGGACCTTATGCGTCAACAGCGCACACTGATGATTCTCGGCATGGTCCACAAGGTCAATGCCTTGAACTCCGAAGAGGAGGGAGGTAAGTTAATTCCCTTCCCTCTTCGCCCTACCCGGGAAAATATGGAGGCCACCGTTCGGCAGTACATTCCCCGGGACAAAGAGCGGCTGGCGAAGGAACATGCGGCTATCATGCGCATGGCTGAAAAGATTGGCTATTATGCCTGGTCTTTGCCAAAGTCCTGCGTGCAGCATGCGAAAAACGGCGGTGTCACAACCTATGAGTGTTCCCGTTGCAGTGTGCTACGCAAGGCAAAGCTGGAGCAGGGAGGAGATGGACAGGGCTATGAGTTGCAACATCGCCAGCTGCTGCGGCTCTATGAAAAATGGGATGCCTGGATGCTGCAGTTTGTGAAGGAAGAACCCAAGACGAAGGAGGAGCTTCAGGAAGAGGTGGTATCGCCGGCTTGCGCGAAACACCTTCGCGAACACTTTGCGGAACGGGAAACCTTTGATGGGGCGGACTGCTATGGCTGTCCCGTCATTCGCCAGTCCTTTATGCCACTACAAAAGAATATTACAAAGGAATAAAAGGAAGCGGTCTTTTGGCAGGCCGCTTTCTTTTATTTTTGATTGTTTGTTTCGATAAGGAATTGATCCTTTTGAAACAGTGTTTCAAGGGCGGGGTTTTTTGCTGGCAGGCGAGGCGTTTTTTATGTAACGTCGTTTCAGTTCATCGGGTATCGATTGTTTAATATTATTTGTTAGTGGTAAGCTTAAAACGAATTAAAGAATACATTATAATACCAAAAGAGAGAAACAGGGGGAGAAGAACGATGAAACTGAAGAGAGAAAGAACTACAGCTCTCGCACTGACGGTTTTGCTTGGTCTTTCGGCTGGTTACATGCCGTCGACGGAGGCTGCCAAAACTACGGCAGAAGAAGCTTTGGAAAAACAGATGGAGTCACCGGTTCAGGAGTCGCTTTCGGAAAAGGCACAGCGCCTGGCCCATAGTACGGTAAAACTTACCGGAGTCGATGTTGCGGATGGCTCGGCTTACGATAAAGACAAAATCCTCCTGTTGGTACCACAGCTCAAAGGGGACAAGGTAAACGTACAGGAACTCAGCCGGACTATTGCCCTGTATAACGATGACGGCGCCATCAAACTGCATGTCAACTTCCAGCCGGATGGCGATGGTTACCGGGCGGTAGTAAGTGCCGTAACGGGGAAGAAAGTCGTCTATGGCGTTCAGTTTGCCAATAACGGCAACAAGTACAGTGGAAACTGGCGTGGTACGACGACCTATGTCAACCGCAACCTCACGGGTCGCGGGGATACATTGGGCGCAGCATTTGTCAGCACCACTTCCTTGGATAAAGACAGCAATGTCAGACAGGGAGCCGTTTCCTATCGTTGGAATTTGCCAAGCTCCGGCGATACGCTGACCTTCTCCGCCAGCCATTCGGATTCGAAGCTTACGAATCTTTCCACGACGCCGCTCTTTGACTTGTCCGCTACAGGTAAGAGTACTCGTGCCGGCGTTTCCTATCAGCATTATTTTAAGCACAGCCAGCGTGAGCGCGACTTCCTGGATTTCGGACTGAACTATCATCAGACGGATAATGGATTAGAGCTTGCCCTTCCTGGTGGTGGCGGTGCGAAAATCAATTATGACCTCCACCATGAAGATGCAACGGTGGCTTTCTATCATCGTGACCGGGGCGCATCTCATAATTTCGGTTATCGCCTGGGACTACAGGGAAATGTGGCCGGCAATAAGACGGATTTTAGGGCCATGACCGCCGATGCCGATACGAAATACCTGATTTTCCATGGGAATGCCAACTATCTGAAACGTCTAAGTAAGGAAAAGAATTCCTGGTTGCTCAGCACTCGGGCCGCTGGCCAGTTGGCAAACAAGAACCTCATCAGCTGTGAGAAGTTCGGCGTAGGCGGTATGGACAGCGTCCGCGGCTTTGATGAAAATATCCGCACGGCGGATAATGGCGTATCGGGAAGCGTGGAATTCTACACGCCGGAGAAGAGCGGTCTGCGCGGTGTTGCCTTCGTCGATGGTGCCCGCATCAAAAATCATCATGGCAATATGACCACGAATCTGGCCTCGACGGGTCTTGGCCTTCGTTATAATACGGCGAATTTCTCCCTGGCCACGGATTATGCCTGGGTTCTGCATGAACCGGATAATGTCGAACATGACCCGGCCGGTCATCGCCGTTGGAATTTCTGGGCTGGATTGAGTTTCTAAGTAAGGAGCGGAAGTAAGATGAAAAAGACAACCTTCTCGAAAAAGATTCTTCGTTTTGCCGTGGCCAGTGGCCTGATGTTTTCCCTGAGTGCTCCGCTGGTGCAGGCAATGCCCCAGGGCGGTGAAGTCTTAAATGGCGGCGTTTGGGTCAATGGCTCGAACCGTTACCTCGACAATAGCAGTGGGAAGTTTGACGCTGTTTCCGGGGATGAATTCCAGGCCCAGAAGGTCTATGACCCCAATGATAAAGCGCTGGTTATTAAATGGGATTCCTTTGATATCGCAACTGGCGAGAATTTGGTTTTAAATGGCCAGGGCGTGCCCTTCATCAATATCGTCAACAGTGGGAAAATGTCAACCATTGCCGGCACCCTGGCAACCACGGGCCTTTATCAGGTTTATGTGGTAAACACCAGTGGCATCAATGTGACGGATACGGCGAATTTGACAGCCACGAATCTGACCCTTTCCACGGTGAATGCTACGGATGCGGAATGGAAAAGTTTGTCCTTTAGTGAGTCTGCAAAAGCCAAAGGCGATATCAAGATTTCCACGCCGAACGTCATCGATGTATATGGCAACTTTACGACCAATAGCGTCAATCTGGAAGTAGCTGACGGAGTGTCCTTCAAAATCAATACGGAGGACAGCAATTCCTCGTGGTGGGATGATACCAATAAGGTAAATGTGCCCTACGACAAAACTTGGGATCGTTCAACGGTAACCTTCCATGCGGAGAATAATATTACCTTTAATGGTTATTTCGATACGGCTTGGATCGACCAGAAGGGGGATGTGGCTGGTCATGGCGCAAAAGGTCCTATTGAAGCAACGTTTTCGGGCAAAAATGTGACGTTCAATGTGCCGACCAAAACAACGGAATATACGGTAGGCATGAATTTCAATTTATATAATGATGCCAACACGATAACGGTAAATGGAACGGACAGCATTGCAATAAACGGTGGGAAATTTGCAGCTGGTTCGGGAAGCATCAATCTCAACAGCCCGAAAATCACGGCAGCCAGCGGAACGGTATTTGATGCTGCGACCAAGAAATCCTCTTCGCCGATTGAGGCAGCCGAAGGCGTTGATATCAGCGGCTTTACGGTAACGGGGGCGGATTTACCGAATGATGATCCAGGTGATAAACCGGGAACGGACCCGTCGGATGATCCAGGCGTTGATCCGAACACCAAACCGTTGAGTCATAATGAGGCGGTAAATAAAGGGTTGAATACTTTGCCGGCTTCGGTAACGCAGGAGACGAAAGAACAGATGGCGGCAACCATTGAGGAAGAAAATGATATGGTAGTCGCTGCTGTAGACCAGGAGGCTGCTCCGGCAGAATCGGTCGATGCAGAGGATAAAGATGTCAGAGGCCAGGCTGCTGCCATCGAGAGCACGTCCAATGCTCCGGCAAATGCAAATGGACTCGAAGTGGCGGATAACGTATCCTTTACGGCTTGAGGAAACGATGCGTTAACTAGCAAAACTTAGATCAAGAAGGAGTTGCAGAAAGAGTGTGTGGTTCTTCCACATGCTTTTTCGCAACTCCTTTTGTCGTTGTTTCCATAAAAGTGGCAGGAGAAAGTAGACAAACGGTGTAGTATTTTTATATAATAGCATTTATGAATAATTATCATAAATAACTCAGATGTGGAGGATGTAGAAAATGGCAAGAACAGTCAATTACGAAGTAAAGATGAAACAGGTTTCGGAAAAGATTGAGAAGAAGCAGCGCGAAATCAAGGCGCTTAAAGCTGAGTTGGAAACGGTCAAAGAGAAACAGGCAAAAGTAGAGTACGCAGAACTGCTGGAATACATGCAGGCCAACAATCTTTCGGCGAAAGAGATTCTCGAACTTATCAAAGACTGATAGAAAACAAACAAAAAAGCCATCCTTAATGATAAAATCAAGGATGGCTTTTAACATTCAAAATGGTGCGCTCGGGCAGAGTCGAACTGCCGCCTTCGGCTCCGGAGGCCAACGTCCTATCCACTGGACTACGAGCGCGACGTTGTGTTTAACAACAGTAGTTATTATATCATTGTTGCAATTTAATGTCAAACGGAGAAAGATTTGTTGAAATATTAGGGAAATGAGACAAAACATGATATAATTACTTTAGAATGTGCTAGGAGGGGGTTAAGATGGAACTTAAAAATTATATGGAAGATTTGGTCCTCGAGAAACTGGATGATGTTATGGCGCAGTATCCATTTTGCTGCACGTGCGATCTGTGTAAGCGGGATATTGCCACCTTGGCGTTGAATCATCTGAAGCCGCGTTATATTTCCTCGCGTAAAGGCGATGTTTATACGCGACTGGATGAAATGAGCGTTCAGTATGAGGTGGAAGTCATACAGGCCATTGCCCAAGCTATCGAGGTTGTGCATAAAAATCCGCGACATGCCGAAGAGGAATGATTGTGCTCAACGACAACGAGGTATTGCCAAGAATTTTGGCAATACCTCGTTGTCGTTTTTTATTTACTTTTTGTGATTTTTCAAGAAGTTCTCGATACGGTTCAATGCTTCGGAAATTTTATCAATCGAAGTAGCATAGGAACAGCGTACATGACCTTCTCCGCAGGTGCCAAAGGCACTGCCTGGGACGAGGGCAACGTGTTCGGCTTTTAGCAATTCTTCCGCAAACTCGTTGGAAGTGTAGCCCGTGGAGCTGATGTTGGGGAAAATGTAGAAGGCGCCTTTCGGCTCGAAGCATTCGAGCCCCATTTTGGTCAGGCCATCATAGATTAGACGGCGGCGCCGGTCGTATTCGGCAACCATTTTTTTCATGTATTTTTCCCCGTGACGAAGCGCTTCGACGGCGGCAATTTGCGCGGTGATTGGTGCGCAAAGCATCGTGTACTGGTGGATCTTCGTCATGGCAGCGGTGAGCGTGGGATTGGCTAAGGCGTAGCCGATGCGCCAGCCGGTCATGGCATAGGCCTTGGAGAAGCCATTTAAGAGAATGGTCCGCTCCTGCATACGGGGCAGGGAGGAGAAGCAGACATGTTCCTCGCTGCCATAGGTGAGATCGCCGTAGATTTCGTCGGAAATGACGATAAGGTCGTGTTTTTCAGCGAAGTCGGCAATGGCCAAGAGGTCTTTGCGGGTCATGATGGCACCCGTGGGATTGTTGGGATAGCCAATCAACAGGACTTTGGTGCGGTCGGTGACGTGCTCCTCCAGTTCTGCCGGTGTAATGCGAAATTCGTTTTCAATCTTTGCGGGAACCGCTACCGGGACACCGCCGGCCAGCGTGGTGCAGGCCTGGTAGGAAACGTAGCATGGCTCTGGAATCAGAACTTCATCGCCCGGGGCCAGAATGGCACGCATGGCAATGTCAAGAGCTTCGCTGACACCTACCGTCACCAGCACATCGGTGGCGGCGTCGTAGGTTACGTTGTAGTTTTTCTGATAGTGGCTGCAGATTTCTTCCCGCAGTTCCGGCAAGCCGCGATTGGCTGTGTAGGAGGTATAGCCCTGCTCTAATCCATAGACGCAGCTTTCGCGGATAGACCAAGGGGTGACGAAGTCTGGTTCGCCAACACCCAGGGAGATGACATCGTCCATCTGGGCGGCAATGTCAAAGAATTTGCGGATGCCCGAGGGGGCAATGGCGTTTACGCCCGGTGAGAGGCGGCTGGCCCAGTCTTTTCTCGTTTCAATCATGGGCTCACCACCAGTCTGCGGTCACGTTCTTCATCGTCGATAATTGTGCCGTCTTTTTTGTAGGGTTTCAACATGAAGTGGCTGCGGGTCTGGGTGACGCCTTCGATGGTGGAGAGGCGTTTGGCAACGAAGTTTGCTACTTCTTTCAAGGATTTGCCCTCGATGATGACCATCAGGTCAAAGCTGCCGCTCATGAGATAGACGGTACGGACTTCGTCAAAGCGGTAGATGCGTTCGGCAATGGCATCAAAACCGACTTCGCGCTGTGGCGTCAGATTGATTTCAATCATGGCAGTGACCGTGTCGTCACCAAATTTTTCCCAATTAATCAGTGTATTGTAGGACAGAATGATTTTGTTCTTTTCCAGGTCCTTGATGTTTTTTTCGACTTCATACTCACTGCGATTGAGCATGGAGGCAAGTTCGCCTACTGGACGGCGGGCGTCGTGTTCGAGAAGCTCCAAGAGTTCGCGCATGAATATTCCTCCTTTATTGTTCGCTACAACAAAAGCCCTCATCCTGTAAAAGGACGAGGGCTTATTCCCGTGGTACCACCTTAATCGGATTCACGCTGTGAATCCACTCGAGGCCTTAACGCGGCAAACGGCAGAACTTATTCGGCTCTGCAGGCTCGTGAGCAGCTTTCTCTGGTTCTGTCTGACGATTCGCACCGGCCATCGTCTCTCTGAAAGGAAAGAATTCAGATACTTATTCAGTCATTGCCTCTAACCATATAAGCTAATCATATCACAGTGAAACAGTTTTTGACAAGTCAAAATTAGCCACTGTCTGTTTGTGATAGACAGATGACGAAGATAAACAGCTCATATGTCCCTTTGTTGAAAAATTGTTGTCTTTTTGATAAAGATGGCGGTGTGTTCTTGCAATACGCAGTTGTTTTAGGTAAAATGATAATGAAATACTAACACGAATAGTATTTTCAGGAGAAAGAAGCAGAAATAAGGAAGAAGGTTATTGCATGTTTATCGGCAGCATTGATTCGTTGGATAACGGTCACGCAGACTACCCGGAGATTGTACAGAAGGCGTTGGAGTATCTGCGGAGCCATGACTTCACGAAATTAGAAGATGGACGCTATCCGATTGATGGCGATAAATGCGTGGCGAATCTGCAGCGGTATACGACCCGTGTCCTTGAGAAATGTCGTCCGGAGACCCATAAGAAGTATGTGGATATCCAGTTTGTCGTTGAGGGCGAGGAATACATGGGATGGTGTCCGTTCAGCCCGGATCTTAAAGTGGCGGAGCCTTACGATGCGGAAAAGGACATAACCTTTTATGAAGAGTTGATACCGGACAGCAATATCGTGCTGACGCCGGGGCGTTTTGCTGTGCTTTATCCGGAAGATGTACATCGTCCGCAGGGGGCAGTAGAGGGCGAGCCGGGCCCTGTAACCAAAGTGGTGGTTAAAATTTCGGTGGATTGTTTGTGATGCAATAGGCATAGCAGGCCTTTCGGGGGTTGCTATGCCTATTTTATCTATATAAAGCTTTATGGTTTCATTATTTCTAATTCTATTGGAGGAAAAGAACACTCATGACTGTAAGAAGAATTTTCGTAGAGAAACGACAGGGATTCTTTGACATCCCGGCCCAGCAGCTCTGCAGCGACCTAAAGGAGACCTTCCAATTGGAAGAACTCAAGGCCGTCCGCATCATCAAACGCTATGATATCGAGGGTTTGAGTGATGAGGAGTACGCTGCGGTCAAGTCGGTGGTTTTTTCTGAGCCGCCGGTGGATGTGGTATATGAGGAAAAATTGCCGCATTTCCCGAATTCGCGGGTCTTTGCGGTCGAATATCTGCCGGGACAGTATGACCAGACGGCAGACTCGGCAGCGCAGTGCGTGCAGCTCGTTACGCAGAAAGAGCGCCCGCAGATTGCCACCGCACGGGTTATCGTCATTGTAGGAGACGTGAGTCGTGAGGATTTCAACAAAATCAAGGATTACTGCATCAATGCTGTGGAGAGCCGTGAGGCAAGCCTTACGAAACCAGAGTCGCTGAATGTAACCTATGAGGAACCGGCTGATGTTGAAGTGCTGGAAGACTTCAACGGATTGGACGAAGCTGGGGTCAAAGCGTTTTGGGAGCAGAAGGGCTTTGCGATGAGTCTGGAAGACTTGCTCTTTTGCCAGCAGTATTTCCGCGATGAGGAGCATCGTGCGCCGACGATTACGGAACTTCGCGTTATCGATACGTATTGGTCGGATCATTGCCGTCATACTACTTTCACGACGGCAATCGATATGGTCGATATTAAAGATGGTTACTTTTCTCCCGCTATCACGAAGGCTTATGAGAAATATTTGGCAGACCGCAAGGAAATTTACGCCGATAAACCGCGCGATGTGACCTTGATGGATATTGCCGTCATCGGGATGAAAGCCCTCAGAAAGCAGGGCAAGCTCGCGGATTTGGATAAATCGGAGGAAATCAATGCCTGCAGTATTGTGGTAACGGCGGATATCGATGGCAAAGAGGAAGAGTGGCTCGTGATGTTCAAAAACGAGACGCACAATCATCCGACGGAAATTGAGCCTTTTGGTGGCGCGGCTACTTGTCTTGGTGGTGCAATCCGTGATCCGCTTTCGGGACGTTCCTATGTCTATCAAGCGATGCGCGTAACGGGGGCCGCTGATCCGCGCCGTCCGCTTAAAGATACGATGGCCGGAAAACTGCCACAGAAGAAAATTACCCTGGGAGCAGCTGCTGGCTACAGTGCTTATGGCAACCAGATTGGTCTGGCTACGGGACAGGTTCGCGAGGTCTACCATGAGGGCTATATGGCAAAGCGCATGGAAATTGGTGCCGTTATCGCTGCGGCGCCGAAGGTCAATGTTGTCCGCGAGCGTCCAGCAGCTGGTGATTTCATCGTGCTTGTAGGCGGCCGGACGGGCCGTGACGGCTGCGGCGGTGCGACGGGGTCCTCGAAAGAGCATACGGAAGAGTCGTTGACGAGCTGCGGTGCAGAGGTGCAGAAGGGAAATCCGCCGACGGAGCGCAAGATTCAGCGCTTGTTCCGCAATCCGGAAGTCAGCCGCATGATTAAACGCTGCAACGATTTTGGTGCCGGTGGTGTGGCCGTAGCTATTGGCGAGTTGGCCGATGGCCTGATTATCGATTTGGATGCCGTCAAGAAAAAATATGCCGGCCTCGATGGTACGGAACTGGCAATTTCGGAATCCCAGGAGCGTATGGCTGTCGTCATCGACCCGAAGGATTTGGATGCCTTCGTCAAATTCGCCGATGCAGAAAATCTGGAGGCTACCAAGGTCGCTGATGTCACGGAAGAACCGCGGCTTATCATGCAGTGGCGTGGCAAACCGATAGTCCAGATGAACCGTGAATTCTTGGATACCAACGGTGTTCGCCAGCATGTCACGGCTGTTATCGATATGCCGGATGCAGGCAAACGCTATCTGCGCGAAATCCCGGAGACTGTCAAAAAGTGCGGGGGCGATGTGGAGAAAGCATGGCTGGAAAATCTGCGCGACCTCAATGTTTGCAGCCAGAAGGGATTGGCTGAGCGCTTCGATTCTACCATCGGCGGCAATACCGTGCTCATGCCCTTTGGCGGCAAGAAACAGCTGACGCCGGCCGAAGGTATGGTAGCGAAGCTGCCGGTCCTTGGCGCGGAGACGAATACCGCTACAGCGATGACCTTTGGTCTTAATCCGGCTTTTACGGAATGGAGTCCGTTCCATGGTGCTTTGTACGCTGTGGTTGAGGCTGCTGCCAAAATGGTTGCCTTGGGCGGCCGGGCAGATAAGATTCGCCTGACGTTCCAGGAATATTTCGAAAGCCTGGGCAAAGAGCCGGAGAAGTGGGGCAAACCGTTTGCTGCTCTTATCGGTGCGCTTTGGGCACAGCATGAGCTGGAGATTCCGGCCATCGGCGGAAAGGATTCGATGTCGGGAACGTTTGAGGATATTCATGTACCGCCGACGCTGGCAGCTTTTGCTGTTGATGTCATGAAGGCTGATGTTGCGATATCACCGGAATTTAAATACGCGGGCAATAAGGTTTATCTGGTACCGGCCCCGAAGGACGACCAGGATTTGCCGTTGTTTGGCAAGATGCGTCACAATTGGGCGAAAATCAGTGAGATGACAGCAGGACATAAAGTGTTCTCTGCGCAGAGCATTGGCGTAGGCGGTATTGCTGCTGCTGTTACGAAAATGTCGTTGGGCAATGGCATTGGCTTTAAATTTACGAACTTTATTGCCAAAGAAGACCTTTTCAAGCCGGATTATGGTTCTATCCTGTTGGAAGTTGCCGACAATACGGATGTGGAAACGATGTTGGCTGGCACCGGGTATCGTGAACTCGGTGAAACCACCGCAGGCCCGAGTATTGTCTGTGGTGATACGGTGGTCATGATTGCCGATGCGGAGGAGGCTTTCACGGCGCCGCTGGAAAAAATCTTCCCGACGCAGGTCAAGGTGCGTTCCAAAGATAAAGCAACCTACATTCCCTACAACAAGGGCAATGTGATTAAGGCACAGCACAGCATCGTTCGTCCGAAGGTATTCATCCCGGTATTCCCGGGCACGAACTGCGAATACGATTCGGCAAGAGCTTGGCAGCGTGCTGGTGCTGAGACGGAGACGCTGATTGTCCGCAACCTTACGCCGCAGGCTGTCGAGGAAACGGTGGAGGCAATCGTCAAGGGGATTCAGAATGCCCAGATGATTATGTTGCCGGGCGGTTTCAGCGGCGGCGACGAGCCGGATGGTTCGGGAAAATTCATAGCGGCCATGTTCCGCAATCCGCGCATCAAGGAAGAGGTTATGAATCTCCTCAACAAACGTGATGGTCTGATGCTTGGTATCTGCAATGGTTTCCAGGCACTCATCAAATTGGGGCTGGTACCCTATGGCGATATTCGGGACCTTTCGGAATCTTCGCCGACGCTGACGCATAATAACATCGGCCGCCACGCTTCCTGTATGGTTCAGACAAAAGTCGTATCGAATCTTTCTCCTTGGTTTAACAACGTCAAAGTGGGAGATACTCATACGATTGCGATTTCGCATGGCGAAGGCCGTTTTGTTGCCGATCAGGAAATCATCGCGAAACTGCGTGTACGCGGGCAGATTGCTACCCAGTATGTCGATGCGGCCGGAAATCCGTCGCTTTCTATTCCGTTCAATCCTAACGGTTCGGTCAATGCCATTGAAGGCATTACAAGCCCCGATGGCCGCGTCTTAGGCAAGATGGGACACTCGGAGCGCATTGGCGAAAATGTCGCCTGCAACGTACCAGGCTGCAAAGATCAGCAACTCTTTGAAGCTGGCGTGGCTTACTATAAATAATAAGAGCCCTTACGAAAAAAATGACCGGTCATTTGACCGGTCATTTTTGACTCGTCAATTGTCAAAATTTATGTTACAATAGTAAAAGTGTTTAATGCGGTCAGGTCCCTGACCGCATTTTGACTAAGACTGAAAGAGGTGAATGGGTTGGTTGGTATTGTAATCGTGTCCCATAGCCAGAAATTGGCGGAAGGGGTCAAGGAGCTGGCTGAGATGATGGCTAGGGATGTACAGATTGCAGCAGCTGGAGGGCTTGACGATGGCATGCTGGGGACCAGTTATGGAAAAATCATGATGGCGGTGGAAGATGTTTGTGGCCGCGATGGTGCCGTAGTTTTGATGGATATGGGCAGTGCTGTCATGACGGCGGAATTGGTTCAGGAAAACCTCAAAGATGACCAAGTGAAACTGGTGGATTGTCCGCTGGTGGAAGGGGCTGTGATGGCTGCTGTAGCAGCAGCCGGTGGAGCAGACGTCATGGAAGTCGTGCGGCAGGCGCAGGCAGGACGAGAGATGATGAAACTTCAGTGAGCGAGTTACGGTTCACGTTTGACGGGTTTGTTATAATGATAGGGTATACTGTTAACGATAGGGATTATCATCAGGAGGATGAGTATCATAGAATTCCAGGATTTAACGAAAGCCGATAAACCGTTACTGGATCGGTATTTTCAAAGTCGTTATTACGAAAATTCCCATTTTACGTTTACAAATCTTTTTATGTGGCGTGAACCGTATCAGGTGAAATGGTGCGAAGAAGATGGCGTCCTGTATATGACTTGTCAGTGGGAAGGGCAGCTGATGGCGTTGCAGCCCTATGGCCCTGAGGAGAAAATGCAGGAGGCTACCGAAAAGTTCCTGGCGTATTTTGAGCAGCAGGGAAAGCCCTTCGTCATGACCGGAGTCGAGAAGAGTTATGCCCAGGTGTTGGAAAATTTCGCTGGGGCTTCCTTTGTCATTGAAGCGGATAGGGACAACTTCGACTATGTGTACCTGGCAGAAAAGCTCATAAGTCTGTCGGGGCGCAAGCTGCATTCGAAGAAGAATCATCTCAATGCTTTTCATAAGCTTTATCCGCAGGCGGAGTACCTGCCCATCACGGAGGAAATCCTGGCCGACTGCCTGGAAGAACTTCAGCGCTGGTACGACATCCGCATTCAGGATGAGCCCGATGACCCTTTTATCGGTTGGGAAAGCCGGGCCATTCGCGAAGTGTTTGAGGACTATACTTATTTTGACCTCAAGGGAGGTGCGATTCGTCTCGATGGACGTATCATTGCGTTTACCTTTGGGGAACAGCTGAATACGGATTCGGTGGTTGTCCATGTGGAAAAGGCCGATCCGAATATCCGCGGAGCATACCCGGCTATCAACCAAGCCTATGTGGAGAATTGCTGGCAGGGGATGACTTATATCAATCGGGAAGAAGATATGGGCCATGAGGGGCTTCGTAAGGCAAAGGAATCCTATAAACCGGTCAAGATGATTGAGAAATTCAACGTAAAGCGGTTAGCGTAAATAACAGAAAAATGGTGTGGCAAAATGCTAAGGCAGTTTGTCACACCATTTTTATTGGCAGTTAATGGGCCCCGCAGGTGCCGTTGTTTATGCGGGTATCCTGCTGGTTGGTAAGGCCGAGTTCTTTCAGCATCGCCATATCTTCTTTGATGGTGGTGCCGGAGGTGGTCAGCATATTGCCTGTAATGGAGGCGGAGGCACCTGCTCGGAAGGCTGTAGCGCCATTTTGGGGCAGGAGCTTGCGGCCGGCTGCCAGGCGGATGTTGGCCGTGGGATTTACGAAGCGGAAGATGGCGATGGTGCGCAGGATATCCTCCGCTGGCAGGGCGGGACGGCTGGCAAGTCCCGTGCCGGGAATGGCCATAAGGGCGTTGATGGGAATGGATTCGATTCCGAGTTCTTGCAGGCTGATGGCCATATCGATGCGGTCTGCCCAGGTTTCCCCCATGCCGATGATGCCGCCCGAGCAGACGCAGAAGCCTTCCTCCTGGGCGATTTTTATCGTGTCAATCCGGTCTTGGTAGGTATGGGAGGTGCAGATTTGCGGGAAAAAGCGGCGGCTGGTTTCGATATTGTGATGGTAACTGGTCACTCCCGCCGCCCGAAGCCGCTTGAACTGCTGACGAGTCAGCAGCCCATGGGAGGCACAGAGGTCAATGGAGAGGGTATCGCGCATGGCTTCATAGGTGGCAATGGCCTTGTCAAAATCCGCTCCGGCCAGGGCACGGCCAGAAGTTACGATGGCAAAGCGGTTGGCGCCAGCTTCCTGGTTGGCTTTGGCATTTTTGATGATTTCCTCCTGAGGAAGAAAGGGATATTCCTCAATGCCTGTGTGATGGCAGGCGGCTTGGGCGCAGTATTTGCAGTTTTCGCCACAGCGGCCGCTGCGGCCGTTGATGATGGTGCAAAGGTCGATGTGATTGCCGCAGAAGTGATCCTGCAGCCGGCAGGCACCCTCCTGCAGCTCTGTTAGCGGTGTCGTCAGGAGATACGAAAGGTCATCCCCGCGCTTTAGGCGCAGTCCCGCGATAATTTTATCCGTAAGCAGTTTGATGTTCGTGATTTTCATAGCAGTCAGCCTCGCTTTATTATTTTTGAGGATAAAATCCATTGTTAACATTTTATATCTATAAAAGTTGACAGTCAACCTAGTAAGCTAAAACAGAGAACCAAAGGGAACGTTTAAGGGGGGGGCGGCTGGTTTCTGCTTTTGAGGTTTGCTGTCAGATATGATAAAATTATTAGATAATAAGAGGAGGGGCAGTTCGTATGGCATATTCCAATTTTGATTTCTTGTCAGAAAAATTTCCAGTGCTGGCTCATTTGGGGCGGTTGGCAGAAAAATATGTGTACAGCGATTCGAATTCCTGTCTGTTCAAGTTGGGGATGATGGGCGAGACGATGATCAAGCTCATGTTTGATTATGATGGAATCGAACTGCCTCATGAAGATAAAGCGGTAAACCGCATCAATAAATTGCGGCGGGAAGATTTGTTGGATGCAGATACGGCCATGCTTTTCCATTCCCTGCGCAAGATACGCAATCAGGCAGGACATGAGGGCTATGAATCTGTAAGGGATGCCCGCAACTATTTAGGCATTACGTACGGTCTGTCCGAATGGTTTATGCAAACTTATGGCGATTACCAATATAAGAATCGCCTGTTTGTGATGCCGCAGGAAACGCCGGCCCCTGTCAGGGAAGATAAAGGGGAGGAAGAGGCACTGGAAAAAATTCTCCTGCAGCAGGCGGCAGAAAATGCCGCCAAAGCTCCCAAAGTAAACAAGGCGGACCGTCAAAAATATGCCCGCAAGGCCAGCAATCAGCGGTACAAATCCGAAGCGGAAACCCGCGTGCTGATTGATGAACAGTTGCGGCAGGTTGGCTGGGAGGCTGACACGGAGAACTTGCGTTACAGCAAGGGCACAAGACCGCAGAAGGGCAGGTGCTTGGCCATAGCCGAATGGCCGACAGATTCGGTGAGCGGCAAAGGCGGCTTTGCTGATTATGCCTTGTTTATCGATTTGCAGCTGGTGGCCATCATCGAAGCCAAGGCTGAACATAAAGATGTAGCCGCAGTGATTGACGGCCAATGCAAGGACTATCCCAAGCACATCAAGAGTCAGCATAGTGAGTATGTCGTGGGGCAGTGGGGCGATTATCAGGTGCCCTTCACCTTTGCCACCAATGGCAAGCCTTATTTGGAGCAGCTGCGCACGAAGTCCGGCATCTGGTTCCTGGATTTGCGGCAGAAAACCAATCGTCCGCAGCCGCTGCGGGGCTGGTTCAGCCCTCTGGGACTGGCGGAGTTATTGGCCCGTGATACAGGCAAGAGCAACGAAAAATTGCAAGCTATGCCTTACGCTGTCCTGCAAGACCCGGATGGCTTAAACCTGCGTGCTTATCAGATTGCGGCGATTCAGGCAGCGGAAAAGGCGGTACTCAGCGGCCAGCAGAATATCCTGCTGGCCATGGCTACGGGCACTGGTAAAACCCGTACCGTGTTGGGGATGATTTACCGCTTCCTCAAGACCAATCGCTTTCAGCGGATTTTGTTCCTCGTTGACCGCAATTCTCTGGGAACGCAGGCCCATGATGTATTCAAGGATGTGAAACTCGAAGAGCTTATGTCCCTGAATCAGATTTACAACATCAAGGGGCTGGATGAAAAACTTATCGACCGGGAGACACGCGTGCAGGTAGCTACGGTACAGGGCATGATTCAGCGCATTGTCTTCAATGAGGAGGAACGCAAGCCCTCCGTGTCCGATTATGACCTGATTATTGTCGATGAAGCCCATCGCGGCTACACGTTGGACAAGATGATGGATGAGGAAGAACTGGTCTATCGCGACCAGCGGGATTACCAGAGTAAGTATCGGGCGGTTATCGAGTATTTCACGGCGGTGAAAATCGCTTTGACCGCAACGCCTGCCCTGCATACCACGCAGATTTTCGGCGAACCGATATTTAAGTACACCTATCGGGAAGCTGTGATAGACGGATTCCTCGTGGATTATGATGCACCACATATCATCAAGACGCGCCTGAGCGAAGAGGGGATTCATTATGGCAAGGGTGACACCGTGGCCATCTATGACCCGGCTACAGGGGAAATTACCAACAGTGAAGCACTGGAAGACGAGCTGGACTTTGATGTTGAGAGTTTTAACCGGCAGATTATCGTGCCGGACTTCAATCGCAAGGTACTGGCCGAAATTGCCAAGGATATTGACCCCACGGATGAATTCGGCGGCAAGACCCTTATCTATGCCGTCAATGATGCTCATGCGGATATGATTGTAGACATTCTGCGGGAAATCTATGCCGATATGGATATTGACCAGGATGCCATTATGAAAATCACGGGCAGTATCGAAAACGGCAATCAGAAGAAAATACAGGAAGTCATCCGGCAGACCCGCAACAACCAGTATCCCAGCATTATCGTGACCGTTGACCTGCTGACAACAGGTATTGATATCCCTGCCATTACGCGGCTGGTGTTCCTGCGGCGGGTGAAATCCCGTATTCTCTTTGAGCAGATGCTGGGGCGTGCCACGCGCCTGTGTCCTGCTATTGGCAAAGACCATTTCGAGATTTATGACCCCGTGGGCACATTCGCCAGCTTGGAGAAGGTCAACACGATGAAACCGGTGGCCGCGAATCCGGCAGCTACCATCACCAAACTGATTGACACGTTAGTGCCAGAGGCACAGTCAGAGGATAAGTCTGTACTGACGCATCAGATTGACCAGCTGTTAGCGAAAATCCAGCGCCAAGGCCGCAATCTGACCACCGAGCAGGAGCAGCAGTTCATGGCTATGACCGGGGCAAAATCCTATGCAGATTATGCCCGCGACTTGGCCGAGCAGGATGATAAAACGGCTCGGGACAGACTGATTAAAGACAGGGCCGCATTCAGTTACTTGGAAAACTATATCCGTCCGGGCAGGCCGCAGGTGGTATCGGAAGCCACAGATGAAGTGACCTATCATGTGCAGGGCTATGGTAACGCCCAACAGCGGCCCGAGGATTATCTGGACGAATTCACCAGCTACATAAAAGAACACATCAATGAAATAGCGGCAATCAATATCATCTGCACCAAACCGGCAGAACTTACGCGGAAAAGTTTGAAGGAATTATCCCTGCTGCTTGACCGGGAAGGCTATGCCCCGACACAGCTGGATTCTGCGATTACCGCCCTGAATGCGGAAGAAGCCGGTGCCGACATCATCAGCATTATCCGCCGCTATGCCATCGGTGCCCGCCTGATGAATCATCGGGAGAAGGTGGAAAAGGCCGTGAAACGCCTGCGGGCTAACCATAAGTTCACCAAAATGCAGGATACATGGATAGAGCTGATGAAAAACTATCTAATCAATGAACCTGTGCTGAACCGTGAAGCCTTGGACGAAGATTCCCGTCTGCGCAAACAGGGCGGCTCGGCACGGGCGGACAAACTTTTGCAGGGACAGCTAAATGGGATTATCGCCGAACTTAATGAATATATGTATGACGACGGGGGAAGAAGCGCGTGACAACTCAGGAGATTGTAGGCAAATTATGGAAATTATGTGATGTACTGCGGGATGATGGCATTACCTACCATCAATATGTAACGGAACTGACCTATATCCTATTCCTTAAAATGGCTAAGGAAACGAGGGCGGAGGACAGCATTCCCGCAGGCTATCGCTGGGATGATTTGGCGGCATTAGATGGCATTGAACTCAAAAAGTTTTATCGGGAGCTACTGGAATATCTGGGTACGGAATGTCAAGGGCGCATCCGCGAAATCTATAACGGAGCCAGCACCAGTATTGACGAACCGGCCAACCTCAAAAAGCTCATTACCAGCATTGATGAGTTGGACTGGTACAGTGCCAGAGAAGAAGGGTTGGGCAATCTCTATGAAGGTCTGCTGGAGAAAAACGCCAACGAGAAAAAATCCGGTGCTGGCCAGTATTTCACGCCGCGTCCGCTGATCGATGTGATGACGAAACTCGTGAAACCACAGGCGGGCGAGAAGTGCAATGACCCTGCGTGTGGCACCTTCGGCTTTATGATTGCCGCTTTCCAGTACGTTTACAGCCATACCAATGGTTTCATGGATTTGGACGGCGACCAGGCGCAGTTTGAATATGAAAAAGCGTTCACGGGCTGCGAACTCGTACACGATACGCACCGTCTGGCGTTGATGAATGCCATGCTCCATGAAATCGAAGGCAGAATCATGTTGGGCGATACGCTCTCACCTTTGGGGAAAAATCTGGATGGCTATGATGTGGTGCTTACCAACCCGCCTTTTGGGACGAAAAAAGGCGGCGAACGTGCGACCCGCGATGACCTCGATGTCCTCACGAGCAACAAACAGCTCAACTTCCTTCAGCACATCTATAAGAGCCTCAAAAAAGACGGCAAAGCGCGGGCGGCGGTAGTCCTGCCGGATAACGTGCTCTTTGCCGATGGCGATGGCGCAAAAATCCGCGCCAACCTCATGGATAAATGCAACCTGCATACCATCCTGCGCCTGCCCACGGGTATTTTCTATGCGCAGGGGGTTAAGACCAATGTGCTGTTCTTTACCAGAGGAACGAGCGACAAGGACAATACCAAGGAAGTGTGGTTCTACGACCTGCGCACCAATATGCCGTCCTTCGGCAAGACCAATCCCTTGAAGCAGGAGCACTTCGCGGACTTTATGAAGGCCTACGAAGCCGAGGATAGAACAAAAGTGGAGGACGAACGCTGGAGCGTGGTGAGCCGTGCAGAAATTGCGGCAAAGGGAGACAGCCTTGACCTGGGGCTTATCAAGGATGACAGCATTGTGGACTACGAGGACCTGCCCGACCCGCTAACCGCTGCGGAAAATGCCGCAGACACCTTGGAAGAAGCCGTGGATATGCTGCGGGCGGTGGCCAAGGAGCTGAAAGGGCTGGAGGCGTAAGGGAAAAACGTTGATTTTATTTCCAAAACTGATATAATGAGGTAAACAGGGAGTATTGTCTTTGAAATGGTGTCATAAATGGGCGCCTCGTTCGGCAACAGGAAAGAAGTTGTAGTCCAGTCGGGGGACTTAATGATACCCGAACCGGAATATTATAATGAAGGGGCTTCTCAATGTGCTCTTATAAACATTGGCAAAAAGGAGGAGGCGAGGAGCTTCCTCCTTATTTTGAGTTCTGTGCTAAGAGGAAAAGACAGGGGTGAGAGTATGACTGTGGCTAGGGTGAATATCAATCCTGATGTTTTGCTTTGGGCAATAGAATATAGCCAGCGTGGGATGGAGGCATTCAAGGCCAAGTTTTCTCATGTGGAAGATTGGTTGAAAGGAAACAGCCAGCCAACTGTAAAACAGTTAGAGGATGTGGCAAAGTTTGCCTATATCCCCTTTGGTTACTTGATGCTTTCTGCCCCTCCCCATATCGATGTTAAAAAAATTGCTGATTTCCGCACATTAAATAATCATGGATTTGCTGCTACGGGGGAATATAGTGCGGCATTGCGTGATACGATTAACATCATACGCAAACGGCAGGAGTGGTTGCGTGACTATAAGAAGGACAATGCTTATGCCCCCGTAGATTTTATCGGTAGTATAAATCGAAATATGCCTGATGATGAAATCGTTGAACACATAACCAAGACTTTGAAAATCCCTGTTGATTGGCGTAGTAATTTTCATAACAAAGAAAGTACACTGCGTTTTTTTGTGGATATGGTGGAAAATAGTGGTATAGCTGTCTTTATAAATGGTGTGGTAGGGAATAATACCAAACGGAAATTAAATGTTGATGAATTTCGTGGCTTTGCTTTGGTAGATAAAATAGCACCAGTAATATTTATAAATGGTGCTGATGCTGCTGCCGCTAGAATCTTTACGCTTTTTCATGAGGTGGTACATATTTTCCTGGGGCAAGATGGATTGGATGACCGTTCTGAACCGTTTTGTAATCGGATTGCGGCAAGAATATTGGTTCCGAAAGCGCTTTTTAACAAGGTGTGGGAAGATAACCCTCATGATTATGATGAGCTGGAAAAATATTTTAAGGTCAGTCAGCTGGTTTTGTACAGGGCGGCGCTGACTTATGGAAAAATAAACGATGAAGAATACGCTGGTTTGATTAGTCAGTATCAGGCTAAGCACAGCAAGCTGCCGAAAAGCAGTGGCGGCGGCGATTTTTATAAGATTATTCCCTATCGTGCAGGACGAGGGTTTTGCCGTTATGTGAATGAAGCACTTAACAATGGAGGGTTATCTTATACAGAGGCATATCAGCTCGTTGGGGTCAAAGGGGATACCTTTGCTAGTGTTATGAGTATGGCAAAGGAGGGCTAACAGGATGTATATAATGGATACGAACACGTTTATTACAGCAAAAAATACATTTTATGCTTATGATATAGTCCCTTCCTTTTGGTTAACATTATTAGGGATGTTTAAGACTGGTAAGGTGAAAGTTATAGATGCTGTTGCTGATGAAATAGCTGATGGCAAGGATGATTTAACAGAATGGTTTGGTGAAAACATAAAGAAATCTGCGGATGATGCAGGCAGAGCGTATGTTATCCAAGCTAAACAGGATGGAACAGTCCTTCAATACTATCAAAATATAGCTAACCTGATCATGAAAAATGCGCAATATAACGATGCGGCAAAGGAATGGTTTCTATCAAGAGCTGACCTTTGGCTTATTGCAACTGGGAAGGCTTTGAATGCGACGGTAGTAACACAAGAGAAAATGCCGGGGAAAGGGACAACGAAGGTGAAAATTCCAGATATATGCCAACAGGTTGGTGTAAAATATGTTAATTTGTACGACATGATGAGAACTGTAGGAATAAAAATATAAATTAGTTATATGCAAAACAACTAGGAAAGGCACACAGTAGATGGCAAAGAAGCAACTGACAATAGAAGAAAAATTGCAAGCGGCACTGGTGCCAGTCGAGGAACAGCCATATAAGGTGCCGGAGAATTGGTGCTGGGTGAGACTGGGAACTGTAGCCTCACTGTATAGGGGTGTTTCATATAAGAAAGCGGACGCACATTCGATAAAAAAAGAGAATGATTGTCTTATTATGCGTGGAGGAAATATAGGTGAAGGATATATTGATATTGATGTTGATGCAGATAATGTCTATGTATCTTCAGAATTGGTAAATGAAGAACAGCTTATAAAAGAAAATGATATTGTTATTGTAGCATCGACAGGAAGTAAAAAAGTTATTGGTAGAGCTGGGATTTCATTTGCAAATTACTCTAATGTGGCTTTTGGTGCATTTCTTATGCTGGTTAGACCAAATGGAAAAACGAATGCTTGTTTTATAGATTATTATTTTCAAAGTGAATTATACCGAAATAAAATTCGTAATTTGGCTGTTGGTGTAAATATAAATAATATCAGAGCTAATTATATAACGGAGTTACCTATTCCATTTCCGACATTGAACGAGCAAAATCGAATAGTAAGATGTATTGAATCCCTTTTCGCCAAGCTGGACGAAGCCAAGAAAAAAATACAGGAAGTTCTCGATGGAGCCGACCTGCGCCGTGCCGCTATTCTTCATCAGGCTTTCACAGGCAAGTTGACGGAGAAGTGGAGAAGGGAAAATAGTGTGAGTGATGCCGGCTGGCAAGATGTATATATTGAAGATATTGCGCAAGTTAAGGGGGGGAAACGTGTTCCTAAAGGAATGAGTTTAACTGTTGAAAATACTGGACATCCATATATAAAGGCAGGTAATTTGAAACAGGGAACGGTAATATCTGATAATATAATGTTTGTTCCCGATGATGTTTTACCATATATAAAAAAATATACAGTCAATGTTGGAGATGTGTACATAACGAATGTTGGAGCGTGTATCGGTGATTGCGGAGTAATACCTGCTGAATTTGATGGTGCTAATCTTACAGAAAATGCAGTGAAACTTACGGATTTGGAATGTGATAGTAATTATTTGGCGAAATATATAGCATCTGAGTTTGTTCAAGTTGAAATAAAAACAAGGATTGCATCAGCTACATTGGGGAAACTTTCTATAGCAAATATAAAAAAAATCAAAGTAAAATTACCGACATTTTCAGAGCAACAAGAAATTGTCCGTCTGCTGGATAACCTGCTCTCCCGCGAACAATCCACGGTCACTGCTTGCGAAAAAGCCCTAGCCACCATCGGTGTCCTCAAAAAATCCATCCTCGCCCGTGCCTTCCGTGGCGAACTGGGCACTAATGACCCCAGCGAAGCCGGCGCCCAAGAACTTCTGCAAGAAATACTAGCAAGCTAGAGTGCAGAATTTGACAAGTCAAACTTGACCGGTCAAAGATTGACTTGTCAAATGCAGACTGGCGGCATGTTACGCAAAGAAAGCAGTGGAAAACTTGCAGACATAGTGAGCGATTATGCCTGCCATGACAGATAAGAAGAAATCAGCTAGTGTAATGGTATAGGCCGTGAGGGCGTGGTCACTCTCGCGGCTTTTCACGTGTCTGCATCTTCTGTCGGAGGTGCAGGCTTTTTTCTTTGGGTAGTATTTTGGTTGCGGGCTGGATATGTGGTACAATGGGACTGTATTTATTGTTTATTCGATAAGAGAGAAGCAGGTGAACAGATTCTTTGCAGCAGGCATTAGAAAAGCAGATTGTTTTCCAAGACCATAAAGAAGCGTATTCCCTTTTGGGTGAGCGCGATGAGTTCCTGCAGGCAATGCGGGATAATTTTGATTGCCAGTTTATAAGCCGTGGCGACCGCATCGAGATACTCGGTGAGGCCTGCATGGTGGAACCGGCAGCTAAGGTGCTCACGGAGTTGCAGTATCTCTACCGTCAGGGAACGACGATTACGATGCATGAAGTGCGTTATGGCATCGGTCTTGTGAAGGGCGGCAAGGGGGAAGCCCTCCACACCTTGTTTGGTGATACGATTCTCGTGACGTCCCGGGGCCGTCATGTCCGCCCCAAGACCCTCGGCCAGCGGCTTTATCTCGATACGATTCGCCGTAATTCCATAACCTTTGGCATCGGGCCGGCTGGTACAGGTAAAACCTATTTGGCGGTTGTCATGGCAGTGGCTGCGCTACGCAATAAGGAAGTAAACAAGATTATCCTGACCCGTCCGGCAGTGGAAGCTGGCGAGCGCTTGGGCTTTTTGCCCGGCGATTTGCAGGATAAAGTAGACCCTTATTTGCGACCGCTTTACGATGCCCTGCAGGATATCTTAGGTCAGGACACCTATCAGAAGTTTATGGCCAAGGGCATCATCGAGATTGCGCCGCTGGCTTATATGCGCGGCCGTACGCTCGAGGATGCGTTTATCATTCTCGACGAGGCCCAGAACACGACGGATAAGCAGATGAAGATGTTTTTGACGCGTTTGGGTTTCGGTTCCCGAATGGTAGTTACCGGTGACCTGGGGCAGGTTGATTTGCCTCGGGGGGTGACCTCGGGACTTCGGGAAGCATCGGAAGTATTGAAGGGCGTAAAGGGCGTCGGCATTGTTCGAATGGCGCCCATGGATGTCATTCGTCATGAGGTGGTTACCCGCATTGTGGAAGCCTATGGCGATTGGGAAGCCAAGAAGAAAAAGGCCAAGGCCAAGGCTGAGGCAGAGAGACAGGGAAAGGCATAAGGAATGGAAGTAATCATTAGCAATTATCCGGAGGAGCTTACGTTTCCCCAGGAGTATATCGATAACGTCAAGGCTGCTGCCGAAATGGTGGGCAAGCTGTACGATGTGGAAAATGGTGAGGTTAGTGTCACCTTGACCAATAATGAGTATATTCACACGCTCAATAAACAGTATCGGGGCATCGACCGGCCGACAGATGTATTGTCCTTTGCCCTCAACGAGAGCGAAGAGCCGGAAATCGAAGGTGAACCCGAAGTGGATGTGCTGGGGGATTTGATTATCTCGGTGGAACGGGCGGAAGAACAGGCGGCTGATTTTGGGCACAGTGTCCGCCGGGAGATGGCTTTCCTGACGGTCCATGGCATGCTGCATCTGTTGGGCTATGACCACATGGAAGAGGCCGATCGGCTGGAGATGGAGGAAGAACAGCGCTATGTGATGGAGCAGCTGGGCATCTCCCGGGACGATGATGGGGCGAAGAAGGCACCAAAGGCGGACCCCCAGCAGCCAGCTATGGCGAAGCAGGGAAAACATAAATCTGGTTTCATTGCGGTAATTGGCCGGCCGAATGTGGGAAAATCCACGCTGGTCAATACCCTTATTGGCCAGAAAATCGCTATCATGAGCGATAAGCCCCAGACTACCCGCAATCGCATTATGTGTGTGCTGACGGAGCCGGATGCCCAGATTGTGTTCCTGGATACGCCGGGCATCCATAAACCGAAGCATAAGCTCGGCGAGTATATGGTAAAGGCTGCTGAGGGTACTTTAAAGGAAGTCGATGCTATTCTCTTTGTAGTGGATGCCACCCAGAAACTGGGGCCGGGAGAGATGTATATCTTGGAGCGCCTGCAGGCGACGAAGCGCCCGGTTATTCTCGTGGTCAATAAGATTGATTTGATTGACCGCGAGCAGGCTTTGCCGATTATTGCTCATTACACCAGCAAGTATTCCTTTGCTGGTGTTGTGCCAATCTCGGCGATGGAAAAGATGAATCTCGACGGCTTGCTTGATGAGGTAAAGGGGTATCTGCCGGAAGGTCCCCAATATTATCCGGAGGATATGATTACGGATCAGCCGGAGCGCCTGATTGTGGCGGAATTGATTCGTGAGAAGGCTTTGCATCTCACGCGAGATGAGATTCCCCATGCTATTGCGGTGGATGTGGACGAGATGACTACGCGTCCGAATGAGGATGTCTATATCCGAGCAACGATTTATGTCGAGCGTGATTCGCAAAAGGGAATCATCATCGGGGCGAAGGGCTCTATGCTTCGTGAAATCGGAGCGTTGGCTCGGACGGATATCCAGAATCTCTTGGGATCGCGGGTGTTCTTGGATCTTTGGGTCAAGGTGCGCAAAGATTGGCGTGACCGGGATGGGATTTTGCGTAATTTTGGATTTGGTGACGAGCGATGAGTGAAAACGAAGGAAAGAAAAATAGCAGCAGTATTTCCGGCCGGATTTCCCGGCGCTTTATCAATGGCCTCATTCTGTTGGTTCCGGTGGCCATTACCTTTTTTGTCATTGAGGAGACGCTTCATTTTACGGAAGGGGTACTCGGAAAACATCTGCCGTTTTATTTCCCTGGCATGGGGATTATCACGCTGCTGGCCTTCATCTATCTGACCGGTTGGGCGTCGTCCTATTGGGCTACCCGCCGGCTTATCCATCTGGGTGAGAAGCTGCTCGGAAAGATTCCCGTCGTTAAATTTATCTACAACAGTGTCAAGCATCTTTCCACGGCAGTGTTTGAGTCAAATAACATGTTTGACCATGTGGTGCTGGTGCCTTATCATCAGTCGAAGGCGTTGGGGTTCATCATGGCCGATGTGCCGCCAATGCTCAAGGAGCAGTTAGGGGACGATTACGTCTGTGTCTTTGTGCCCTGGAGCCTCAATATGACGTCGGGGACGAATCTCTTTGTGCTCAAGAAGGATGTTATTTATCTGGATATCAGCAGTGAGTCGGCACTGCAGTACATGCTGACGGCGGGGGCGGTTATGCCGAAGCGGTTGAGCAATAAGAGCCCGCAGGAAAATCCGGTCGGGAATATTTCGCCGGAAGCTGCGCAGGAACTTGCGAAGAAGGAAGTAAAATAATGGCCCTTTATCAGACGGAAGCGGTAGTCCTGGGGGCGAAGAACTGGGGCGAGGCGGACAAGATGATGACCTTTTTCACCCGGGAACGAGGTTTGGTACGGGCAGCCGCCTTTGGCTGCCGCCGGCCGCGCAGTGCCCTGGCGGGAGGCATGCAGATGTTTTCGCACCTTGACTTGCAGCTGGCTGAGGGCCAACGGGTCGATACGGTGAAGCAATGTACCTTCAAACAGCATTACCGGAAACTCAGCGAAGATTTGACGGTAATGTCCTATGGAAGTTTTGTGGCGGAGTTTTTGCGGGAATTTCTGCCCGAGGGGCAGCCGGAAGCGCAGATGTTTGAACAGTTGCTGCTTATCTTGGGGGCGTTTGAAATACGCAATCCGCGCGTGACGGCAGCTGCTGCTGTTTACCAGCTGCTGGAATTCACTGGTATGCAGCTCCATTATGAACACTGTGTCCATTGTGGCAGAGCCATAACGGGGGATGCGTTTTTTTCGCAGTCAGCGGGAGGCATTCTCTGCGAAGAGTGCCGGGAGGCAGGCACGGTTCCCTTTCCCGATGATTTGCGGCGCTTTATCTTGAGTTTGCGGGATTTTAACTGGCAGGAAGGAGAATCCCTTACGATAAGTTCTCGGCTGCTGGTTCAGGCGGAGCAAATCCTGCTCAATTATTTGCAGTCCCTGTTGGGGCGTCCCTTAAAGTCCCTGGCTTTTATCCAGGCGTTAGGTTAATTGCGGTTATAACAAAGGCCTTCTCCAGTTGGGAAGGCTTTTCCTTTGAGGTGTTATGATGAAGAAAAAAATGATTCCCTTGCTGGCCGTTTTGTTTTTGAGTCTTTTGCTGTCGGTGGGATGCTTTGGCGATAAACCGCTGCAAGCCACTAGTGCCAAGGGAGAGGTATATACCATGGAGCTGGAACTTCCCGTTTCCCTAGGGAGCCAGTCAAAGGAAATTCCCTTAAATCCCCAGTTCAAGGAATTTTTGCGCAAGGGGCAGAGCTATATGGAATGCCCCACTGGCGAAGATATCCATATGGTGGAGGTAGTGGTCAATACCATGAACACCGAGGCCATCGAAAAGAAATATGGGGCCCTGGCGGGGGAGAAGGCACAGAAATTCTATGGCGATATGGGGAAGGCTTTGACCGATTCTTACGTTCAGTCCATGAGCAAAGCGGCCAAGATGACAAATGTGGCGACAAGTTCTGCCGAAAGGACTATCGATGGCCGCCAGGCAATGGTCACGACGGTGAACTGCAAAATGCGTGGCGAAGATGAGGTCATGAAGGTCATCTATCTATACGACAACGAGGAATCCTGGCTGGTGGCCATTGCTTACCCTAAGGAAAAAGAGGATGGCATCGGCAAGCAGCTGGAGGAGAAAATTATCCCGGGCATAAAACTGGTTCGTTGAGTTGACATTTGTCCGCGTTTTTGTTAAACTCGTAGTCAGCAATGATAAAGAGGAGTAGTCTCATCTTTAGCGAGGCGGCGATGGTGTAAGGCCGTCAACGAGACGAAAGGCACTTTGGAGCAGAACCCAATACTTTGAGGTGGGTTTTCTATAGGAAAACCAATCAGGGTGGAACCGCGGGATATTGAAATTCAAGTCTCGTCCCTGTAACGATAACGTTACGGGGGCGGGACTTTTTGCGTTTCCGTAGCAGATTTATTAGAAGAGGAGTTGTTCCCATGAAATTTCAGGAAATCATCCTGGCCCTGCAGAAATTCTGGTCGGAACAGGGCTGCATCCTGGCCGAGCCCTATGATGTCGAGAAGGGCGCCGGCACGATGAATCCGTCCACGTTCCTGCGCGTACTTGGGCCGGAGCCGTGGCATGTTGCCTATGTCGAGCCGTCGCGCCGTCCGGCAGATGGCCGCTATGGCGATAACCCGAACCGCCTGTATCAGCACCATCAGTTCCAGGTCATCATGAAACCGTCGCCGGATAACATCCAGGAGCTCTATCTGGAGAGCTTGGAGCGTCTCGGCATTGACCCGAAGAAACACGATATCCGTTTCGTTGAGGATAACTGGGAATCCCCGACGTTAGGTGCTTGGGGACTGGGCTGGGAGGTCTGGCTCGACGGCATGGAGATCACGCAGTTCACGTATTTCCAGCAGGTCGGCAGCCAGGACATCAAGCCGGTAGCTTCGGAGATCACGTATGGCCTGGAGCGTCTGGCCATGTATATCCAGGGCGTCGAGAACGTTTACGACATCCAGTGGACGGATGACTACACCTATGGCGATGTCTTCCATCAGAATGAGTATGAGCAGTCGGCTTATGCCTTTGACCTTTCCGATGAGAAGCTCTTGTTCGAGCTCTTTGATAAATATGAGGCTGAGGCTGTCCGCGTCATCGCCGAGGGCTATGTCCATCCGGCTTATGACTACGTGCTCAAGTGCTCGCATACGTTTAACCTGCTCGATGCGCGCGGTGCTATCTCCGTATCACAGCGCACGGCCTTCATTGGCCGCGTCCGCAAGCTGGCCCGTCTTTGCGCTGAGTGCTATCTGAAACAGCGCGAGGAGCTTGGCTATCCGATGTTGCATAGAGGGGAGAAGTAAGCATGAGCAAGGATTTATTACTCGAAATCGGCACGGAAGAAGTTCCGGCCCACGTCATGCCGGGCATCCTTGCCCAGCTGAAAGAGAATGCCGAAAAAGCATTCCAAGAGAACCGCATTGCCTTTGGCAGCGTTCGTACGATTGGTACGCCGCGTCGTACGGCACTTCTGGTAAAAGATTTGGCAGATAAGCAGGAAGATATTTCCAGTGAGAACCGCGGCCCATCGGTCCAGATTGCCTTTGATGCTGATGGCAATCCGTCCAAGGCAGCACAGGGCTTTGCCCGCGGCCAGGGCGTTGACCCGAAAGACCTGGTCGAAAAAGACGGCTATGTCTATGCGATGGTTCATGAGGAAGGCAAAGCTACGGCTGAGCTGCTGCAGGATCTCTTGAAAGATCTCATCTGCGGCCTGTCCTTCCCGAACAACATGCGCTGGGCGGACCTTGATTTCAAGTTCATCCGTCCGCTGCGCTGGATCGTGGCTCTGCTGGATGATGAAGTCATTCCCTTCGAGGTGGCTGAGGTCAAATCGGGCCGCACGTCTCGTGGTCACCGCTTCCTGTCCCAGGGAGATTTTGAGATTGCGGATGCTGACAGCTACGAAAAGGCCTGCGAGGAGAACTTCATCCTCGTCGACCAGGACAAGCGCAAGGCGCTGATCCGCCAGCAGATCGAAGAAGTTGCCAAGGCTAACGGCGGCACGGCGGAAATCACGGAAGACCTCTTGGAAGAGGTTCTGTATCTCGTTGAGTATCCGACGGCGCTCTGCGGCAAGTTCGAGGACAAGTATCTCAAACTGCCGGCTGAGGCAGTGATCACGCCGATGCGCGATCATCAGCGCTACTTCCCGGTCAAGGCCGCTGACGGCAGCCTGCTGCCGCTCTTCATCACGGTCCGCAATGGCGGCAAGGAGCATCTTGAGACCGTCCAGCACGGCAACGAGCGCGTGTTGCGCGCCCGCCTCGAAGATGCACAGTTCTTCTTCGATGAAGACCGCAAGAAGAGCCTCGAGGAGCACCGCGAGAAGCTCAAGACGGTCGTGTTCCAGCAGGGCCTTGGCACGATGTACGAGAAGTCCGAGCGCCTCATGGAGCTGGCTGAGTTCATCGCCGATGAGCTCGGTGCTGATGAGAAAGCCCATAAACATGCCAAACGGGCAGCTGAACTCTGCAAGGCTGATCTGGTGACGGGCATGGTCCAGGAGTTCACGGAGCTCCAGGGCATCATGGGCCGCGAGTATGCCAAGCTCGATGGCGAGTGCGAGAAGGTTGCCATCGCTATCGATGAGCACTACATGCCGCGCTTCGCTGGGGACAACCAGCCCCAGAGCGAGGCTGGCCGCATCGTTTCGCTGGCTGACAAGATCGACACGATTGTGGGTACTTTCAGCCGTGGCAAGATCCCGACGGGCTCCCAGGACCCGTTTGCCCTGCGCCGTCAGGCTCTTGGCCTTGTGCATATGATGATCGAGGCGAAATACACGCTGAGCCTTTCCAAGGTCGTAGCTAAGGCTATGGATCTCTATGATATCAAGGACGAGACTGTTCGTACGAAGATGCAGCAGGATGTGGCTGACTTCATGCGCCTGCGTCTCAAGAACGTTCTGGAAGACGTTCGCTATGATGTTGTTGATGCTGTACTCGAGAATGTCGATGACCTCTATGCGGTCAGCCTGCGTGCTGAGGCAGTAGCCAAATTTGTTGCCAGCAATGCAGCTGTAGCCAATATCCAGGCGTTTGTCCGCGCTGCTAATCTGGCGAAAAAATCTGAGTCGGCAGCAATTGATGAGGCTCTCTTTACCACGGACGAAGAGAAGAACCTCTATCAGGTATACACCGCTACGGCAAGTTCTCTTGACAGCCTTGTAGCTGGCCGTGATTATACAGGTGCTATTGATGCCCTGACGGAGCTTTCGGCTCCGATTGATGCTTTCTTTGAAGGTGTCATGGTCATGGACAAGGACGAGAAAGTCAAGAACAATCGCCTTGGCTTGTTGAAATCCATCGATGCGCTGGTAAAACGCGTAGCGGATTTCTCGAAGGTGGTACTGTAATTTCTTTTGGGATTATTCAAAACTCCCCCGTGTTTTCGGGGGAGTTTTTCTATAAAAAGGGAGGACTATTATGAACGGGAAATTTGTTTCAAAATACATCGATCTCCATGCACATCTGGATGGTTCGATTACAGTGGAAATCCTCAAGAAATTGGCGGAAATCCAGCAGCTGGAGCTGCCGGTGGCAACGGATGCCGAACTGGAAAAACTCATTACGGTGTCGGAGAATTGTCAGAGCCTCAATGAATTTTTGCAGTGCTTTGAACTGCCGGGAAAATACATGCAGACGGAAATAGGAATCCGCGAGGCGGTAAAATTGGTCCTGGCCAATATGGCAGCAGGCGGTGTTGTCTATGCGGAGATCCGCTTTGCCCCCCAGTTGCATACGTTCAGGGGACTGACTCAGGAAGAAGTCATACAAGCGGCGCTGGCTGGTCTTAAAGAAGCATCGATTCCGGCCAATTTGATTCTCTGCTGCATGCGCGGGGATGACAACGCCGCGCAGAATAAGGAGACAGTGGAACTGGCCAAGAAATATTTGGTAGCGGATGGCGGTGTCGTGGCTGTCGATTTGGCGGGAGCTGAGGCGCTGTTCCCCAATGAGGGGTTCCGGGAACTTTTGCAGGCTGCTCATGAGGCGGGGATTCCGCTTACGATTCATAGCGGCGAAGCTGGTGGCCCGGAAAATGTGGAGAGTGCCATCGAAATGGGGGCTCTTCGCGTAGGACACGGCGTGCGAATTGCCGGTAACGACCGCATTATGCAGCTGGTCAAGGAAAAGGGAATTACGCTGGAGATGGCTCCTACCAGCAATCGTCAAACGAAAACTGTGGTGGATATGAAGGCAGAATATCCGCTGAAACAATTTCTCCAGTACGGGTTAAAGGTCACCATCAACACCGATGATATGGCTGTAGAGGGGACAACCCTGGCCGACGAATTCCGTTATATCGAGCGGGAATTTGGCATAACGCCGGAAGAAGAGAAGCGTATGCTGGGGAATGCGGTAGCAGCAGCCTTTACGTCCGAAGCACGCAAAGAAGAATTGAGAAAAGTGCTAGCCTTATAAAGGAAAAGCAGGTCGTTCCCAGGAGGAAGACCTGCTTTTGTGTTATCGTATTTTTTCAGTATCCAAATCGTATTCCATATGGCCGGCGGTGCGTTGTTCTCCTTTTTGGATGCAGAGGACATGGCCGTCGAAGGACGCGATTCGCGTGCACCAGTTGTAGACCATGTTATCGGAGTGGATGGCAAGGCCGGGGCGTTCGAGACTGCAGTTTGGCCCGAAGAACCAGGACACATTGGCCTGCAGGTCTGCGTAAACGGCACCGCCGGTGAAGTGAAGGTCTCCTTCCATGAGCTGAGTGTTGTTTTCGGTCCAAAGCTGCAGGGTTTTGGTGCTGATTTTCGCTGCATCGGTGCGAAAGGTTCGGCTGCCAAATTGGATGGTGACGTTTCCCCGCAGGGTGTAGCGGGCGGTGTCGGGATTATAGCTGCTGTGGTCGGCCGTTACAATCGCTTTGTCGTGTCCCTGGATGATGCTGTCGGTGATGCTTAGGGGGATAACCTGCCGGGCATCGGCTGCTTGAGGCAGCGTTGCTAGGCTAAGGCCGACAATCCCAGAGGCAAGGAACAGTCTGGCATATTTTCTCATGGTGAAACCTCCTTATCGTTGGGGCTTTCTGTTTCTTTTATTTTACCGTAAAGAAAAAACTTTTGCAAAAAATGGCAAAAAAGCAAGACTTTTTTGGTCAAATAGTGTAATATAAAAAGGAAACCCTGTAAAAGGAGGATTGACTATGAATGTAAGAGAGCGTTTGGAAGCGCAGGAATATGATATTTTATCGCCGCATGCTGCCAAAAGTCGTGACGCCCGTCGGAAATTTCCGATGGAGGAATGTCAGTTCCGGACGAAGTTTCAACGAGACCGCGACCGGATTTTGCATTCAAAGTCTTTCCGGCGTCTCAAACACAAGACCCAGGTTTATATCGTGTCGGGAGATCATTATCGTACTCGCATGACGCATAGCCTGGAGGTTTCGCAGATTTCTCGGACCATTGCCCGGGGCCTGCGCCTCAATGAGGATTTGGCTGAGGCGATTGCCTTGGGCCATGATGTGGGGCACACACCCTTTGGTCATGCCGGTGAGGCGGCCATGGCCAAGTTAACCGGTCATTTTGCTCACAATGAGCAGAGTCTTCGGGTGGTGGAGTTTTTGGAACGCAGTGGACAGGGGCTAAACCTTACCTTTGAGGTTAAGGATGGTATTGTGAACCATACGGGGCCAGTAATGCCGAAAACTTTGGAAGGGCGTATTGTGCGCACCGCTGACCGCATCGCCTATCTTTGTCATGATTACGATGACAGTTTGCGGGCAAGACTGCTGCAGCCAGGGGAACTTCCCAAGCTAGTCTATGAACGGCTGGGGGAGGATACTTCGGCGATGATTACGAGCATGGTTTCCGATATGATTGTAAGTTCCATGGATAAGGACGACATTTCCCTTTCGGCGGAGGTCAAAGAGGCGATGGATACCTTCCGCAGTTTCATGTTTGAACACATCTATCATTCGGAGACGCTGGCTCATGAGCGCCGTCAGGCAGTCTATGTATTGCGGGCGCTGTACGAATGGTTCTTGGAACATTTCGATGAACTACCGGAGGAATTTGTCCGTCGGGAAGAACGCTGGGGTCGGCAGAAGATTGTTACCGATTATGTAGCTGGCCTTACCGATAGTTATGCGGTGCAGTTGTTCAATGAGATTTTTATGCCGCCGGTTGGGTTAATGGTTCATTGAGATATTATTTTTCAAATTTGTCAAGGGGAAAAAAGGATATTGGCAAATTATGAGGAATATAAATATTGTAAAAAGGGCTGTATACGCGATGGCCCCTGGAGAACTTTTGCTGGCAAGCAGGAGTTTTTCTATGGATGGCGAAAAGTATACAGGTGCCTTATTATAAAGTATCTGATTGGTCAATGAGGGGTCTAAGTATGCGCAGCGAGAGAATGGACGAATTTGTGGAACAGGTTCGTTCACAGTCTGATATTCTGAACGTGGTTCAGAGCTATGTTCCCTTGAAGCGTAAAGGCAATCGTTATTGGGGCTGCTGCCCCTTTCATAACGAGAAAACCCCCTCATTTTCTGTGGTTCCGGACAAGGGATTTTTCTATTGCTTCGGCTGTCATGCTGGGGGAAATGTTTTCAAGTTCCTTTCGATGATTGAAAACGTCACTTATTTTGAAGCAATCAAGCTTCAAGCCGAAAAGTTGGGGATTCCGCTGCCGGAGCGTCAGCGTACACCGGAGGAAATTGCCCGGGAACGGGAACTGACGGATTTACGCAAGGTCAATGAGATGGCCCGTGATTTTTTCCATAACTGTTTGACGATGACATCTTATGGACAGGCTGGCAACGCTTATTATGCTGGACGTGGCATCTCAAAGGAGACCATTGAGGAGTTTAAGTTGGGATATGCCCCAAATGCCTGGGATAAGTTGTCTACAGCTTTTTTGAAGCGTGGAGTAAAGCAGGAATTTTTGTTGGCGAGCGGGCTCTCGGCTGAACGCAATAACGGCGGTGGCCTTTATGACCGGTTTCGCAATCGCGTGATTATCCCCATTGCGGATGAGCGCGGGCGTGTGGTCGGATTCGGCGGCCGGGTGCTGGATGACAGCAAGCCGAAATACCTCAATACACCGGAAACGATACTATTCAATAAGCGAAAACTCCTTTTTGGACTGGATCGCTCCCATCGGGCAATCCAGCAGGCAGGCTATGCCATTGTCGTAGAAGGCTACATGGATGCGATTTCTGTATTTGGTGCTGGCGTGCGCAACGTCGTGGCATCACTGGGAACTGCATTTACTGTGGAGCATTGCAAGAAGCTCCTGCGCTATGCGCCGGAGATATATTTTTGTTA
This sequence comes from Selenomonas sp. WCT3, assembly GCA_900100835.1. Taxonomy (GTDB): domain Bacteria; phylum Bacillota; class Negativicutes; order Selenomonadales; family Selenomonadaceae; genus Selenomonas_A; species Selenomonas_A ruminantium_E. Next base: position 251,611 of record FNCM01000001.1, on the reverse strand, counting down.
CGACAGTGATGAAGCCGGTCAAAAAGCAACGATTCGGGCCCTTTCTATTGTGCGGGACACGGGAGCCATAGTGAAGGTTATCGTGGTGCCAGATGGCAAGGATCCGGATGAATATATTCGCAAGCATGGAGCGGATGCTTTCCGCCAGTTGGTGAAGAAGGCATTGCCCCTGGTGGAATACCGTTTGAAGTATGTTCTTGCTCACAACAATATCGATACGTTGGAGGGCAAGGTCAAGGCGCTTCATGAAATGCTGCCGGTTTTGGCCGGTATCCGCGAAACTGCGGTTCGCAGCGAATATGAAAAGAAGCTTGCGCAGACCTTATTGCTGGACGAGGGTGTCGTGCGTACTGAGCTTCAGCACTTTGCCCGTGGGACGGAATTTCAAGAGGAGATGCCGTCACGTGTACCCATCAGACAGGTGGTAAAAAAACAGGACAATGCGCTCAGGCGGGCTGGGCGCGTTGTCATCCGCATGGTATGGCAAGATGTTTCCCTGATCTATCATGTGGGTTCGGTACTGCCGATTGAAGGGATTGGAGACCCCGTCCAGCGGGAGATCCTGAAGTTCCTGCAGGAATTGGGCAGCCAGGGGCAGGCTCCGGATGATGTAACGGCCGCGGAAAACCTCAGTGAGGACGCGGCGGCAGAACTCTCCCGGGCACTGGTAGAAGATTTGGGTGGACGTGAGGAAACCGAAGCCTACAACGACTCCCTGAAAGTGCTCAGAAAATCGTACCTCTACACGCTTTTTATGGAACATTCCCGCAAGGCCGATGCGATGATGCAGGCTGGGGATATGGCGTATGTTGAGGAATTGAATGAGGTTATGAGAATAAAAAATGAAATGGATGAATTGTAAGTTGGATAGAGTAGCAGGTATGGAATGTGAGGAAAGGGGGATGCTGAATGGCTGAGGCTAAGAAAAAACAGGCTGAAGCTGGCAGCAAGAACCGCAGCTCGGAGATCGTGGACAATCTCTTGTCAAAAGGCAAGAAAAACGGTGGGACGCTAACATATGGTGAACTCGTTGAGGCACTGCAGACGCAGGATTTGTCGCCGGACGAGATTGATAATATGTATGATATGTTCAGTACGAAAGGTATTGAAATCATCGATGATTCCAATAGCGGGGACCAGCAGGACGACGATGTGGACCCGGATGATAAAGACGAAGAGGTCGAAATTGACCTGTCTGTTCCGGAAGGTGTCAGCATTGATGATCCGGTTCGCATGTATCTCAAAGAAATCGGCCGGGTACCTCTTTTGACGGCGGAAGAAGAAGTAGCACTGGCTAAGCGTATGCAGGATGGCGATGAAGTAGCCCAGAAACGTCTGGCAGAAGCCAACCTGCGTCTGGTAGTCAGCATTGCCAAGCGCTATGTGGGCCGCGGCATGCTGTTCCTGGATTTGATTCAGGAGGGCAACCTGGGTCTTATCAAGGCCGTTGAAAAGTTCGACTATACCAAGGGCTATAAATTCAGTACCTATGCTACCTGGTGGATTCGTCAGGCCATTACCCGTGCAATTGCGGATCAGGCCCGTACGATTCGTATCCCGGTTCATATGGTTGAGACGATTAACAAGCTCATTCGCGTATCCCGTCAGCTCCTGCAGCAGCTGGGCCGTGAGCCGGCTCCTGAGGAGATTGCCAAAGAGATGGAGATTACGGTGGAGCGGGTCCGTGAAATCATGAAGATTGCCCAGGAACCTGTTTCCCTTGAAACCCCAATCGGTGAGGAAGAAGATTCCCATTTGGGAGATTTCATCGAGGATCAGGACGCACCGGCTCCGGCTGATGCTGCATCCTTCATGCTGCTCAAGGAACAGCTGGAAGAAGTTCTCGATACCCTGACGCCGCGTGAGGAAAAGGTTCTGCGCCTGCGCTTTGGTTTGGATGATGGCCGGGCACGCACGCTGGAGGAAGTTGGTCAGAACTTCGGCGTTACTCGTGAGCGAATCCGTCAGATTGAGGCGAAGGCACTGCGCAAACTGCGCCACCCAAGCCGCAGTCGCAAGTTGAAGGATTTCTTGGATTAAAAATTTTCTTGACATTAATCCGACAGACAGCTATAATAGTTACTGTTGATGCGCGAGCTTCAATAATTATTCCTCGATAGCTCAGCCGGTAGAGCACCTGACTGTTAATCAGGCTGTCGCAGGTTCGAATCCTGCTCGAGGAGCCATTGAGAGCACAAGGGTGTAACGAAATGTTACACCCTTTTTTATTTTCGTAAAGAGGGGAGACTCTTATGCAGCTGGATGACAGACTACAGGCATTGGCAGATTTCGTGCCGAAGGGCTGCCGCGCAGCAGATATCGGTACGGATCATGGCTATCTTGCTATTGACTTGATACGAGAGGAGAAGGCGACCTTTGTGGTGGCCGGAGATTTGAACCAGGGTCCCTATGAGGCGGCCAAGCGCACGGTTCATGAAAACGGCATTGCCGAAGACCAGATTTCCGTCCGCTTGGGCAACGGATTACAGGTCTTAGCACCGGGTGAGGTGGATACTGTTTGCATTGCCGGCATGGGCGGAATTTTGATGACCCAGATTTTGGAGCAGTCCATGGACGTGACCGATAAGCTCACGACGCTGGTATTGCAGCCGATGAATGGGGCTATGGAACTGCGTTCCTGGCTCTATGGACACAAATGGCATATTGTCGATGAGGCCTTGGCGGTGGATGACGGCCGCATCTATGAAATCATCAAGGCGGAGCCTGGTGCCGAGAAGCGCCCGGAGCCCTTGGACCTTTTGATTGGCCCCATGCTTTGGAAAAACAAGCCGGCATTGCTCAAACATCATATTGAGGCACTGCTGTTCCAGCAACGCCGCATTCTTTCGGGGATGGAGAACAGTGCCCGGGCAGTAAAAAGCAAGAAGTATGCGGCCATCAAAAAACAGGTGGAAGAATTGGAGGCGCGGCTCACATGGTAAAATGTCAGGTAGTTATGGATGCGTTGGAGACAATTGCACCGAAGCGAATGGCAGAAGAGTGGGATAATCCAGGGCTTCTGGTGGGGGCACTCAATCAGGATATCCATAAAATTCTGGTGTGCCTCGATGTCAGCGATGAGGTGGTGGAGCAGGCTATTGAGGCAGGGGCCGATATGATTGTGGCGCATCATCCCCTGATATTCCGCGGTATCAAGAAACTGCGGACGGACCTGCCCTTAGGTCACCGGCTCCAGCAGCTTATTAAGCATGATATTGCTGTGGTGGCGGCTCATACCAACTTGGACATTGCCGAAGGCGGTGTCAATGACGTGCTGGCTCAGGCCATTGGCTTGTCGAAGTTGTCCTCCTTTGTGATTGAACGCCAGGATGTGGATGGCTCAGTGCTCAGCATGGGCCGCATGGGAAGTTTGCCCGCCCCTATGACGGTACAGGATTTTGCCCGTCAGGTGCGTGATGCCCTGCCAACGGAGCATGTGCGTCTCGTGGACGCCGGTCCGCGTCCAGTCCGTAAGGTAGCCCTTTGCAGTGGCAGCGGTGCTGAGTTCATCCAGAAGGCGGCTTTTATGGGAGCTGATGTCTACGTCACTGGCGATGTGAAGTATCACGAGGCCCAGCAGGCGGTGGAACAGGGCATGCACATCATTGATGCAGGACATTTCGGTACGGAATTTCCGGTGGTAGAGGTATTGAAAGAGCGGCTCACGGAAGAGCTGGCTGAGGCAAAGGGAACCGTAGAAGTCATCGCAGATCAGTCGTCGAGGGACTTTTTCACGGTAGTATGATTTTGCCGGGTAAGGAAGCGTGAAATTAATGAGGAAAGATTCGGGAACGCAGTATGAGTAAAATTGCTATCAAGAAACATATGGGACGGTATATGCAGATTGTGCTGGGCTGTTTTATCGTATGCCTGGGATTCAATCTGTTCATCATTCCGGCGCATCTTTTGACAGGCGGCATCAGTGGTATTGCACTTATTGTGTATTATCTGACAGGTCTTCCTGTCGGTGCCCAGAACCTCCTGTATAATCTGCCGATTTTGTATTTGGCGTATCGGGTTTTTGGCAAGCTCTATGCTTGGGATACGATTGTCGGTACGGCAGTTTTGTCCATCATCCTTGACGCTACGCATTTCATGGTGGATTGGAACCTCACCGGTGATGGCATGTTATGTGCCATTTTTGGTGGTGTGCTGGCCGGCATTGGCTTTGGAATGATTTTCCGTGCCAATGCGAATACCGGTGGTTTGGATGTTGTCGGTGCGGTAGCTAAGAAGTTCTATTCCCTTGATGTGGGGACGGTGGTGTTTGTGCTGAACTTCATTATCGTCATGGCATCGGCGTGGATGTTCAGTGTCAATGAGGCACTCTATACGCTGGTATCCATCTATGTGACGGCAGAGCTTACGAACCGTGTGGCGGCTGGCCTTAATCGGGAAAAGTCCATTTTCATTGTTTCGCCGGCGGCCGAACAGATTTGCCAGGATATCATGGAAAATGTTCATCGTGGCGTCACCTATCTCGAAGGGAAAGGCGGCTTTGCCAAGGAACGCAAAGACATCCTCTTTATCGTCGTGCGCCTCACGCAGGTAAGCCGCGTCAAGACTATCGTGGATCATTACGATCCACAGGCCTTTATGATTGTTTCGGATACATCGGAAGTGTCAGGGAAGGGCTTTACGTTGGAATGTGAGTCGTATGCCGATGCCCGTCGTAAATGGCAGGAAGCTCAGGAAAAACAAAAGGAGCTCATGGATGGACATGAGTAACTGACTGTTGACGCTATGCCCATAGTTACGGTATAATAGGCTTTAGCTGTAAAACGCGAATTTCAATCCCCGGCTGCATTTTGCAGACGGGGGTTTTTCTATCTTTTAGGAGGAGATCGTTTTGGAGAAGTATTCACCGCAGGAGATCGAGAAAAAATGGCAGGACAAATGGGAAAGTGAGCAGGTATACAAGACAGAGGCTGACCCGAATCGTCCGAAGTATTACGCCTTGGAGATGTTCCCGTATCCGTCGGGCAATCTGCACATGGGACATGTCCGCAACTATGCCATCGGCGATGTCATGGCCCGCTACAAGACGATGGAGGGGTTCAACGTCCTTCATCCGATGGGCTTTGACTCCTTCGGTATGCCGGCTGAGAATGCCGCCATCAAGCATGGCGTAAGCCCCGCGGACTGGACGTTCAGCAATATCGAGAACATGGAGAAGCAGCAGAAGAAGATGGGCCTCTCCTACGATTGGGATCGTGAAGTCCTGACCTGTACGCCGGAATACTACAAGTGGACGCAGTGGCTTTTTGAGCTTTTCTACAAAAAGGGACTGGCTTATAAGAAAAAGGCATCGGTCAACTGGTGTGACACCTGCGGTACGGTTCTGGCAAATGAGCAGGTCATCGATGGCAAATGCTGGCGCTGCGATTCGGATGTCCAGAAGAAAGATCTGTCGCAGTGGTTCCTCAAGATTACGGATTATGCCGATGTGCTCTTAAAGGATCTCGATAAGCTCGAGGGCTGGCCGGAGCGCGTCAAGACGATGCAGGACAACTGGATTGGCCGCAGCGAAGGCCTGGAGATTACGCTGGATGTACCGGAGCTCGATGAGAAACTCGTCGTCTATACGACGCGTCCGGATACGGCTTATGGTATCACGTTCGTGGCACTGGCACCGGAGAATGCTCTCGTTGAAAAACTGATTGAAAAGAGCGACAGGGCGGAGGAACTCAAGGCGTTCTGCCAGAAGGTCCGCAATCAGTCCGATATTGAGCGTACCTCGAGCGAATCGGAAAAAGAGGGCATGTTTACGGGCTTCTATGCCGTTAACCCGTTCAACGGCGAGAAGGCACAGCTCTGGATTACGAACTATGTTGTCGCTGACTATGGCACCGGCGCAGTTATGGGCGTTCCGTCCGGTGACTCCCGTGACTGGATGTTTGCGAAAAAATACGACCTGCCGATTATCCTGACGTTGCAGCCGAAGGATAAGGAGCTGGTGCTCGAGGAAATGACCGAGGCTTATGTCGAAAAAGATGGCCGCTTGGTTAATTCGGCACAGTTCACGGGCATGGATATGCATGAAGCCGTCAAGGCTATCATGGACTATGCCGAGGAGCAGGGATTCGGTAAGCGCAAGGTCAACTTCCGTCTGCGTGACTGGCTGATTTCGCGTCAGCGCTATTGGGGGGCACCGATTCCGGTCATTAACTGCCCGCACTGCGGCGAAGTCCTCGTGCCGGAAGACCAGCTGCCGGTCATGTTGCCGACGGATGTATCCTTTGAGGCTGGTTCGGTATCGCCGCTGGCCAGCAGCGAGAAATTCCTGCACTGCAAGTGCCCGAAATGCGGCGCTGATGCAATGCGTGAGACCGACACGATGGATACGTTCATCTGCTCGTCTTGGTATTTCCTGCGCTATACGGATCCGCATAACGATAAAGCTCCGTTTGACAAGGATAAAGTTAATTACTGGGCACCAGTCGACCAGTACATCGGCGGCATCGAGCATGCCATCCTGCACCTCCTGTATTCGCGCTTCTTCACGAAGGTCCTCAAAGACGCCGGGCTGGTCGATTTCGATGAGCCGTTCAAGAATCTGTTGACGCAGGGCATGGTCCTCAAAGATGGTTCGAAGATGTCGAAGTCAAAGGGCAATGTCGTGTCGCCGGAGGAAATCATTGGCAAGTACGGTGCCGATACGGCCCGCCTGTTCATTCTGTTCGCAGCACCGGTTGACCGCGACCTAGAGTGGAGCGACCAGGGCGTTGAGGGGGCATACCGCTTCCTCAACCGCGTATGGCGCATCCTCGGTCACTTCGAGGAGAGCATCAAGGCTGGCAAGGACAGCTATGATGTATCGGCGCTGACGAAGGACGAAAAGGAACTGCGCCGCATCCTCCATGTCACCATCAAGAAGGTAACGGAGGATGTTCGCGACCGCTTCATGTTTAATACGGCGATTTCGTCGGTCATGGAGCTTGTCAACGCGTTCTATGGCTTCCAGGACAAGGAGCTCAATGCAGGTCTTGCCCGTGAGATGGCAATAAATCTCGTGAAGATGCTCGCACCGTTCGCACCGCATATCACGGAGGAACTTTGGAGCCATCTGTTCGTTGAAGGCAGTGTCCATCAGCAGAAATGGCCGTCGTATGACGAGGCAGCTATGAAACAGGATGAGATTGAAATTGTCCTGCAGATTAACGGCAAGGTTCGCGACAAGATCATGGTATCGCCAGATCTTGACCGTGAGTCTATGGAAAGGGCAGTCATGGAACTGCCGCGTGCCAAAGCGCTCACCGCTGGCAAGCAGATTGTCAAAGTCATCTGTGTGCCGAAGAAACTCGTCAATATCGTGGTAAAGGGCTGATATCCTTGGCGGGGATATTATCTTAATGACCTGGCGTTAGTAAAAGGTCCGTTGATTCGTTAAGAGTCAACGGACCTTTTTAACATTTTTGTAATAGTATATACGAATCACGAGTAAATATGATATAATAAATTGTCATATTTATAAACTAGGATGTGTAAATAATCCTCGGAAGGGTGATTGTAGTGTTAAAGTCATACGCAATCGAAGATTTGCGCGCCGGCATGGTAGTGGGGCGCGACGTAATGGACGAAAGTGCCAATATCCTTATCGGTTCGGGGACCGTAATGACAAAGGAATTGATTTATAATTTGTTGGACCGCCCCATCTTTAAGGTTTATATTGAGGAAGAAGAGGCTGTTATCGATATTCCGGGGAATGAGTTCCTGCTCGATGATGACTATATTGCCTGCTATAACGAAGTGTATCACAAACTGGAGCATATGTTTTTGGCGCTTTCGGAGCGGGGCGAATTCGATGCTGCGGAGCTGCAAGCCATCATGGATGAGAAGAATTTCCGTGAGCTCTGCGATGGGGCAAAAGCGGTTTCGCAGATTCACAATATGACGCGGGAAGGCAGTGTGCTGGTCAATCATTGCCTGCATGTGGGCATCCTGGCTGGTCTGATGGGAAAATGGCTCAACTGGTCGGTGCTGGATCAATATAACCTGGTCATTGCGGGGCTCTTCCTGGACCTGGGCAAGATGCGCATTTCCCAGGATATTTTGAACAAGAAGGGGCGCTTGACGCCGGAAGAGTTCGATATGGTGAAAAAGCATACGCAGTTTGGCCACGACATGATTGGCATGACGACCCTTAGCGCCAATCGGGATATCATGGAAGGGGTATTGCAGCATCACGAGCGCTGCGATGGTTCCGGCTATCCCCACAATTTGACCAAGGATCAGATTTCCCGCTTTGGCCGAGTGCTGGCAATTCTCGACATCTATGACGCCATGGCTGGCGACCGGGTCTTTGCCAAACGCCGTTCGCCCTTTGATGTATTCGTAATCCTTTACGATGATATTGTCAATGGCAAGCTGGATACGGAGTATGGCGTGCTGTTTATCAAGAACCTCTGCCATGCGTTAAATGGCAATTGGGTACAGCTCAGCAACGGTGAGCGCGGCCGTATCGTCTATATCGACGAAAGTCGTGTTACGAGCCTGCCTGTAGTTCAGACCACTCGCGGAGAGTTCATCGATCTCAATACCACCCGCAGTATCAAGATTGATTCCATTCTTACCGCCCGGGAAGTTTCTGCTTGAGTTAAATCCGAAAGGCAGCTGGCAATGAATGGGAGAGGTATTGACGAGTAAGCTTCCGAAGACGTATAATAAAAAAGGCCGCCGTGGGCAAAGTGCTCGGCGGTTTATTTTTTTGCAAATTAGATATAATTTGTAGGGAGGAATGATTATGAACAGTATTTTGGAAAGGCTCCAGAGCATTGGTAAGGCATTAATGCTGCCGGTTGCTGTACTTCCTGCAGCAGCCCTCTTGTTGCGTCTCGGTGCGCCGGACGTATTCAATATTCCGTTCATCACCAAGGCTGGCGGTGCGGTTTTTGACAATTTGGCACTTATTTTTGCGATTGGTATTGCCGTCGGCTTGGCCCGTGAGAACAACGGTGCCGCTGGTCTGGCTGGTGGTATCGGTTATCTGGTCCTGACCTCGGGGCTCAAGGCAATCGATGAGACCTCAACATGAGTGTACTGGCTGGTATCGTCAGCGGTATTGAGGCAGGTATTCTCTATAACCGCTTTTACGACATCAAGATGCCGGAATTCCTGGGCTTCTTCTCGGGGCGGCGATTCGTGCCGATTGTGACGGCTGTCGTATCGATCGTGCTGGCTGGAATCTTTGGGGTAATCTGGGGCCCTTGCCAGACCTTTATCCATGGTATTGGCGAGTGGATTATCGGCGCTGGCGTCGTGGGAACTTTTGTCTATGGTGTATTGAACCGTCTGTTGATTCCCTTTGGTCTGCACCATATCCTCAACAGTTTCATCTGGTTTGTCTTTGGTGAGTATACGACGCCGGCTGGTGTGGTGGCTACCGGTGACCTCAACCGTTTCTTTGCTGGTGACCCCCATGCCGGTATGTTTATGGCTGGCTTCTTCGTCATGATGATGTTCGGTATGCCGGCGGTAGCCTTGGCTATGTATCGCGCGGCCAAGCCGGAAAATCGTCCGGTGATTGTTGGTGCTCTGGCCTCGGTGGCTTTCACCTCGTTCCTTACGGGTATTACGGAACCTATTGAGTTCATGTTCATGTTCTTGGCACCGGCCCTTTACGTTGTCCATGCCATCCTTACGGGCCTTGCCTTGTCGGTTACCTATAGCATGGGTGTCCTGCATGGCTTTGGCTTCTCTGGTGGTGCCATCGACTATGTGCTCAACTGGGGCTTGGCTACGAATCCGGTACGCATCATCGGCATTGGCGCTGTATTCTTTGTGCTGTACTATGTGATTTTCAGTTGGAGCATCCGTCATTTCGACATTCCGACCATTGGCCGTTATGATGATGAAACCAACGAGGACGATGAAGTTGAGGCTGCTGAGGAAGGCGCCTATGTTGAGGCAATGATTACGAATTTGGGCGGCAAAAAGAACCTGCTGGAAATTTCTTCCTGCATTACTCGTTTGCGTCTCAAGGTGGAAGACAGCAGCTTGGTGGATGAGGCGGCCCTCAAGAAGCTTGGCGCTAAGGGTGTTGTCTGCAAGGGCCAGGCGGTTCAGGTCGTTCTGGGAACCCAGGCGGAGCACATCGCCGATGCGATGAAGAAGGCTTGTCGCTAAAACGAAAGGATTTACATTATGTTTGGATTGTTTGGATTTGGAAAAAAAGAGAAGGCTATTGCTTCTCCGGTTGCAGGTAATATCCTCGATATCACGGAAGTCAATGATGCGGTATTCTCCCAGAAAATGATGGGGGATGGCTTTGCCGTTGAACCGGCAGAAGGCGCCGACACCATAACGGCTCCCTGTGATGGCACGATAAAGCTTTTAGCCGATACCCTCCATGCGGTAGCAATTGAATCGGAGGGCTTGGAAGTGCTCATCCATGTTGGCATTGATACCGTAGAGCTGGGGGGACGCGGTTTTGAGGCCCTTACCCAGCAGGGGGCAAAAGTCAGCCGGGGGGATGCGCTGATTCGCTTTGATGCTGCCTCCATTAAACAGGAGGGCAAACCCCTTACGACGATAATCGCCCTTACCAACGGGGATGAAAAAGCCAAAAAGATTGAAAAGCATTTGGACGATGCCCAGCGCGTCCTGACGGTGCAGCTCTAAATCCATAGGGACCAAGAGGTGGTCAGATGAAGCGAATTTGGACGATGCTGGCCATGTTTTTGGCTATTGCGCTGCTGGTTCAGAGTATCCGGCTCTTTATCCCCATGATTCCAGGTCCCGTCAATATGTTTTTGATTGGGAGTCTGCTCAACGGGATTATGGTGCTGGGGATCTGGCAAACAGGGAGCCGTTGGGCGGCGGTGATTGGCGGGCTGTTGCCCTTGGGGGCTTTTGTCCAGGGACAGCTGCCCATTGTCTGGATGATTCCGGTGGTGGCTGCTGGAAATATGGCCTTTATCCTTTGGGCGGGAGCGTTTCGTCATAACAGCTTGTTGTATTGTGCCCCTGTCATTAAGACGGGGATTTTATACGGTGGCGCGAGAGCGGTTTGCCAGCTGCTGGATTTGCCCGAGGCAATGATAGCGCTACTGCTGTTTATGATGAGCTGGCCGCAGCTGGTTACCGGCACAGTGGGAATTGTGCTGGCCAGGAAACTGAGCCGAAAACTCCCCCTGCCCACGGATTTCTTATAACACAAAAAAGCTGACAATTGACAAGTCAAATTTGACCAGTCAATTGTCAGCTTTTTATTATAATGCCTTAGGCGTTGCTTTCCGTTTGGAAACTGGTGAGTTTTTTCTCCAGCCAGTCTTTGCCGTCGGTATAGCGCGAGACGATATAGGTGGCGACATAGTCACCAGCGGCGTTGACCATGGTAGCTGGTGGGTCAATGAGATTGCCGATGGCCAGGGCCAGGGTGTAGGCAATGGTCATTTGTTCGGCACTGTTGTTAAAGAAGAAGGAGCAAAGCACCAATTCGCCGACACCGCCGCCTCCTGGGATGCCAGACATGGCTACCGAGGAGAATACGGCGATGATGATGGCCAGGATGGCGTCGCCGCTGTTGAAGTCCATGCCCGAGATGCCGAAGAGGAAGGCGACCTTCACGATGGCGCCCATAGCCGAGCCGTCCATGTGCATGGTGGCACCCAGTGGCATGACAATATCGGTGACTTCCTTGGAGACGCCGCTGGCTTTGGCGGCCTCCATGTTGGTAGGAATGGTGGCGACTGAGGAACAGGTGCCAAAGGATACGGCTGCCGGCTTGAACAGGTTGCGCCACATGACAGGGATGGCATGACGGCCACCGCCATACCAGGCATAGAGCGGGAAGAAGACAAACATGTAGAGAAAGCACATGCCGTAGTATACGAGCAGCGTCTTGGCATAGCCCCCCATAAGGTCGGTGCCGTAGGTGGCGGCAAGGTTGGCAAAGAAGCCGAAGAAACCAATGGGAGCATAGTAGGAGATGATCGTGACCGTCTTCATGATGCAGCGCGACAGGTCATCGAGCAGTTTGGCCGTCATGGTCTTTTTGCCGCCTGAGAGCTGAACGCCGAAGCCGAAGATGACGGCAAAGATGATCAGCGGCAGCATGGCGCGGCGAGAGAGCAGTTCGGCAAAGTCAGGCTTTGTGAAGAAGTTGACCAGCAGTTCCCCGGCGGTAACCTTGGTGAGTTCTTCGGTAGAGGTCACCATTTCACTAACGGAGAAGCCAGCTGGCACGATGTTAATGCAGGAGACGACTCCATACATGACAATGGCGGCAATCAGTGCCGTAAAGGAGAAGGTGGCTACGGTAATGCCCATGACTTTACCGGCGCGGCCCGCAGAGTCCATGTTGGCGATGGCCGAGGCAATCGAAACGAAGACCATGGGCACGACGATGCAGAACATCAAGTTGATGAAGAGGTCGCCCAGAGGTTTCAGGCCTTTGGCCTCAGGGAAGTAAAGGCCCAGCAACGTGCCTGAGACGATGCCAATCAGCATGAAGAGCACAAAGCCGTAATTCTTGAGATAAGACAAGAAGGAGCCTGTTGAAGTTGGGGAAGTTTTTTCCATAGTAATCACATCCTATGCGTAAAAAAATAAATAAATGCTTATGCTTTTATTATAACCTGCTGTATTTGCTTAGAAAAGCGGGAAAAGAAACCATTATCGTGCAAAAGATGCGGAATTGGAGTGCTTTTGCTGGTCGACAAAAGGGAGAAAATGGCGTTATAATAGAGTACACACATTCGATAAAAGGCAGAGGAGGTCTTGTCATGGCGATGGTGCCGAAACTGAATACAACCCAATTCGATACGAATATTCCCTTCAAGGTGGTGGCACCGTTTGCCCCCATGGGCGACCAGCCCCAGGCTATCGACGATTTGGCGGCGGGCATCACGAACGGCCAGGATGCCCAGGTGCTGCTCGGCGCCACTGGTACCGGCAAGACCTATACCATAGCCAAGGTCATTGAGAAAGTGCAGAAGCCGACGCTGGTCATTGCTCATAACAAGACCTTGGCGGCTCAGCTGGCTAGTGAGTTCAAGACCTTCTTTCCGGACAATTACGTCGGTTACTTTGTCAGCTACTACGATTACTATCAGCCTGAGGCCTATATCGCCTCGACGGATACTTATATTGAAAAGGATTCCTCCATCAACGATGAAATCGATGAACTGCGTCACTCGGCGACCTGTTCCCTGTTCGAGCGGCGTGATGTCATCATCGTGGCCTCGGTTTCCTGCATCTATGGCTTAGGCTCCCCAGAGAGCTATCATGAGATGGTGCTTTCCCTGCACAAGGGGCAGGAGGTGGAACGGGAGGCCATCCTGCGCAAGCTGGTGCAGATTCGCTACGAACGCAACGACATCGCTTTTGAACGCGGCCGTTTCCGAGTGCGCGGCGATGTGGTGGAGGTATTCCCCGCTGGCTATAACAACCGGGCAGTGCGCATTGAGTTGTTCGGTGATGAGATTGACCGCATGGTGGAATTTGATGTGGTTACAGGGGAGGTCTACGGCGAGCGCACCCATGTGATGGTCTTCCCGGCTTCCCACTATGTCACCGAGGATGAAGACCTCAAGATTGCCATGGCGGATATCCGCACGGAGCTGGAGCAGCAGGTGGCAATGTTCCAGCAACAGGGGAAGCTCTTGGAGGCACAGCGCATCGAGCAGCGCACCAAGTATGACCTCGAGATGATGCAGGAAATGGGTTACTGTTCGGGTATCGAAAACTACTCGCGTCATCTCACTCACCGCAAGGCCGGGGATGCGCCTTATACGCTGCTCGACTATTTCCCCGAGGATTTCCTGATTGTCATGGATGAGTCCCATGTCACCTTGCCTCAGGTTCATGCGATGTACGCTGGTGACCGCAGCCGCAAGGTTTCCCTGGTGGAAAACGGCTTCCGCCTGCCCTCGGCCTTTGACAACCGGCCCCTGACCTTCGAGGAGTTTGCCGCGCGCATCAATCAGATTATTTACGTTTCGGCCACGCCAGGCAAATACGAGCTGGGTAAAGCCCAGCAGGTCGCCCAGCAGATCATCCGTCCGACGGGACTGTTAGACCCCGAGATTGAGGTACGTCCTCTGGAAGGGCAGATTGATGATCTGTTGGCAGAGATAAAGATTCGCATCGCGAAGGACGAGCGCGTGCTGGTCACGACGCTGACCAAGAAAATGGCCGAAAACCTCACCGATTACCTTAAGGAAACAGGTGTCAAGGTTCGCTATCTGCACTCGGATATCGCCACCATTGAGCGCGCTGAGATCATCCACGATTTGCGCGCTGGCGAGTTTGATGTGCTGGTGGGTATCAATCTTTTGCGCGAGGGTCTCGATATGCCGGAAGTTTCCCTTATCGCCATCCTCGATGCCGACAAGGAGGGCTTTTTGCGTTCGGATACCTCCCTTATCCAGATTATCGGCCGGGCGGCGCGCAATGCCAATGGCCATGTCATCATGTATGCGGATCGCATCACGGACTCGATGAAACGGGCCATTGATGAAACCGAGCGCCGCCGGGAAATCCAGCAGGCCTATAACAACGAGCACGGCATCGTGCCCAAGACCATTAAAAAGCCCATCAAGCCGCTTATCGAAACGACGTTGGTGGCAGAATCCTCCGCGGATTATTCTGCCGATGGCAAGCGCAAGAAGAAAAAGCTCACCAAGAAGGACAAGGAAAACCTCATCAAGACCCTTACCCGCGAGATGCAGCAGGCCTCCCGGGCACTGGAATTCGAGCGGGCCGCAGAGCTTCGCGATATGATATTGGAACTCGATGGCAGCCTGCCACCGAAGAAATAAGAGGAAAAGGCAATGGAAAACAGCATCAAAATAAAGGGCGCGAGAGCCCATAATCTCAAGAATATCAATGTGGAAATCCCGCGGGATAAGCTCGTGGTCATCACGGGGCTGTCGGGGTCGGGGAAGTCGTCACTGGCCTTTGATACCATCTATGCTGAGGGTCAGCGGCGCTATGTCGAGTCCCTGTCGTCCTATGCCCGCCAGTTCCTCGGCCAGATGGATAAGCCAGATGTGGACAATATCGAGGGGCTTTCGCCGGCGATTTCCATTGACCAGAAGACGACGAGTCACAATCCCCGTTCCACGGTGGGCACGGTGACGGAAATCTATGACTACCTGCGCCTGCTCTATGCGCGGGCGGGGCGTCCCCATTGCCCGAAGTGCGGCAAGCCGATTACCCAGCAGACTGTGGATCAGATGATCGATCAGATCAAGGAACTGCCGGAACGCACGAAATTGCTTATAATGGCCCAGGTAATTCGCGGCAAGAAGGGAGAGCACAAGAAGGTACTCGAGCATATCCGCCGCGAGGGCTATGTGCGTGTGCGCATCGATGGGGAAGTCCACGATGTCAACGATGAAATCCAGCTTGAGAAAACGAAAAAGCACACGATCGAAGTGGTCATTGACCGCCTAATCGTTCGCGAGGGTATGGAACAGCGGTTGGCTGACTCCCTGGAGACGGCGCTGAAACTGGGCGAGGGCGTGGTCTACGTGCAGATCGTCGACGGGGAACTCTTGATGTTCAGCGAGAATTTTGCCTGCGTGGATTGCGGCGTCAGCCTGCCGGAAATCACCCCGCGCATGTTCTCCTTTAACAGTCCTTATGGTGCCTGCCCGGTCTGCATGGGCCTTGGCAGTCATATGGAGTTTGATGAGGAGCTCGTCGTGCCCGATGTGACGCTATCGGTGGCAAAGGGCGTCTTTGCGCCGCTGTCGAAGAATCCTCACTCCTATGGCATGTGCGTAATTGGGGCGGTGCTGACGGATTATGGCTATACGGTGGATACGCCATGGAAGGATATGGACAAGAAGACCCGCCATGTCCTGCTGCATGGTGCCGGTGATGAGAAATTCCGTTTTCACTATACGAATATGTTTGGCGAGCGCAAGGAGTACAACGTGGAGTTTGAGGGCGTACTGCCGATGCTCAACCGCCGCTATCAGGAAACGGATTCCGATGAGATGCGCGAGTCCTATGAGAACTATATGACCGAGATTGACTGCCCGGTCTGCCATGGTGCGCGGTTAAAGCCCGAGACGCTGTCGATTACGGTGGGGGATAAGAATATCGCGGAACTTACGGCTATGACCATCCGTGAGGCCGATACTTTCCTGGCAGGCGTGGAGTTTACGCCCCGGGAGCAGAAGATTGCCGTGCAGATTCTAAAGGAAATCCATGCGCGTCTTAGTTTCTTGCTAAACGTTGGCCTTGACTATCTGACCCTCTCCCGGGCCGCAGGAACCTTGTCAGGGGGGGAGGCTCAGCGCATCCGTCTGGCCACGCAGATTGGTTCAGGGCTCCAGGGAGTGCTCTACGTGCTCGATGAACCGAGCATCGGCCTGCATCAGCGGGACAACAACCGCCTGCTGGCGACGCTCAAGAATCTGCGAGACCTTGGCAATACGCTGATTGTGGTGGAGCATGATGAAGACACGATGTATGCGGCTGATCATATCATCGATATCGGCCCTGGGGCTGGTGCCCATGGCGGGCAGATTGTCGCGCAGGGCACGGCCAAGGAAATCATGAAGGTCAAAGAGTCGGTGACCGGTCAATATCTGTCCCGGCGCAAGTTCATCCCGGTGCCAAGCAAACGCCGTCCGGGAAATGGCAAGTTCATCGAGGTGGTAGGGGCCCAGGAGAACAATCTCAAGAACATCGACGTCAAATTCCCGCTGGGGACGATGACGCTGGTGACTGGTGTATCGGGCTCGGGCAAGAGTACGCTGGTCAATGAAATCCTGTATAAAGGCATCGCCTCACGGCTCTATCATTCCAAGGGCAAGCCGGGCAAGCATAAGAAAATCAAGGGGCTGGAGCATATCGACAAGATCATCGATATCGACCAGCAGCCCATCGGACGCACGCCGCGTTCCAATCCGGCAACTTATACGGGTGTCTTTGATGCAATCCGTGAGCTGTTCAGCCAGACTCCGGAAGCCAAGATGCGTGGCTACAAGGCCGGGCGGTTCAGCTTCAATGTCAAGGGCGGCCGCTGCGAGGCCTGCAAGGGCGATGGCATCTTGAAAATCGAGATGCATTTCCTGCCCGATGTCTATGTGCCCTGCGAGGTCTGCAAGGGGGCGCGCTATAATCGCGAGACCCTTGAGGTGCGCTATAAAGGCAAGACCATCTCCGATGTTCTCGAAATGACGATTGACGAGGCCGTGGAATTCTTCCAGAATGTACCGCGCATCGCCCGCAAGCTGCAGGTAATCCAGGATGTGGGCCTTGGCTATATCAAGCTTGGCCAGCCGGCTACGACCCTGTCGGGGGGCGAGGCCCAGCGCGTCAAGCTGGCAACGGAGCTCTCGCGCCGTAGCACGGGCCGCACCCTCTACATC
Source organism: Selenomonas sp. WCT3 (assembly GCA_900100835.1). GTDB lineage: Bacteria > Bacillota > Negativicutes > Selenomonadales > Selenomonadaceae > Selenomonas_A > Selenomonas_A ruminantium_E. The sequence goes on along the minus strand of FNCM01000001.1, from coordinate 234,281 downwards.
CTCGATGAGCCCACGACAGGCCTGCATACGGCTGACATCCATAAGCTGCTGGACATCCTGCAGCGCCTCGTCGATGGTGGTGACACCGTCGTCATCATCGAGCACAATCTCGATGTCATCAAGACGGCCGACCACATCATCGATTTGGGGCCGGAAGGCGGCAATAAAGGAGGAAACATCGTTGCTGAAGGGCGGCCGGAGGATATTGTCAAAGTCAAGGCGTCCTATACAGGGCAATTCCTCAAACCATTGTTAGAAGAAAAAAATGAATAAGCAGGTTTTGTGGAAGGAAAAAACGAATTATGCAAACTGTGAGTAATGTAATCAATCTGATGCATCAAGCTATCCTGCCAGCTGTCAGACAGGCGGATGTCATCGTGGATGCCACGGCTGGTAATGGTGGGGACACATTGTTCTTGGCGCAGAATATGAAGGCTTCCTGCCAGCTATATGCCTTTGACATTCAGCCGGAGGCCATTGCCCGGACGAAAGAGCGCACCAGGGATTTTGCGGCACAGATTTGTTATCTGCAGCGAAGTCATGAGGAGATTGATCGGCATGTTGACCGGTCAATCGATGTGGCGATGTTCAATCTCGGGTATTTGCCGGGAGCTGATCATGAAGCTGTGACTAATCACGAAAGCACCCTTAAGGCGGTAAAATGTGTGCTGGCAAAACTTCGCATTCAGGGGATTTGCGCGATTATGGTCTATCCGGGACATCCCGAAGGCAGGATTGAAGCCGATTATTTGGCCGGTTTTTTCCAGAAACTTCCGGCCAGGGATTACACCGTTGGTTGCTACCGGCTGTGGAATCACCGTCCGGAGGCACCTTATGGTTTTATTCTTGAGCGTACCCGCTAAGGGGAATAGAAAGAAGGGGAGAGAATGAAGACGATGCCGATTCGCTGGAGCCATTTCCTAATGGCCATGGTGCTGAGTGCAGCTCTGCTGCTGCCGGTGCCAGCCGTGGCCTCGGTACAGAAAGATGGGGTTCATATCACCATTTTTCATACCAATGACATGCATGGCCGCGTGCTAGAGAGTGATGACAATGGAAAGGCCATTGGCATGAAATGGATTGCCGCTGCCATTTGGCAGCAGAAGGAGGCCGATGCCGACACTTTAGCCTTTGATGCCGGGGATACGCTGCACGGCATGCCGATTATCAATGCCAGCAAGGGGGAGAATATGGCACGTCTCATGAATCTGTCCGGCTATGATGGCATGACGCCGGGAAATCACGATTTTAATTATGGTGCGGTGCAGCTGCAGAAGTTGGCGGGAATGCTGAACTTTCCCATGCTAAGTGCCAATCTGGTGGACCGGGACGAACAGGGCTATGTATTCCGCCCCTATAAAAGCTTTGAGCTAAATGGTGTTCGGATAGCGGTGTTTGGCCTCAGTACTCCGGAGACGGCTTATAAGACCAACAAGGTCAATGTGGAACTGGTTAAATTCCTGAATCCGGTGGATACCGCCAAGAAGCTGGTGCCGAAACTGCGCAAGAATCATGATGTGGTAATCGGTCTCATGCACATGGGACTTGATGCCAGTTCGGAATACACTTCGGCGCGCATCGCTAAGGAAGTGCCGGGAATCGATTTGATTTTGGATGGACACAGTCATACCAAATTGCAAAAGCCGGAAAAAGTGGGAAAGACGCTGATTTGTCAGACTGGTGCCCAGGGGGATTTCCTGGGTAGAGTGGAGCTTATCGTGCGGAACCATAAGCTGCGGAAAGTCAAATCTGTCCTGTTGGACCGGGCGGCTATCGTCAACGAAGTGGAAGGCCCGGATGAAGGCGTCAGCGAAGCCTTGCAGGCAATCGAGGCTGATAATCAGAAGACGGTGGGAAAAGTAGTTACCCAGTCGCCGCGGGAGCTTTCCAGCGCCCGTGAATTGGTGCGCACTCGGGAATCGGAATTGGGAAATCTGACGGCCGATGCCCTGCGGTGGGCGGCACAGGCCGATATCGGTTTAGCCAATGGCGGCGGCCTGCGGGCAAATCTCCCGGCTGGGGCGGTAACCCAGGGAGACCTCTGGAAGATTTTCCCCTTTGGCAATACGCTGAAGCGGGTGGAAATTTCGGGAGCAACTGTCCAAAAGGTATTGGAGCATTCGGTAGAGTATGTTCCCGGTGCCTTTGGCGGCTTTATGGATGTCAGCGGACTTACCTTCACGCTGGATATCGCAGCGCCAGCAGGTAGCCGGGTGAGCAATGTAAAAGTGGCCGGTGAGCCCTTGGACAACCAGCGGCTGTACCAGGTGGCAGTCAGTGATTTTACCGCTGCCGGTGGAGATGGCTATGACATGCTCAAAAATGCCAAGGTGACTGGAGAGTTTGGAACGCTGGAAGAGGTGTTTTCCCAATATCTGAATCAAAAAGGTATCGGCGATATCGCAACCGGCCGCATTCAAATCAAAAAATGAGCAGCAAAAAGCCGTATGCCTATCGGAAAGGATAAGGCATACGGCTTTTTGTTATGTTGGTTTATTTTTGCAGGGCGATATACAGGATATCGTTGGCTAATTTGTCCTTGGAAACTTTTTTCCAGTAAACTTCGTATAAAAAAGGCTATGAAGCTTTGCCCTGGTGGGGGGCTTCATAGCCTTCGGTTATTTTTCTTAGAATGTATCCGTATGCAGGAATTCGCGTTCTACGACTTTGCCGTCCTGTTTCCAGATACGATAGACGGAAGGCCGGGTGCTGGGGCCTTCACTGACCAGCGAAATGGTCTTGCCACCCAGGTCAGCTTTGGTGCCGAGAACGTAAATCGTCAGGGCACTTCCGGAATTGGATACCCGCAGCATTACCGGATGGGGAAGTGGATTCTGGAAGACGAAATCCAACAGACCATCGGCAACGGTGGCATCACGGCCTGCCGGCACATAGCTGGATGGCAGGGAATGATTGGAGCGCTCCGTGGGCTTGAGTCCTGCCAGCAAAATTGCATTGTAAAGGGTGCTGCTTACTTGGCAGACACCACCGCCAACGTCAACGGCTGGTTCGCCGTTGACGATAACGCCGGCATTCTTATAACCCGCCGCGCGGGTGCGCTGGCCGACGACGTTGTTAAAGGATAGGGTGGCCTGGCTGCGAATCAGTGCCCCCTGCAGGTGGCTGGCCGCCAAGCCGATGTTGTCCCCACGGTCGCCGGGATAGAACCGGGTGGTATAGGAGCCAAGAACGGAATCGATATTGGCGATATCTTCATCTAATACAAAGGGCTTGTCTTCTTTGGGCTCAAGTTCGACTTTTGCCGTAAGTTCCAGCGCCTCAAATTTTGGGGCGAGTTCCTCGGCAATGGGAGCTGTATCGAGGGTCAAGCCAGTGACTGCCGGTTTTTTCTGAATAGAGCCGTTGGCCTGCAGGCTGACTTCCGCGTTGGCTGGCGGGGTATCGACTTCTTTTTCGATGGCAGCTAGTTTTTCCTTGAGTTTCTCTTTATCAAAGCTGGCAGTCATGACCACATTTTTGCCGAAAATGGCCAGCTTCATCTGATTGATGAGGTTGGTGGCCGGATTGCTTTCGCGGCCAATGCTGTAAGCCGCGTCGGCAGCTTCATCGACTTTGGCCTGCAAATCGATTTCATTGGGTTGGATATTCCAATGGCGCTCTTTATAGGAAAGCACTGCGGCATTTTTGCTCAGTGCCTTTTTCGCTTCTTTATCAAAATATTTGCGTACTTCTTTTTTGCTCATTCCTGTCAGGGTAGTGCCATTGGACTGAACGCCCATGACCACGCAATCTTGGTTTGCCGTGGATACAGAAATGCAGCTGACTGCAGCTGCGGTAAAGGCTAGTCCTACGATGCCAAGGGCGATAGCCTTGTTCGTGGAAATGGATGAGAAATTCATGATAACCTATACACTCCTACAGTAAATTCTAATATATAGTATAATGCTTAGAATGCTGGGTTGCAATTGGTATTTTCTTAAAGTTGCAAGAAGAAATGAGATATGATAAAATAAACGCCGTATAACAAAAAGGCGAGGAAGAAGAGGAGTACGGCTATCGGTGCTCAAGAGAGAAGACGGTTGGTGTGAGTCTTTGCATCCGATATCGGAAGGTAGCTTTGGAGCTGTCCGGCTGAAAGGGAGTAAGCGGGAACGTTGGCCGCGTTATGGCTAAGAGGCACACGGTTTTTGCCGGTGTGTAAAGATTGGTGGTACCACGATAGCAAGCGCTTTCGTCCTTTTGGGCGAGGCGCTTTATTTAGTTTTAGGAGGTTTATCATGGCAGAGAATCAGGAACAGGGAAACAACATCCCAAAGGTTTATGACCCGCAGTCGTTTGAGAAGAAATGGTATCAGTATTGGGAAGAGAATAAATTCTTCCATGCCGAGGTAGATAAGAGCAAGAAACCCTACAGCATGGTTATTCCGCCGCCGAATGTTACGGGCCAGCTGCACATGGGCCATGCGCTTGACAATACGCTGCAGGATATCCTGATCCGGTATCATCGCATGCAGGGATTCAACACGGTTTGGGTACCGGGCTGCGATCATGCCGGTATTGCGACGCAGGCCAAGGTCGAGGGCGCTCTGCGCGAAGAAGGCACGAACCGCTATGAGCTCGGCCGTGAGAAATTCCTCGAGCGCGTTTGGGATTGGAAAGAGCAGTACGGCAACCGCATCATGTACCAGCTGCGTACGCTTGGTTCTTCCTGTGACTGGGATCGTCAGCGCTTCACGATGGACGAGGGCTGTTCGAAGGCTGTCCGCGAGGTGTTCGTGAGCCTCTATGAAAAGGGACTCATCTATCAGGGCACGCGTATCACGAACTGGTGCCCGGACTGCAATACGGCTATCTCGGATATCGAGGTTGAGCACGAGACGGAGCAGGGTCATCTCTGGCATCTGCGCTATCAGGTCAAAGGTACAGACCAGTATGTCGAAATCGCTACGACCCGTCCGGAGACGATGTTCGGGGATACGGGCGTTGCCGTTCATCCGGACGATGAGCGCTATAAGGACATCGTTGGCAAGACGTTGATCCTGCCGATTGTCAACCGTGAGATTCCGCTGTTTGCCGATGAATACGTCGATAAATCCTTCGGTACTGGTGCCGTAAAGGTTACGCCGGCTCATGACCCGAACGACTTTGAGATGGGACAGCGCCATCACCTCGAAGAAATCAAAGTCATCAGCAATACGGGCAAGATGATGGAAGGTGCCGGCAAGTACGAGGGCATGGACCGCTATGAATGCCGCAAGGCACTCGTCAAAGAGCTCGAAGAGCTCGGCGTTCTCGTTTCGGTGGAAGAGCATGAGCATGCCGTTGGCCATTGTTCGCGCTGCCACAGCACGATAGAGCCGCTGGTTTCCAAGCAGTGGTTCGTCAAGATGGAATCGCTGGCCAAGCCGGCTATCGAGGCGGTAAAGAGCGGCAAGATCCAGTTCGTGCCGGAGCGTTTCTCCAAGACCTATATCCAGTGGCTCGAAAATATTCGTGACTGGTGCATCTCGCGTCAGCTCTGGTGGGGCCATCGCATTCCGGCCTGGTACTGTGACGACTGTGGGCAGACGCACGTTTCGCGCACGGATCTCACGGAGTGCCCGCACTGCCATAGCAAGAACATCCATCAGGATGAAGACGTTCTCGATACCTGGTTCTCGTCGGGCCTCTGGCCGTTCGAGACGATGGGCTGGCCGGAAAAGACCGAGGAACTCGAACATTTCTATCCGACGGCTACGCTCGTTACGGGCTATGATATCATCTTCTTCTGGGTTGCCCGCATGGTCATGATGGGTCTCGAGTTCGGCAAGGATATTCCGTTCAAGCATGTATTTATCCATGGCCTCGTTCGCGACAGCCAGGGCCGCAAGATGAGCAAATCCCTGGGCAATGGTATCGATCCGGTTGAGGTTGTCGAAAAATACGGTGCCGATACGCTGCGCTTCATGCTGATTACGGGCAACACGCCGGGCAACGATATGCGCTTCTATTGGGAACGCGTCGAGTCGGCGCGCAACTTTGCCAATAAGATTTGGAATGCATCGCGCTATATGCTCATGAATCTTGAGGGCTTTGATAAGGATTTCGTGCCAAGCGAAGAAGACTATACGCTGTCTGACCGCTGGATTCTCTCGCGTTATGCGCGCACGGTTCGCGACGTCACGGAGAACCTCGACAAATTCGAACTCGGCGAAGCTGGCCGCATGATTTACGAGTTCCTCTGGAATGAGTTCTGCGACTGGTATATCGAGCTTACGAAAGCCCGCCTTTACGATACGGAAAATGTCCGGGCCCGCAATACGGCGCTCTATGTGCTTTCCCATGTCCTCGAGGGCACGCTGCGCCTGTTGCATCCGTTCATGCCGTTCCTCACCGAGGAAATCTGGCAGAAAGTGCCGCATGCGGAAAATGTCAAGAGCATCATGATTTCCGAGTGGCCGCAGGCTGATGCTGCCCGTATCAGCGATGAAACGGAAGCACAGATGACGGCTATCATGGAGAGCATCAAATCCATCCGCAACATGCGCGCAGAAGTTGGGGCGGCTCCGAGCAAGAAGAGCGAAGTCATCCTGAACTTCAAGGATGAGTCGCTGCGGGCAGTATTTGCTGAGAATACGGGCTACCTCGACAAGCTGGCTTCTTCGGATCCGGTTACGATTTTGCCGGCTGGTGCAGAGGCACCGGAAAACGCCATGGCTGGTGTCGTAAACGGCGTCGAGATTTATCTGCCGCTTAAAGGCCTTATCGATGTGGAGAAGGAGACAGCCCGTCTCAATAAAGAGCTGGAGAAACTCGAGAAGGAAATCAAACGCCTTACGGGTAAGCTCAGCAATGAAGGCTTCTTGAGCAAAGCTCCGGAGCAGGTTGTTGCTGGTGAGAAAGAGAAACTCGCTGGCTATGAAGAAAAGAAAAAATCGGTGGAGAGCCGCATTCAGGATTTGGCGAAGCTCTAAGATAGGAGAATCGTAACATGAATTATCAGGAAGCCCTCGCCTATCTGGAGGGGCTGAATATCTTTGGCATCAAGCTGGGGCTTTCGCGCATCCAGCGGCTGCTGGAGCTCCTGGATGTGCCGCAGGACCGGTATCGCACCATCCATGTGACTGGTACGAATGGCAAAGGCTCGGTGTCGGCGATGCTCGCCGGCATCCTGCGCCGTTCGGATATCCACACGGGCATGTACAGTTCGCCGCATCTGGTCTCCTATACGGAGCGCATCCAGGTGGATGGCCAGCCCATAAGCGAGCAGGAATTTGCCGACTGCCTGAGCACCATCCGCACCTATGTGGAGCAGATGGTAGCCGAAGGCGATGAGTGCCCGACCCAGTTCGAGGTGCTGACGGCGCTGGCATTCTTCTATTTTGCCATGCGTCATGTGGAGTACGCAGTCATCGAGGTTGGCCTCGGCGGTCTGCTTGATTCGACCAACGTCATCACGCCGGAGGTTTCGGTCATCACCAATGTGACTTTTGAGCATGCGGACCGCTGTGGCGGAACCCTGGAGGGGATTGCCCACCATAAAGCGGGCATTATCAAAGATGGTGTTCCGGTGGTTACGGCTGCCAAAGGGGTTCCGCTGGATATTCTCCGCCAAGAGGCAGCCAAGCGGAATGCCGATATCTTTGTGGCTGGGGAAGATTTCCATACTGAGTATATTTCCTGTGACGGACGCACGCAGCAGCTGGAATTTACTTCCGAACTGCTGGGGGTTATGAAAGTTCCCTACGAGCTTCATCTACTCGGGCGTCATCAGGTAGAGAACAGTGCTTTGGCGGTGATGGCAGCCAATCTGATTCACAACATCGATGAACGAGTCAAGGAGGAGCATATTGCGGAAGCCTTGAAACTGGTCACCTGGCCGGCGCGCTTTGAGCGCGTGGACATAAAAGACCAGGTGGTAATCGTCGATGGTGCCCATAATCCGGCTGGCATGGAGGCCTTGCGCAGCAGTCTGGACTTGTATTTTCCGGCAGAGCAGCGCGTGCTGCTGTTGGGAATCTTGAAGGATAAGGATATCGAGGCAATGCTCGATATCCTGCTGCGTCCTAATGATACGGTGGTGGTGACCGTTCCCGATTCGGAGCGGGCAGCCGAGCCTCAGGAATTGGCGAAGCAGGTGGCACCCCATGTGCAGCATGTGGAGGCAATTGCCGACAATGGCGAAGCACTGAATCGCGCCTTGGAATTGGCCAATCAGGAAAAACTGTTGGTCATAGCCGGTTCTTTATATCTCGTTGGCGGAGTCCGTCAGCTCTTATTGAAACGGAAGGGGTGATAGTATGTCATCAAAATCCGAAGCGGCAGCTATGCGGGAGTTGCGCCAACGCCGTCGGCAGGCTGCCAGAGAAAAGTGGTGCCAGCGCTTCAAAAAATGGTCCTGGTTTGCCGTTCTGGCAGAGGCCTTTTTGCTGGCACTATGGCCGCCAGGAGCAACGATTGCCTTGCTTCTTGGTGTCGTTTTTACCCTTTTGCGGTTTCGCACGGATAAGGAATTTAAATACCGGCATTTTCCGTTCGATGTTCCCGTCTGTCTGTTCATCCTAATCAGTGGGGCTTCGGTGCTGGGGTCACCAGACCGGGGATTCAGTTTTTACAACTGGTATAACCTGGTTGGTGTTTATGCTCTGACGTATTTCTTGGTGGGGCAGCAAGTGCGGGAGGTAAAGCAGTTCAAACAATTGCTGATGGCCTTAGGGACATCAGCGCTGGTGGTTATCCTTTACGGTTTTTACCAGTACATCTTTGGCATTGATATCAGTGCGATGAAGTGGGTGGATGGTGACGCTTTCCCAGAGCTTCGCAAGCGGGTTTTTTCCACCTGGGAGAATCCGAATATCTTGGCAGGTTATCTGGATATCGTTATCTGTCTTGCCTTTGGTCTCTTTGTCAAGGCTGACAGCAAACCCAAGCGCATCGTGCTGGGAACTTTCATATTGGCAGCAGCAGCCTGCCTGGCCATGACTTATGCCCGGGGAGCCCTGCTGGTCATTGTGGCGATTTTTATCCTGTATGGCATGGTAAAGGACTGGCGGGTACTAGCAGCCTGTGTGGTGGTAGGCGGCGTGCTGTTGCTGGCCGACCCGGTGCTCTATGAGCGGCTGGCGTCGGTGTTTACCAAGGTGGACACCTCGTCAGAAATGCGTTTGGCCTTTTGGGAGAGTTCTATTGCCATGATTCAGGACCATCCCTTTCTGGGCATCGGTTGGGGTGCCTATTGGATGGTTTATCCGGAATACGACTTTTATCTTCAGGGGGCTGATATTCGCATCGTTCATGCCCATAACTTGTATCTTAACTATGCGGTGGAAATCGGTATTCCGGGAGCAATTGCCTTCTTGTGGTATCTGTTTGGAACCATGATTATGGCTTTGCGCCAGAAATTCCAGCCCCCGGCGCCGGAACCACTGGAGGAGACTCCTTTTGATTACAACGAAGAAGCTGCTGCCGATGTGGAATTACAGAAGGTGGCAGAAAGTGTAAAACAAGAAACTGCAGAACCGGTAATTCCCTTTTGGCAGGACTTTGCCGGTTGGCTGGATTACCGTCTGCTGGCTGGGTTGTCCCTGGGCGTGGGACTGGCAATCCTGTCGGTGGCCCTCAATGGCTTTACCGATGATTTACTGTTTAACATTCCATCGTCGATGTTCTTGTGGATGTTGGCAGCGCTGGCGGCAACAGTGGCGGCCGTTAATGCCGGAGATGAGGACATAAGCGAAGAAGAATAAGGGAGGCGTTACGATGAAGGGTCAGGTAAATATATCCAAGGCAACGATTGACCGCCTTCCGTTATATTTTCGTACCCTGCGGCTGGCTCAGGATGAGGGGATTGATATCATCTCCTCGGATGAGCTGGGGCGCAGGCTGGGAATCACACCAGAGCAAATCCGCAAAGACCTGGCGTCATTCGGTCAGTTTGGTAAGAAGGGCGTAGGGTATTACGTCAACGAGCTCAAGCGCAATGTGGGTGAGATTTTAGGACTGGACAACCATTGGAACATTGCCGTGGTTGGCATCGGTCATCTCGGCGAGGCGCTGGCGAACTACCAGAATTTTGTAAGTCTTGGCTTCAATTTGGTGGCGCTGTTTGACCAGGACCCCAAGGTCATTGGCAAAACCGTCAATCATGTTGTGGTAGAAGATATCCGCAATATGCAGAAGGTGGTCAAAGAGCGCAACATCCAGATTGGCATCATAGCGGTGCCGGCGGCCTTTGCTCAGGGCGTAGCAGATAAGCTGGTGGCAGCCGGGGTGAAAGGGATATGGAACTTTGCACCAATCAAGATGGAAGTCCCCGATTCGATGCATATCATCAATGAGGATTTATCAATTGGTCTTAGTAGTTTGTCCTATTATATCACGCGGAAGTGATTCATAAAATTTATCTCATAATGTTTTTGACACAGTTGTGTGAAAATGTCGGAAAACGGCGTCAAGTCAATCTTGACGCCGTTTTCTTTTCGTGTTATTCTTAGGCAAGGGACATAATTATAGCATACTGTTACGATAATCTATGATTATAATTCATCGTGTCAATAACTTCATGTTATACTTTGTGGACACAATGAATCGTAAAAAAGAATACGAAACAAGATGCGGCGTCCTAATCGTTAAAATCTGTTGCCGGAACCGAAGATGGGTCGGCACTGATGAGGGAGGATTTTCTATGATTGATATTCTCGATCGCGTGCGTAACAAAGCATTGCAGGCGAAAATTGTCACGGCTGAGGAAGCAGCAGCATTCTTCAAGCAGGACATGAACGTCGCCATGAGTGGATTTACAGCATCGGCTTATCCGAAGGCTGTTCCACTGGCACTCGCTGAGCGTATGAAAAAGGAACCATTCACGATTAACCTTTGGACAGGTGCCTCGACGGGCCCGGAGCTTGATGAAGCTCTAGCGGCTGTTCATGGTATCAAGAAACGTCTGCCGTACCAGACGGATAAGATTTTGCGCAGTGAAATCAATGATGGCTCGGTGGATTATCTCGACCTTCATCTTTCGGAATCTGCGCAGCTGGGCCGTTGTGGGTATCTCGGCAAGACGGACGTAGCTGTTGTTGAGGCATGCGCCATTACCGAGGAAGGTAATATCATCCCGACAACGTCCTTGGGTAACGCCGCTTCGTATGTACAAAGTGCTGATGTGGTCATCGTTGAAGTCAATACTTCCCAGCCACTGGACCTGGAAGGCATGCATGATGTCTATGTGCCGATGGACCCGCCAAACCGCCTGCCGATTCCTATCGTAAAGGCTAATGACCGGGTGGGAACGCCTTACATTCCCTGCACACCGGAAAAAATCAAATACATCGTTCCTTGCGATATTCCGGATCATACCCGTCCGCTGAAGCCGATTGATGAAGATTCTAAGAAGATGAGCCAGTTTACACTGGAGTTCCTTAACAAGGAAATCGAAGCTGGCCGTATGCCGAAGAATTTGCTACCCCTGCAGTCTGGTGTTGGCAACGTGGCCAATGCAGTTATCGCTGGTTTTGTGGATTCTGACCTGAAAGACCTGACGGTTTACACCGAAGTCATTCAGGACGGTATGCTGGATCTTATCGATGCGGGCAAATTGAACTTCGCATCGGGCACGGCCTTCAGCCCATCGCCGGAGGGCATGGCTCGTTTCTACAAGGATGTAGCAAAATACAAGAAATATTTGCTGCTGCGTCCGGAGGAAATCTCCAACAGTCCGGAAGTTGTCCATCGCTTAGGGGTCATTGCCATGAATACGGCCATCGAAGTTGATATCTATGGCAATGTCAATTCGACCCATATTACGGGCACGAAGATGATGAACGGTATCGGCGGCAGCGGCGACTTTGCCCGCAACGCATACCTCACCATCTTCTACACGCCGTCCATTGCCAAAGAGGGCAAGATTTCGGCAGTAGTTCCTTTCTGTTCCCATATCGACCACACGGAGCACGATGTGGACATCATCATTACGGAGCAGGGCATTGCCGATTTGCGTGGCAAGGCACCCCGTGAGCGCGCTTTAGAGATAATTAACAATTGTGCGCATCCAAGTTATCGTCCTATCCTGCTGGATTATTTCAAACGGGCCGATGAAAAACTCAAACACGTCCATACGCCGCATCTTCTTCACGAGGCGCTTTCCTTCCACGAACGCTTCATTGAGAATGGCAGCATGGCAAAATAAAAATTGAACATCGTATAGAAATAGATACTGAATGAATCAGGAGGAATTTCCTAATGAGCAATGAGAAAATCCAAGCTGAGCTTGAAAAATACGAAGCCAGTGTAGAAAAAGCAATCGCACGTTTCCCCGAGCGTGAACATCTGCCGGAGAAACGCCTTTATACGCCGCTAGACATTAAGGATACGGATTATGCCGATGAGTTGAGTTTCCCTGGTGTTTATCCATATACCCGTGGCGTTCAGCCCACGATGTATCGCGGCCGTTTCTGGACGATGCGTATGTATGCTGGTTTCTCTACTGCTGAAGAGTCCAACAAGCGTTATCGCATGTTGATTGAAAATGGTGCAACGGGCCTGTCCTGTGCTTTTGACTTGCCGACGCAGATTGGTTATGATTCCACGGATCCAATCTCCGAAGGCGAGGTCGGTAAAGTCGGTGTTGCCATCGACTCGCTGGCAGATATGGAAACGCTCTTTGACCAGATTGACCTTGGTAAGGTCTCCACGTCGATGACCATCAATGCTCCAGCTTCGGTTCTTTTGGCTATGTACATCGCTGTAGCTGAGAAACAGGGGGTACCTGCTGACCAGCTGCGTGGTACGATTCAGAACGATATTCTCAAGGAGTATGCTGCCCGCGGTACGTATATCTTCCCGCCGCGTCCATCCATGCGCCTTATCACGAACATCTTCGAGTATTGTTCGAAAAACGTACCCAAATGGAATACCATTTCGATTTCGGGCTATCACATTCGTGAGGCAGGTTCCACGGCTGCCCAGGAAATCGCCTTCACGATTGCCGATGGCATCGCTTACTGCGAGGCGGCTATCAAAGCTGGCCTAAAAATTGACGATTTTGCTGGCCGTCTGTCCTTCTTCTGGAATGCGCATAACAACGTTTTGGAAGAGGTAGCCAAGTTCCGTGCTTCTCGTCGTATTTGGGCGAAAGTCATGAAAGAGCGTTTCCATGCTCAGAGTGACAAGAGCATGAAACTGCGTTTCCATACGCAGACGGCTGGTTCGATGCTGACGGCTCAGCAGCCGAACAACAACATCGTTCGTGTTGCCTTGCAGACGGCAGCTGCTGTCATGGGCGGCACCCAGTCCCTGCACACGAACTCTCGGGATGAGGCTTTGGCTCTGCCAACCCAGGAATCCGTTACGATTGCTCTGCGTACCCAGCAGATTGTTGCGTATGAGAGCGGCTTGGCTGATGTCATCGATCCGCTGGCTGGTTCCTACTATGTGGAGGCTATGACGAACAAGATTGAGGCGGAAGCTTGGGATTACATCAAGAAAATCGATGACCTCGGTGGTGCAGTTGCCGCTATCGAGAAGGGCTACATCCAGAAGGAAATTCAGGATTCTGCTTATAAATGGCAGATGGATGTGGAATCTGGTGCCCGTACGATTGTCGGTGTCAATAAATTCCAGATGGAAGAAGAACCTCCAAAAGGCCTGCTGAAAGTCGACGAAGCTGTCGGCGAGCGTCAGAAGGCAAAGGTTGAGGCTATGAAAGCGAAACGTGATAATGAGGCGGTAAAAGCGGCCCTGGCTGATCTTAAGAAGGCTTGCCAGGATGAGAATGAAAACCTCATGCCGCATATCCTCGCTGCCGTTAAGACCTATGCAACCCTTGGTGAGATTTGCAACGTCATGCGTGAGGTATTCGGCGAATATGAGGCTCATGTCAGCCTGTAATCGCCCGCTTTAAAAGAATCGTACAGTAATAGCGTTTGCGTTTTTGGAGGAATTCACAATGGAAAAGAAAATCAGAGTTTTAGTTGCTAAACCAGGCCTTGACGGTCATGACCGCGGGGCGAAGGTCGTTGCCCGCGCCCTGCGCGATGCTGGCTTTGAGGTTATCTATACGGGCCTTCGCCAGACGCCGGAGCAGATTGCTGAAGCAGCGCTGCAGGAGGACGTCAATGTGGTTGCTATGAGCATCCTCTCGGGGGCCCACGGTCATCTCTTCCCCAAAGTCGTTGACCTTGTCCGCAAAAACGGCATGACAGATGCGCTTATCATCGGTGGTGGCGTTATTCCGGAAGGCGACATCCCGGCCCTTAAAGAGGCTGGTGTTTCGGCGGTATTCACGCCGGGAACGCCGACCAGCGAAGTGGTCAAATACATCAATGAGAATGTAAAACTTTAAAAAGGCAGCGGTGCTGGGAACAGGACCAGGGGAGCGGGTTCCGGTCCTCTGGCCCAAACCTGGCACTGTTTTACTGTTTCGCACTGTGAACTGGTTTTTCCGTTAGAGTTCACAATAAATACTACCGAAAAGGTGGTGGCAGGATGGACATAGCAGAAGAATTACTTAAAGGCAATCGGCTGGCACTTTCTCGGGCAATTACTGCCATCGAGAATGAGTACGATGAAGCGACGGATATCATGAAGAAGCTTTATCCCCATACTGGCCATGCCTATGTATTGGGTATCACGGGTCCACCGGGGGCAGGAAAAAGCACGTTATCGGATAAGATAGCCCGCGAATATCGTGCCCAGGGCAAGACCGTTGGTATTATAGCTGTCGACCCGACCAGTCCATTTACGGGCGGCGCCATATTAGGTGACCGCATTCGCATGAATGGGCTGACTCTTGACGAGGGAGTCTTTATCCGCAGTATGGGCACCCGTGGCAGTCTCGGTGGTTTATCCCATAAAACCGCTGACGCGGTCAAGGCCATGGATGCTTTTGGAAAGGACATCATTATCGTCGAAACTGTTGGCGTCGGTCAGTCAGAAGTGGATATCGTTAAAGCTGCCGATACGACCATGGTCGTATTGATTCCCGGCATGGGGGATGATATCCAGGCAATTAAGGCCGGCATTTTGGAGATCGGCGACCTGTACTGCATCAACAAGTCAGACCTTGATGGGGCAGACAAATTGGTTCGCGAAATCAACATGATGCTGGACCTGGACAGCCTGATGACGGAATGGCGCCCACCGATTACCAAGGTGGTGGCCAGCCAGAATGAGGGCATTACAGAACTCTTGGATACCGTAGAAAAACACCGGACGCATATCGAAGGCAATGGACAATTGACTGAGCGCCGCACGAAGCGTACCCGTGATGAAATGCTCGATATCCTCAGCAGCAACATCGGCACATACATCAAGGGCAAGATCGTGGACAGCGGTCGCCTTGATGGCTATGTCGAGCAAATCAAGCAGCATGAAACAGACCCGTATACCGTCATCGGTCAGGTCATGGATGAGATGCTGAAATAATTATTAATCCGAATGGAGGGTTCATTATGTTTAAAGTATTAGGCGTAGATCATATCGGTATTGCTGTTTCGGACCTCAAGGAAGTCGGTTCTTTCTGGGGCGGTACGTTGGGACTTCCCGACAACGGTGAGGAAACCGTTGCCGAGCAGAAGGTAACTACGGGGTTCTTCCCCACGCCGAATGGCAGCGAAATCGAGTTGCTGGCAGCAACGGATGAAACCTCTCCTATCGCTAAATTCATTGAAAAGAATGGTGGCCGCGGTGGCATTCAGCACATTGCTCTGCGGGTGGATAATCTTGAGGCCGCTTTGGCCGACCTCAAAGAGCAGGGGGTTCGTCTGATTGACGAGAAACCGCGTATCGGTGCTGGTGGTGCTAAAATTGCTTTTGTTCATCCGAAGGCTTCCCATGGTGTTCTCCTGGAACTTTGCCAGCGTGATTAATACCTGGTATTAAATTAGTCTTGCAATTTTCACACAAATAGTGCAAAATAGAGATTGCAGTACATGAGAAATATGTCGCAGACTATTTTCTCACAAGCTAATTATAGGAGGTATATAATGGCTACTGTTCAGGAAAAAATTGACTTAATGAATGCAAAGAAAGAGCATATCATGCAGGGCGGCGGTCAGGCCCGCATCGAGAAGCAGCATGCAAAGGGCAAACAGACTGCCCGCGAGCGCATCAACAAGCTGTTCGATGAGGGAACTTTCGTTGAGCTCGATATGTTTATGAAGCATCGTTGCACGAATTTTGGTCAGGACAAAAAAGAACTTCCGGGTGAAGGTGTAGTAACGGGATATGGTACGGTTGATGGCCGTCTTGTCTACGCTTATGCACAGGATTTCACCGTTGAGGGTGGATCGCTGGGTGAAAAACATGCGCATAAGATCTGGAAAGTTATGGACCTTGCCATGAAGATGGGCGCACCGTGCATCGGTATCAACGACTCGGGCGGCGCTCGTATCCAGGAAGCCGTTGACGCCCTGTCTGGTTATGGCGGTATCTTCTATCGCAATACGGCAGCTTCTGGTGTAATTCCGCAGATTTCCGTAATCATGGGACCCTGCGCAGGCGGTGCTGTATACAGCCCGGCTATCACGGACTTCATATACATGGTAAAGAACACCAGTCAGATGTTCATCACGGGCCCGGCAGTTATCAAGTCGGTAACGGCTGAGGAAGTTACGGCTGAGGCTCTGGGCGGTGCTATGACCCATAATACCCGCAGCGGTGTTGCTCATTTCGCAGCTGAGGATGAGGACGACTGCATCAAGCAGATTCGTTACCTGCTTTCCTTCCTGCCCAGCAACAATATGGAAGATGCACCCATCATGGAGACCGGTGATGACCCGGACCGTCAGGATGAAAGCCTGAACTCGGTAATTCCGGACAACCCGAACATGCCATACGATATGAAGGATGTAATTCGTTCCCTCGTTGATAACGGTGAGTTCTACGAAGTACAGGAATTCTTTGCTACGAATATCATTTGCTGCTTTGCCCGTTTCGATGGCCGCAGCGTAGGTATTATCGCCAACCAGCCGAAAGTTATGGCTGGCTGCCTGGATGTTGATGCGTCGGATAAATCCGCCCGTTTCATCCGCTTCTGCGATGCCTTCAATATTCCTCTCGTCAACCTCGTTGATGTACCGGGCTTCCTGCCAGGTGTCAACCAGGAGCACAACGGCATTATCCGTCATGGTGCCAAGATGCTGTACGCTTACAGTGAGGCTACGGTTCCTAAAGTTACGGTCATTACCCGTAAGGCTTATGGCGGTTCCTACATCGCTATGTGCTGCCGCGAACTTGGCGCTGATCAGGTTATGGCTTGGCCGACGTCGGAAATCGCTGTTATGGGCCCGGCTGGTGCAGCAAACATCATTTTCCGCAAAGACCCGGATAAGGATGCTAAGACGGCAGAGTATGTTGAAAACTTCGCAACGCCGTATGTTGCCGCAGAGCGTGGCTATGTTGATATGGTTATTGAGCCGAAGGAGACGCGTCCGCGCATCATCACGGCCCTCAATGCACTGGCTAGCAAGCGCGAAGTTGGCCCGTCCAAGAAACACGGCAATATTCCGCTTTAAGCAAAGAGGTGCACGTTATGAAAACCGAAGCAAATGGCGTATCGCCTGAGGTAGTAGCCGCTATCACGGCTGCTGTTCAGATGATGATGTCGAATAAAGTTATCGCTGTCCGCATCAAGCGCAGCGACGTTTGGGCATTGTCCGCTAGAGGCGGCTTGGTCAAACAGTTCTGATTGATTCCGAAGTAGAACGTATTTGGAGGAATTCTTAATGAAAAAGTTCAATATCACCGTTAACGGCACGGCTTATGAAGTAGAAGTTGAGGAAGTAAAATCCGCAGCTGCAGCAGCTCCGAAAGCTGCTCCGGCTCCGGCAGCACCGGCAGCTCCGAAAGCAGCCCCGGCTCCAGCAGCACCAGCTGCTCCGGCTAAAGCTGCCGTTGCCGCAGGTGCTGGTGAGCATTCCATCGATGCTCCGATGCCGGGCAAGATCGTGAAGCTCGTAGCCAGCGAAGGCCAGGCTGTTAAAGCTGGTGACACGCTGCTGATTCTCGAGGCTATGAAGATGCAGAATGAGATTGCTGCTGATGCTGACGGCGTTGTTAAGACGTTCAACGTAGCAGCTGGCCAGAGCGTAAAAGCTCATGATTCTCTCGTAATTCTTGGCTGATTTGCTGATGAACAGGCCTTCCCATTTGGGAAGGCTTTTTTGCTGGATATTTGCTTTGCGATAGGCAGAGGGACGGCAATCACCGAAAGGAGTTTCCTGTGAAGAAATTAGCTATTATCGTATCGTTGTTGGTGTTGTTTTGCTTTGCTGTGACGGGATGCAGTAAACCACAGCCGGCAGCCAAAAAGAATTTCACCATCGTCACATCTTTCTATCCCATGTACATCGATGTCATTAATATCACCAAAGATGTCGATGGGGTTGAGGTCATCAATATGACGAAGCCGCAGACGGGATGTTTGCATGATTATCAGCTGACCACGGAAGATATGAAAACGCTGGAAAAGGCGGATGTCTTGGTGGCAAATGGTGCTGGCATGGAAAACTTCCTGGAGAAGGCGGCCAAGCAGAATAAGAAATTAAAGATAATCGAAGCGTCAAACTATGACCACATTCAATTATTGAAGGATGGCGAGGAAGAGAACCCGCATGTTTGGACAGCTGTGACGTATGCCATTGATCAGGTAAAGGCAATTACGGTGCAGCTCTGTGAGGCGGATCCGGAGCATAAGGAACAGTACCGCAAGAATGCGCTGGATTATGTCATGAAGCTCGAGGCTTTGCGCAAGGAAATGCATGAGCAGCTGGACGATTTGCCTCATAAGGATATTGTGACCTTTCATGAGGCGTTTCCTTATCTGGCCAGGGAGTTCAAGCTGAATATCGTGGGCGTGATTGAACGGGAACCGGGCACGGAACCGACGCCGCAGGAGCTGGAGCAGGTTATTGCGAAGGTAAGGGAACTGCCGGTAAAGGTTTTGTTCGCAGAACCGCAGTATTCGCCAGCAGCTGCGGAAACCATAGCCCGGGAAACTGGAGCAAAGATTTATACGCTGGACCCGGTGGTGACTGGTGAGGCAACCCCGGACGCCATGGATGCCTATATAAATGCAATGAAAAGGAACATGGAAGTACTGAAGGAGGCCTTGAAATAAAATCCGAACTCCCGGATTGGTGTGTTTGACAGATTCCGTGTGGTTATTTACAATAGGTGTATCAAAATCATATCTCGTTTTTAAGGGTGACTGACCAATGCATTGGAGGTCCCAGACAACGTTGTCAAAACGATGTCTGGGATTTTTTATATGGAGGGAAGAATATGGTTCCAGAATATGAAATTCTTTTTCGGTTGGCACTGGCTGCTGTTTTGGGGGGCTTGGTAGGGTATGAACGGCAGTCTAGAAAAAAGTCTGCTGGGCTTCGCACTAATTTGATTGTTTCGCTGGGGGCCTGCCTGATGATGATTCTTTCGTTAGCTATGTATTGGAGCATGGAGGATAAGAGCAATGGAGATCCTGCCCGGATTGCTGCTCAGGTTGTGAGTGGTATGGGTTTTTTGGGGGCAGGGGCGATTATGAAGGAAGGACTGACGGTTACAGGCCTGACAACTGCGGCTTGCCTGTGGATAGTGGCAGGAATAGGCCTGGCCGTGGGGGCTGGTTTATATATCGAGGCATTGTTTACCACGGCATTTGTTTTTGTGGCTTTGAATGCTTTGACGCATATCGATGATTTTTTTGAACACAGAAAGAAAACAGCGGTAGAAATTTGTCTGGTCAATAATCCTGGGGAGCTGAAGCGTATTCATAAGAAGCTGGAGGTATTTCAGTTAAAGGTTGGACGGTTTAGTGTGCAGGAAAATGGTGAGGGGCTGGGGGCAGATAGTGCCTATTTGATTCTAAAAATGGATTTGCTCTTTGAAAAAGAAGAAGCAGTCACGGATATTATTGACTATCTCAATACCTTGGATACCGTGCTGTGGGTGGAGAAACGCTGCTAGTAGGATTTTGCCTATGGCAAAATTTGAGCAATGGCGTTATAATAGAATAAAAGTCAAATGGTCAATTTTTATAGAAGGTGATTATCGTGAGCAATATCGCAGATTTGATTGAAGCATATATCCTGCGGCAGCTGGCAGCACAACAGGACGGCAAAGTAGAGCTTCGGCGTACGGACATTGCCGATGAGATTTCCTGTGCGCCCTCTCAGATTAGCTATGTGCTTTCCACGCGGTTTACGCAGGACAAGGGGTTCGTGGTGGAATCCCGCCGTGGATTGGGCGGATTTATCCGCATCGTGCAGGTGCCGACGCGCAATATGGTCTATCAGGACATGCTGGATAAGATTGATAAGGATACGGAGATGCCGATGGTGCAGTCCATGGTTCATTACCTGCTCCAGCATCAGATGATTACGAACCGTGAAGCAGCGTTGATGATGCAGGTGGTGGTTTTTGCCTATCAATCGGATCATGTTACGGCTGAGGAACGGGTTCATTTGCTAAAATCCATGTTCCTAACCTTGGAGAATTTTTCCTGAACCCAAATGACAGGATTTTGAAGTAGTTTTATCATAGAAAAGAGGGATTCCGGATGTTGTGTGATGATTGTGGACGCAATGAAGCGGTAGTCCATATCACCCAGATTGGGCCGGATGGACGGATAGAAAAAAATTTATGTGAAAAATGTGCGGCTGCCTATGGAGAATTTGTTCCTTCGGCCAAACAGGGCCGAAGGGTATCCATGGACGATTTCCTCAAGGGAATCTTCAGCAATGCAGCTGAACGCGGGGAGAAACGGCCCTTGGATCAGAATCAGCTGGTATGCCCGAGCTGCGGCATGAGTTATCGTGATTTCCAGCAGACGGGGAAGATTGGCTGTGCAGAGTGCTATAATACCTTTCGCCAGCAGATTGAGCCGCTCTTGCGGCGGATTCATGGCTCCAGCGTACATCGGGGCAAAATTCCCCATCGTAGTGGTAGTGCCTTGGAAATCAAGCACGAAATTGGCCTGCTGCGGCAAAAACTCCAGGACAGCGTAGCCCGGGAGGAATACGAAAAGGCTGCCGAGTATCGGGATAGGATTCGCAGCCTGGAGCAAAAGATAGAATCCCAGGAAGGAGGCGTGGCGAATGGCAATCAATGACTTGCTTCGCAGCAATGAACTGACCTGGCTGAAAAGCGGCGGTACTGATGGTGATGTAGTAGTGGCAAGCCGCATACGCCTGGCTCGCAACCTCAAGGGGGTTCCCTTCCCAAATCGGGCGGATATGAATCAGCTTTCCCAGGTGCTGGTGGCTACGGATGAAGTGCTTCCGGAACTGGAAAAGTCCATGGGGATGCCCTTTGATCGGGTGGATGTCGAACGGTTGTCGCCCCTGCAGCGGGAGGTTTTGCTGGAAAAGCAGCTGATTACGGAAAACCTCATTAAGAACCCGCAGTATCGCGCGACCTATGTGTCCGATGACCGTTGCATCAGCATTATGGTCAATGAGGAAGACCATCTGCGCATTCAATGCTGGGCACCGGGACTGAATCTGGACCTTCCCATGAGCACGGCCTTTACCCTCGATGACCTGGTAGAATCCCGGCTGGATATGGCCTTTGATGAGAAGATGGGCTATCTCACCTCCTGCCCCACCAATCTTGGTACAGGCCTTAGAGCGTCGGTATTGTTGCATTTGCCTGGGCTGGTATTTACCCGCAATGTCAGCAGTATCATCAATATTTCCCCGCAGCTTGGGCTGGCGGTTCGCGCCTTGTACGGGGATGACAAGGAGCCAGTGGGCAGCTTGTTCCAGATTTCCAATCAGCTGACCTTAGGGTTCTCAGAGGAAGAACTCATTGCTAATCTCAAAAGTGCCGTAACGGAAATCGTGGCCCATGAACGCCGGGCGCGTAAAGCCTTAGCCCTTTATCGCAAAGAGCAGCTGGCGGATGAAGTTTGGCGGGCTTATGGTACTTTGGCATATGCACGCATGCTTTCCGAGCGTGAGGCGATGGAACTTTTATCCAAAGTCCGCTTAGGAATTGACTTGAAATTGATTCATGAGGTGAAAGCTGATTGTTATGCCGATATTCTCGTGGCTTGCCATCGCAGTTTTCTGCAGAATCTGGCGGAAAATGAGAATATGTCCAAAATCGAAATCGACCAGCTCAGAGCGCGCAAGGTAAGAGAAATACTTGGCGAGCATCGCGTGAGCTCGGAGGATGAATCATGAATTATCGAAATCACTTTACCAATCGTGCCATCAAGGCGGTGGAGTTTGCCCAATACGTGGCCCAGGATTTGCAGCAGGACTACATTGGTACGGAGCACATCCTGTTAGGGCTGCTGCATGAGCGCAATGGCGTGGCTGCCCAGGCCATGTATTCTCTAGGGCTTACCTTTGAAAAAGCCATGACCATGGTCAGCAATATGGATTCCCAGGAAGCCGAATACCCGTCGGATAATCCATACTACACCCCCCGGGCTAAACGGGTCATGGAGGGGGCGATGGAGGAGTCGCAGACCCTGGGGCACACCTATATCGGGACGGAGCATATCCTGCTGAGCCTGTTGTCGGAAACGGAAGGGGCTGCCATTGAGGTGTTGAACCGTTTGGGCATCGACCCGGACAACCTACAGGACGAAGTGCTTGAGCGCATCGATATGCCTCATCCTTCCGACGATGGCCCGCAGCTGGAAAAAGCCAATGGCAGGGGCCGCATCCGCCGGGAAGGGGGCGCGCCTTTGCTGAAAAAATACGGCCGCGACCTCAACCGCCTGGCAGAAGATGCCAAGATGGACCCGGTTATTGGCCGGGAAAAGGAAATCCAGCGGGTCATACAGATTCTTTCCCGGCGAACGAAAAATAACCCGATTCTGTTGGGAGAGCCGGGGGTAGGCAAGACGGCAATTGCAGAAGGCTTGGCCCAGCGCATTGTAGAAGGGGCCGTTCCTTATATGCTGCAGGATAAGAAAGTCATTTCCCTATCCATGGCGTCGCTGGTGGCAGGGGCAAAATACCGCGGCGAGTTTGAGGAACGGTTAAAGGGCGTCATCGAAGAGATTCACCAGTTGGGCAATATCATCCTGTTCATTGATGAAATGCATACCCTGGTGGGAGCCGGTGCTGCCGAGGGGGCACTGGATGCCGCCAATATCTTAAAACCGGCCCTTTCCCGGGGAGAGATTCAGATTATTGGCGCTACGACATTGGATGAATACAAGAAGTATCTGGAAAAGGATGCCGCCTTGTCACGGCGTTTCCAGACGGTAATGGTGGAGGAGCCATCGCCCGAGGATGCCGTGCGTATTTTGCAGGGCCTTTGCAGCAAGTACGAAGAATTTCATCGGGCGAAAATCGAAGGGGCTGCCATCGAGGCGGCGGTATATCTTTCCCATCGCTATATCACCGATCGGTTCCTGCCCGATAAGGCAATCGACCTCATGGATGAAGCGGCTTCGAAGGTGCGCATGGGAAAAGTTGCGCCCACAAGTCAGGTTCATTCCATTCGTGAGCAGCTGGATAAGCTCCATACGGAAAAGGAAGCGGCCATTGCTGCTCAGGATTACGAACGGGCAGCCAAACTGCGCGACGAGATGCAGGCGGTAAAGGAATCCTTGGATGAAGCGCGCCGCAATTGGGAGAAAAAAGACCATAACCGCATCAAAGTGACTGCTGATGATATCGCCGATGTGGTGGCCCAGTGGACGGGAGTTCCCGTCCGCCAGATTGCGGCAAAGGAATCGGAACGGCTGCTCAACATGGAGAAAATCCTCAGCCGCCGGGTCGTCGGCCAGGAAGCTGCTGTCCAAGCGGTAGCCAAGGCAATTCGGCGGGCTAGAGCCGGCCTCAAGGACCCAAAGCGTCCCATTGGCTCCTTTTTGTTTCTGGGGCCTACGGGTGTGGGCAAGACGGAACTGGCCCGGGCGTTGGCTGAGGCACTTTTTGGCAGCGAAGATGCAGTCATCCGTTTCGACATGTCCGAGTACATGGAAAAGTACAGTGTATCGAGGATGGTGGGGGCTCCTCCGGGCTACGTGGGCTATCAGGAGGGAGGCCAACTGACGGATGCTGTGCGCCGCAAGCCTTATTCGATTATTCTGCTGGATGAGATTGAAAAGGCTAACCCCGATGTGTTTAATATCCTGTTGCAAGTCCTCGACGACGGCCGCCTGACGGATGGTCAGGGCCGCACGGTGGACTTCCGCAATACGGTTATCATCATGACCTCCAATGCTGGTGCAAGTTTCCTGCGAAAACAGAATCAGGCTATGGGCTTTTCCGTCAGTGGGGATAAAGAAGAAGCCCAGCAGGCGGAAGAAAACGGTCGCAAGCGGATGCTTAGCGAGGTCAAGCGCATCTTTAAACCGGAATTTTTAAACCGCATTGATGAGATGCTGGTCTTCCATCCCCTGGGACGGAAAGAATTGGTGAAAATTGTGGATATCCTGCTCAAGGATGTAAAGAAACGCTTGCTGGAAAAGGATATCAAGATGGAAATCAGTCCTTCCGCCAAGAATAAACTGGTGGAAGCGGGAACCGACTTTAAATACGGTGCTCGCCCGTTGAAGCGTGCCCTGCAGAAGCATATCGAAGATGAAATAGCCGAGCGGTTGTTACGGCATCGGTTTAAGGCTGGGGATACCATCTGCATCCGCAAGAATGGCGATATGTTGGATTTCACCAAGAAAGAAGTGAAGAAGAAAGCAGTCAGGAGGGTGACAGTGGATGCCAAGAAATAAACTGGCACCGGCCAGCCTTACCGGGAAAATCCTCGATTTTGCAGCCAATCTCCTGTGGTCCATCGTCTGGTTGGGGCGATGGACCATTCGGTTGCTAAAACGACTGCTGAAGAATTTTTCCCATTGATGGGATTGGAGAAACTTTATGCCTAAGAAAAAGAAAACTGTATACGTCTGCCAGGATTGTGGGTATGATGCACCAAAATGGCTGGGGCGATGCCCGGGGTGCGGTGCCTGGAACACTATGGTGGAAGAAGTAGTGGCACCGGAACCTAAGGGCAGCGGTGGGCTTCGCCTGGGCCTTTCGGATGCGGTGAAGCCACAACCCATAGGGGAAGTGGAGCTGGAAGATTTGCCCCGGTTCCTGACGGGGTCAAGCGAGCTTGACCGGGTGCTGGGAGGCGGCGTCATCCCCGGTTCCATGGTGCTGATTGTCGGCGACCCAGGGGTGGGTAAATCCAGCCTGACCCTTAAAGTGTGTGCCGATGTGGCGCGCTCAGGGCGCCGGGTGCTGTATGTGACGGGGGAAGAAAGCACCCGTCAGGTACGCATGCGGGCGGATCGGCTAGGGGCAATTGCCGACAGTCTGCTGGTGGTCAGTGAGACAAATCTGGAAACCATCGAAGCCCATGTGTCCAATACCAAGCCAGACCTGCTGGTCATTGACTCAATTCAGACGATTTTTAAACCGGAAGTACAGAGTGCCCCGGGAAGTGTTTCCCAGGTGCGGGAATGTTCGGTGGAACTTTTGCGCATTGCCAAGACTAATGGCATTGCCGCCTTTGTCATCGGTCATGTGACGAAGGATGGAAATCTGGCAGGCCCCCGGGTACTGGAACACATTGTGGATACTGTCCTTTACTTTGAAGGTGAGCGCAATGCCGAGTACCGGGTACTGCGGGCCGTGAAGAACCGTTTTGGCAGTACCAATGAACTGGGGCTGTTTGAGATGCGGGATGTGGGACTGGTGGATGTTCCCGATGCGTCGAAGATGTTTTTATCGGAGCGTGAGTGTGACAGCGGTACGGTCATCATTCCTACAGTGGAGGGAACCCGGCCTCTGCTGGTAGAGCTGCAGGCACTGGTGGCGCCTACTCCTTACGTTCCGCCACGGCGGACGGCAGATTCCGTGGATATCAAAAGAATCCAGCTGCTGCTGGCGGTTTTGGAAAAGCGGGTTCATCTGCAAATCGGAGCCTGTGATGTTTACGTCAAAGTCGCTGGCGGCATTCGCATTGATGAACCGGCGGCTGATCTTGGCATCTGTGTGGCCATGGCTTCAAGTTTTGCCAATCGGTTGATTCGTCCGAAGACCATCGTGTTTGGTGAAGTAGGCCTTTCCGGGGAAGTCCGGGCGGTGGGCCAGGCTGATATCCGCATCAATGAAGCCAAACGGCTGGGCTTTGAGCATGTAATCCTGCCCATGAAGAATTACCGTCAGCTGGCCAAAGAAATAACGGGAATCAAACTCTACGGTGCTGAGACCATTGGTGATGCCTTGCGCTTAGCCATGCCAAAAGATTGAGGATTCCCTGTGCAGAACGGTTCATAAAGTGTTATAATATTAGAGCCTTCCTCTTAAATGAGTGAGGCTCTTTACTATTTTTGGGGAGGATTAGCGAGAAGTGAAAGCGTTTCGAAAAGTTATAACAGGCATAGTCATTCTGTGTCTGCTAACCATACAACTGCCGATGGCTTGGGCCCAGGGCTGTGATGAGGGGCCTAAGGTTACGGCCCAGGCGGCAATTTTGATAGAGGCCTCTACGGGGCGGGTAATCTGGGAGAAAAATGCCGATGAAGAACATTATCCAGCCAGCACTACTAAGATGATGACCGGCATTCTGGGGCTGGAGAATATCGGCCCGCGGACGGAAGTCTTTATTTCGCCTCAGGCATCGGGAACCGAGGATTGTTTTTTGGATATTCACGCTGGCGAGCGAATGACGGCTGAAGAACTTATTACCGGCATGTTGATGGTCTCGGATAACGGTGCGGCAGTGGCCGTTGCCGAGCAGGTTGATGGTAGTGTTCCGGCCTTTGCCAATCGCATGAATGCCAAGGCCAAGGAATTGGGAATGGAACATACCCATTTTGAAAATCCCAATGGGTTGCCCAATCCGAATCATCACTCCACCGTTCGTGACATGGCAAAATTAGCCAAATATGCCATGGAAAATCCGAAATTCCGTGAGATTGTCGGCACCAAAAATCGCCGAATCCAGTGGGCCTTTCCGGCGACTAAACAGTTGCAGGTGGAGAACACCAACAAACTATTGGGCAATTACAAGGGCATGACGGGAATCAAAACGGGCTGGACCAGTGCCGCAGGTGGTTGTCTAGCGGCATCGGCCAAGCGAAATGGAGTGGAACTTATCGTGGTGCTCATGAAGACCCCGACTCCCGATGACCGCTTCCGCGATGCCGAAAAAATTCTGGATTATGGTTTTAGCCATGTGACGATGGTCAAGGGAATATCCAAAGACCGTGTTGCCCAGAATGTATGGGTTAAGAATGGCAAGAAGGCTTCGACTACGGCGCATTTGGTCAGCGATATCGATTATCCGCTGATTAACAACGAGAGCCCGGAAAAATACTCGGTGTCCTATGATATTCCTCGGGTGGTGTCGGCCCCGGTAAAAGAGGGGGAAATCATCGGCAAAGCGGTCATCAAATACGATGGCAAATCGGTGGGCAGTGTGGACATCGCAGCGGGCAAAGTGAGTAAGGGGGCTAGCATTGGTTCCTGGCTTGTCGGCTTATTCGAGGGCTTGCTGGTTCGGCTATAAGGCCGTCGGCATTATTCAACCGATGTGTTGAAAGCGTACAAGGGGCAACAACAAGGAAAATTTGACGCGTCCTGTTTCTTGTGATAAAATATTTATTGTTTTGTGGAACCTTGTATTATGCGGATGTGGCGGAACTGGCAGACGCGCTGGACTTAGGATCCAGTGTCTTACGACGTGCAGGTTCGACCCCTGTCATCCGCACCACTACAGATTATAAAATCCTTCCCAGTGGGGAAGGATTTTTTGTATGGGAATATGGGAAGTTTTAAGTTGACAATAAGAGAAAAACAATATAAAATGATACCTAATAAAGAGTAACGATAATAAGGGCCCATGCCCGTTCTTATTGTTACGACATTAATCCCTCTTGAAGCCCTGCGGTGCAATACTGCAGGGTCTTTTTAATCCTATCGGTAACGTAACAAAAGAGCCGTTGACTTCATCGAGTCAACGGCTCTTAGTATCCGTGGTCTGTTACATAGGCCAGCTAGGAACAATCGCTTATGCGAAGTATTTGCCTTTGTTGTCTTCTTCCTGGGCTTCATAGACGGCGATACGGTTCTTGATGAACTGGGTATCGATATTGCCAGTGCGGAAGTAGGTATCTTTGAGGATTTTCTTGTGAAGAGATACCGTGGTTTTGACACCGTCAATGCGGAATTCCTTCAAGGCGCGCTCCATGATTTTGATGGCGTCACCGCGAGTGCGGCCATGGACGATAATCTTAGCAATCATCGAATCGTAGTAGGGTTCGATGGCAAGGCCGGCTGTCACACCGCTGTCAAAACGGACGCGGGGGCCGCTGGGTTCATGGAGGAAGGTGATATCACCCGGGGACGGCAGGAAGTTGTTGTCCGGGTCTTCGGCGTTGATACGGCACTCGATGGCATGCCCCGTAAAGGTGACGTCTTTCTGCGTGAATTCGAGGGCCTCGCCAGCAGCGATGCGAATCTGTGTGCGGACGAGGTCAATGCCCGTAACGGCTTCCGTGATGCCATGTTCGACCTGGATGCGCGGGTTGATTTCCATGAAATAGAACTCGTTGTTCGAAAGGTCCAGCAGGAACTCTACCGTACCGATGTTGGAGTAGTGGACGCTTTTAGCGGCTTTGACAGCCAGCTGGCCCACACGCTCGCGCATATCCTGGGTCAAAGCGATGGAGGGAGATTCCTCCAGCAGTTTCTGGTTGCGGCGCTGCAGGGAGCACTCACGCTCGCCGAGATGAAGGACTTCACCGTAGTTATCGGCAACAATCTGAACCTCCACGTGACGGGAACGCTCGATGTAGTGCTCGAAGTAGTATTTCGTCTTGGTAATATCCACGAGCATGGAGAGGATGTTGCGCAGGTCCTCCTCGTTGTGGGCTACGCACATGCCTTTTCCGCCGCCGCCCG
Source organism: Selenomonas sp. WCT3 (assembly GCA_900100835.1). GTDB lineage: Bacteria > Bacillota > Negativicutes > Selenomonadales > Selenomonadaceae > Selenomonas_A > Selenomonas_A ruminantium_E. The sequence continues at coordinate 205,470 of FNCM01000001.1, read as the reverse complement.
ATACCGGTTTTAAGATGACCGGATAGCCGACTTCTTTGGCAACTTCGATGGCCTCTTCGTTGCTGGTCAGCGGGTCGCTGCCTTTGGCCATGGGGATACCTGACGGGGCGATGGAAGCCCGGGCGATATCCTTGTCACCTACGAGGCGAATGGTTTCCGGCATAGGTCCAATCCAGGTAATACCGGCATTGGTCACCTGCTCGGCAAAATCCGCATCCTCGGAGAGGAAGCCATAGCCCGGATGGATAGCATCGGCCTGAGACTGTTTGGCAGCCGACAGCAGGGCTTCTTTGTTCAGATAACTTTCCATGGCATCAGCCGGACCTACGCAGACAGCCTGATCAGCCAGCTGGACGTGCAAAGCGTTGGCATCCGCCTCGGAGTAGACAGCGACGGTTTCGATGTCCAGCTCCTGGCAGGCACGAATAATACGAACGGCAATTTCGCCGCGGTTAGCAATAAGAATGCGTTTAAACATAGGATTACCTCCTAGATTTACAAATAGGTTTATATTATTGACGATTATTTGGTATAGTTGTAAATTAACTGGTATTAGAACCAGCTGCTAAAACAACTATGACATGAATTGTAGCACAATTTGAAAAAGGGGTCAATGATAAAGTGAAGGTATAAGCACCATGCTTGAAAAGAATAATGAATGGTGTATACAGATTCAGAGACGGATTTGTGGTAATATAGAAGAATGGAAGGAAGTGAGCGTGTGACTGATGTGGTAGAAGAAAAACTGAAGCTGTTGCCGGACAGTCCCGGCGTCTATATTATGAAGGATAATCAAGGTAAGATTATCTATGTAGGCAAGGCCGTCGTGCTCAAAAATCGCGTGCGGCAGTATTTCCAGTCCAATAAAAATCACACGCCGAAGGTCCGGGCGATGGTGTCCCATATTGCGGATTTTGAAATCATCATGACCCATACGGAAGTCGAAGCGTTGATTTTAGAATGCAATCTCATCAAGAAACACCGCCCGCGGTATAATATCAGTCTTAAAGATGACAAGACCTATCCCTATGTGAAGGTCACGGTGCAGGAGAAGTTTCCCCGGGTGTTCATCACGCGGCGGGTTTTAAAAGATGGGGCTCGTTATTTCGGTCCCTATACGAATGCGACGGCTGTTCACGAGAGTTTAAAGCTTTTGCGGCGGCTGTTTCCGCTTAGAACCTGCAAACATCTTCAGGAGCGTCCCTGTCTCGAATATCATATCAAGCGCTGTTTGGCCCCCTGTGCCGGCAAAGTTGAAAAGGCCGAATACGATGGGATGATTCGGGCGGTGCTGCTGTTCTTGGAGGGACGGACGGAAGAAGTCGAAAAGGAATTGCAATACCGTATGGAGGCGGCAGCCGGGGCTTATCATTTCGAGATAGCTGCCCGGCTGCGGGACCAATTGCTGGCCGTCCGCAAAATTGCGGAAAAACAGAATATCGTAACAGGTTCCGGTGACCAGGATGCAGTAGGAATGGCACGGTCAGAAATCGGTGTTGTGGTACAGATTTTCTTTATTCGCGCCGGCAAAATGATCGGTCGGGAACATTTCCTGCTGCGGGGGAGTGAAGAGGAAAGCGATGAGGCAATCCTTACGGCCTTCTTGCAGCAGTATTACCATCGGGCCGCCTTTATTCCGCGGGAAGTGCTGCTGCCCCGGGAACTACCCGACGAAGAGCGGCAGCTCATGGAGGCCTGGTTGTCAGAGAAGAAAAAGCGAGCCAAGGTACAGTTGATTTGTCCCCAGCGTGGCACGAAACACGATATCGTGGTTATGGCGGCAGGCAATGCCGCCAAATATTTGCAGGACGAAGCGGCACGGATCAAGCAGGCAAATGACCAGACCCGCGGGGCTGTGGAGGAGCTGGGGCGTTATTTGGGGCTGAAACAGCCGCCGGAGCGCATGGAGTGCTTTGATATTTCCCACATCCAGGGAAGTGAGACTGTGGCATCCATGGTGGTATTTGAAGGCGGGTTGCCGAAAAAATCCGATTACCGCCGGTTTAAGATTAAGAGTACCGAGGGCAAGCCCGATGATTTTCTGTCCATGCGGGAGGTAACCACCAGACGCTATGTGGGACTTCCCAAAGAAGAGCTGCCTGACCTTATCGTCATCGATGGTGGCAAGGGGCAGCTTTCATCGGCGCTGGAAATCATCCGCCAGCAGGCCGGTCATAAAGAAGTACCGGTGGTGGGCTTGGCCAAGCAGTTTGAGTTGGTGTTCCGGGAAGGGGAATCTGAGCCAGTGGTTTTGCCACGACACAGCCAGGCGCTGTATCTCATCCAGCGCATTCGTGATGAGGCCCATCGTTTTGCCATTACCTATCACCGGAAATTGCGCGGCAAGCGCAATCTGGTTTCGGTTTTGGACCATATTGTGGGAATTGGCCCCAAGCGCCGACAGGCATTGTGGTCTCACTTTGGCACCTTGGCGAAAATCAAGGCGGCCAGTGTAGAAGAATTAGCCGAAGTGGAGGGCATGAATCGGCCATCGGCAGAGGCAGTCTATAATTTTTTCTCAGCCCAGGAAAAGTTTCGAGGAAAGGATAAAGAAACATAATGAAGATAGTGGATTTACATGTTCATTCCAGAGTATCGGATGGCAGTTTTCGTCCGGAAGAGTTAGCTAAGGAGGCGAAAAAATGCGGTTTGTCGGCTTTTACCTTGACTGATCATGACAACATTGCCGGCAACGATGAAGCTGCGGCAGCCGCCAAACGGGAGGGAATTGAGTTCATCAATGGCATGGAACTGACGGCAGAATATAGCGGCCGCAAGATTCATATCGTCTGCATGGGTTTTGACCCCAATCATCCGTCGTTTCAGCTGATTTATCAGCGGATTCGTTCCATCAAGGAGGGGCGGATTCCGGAGATGATTGATTTCGTAGCCCATAAAGGCGTGGATATATCGTTGGACAAGGTAAAGAAATTTGCCCAGGGACGTTCTGTTGACCGGTATGCAATCATGCGGTATTTGGTTTCCCTGCACTTGTATGACCGGGCGCAGCCTCTCTGGGACAATTATCTTGACCCTGCTGCAGCAGCGCTGGGACTGGATGTGAACATCACTGCCGAAGAAGCACTGCCCCGGATACAGGAAGCGGGGGGCGTGACGTCGCTGGCCCATTTCCATAAAGATATCGGCCTTAAGGGACTTACACGCAAGGAGCAGGAGACTGCTATCCTGCATTTGCACAGCATGGGACTAAATGGTATGGAACGCTTCTATCCCAATTATTCCGAGGACGATGCTGCTTTTGCCGGCTATATGATCGAAAAATATGATTTGATGCCTACGGGGGGCACGGATTTTCATGGGGAAAACCGTCCGGATGTTGCCATGGGGACTGGCATCAATGGCAACATGGCAGTGCCCTATGATTTCTTTGCCGGTGTAAAACGACGCTGTGGCAGAATTTAATTTTTCCCTGGCAGGATTTCATTTTGACCAAGGCGAAACCTTCCTAATAGAGACGATTCTATTTATATTGTTAGGAGGGGCATTATGAAAACTTGGGTTTGTACGGTTTGTGGCTGGATTTACGATGAAGAAAAGGGAGACCCGGATTACGATTTGGCGCCAGGTGTACCCTTCGAAGAGCTGCCGGATGATTTTGTTTGCCCACTCTGCGGAGTTGGTAAAGAGGACTTTGAAGAACAGTCCTGAGGTGATAGACTTTAGTGGCTTTTGCCCACTGTTGACGGGAAAGAGACCCTATTTAGAAAGGGGTCTCTTTTGTTGTCTGACTACTTATTAGCAGGTCTTAAAAATATAATCTTAATTTATGATAAAATAAAAAAACTAAAGGAAAAAGATTGATTTTTACAACCGACTTTGTTATAATTTACACGTAATGAATCATAAGTGTGATTCATGATAAAAGGCATTCCGAAAGCGGTTTCTGTTATGGTAAAAGAACAGGCCGTTTTCAAATTATAAGGAGGCAATTTATTATGAAAGTAACAGTTGTTGGTGCAGGTAACGTAGGTGCTACCGTTGCAAATGTTCTCGCAGTCAAGAATTTCTGCAGCGAGGTTATGCTCGTGGATATCAAGAAAGGTTTTGCCGAAGGCAAAGCTATGGATATCATGCAGACGGCTCATATGCTGAACTTTGATTCGACGGTTGTCGGTGTAACGGCTGAAATCGGGGATGAGAACGGCTATGCTCCGACGGCTGGTTCTGATGTAGTTGTCATCACTTCTGGCATGCCGCGTAAACCGGGCATGACTCGTGAAGAGCTTATCGGTGTCAACGCTAAAATCGTAAAGAGCGTTGTAGACCAGGCTGTCAAATATTCTCCGAATGCCATCTTCATCATTATTTCCAACCCGATGGATACGATGACCTTCCTGACTCTTAAAGATTCCAAACTGCCGCGCAACCGCGTCATTGGCCAGGGCGGTATGCTCGACAGCAGCCGTTTCCGTTATTTCCTGTCCAAGGCTCTGCAGGAAGCAGGCTATCCGGCTACGCCGACGGATATCGATGGCATGGTTATTGGTGGTCACAGCGACAAGACCATGGTCCCACTTACGAGCATTGCTACGTATCGCGGCATTCCGGTTACGAATTTCCTCTCCAAAGAGCAGCTGGATGATGCCGTTGCTCAGACGAAGGTTGGCGGTGCTACGCTGACGGGGCTTCTCGGAACTTCCGCTTGGTATGCTCCGGGTGCTGCTGCTGCCGCTATGGTTGAGGCTATTGCCCTCGATTCCAAGAAACTCATGCCGTGCTGCGTATACCTTGACGGCGAATACGGCGAGAAAGACCTCTGCATCGGTGTTCCGGTCGTCCTCGGCAAAAACGGTATGGAAAAGATTGTCGAGTATAAACTCGAAGGCGATGAGAAAGCTAAGTTCGATGAGAGCGTAGCTGCTGCCCGCAACACCAATTCCAAACTGGGCGACGCTCTGAAATAAGTTTTGTGTTGCTGAGTTGCCATAGTAAGTGAGATAGAAAGAGCTTGTACGTTGGTACAGGCTCTTTTTTTATAAAAAGTAGGTCAAAAGACTTAATTTTTATCGTCAAGTTGACGATATATAAAATGTAGGGTAATATTGATTGCATTAGCAGAAATGCACCGAGGAGGTGTTTACTGTGGTAGACCGTATTGAGCGAGTATCCGCTTTAAAACCTGTTGAGTCAGGAATTGGCAAGTTCTTCGAGCGCAAGGAAGGATATGAGGACCATCCCAAGAACAAAAAGCAGTTTGCGGAGATTCTCAACCATGAGATGGAAAAAGAGGCACGCCCGGATAACGAAGCAGGGCCGGGAGTACCGAATGCCTATCGATTGGAGTTGAGGGCTCGGCCAACACAGTCGCTGTTTTATCAAAGTGATGTAGATCTTAGCAAAGCAGAAGGGAAGATACACGACGCTGGATGACGAGAAGTATATGAGACTGGCGCTGGAAGAGGCCCAGTTGGCCTATGATAAGGAAGAGGTGCCTATCGGAGCCGTGCTTGTGGATGAGAACGGCTCTGTGGTGGCCCGGGGACATAACATGCGGGAAACTTGGCATGATGCTACGGCCCATGCTGAGCTCATTGCGATTCAGGAGTGTTGCAAGAAATTAGGCCGTTGGCGTTTATCGGGGCTGACTCTCTATGTGACGATTGAGCCGTGTCCCATGTGTGCCGGAGCAATTGTCATGAGCCGGGTAGATCGGGTGGTCTATGGCAGTACTGATGCCAAGGCCGGCGCTTGTGAATCGGTATTTAACATCCCTGGCAATCCCACGCTGAATCACCGTCCGGAGATTACGGCAGGAGTCCTGCAGCAGGAATGCGCCGATATTATGAAGCGATTCTTCAAGATGCGCCGCGAGCAGCGTAAGGCAGCAAAAAAACAGCCTTCTCAGTAGGGAAGGCTGTTTTTGCTTGTTATGGTTTAGATGTCCCAGTGTAGTTTTTCTGGGTTAGGGGTGGCTTTATCGACTTCGCTGAGAATCCAGGAAGCGTTGTCGTGGGTGGCGGCGAAGGCCGTTTCCAGGCCCGCTTCGTACTGGGCCGGAATTTCCATGGAGTGAATGGCCATGTGCATGTAATCCTTGGCCACCAGCGTAACGCCGCGTTCTGCAGATAGCTGGGCTTTGAAGCGGTAGCCGTAGTAGAGATAGCTGTTGTGTTCCACGGGAATATCCTTGTAGAAATCGATGCGTTCATCGGCTTCGGCTTCGGCTTCTTTGGTCATGCCCATTTTATGGAGCAGATTCCAACGGTCCGCCCAAAGCTCGCCGCGCAGAATGTATTTGTAAAGGAAATCCGTGGATTCAGCCAGCTCGATGGCCTGATTGATGTGCGTGAGAGCCTCATCGTTTTGCTTCTGGTCCCGTTCCATGAGGCTGAGGCGCTGGAGGGCATAAACTTTTTCCTCGACATCCTCCGCATTTTCCTCGTCGATTTCTGCTTCCACGACGCTGTGGAAGAGCTCTAAGGCTTCTTCCGTCTTGTCGATTCCCTTCATGGCCAGAAAATGAGCCAGCCGGGCTCGGGCATGCCAATTGTCCATGCCGCCGACAAAGAGGGAATGAGGCGGTTTGGCTGGAGTTTCCATTACGAAGTGGACTAATTTATGAAATTCATCTTGTGTCATGAAATTTTCCTCCCATATCATGATATAATAATGACATTATATCATGAATTTCGCAGTGGGGGGCTTTTTTGTGCGTGGGAAGGCATTTTTCCTAAAGGTATGGGCGCGGATGCAGCAGGCAGTAGAGTTGCAGACGGGAGTCATACTGGGGATTTTTGGCTTGAATTTCTTTTCGATTGTTTGGCAGAACATCCATATGTATAAGGCACAGCAGCTGCCGGTATTGGCGATTGATGCGATTTTTCTGCTGGCAGGTGTGGTGCTCTTTGTCATGGGAATTGGGCTGATTCCCCAGCGAAAGCTGCGCTGGGGCCTTTGGCAGGCTGCGCTGGTGGTGTCGGCAATTTTGGGAGCACTGGAGTGTTTTTCCATTTATAATTATCAGACCCTGGTGGGGGCGGGAATCATCACGGCGCTTTTGCAGACGAATTTCCACGAGGCCGGGGAGTTCTTGCGGATGTATGTCGGCTGGAAGGGGGCAGCTGTTGGCGTTGGTGCCCTGACTTTTTTGGCCGCTATTTATCGCTATGGATATCAGCCACGGTTTACCGTTATGACCCGTCATAACCGGAACCGGCTGTTGCCAGCTTTTTTGTTGGCGGGGCTGGGGGCTGGCATTTGCCTTTGGCAGCAGTACCACTCCTTTGTCATCAACGATTCGCTGGATATTCCCGCAGTGCGGGTGGGACGGGCTATTGATACCTCCGTGCGGAATATTCAGGCCTTTGAGGAACTCAAGCAGCAGGCTGCCGCCGATGTGGAAATCACGGAAAACGACAGTGATGTTCCGTATGTGGTGTTTATATTGGGGGAGTCGACCAATCGCGACCGGCTGCATCTTTATGGCTATCCCCTTGACAATACGCCAAACCTTGACGAGCTAAGCCGCCAGGGGGAGCTGGCGGTATTTCGCGATACCATCAGCCCCCAGGGGGCTACCGTCGCCGTGCTGCGGGAGCTCTTTACCTTCCACGATGTGGAATCCGATAAGGAATGGTATCGGTACAACAATCTCATCGATGTCATGCGGGCTGCTGGCTATAAGACTTATTGGCTTTCCAATCAGGAAAGTTCGGGTATTTGGGGAAATGTGGCGCAGCTCTTTGCTGGCCGAAGCGATGTAAAGCGTTTTACCCAGCTGCGGGAGTCCCACGAAGACGGCGGGCGGCTGGATGAGGAGCTCTTCCCTCTAGTGGATGAAGCCTTGCAGCAGCCAGCGGAAAAGAATTTCTACGTGCTGCATCTCATGGGAGGGCATGGCCTTTATTACATGCGCTTCCCGTATCTCTTCACGAAATTTACCAAGGATGATATTCCCGCGCCACAAAAAGACTTGTCCGAAGAAAAGCGCACGGAAATAGCTCAGTATGAAAATGCTATGTTTTACAATGACTTTGTGGTAAGCTCCCTGTTGGGAAAATTCCAAGACAAGGAAGCCATTGTGATTTATTTGCCAGACCATGGGGAGACCATCTACGACAACGGCAGCAATTTTGCCGGGCATGTGGAGGAAAATCCGAACCATCAGCAGCTAGAGGTTCCGTTGATATTCTGGGCATCGCCAAAATACCGGGAAAAGCATCCGCAAAAATGGCAGGCAGTTTGCGCGGCAGTCAATCGTCCCTATATGACCGATGATATGATTCATACGATTATGGACTTGTTGGGAATCCGTACGGCAGAGTTCAATCCGGCCAAAAGCGTGATAAACCCGAAGTTTGACGGGGGGCGCAAGCGTATTGTCCGCGGCAAAAATTACGATACAGAAATGAAATAGTTAAAGATGGATAACCTGCTTCATCCTGGCAGCAGCCGGTGAATCATGGGTAATGAGCAACAGCGTCCGTTGCTGCTTATCAAGCTCTATGAGGAGCTCGGTAAGCAGTGCGGAGGCTGTTTTTTTGTCCAGGCCGGCCGTTGGTTCATCGAGAATTAAAAGTTCGCCAGGTTTCGCCAGGGCTAGGGCAGTGAGCAGGCGGTTTCGCTGGCCGCCAGAGAGATTTTGGGCGTTCGCTGTAAGGCAGGTGTCAAGTCCGGCAGGTTGATTCGTAAGCCAGCGGTCAAGTTTGGAAATCCGCAGGCAGCGAAGAATGGCTGCATCGGAAATCCCGGGGATGAGGCGCTGAAAGTTGTCACGGATGGTGCCGGTGAAGAGAAAAGAGGTTTGAAGGTTGGCTGATATTTGACCGGTCAGATAGATAGAACCACTATCGGCGGGCCAAAAGCCGCAGATAAGTCCGGCCAGCGTGGTCTTGCCCGAACCGCTGTCGCCTACGATGGCGGTGTGCTGGCCGTGAGCTATGCGGAAGGAAAGGCCCTGGAGAATGGGAATCGCTGGCTGATAGCCAAAATCTACCTGTTGAATTGTCAGCAGGGAATTTGACTTGTCAATGGGAGCGGTGGATTCTACTGGTGTTTGAGGGAGAGGCTTGGTTAAAATTACTTGGGCGGCTTGTTGGCTTCGTTGGATGGTGCGGGCGGCCTTAGCTAGTGGCTGCAGTTCTTGCATCGCTGCCAAAAGTATCATCAGCCAGAGAGAAAGGTCAATAAAGCTTAAGGAAGCGTTATGCAGGACGCATTGAGCAAGGCCAGCCAATAACAGCAGAAAGACAAGGACATCGAGCAGCTGGAGCAGAAAATCGGTGCGGTAATCTTTGGCCGATTCCTGCTGTTGCTGCAGGTTCAAGGATTTTGCCTGCTGGTCTAAATGGGGAAGGAAGGCAGCCCAGCTGCCTGCGGCAGCGAGCTCGTCGCGGCCGTTTACCGAATCGGACAGTAGGGTCCGATAAGTACCGGCAGTTGGTGCCGGGAGAACTGCTGCCCAATAGGGGAGCAGCAGGTGAAGGAGAAAGAGCGGCAGGAGAAGTAGCGCCAGTTTGCCCACCAGTGGATAAAGGCCGGCGCTGATGGCGATGAGCAGCAGCAGGGTGATGAGGGGCGGCAGCAGACCGCGCAGGTAGAAATCCCGCAAAGTGCCGCATCCGGTGGTGAGGGCCTGCAGCCACTGCCCTTGGGCGATCAGTCCTTCGCGCAGGGGCAGGGCAGCAGCCGCCCGGTCGTAGAGGAATAGTTGCAGTTTGGTGAAGCTGTGAAAGGCCAGCTTATGGGAAAGATAGCGTTCCAGGTACCGGAACCCGGCCCGGCCAATACCAAAGGTGCGAACGGCGGTGATGGCAAGGGTAAGCGTGGCTAGAGGCGGATGCAGGGCGGCGGAGGAAATAAGCCAGGCGGCAGTCCCCATAAGGCCAATGGCGCAGATAGCGGCAGCAAGGGCGGCCAGGGTGGAGGACAGCAAGGTGGTGAACCGTGGCAGTTTCACGAGCTTAGGCAGAAAGGATGGATGGGAAATCATAGCGGGTCACCTCCTGGTTCTAGTTCGACGATGGTATCGGCAATGTCTTTGACTGACGGGCGATGGGAGACGATAATTACCGTTCGATGGCGGGAAAAGACCGTGATGGCACGTAAGACTTGGGCTTCTAGGGCTTCATCCATGCCAGCTGTAGGTTCATCGAGGAGCGTAATGGGACGGTTTTGCAGCAGGGCTCTGGCCAGTCCCAGGCGCTTGCGCTGGCCCTCTGAAAGGGGAAGCCCGCCTTGGCCCAGGGGGGTATCGAGGCCCTGGGGCAGGGCGTGATACCATTTTTCCAGTGAGGCGAGCCGCAGTGCCTGCCGAATGCGTTCATCGGGAATGGATTGAAACAGGCAGGTATTATCCCGCAGGTTGGCGGCAAAGAGATGAGGTTCCTGGGGAACGTAGGCAATCAGTTTTTGACGGCTTGCTTCTGCCATGGTGGCAAGAGGGTGGTCGTTCAAGGATATGGTGCCGGAATCCGGCTGGCATAGTCCGGCCAGGAGTTTTAGCAGGGTGGTTTTTCCACTGCCACTGGAACCGGTAATCAGGGTAATTCTGTCTGCGGGAATGGTGAGGGTCAGCTGCTGGATAACAGCTGTGGGGGTACCTGGATAGCGGTAGCACAGCGCGTCGAGGAATACCGCCGGTGGTATCTGTAGTTGCTCCAAGTGACCGGTGGGGGAAGCTAGGACGCCATCAAACAGGATATCCTGTAATTTTTGCCAGGCCGTATGTGCATCCATAAAGGCGTGGAAGGCAAGGCCCCCCTGCCGCAGGGGTTCATAAAATTTTGGCGCCAGCAGCAGTACGAAAAAAGCTGTGGCAAAGGACAGGCCGTCCGAAAGCAGCCGCAGGCCAGTACTTACCGCAATAAGGGCAATGGATAAGGTGGTGATGAGTTCGAGGGCAAAGGAACTGACAAAGGCGAGCTGCAATACCGTTAGGGAGGCCGTGGCAAAGGACTGGCTAAGGGAAGCCAGTTGTTCTCGCTGGTGACGGTCCTGCCGGAAAAGCTTTAGCATCACCATGCCCTGCAGCAGTTCATGAAAACCGCTAGTCAAGGCTTCTAAGTGATGCCATTCCCGCTGGCTGGCTTTTTTCGTTGCCTGGCCGATGAGATAGAGCAAAAATGGAGCAATGGGCAGAGTGAGAGCAAATAGGAGGGCGGTGAGTGGGTCAATGACCAGCATGGCCGTAAGCAGAAGCGGCAGGCGTATCAAAAGGGCAGTCAATAGGGGAAGTATTTTGGTATATAGATTATCCAGGGCATCAACAGTTTCTAAGGCTAGCAGGGAATAGTCCCGGGGGGCAGTTGGCGAGCAGGGCAGTCGTTGATGAAGGAGCTGGCGGTAGTGTTCCCGCATGTCCGCCGAAATTTTTTTCCAGAAAGTCTGCTGCCGATAGTTTATCCCCGTCTGCAGGCAGAGCATAAGAAACAGCGCCAGTAGAACTGGCGCCGTTTCGGCTATGTGGGTGATGTCTTTGGTATAAAAATGGTTCAAAAGCCCGGTGAAATCCTTGGCAATGGCCAGAATGAGCAGGCTGGTTGCCAGCTCATAGCCGGCTGGGATTACGAAGGTTTTCTTGGGCAGCTGCACAAGCTGCTTTAGCAGTTGGTTGGTCATAATTCGTTACCTGTATAAGTTGAAAGTCAATGGGTCTCTTCGCAATCCTTGGGGGATATCCGCTGACGGAAAATCCAGTAGGTCCAGCCTTGATAAATTAGTACGATGGGAACCAGAATTGCAGCGGCTATGGTCATGATTCCCAGGGTGTAAGGGGTGGAGGCAGCATTATAAATGGTGAGGCTCCAATCCGGATTGATGCTGGAAACCATGAGCCGCGGGAAGAGACCTGCAAAGAAGGCCAGGGTGGTGGCGACAATCGCCAAAGAGCTTAGGATAAAACTGCTTTGGTAATGGCCGCTAAACATCTGCCGATAGCCGAGAAGGAAGAAGACGCCAGCGGCCAGCAGGGCGGTTCCGCCTAAACAGCTGTGGAACAAATCCGTTTTTAGGAGGGTCATCAGCAGGCAGAAAACAAAGGCGATAATGGCCAAGGCACCAGTACGCTGAGCAAACAGCTGGGCTTTTTGGATAAGACCCCTATTGGTTAGCCGCTGGGTGAGGAAGGCCGCGCCATGGAAGGTAAAGACCAGCAGAAAGGTGATGCCGCCAATGATGCTATAGGGCGTCAGCAGGTTCAGAAAACCGCCGGTATAAATCATTTTTTCGTTGATGGGAAGGCCCTGGATGAGGTCGATGACGGCCACACCCCAGAGAAATGCCGGGATGGCACTGCCAAAGCAAATGGCGCCATCCCAGAAGCGGCGCCAGCAGAGGCTGGTGTGCCGTCCGTGGAGCTCAAAGGCAACGCCGCGCAGGATAAGAGCCACCAGCATTAGGAAAAGTGCCAGGTAAAAGGTGGAAAACATGGTGGCATAGACATGGGGAAAGGCGGCAAAAAGCGCACCGCCGGCGGTAATCATCCAGACTTCGTTGCCATCCCATACTGGAGCAATGGTGCGCAGCACCTGGGTGCGTTCCTCATCCCGGGAACTAAGGAAAGGCAGCAGAGTCCCTACACCGTAATCAAATCCTTCCAGAAAGAAGAAGCCGGTAAAAAGAACCGTAATTAATATGAACCAAATAATTTGAAGTTCCATCATGCATTCCTCCCTTCATCGGGAATCGTGGTCGTTTGGATATGGCGGAACACAATGTAGAGTGCCGCCAGAATGAGCAGCAGGTAGAGTACCGTAAAACCAATGAGGGTGAGCCATACCGAGCAAGCCGTAAGATTCGGCGAGACGGCTTCGGCAGTGCGTTGGAGCCCTACGACAATCCATGGCTGCCGGCCGGCTTCAGTGATAAACCAACCCGTGGAATTGGCAAGGAAGGGCAAAGGCAGCAGGAAAGGCAGAATTTTAAGCAGCAGTGGGAAGGAAAGAATACGTCCCTTCACGGCCAGCAGTGTGGTCACGAGGGCTAGCAGCAGCATAAAGCCGCCGGCCCCCACCATGATACGGAAACTCCAGAACAGGGCTGGCACGTCTGGACGATAATCCCCGGGACCGTACTTGGTCTGATATTCCTTTTGGAGTGCATTGATGCCCCGGACTTCGCCACTGGGCTTATTGTAGAGCATGAAGGAAAAAACGCCGGGAACGGCCAGTTCCGTATCGTTGCGGGATTTATCCATATTGATATCAGCGGCGATGGCAAAGGGGGCTGGGTCAGCCGTTTCCCATAGGGCTTCCATGGAGGAGAGTTTCATGGGATTGGCAGTGGCTAGATATTGGGTATGCATGTGACCGCTTCCCATAACGCCGAGAAGGCCCACGGCCATGAAGATAGCACCGCCTTTCAGCGACTGGGTGAAGGCGTAACGGGAGGCTTCATCGTGAAGCAGTTTCCAAGCCGATATTGCCAGCACCACAAAACCGCCGGTGCTGATACCCGCGAAGAGGGCATGGGAATATTCTCCGGCGACATAGGGATTGGTGACAAGGGCCAGAAAATCGGTCATGACGGCCCGGCCGTTTTCGATGGCAAAGCCAGCAGGATGCTGCATGAAGCTGTTGGCAACGAGAATCCAGAAAGCGGAAAGATTGCTGCCGATGGCTACAATCCAGATGCAGGCACAGTGCAGTTTTTCCGAGAGTTTGTTCCAGCCAAAGACCCAGATTCCGAGGAAGGTGGATTCCAGGAAGAAGGCGGTAAGTGCTTCAAGAGCTAGTGGTGCCCCGAAGATATCGCCCATGAAGCGGGAATACTCGGACCAGTTCATGCCAAAGTGAAATTCCTGAACGATACCGGTGACTACACCTAGGGCAAAGTTGATGAGGAATATGGTGCCAAAGAAGCGTACCAAGCGCTTGCTGGCAGCTTTCCACTGGGGACGTTTGGTGGTGACGTAACAGGTTTCAAGCAGTGCGACGAAAATCGATAGGCCCAAGGTGATGGGGACAAACAGAAAATGATACGTCGTGGTGATGGCAAACTGCCATCGAGATAAGAGCAAAGCATCCATGAAATCTTCCCTCCTTTATGGGAATTCAAGAAATGAAAAGATATAACTTCGATTTCTTTTATTATATGTCAGAATATTGGGAATTACAACAAAATAAAAAAAGACCTTCTATTAAAAATAGAAGGTCTTTGGGTTAAGCACGTAAAGAGTTGAAGAGAATCATCAGCGAGGCACCAATTTGACCGATCAAAGCGGCCTCTGGTGGTAGGAATGGTCCGCCAAAGGTTTTGACAAGTCCCATGGCTGGGGGCAGCAAAAGTACCCAGAAGAGAAGGGCGACAATCCGGTTTTGCTGGACAACATCCATGACTTTGTGACTGACCTCAAATAGATGAAGGAAATCGCTAAGGCTGCTGTTTTTAAGGACAATCGAACTGTTTTCGGGCAGGTCGATGTCGTGAGCGGCGTCGCCGGTTTTTGCTGGTACGGGGCCGAGATGGATGCGCAGGTCGGCTTCGGCCATAGCGGCTTCATCGCGGATGCCGTTGCCAATCATGGCGACGGTGCAGCCATGGGTTTGCAGCAGTTTTATTTCCCGGGCTTTGCCCTGATCGGTAAGTTCGGAACGGGCGGTATCAATGCCGGCTTGTTTGCTGATGGCATTGGCGGTCCGTCGGCTGTCACCGGACAGCATGACAACCTGGACACCCTTTTGCTGCAGCTGGTTGAATGCTTCGGCAGTTTCCTGGGGAATGTTGTCGTCCAGCACGATGATGCCACGGCAGTATTTTCCGTTGGCCACAAAGACGGTGGATTGCCCCCGCTGGGCAATCTGGTCAGCTCGGGTTAAGAGGTCAGCGCCAATGTCGACGCCTTCTTCTAACAGCCATTCTGCCTTTCCAACGCGGACTGGGGCCCGGTTAATCAGTGCTTCCATGCCGCAGCCGGGAATCTCATTGGATGCGGAAAGAGGTTGCATGCGGGCTTGCCGGGCAATGGCTGCTTGATAGATAGCCTGGCCGAAGGGGTGCTTGGCTTCGCGTTCTGCTGAAGCCGCCAGCCCTAATAGCGTTCCCTGGCTAAGGCCTGCGGGAACAATGCCGGCAACATAGGGCTTGCCTTCGGTGACGATGCCGCCTTTGGAGACGGCCAAAGCGTTGATTTTATCGAGGGTAGCCAGCACATCCGGCGTCTCCAGTTCGATGTTCAATTTTTTAGCTTTGGCTGTACCCCGGGCAAGGGGCAGGGCTTGGGTGAGCCAAAGGGGAATGGGGAGCCCCACAATGAGAATCGAAAGGAAGATATGGATGACCGTTTCTTTCGATTCACCAGCGGAAAACCAGTAGGCACTTATGGCAAACGCCAAAAAAACGGCCAGGGCGGTAAAATAACCGATTGATGTTTGTTTTTTCATGGTATTTACCTCGATTTTACAGTATTCTAATCCTATTATCCTGCAAAACTTGGAAATGTGCAACAGAATCCATGGAAACACTTGAACCCATGGGGAAATATTGCTATCCTAGTATAGATAAAGATTTCGAAAGGATGTGTCTATGGTGATTCAAGTTGATGGAAATGCGAAAATCAACCTGACCCTCGATATCCTCGGCAAACGTCCGGATGGTTATCATGAGGTAGCCATGGTCATGCAGGCAATTTCCCTCCATGACACGATAGCGATGGAAAAGACAGCGGGAGAAATTACCCTGTCGATTAACGTCCCCTGGCTGCGGGCAGATGAAAAAAATCTGGCCTGGCGGGCAGCAAAACTCATAAAAAAGGAGTACGGCCTGGAAGGCGGCGTGGCCATGAAGCTGACCAAACGGATTCCCGTGGCTGCTGGATTGGCTGGCGGAAGTACCGATGCGGCGGCTGTATTGCGCGGCATGAACGCACTCTATGAATTGAATCTTTCTGATGAAACCCTTTGCCAGTTAGGGGCTCGTCTCGGTTCGGACATTCCCTTCTGCCTGATGGGAGGGACCATGTTGTCCACTGGCCGAGGTGAGGTGCTCACGCGCCTGCCGGATATGCCGGATACCTGGGTGGTGCTGGCAAAACCGCGTATTTCGGTTTCGACGGCATGGGCCTACACGAATTACGATGAGAAGGGTGCGGAGAAGCATCCGGACAACGAGCAAATCCAGCAGGAAATTGCCCGTGGCGACCGAAAAGCCATAGCCGGATTGTTGTGCAATGTGCTGGAAAGTGTTACTATTAATAAGTATGATGTAATTTCTGAATACAAGCAGATGATGATGGAACAGGGAGCACTGGCCAGCATGATGTCCGGCAGTGGCCCCACCGTCTTTTGCTTGGCGGAAAGCAAGGCATCAGCTGAGAAAATAGCCGCATTCCTGCGGGAAAATACCGACGCCAGCGTATTTGTAACGCGCACGGTGGGTATGACGAAAAAATCCTAACAGTATCAAAACCAGAATTGAGGGAATCGTAAATGGACAACAGATTAGCTCCCATTAAGCTTGACAGCTATCAGCCGCTGCGAGAGGTTGTATGTGAATCCCTGCGTGAGGCAATTCGCACGGGGATTTTGAAACCTGGTGAGCGCATCATGGAGATACAGCTCGCCGAGGAATTAGGGGTAAGCCGTACGCCGGTGCGTGAGGCTATCCGCAAGCTGGAATTGGAGGGCTATGTAGTCATGATGCCGCGCCGCGGTACCTATGTGGCTAACATGTCTATCCGTGATATCAATGAAATCTTTGAAATTCGTACGGCCTTGGAATCCCTTTCCAATGGGCTGGCTGCAGACCATATCACCGATGAAGAGCTGGAGCATTTGCAGCGCTTGTTGGTCATGATTGGCGGCTATATCAAGGAAGGTAACATGGAAAAGATTGTCGAGACGGATATTGAGTTCCATGACACCATGTACCATGCGGCCCGCAATAACCGTTTGGTGGGGATTATCTCCAACCTGCGCGACCAGCTGACTCGCTTCCGTACCTTGTCCATGTCCTATCCGGGACGTTTGGAAGCGACGTTAGAGGAGCATCGTCTGATTGTGGAAGCAATCGCTCAGGGAGACCGCAAGGCTGCCAGCAAGGCGGCGGAACGGCACATGGAAAATTCCGAAAAGACCCTTCTTCAGGCAATGGAGGCCATGAAAAAGAAGAATGAGTCCAAAGCCAAATCGAAAAAGAAAAAAGCTGAGGCGTAAACCTCAGACGCATAAAGGAGTATTGTAAGCATGTCTGATTTAGTAACAGTTATTCTGGCTGCCGGTAAAGGTACCCGTATGAAATCCAAATTGCCGAAGGTCCTGCACAAGGCTGCTGGCAAATCCATGGTACAGCATGTCATTGATGCGGCAAAAGCTGCTGGTGCTAAGCGCAACATCGTGGTAACGGGGTTCGGTGGCGATATGGTTCGCGAGGCCATCGGTGACCAGGCTGAATTCGCCCAGCAGAAAGAGCAGCTGGGGACGGGCCATGCCGTTATGCAGACGGCTGACCTGCTGAAAGATGAGACGGGAACAGTCATGGTTCTCTGCGGCGATACGCCGCTGCTGACGGGCGAACTCTTGAAGAAACTCTTCGATTCCCATGTTGAGGCTGAGGCAAAGGCTACGGTGCTGACGGCAATCATGCCGGATGCTACGGGCTATGGACGCATCATCCGCACGGCTGATGGTTCGGTCCAGAAGATTGTAGAGCACAAAGATGCCACGGAAGAAGAGCGTCAGGTAAAAGAGGTTAACTCTGGTATCTATTGCTTTGATGCCAAGGCACTGTTTGAGTCTCTGAAGAAAGTTACCAACGATAACGCGCAGGGCGAATATTATCTGCCAGATGTTTTGGAAATCCTGCAGAAACAGGGGGAAAAGATCTGGGCAGTAGCTGCGGACGATTACGAGTCCACGCTGGGCATCAATTCCCGCCAGCAGCTGGCCGGTGCCGAGAAAATCCTGCGCCGCCGCAAGAACGAGGAACTCATGGCCGAGGGTGTAACGCTTATGGATCCGGATACGACCTATGTGGATGCAGATGTCAAAGTTGGCCGCGATACGGTGATCTATCCGATGACTTGGCTTGAGGGCAATACGGTAATCGGTGAGGAATGCGAAATCGGACCGAGCATCCGCTTCCAGAATGTCAAGGCAGGCAACCATGTGACGGGCCAGTTCACCTATGCTCATGACTGCGAATTGGAAGACGGGGTTATTTTGGGCCAGTTCACCCATATTCGTCCGGATACGCATCTGGCTGAAGGCGTCAAAATCGGCAACTTCGTCGAAGTCAAGAATTCCACCGTTGGCAAAGGCTCCAAACTGCCGCATCTTTCCTATATTGGCGATACCGATATGGGTTCGGGTTGCAACATGGGCTGCGGTACCATTACGGTCAATTACGATGGCAAGACGAAATTCCGCACGAAAATCGGCAACGATGCATTCATCGGTTGCAACTCGAACCTCGTCGCACCGGTTGAGGTGGAAGATGGTGCCTATGTAGGGGCAGGCTCCACGATCACCAAGACGGTTCCAAGCAATACGCTGGCAATTGCCCGCGCTCGCCAGAAGAATATCGAGGGATGGGTCGATAAACGCGATCGTTAATTCTTAATAATTTTTTAAAAACAAAGTAAAGCTTTATGTTATTTTGGTACAAACAGTGCTATACTGTTGTATAAAGGGTGACTTTGCTCACTCAGGAGAAGAAACTACTAGTAGAACGATTTGGAGGATTTTTACAAAATGGCTTTAGACACTGGAAACTTATGCATCCTTACCGGTAACGCAAATCCGGAACTGGCAAAAGAAATCGCTGATCATATCGGCGTCAATCTCTGCGATGCATATGTCGGTCATTTCAACAACGGTGAGACGCAGGTCATGATTAGCGAAAGCATTCGTGGCAAGGACATTTTCATCATTCAGCCGACTTCTTATCCGGTCAATGACAACCTGATGGAACTTCTGATTATGGCAGATGCTTGCAAACGTGCTTCCGCGCATAGCGTTACGGCAGTAGTACCGTATTATGCTTATGCACGCCAGGATCGCAAGACCCGCGGCCGTGAGCCGATTTCGGCTAAGCTCGTTGCAAATCTCATGGTTACGGCAGGTGTTACCCGCGTCGTTACCGTTGACCTCCATGCTGGTCAGATCCAGGGCTTCTTCGATATCCCGGTTGATCATCTGGCTGCAGCTCCGGTTATTGCCAACTATTTCCGTGAGCAGAAACTTGAGGATGTTGTCGTCGTATCGCCGGATCTCGGTGGTGTTACTCGTGCTCGCATCTTGGCAGATCACCTCCATGCACCGATTGCCATCATCGAGAAACGCCGTCCGAAACCGGGCTGCGCGGAAGTCATGAACCTCATCGGTGATGTGGAAGGCAAGACGGCCATCATCATCGACGATATCGTTGATACGGCTGGTTCTCTCTGCGAGGGCGCTAAGGCGCTGGAGAAACGCGGGGCAAAACGTATCTTCGCTTCCTGCTCCCATGCAATCCTCAGTGATCCGGCAGTTTCCCGCATCAATGAGTCTCCGATCGAGAAGCTCGTTATCACCAACACGATTCCGGTACCGCCGGAGAAAAAATCCGAAAAAATCGTTTCGCTGTCCCTGGCTGATGCTCTTGGCGATGTTATCATGCGCATCCAGAGCCATCGTTCGGTCAGCCAGTTGTTCCGCTAATTGACGAAATAGGCAATAGCAGCAGCCTGCTCCTTCGGGAGCAGGCTGTTTTTGTGCATAAGTTACAGAAAAGAAAAGGGGGATGAGGTATAATAAAAACAAGGAGTTTGGAAGAGGAGGAATTGTTTTGGAAAAAGTGCAGACAGCTACGGATCTTTTTATTGAACACTTTAGTTTTTGGCCTCATCTGTCAACGCAGGAAAAAGAAATTATCAATGCACATAGCCGTATCGTTCATTATAAAAAGGGTACCCAGGTCCATCAGGGGCCGTTGGATTGTATCGGAGTATTGCTGGTAAAGCATGGTCAGCTTCGGGTATATACGATGTCTGAGGATGGACGGGAAGTAACCCTTTACCGCCTGTTTCCCAATGATGTGGGAATTTTATCGGCATCCTGTGTATTCGATGCGGTGACCTTTGATGTCTATATCGATGCCGCTGAGGATACGGAAGTATTGCTGACGGATGCCGTGGCCTTTCGCAAGCTGGCTGACGAGAATATCTACGTGCGCTGCTATGGCTACGAAATGGCGTCGAACCGCCTGTCGGAGATGCTCTGGAAGATGCAGCAGGTTTTGTTCTTGTCGGCGGACCGGCGGCTGGCAATTTTCCTGTTGGAGGAAAGCAACAAGAAGAATAGCCGGGAAATCCATATGACCCATGAGGAGATTGCCCGCTTTATGGGAACAGCCCGGGAAGTGGTCAGCCGGCTGGTGAAGTATTTCAGCCAGGAAGGCTGGGTAAAGACATCCCGGGGATGCATTTCCCTGACGGATTACGATGCCTTGAAGGAATTAGCAGGTTAAGAGCGAAATAAACGTTGAGAACCAATGGAAAGATGGTTTCTCAGCGTTTTTTTATTATCGCGTTGTATGATGGCTGTATAGTTTTAGGATAACGAAGAAACATCCAATAAATGGGAGGATATTATCATGGGACTTATCAAGGCAGCTGCTGGTGCGGTTGGCGGCGTTTTAGCTGACCAGTGGAAGGAATTTTTTTATTGTGACAGTTTGACGACGGATACGCTGGCCGCCAAGGGGCAGAAGCGAACCAGCGGGCGTAGCTCGAATACCAGCGGGGAAGACAATATCATTTCCAATGGTTCAGCCATTGCCGTCAACGAGGGGCAGTGCATGCTCATCGTCGAGCAGGGCAAAGTGGTGGATATCTGCGCAGAGCCCGGCGAATACATTTATGACAGGTCAACAGAGCCATCCGTCTTCGGTGGCAATTTGCGGGAGGATATCAAGGCGGTCTTTGCGCGGATTGGAAAGCGCTTTACCTATGGCGGCGATACGGGTAAGGACCAGCGGGTTTACTATATCAATACCAAGGAAATCATGGGGAATAAATACGGTACCCCAAGCCCGATTCCCTTCCGGGTGGTTGACCAGAATATTGGTCTGGATGTGGATATCTCCATCCGGTGCTTTGGGGAATACAGTTATCGGCTCACCAATCCGATTCTTTTCTATTCGAATGTTTGCGGGAACATCGAGGAACGCTATGACCGCAGCGAAATTGATGGACAGCTGAAAACGGAACTCATGACGGCACTGCAGCCGG
Source organism: Selenomonas sp. WCT3 (assembly GCA_900100835.1). Taxonomy (GTDB): domain Bacteria; phylum Bacillota; class Negativicutes; order Selenomonadales; family Selenomonadaceae; genus Selenomonas_A; species Selenomonas_A ruminantium_E. The sequence goes on along the minus strand of FNCM01000001.1, from coordinate 184,304 downwards.
CTTTTGCCAAGATTTCGGCCATGGGAATCCGCTACAGTGCTCTGCCGGGACATACCCAGGAAATTGCCGATGCCTTAAACGATGTATTGAGCACCAAGTGGGGAGAACTTCGCGGCATTGATGTGATATCCTTTGGTGTCAGCAACGTCAGCGCCAGTGATGAAGACCAGCAGCTCATCAAGGAGATTCAGCGCAATGCGGCCTTCCGGAATCCGAATATGGCCGCCGCCCAGTTAGTGGGAGCTCAGGCGGATGCCATGCAGCTGGCTGCTGCTAACGAAGGCGGCATGGGAGCCGCCCTTGGCTTTATGGGGATGAATATGGCAGGACAGGCTGGGGGCATGAATGCGGGGAGTCTGTATGCCATGGGAAATGCACCGGCCGCAGGAAACTCTGCCACCGCTAATCAGCCGCCAGCTGCGGCGAAGTGGACTTGTGTCTGCGGTGCCGTAAACGAGGGCAAGTTCTGCTCGGAATGTGGTAAACAGAAACCGGAACCGGCAGCTGGCTGGGATTGCAGCTGCGGACATAAGGGCAATACGGGCAAGTTCTGTTCGGAATGCGGGGCACCAAGACCCGCTGGCCCCTGGACTTGTGCCTGTGGTGCGGTAAATGATGGCAAGTTCTGCTCGAACTGTGGTAAGCCGCGCCCGTAATCGGAGAGGGGGAAATGCCGATGGCAGAGAGCTCGGTAAGTTACAAATGTCCCAATTGCAGTGCACCGCTTACTTTCCTTCCTGGTCATGAGCAGGTGACCTGCGAGTATTGCGGTAACGAATTTGCGGTAAAGACCATCGAGGAATTATTCCAAAGTCAGGAGAAACGGGTGGCCAAGGAGGCGGAAGCCAAGCAGACAAAGTGGGCCACCGAACAGGCTGGCTCAAAATGGTCAGCAGATGAGGCGGCGGCCCTGCACGTATGTATCTGTTCTTCCTGCGGGGCGGAAGTGGTTACGGATAATAACACCATGGCTACGGAGTGCTGTTATTGCGGCAATCCCACTATGATTCCCAAGAATTTTGCCGGGATGCTGAAGCCGGACTACATCATTCCCTTTAAAAAGACTAAGGAAGATGCGGTGGCTGCGCTGAAGGAATTTTACAAGGGGAAAATCCTGCTGCCCTCAGCCTTTACTGCCAACAACCGCGTGGAATCCATCCAACCGATGTATGTGCCATTTTGGCTGTTTGATTCGGCGGTTTCGGCCCATGCAAATTTCCGGGCCACCAAGTCGGTGGTTTATGACGATGGAGATGAAACGGTCACGGAGACATCGCATTTCGCCTGTGAACGTGGCGGCCGCATGGCCTTTCATCGCATTCCCGTGGATGGAAGCCAAAAGATGGATAACGATTATATGGAGAGCATCGAACCCTTTGATTATCGGGATTTGGTACCCTTCAGCACGGCGTATCTGACAGGTTACCTGGCAGATCGCTACGATGAAGATGCCGAAACTTCGGCACCACGGGCCGATAAACGTGTTGAACATAGTGTTCTTGCGGTCCTGGAAGAAAGCGTTAAAGGCTATGAATCGGTGAATCTTCAGGATTCGGCCATTGTCAAGGAGAAGAGTGAGGTCTCCTATGGCATGGTACCCGTGTGGATATTGACCACCCGCTATAAGGACCAGCCTTATACCTTTATGATGAATGGCCAGACTGGCAAGATGGTAGGAAGCTTGCCAGCTGATGGAACCAAGGAGTTCCTGTATCCGGCGATAGTATTCCTGATTACTCTGCCCTTACTCTATTATCTTGCGAAATATATCGTAGTGTAAGGAGGGGGAGAAATGATTAGAAAGAAACTACCGCTTTTAACAGCGCTATTATTGGTAATATTTATCGGATTGACGGCTTTTGCGGCGAAAAGTTTTGCTAATGTTCCAAGTGCAGAATCGGTACCGAGTGTTGTCGATCAAGCCGGACTGCTTAGCAAACAGCAGAAAGATGATTTGCAGAAACGGATACAAAAAGTTGAGCAGGAACACGGCGTCCGCATTGGCATAGTGACTATGAAATCCCTGCAAGGGAAAGAGCCCAAAGCGGCGGCCGATGAGATTGTGCTGCGGGATTACCAGGACGGCACTCACGGCGGCATGGTACTGCTGCTGGCGATGGAGTCCCGCGACTGGTATGTGTCGACGGACAGCCGCATGCGAAAAATGATAACCGATGAGGAGGGTTTTCCTCATTTGACAGATCAGTTCCTGCCGGATTTGAAAGATGGCAATTATGCCGATGCCTTTATGGCGTATGTGGATACAACCGATGAAATGTTAACCTATTATGAGGTAGAGGGGGAACCCTATGATCCCATGGTGGAATTCAGCTTGCTTTCGTTGATTATCGCCATTTGTTTGGCAGGGCTTATCGCCGCGCTGACTTGGGGCATTCTCGTTAGCCAGCTCAACAACGTGCAGCCAGCTGAGTCGGCAGACGATTATCTGAAGAAAGACAGCATCCATCTCACCGACTGCAAAGACACTTTTCTCTATATGAACGTGACGCGGGTAAAAAAATCCAAGAGTCGGGAAAGTTCTTCCTCCGGCAGCAGCAGTTGCGGCGGAGGCGGTGGAAAGTTTTAAGAAATACGCATTACCACAATAACGGATTGATGGTAATGCGTATTTTTATGTTTTGAAGTGTTTGTAATTATTGGAGGAATTTACAATGTTTTTTTGCAAGTATCAGGAAACGAGGCCAGTGTCGTTATAGCTGATAGATTAAAAATATTCTATTGTACAAAATGCAATTTAAAAAAATCTGTTTGATTTACTAGCGGGATGATGGTAGAATGGGAGTTAGAAAGATTTATCGGTAACATTGAGGTGCAAGAAATGAGTGACAAGAAGAAGTTTGACCCGCTGCTTTTAGAAAATCAGCTGTGCTTTCCTGTGTATGCATGTGCCAGAAAGATTGTGGCAGCGTATAATCCGTTCTTGAAGGAACTTGGACTTACCTATGCCCAGTACATCACTATGATGGTATTGTGGGAGGAGCAGGAAGTAGTAATGCGTGACTTGGGAAAACGGCTTTATCTGGATTCGGGAACCCTGACTCCGGTACTGAAAAAACTGGAGGCCATGGGATATCTGAAACGATATCGGAATCCTCAGGATGAGCGTGTGCTGATGGTATCGATTACCGAGAAGGGAAAAGCCCTTCGGAGCGAAGCCGAAAAGGTTCCTTATCAGATGGGATGTCTGGTGAATCAAAATGGGGAGTTGTTCTCTAGTGACGAGGTTGAAAAGTTAAAGGAACAGCTGTATCAGATTATTCATACGTTGGCGTGAACGCAAAAAAGCGGCGTCTGCACTTAGAGAAGGTGCAGACGCCGCTTTTTTATGGGAAATATCTGTTACTGAATCAGTTCGACAATTTTTTCTTTGGGAACCAGGCCGATAGATTCGTTTACTTTTTGTCCGTCCTTGAAGACGACAAGCATCGGGATGCTCATGACATCGAACTGGGATGCCAGTTCTGGCTCTTCGTCTACGTTTATTTTGCCGACTTTAACGTCGGGATGTTCTTCGGCAACTTGGTCAACAATCGGGGAGAGCATGCGGCAGGGACCGCACCAGCTGGCCCAGAAATCAATCAGTACAGTGCCCTTTGTCTTAAGAACTTCGGTTTGAAAATTATCTTTGGTAATGGTAATGGTATCCATGGTTGACCTCCTTGTAGTTCGTATTATATTAGGACTTTTCGTTGTCTTGATTATAGCATTCCGATAGGTCGGCTTCCGTGATTGGCTCACACAAATGGCAGGCAGAGGATAAAAGTATGGAGATTTCAGCAGAAAGTCATGCACAAGTTTTCCTGGCTGTGCTATAATGGGACTTGCTTTGAAATTTTAGCACAGGATATGTTTAGGAGGACGCATTACAGTGGATTTGAGCATAATGGATTTGTTAAAGACCATCATTCTCGGGGTGGTTGAAGGCTTGACGGAATGGCTGCCGGTATCAAGTACGGGGCATATGATTCTGGTGGATGAGTTCATTCAATTGGATGTTAGCCAAGCGTTTATGGATATGTTCCTGGTGGTTATCCAGTTGGGGGCCATTTTGGCGGTCGTAGCTCTTAATTTCGAAAAACTCAATCCCTGGTCCTCGTGGAAGACGAGACGAGAGAAGAAGGATACCTTCAGTCTTTGGAAAAAGGTTATTTTTGCCTGTGTTCCGGCGGCTGTTATCGGACTCTTGTTCAATGATTACATGGAAAAGCATTTCATGACGGCGCCGGTGGTAGCGGCAACACTTATTTTCTATGGTATCATGTTCATCTTGGTTGAGAATTATAACAAGCATCGCCGGCCTCGCGTCAGCGATTTGGCGCGGCTCGATTACAAGACCGCCTTTATCATCGGCATGTTCCAGGTGCTGTCGTTGATTCCGGGTACGAGCCGTTCTGGTTCCACGATTCTTGGTGGTATCATCTTTGGGACAAGCCGTTATGTGGCTGCAGAGTTTACGTTTTTCTTAGCGATTCCAGTTATGTTTGGCGCCAGTCTGCTGAAAATCGTGAAGTTCGGCTTGGACTTTAGTGGTTCGGAATTGGTGATTCTGCTGGTAGGAATGGTCACGGCATTTATCGTTTCGATCATCTCCATCAAATTCCTGATGGACTATATTAAGACCAATGACTTTAAGGTTTTTGGCTGGTACCGTATTGTCCTCGGTATTGTGGTTGTCGCATATCTGTTGATGGTTGGCGATCCAACAGCGAATAACTGATAAAACGAGAGTCTCATTTTGGAGCCGGTGCTCAAAATGGGATTCTCGTTTTCGTTTATTGGAGGCTGGGGGAAGATTTGCCTTTGGCAAAATGGGAATGATAGCGTTATAATAAGGAATACAGTTTTGAAATGGAGTGAATACGACAATGAAAATAATTGCTGGTCTGGGAAATCCCGGCAGTGAATATGAAAAGACAAAGCACAATGTTGGCTTTATGTTTGTGGATGCTTTAGCAAAAAAATTGGGCGTTACGGATTGGAAGGATAAGTTCGATGCAAAGATTGGTGAAGCTCGTATTGGCGCGGAGAAAGTTTTGCTGGTGAAGCCCCAGACCTATATGAATGAGAGTGGTCAGGCGGTGGGGCCGCTGATGAATTTCTACAAACTCGAGGTAGAGGACCTCATCGTGGTCCATGATGATATGGATATTCCAGCGGGAACAATCCGCATTCGCAAGAAGGGCAGTGCTGGTGGTCATAACGGAATCAAGTCGGTGCTGGCCCACGTGGGGGATGAGCATTTTGCCCGGGTGCGTATCGGCATTGGCAGGCCGATGCCAGGCTGGACGGTAGTCAATCATGTGCTGGCACCCTTTGTGCCGGAGGATGTGCCGAAAATTGACGAGGCCATCAAATATTTGGTTCCGGCGGTGGAATGCATGGTAACGGATGATGTGGATAAGGCCATGAATCAGTATAATCCGAAGAAGGCCAAAAAGAAGAAAGTCAAGCCAGAAGAGGTACAGGAGGGAGAAGCAGTCAATGGGTGAAAGGATTACCGCTGTCTATGCTGATGAAGACGGCAATATTTTGGATGCGCCGGGGATGCAGGGAATGGGCCGCACGGGGCGTGAGAACATCCTGCTGAAACCGGAAGATTTGATACCGCTGCCGGAGAGTGCGGACCTCATGCTGTTACCGGACCATTTGGCGGTGGGCTGTGCGGAGGATGGCGAAGTCATGCCAATAAGCGGACTGGCGGTAGCCGCCATTCTGCCAGCAGGCTATACTCGACTTTATCTGCCAGCCTATGAGCGGGCTGAGGAGGCCCAGCGACTGCCCTTATACGGGTACACGGCGGTTGTCGTCTACAAGGACGAACTCTATTGTGCGGCGGTCTATACCGATGAAAATCATAAATGGGACCCGGTTCACTACAATACGAAGGACTTGAAGAATCTGGTCAAACGTACCAAGAAGGACTTGCCGGGAAACCGCATTGTGGAGCAGGTGGGAGGCTGCAGCCTCAAGTGGCACTGCTGTACGGCCCAGAATCTCTTTTACCGCCGCTGGGAGTGCGGGATTCCGACTTCGCCGGTTTGCAATGCCAACTGCTTTGGCTGCATTTCCCTGCAGCCTGCTGAGTGCTGCCCGTCACCTCAGGAGCGCATCAAATTCCGTCCGACGCCGGAGGAAATTGCCGAAGTAGGTGTTTATCATCTTTCGGTGGCACCGGATGGCATCATCAGTTTTGGCCAGGGCTGCGAAGGCGAGCCTTCACTGGCTGCTGATAATATTGCGGCTGGCATTAAGCTGATTCGCGAAAAGACCGATAAGGGTCAGATTAATATGAACTCCAATGTGGGCTGGACGGAAGGCGTCAAGAAAATCGTCGATGCGGGGCTGGATTCCCTGCGGGTTTCGATTATCAGTGCCCGGGATGAGGGCTATGATGCCTATTATCGGGCCAGCTATCATCTGGAAAATGTCAAAGAGTCGATTCGCTATGCCTTGGACCACGGTGTCTATGTCTCGCTGAATCTCCTTTACTTCCCGGGATTCAATGACCGGGAGGAAGAATTGGCGGCTTGGCAGGAATTCTTCCGCGAGCTACCGGTGCAGATGATTCAGGTGCGCAACCTCAATATCGATCCTGATGCGTTCCTGGATATCATGCCGGAACCGCAGGGGAAAGCGGTGGGAACCCGAACTTTTATCGAGACCTTGCATAAAGAATTTCCGCAGCTGGTCATCGGTAGTTTTAGTCATTATGTGGAGGATTGAAGATGCTGGCAATAATCAATGGCAAATGCATTCTGCCGGATGAGCAGGGTGATTTTACAATACAGACGGGAAAGGTGGTTCTCTGCGAAGGCGAGCGAATCAAGGGGATCGTTTCTGAAAGCGAAGCGGCAGCTATGGCGATTGAGAAAACGATTGACGCCAAAGGCGGCTATGTTTCGCCGGGGTTCCTCAATGTGCATATTCACGGCTGTGACGGCATGGACACCATGGATGATGAGGAAATGGCATTGCCGCGCATGAGCCGCTTGCAGGCTAAGACCGGTGTCACTGGGTTCCTGCCCACTACGATGACTTGTGCCTGGGACGACGTGGCAAAAGCCTTTGCCCATATCCGTCACTATCAGCAGCAGCCCCCAGCAGGGGCAAGAATCTTGGGGGCCCATATGGAAGGGCCCTTCATCAGCCCTGCCAAGAAAGGGGCTCAGGCTGAGTGCAATATCCGCCCGGCTGATTTTGAACTGGTGGAGCCTTGGCAGGATGTTGTCCGCATCATAACACTGGCACCAGAGGAGCTGTCCGATTACCGTTTTGTGGAGCTTTGTGAGGAAGCCGGGATTACGGTTTCCATCGGGCATACGGCTGCAGATTATGAGACGGTGATGGAGGCGGTAACAAAGCATGGCGTTCATCATATCACGCATCTTTACAATGCCATGACGCCGTTCCACCATCGCAATCCTGGTGTGGTTGGTGCGGCGTTGGACTCGACGGCGAATTGTGAAATCATTGCCGACAATGTCCACTCTCATCCAGCGGCCCAGCGCCTTTTGTATCATGCCAAAGGCGGCAAGAATATCGTTTTGATTACGGATTCGTTAAGAGCCTGTGGCGTTGGTGACGGGCCCTCCGAGCTGGGGGGACAGAAAGTGTTCGTCAAGGGGGAACTGGCAACCCTGGAAGACGGCACGATTGCGGGCAGTGTGGCAACTATGAACCGCTGCATCAAGCTGTTCTGGGAAAACACCGGTGCTCCGCTGGCAAAGGTTATTGAGATGGCAACTAAGACACCGGCTGTCGAGCTTAATCTTTACGAAGAACTTGGCTCGCTGGAGACGGGCAAGCGGGCAGACCTGGTCATTTTCGATGAAGAAGTGAATATAAAACATACGATTATCGGCGGAAAACAGTTCTGCTGATTGAAAAAGCGGCGCAGACTTTTAGTCTGTGCCGCTTTGCTTAAAGGAGCTGTTTTACGATTCCGAGGACGAGGCCGGCAAGGCCGGAGGCAGCCAACAATTTTATAACACCGACCTTTTGGCGGACGGCCATGAGAGAGACAGCCAGAATCGCAATGCCGATGGGGTCGATGGTGGAGAGGTCAGCTGGTAGTTTTTCCTCGTTCCAGAGGGCAAGGGTGATAAAACTTATGCCAGCTGCGGCAATCAGGGCGATTACTGCCGGGCGAAGGCCGTTCAGGATGCCACGGATCGGCCCGATGTCGCCGTATTTGAAAAATAGTTTTGCCAGCAGGATACCGAGCAGAAAGGATGGAGTGCAAAAGCCGAGGGTGGCGGAAATAGCGCCGGGGATGCCGGCAATCTTCATGCCGGCAAAGGTGGCAGCGTTGATGCCGATTGGTCCCGGCGTCATCTGGGAAATGGTGAAAATATCCACAAATTCAGACAGGGTCAGCCAGTGATAGGTGTCAACGACAGCAGACTGAATCAGCGGCATGGAGGCATAACCTCCGCCTACACAGAAGATGGCCACTTTGGCAAATTCTCCAAACAGAGTCAAGTAAATCATGATAAAACCTCCTTAGTTCCCGTACTCGCGGCTGCGCAGGAACAGGAGTCCCAAAAGGCCGTCGAAGATAATCAGCAGCATGATGTTGACATCGAAGCAGAAATTGGCAAGGAAGGTGCCGGCGATGATGGCCAGGGGAAGAAGCAGTTTCTTCTTCAGCTGTTTGTGCAGCAGATCAATGGAAACGTTGACAATCAGTGCGGTAGCGCCGCATTGCATGCCCTTTAGCAGGTAGCGTACATATTGATTGGAAGCAAACCAGTCATAGGCGCAGGCGATAAGGGAGAGGGTGAAGAGGGGGGGCAGGATGGTGGCGGACAGGGCCGTCAGGGCGCCGCGTACCCCCGCCATGCGGTAGCCAAGAATAATTGAAGCGTTGACGGCTACGATGCCTGGCATGGACTGGGCAATGGATACGAGATTCAGCGTGTCTTTGTCATTAAGCCAGCCATACTCGTCGACGTATTTGGCCCGCAACAGCGGGATGATGACAAAGCCGCCGCCTACGGTAAAGGCACTGATTAAAAACGTCGATTGGAACAGTTTCCAATAGAAGTTGGGACAGGATGCGGCGATGGATTTCAATTCTTCGTTAGACATAATGATTCCTCCTGCTGGTTATTTCGCGTCAGGGATTGGTTTTCCGCATAGGGCGGTCAGAAACTTTTGGCCGATATGGGATAGATAGGTGTCACGGCGCCAGATGACTGCAATTTTTGTTTCGAGAGATGGCTCTTCGATGGTTTTGATATGAAGATTTTCATGGGCGGCAAGCTTCATGGCTGATAAGGGCGCTAGCGCGATGCCAAGACCTGCATTGGCCCAAAGCACAGTAGTGCGGGCATCGTCGTTGCGGCAATAGATTTCCGGCTGGATGCTCTGGGCAGTAAAGGCGTCAGCAAGCAGCTGATTAAAGCGGCGATAGACAATCAGCGGCCGTTTCGCTAGTTCCGCCAGCTGGATAGACGTTCTATTGGGACACCAGTCAAATTGGCCGGTCATTGCCACGGCCATGGGCTCAGAGTTAAGGTATTCGCAGTGGAATTGGCTGGCATTGAAGGGGGTACGGACGATGCCGATTTCGATAATTCCCTGCTCCAATAATTCGATGAGCTGGTAAGTGTTGGCGTCGTGAATTTCGAAATGGACATCGCGGAACTCTTTATGGAAGTCCTGTAGTCCCTGGCTAAGTAGGATGCTGCCCGAGGAAGAAATCGTTCCGATGGAGAGAGTGCCACGAAGGCCTTGGCAAAGGTCGGCGATTTCCCGGGTGGTGGAGTCGGCCATGTCCAGCATTTGTTGGGCCCGGCGGGCTAATAGCCGGCCAGAATCGGTGAGTTCGATGCGATGAGGTCCACGTTTGAAAAGCTGGGTACCGAGTTCTTCTTCTAAAAGCTTCATTTGCTGGGACAACGGTGGCTGTGCCATATGAAGTTTTTTGGCGGCCGCTGTAATCTGTTGCTCGTTTACAACGGTTAGGAAATAATTCAATTGTTTTAAGTCCATAGGTGTAAAATATCCTTTCTATATATTTATAATATACTGAACCGGCGGTATATATTTTTTAAATATATTAAATAACCGCTTCTATCATAATGCCTGGAAAGGAAATTTGCAAGGGGGAGAGAAAAACAATTAGCAGAGAGCTATGTAACCGTTGCAACAGACGGGTGTAGAAGCAGTTCGTATAATAAAGGGGTAATTTGGATTAATGTAAGAACAGCAGAGATGAGGAGATATAATGAAGCGAATCGATTTGAAGCTGACAGTAGCAGAATTGGTAAAGGCTTATCCCGAATTGATAGATATATTGGCAGAACTTGGGTTAGAGAAAATCTTGAACCCCGCTGCATTGAAGGCAATGGGAAATATTATGACATTGCCGCGTGGTGCAGCTGTGCGCAATATTCCGATGGAAAAGGTGATTGCGCTGCTGGCGGCACATGGTTTTGAAACTGTGGGGAATGATATCAACGAAGTCTGTCAGTTGAAAACGGCACAAATTGAAACGGCAGCTGGCATGGTGTTGGAAGAGGGGCATCCAATCGCCTTGATGCGGGCAGAAAATGATGGTATGGAAAAAATCCGGACGATAATCGAAGGACAGTGTGTAGGTGCAACAATCGATACCGCGGTGGTAATCGAGGCTATGACGGCATTGAATGCTATCCGTAACCACTATGCCAAAAAGGAAGAATTGCTGATGCCGATCTTGTACAATTATGGTGTTACGGGCCCTTCACAGGTCATGTGGAATGAAGATGATGAAATCAAGAAAGAGCTTGGAACTCTGACGCGGGCGATAAAGGAAGATGCAGACAACGTTCTGTTATATAAAGGTCGGATTGCTGCGCTGATGAAGCGCGTCCAAGGAATGGCTGCCAAAGAAGAGCGTATTTTGTTCCCGCTTTGCTTAAACTATTTCACCACAGAAGAATGGATGCGTATCTATCGGGATTTTCCGGACATGGGGATCGTGTTTGTTGAGGAGCCACCGGTATGGGATGCGGGCGCTGCTTGGGCAGATTCAGAACTCCAGAAGACGATAGAGCAGGAAATTTTGGCGGGGAAAGTTCAGCTGCCGACTGGTGAACTTACTGTAAAGCAGTTGCGGGCAATGTTTTCCTTGCTTCCGGTGGACATAACCTTTATTGATGAGCAGGATAGGTTGCGCTTCTTCATTAATGAAGGCAATGTTTTCCCACGGCCGAAAGCCGCGCTAGGGCGGTTGGTTTTTGAGTGTCATCCACCGCAGATTGTTCCAGTGGTCAAGAATTTACTGGCAGATTTTCGGGCCAAGAAGCGTGAATCCTTGGTAGTTGCCCGCTATATCATGGGGAGACCCATACTGGTGAAGTATATGGCAGTTTACGGGGAAGAGGGAAATTATCTGGGAACAGTGGAAGTCGTTCAGGATTGCAGCGAAGTTTTGGCAAAGTTTCCCCAGCGAAAATAAAGGATAATGTCTATAGGATGTCTCTGGCTTAGTGCTGGAGACATTTTTTAGAATTTTGTTGGGAAAGATTTTGTCTGTCGACAAAATTCGGACAATAGCGTTATAATAGTACTGACAGTAGGAAATGTTCTATTATGGAGGCGATTTTTATGTTCCGGACAGTACCATTTAACCTGCGAGAAAATGCTGAACGTGGCCGTGAGGCATTGGAGAAAGCCTTGGAATTTATGGCAGACCAGCCATTCAATCCGATGGGGAAAGTCAGCAGCGCCTTATCGCCATTTCGCGTGGATGTGATTTCGACAGAGGCGGCCTATGAGCTTTTTGCTGAGCTGCCCGGGTTCTATAAAGAACAAATAAACGTATCCTATGATGACAACCATTACCTGCGGATCCGAGCCGAGCGGCAGGATGGTGACATGCAGGTCAAATTCCTTTGCCGGGAACGCCGCACAGGGGAGTTTGAGCGGACGTTCCTGATTGATGGAATCAAAAAAGAAGATGTATCGGTTTCCTATGAGAATGGTGTGCTTCATATCATACTTCCGAAAGAAGAGGCGAAAACGTCCCGGACGGTGTTTGACATCGATTAATTTATTTTCGTTCCCCGCCCGTCCCTAGCAGGAATTTCGTGGTGTATCGTGAATACTATAAAGTATAGAATTATTGTTACGTATACTTTACGATGCAGGAATATGGAATAGGAAATAGGGAGGGAGCTGCTCATGATGGATGAAAAAGACTGGGAAGAATTTAAACGGAAGCTTAAGATGAAGACGGAGATCGATTTGGATCTCTACAAAGAGCCGCAGATGAAGCGCCGTATAGGCAACCTGGTTACCAGAGCTGGGATGGATTCGTATTGCGAATACTTTGACCAGGCTGCAAAGGATAAGGACGATTTTGCTTCGTTCATTGAGTATCTGACAATCAACGTGTCGGAGTTTTTCCGCACACCGGAGAAATTTGGCAAGCTGGAGACGGATGTTATTCCCGATCTCCTGACGCGTTCTTCGAAGCTCAATATCTGGAGTGCTGGCTGTTCTATCGGTGCTGAGCCGTATTCTTTGGCGATGATCATGAAAGAGATGACCCCGAATGTTCGTCATCGCATCCTGGCTTCGGATTTGGATGTTGAGATCCTTGCCAAGGCAAAACGCGGGATTTATACGGATAATGAGCTCAAGGCGATGACGCCGCAGCGCCGGGCAAAATATTTTGATGTGGTAGAGGGCGATAAGTACGCGGTAAAGCAGGAAATCAAAGACTGCATTGAGTTTAAACGCCATAACCTCTTGAAGGATAAATTCGAAGAGGGGTTTGACTTGATTCTTTGCCGCAATGTTGTCATTTACTTTACGGAGGAAGCAAAGGATCAGCTTTATGCGAACTTCTTCAAAGCGTTGAAACCGGGTGGTATCTTGTTTGTCGGTGCGACGGAGGCAATCCTGAACTTCCGCAAATTGGGCTATACCAGTTTCCAACCGTTCTTCTACCAGAAACCATTGACGTAAAAAGTCATTATTAACGTTGAACGGAGCCAAGACATGTACGCAAATCAGCAGATTGAACAATTAGATATGGATAGGATGCGCGAGCTCCAGCTTCAGCGATTGAAGAAACAGTTGAGGTGGGCCGAGGAGAAGAGCCTTTTCTATCAGGAGCAATTCAAGAAAAAGGGCGTCTCCCATGAGGATCTTCATAGCCTTGAGGATATTGCGAAATTCCCCTTCCTGGAGCGCAACATGCTTTACCAGATTGGGGCCATGGATATCCTGACGATACCAATTTCAGGAATTTTGCGCTTCAATGTCATGCAACAGGAGATCGGGGAGATTACGAAACTTTATACCAATGGAGATGTCGCGCATAATGTGGAGATGATGACCCGCTGTTTGGTGGCTGCTGGCATTACCAATGCGTCTATTGTTGCGCTACAGGGAGATTTGTCGGACAGCCGGTTGTTAGATGTCCAGTATGCATTGGAAATAATCGGGGCAGCGGTCGTCCCGATGGGAACGGACTACCGGCAGTGGCTCCGGCTGATGGAGTCGGTAGGCATGGATACTTTGGTGAGTACACCACAGCTTATCATGCAGTTGATTATCCAGTTGCAGGCTACGGGCAAGAACATTGCGGATTATCCGCTATCTCGTGTGATTTGCCGCAATGTGCAGGGGGTTCAGAATCCCATGCAGCGGCATATTCAAGAGCGTACCAAGGCGCAGGTTTTCAACCTTTATGAGCCCGCAGAAATTGGTATGGCGGCTGCAATCTTTCAATGTGAGGCCCATAATGGTTATCACATTCAGGAAGATTACTTTTATCCGGAAATTGTCACCTTTAACAGTGATCAGGTGGTAACAGAACCGCATCAAATGGGTGAATTGGTACTTACCAATCTCATGGCGGAGGCTATGCCGTTGATTCGCTATCGGACGGGGCAGGCGGTGATGCTGGAGGAAGATACTTGCAGCTGTGGCCGTACTCTTCGCCGGGTGACAACGCCGTTTTCCTTTATGTGATTTTGCGTAAGAAAAGGACATATTCCTTGTATGGGAATATGTCCTTTCTTTTTCGATACGAGGCAGGTTATTATGACAGCTAAACTTGATTTTATCATCGGACGGGCCGGTACCGGCAAGACGCATGCGTGCCTGGCTGCTATGCGGAAACAGATGGAACAGAACCCTATCGGCCATTCACTGGTTTTGATTTTGCCAGAGCATATGACTTACAAGGTCGAACGGCAGCTGGCATCGTCGATTCCTCAGGGGCAGGGCTTTTTTCGAGGTTATGTATTTGGTTTTCGCCGTTTTGCCAGACAGGTGCTTTTGGAGACGGGGGGGGCGGATATTCCGCGTATCAGTGAAGTGGGAAGACGGCTGTTGCTGCGTAAGCTGCTCGTAGGACATCAAAAGAAAAAAGACCTTGACGTATTTGCCAGAGCAGCACGCCAGCGGGGCTTTACGGCAAGTTTGTCCGATGCTATCAAGGAATTCAAAAGTTACCGGCTGACGACGGATGTGTTGCGCAAGGCAAGTGGGCGGTTGGGGGAAAACAGCAGCCGTCTGGCCAGTAAACTGACAGAGCTGGCCGCCTTGTCGGATGAGTTTGCGGCTGCCATGGAGGGGAGGGCAAATGACGCCGAGGACATGATGTCTCTGTTGGCGGAAAAGTTGCCGGAAGCCCCGTTGCTGAAGCATGCAGAGGTGTGGATTGATGGGTTTATTTTCTTCAATCCACAGGAGCGGCAGGTTTTGGCGGCGTTATTGCAGACCGTGGACCGGGTGCACATTACGCTGCCAATGGCTGGGAAACGGCTGGCTGATGGCCAGGTAACTTTGAGATTGCCGGAAAATCTGCAGGAAACGGGACTGTTCCAGCGTTCCTATCGCACGATGGAAAGCATTTGTGAGTTGGCAGGAAATTTGACCGGTCAATCGATGCTAGTAGAAAATTATCCGGTGACGCTGCTTGAGGAAAATCATCGCAGCAAGAAAATGCCGTTGCGGCAAGTGGAAGGAATGCTTTTTGACCGGGGAGGCAGGGCTGTAGAAGCGGAAGAGGCGATACAACTGACCGAGGCGGCCAATCGGAGACTAGAAGTGGAGGCGGTGGCGGCAGATATTCGCCGCCTGGTCCGGGAAAAAGGCTACCGCTATCAGGACGTGGGCGTACTGATTCGGGAGGAAGAAGCTTATGGGGATATCCTGCGATTGGTTTTTCAAGATTACGGGATTCCGTTTTTTCAGGACAGCAAACGCCCGAGCATCCATCACCCCTTGGCCGAATTGATACGCTCTGCCTTAGAAGTCGTGGTAAAGGGCTGGCGGTACGAAACGGTGTTTCGCTGCCTGCGGACAGGTTTTTTCCCGTTGGTGCGGGAAGATATCGACAAGTTGGAAAACTATGTGCTGGAATTTGGCATCCGCGGGCGGAAGCGCTGGGCCCAGGAAGAACCGTGGAATTGGCATCGCCGGTATGCCTTGGAAGATGATGAGGAAATACTAGACGAGGCAGCCGCAGAAAAATTGGCTGGCATCGATTCGCTCCGCCGTCAGGCTATGGATCCGTTAGCAAAGTTGGAAGATGAAATCCGGGAAGCCGCAGATGTGCAGGGACAGACCGAAGCAGTGTACCGTTTCTTGGAACGGTTGGAAGTACCGGTGCATCTTTCCCAGTGGACGGATATAGCAGAAAAAGAAGGACGATTGGCCGATGCTATGGAACATCGTCAGATTTGGGGAGGTAGTATCGGCCTGCTTGACCAGATTGTGGAAATCAGCGGCGAGGAAAGCATGACCTTGCCAGAATTTGACGCTGTACTTAGTGATGGTTTGGACGCCTTGACGATTTCTCTGATTCCGCCGGGGCTCGACTATGTGACGTTGGCATCTTTTGATCAGAACAGTCTCGATAATTCCCGGGCCGTTTATATCTTGGGGGCCAATGCGGAGATCATGCCGCGGCGTTCGTCGGAACAGGGACTTTTGACAGATGCTGAGCGCCTTCATATTGATGAAGCCTTGCAGGAGCTTCAGCGGGAAGGTATGGAGATTCCCGAGATTTCTCGTGGGAGCCGGGAGCGGAGTTTCGGCGAGAAATTTTTGTTGTACCGCAGTTTCAATGAGGCACGGGAGTATTTATGGATATCCTATGCGCTGGCCGATGCGGAGGGGAATGGCTTGCAGCCTTCTTCTATTGTCCAGCGATTGTGGCAGCTTTATGTGCAGCTGCCTTTCCTTTCGATTCCGTTGGAGACTTTGCAGCGTGAAGACAATCTGCAGCTGGTTGCGGGGCGGCCGGCAATTTCCAGTTTGGTTAATGTATTGCGGAGCCGCAAGGAATCGCGAACGAAGGAAAAGGAGCCGGCTTCTTTTTGGCAGGATGTCTATAATTGGGCGCTTACGCAGCCGGAATTGCGGCGTCCATTGAAACTGGCCTTGTCTGGATTGTTTGCCAAAGCCAACGAAGAACAGCTGCCGGAAGAGTTGGCACAGGCGATTTATTTGCGTGGCAAGAGTCTCCATGGCAGTGTGACCCAGTTTGAAAAGTTCCGCCAGTGTCCGTTTTCGCATTTTGCGGCTTATGGGCTTAAATTGCAGGAACGGCGGGTGTATCAGTTCAAAAATATGGATTTGGGACAATTGCTCCATGCGGTTCTCCATGCTTATGGGGAAAAGGTGCGCGAAGAATTTGCCGGCCGTTGGCAGGATGTGCCGGAAGAGAAGCGTTTGCCGATATGCCAATCGCTGGTAGAGGAATTGGCACCGAGGCTTCAGAGTGAAATCCTGCTGAGTCGTGCCAATTATCGGCATTTGAAGAGCCGGATTGCGGAAACGGCTGGGCAGGCAGTCGCTCAGCTTACGGCTTGGGCGGCCCTTTCAGAATTTCAACCGGCTTATTTTGAGGAAGCTTTTGGTCATGCGGGGGATTCGGCACAGTTATCGCCGTTGCCATTAGGAAATGGATTCCGGCTGTCTTTCAAGGGACAGATAGACCGTCTCGATATTCATCAGGAACAGCCGTATTTCCTGGTGTTGGATTATAAAACTGGTCAGGCAGCTATCAACCTTTTCGAGGTCTATTACGGCCTGAAACTTCAGCTTTTGGTCTATGTGATGGTCGCTCAGCAGCTTTTCCATCAACAGGGGAAAGACCGGCTGCCAGCAGGAATACTTTATGCCTTTCTGAAGAATCCGGTGGTCAGCAGTGAAAAGCGTTTGTCGGATAAGGAACTGGCGGCAAAGGTCATGGCTGAACTTCGTATGCCCGGATGGGTGTGCGCGGATCAGGAAGTGATTGACAGCATAGATAAGGGGCTGGGACATCTGATGCTGAAGCGCAAAAAAGATGGCAGTTTTGACGAGGCGACGAAAAAGGGGCATTATGTGCGTACTCAGGAAGAATTTGCTTTGCTGCTTAGTTATGTGGACTATATTCTGCGTGACACTGGCAAGCAGATTCTTGAGGGGCAAATCAAGGCCAAGCCGTATCGTGTTATAAAGAATAATCAGGAATATAAGGCTTGCAGTTATTGTGCGTATCGTGATCTTTGTGGCTTTGATCCTGAGCTGCCGGGCTGCGAATACCACGATGTGGTGCAGGTGGAAGAGGAAGATTTGGAACGGCGGATGGCTGAGTGTACAGGAAGGGAGGATTTGCTCCGTGGATTATACAATCGACCAACAGAAGGCAATTGATGTCCGGGGAAAAAATATTTTGGTAGCTGCTGCTGCTGGGTCGGGAAAGACAAGGGTGCTGGTAGAGCGAATTATCAAGCAGCTTATGGAACGGGAACTTTCCATAGATGAGCTGTTGGTCGTGACGTTTACCAGTGCCGCTGCGGCAGAAATGCGGGAGCGGATTGAAGGTGCGTTGCAAAAGCGGCTGCTGGTAGAAGAAAATGCGGCCCTTTCTGCCTGGCTGGAGCGGCAGACCGTACTGTTAACCGGTGCGGATATCTCCACGTTTCATTCTTTTTGCCAACAGGTAATCCGGAAAAATATCGAAGCGGTGGAGGTAGACCCGCAATTCCGTTTGGCAGGAGAGCAGGAAATGGTTTTGCTGAAGCGGGACGTTTTAGAAGAGCTGTTGGAGAAACGCTACGAACGTCCGGAATTGGCAGAAGCGATCCCAGCCTGGGAAGAATTCCTTTCGTTTGCAGATGACTATGGCAATGACCGGGGGGATGATGCCATTTATGAGGCGGTGTTGAAGCTTTATAATTTCAGCCAGAGCCAGCCCTATCCGAAAGCTTGGTTGAACCGACAACGGGAAACTTATGAATTGGCAGACTGCCTGTTTACGACGCCATGGTTTCAGCGGATATTGTCGGGGGCAGTTTTGGAAATCGATGCTTGTATCCGGCAGTATGATCAGTTGACGATGCTTGTGGGAGACGGGGATCCTGTGGCCTTGCAGGAGGAATGGAAGCCCTATGTGGAGGCTGTGCAGGCGGATATTGAGCAGCTGGAAGCTGTTCGTGGGGCGCTTCGCATTTGTGAAAAGCATCCCGCTGATGGTTGTTTTGATGCTGTGCGGGATGCGGCCGGAAAGGTCAACTGGGTCAGATTGGCCAAGAAGGAATTTAAAGCACTGAAAGCGGATTATCCGGAGGTGCGCGATAAATTTGACAAAGCCCGGGACAAGGTTAAAAAGAGTTTTGGCAAATTAAAAGAAAAATATTTGCAAGAGGGAGAGGAAGCACTTTGGCATAGCATCAAAGGCAGTGGCAACGCGGTGAAGCAATACGTGCAGCTGGCTTTGGACTTTATCGATGCGCTGCAGACTGCCAAGAAAGAACGCAATATTCTCGACTTCAACGATTTGGAGCATTTTGCCTTGGAGATTCTCTGTGGCGATGCGGAAAAAATCATGCAGGATGAGCCGGAGTATGTACCAACGGCAGCGGCCATTTCCCTACGGGAGCAGTACAAGGAAATCATGGTCGATGAATACCAGGATACCAATGGGGTGCAGGAAGCAATCCTGAACCTTATTGCACGGGAGGCCAATCGTTTTACCGTCGGTGATGTCAAGCAGAGCATTTATCGGTTCCGCTTAGCGGATCCGTATCTTTTCCAGGCAAAATACGATAGTTTTCCGGAAGAGTGCCGGAAGGGAGAGCAAAATCAGCTGATTACGATGAAAAAGAATTTCCGCAGCCGTGCAGAAGTCCTGGAACCTATCAATTTTATCTTTGAGCAGATTATGCGCCGGGATGCGGTGGAAATTGAATATGATGAACGCAGCCGGCTCCACCCGGGGGCAAACTATCCTCTAGCGGAAAACACTCTTGCCGGACCTTTGGAGTTGGATATCCTCCTGGGAGAAAAGAAAGACCCAAAAAACGAAGTGGCAGAGGAAGTGCTGGAGGGCTTCGAGCTGGAAGCCCAGTATATTGCCAATCGCATCCAGCTGCTGATGGAGAATCATCATGTGGTACTGGATAAGGAAACGAATCAGTATCGCCCGCTGGAACTGCGGGATATTGCCGTGTTGATGCGCGCCGTACAGGGAAAAGCCGATGTCTTGCTGGAAACCCTGCGGAAAAACGGGATTTCAGCCTATGCCGACGTGGGGGGCGGTTATTTTGAGGCCAGTGAAGTGCGCATTGTGTTGGCGCTGTTGTCAGTGCTGGATAATGCCCGCCAGGATATCCCGTTAGCCGCTGTACTGGCTTCTCCCATTGGTGGTTTTTCCATGAAGGAATTGGTGGAGATTCGTCTGGCTGCGGAAGAGGGCGACCTGTATGACGGACTGCTGGCCAGCTTTTCCCCCGATACAAAACTTTCGAAAAAGCTGGCAGAGCGAACGGCTGCCTTTCAGCAGGAGCTGGCCGCTTGGCGAAATTATGCTGTGAGCCATAGCGTGCCGGAACTTATTTGGATGCTTTATCGGGAGACCGGTTATTACGATTATGTGGGCAGCCTCAAAGGCGGTCTGCTTCGGCAGGCTAACCTGCGTATGCTGGCTGATCGGGCGGCGGACTACGAACGTACGAATTATCGGGGGCTGTTCCGCTTCCTGCGGTTTATTGACGACCTCAAAAAAAGAGAGACAGACCTTTCCGTGGCCCGTACTTTGGGGGCCAGTGAGGATGTCGTTCGCATTATGACGATTCACAAAAGCAAGGGGCTGGAATTTCCTGTGGTGATCCTGGCCAATGCCGCGAAGGAATTCAATCTCCGGGATGCACAAGGGACTTTCTTGATGCATCAGCAATTGGGGATTGGCTTGAAGTTGGCCGAGCGTTCGCGAACTGGACGTCAGATTTACAACACGATGCCTTGGCAGGCGATTGCCGATAAGATTGTGGATGAGACGAAGGCAGAGGAGATGCGTATCCTTTATGTGGCTTTGACCCGTGCCCGGGAAAAACTTATCATCACGGGGACGTTGTCGTCGTCACAAGTGGAGAATCGGGCAAAAGCTTGGGGGCAGCTGCTGGCGGATAAAGACAGACAATTTTCGGTACAAGCCATTCGTCAGGCCAAAACATACTTGGACTGGATCGTACCGGCAGTAGCTCGTCATCGGGATGGTGCGTCGCTGCGGGCGTTCATGGAGGCCGAGGTGGCAGAAAATGATTTGTTGCCCGCAGAGGACAATACGGAATTTGCGGTTCAGCTGATTCCAGCGTCTGAAGTCGGGGCAAAGGTGGCGACGGAGCGGCAAGAGGACCCGTTGCTTGAGGCAGCTGCCGCCCTTGCCCCCATGCCAGCGACAGCGCAAAAAGAACAGGTGGAAAACTGTTTGTCGTGGCAATATGATATGGGCGGATTGGATGAAGTACCGGCAAAGCTTACGGTTACGGAAATCAAGCACCGCTTTGCTGAACATGAACCCTTGGCGGACGAACTGCCCCAGCAGAATTTAATGGTAAAGCTCTCCGAGGCGGAAGCAAAACAGGATTTTGAGTGGCCGCGTCCAAGATTTTTGCAGGAGGCACGGCAGGGATTGTCGGCGGCTGAGCGCGGTACGATTATGCATACAGCCATGCAGCATTTGGACTTGCAAGGGGACAGAAGTTTTGCCGGAATTCAAAGGCAGCTGGAGAGCATGGAGCTTCGCGGTATTCTGCAGCCGGGACAGAAGGAAGCTGTCTATATAAAAGGCATCCAAGGATTTATCCAGTCAGAAATCGGAGAGCGGCTTCGCAAGGCGGTTAACGTCTGGCGCGAACTTCCGTTTAGCCGGATGCTTCCAGCCAAACGCTTTTATCCCCAGGTGAAATCTGGAGAGGAACGGGTCTTTACCCAGGGGGTAATTGATTTATTGTTCGAAGAGGCGGACGGCAGTTTGGTTCTGGTCGATTATAAGACCGACCGCAGTCCGGACCCTGAAAAGGCTTTGCGCCGGTATCGGATACAAGTGGATTTATACAGTGAAGCCGTACAGGCAATTCTCAACCGTCCGGTTAAGGAACGGTATCTGTATTTGCTTCAAAGCGGCCAGCTGGTCAAGGTACCAGTTGCTGGCTAATGATAAGGCAGTCTGTCTTTGGAAGGGCAGACTGCTTTATTAAACTTGTATTAAAAGTGTTGTTATTGTATAATAATGCAGAAAAAAATGAGATATGTGAGGGGAATGTATGAAAAAGTTACTGGTAGTTGTCTTGACGTGGGTGGCGTTATGGAGTGGTCATACGGCAATGGCGGCAGCGCCGTTGTATGCTGGCAGTGCAGAACAAATGGCCACTAGAATGTATGAGATTTACAATAATTATGACCAGAATATTTGCTTGCGCAATTTTCAACATCTTGGTTTGAACAGCGATAGCGATAATCCTAATGTTCAGTACCAAACGTATTTGGTAAGTTTTGGTACAACGCGCGATTATGTAATGATTGCTATGTTATGCGATAGAAATTCCGGGGCGGTAATGCGGGCGAAAGTAATGTGGAATCCGATGAATAATGCCGCTGGCAGGTATTCGCGTGATGCAATTGCCTTAACCGAAATGGCGATTGGCATTACGGCCGCGGAAAAGGATGCCTTGTGGGGAGATGCCCAGAATCATTCCAGAAATAATTATGCTCGCGGTGCAGCCTGGTGCCAGGCAATACAGGGAAATGTTTATGTGCGGTTCCTGCAAAGCAGGGCAGATTCCATTGCGGTGACATATTCAACCTGCGAACTTCGGTAAAATTACAGCCGGCAGTTTCCTTTGACGGCTTTTATATGAAAAACTCTCCCTAGGGTGACAGGCGATTCGTGCGGTCATCCTAGGGAGAGTTTTTTAGTTTTGCGGTTTTATTTCAGTACAGAGGGGAGCCAGGTGCTAAGCTGTGGTACCAAACAAAGCAGGATGATTTCCAGAACCATGATGATGGCAAAGGGAATCGAACCGACTATAATCTGCTGCAGCCGGCTGTCGGGGCTGATTCCTTTTATAACGAAAAGGTTCATGCCAATGGGCGGGGTAATCAAAGCCAGCTCCATGTTAATCAGCATGACAACGTTGAACCAGATGAGGTCAAAGCCAAGCTGTTTGACAATGGGAAAGAGCATGGGCAGCGTAATGAGGATGATGGATACGGTCTCCAAGACACAGCCAAGCAATAGCAGAACGATGTTGATGCCGAGGAAGATTAGCCAGCGGTTGATATCGCTTTCCGTTACCAGGGAAATCAAGGTCTGTGGTGTTTGTAGAGCCGTCAGAATGAACCCGAATAACATGGCACCAATCATGATGGCAAAAATCATGGAAGTCGTCTTGACAGTTTCGGTGAAGATGGCGGGCAGGTCTTTTAGCGAAACGGTGCGATAAATGAAAAAAGTAATAAAAAGACTGTAAAGCGTGCCAATCGCGGCAGCTTCGGTTGGTGTGAATAAGCCGGTGTAGATGCCGCCGACAACGATGACAGGCAGCATGAGGCCCCAGAAATTCTTACTGAGGACATGCAGGCGTTCGGACCAGCTGGCTGGCTGCTGGCGTTTCATATGGCGGCAGCGGAAGACCAGATAGAGGATAAACAGCAGCGTCAGCAGTGCACCTGGAACGATACCCGAGAGAAAAAGTTTTCCGACGGACTCACCGGTAATGGAACCGAAAAGAATCATAGGGATGCTCGGCGGGAGCAGGATTCCAAGCGTACCGCCAGCAGCGACAGCACCCAAGACGGTTGTGCGCTCATATCCCCGCTTTAGCATTTCGGGAATAGCCATGGCGCCAATCGTAACAGCCGTGGCGACACTGGAGCCGGAAATGGCAGCAAAGATGGCACAAGCGAAAATGGTAGCGACGCCAAGCCCGCCGGGAAGATGTCCGAGCCATTTATTGCCAAGTTCAAAAAGGCCATTGCCGACTTTACCCTGCAGCAGGATATGGCTCATGAGGATATAGAGAGGGACGGCAACCAGCACAAAATCGTCCAAGGTTTTATAGGCAATGACCGGAATCTGCGTGAAAGCAGCAGGTCCGCCGAGAAATAGCAGCATACCGAGAATACCGGCAAAAATCAAGGTAAAGGCAACGGGCATGCCCGCAAAAAGCAACAGGAGGATGAAAATACTGTAGAATAAGGCCATGGTCATTGTGCCTCCTTATCGCTTTTGCCAGTGTTATTTAATGGCGTGGGCATATCCGGCAGGCAGAGCAGATCAAAGAGAAAACGGCGGATGATTTCTCCGAGCAGCAGGGCCGAACCGAGTACGAGAGCAAACTGTGGAATGTAGAGCGGGAAGCGAAGAATCGACGGAGATAGTTTGTGGTAAACAAACGATGCTGTGACCTGGTCCATGCTCTCGGTCATAAAGATAAGAAAGGTGAAGATGGCGAGCAGGTTTAAACAAAGGTTGACGTTTCGGCTATTTCTTTTCGACAATTTGCTGGCGAACAGATCAACCTGGATGTGTGCCTTTTGGCGGAAGGTAATGGCGAGTCCGAGAAATCCGGCTGTGATGATGAAATAGGTAGATATTTCGAGTACCCATTCCGTAGGGGAGTGAAAGAGGCCGCGCATGATTACTTCGTAGACAATGATAAATGCCGTAGCGAGAATGAAAATACCGGCGAGAATAGCGGCGGCTTTGCTGAGTTTTTCAAGAAAATGGTCAAGGGCTAAGAGGAATTGCTTCATAGTTTGTCTCCTTTTTTAATTGTTGGCAGCAAGGCATTGGTTGACGAGCTGCTGCCCGAGGTCACCGGTGTTGCGGATGAAGTTTTCTCGGACGGACATCGTGGCTTCCTGCCAAAGCGGAATATCTTCAGGAGGAATCGTATAGACATCCATACCGTGTTCCTGTAAGAGCTTCATGGCTTTTAAATCTTCTTCTTTTGTTTGCTGGTGGATTTCTTCGCGTGTTTCTTCGGCACATTCCTCGAGAAGTTGTTTTTGTTCCTCGGACAGCTGTTCCCAGGCGGTATTGTTCATCGCCAGGACGAATTCACAAAAGGCGTGATTGGTCATCGTAAGGTATTTGCCGACTTCATAGATTTTTCGCTGATACATGGCCGTGGTGCCCGAGGTCTGTCCGTCAATCGTGCCGCGCTGCATTGCCATGTAGACTTCGCCAGAACTCATGGTGACAGGCGATGCGCTGAGGGCTTTGATGGTTTCAGCGGGAATCTGTCCATAGCCGCGCAGCTGAAGCCCTTGAAAGTCTTCCGGCTTTTTGAGCTGGCGGGAATTGTTGCAGAACTGTACATAGCCGTAATCAACCCAGATAAGAGGGTGGACACCTTTCCGTTCCATTTCGGTAGTCAGTGTGTGTCCGAGACTCCCGTTCATAGCTTTGCCGACGGCTTCGTAGCTGTTGAGCAGGAAGGGAACGTCCAGCACGTTCAGCGAGGGGACAACGGTGGTCCACATGGCGGTGGAATTTAGTCCCATATCCAAACCGCCGGACATGATCGCGTCATTCATACTTTTATCGGTATAAAGCTGTCCGGCAGGATAGGTGGTAATCTTGATGGTTCCCTGTGAACGTTCGTTTACCCGCTGGGCAAATCGTTCCATTCCTTGGGAAAGATAGTGATTGGCTGGCAGATGATAAGCCAGTTTTAACTCAACGCATCCGCTCTGCGCCTGCTGATGTTCCCGGGCCATTTTACCGAGTCCGCATCCGCTGAGTGTCAACGAGAAGATGCAGAGCAGAATGAGGATAAAGGGAGTTGGGATTGACTTTTGCGTCATAAAATGCGCCTCCTGCGTATAAAGGTAATAAAATAATACTATACAACAATAATAGAAGTGTAAAGTTGTAAAGCAACATTGTTATACAGTGTATACCAATTGAAGGGGAAATGCAACAGGAAAAGAAAGATTCTGACAGCGGCAGGAAATTTCTCATTGAGGGCGAATAGCTTCTGATAGTGATTGAATAGGAGGGGATCTTGTGAATCTGAATTGGAATGCCAAAGATTACGGTAATGGATTTTCCTTTGTACACGAATATGGCGAGGATGTCATGAGCTTGATTACTGCGCCCAAGGGGAGCCAGGTGGTTGACCTTGGTTGTGGCAATGGTGCTTTAACGGCCAAGCTGGCTCAGGCCGGGTTCAAGGTGCTGGGAATTGACGCGTCAGCCGCAATGCTTGAAGAAGCGAGGAAAAATCATCCGGAGTTATCCTTTAAGGAAGCTGATGCGTTATCTTTCCATTTGGAAGAGCCTGCCGATGTAATCTTTTCCAATGCAGTATTTCACTGGATTGATGAAGACAAGCAGTATCTGATGCTGCGCAATATCGCCGCGAATCTTCGTACGGGAGGCCAGTTGGTAACCGAATTTGGCGGTATTGGCTGCGGGGCAAAGGTACATGGGATGCTGGCAAAGAAATTTGCAGAATATGGCTATAGTTACCAGCCTATTCAATTTTTTCCCAGCATTGGCGAGTATACTCCGCTGGTCGATCAGGCTGGTTTGCGCGTGGACTACGCAATCCTGTTTGACCGACCAACGCCGCAGCCGGAGGGGCGCAGTGTTGCCGACTGGATACGCATGTTTATCCAACAACCCTTTGACGGGATGGCGGAGGAAATGAAGGCGCGCATTATCCGTGAAACGGAGGAAGCACTAGCGCCAGAACTCTGCCAGGATGGAATCTGGACGATAGATTACGTCCGTATTCGTCTGCGGGCTGTGAAAATAGAAAACTGATTTAGGTATGAAAAAATGGGGCTGCGCATGAGTGAAAAAACACTTATGCATAGCCCGGTCGCTTTTCTAAAAAATTTACACACTTATCAGGATTTGTCCCTTCTGCAGTATAGGAGAAGGACTTTAGCAAATACCAGCGAATAAGGAGTAATAGTGACAGAAGATAAAAGTAAAATAGGAGTGAAATGAGAGGGGAAATATGAGTGATATTATAATGATATTGGAAGGTATATTACTGCTTGTAACAATGGTGGCATTATTCGCTATACCAGTGTTGGCGTTGGTAGCCATAATAGTTCCTCAACGCTTTAGATTCAATAAGACACGTAAGCAGGTTTGTGCGTTATTGTTAGGGGCATGGGGGCTAAATATACTTTTGATTTGGGGTGTTACAGCATTTGGCCAAACGGACATTGGTAAGTCTATCCACGAAAGACAACAGCAGGAACAAGCAGAAAGAAAAGAGCAGGAAAAGCAAAAAGAAGAAGGGCGAAAGATAGATAACGAGATTAGGGAAAAAGAGGCACGACTAGCGCAATACGAAGCAGAGTACAAGGCAAAGCACATAATGACATTGGACAAATATAATCGTATTGAAATGGGGATGACCCCAAAACAAGTACATGAAATTGTTGGCAGTCTTGGAGAAGTAATGTCGCAAAGTAACGTTGGAGGATATGAAACAGTTATTCTAAAATTCGATGGTAATGGTTCTTTAGGTTCAAATGCAAATATAACCATACAAAATGATCGGGTTGTTGGAAAGGCGCAAGTGGGGTTAAAATAAGAAAAAAAGCAAAAGCCTGTTTTTTCTAGTGCACCCAATTCGTACCTATAATGATGAATGGGATTTTATTAAGAAGTTCCAGTTATTAACGAGGAAAGACATCGATAAGTGCAGGCTTGCTGTTGGGATGCGCGAAAATGACATTAATCGTTAAGAACATAAAATTATGAAAAAAGCATATAAAAACGAAAAAAGCGTGATCGACTGGTGAAAGTCAATCACGCTTTTCTTTTGCAGTGTATCTATGGAGTCGCCCAAGTTTTTTAGAAAAACTTGGACAGGAGTTTGCATGGTGGAGATGAGGAGAATCGAACTCCTGTCCGAAAATACTGTTGCATAGACTTCTCCGAGCGCAGTTTGTGGTTAGATTTAAGAAATCGGCCATCCACAAACAAACGGCTTCATTCCGATCTCGATAAGATTTCCCGTCAGCACCTCCGAGAATTGGCACTGAGGTATCCCGCTGTTAGCCCCTTATCCGTCTTCGCGGGAGAAAAACAGACAGGGGTTAGCCTTAAGCGGCTAAAGCGTAATCTTCGTTAGCTTTTATATTTAAATAAAAGTTTTCACCTTACTAACGGGTTGATGACCCCCCGGCTCGCTATCCATGGAACATATATCCCCGTCGAGACCATTACATCCCCACGATGAAATCTGCCCATTCAAGCAGTATTTGGTTGTGTTCATATATTATAGTAATAATAAGTGATAATGTCAAGAAAAAAGAGATTAGGAACCGCAAGTTTCGCTAGACAAGATGTGGGAAAAAGGCATATAATGGAGGACGGGAAAAATAGCGGCGCTATCTTTCCCCTACTACGAAAAGAAAGGCTGGTGAGGAAAATGGATGATCACCCTGGTACGGCAGACCCTAAACGATGCAAGTTAAATACCGATGGGGAACGTGTGCCATTTTCCTGCCGGCTGTTTGTATAATTCCGGCAGAAGGATAATGCTCCCTTCCTCATGAAGAAAGGAGACATTTCGCCATGCTTCAGATTTATAAATCCATGGAGAGTGGCCCTTTGCAGGAGCTCACCTTGAAGACGCTGGAAAAAGGTGCCTGGATCAATATTGTTGACCCGACGCCCTATGAGCTGAAGGTAGTCAGCAATCTGACCGAGGTAGATTCGGATTTTTTGCGCTCTGCACTAGATGATGAAGAGCGCTCTCATACGGATATCGAAGACGATTCGGTCATGGTTTTGACCAATGTCGCAATTTGCCGCGGACAGGACAGCTACGATGTCTTGCCGTTGGCTATCATTGTCACCGAGGAATATATCATTACTGTATGTCTCGAGGAAACGCCGGTTATGGCTGAATTCAACGAGCGTACCGCGAAATTGTTCCGCACGTATAAAAAGACCAGATTCCTATTCCAGATCCTCTATAAGTCCATGACGTTTTATCTGCGTTATTTGCGCCAGATTAGCAAGCTTTCCGATGAAATCGAGGAACAGCTTCGTCATGATATGAAAAATAGCGAAATCCTGCGCTTGTTGGAGCTGCAGAAGGGCTTGACCTATTTTAATGCTGCTATCCGTTCCAATGGTGCGGTGCTTGATAAACTGATGCGCATGCGCAACAATCCGCAGCTTACGCCAATCCTCAAGGCCTATGATGAGGATGAAGACCTGCTGGAGGATGTTATTATCGAGAATAAGCAGGCCAAGGAAATGGTGGAGATGTACAGCAAGATTTTGGCCCGCATGGCGGATACCTTTACCTCCATTATCGCCAATAACCAGAACTTGGTCATGAAATTCCTGGCAGCCATGACGATTATCATCGCTATTCCGACGGTCGTGTCCAGTTTCTTTGGTATGAACGTACCGGTTCCCTTTGCCGATGATGGTCACGGCTTCTTCTATGTTATGATTATTGCCTTTGGCATCAGTGTTTCTGGTGCGTATGCTTTGTGGAAAAAAGATATGTTTTGAGAGGGAACTTCTTATGATGGTCGAGTCGAAACTGAAAGCCGGCGTCATCTTTGGCGATGCGGTGAATCAGGAATATGTTTATATGCCCGGCAGTGAGGTCGGGATGGCCCAGCCAATCTGTGTTTATGAGTCGGAAAGTGGGCGCGAGGATGTGACGATGCGCGAAGCGTTGCGCCTGGTGACGGTTCGCAGCCTCCGGCCTATCAAACATCCGATTCTAGGTGATAGTTCCTGCTGAATTTTATCATGAAAAAAACTTCCCAATTGGGAAGTTTTTTTGTTGCGATTATTTTTTTAGGGTAACCGTATCAACGTGTTCGCCGCTGACGGTATAGTCACGTATGGTCAGCTGGCTGTTGTTTGCGTCAAGTACGAGATAATTCTCTGGAGTGGGTTGATAGATAGCACTGCGGTCGTAGGTTTCATCAGCGGGAACATGATATTGTTCGTTGCCGGACGGACCACTCATGATATATACTGGCCCTTGTTCGGCAGGCTTCAGGTTTTTGATATGGCCCCGGTTGCGATAGGTATGCATATGACCGGTCAACACCAGGTCGATGTGCAATTCATCGAAGGCCTTCATGAAAGCATGGCCGACATCGCTGATTCCTCCAGCTTGCTTGGTGCCCTGCTGATATTCATCGTAGGCGAGGATATCTTTGTGCATGAGTACCACCTGCCACGTTTTTTTATGACTGCGCACATCGTGTTTGAGCCAGTCCAGCTGCTCTTGCAATAGGCCTGGTGCGAAGTAATTCAGTTCCAGCATCTGGGTATTCAGTACAATGAAGTGGACTGGGCCGTAATCATAAGAATAGTAGTATCCCTGATAGCGGCTGCTGC
The DNA here is from genome assembly GCA_900100835.1 of Selenomonas sp. WCT3. GTDB lineage: Bacteria > Bacillota > Negativicutes > Selenomonadales > Selenomonadaceae > Selenomonas_A > Selenomonas_A ruminantium_E. The sequence goes on along the minus strand of FNCM01000001.1, from coordinate 154,651 downwards.
CATTTGGGGGCAGGGTAAAGGAGTCAAGGTAGCGCTGCGGACGGCAGAATTTCCAATCAAGACTGTAGCATTCGTGATTTCCCATTACCGGCACAAAGAGATGTTTCTCAGGTATATCACCCATGGCCGTGAAGAAGCTATCCCAATGCCAGTTTAATTGGCCGTTATCCGTAAGGTCGCCAATATCCGTAAAGAAGTGAGCATCGGGATGACGCTGCCAAGCGTTGGTAAGGGTGCGCGTCCACACGGAGTAATCCTGGCCGCATTGGGAATCACAGAATATCAGTGCGGAAAAAGCTGCAACGGTGGCAGGGGCGGTGGTAAAGTGATGCCAACCCGTGGCCTGGCTTCCGGAAAGGATGCGGTATTCGTAATCAGCTGCTGGTGTAAGTCCCGTGAGTTTGGCCGTATAAAAGTAATTGGTAGCATTGTCCTCTGTGAGGATTTTGCAGCTGATAGCTTGTGTCTTTACGGGAATATAGGTGCTGCGGTATTCCAGATAGCATTCCGGCAGTTCTTCGGTAGTTTGCCACATAATGGTGCGGCTTTTTGCTGGATCGGCGGTAATGATTTGCCGGAGATATTTGATGGGGAGCGAGGTTTCGGCAGCAGCGGCAAGTGATGGGGCAAAATTGTCGAGCCTGAGAATTAAGAGCAGTTGTCCGCATCGCTTTAAAAATTTTCTTCGTGTGAGTTCCATGAGGCAAAGCCTCCTTTCTTATATTTCCTTGGCGGCTTTTTTCGCAGCGTTCCGTTCATACCACCAGGCACCAGCAATCAGCAGGATGGCAAAGATAATGACAACGACGAGGCGGGTAGGGTCTTCCTGATGGGTGATGGTATCGTGCCCGATGATGGCTTCGATTCCTGTGGAGGGGAATTTGCCAACAAAGGAAGCGATGACATAGTCGCGGAAACTCATGGCGGAAAGTGCGCCCAGCGCATTGAGCATGACCGATGGGAAATAAGGGACCATGCGGGCAATCAGCATAACGACGAAGCCGCGGCTGCCGCTGTATTTGTCGATATTTGACAGGGTTTTATTCTTGCTGATGATTTTTTCGGCAGCATCGCGGAAGAAAAAGCGCATCAGGACAAAACTGAATGCGACGCCAACTGTTTCGGCGATGACCGAAAGGACAATTCCCCAGGCAATGCCAAAAATCAAGGTGTTGGCAGTAGAAAAGATGATGGCTGGCGGGAAGCCAAGGGCATTGACGAAAAGCGTCAAGAGGAAGCTGAATACTACCGCCCAAGAACCAAACGAGGCGATATAGCTGGCGGTTTCCTGTATGTCTCCGCGCGCCAAAAGGCCAAACATGTGTGGTAAAAAAGCGGGGTTGATAAGATGGATGATGGCAAAAAGCAGGAAAATAGCAACTGCAGCACCTGCTTTTACCATGCCCATCGAAAATCTGGTTTTCAAAAAAATACCTCCTGTTGCTATGTTTAAGTTCTATTATAGCATTAAAAGCGCGATTGTGAGCTGAAAATAAGCAGGGGAAACTGTTATTTTCAGGCTGGGTGTGATAGAATAAAATTGTTATATAATGGGAAAGGTGAAAGTTCATGACATTTCATGGGGAAAAGCAACAGGATAAATGGCGGGATTTTGCCGCCGGTATTATCATGGGTATTTCGATGCTGCCGGTCTTTGTCTTGGTTCCGCTTATGCTTCGTGAGGTGGGAATGGACTTTGCTGGAGCCTATACTGCTGCCATATTAGCTGCTCTTTTGGGGACGTTAGTCATGGGGCTGGTGCACGTACCCTTGGCAGTTATGCCATCAGTGGCGGTGAGCAGCTATCTGGTATATCTGACAGGTATATCCCAAGGGCTTTCCTGGCAGCAGTTATTAGGGGCAGGTTTTGTTGCCTCGGCAGTGGGATTGCTTTTGTCCTGTCTCCCTGTTAGCAGGTATTGCCGAGAGGCTGTTCCGCCTGTTATATGCCGTTTGATTCCCGGTGGGATTGGCGTCATGCTGATTACCATGGGGCTGATACAGTCCCGCATCCTTATTCGTTCGCCATGGAATGTTTCGATGTTAGGTAATTTTCAGGATCCTATGGCATACTTAGGTCTCATGGGAATTTTGCTCACCTTGGTTATGATGGCCATGCAGTTCCGTGGGGCTTTGCTGTTAGGTTTTGTGGTCACAGCGGTTGTTTCCTTTGCAGAAGGATTTTGGGGATTTCCCGATGCACCTTTTATGCTTCCCGAGGGATTAGATAAAGTTGCCTGGCAGTTAAATCTGCTGCCGGGAAATGATTCGGAAGCGGCTAAACAGGCAGTGGCGGTCCTCACCTTGTTGGTGGTATGGGGCAGCATGAATTGGTCTGGTTTGCAGATCCTTCCCAGTGAATCGCAGAAGAAGGCAAAATCCTTGGCGGCGATATTCGCGGTGGGGGGCGTGTCTTCTTTGGGAGGCAGTATTCCCGTGTCCCTGTCGCCGTTATCGGCAGTGGGCAGCAGCTGTGGCGGCCGTGGCCTTTTGACTGTTTTAGGAACGTCACTGCTACTAGCAGCCGCATTGTTTTGTGAGCCGGTGCTTCGTTCGTTGGCGGATTTTCCGGTGATGGTAGTTCCTGTCTTAGTGGGAGCAGGATTTATGCTGATTCAGCGGATGGTAAGCGGATTTTGCCATAATCCTGTCGAATGGAGACTGCCAGAGTTGGCAGCAGCTGTCAGTCTGCTGTTGGTTATGCCATTGTCAGGCAATATGGCCGCTGGCTTGGGCTGTGCAGTGATTGGCTATTGCCTGTTGCGTGGGGCAGCTGGCGAGGGGAAAAAGATTCCTCTGGCTTCATGGATATTGGCAGCGCTGTTTATCCTTTATTTTGTTTATGCAGCTTTATGAGCTTCATATAATGTAGAGAAGATAGTAAGAAGATTAAGGAGTGTACATTTCGTGAATTTTAATCGTTATCCGAAAATGATTGTTGCCGGGACGTTGGCCGGGGCCTTGGTTTTGTCCACCGCATCCTTTGGTGAGGCGCGTCATTCGAGCAGAACGGACCAGACAATGGTAACGACAACGCGTTCGGTTAATACGGGAAATAGCCGCAATGTGTCCCGTAATGCGCAGCAGCAGGCGTTCCAGGAGCGCATTGATGCCATTTTGAAAGCGCATAAAAACGGTGCAGAGGACGTAAACACATCTTCTGTCAGCGTGCCGACGACAGTTTCAGAATACGATGATTCCATTATTGGCACGCCGATGGCTAGCCAGCAGCAGTGTGTCGATTATTTGCTCAGCGTTAATCCGACCCCGAATATTTCGGTAACGCCGCAGGAGCTGGTATCCTACTATTATGAAGAAGGGGCCCGGGAGGGAATTCGCCCGGACGTGGCTTTTGCCCAGGCGTTGAAGGAGACGGGCTTCTTCCGCTATGGCGGTACGGTAACGCCGGACCAGAACAATTATTGTGGGCTTGGCACTACTAGCAGCCAGGTAAAGGGCGCTTATTTTGATTCGGCCCGGATGGGGGTGCGCGCGCAGATTCAGCACTTGCTGGCCTATGCTTCCACCCGCCAGCCATCGTCAACGGTGGTAGACCCGCGCTATTCACTGGTCCGCTCTTCCTATGGCTCCACTACCCTGGGCCATTGGGAAGATCTTAATGGCCGTTGGGCAGTACCAGGATACAGCTATGGTCAGAGCATCATGAGCATGTTCCGGGCAATGCTGATGAAGTAAATAATGATATAAACAAGTATATATACCAAGAAGGGAACTAAAGACGAAATGATTACAACCAACAATGTGAGCCTCCAGTTTGGCAAGCGCGTCCTGTACAAGGATGTCAACCTCAAATTTACGCCGGGAAATTGCTATGGTATTATCGGTGCAAATGGCGCTGGTAAATCGACTTTTTTGAAACTGCTGTCCGGTGAAATTGAGCCGACCGGTGGTCATATCGAGATTACGCCGGGGGAGCGTCTTTCGGTTCTGCAGCAGGATCATTATGCCTTTGATGAGTATCAAGTCCTGCGCACGGTTATCATGGGCAACAAGCGCCTCGTCCAGATTATGGATGAGAAGGATGCCCTTTATGCAAAACCAGATTTCAGTGAAGAAGACGGTATGAAGGCTTCGGAGCTTGAGGCAGAGTTTGCAGAACTCAACGGCTGGGATGCTGAATCCGAGGCGGCACGCCTTCTCAATGGCCTCGGTATTCCGGATGCTGAGCACGAGATGATGATGTCGGAGCTTACGGCTAAGGAGAAGGTTCGCGTTCTTCTGGCCCAGGCGCTTTTTGGCAATCCGGACATCCTCTTGCTGGACGAGCCGACTAACCATCTTGATGTTGAATCCATCAACTGGTTGGAAAACTTCCTGGCTGGTTTTGAAAACACGGTTATCGTCGTATCCCATGACCGTCACTTCCTCAATCAGGTCTGCACCCATATCTGTGATGTTGACTTTGGCGAAATCAAACTCTATACCGGTAACTACGATTTCTGGTATCAGTCCAGCCAGCTGGCTCTGCAGCTGCAGAAAGAGCAGAACAAGAAGGCTGAGGAGAAAATCAAGGAACTGCAGGCCTTCATTGCCCGCTTTGCAGCTAATGCAGCCAAATCCAAGCAGGCAACGAGCCGCAAGAAGCTGTTGGATAAAATTCAGGTTGAAGATATCAAGCCGTCTTCCCGCCGCTATCCGTATATTGCCTTTTCTCCAGACCGTGAGGCTGGTGATCAGCTGCTGCAGGTAGATGGCCTTTGTAAGACGGTTGATGGCGAGCAGGTATTAAAGAATGTCAGCTTTACGTTGAAAAAAGGCGACAAGGTTGCCTTCGTTGGCCCGAATACCATTGGCAAGACGATGCTGTTCAAGATTCTCATGGGTGAAGAAGAGCCGGATGCTGGTACGTTTAAATGGGGCGTTACCACGACGCGGGCTTATCTGCCAGCAGATAACAGCAAGTATTTTGACGGGGTTGACCTGAGCCTGGTGGACTGGCTCCGCCAGTATTCCAAGGACCCGGATGAGACTTTCGTTCGCGGCTTCTTGGGACGTATGTTGTTTTCCGGTGAGGAAAGCCTTAAAAAGGCGTCCGTTCTCTCCGGTGGTGAGCGCGTACGCTGCATGCTTTCCCGCATGATGCTTTCGGGGGCTAATGTTCTGATTTTGGATGAACCTACCAACCATCTTGACCTGGAGTCGATTACGGCCCTCAATAATGGTATGATTGCATTCAATCACACGGCACTCTTTACGTCCCATGACCATGAGTTCGTTCAGACCATTGCCAACCGTATTATTGAAATCACGCCAGACGGTGTTGTAGACCGTGTTTCGACTTATGATGACTATCTTTCCAACGAGACGGTTAAGCAGCAGTTGGCAGAAAAGTATAAGAAATAATCACGGATTTATTCTTGAAGGAGTCTGGCACTATGCTTGGAGATTTCTTTCAAAATAAAATAGAAGATGCTGGAGCTACTGCCAGGCTGCGGGGCATGGTGGGTGTTTTGCGCAAACGAGATGTCGTTCGTGGTATGACGCCAATCAAGCTTCGTTTGGTATTGGAAGATTTGGGCCCGACCTTCGTAAAGTTAGGACAGGTCATGAGCATGCGTCCGGATTTTTTACCCCCGGAGTATTGCGATGAACTGATGAAACTGCAATCGTCGGCCAAGCCGCTGCCCTTTTCTGTTATCCTAGGGGTAATCGAACAGGAATACAGCCGGCGCTGGAACAAAGTCTTTTCCTATATCGATGAAGAAGCATTGGGGTCGGCCAGCATTGCGCAGGTTCATCGGGCGATTTTGACTACGGGAGAAAAAGTTGTCGTCAAGGTTCAACGGCCTGGTATCTACGATATCATGAATCAGGATATCGTCCTGCTAAAACGGGCGGCAACGCTGTTAAAGATTGTGAGCCATTCGCAGGATGTGGTTGACTTCAATATGGTGTTAGATGAGATGTGGACCATTGCCAAGCAGGAAATGGACTTTCTCATGGAAGCTGACCATATTGAAGAATTTCAGCACTTGAATCGTGATGTGGAGTATATAACCTGTCCGCACGTTTATCGGCAGCTGTCGACCCAGCATATTCTGGTGATGGAGTCGGTGGAGGGAATTCGCATCGATGACTTTGAACAGCTCAAAAGCCGTGGCTACGACATTGACCAATTGGGACATCGGTTGGGGGAGAACTACGTCAAGCAGATTATTGAAGACGGTTTTTTTCATGCTGACCCGCATCCGGGAAATATCTGGATACGAAATGGCCGGATTGTCTGGTTGGATTTGGGCATGGTCGGACGTCTTTCCGGTAGAGACCGGGCGGCTATCCGAAAAGCGGTATTTGCTTTGACAAGTCACGATACCTTTGAGATGAAGGCGGCGGTTCTTTCCTTAGGTGTGGTTCGAGGGAAAATCAATCACACAGCCCTTTATCAGGACCTTGATGCAATGCTATCTCAATATGGTTCCTTGGATTTCAGTGATTTGCAGATGGGGGTATTGACCCGTCAAATCATGAATCTCATGCGGGTTCACCATATTGGCTGCCCCCAGGGGCTGTCGATGTTTGCCCGCGGTGTGTTAACCGTAGAGGGCGTTATGCGGATGTGCTGCCCGAAAGTCAGTTTTGTGGAAATTTTTGCCAAAAGTCTGGCTTTGGATTATAAGAAGCACTTCCACTGGCGGGATGAGCTGGATAAGGCGAAAAGGGAGGGATTTCTCCTGCTTCGCAAGTCGGCTCAGCTTCCAGAACAGATTTCGGATATTTTGAAGATGACCATGAGTGGTCAGACGAAAGTAAATCTGGATCTTACAGGCTCAGAAGAGCCCTTGCGCAAAGTTGACCAGATGATTAATAAACTTATTTTAGCCCTGCTGGTAGCCGCGTTGCTTTTAGGGTCCAGTACGATTTGCACAACGCAGATGACTCCCAAAATCATGGAGATTCCACTGCTTGGTTTTGTAGGATATTTGATAGCGTTTATACTCAGTATGCGTATAATATGGGAAATTCATAAAGGCCGTTAAGGAGGAGAAATACCATGAGAGGCATTCGTGGTGCTATCACCGTTGGTGAAAACAAAAAAGAAGAAATATGGCAGGCTGCCAGAATTTTGTTGTCGCAGATTTTGCGCCGGAATAAAGTGCAGGCAGAGGACATTGGAGCAGTTATTTTTTCTGCTACGGATGACCTTACGGCCGCATTTCCTTCTACGGGAGCCCGCCAACTTCCGGGCTTTGATTTGGTTCCGTTATTTGATACGCGCCAGTGTGCGATTGATGAATCGATGGACCATTGCATCCGCGTTTTGTTATTGGTGGATACCGAGCGCAAGCAGTCAGAAATTCAGCATGTCTATATGGGACGTGCCCAGGAATTGCGCCCCGATTTGCGCAATTTCTGATATTTTAGCCGGCAATTGTCAAACAATGAAACTGTATATAATCGTTTCTTACGACGCGATAAAAGAAATTTATGAAAATACGCAAGAATACTGTACATTTACCGAGGAATCTAGTAGAATGAAGTTTGTGATATAATACAAATCTTTCATAGGATAAGGAGAGATATACCTTGAGTAACATTGATACGACGTGTGTTAATGCCATTCGTGTTTTGGCAGCAGATGCAATCCAGAAGGCTAATTCCGGTCATCCGGGGCTGCCCCTTGGCAGCGCTGCCATGGCTTATGAGCTGTGGGCTAAACACATGAAGCACAATGGCAAGAACCCGAAATGGGCAAATCGTGATCGCTTTGTTCTTTCGGGAGGCCATGGTTCCTCGCTGCTGTATTCGTTGCTTCATTTCTTTGGCTATGGCTTGACGCTGGATGATATGAAACAGTTCCGTCAGGATGGTTCGCTGACGCCGGGACATCCGGAGTATGGTCATACGGTTGGCGTTGAAGCTACGACTGGTCCGCTGGGCGCTGGTATGGGTATGGCTGTTGGTATGGCAATGGCTGAAGCACATCTGGCTGCTGAATTCAATCGTCCGGGTTATGAAGTCGTTGACCATTACACCTTCGCTCTGGGTGGCGATGGCTGCATGATGGAAGGTATTTCCTCCGAGGCCTTCTCGCTGGCCGGTACTCTGGGCCTGTCCAAACTGATTGTCCTTTATGATTCCAACAAAATCTCCATTGAGGGTGATACGGACATCGCATTTACGGAGAATGTTCAGGCTCGTATGGCTTCCTTTGGCTTCCAGACGATTACGGTTGAAGATGGTAATGACCTCGAAGCTATTGGCAAGGCTATTGAAGCTGCTAAGGCAGATAAAGAACATCCGTCCTTCATCACGGTTAAGACGCAGATCGGCTACGGTTGCCCGGCTAAACAGGGTAAAGCTAGTGCCCATGGCGAACCGCTGGGTGAGGAAAACGTAAAGGCCCTCAAGGAAAATCTTGGTTGGCCGGAACCGGAGAAGACCTTCAACATTCCGCAGGAAGTTTATGCTCATTATGAAGAACTCGCAGCCCAGGGGGCAGCTGAGGAAGAGAAATGGAATAAGCTCTTTGCTGAGTATTGCGAGAAGTTCCCGGAAGAAAAGGCTCGTTGGGAGAAATTCCATGCGCCGGTTGATGCCGATAAGCTGATGAATGATGAAGCATTCTGGGCTTATGAGGATAAAGCACAGGCAACTCGCAACCTTTCCGGTGTTATGATCAATCGCATCAAGGATATGGTTCCGCAGCTAATCGGCGGCAGTGCTGACCTGGCACCGTCCAACAAGACGATGATGAATGGCGAGAGCGATTTCAGCAAAGACAACTATGCTGGCCGCAATCTGCACTTCGGTATCCGTGAGCTGGCTATGGCTGCTATGGCTAACGGTATTACGCTGCACGGTGGTCTCCGCACCTATGTCGCTACGTTCTTCGTATTCAGCGATTACACGAAGCCGATGATGCGTCTGGCTTCGCTCATGAATATTCCGGTTACCTATGTTCTGACCCATGACAGCATCGGTGTTGGCGAAGATGGCCCGACCCATGAGCCGATTGAGCAGCTGGCTATGCTCCGCGCTATGCCGAACCTCAACGTATTCCGTCCGGCTGATGCAACGGAGACGGCAGCTGGCTGGTATCTGGCTATTACGGCTGATAAGACGCCGACGGCTCTGGTACTTACCCGTCAGAACCTGCCGCAGCTGGCTGGTTCCAGCAAAGAGGCACTTAAGGGTGCTTATGTCGTATCCGAGGCAAAGGATGCTGCTAACATGGATGGTATCCTGATGGCTTCCGGTTCGGAAGTCTCGCTGGCTGTTGATGCCCAGGCAGAACTTGCTAAAGAAGGGCTGGATGTCCGCGTCGTTTCTATGCCGTGCCTGGATCTCTTTGAGCAGCAGAGCGATGCTTATAAGGCAAGCGTCCTGCCGAAGAATGTTCGTGCTCGTGTATCGGTTGAGGCACTTTCGGACTTTGGCTGGGGCAAATATGTAGGCCTCGATGGTGCATCGATCTGCATGGAAGGCTTCGGCGCTTCTGCTCCGGGACCACTGCTCTTCAAGAAATTTGGTTTCACGGTTGAGCATGTTGTTGAAGTTGCCAAGAAGGTTATTTCGGATAACAAATAAATTATTATAATTTTAGCAACCCCGGTTGAGATGAAAAATCCATCTCAACCGGGGGTTTGTATATGAATCGCGGACATTTTCTGGAATGAAAAAATTTTTTCAGCATTACGATACGCTAGGTGACGTGTGCACATGAATCTTTATAAATAAAGTGTTGACAAGCATTTTGGCGGGTGCTAATATATAGAAGTGCCTGATTTGAGCGCATGATTTAGTGATACAGGGGAGTGAAAACAATGACACTGGATACACTGAAAAGTGCCAATCGGGTGATTGGTATCAAACAGGCTACCAAAGCTGTGAAACGTGGAAATGTCCAGACGGTTTATGTTGCGGATGATGCAGATGACCGGGTAATCGAACCGTTGAAGGCCCTTTGCCAGGAAAGTGAAATTCCGGTAGGCCATGCGGAGACGATGAAGGAGCTTGGACAGGCGTGTGGCATCGAAGTCGGTGCTGCGGCGGTGGCAGTCCTGAAGTAAGGTTCTAGTATATTTGTTAAAAACTTCAAAGCTTGCTTTGGAGTTTTAATAAATAATAAATTCTCAATATGAAGGAAGGAGGTGCATGTATGCCTACTATCAATCAGTTAGTTCGTAAGAGCAGAAAGAGCATGCAGGAGAAGTCCAAAGCACCAGCACTCAAGAATTGCCCGCAGAAACGTGGCGTTTGCACGCGTGTATACACGTCTACGCCGAAGAAACCGAACTCGGCACTGCGTAAGGTAGCTCGTGTTCGTTTGACGAACAGCATCGAGGTTACCGCATACATCCCGGGCATTGGTCATAATCTTCAGGAGCATAGTGTTGTTCTGATCCGCGGCGGTCGTGTTAAGGACCTGCCAGGTGTTCGTTACCACATCATTCGTGGTTCTCTCGATACTGCCGGTGTGCAGGATCGTGGTCAGGGCCGTTCGAAGTACGGTGCGAAACGCGCGAAAAAGAAATAATACAGCTTCGTAAATGAAGACTATGATAAGGAGGTAAATCAATGCCAAGAAAAGGTTCCGTACCTAAGCGTGACGTACTGCCGGATCCGGTGTACCACAGCAAAACGGTTACGAAATTCATCAACAAAGTAATGCTTTCTGGTAAGAAGAGCGTTGCTGAGCGCGTTGTATACGATGCGTTCGAAACGATCCGTGCTAAAACGGGCAAGGATCCACTGGAAGTTTTTGAGACTGCTCTCAAAAATGTTATGCCGGTCCTCGAGGTACGCGCACGTCGCGTCGGTGGTGCTAACTACCAGGTTCCGGTTGAGGTTCGTCCGGACCGTCGTATGACGCTCGGCATTCGCTGGATCGTCAACTACGCACGTCTCCGCGGTGAAAAAACCATGGATGAGCGCCTCTCGGGCGAGCTCATGGATGCCGCAAACAACACGGGCGCAGCTATTAAAAAGAAAGAAGATACGCACAAGATGGCAGAGGCCAACAAGGCTTTCGCTCACTATCGTTGGTAATCCTTTCTTATAATTATTAAGGAGCGATATTAAAAGTGGCAAGAGAGTATTCCCTTGAAAAAACTCGTAATATCGGTATCATGGCTCACATCGATGCCGGTAAAACGACTACTACTGAGCGTATCCTCTTCTACACGGGTGTAAACCACAAAATCGGTGAGGTTCATGAAGGCGCTGCTACCATGGACTGGATGGTTCAGGAGCAGGAACGTGGTATCACGATTACGTCTGCTGCAACGACCTGTCACTGGAAAGATCATCGTATCAACATTATTGATACGCCGGGTCACGTGGATTTCACGGTAGAGGTTGAGCGTTCCTTGCGTGTCCTTGATGGCACGGTTGCAGTTCTGACTGCACGTGGTGGCGTTGAGCCGCAGACTGAGACCGTATGGCGTCAGGCTGAGCGCTATCATGTTCCGCGCATGGCGTATGTCAACAAAATGGACATCACCGGCGCAAACTTCTTCAACGTTATCGATATGATGCATGAACGTCTGCAGGCTAACGCTGTAGCAATTCAGCTGCCAATCGGTGCTGAAGATACGTTCGAAGGCATCATCGACCTGGTCAAGATGGAAGCAATCGTATATGAGGATGACCTCGGTAAGGTCGCTGATGAGATTGCTATCCCGGACGACATGAAGGATCAGGCTGATGAGTATCGTGAAAAGCTCCTCGAAGCACTTTCCGAACTCGATGACGAATTCATGGAGAAATACCTCGGTGGCGAAGAGATTTCGGAAGAAGAGATCAAAAAGGTTATCCGTAAGGGCACCCTCGCTGGTGAACTTGTTCCGGTAACCTGCGGTACTTCTTACCGTAACAAGGGCGTTCAGCCGTTGCTCGATGCTATCGTTGATTATATGCCGGCTCCGACGGATATCCCGCCGATCGCTGGTGTAAATCCGGATACTGGTGCAGAAGACCATCGCCCGTCTAGCGACAGCGAGCCGTTCTCCGCACTGGCATTCAAAATCATGACTGACCCGTATGTCGGTAAACTGGCATTCTTCCGTGTATACTCCGGTGTACTCGATGCTGGTTCCTACGTATTCAACTCGACGAAGGGTAAGAAAGAGCGTATTGGCCGTATCCTCCAGATGCATGCCAACAACCGTAAGGAAATCGATAAGGTTTACTCCGGTGACATCGCTGCTGCTGTCGGTCTGAAAGACACGACGACGGGCGACACGCTCTGCGACGAGAACGCACCGATTATCCTCGAGTCCATGGAGTTCCCGGATCCGGTTATCTCCGTTGCTGTTGAACCGGCAACGAAGAACGACCAGGAGAAGATGGGCGTTGCTCTCCAGAAACTCGCTGAAGAGGATCCGACGTTCCGCGTTCGTACGGATCAGGAAACTGGCCAGACGATCATCTCTGGTATGGGTGAGCTTCATCTTCAGATTATCGTTGACCGTATGCTCCGCGAGTTCCATGTTGACTGCAAAGTCGGTGAGCCGCAGGTTGCATATCGTGAGACGATCCGCAACACGGTTAAGGCTGAAGGTAAGTTCGTTCGTCAGTCCGGTGGTCATGGTCAGTATGGTCATTGCTGGCTCGAACTCATTCCGCAGGAGCCGGGCGAAGGCTTCAGCTTCGAAAACAAGGTCGTTGGTGGTGCTATTCCGAAGGAATTCATCAACCCGATCGAAGCCGGCGTAAAGCAGGCTATGGAAGCTGGTGTTGTCGCTGGTTATCCGATGGTCGACATCAAGGCTATCGTATTCGATGGTTCTTACCACGAGGTCGACTCCTCTGAGGCAGCATTTAAAGTTGCTGGTTCCATGGCATTCAAGAACGGTTGCGAAAAGGCTAACCCGGTTCTCCTTGAGCCGTATGTTAAAGTCGAAGTTGTCGTTCCGGAAGAGTACATGGGCGATGTAATCGGTGACTTGAACTCTCGCCGTGGCCGTATCGATGGTATGGAAGCGCGCAATGGTGCTCAGGTCATCAACGGATTTGTTCCGCTTTCCGAAATGTTCGGTTATTCGACGGATCTCCGTTCCAAAACTCAGGGCCGAGGGAACTACAGCATGGAAGTAGCTTACTATGATGAAGTTCCTAAAAATATAGCCGAAAAGGTTATTGCTAAAAACAAAGGCGAATAAGGGAGGAAAATTTTACAATGGCTAAAGAAAAGTTTGAAAGAACTAAACCGCATGTTAACATCGGCACCATTGGTCACGTTGACCATGGCAAGACGACGCTGACGGCTGCTATCACGAAAGTTCTGTCCGAGACGGAAGGCTGCAAGGCTGCATTCGAGGACTACGCTGATATCGATAAGGCTCCGGAAGAGCGTGAGCGCGGTATCACCATCAACACGGCACACGTTGAGTATGAGACGGAAAAACGTCACTATGCACACGTTGACTGCCCGGGCCATGCTGACTATGTCAAGAACATGATCACTGGTGCTGCTCAGATGGATGGTGCTATCCTCGTTGTTTCCGCTGCTGATGGCCCGATGCCGCAGACTCGTGAGCACATCCTGCTCGCTCGTCAGGTCGGTGTTCCGGCAATCGTTGTCTTCCTGAACAAAGTTGACCAGGTTGACGATGAAGAGCTCCTCGAGCTCGTTGAGATGGAAGTTCGTGAGCTGCTCTCCAGCTACGATTTCCCGGGCGATGACATCCCTGTTGTTGCAGGTTCCGCTCTGAAAGCTCTCGAAGGCGATGCTGACATGAAAGCTAAGATCGTTGAGCTCATGAACGCTGTTGATGAGTACATCCCGACTCCGACTCGTGACACGGATAAACCGTTCCTGATGCCGGTCGAGGACGTCTTCACGATCACTGGCCGTGGTACGGTTGCTACGGGCCGTGTTGAGCGTGGTGAGCTGAAACTGAACGATACGGTTGAGATCGTTGGTCTTCAGGATGAGCCGAAACAGACGGTTGTTACGGGTATCGAGATGTTCCGTAAGATGCTCGATAGCGCTGTTGCTGGTGATAACATCGGTGCTCTGCTCCGTGGTATCGACCGCAAAGAGATCGAGCGCGGCCAGGTTCTGGCTAAGCCGGGCACGATCAACCCGCACACGAAGTTCAAAGCTCAGGTTTATGTCCTGACGAAAGAAGAGGGCGGCCGTCATACTCCGTTCTTCACGAACTATCGTCCGCAGTTCTACTTCCGTACGACGGACGTTACGGGTGTTGTTTCCCTGCCGGCTGGCACGGAGATGGTTATGCCTGGCGATAACGTCGAGATGGACGTTGAGCTCATCACCCCGATCGCTATCGAGAAGGGTCTGCGTTTCGCTATCCGCGAAGGTGGTCACACGGTTGGTGCTGGCCGCGTAACGGAAGTTGAAGGCTAATTTCCAAGTCAATTAAACCAATAGGTAAGAGCGGCGCTCGCGTCGCTCTTATTTAAAGGTTTAAAATAATATGGTACCCCCCAATGCGATGACGTGGCAGATGGCTCGGCATTGTCCGAGGGAACTGTTACGGAGAAATGTTTGGGCCGAGAGTCCGGACGATAAGGAGGAAAAACAATTGTCTAAGAATCAAAAGATTAGAATCCGTTTGAAGGCTTATGATCATAAAGCCCTCGATCAGAGCGCAGTAAAGATTGTGGATACTGCAAAGAAGACTGGTGCAATGGTATCTGGTCCGATTCCACTCCCGACGGAGAAGAATATCTACACGATTTTGCGTTCCCCGCATGTCAATAAGGATTCCCGCGAGCAGTTCGAGATGAGAACTCATAAGCGTCTTATCGACATCCTGCAGCCGACGAACAAGACGGTAGATGCGCTGATGCGCCTTGACCTTCCGGCTGGTGTAGACATCGAAATCAAATTATAATCCGAGGAGGTGGAATGAATGTCTAAAGCAATTTTAGGTAGAAAACTGGGCATGACTCAGATCTTCACGGAAGAGGGCAAAGTTGTTCCTGTTACGGTTGTTGAGTCTGGTAACAACATCGTTATCCAGAACAAGACGGTCGAAAATGACGGTTACAATGCTGTTCAGCTTGGCTTCGGTGAAGTTAAGGAATTTAAAGTAAATAAACCAATGAAGGGTCATTTCGCTAAAGCTGGTGTTAAACCGGTAAAATTCATCCGCGAGATGCGTCTTCAGGATCCTTCTGAATATAAAGTCGGTGATTCCATCGGCGTTGACATATTTAGTGCTGGAGAATTAGTCGATGTTACGGGTACTTCCAAAGGTAAAGGTTTTGCCGGCGGTATCAAACGTCACAACTTCGCCCGTGGTCCTATGGGACATGGTTCCAAATCCCACCGCGAGCCGGGTTCCACTGGCGCAATGATCAGTGGTCCTGGTGGACGCGTGCTCAAAGGCAAGAAACTGCCGGGCCGCATGGGTGGCGAGCGTGTTACGGTTCAGCGCCTCACGGTTGTCCGTGTTGATGCAGACCGCAACCTGATTCTCATCAAGGGTGCTATTCCGGGCCCGAAGAAGAGCTTCGTTGTGATCAAAAATACCGTTAAACCGGGCAAAAACTAATTGGAAGGAGGATAACCTAAATTATGGCTAATGTAGCAGTTTATGACATCACCAACAAAAAAGTTGGCGATATCGAATTGAATGACAGCATCTTCAGCGTAGAGATGAACGCAGGTCTTCTGCATCAGGCTGTTGTAATGCAGCTCGCAGCACAGCGCCTCGGCACTCATGCTACGAAGACGAGAAGCTTCGTCCGTGGCGGTGGCCGCAAACCTTGGAAGCAGAAAGGTACTGGTCGTGCACGTGCTGGTTCGACGCGCAGCCCGCTGTGGGTAGGTGGCGGCACGGTCTTTGGACCGCATCCGCGTAAGTACGCTTTCACGATGCCGCGTAAACAGCGTCGTCTCGCTATCAAATGCGCACTTTCCGATAAAGTTAAGAGCGGTGAGCTCGTAGTTCTCGACAGCCTCAACTTTGATGCTCCGAAAACGAGCCAGGTCGTCAAAATGCTTGGCGATTTCAGCGTTGACTCCAAAGCACTCCTCATCACTTGCGATGAAGCTGAGAATGTAGAGAAGTCCGCACGCAACATTCCGGGTGTAAAAGCTATCAACACGATGGGCCTGAATGTCTTTGATATCCTGAATCATGACAAACTGTTCATCACGAAGGATGCCATCACCCGTATCGAGGAGGTATTCGCATAATGGAAGCACGTGATATCCTGATCCGTCCGCTGATCACTGAGAGAACGACTCAGCTCATGGCTGAGGGCAAATACGTCTTCGTTGTTGCGAAAGCAGCCAACAAGATCGAGATTGCTAAAGCTGTTGCTGAAATCTTCAACGTTAAAGTTGAAAAAGTCAACACAGTCAATGTACTGGGTAAAACGAAACGCATGGGCCGTACGATGGGCAAGCGTTCTGACTATAAAAAAGCTATCGTTAAACTCGCTGCTGGCGAAAGCATTGAGTTCTTCGAAGCATAATTGAGAAAAGGAGGTACATTTAAGTGGCAGTAAAGAGTTTTAAACCATATTCTGCAGGCCGTCGCTTCATGACCGTTGCTTCGTTCGACGAAATCACGGCAAGCAAGCCTGAGAAATCCCTGACTGAGCGCCTGACGAAAAAAGGCGGCCGTAACCAGCAGGGTAAACTGACCGTTCGCCATCAGGGTGGCGGCCACAAACGCCTTTATCGCGTGATCGACTTCAAACGCAATAAGGACGGTATCCCGGCTCGCGTCGCTACCATCGAGTACGACCCGAACCGCAGCGCACGCATCGCTCTCCTCAACTATGTTGATGGTGAGAAGCGCTACATCCTCGCACCGAATGGTCTCAAGGTTGGTGACAAGGTTGTTTCCGGTCCGGAATCCGATATCAAAGTCGGTAACGCTCTTCCGCTGAAGAACATTCCGGTTGGTACTACCATCCATAACATTGAGCTTAAGATTGGCAAGGGTGCTCAGCTCGTTCGTAGTGCTGGTACTTCTGCTCAGCTCATGGCAAAGGAAGGCGACTATGCACTCCTTCGTATGCCGTCTGGCGAGCTTCGTAAGGTTCACATCAATTGCCGTGCAACGATCGGTGAAGTTGGTAACCACGAGCATGAGAACATCACGATTGGTAAAGCAGGCCGTAACCGTTGGCTGGGCGTTCGTCCGGAGAACCGTGGTACTGCAATGAACCCGAATGACCATCCGCATGGTGGTGGTGAGGGTCGTTCCCCAGTCGGCCGCAAGAACCCTGTTACGAAGTGGGGCAAATGCGCTATGGGTGCCAAGACTCGTCGCAAGAAAGCTTCGGATCGTCTCATCGTCAAAGGACGTACGAAATAATCATAGAAATCGACAGGCTGCTTGAAGCCGCCTGACGAAAGGAGGAGACACTTTGTCAAGATCTATTAAAAAGGGACCTTACGTTGCAGAAAGCCTCATGAAGAAAATCGAGGCTCTCAACGAAGCTAACGATAAAAAAGTTGTAAAGACCTGGTCGAGAAGCTCCACGATTTTCCCTGATTTCGTCGGTCACACGATTGCCGTTCATGACGGCCGTAAACATGTACCGGTTTACATCACGGAAGATATGGTTGGTCATAAACTCGGCGAATTCGCACCGACCCGTACGTTCAAGGGTCATGCTGGCGAAGAGAGAAAGACCGGACTTAGATAATTTTGCGAAAGGAGAATCCTTGTGGAATCTAAAGCAGTAGCTAAATTTGTTCGCATCACTCCGCGCAAAGTTCGTATCGTCCTGGATCTTATCCGTGGCAAGAACGTTGCAGAGGCATTTGCGATCCTTAAATTCACGCCGAAAGCTGGCGCTGATGTAGTAGAGAAGGTTCTGCGTTCCGCTGTTGCAAACGCTGAGAACAATTTTGATATGGACGTTGACAAGCTGTTTATCAAAACGGCTTTCGCTGACCAGGGTCCGACGCTCAAACGTATCCATCCGCGTTCCCGTGGACAGGCTTTCAAGATTTTGAAGCGCACGTCCCATGTAACCATCGTCGTCGACGAGAAGAACTAATAAGGAGGGAAACGGATTGGGTCAGAAAGTAAATCCGCATGGTATTCGTCTTGGCATCGTCAAGACTTGGGATGCTAAGTGGTATGCAGATAAAGATTTTGCAGCAAACCTGCATGAAGATATTAAAATCCGTGACTATCTGAAGCAGAGCCTTCAGGCAGCCGGTGTGTCCAGAATCGAGACGGAGCGCAGCAAAAACCGTCTTAAGCTGACGATCCATACTGCTAAACCGGGTATGGTAATCGGCCGCGGTGGTTCGGGCATTGAGCAGATCAAAGAAGGTCTGAAAAAATACACGGAAAAACGTGTTGACATCAACATTGCTGAAATCAAACAGCCGGATATGGACGCAACGCTTGTTGCTGAGAACATCGCTCAGCAGCTGGAGCGCCGCATCGCTTTCCGCCGCGCAATGAAGCAGGCCGTTGGCCGCACGATGCGTCTCGGCGCAAAGGGCATCAAGGTCGCTCTGGGTGGCCGTCTCGGCGGTGCAGAAATTGCCCGCAAGGAATCCTACCGCGAAGGCAGCATTCCTCTTCACACGCTGCGTGCTGATATCGATTATGGTACGGCAACGGCTCATACGACTTACGGCGATATCGGCGTAAAAGTATGGATCTTCAAGGGTGAAGTTCTTCCGGAAAGAAAGCAGCGCAAGGCTGTAGCTGAAGGGAGCGAAGCTTAATGTTATTACCAAAGAGAGTAAAATATCGCAAACAGTTCCGTGGCCGTATGAAGGGTAAAGCTCATCGCGGCAACACGGTTAGCCATGGTGAGTATGGTCTGGTCGCTCTTGAGCCGGCTTGGATCACGAACCGCCAGATTGAGGCTGCTCGTATCGCTATGACCCGCTACATCAAACGTGGCGGTCAGGTTTGGATTAAAATCTTCCCGGATAAGCCGGTAACGGCTAAACCGGCTGAGACCCGCATGGGTTCCGGTAAAGGTTCGCCGGAGTACTGGGTTGCAGTTGTTAAGCCGGGCCGCGTCCTCTTTGAGATGGACGGTGTATCCCGTGAAGTTGCACAGGAAGCTATGCGTCTTGCAGGCCACAAACTGCCGATCAAGACGAAGTTCGTTGTTAAAGAAGACACTAAAGCAGAGGGCGGTGAAGTAAATGAAGGTTAATGAGATTCGTGAGATGAGTGCTGACGAGCTTAACCAGAAACTTGCTTCGCTCAAAGAGGAACTGTTCAACCTCCGTTTCCAGCTCGCTACTGGCCAGCTTGAGAACCCGATGCGTATCAAAGAAGTAAAGAAGACGATCGCTCGTATTAAGACGATCCAGCGCGAGACTGAGCTCAAGGCTTAATCGCAAACTGATATGCAGAAGGAAGGAGGCTCCCTAATGAGCGAAAGAAACGTACGTAAAGTAAGAATCGGTAAAGTCATTTCCGATAAAATGGATAAAACGGTTGTCGTTGCTATCGAGGAACTCGAGCAGCACAAACTGTACAAAAAACCGGTAAAGAGAACGGTTAAGTTCCATGCCCATGATGAGAAAAACGATGCTCATGTTGGCGATAAGGTTTCCCTGATGGAAACGCGCCCGCTGTCCAAGACGAAACGTTGGAGAGTTGTCGAAGTAATCGAGAGAGCTAAATAATCCAAAAATATCGAAGAAGGAGGTCAAACAATGATCCAACAGCAAACTATCCTGAATGTTGGCGATAACACTGGTGCAAAAGAAATCATGTGCATCCGTGTTCTTGGCGGTTCTTATCGCAAATACGCTAACATTGGTGATGTAATCGTAGCTGCAGTCAAATCGGCTGCACCGGGCGGCACGGTCAAGAAGGGCGATGTCGTTAAAGCAGTTGTAGTTCGCAGCGTAAAAGGCCTGCGTCGTACGGATGGCTCTTACATTCGTTTCGATGAGAACGCAGCCGTTATCATCAAAGACGATAAGACTCCGAAAGGCACGCGTATTTTCGGACCGGTAGCTAGAGAGCTTCGCGATAAAGACTTCATGAAGATCGTATCTCTGGCTCCTGAAGTACTTTAATTGTGAGGAGGTGCGATTTTGGCATTCGTTAAATTGAACGTAAAGAAGGGCGACACGGTCGTTGTGCTGTCCGGTAAAGATAAAGGCAAACAGGGCAAAGTCGTTACGGCTATGCCGAAAAAAGGTAAGGTTGTTGTCGAGGGCGTCAACAAAGTAAAACGTCACACGAAACCGAACCAGAAAGCTCCGCAGGGTGGTATCCTCGTAAAAGAGGCTCCGATGCATGCTTGCAAAGTTATGCTCGTTTGCCCGGCTTGCTCCAAAGCAACGCGCGTTGCTCACAAAGAAGTAAATGGTAAGATGGTTCGCGCCTGCAAGAAATGCGGCGAAGTTATCGACCAGACGAAATAATCAGGAAAGGAGGAGCATAAGTGGATAGATTACAGGAAAAATACCAGAATGAAGTTTGCAAGGCTATGACTGAGAAATTCGGTTACAAAAACGTCATGCAGCTTCCGAAAATCGAGAAAGTCATCATCAACATGGGTGTTGGCGAAGCTGTCGGCAATCCGAAAGCTCTGGATTCTGCTGTTGGTGATCTGACGATCATCTCTGGTCAGAAACCGCTGCTGACTCGTGCGAAGAAATCCCTCGCAGCTTGGAAGCTTCGTGAAGGCATGCCAATCGGCTGCAAAGTTACGCTGCGCGGCACGCGTATGTATCAGTTCCTCGATAAGTTCATGAACGTTGCACTTCCGCGTGTTCGTGACTTCCGTGGCGTAAGCGACAAGGCATTCGATGGCCGCGGCAACTACGCTATCGGCCTCAAAGAGCAGCTGATTTTCCCGGAAATCGAGTACGATAAAATCGACAAGATCCGTGGCATGAACATTGTTATCGTTACGACGGCACAGACGGATGAAGAAGCCAGAGAGCTCCTGAAACTCATGGGTATGCCGTTCAGTGCATAAGGAGGTAAGGAAATTTGGCTAAGAAGTCTATGGTAGAAAAGTGGAGCAAAGAGCCGAAATTCTCCACGCGCGCTTATAATCGCTGCAAAATCTGCGGCCGTCCGCACGGCTACATGCGTAAATTCGACATGTGCCGTATCTGCTTCCGTGAGCAGAGCTACAAAGGCGCTATTCCTGGCGTAACCAAAGCCAGCTGGTAATTATTTAAAGATAAAAGGAGGATATCGATTCAATGGCAATGACTGATCCTATTGCAGATATGCTGACTCGTTTGCGCAATGCAAACAATGTATTCCACGAGAGTGTTGAAATCCCGGGTTCCAAAGTCAAGACCGCTATCGCAGAGGTCCTGAAGGAAGAGGGTTTCATCAATGACTACACCTTCACTGAGGACAACAAACAGGGTGTTATCACTGTTTCCCTCAAATACGGCCCGAACCGTGAGAAGGTTATTTCCGGTATCAAACGCATCTCGAAGCCTGGTCTTCGTCAGTATGCTAAACACGATGAGCTCCCGCGTGTTCTCGGCGGCCTCGGCATCGCTATCATTTCCACGTCCAAGGGAATCATGAGCGACAAGCAGGCTCGTAAAGCTGGTCTCGGCGGCGAAGTCGTTGCATACGTTTGGTAATCGAAGTAGTCAGGAGGTGTACAGATGTCAAGAATTGGTAATGCACCGATTGAAATCCCAGCTGGCGTAACTGTTACGGTTGGCGAGGACAATCTGGTCAAAGTAAAGGGCCCGAAAGGTGAACTTTCCCGCCATATTCATCCGGATATTAAAGTAACTGTCGATGGCGCAATCTGCAAAGTTGAGCGTCCGTCCGACGATAAGAACCACAGATCTCTCCATGGTCTGTCCCGTTCCCTCATCAACAACATGGTTGTTGGTGTAACGGAAGGTTTCTCCAAGAATCTCGAAATCAATGGTGTCGGCTACCGTGCCCAGCTTAAGGGTAACACGCTGAACCTGTCCCTTGGTTTCTCTCACCCGGTTGTTGTTGAGCCGCCGCAGGGCATCAAATTCGAGTGCCCGTCTGCGAACGCTATCACGGTTTCTGGTATCGATAAAGAGGTCGTTGGCCAGATTGCTGCAGAGATCCGCAGCTTCCGTGAGCCGGAGCCGTACAAAGGCAAAGGTATCAAATATGCTGGCGAGCATATCCGTCGTAAAGAGGGTAAAGCTGGCGCAAAGGGTAAGAAATAAGGTACTGATTCGAGAAAGGAGTGAATCCCTGTGCTTCTTAAAGCAGATAAGAATAAGGCACGTCAGAAACGTCATCTGCGTGTCCGCAACCATATCGCAGGTACGGCAGCTCGTCCGCGCCTCAACGTTTATCGCAGCCTGGCAAACATTTACGCTCAGGTTATTGATGATGAGAACGGCGTGACGCTCGTGTCCGCTAGCTCCCAGGATAAGGGTTTCGAGAACTACGGTGGTAACATCGAGGCTGCAAAAGCTGTCGGTGCTGAAGTTGCTAAACGTGCTCTCGAAAAGGGCATCAAAGAGGTCGTATTCGACCGTGGCGGTTATGTTTACCATGGCCGTGTTGCTGCTCTGGCTGAGGCCGCTCGTGAAGCTGGTCTGAAATTCTAAATCATCGATATAAGGAGGTAAATGAATGGCTAGAAATATGGACAACGAAACTCCAGAGTTTGAGGAGAAAGTTGTATATATCAATCGAGTAGCTAAAGTCGTCAAAGGCGGCCGTCGCTTCTCGTTCAGCGCCCTTGTCGTTGTTGGCAACAAGAAAGGCAAAGTTGGTGTTGGCCTCGGCAAAGCTGCTGAGGTTCCGGAGGCAATCCGTAAAGGCGTTGAGGATGCAAAGAAAAACCTCGTAGAGGTTTCTCTCCTCGATGAGCGCACGATTCCTCATGAAATGGTTGGTATCTTCGGTGCTGGCCGCGTAATGCTCAAACCGGCTGCAAAAGGTACTGGTGTCATCGCTGGTGGCCCGGCTCGTGCCGTACTCGAGCTTGCAGGTATCAAAGATATTCTGACGAAGTCCCTTGGTTCTTCCAACCCGAACAACATGGTTCGTGCAACGATTGAAGGCCTCAAGGCTCTGAAGAATGCAGAAGCAGTTGCAGAGCTCCGCGGCAAAACGGTTCAGGAAATCTTAGGTTAATAGGAGGCTGTACAATGGCAAAAGTTAAAGTTACGCTTAAAAGAAGCCTCATCGGCCGCCCGGAAACGCAGCGCAAGACGGTTCGCGCTCTGGGCCTGCGCAAAATCAACTCTGTTGTTGAGCTTCCGGACAACCCGGCCATCCGTGGCCAGCTCCACAAAGTTGAGCATCTGATCGCAGTAGAAGAAATCGCAGACTAATCATAGAACAGGAGGTGCACTAGATGAAATTACATGAATTACAGCCAGCAGCTGGTTCCCGTAAAGTCCGCAACCGTGTAGGTCGCGGTATCGGCTCCGGCAACGGCAAGACTTCCGGTAAGGGCATGAAAGGTCAGAATTCTCGTAGCGGCGGCGGCGTTCGCACTGGCTTCGAGGGTGGCCAGATGCCGCTCTATCGTCGTCTCCCGAAACGCGGCTTCAAGAATATCTGGGCGAAAACCTACGCTGAGGTTAACGTTGAGTCCCTGAATCGTTTCGAGGATGGTGCAACGGTTGATCCGGTAGCTCTGGTTGAGTCCGGTATCCTGAAGAACGTTCAGGACGGCATCCGTGTTCTCGGCAATGGCGAGCTCACGAAGAAGCTGACGGTTCGCGCTAACGGCTTCACGAAATCCGCAGAAGAGAAGATTACGGCAGCAGGCGGCAAAGTCGAGGTGATCTGAGGTGCTCTCAGCCCTTGGCAATGTATGGAAAATCCCGGAACTTCGCCAGAAAATCACGTTTACGTTGATCATGTTTGCGATATTCCGGATGGGAACCCATATTCCGGTACCGGGAGTTGACCCGACGGCAATTGAGCAGTTGTTTGCCAACGGTAACCTCTTCGGTCTGTTAGATCTTTTTTCTGGTGGTGCTTTTAGTAAGTTCTCTATCTTCGCTATGTCCATTACTCCGTATATCAACGCTGCGATTATCATTCAGCTTTTGAATGTTGTAATCCCGACGTTGGAGCAGTGGTCCAAGGAAGGTCAGGAGGGCCATAAGAAAACCACCCAGGTAACGCGCTATCTTACGGTAGTGCTGGCATTCTTTCAGGCAATTGGCATGGCCATTGGCCTGAAGGCTGCCATATTAAATCCGAATCCAGTCAACATCCTGATTATTGCAATCACGCTGACGGCTGGTACGGTGTTCCTCATGTGGCTCGGTGAACAGATTACGGCTCAGGGCGTTGGTAATGGTATTTCCCTTATCATCTTCGCTGGTATCGTTGCTGCTCTGCCGAAAAACATTGGAACGATTTATCACTACGTTCAGGCTGGTACGATCAGCTACTTCAGCGTGTTCATGTTCGCTGTCATCGCCATCGCGATGGTTGTGTTCGTTGTTCATGTTGAGAACGGCTTCCGCCGTATCCCCATTTCCTATGCGAAACGGGTAGTAGGGCAGAAAGCTTATGGTGGTCATTCCAGCCACATCCCGCTCAAGGTTAACCAGGCGGGAGTTATCCCAATAATCTTTGCGTCATCCGTGCTGATGTTTCCGGTAACCATTGCCCAGTTTATTGATATTCCCTGGGTAAAGACGATTGCCAGTTATCTTGAGTGGGGAAAACCGCTTCAGACCACGTTATACGTTGGTATGATCATCTTCTTCACTTATTTTTATACTGCGGTTACCGTAAAGATATCGGATATGGCAGAGAATCTGAAAAAATACGGTGGTTTCATTCCGGGCATTCGTCCGGGACAGCCAACGGCAGATTATTTAGATCATGTCATGACACGTATCACCCTTGCGGGCTCCATATTCCTGGCCTTTATCGCAGTCCTGCCGAACTTGGTTGCTGGTGCAACTCATATTGAAGGCGTTTACTTCGGCGGTACGGCACTGCTCATCGTTGTTGGCGTTGCGCTGCAGACGATGAAACAGATAGAGTCCATGATTGTAATGCGTCACTACGAAGGGTTCATGAAATAAGAGGAGGCAAAACCATGCATATCTTGTTAATGGGCCCCCCGGGTGCCGGCAAAGGCACGCAGGCGGCTGAACTGGTCAAAGAGTTCAACATTCCGCATATCTCCACGGGCGACATGTTCCGTGCTGCTATGAAGGAAGGTACGGAGATGGGCAAACTTGCTAAGTCCTATATCGACGCTGGCAATTTGGTTCCGGATTCCGTTACGGTCGGCATTGTGCGTGACCGTTTGGCTCAGGACGACTGCAAAAAAGGTTTCATTCTCGATGGTTTTCCGCGTACGGTCGAGCAGGCTGATGCCCTCGACGGTATCATGAAGGACCTCGGCTTGAGCCTGAAGCGTGTACTGAACATCAACGTTCCAGCTGCTGACCTCGTTGAGCGCGCAGTTGGACGCCGCATCTGCAAGAAGTGTGGTGCTACCTATCATGTCAAATTCAATCCTTCCCAGAAGGACGGCGTTTGCGATGAGTGCGGTGGCGAGCTCTTCCAGCGTGCGGATGATACGGCTGAGACGATGACCAATCGCCTTTCCGTATACGAAGCTTCCACGAAGCCGCTGATTGAGTATTATCAGAAAGCTGGCATCTATACGGAAGTTGATGGCAGACAGGCGATTGACAAAGTCACGAAAGATCTCGTTGAGACCCTGAAAGACTGAGTTATATCTGTTGGTGAAATTCACTGAACGATAGAAGTTATTGTAAGGGCGGCAAAAAAAATATTTGCCGCCCATTACAATGATTATAAGAAATATAGAGACAACCTGTTGTTGGGCATGGCATTAAAAGAAAATGCAAAAGCTCCTTAGATGACTTTGGCCCAACCAATTTCCATAAAAGGAGAAAAACATGTCGAAGCAAGATGTTATCGAAGTAGAGGGCAAAGTTCTGGAGGCACTGCCGAATGCAATGTTCCAGGTTGAGCTCGAGAATGGTCATGTTGTACTGGCGCATGTATCCGGCAAGATTCGCATGAACTTCATCCGCATTCTTCCCGGTGACAAAGTCACTATCGAACTCACGCCATATGACTTAACGCGTGGCCGTATAACCTACCGATTCAAATAAGTCATCTCCGCTTTTGCGGGTTTAAAAATATTTACCTTTTTTTTCGTTTGCTACTAGGCAGGACGGAATAAACATGGTATACTAGCAAAATGAGACTGACAATAAAGAAAAGGGGGCAACCACAAGATGAAGGTAAAACCGTCAGTAAAACGGATTTGTGAAAAATGCAAAGTCATTAAACGCAAAGGCCGTGTTATGGTCATCTGCGAAAATCCGAAACATAAACAGAGACAAGGTTAATTATTGAATAAGGAGGTGCTTTATTAATGGCACGTATTGCCGGTGTAGATTTACCCCGTGACAAGAGAATTGAAATTGCATTGACGTACATTTTTGGTATTGGTTTGAAGACTTCGAAGGATCTTCTTCAGGAGACTGGCATCAACCCGGATACCCGTACGCGTGACCTCACGGAGGATGAAGTTGTAAAACTTCGTGATGCCATCGATAAGAGCGTTCTCGTCGAAGGTGACCTTCGCCGTGAGCGTCAGATGAACATCAAACGACTCGTTGATATCGGCTGCTACCGTGGTCGTCGCCACCGTCTTGGCCTTCCTGTCCGTGGACAGAACACTAAGAACAACGCCCGCACGCGTAAAGGCCCGAAAAAGGCTGTAGCAGGCAAGAAGAAAGACTAATAAAGGAGGGTTAACTGGTGGCAGTTAAGAAAGCAGTTCGCACGAAGAAAAAAGTTCGTAAGAACATTGAATATGGCGTAGCGCACATCAGCTCTACGTTCAACAACACGATTGTAACGCTCACTGATAAGAGCGGTAATGCACTTTCCTGGGCTAGCGCAGGCGGCCTTGGTTTCCGTGGTTCCCGTAAGAGCACTCCGTTCGCAGCTCAGATGGCTGCTGAGACGGCTGCTAAAGCAGCTATGGAGCACGGCCTCAAGCAGGTCGAGGTTTACGTTAAGGGTCCTGGTGCTGGCCGTGAAGCCGCAATCCGTTCCCTGCAGGCAACGGGCCTCGAGGTTAACATGATCAAAGATGTTACCCCGATTCCGCACAATGGCTGCCGTCCGCCGAAGCGTAGAAGAGTTTAATAGGAGGTGCAATTACTAGATGGCAATTGATAGAGTACCAGCCATTAAAAGATGCCGTGCACTTGGCATCGAGCCGGCTGTTATTGGTCGTTCCAAAGAATCGAAACGTCAGCCGCGTCGTACGAACCGTAAGGTTTCTGAGTATGGTCTGCAGCTGAAAGAAAAGCAGAAAGCAAAGTTCATCTACGGTGTACTGGAGAAACAGTTCCGTGGATACTACGATAAAGCTAAGAAGATGCAGGGCGTAACGGGTGAAAACCTGCTGGGCCTTCTTGAGCGTCGTCTTGACAATGTCGTTTTTCGTCTTGGCCTTGCTAATACGCGCCGTCAGGCTCGTCAGCTTGTTCGTCATGGTCATTTCACGGTCAACGGCAAACGTCTGGACATCCCTTCGGCACTGGTTTCCGCTAACGACGTTATCGCTGTTAGCGAGAAGAGCCAGAGCAATGCCTTCTTTAAAGAGCTCAAAGAGAGCAACAACGCTCTGTCCGCTCCGGCATGGCTCCAGGCTGATCAGGCCAACCTTACGGGTACGGTAACTCGTTTCCCGAACCGTGAAGAGATCGATGTTCCTGTCAATGAGCAGGCTATCGTCGAGTTGTACTCCAAATAATGAATATTTGTGCCTGTGTGCATAGTGTTTCATTGATTATTGAGGAGGTTCATTTCAGATGATAGACATCGAGAAACCGAAAATTGAAATTGCGGAAATCAGTGAAGACAACCGTTACGGTAAATTCATCTGCGAGCCGCTCGAGCGTGGTTATGGCACGACGTTTGGCAACAGCCTGCGCCGTATGCTCCTGTCCTCGCTGGAGGGTGCTGCAATTACCTCCATCCGGATCGATGGCGTTCTCCACGAGTTCTCCACGATTCCGGGTGTCCGGGATGACGTAACCAATATCGTCCTGAACCTGAAGCAGCTCTGCCTCAAAATGCAGGGCAATGAGCCGAAGGTTATCCGCATTGACGTGGAAGGCGAGAAGGAAGTTACGGCTGCCGACATCATCTGTGATGCCGACATTGAGATTCTCAATCCGGACCTCCATATTGCTACGGTTGATGAGACGGGCAAACTCAAGATTGAGATGACCGTTGAACGCGGCCGCGGCTACGTTCCGGCTGACAAGAACAAGAAGCCGGAAGATTCGATTGGTATCATTCCAATTGATTCCATTTTCTCCCCGGTACAGCGCGTGAACTACACCGTACAGGATACGCGTGTAGGCAATGTCACGGACTATGACAAGCTGATTCTTGAAGTTTGGACCGATGGTTCGCTTCGTCCGGAAGAAGCTGTCAGCAAGGCTGCTGGCATTCTCGTCATGCACCTCAAACTGTTCCAGAACATGGACGGTCTGCCGGATGAGATTGAGGAGGAGGAGGCATCCTTCCCAGAAGAGGTAGAGGATGATTCTTCGAAGGTCCTCGAAATGACCATTGAAGACCTCGACCTCTCGGTACGTTCCTTCAACTGCCTGAAACGCGCTAACATCAACACGGTCGCTGACCTTGCTGAGAAGACGGAAGATGACATGATGAAGGTCCGCAACCTCGGACGCAAATCTCTTGAGGAAGTCAAGAAGAAGCTCGAGGAACTCGGTTTGGCTCTGAGAGAAAACAACGATTGAAAAGAGGGAAATAAATGAGCTACAGAAAATTAGGACGTAACTCCGCAGCCCGTAAGGCGCTGTTTGCTAGCATTCTTACTTCCTTCTTCAGATATGGCCGCATTGAGACGACGGAAGCTAAGGCAAAAGAGCTCCGCAAATTTGCTGAGCAGCTGATCACGCTTGCAAAGCGTGGCGACCTGAGCGCTCGTCGCAAGGCTATCGCAGCCCTGTCTGATGAAGATGTTGTAAGAAAGCTGTTCGATGAGATCGCAGCTAAATACGCTGACCGCCAGGGCGGTTACACGCGTATCCTGAAACTCGGCGTACGCCGTGGTGACGCTGCTCCGATGGTTATCATCGAGCTCGTCTAATTATGACATATGGACCTCAGTCTTCGGACTGAGGTCTTTTTTTGTTAACTTAAGAGAATATTTGAATTAACGATGAAATCACGGTATAATGAATGGCGTGACGGTTAGAAAAGAGGAGAAGCGAATGTCATTCATAGAATTCCATGATTTGACACATTGTTATAATCAAGGCCAGGAAAATGAACATAAGGCGATTGGTGGAGTAAAACTCTCAATTGAAAAAGGGTCCTTTACCGCTATATTGGGGCGGAATGGTTCGGGGAAATCAACCTTGGCAAAACACATTAATGGCCTGCTTTTGCCAACGGCTGGTAGCTGTCTCGTGGATGGCAAGGATACGCGGAAGGCGGAGGAGCTTTGGCAGATACGGCGGCAGGTGGGGATGGTGTTCCAGAATCCGGATAATCAGCTCATTGCGGCGGTGGTGGAAGATGATGTGGCTTTTGGTCCAGAGAATCTGGGCATGGAGCCCGAGGAGATTCGCCTTAAGGTTAATGCGGCATTGAGGGCGGTGAATATGGCCAAATACCGGACCTTTGCGCCCCATCTGTTATCAGGGGGGCAGAAGCAGCGCATTGCCATTGCTGGAGCCTTGGCTATGGATACGGAGTGCCTGGTTTTGGATGAGCCGACGGCGATGCTTGACCCCCAAGGGCGGGAGGAAGTGATGCGGACGGTGCAGAAGCTTCATGAGGAGCGGGGAATTACGATTGTGTATATCACCCATTTCATGGAAGAAGCTTCTGTAGCAGACCGGATTGTGGTCATGGATAAGGGGAATGTGGCAGCTGATGGCACGCCACGGGAGATTTTTGCTGACGTTCCCGGTATGAAGAAACGCGGCTTGGATGTTCCACTGGCGGCGGAGGTGGCCTGGCAGCTTCGCCATCAGGGAGTCAAGCTGCCGGAGACTATCCTCACGGAAGATGAATTGGTAGAGGCATTGGAGGCATATACGTGTCAATCGAATTAAAACAGGTCAGTTATACTTATATGCCCAAGACACCGTATGAACATAAGGCGCTGGATGATGTGTCTTTTACGCTGGCTGAGGGGAGTTTTACGGCCATTGCTGGTCATACTGGGTCGGGAAAGTCAACCCTTGTCCAGCATTTGAACGGCCTGTTGCATCCGGAATGTGGGCAGGTCTTGGTAGATGGCGTGGATTTGGCGAATTCCTCCAAGACGGGACGCCAAGCGGCTAAGGAAGCCCGCAATAAGGTGGGCATGGTGTTCCAGTATCCGGAACAGCAGTTGTTTGAAGAGACGATTGCGGCAGATATTGCTTTTGGCCCGAAGAATCAGGGGCTGGAGGGGGAAGCCTTGGTAAAGCGTGTCAAAGAGGCCATGGAGCTAATGGGCCTTGATTATGCGGCTTATAAAGATCGCTCGCCATTTCAGCTCAGTGGTGGCCAGAAGCGCCGGGTGGCTATTGCCGGTGTCCTGGCCCTCCGCCCGAAATACTTGGTGTTGGATGAACCCACGGCAGGTCTTGATCCGCAGGGGCGGGAAGATTTGATTCAGACTATTTGCCATTTGCGCAAGAAATGGAAGCTCACCATTGTATTTGTTTCGCATAACATGGAAGATATTGCCCGTCTGGCGGATTCTGTGGTGATTATGAATCATGGACAAATGGCAATCAAAGCGGCTCCACAGACAGCTTTTGAACAAGTAGAACTCCTGCAGGCGGCTGGTTTGCAGGAACCACAGATGCTTCATCTGCTGCATCGCCTGCAGGCGGTGGGGCTTCCGGTGAAGACGGATGGGATTCAGCTGGAAGATGGCATCCGTGCGATCAAGGAGGCATTGTCACATGTTAAGTAATATCACGATTGGACAGTACTTTCCGGGAAATAGCATCCTGCATCGTTTGGATCCGCGGGTGAAAGTTTTGTTGCTGTTTTTCTTTTTGATTGAGATTTTCTTGTTCAGCAATGCGGTGGCTTATGGGATTTTTTCCGCCGTTACCTTTGCGTTGATGCTGCTTTCGGGGGTTCCGCTTCGGATGCTGCTTCGTTCGCTTAAACCGCTTTGGTGGATTATTCTTTTTACCTTTGTCATCCATTTGTTCAGCAATCCGGGGACGCCTATAGCTCAGTTTTTGCTGTTTACCGTGACCTGGGAAGGGCTGCGGATGGGTTGTTTTATTTCCCTGCGGCTGGTTTTGCTCATTCTGATGAGTTCGCTGTTAACCTTTACCACGAGTCCGCTAAAACTTACCGATGCTTTGGAGAGTTTGCTATCTCCCTTCCGCCGCTTTGGGCTGCCTGCCCATGAGCTGGCCATGATGATGACGATTGCCCTGCGGTTTATTCCGACGCTGATTGAGGAAACGGATAAAATCATGAAGGCGCAGCAGTCCCGGGGGGCGGATTTTACCACGGGAAATGTGATGAAGCGCTTGCGGAATATGGTGCCGATTCTGGTGCCGTTGTTCCTGTCGGCTTTCCGGCGGGCAGATGAATTGGCCATGGCTATGGAAGCTAGATGTTATCGTGGTGGTGTTGGGCGCACCCAGATGAAGTCATTGAAGACAGGGGCTATTGACTACCTGGCGATTGGCGGATTTATCCTGTTGACGGCGTCACTGATTGGCGTCAAGGTGCTGGCATAAGCGAAGAAAGGAATGGCATGAAACCAGAACATAAAGTGGAGATGAAGGCGAGAGCCCGCAATATCGTTTTGACGGTGGCCTACGATGGAACAGCCTATCATGGCTTTCAGCGTCAGACGCCGCCGGTGGTAGCGGTGCAAAATGTACTGGAAGAAAAATTGCAACAGGTCTTTGGTGATACGATTGAGCTGGCGGCTTCGGGGCGTACCGATGCCGGGGTACATGCCTATGGGCAGGTGGTAAATTTCTTTACCAATGGCACGATACCGACGGAGCGCATCGTGCGGGCGGTGAACAGCCTGCTGCCGCCGGATATCGTGGTAAAGGAAGCCCATGAGGCGGATTTCGATTTCAGTGCCCGCCACAGTGCGAAGTCTAAGACCTATATCTATCGCATTCAACAGGGGGAGACGGGCAGTCCCTTCACCCAGCGGTATGCTTGGTATGAGCGGCGGCCGCTGGATATAACGGCTATGCAGCAGGCTTTGGACTGCATCCTGGGCACCCATGATTTCAGTGCGTTCCGGGCTGCAGGCGGCGCCCCCATGCTTCCGATACGCACCATGTATGAGGCCAAGGTGGAGAAAAAGGAAAACGGCATGTTGGAGTTTTCTATCCATGGCAATGGCTTTCTTTATCATATGGTTCGCAACATCATCGGTACGGTGGTGAATGTGGGGCTGGGGCGGCTGACGGTAGCGGATTTCCAGCGAATTATGGACAGCCTTGACCGGAAGCAGGCTAGTGCTACGGCACCAGCTTGCGGGCTCTATCTCTATAAAGTAGAATATTGATTCTAAGCGTTGGTAAGCAGAAAGTTCCGCTTTTTATGTATTACTGACGCTTATTTTTATTGGTTGTGTGATAATTCGGCTTGCACGGTACTTGCATATGGGGTAAAATATGAAAAGACCCTGTAAAAGGAGGGTCTTTACTCGTATGCATTTTTTCAGGTGGTGAAACTATGGATTCCCTATTAAAAGTTGGTATTGATGTAGGTTCTACGACCATCAAATTGGTGGTATTGGACCACGAGAAAAATATTCTTTACAAGAATTACGCTCGCCACTTTTCGGAGATTGGCAATGCCCTGCAGGAAAATCTGACGCATCTCAAGACGATTGTGGGAGAACGGAAATTTTCCTTTGCGCTTACCGGTTCGGCCGGTATGGGTATTGCTCAGCGCATTGGACTGCCCTTTGTGCAGGAGGTTATTGCCTGTGCAACGGCTGTCCGGGAGCTTATTCCGCAGACGGATACCGTTGTGGAACTCGGCGGTGAGGATGCGAAAATTACGTATTTCGGGGATGCACCGGAGCAGCGCATGAATGGTGTCTGTGCTGGCGGTACGGGCTCGTTCATCGACCACATGGCTTCGCTGTTGTCGACGGATGCGCCGGGACTTAATGCCCTCGCTGCCAAAGGCAAACAGATCTACACGATAGCTTCGCGCTGTGGTGTTTTTGCCAAGACGGATATCCAGGCCCTTATGAATGATGGGGCGGAAAAAGCGGATATTGCTCTGTCGATTTTTCAGGCGGTGGTCAATCAGACCATCGGCAATCTGGCCCAGGGGCGTCCAATTGATGGCAAGGTGGCCTTCTTAGGCGGGCCGCTTCATTTTCTGCCAGAACTTAAAAAACGCTTTATCGAGACACTGAAATTGGATTCGGAGCATGTTGTCGCTGTGGATTACGGCAACTATTTTGTCGCGATGGGTTCAGCCCTGTCGGATGAAGCGAAGAACATCGATGTAGCGCAGCTGGAGACGAGCATTGAGCGTGCCAAGGAAGCGGCGGCTACGGAGACGCGCAAGGCGGATTTTACGCTGTTTGACAGCCAGGAGGAATATGAAGCCTTCAAGCGGCGCCACGATAAGGATAAGGTAAAGCGTGGCGAGTTGACAGCTTATGAAGGGCCGGTCTATGTTGGCATCGATGCTGGTTCGACGACGACGAAAATCACAGCTATCGGCCGCGATAAGGAGATTCTCTATACCTCCTATGGCAGCAATCAGGGGTCGCCGCTTACGACGGTGGTTCGCGAGTTTAAGGAACTTTACAAGGCGATGCCGGAATCGGCCTGGATTGCTGGCACCATGACGACGGGCTATGGTGAAGCCATTGTCAAGGCGGCTATCCACGCCGATGGCGGTGAGGTTGAGACCTTTGCCCATCTGCGGGCGGCCCAGGAATTCTGCCCCGAGGTCACCTTTGTCCTTGATATTGGCGGCCAGGATATGAAGTGTTTCTTCGTCAAGGATGGCAGCATCGGCAATATCACCCTCAATGAGGCTTGCTCGGCGGGCTGTGGTTCCTTTATCCAGAACTTTGCCGAAGGTCTGCATATGACGCCAGCGGAGTTTGCGAAAAAGGCGCTGACCTCTAAGGCGCCCGTTGATCTCGGCACGCGCTGTACGGTCTTCATGAATTCGAAGGTCAAGCAGGCGCAGAAAGAGGGGGCGGAAGTCGCTGATATTTCGGCGGGCATTGCCTTCTCGGTCATCAAGAATGCCCTGTTCAAGGTCATGCAGCTTAAGGACGTTCGTGAGCTTGGCGACCATATCGTCGTGCAGGGGGGGACCTTCTACAACGATGCGGTGCTGCGCTGCATGGAGAAACTGCTGGATCGCGACGTCATCCGTCCGGATATTGCCGGGCTTATGGGAGCTTATGGTGCCGCTATCCTGGCCCTGGAGACCGGGGCGGAAAAATCGGCGGTCTTGTCGGTAGACGAACTGCAGAATTTTACGGTGGACACGAGCTCTTACCGTTGCAAGGGTTGCGGCAACAAATGCCTGATCACGATGCAGAAGTTCCCCGATGGCAGCAAGTATTTCACGGGGAACCGCTGTGAGCGCGGCGTGGGCGGCGAAAAACAGACTCAGGAGCAGACGCCGAACATCTACAAGTATAAGTACGACCGCGTATTCAAATATTACAAGCCCCAGGCTGATGCCGAGCGGGGCCGCATCGGTATCCCGCGGGTGCTCAATATGTACGAAGATTACCCGTTCTGGTTTACCTTCCTCGATAAGCTCGGCTATGAAGTCGTACTGTCGGGCAAGTCGAGTGCCAAGATGTACTATAAGGGCATGGCGACGGTGCCGTCGGATTCCCTTTGCTATCCGGCCAAGATTACCCATGGCCATATCGTCGATCTCATCGAGAAGGGCGTAAAAAAGATTTTTTATCCCTGTGAGCCATACAATATGGAGGACGATGTCAACGAGTCGGACAACCATTTCAACTGTCCGATTGTTGCCTCGTATGCCGAAAATATCCGTGGCAATATGGATATCCTGCGGGAGCAGAATATCGACTTTATACAGCCTTTCCTACCGATTCATGATAAGAAACGACTGATTGTGCGCCTCTATGAGGAGCTGGGCCGCAAGGAAGGGATTTCCAAACAGGAAATCGCGGCGGCAGTTGAGGCGGCCTATAAGGAAATCGAGCAGTATCGTCAGGATGTCCGCGACTATGGCGCAAAGATTCTCGCCCGGATTGAAAAGACTGGGGAGCAGGCAATTTTGCTGGTGGGCCGTCCCTATCATGTGGATCCGGAAATCAATCACGGCATTCCCGAGATGATCCAATCCTATAAGTTGCCAATCCTTTCGGAGGATGCGGTCTATCATCTGCCGGTCAAGTCCGGGAAGCTCAAGGTCGTCAATCAGTGGAGCTATCATGCACGCCTCTATCATGCGGCTCAGTTCGTGGCAGAGCATGACAATCTGACGCTGATTCAGTTCAGCTCCTTTGGCTGCGGTTTGGATGCGCTGACTACTGGCCAGTGCAAGGAAATCCTCGAACAGCATCATCGCATCTATACGATGATCAAGCTTGATGAGGTATCGAACCTCGGGGCAGCTCGCATCCGCCTGCGTTCGCTGATGGCAGCGCTCACGCGCCGCACGCCGGTGGCTTATAAGGAAATCAAACCGATTGAGCGCCCGCGCTTTACGGAGGAGTGCAAGGCTACCCATACCATCCTGGCACCGCAGATGGCGCCCATTCACTTTGAACTTTTCAAGACGGCTATCCGCAAGTATGGCTATAATGTTGTCATTCCGCCGATGCCGGGTAAAGAAGCCATTGACACAGGTCTGCGTTATGTCAACAACGATATGTGCTATCCGGCCATTGTGGTCATCGGCCAGCTTATCCAGGCGTTAAAGTCAGGCCTGTGCGACCCAAACCACACGAGCATTATGCTGTTCCAGACCTGTGGTGCCTGCCGGGCGACGAATTATCTCAGCGTCCTGCGGGAGGCCCTCAAATATGCGGGGTATCCGCAGGTGCCGGTTTTTGCGGTCCATGGATTGAAGGATGAGACCGACGCCTTTAATCTCGACCGGGCCATGCTTATCGATGCCATCAAGGCGGCCATTTATGGTGATACCCTGATGAATGTGCGCAATCGCATGATGCCTTATGAGACGACGCAGGGGGCAACTCAGGCTCTTTCCCGCAAGTGGATGGATCGCTGCAAAGCTGAAATCAATCACGGCAGTTACTTCAAGTTCAAGAAGAACATCAAGGCCATGGTGCGGGATTTTGACAACCTGCCCATCGATGAAAACCTCTGGAAGCCGAAGGTGGGTATCGTCGGTGAGATTCTCGTCAAGTACCATCCGGTGGCCAATAACCACATCGAGAAGGTGCTTATGGATGAGGGGGCCGAGGTGGTCATGCCGGATTTTGTGGACTTCTTCCTCTATTCGGCTTACGATTCCATTGCCAAGCATAAATTGTTGGCTGGCAAGTACAAAGACCAGTTCTTTGGCAAGATGTTCATCAAGGCCATCGAATTTTTCCGCAAGCCCATGCGTAAGGCACTCAAGGAGAGTAAACACTTCACGCCGCCCCATACGATTTATGAGACGGCTGAGCTCGCTGCGCGCCATGTGAGCCTTGGCAATATGGCTGGTGAAGGCTGGTTCCTGACTGGTGAGATGGTAAAACTCATCGACGAAGGAGTCCCTAACGTGGTCTGCCTGCAGCCCTTTGGCTGCCTGCCCAACCACATCACGGGCAAGGGAGTCATGCATGAGCTGCGCACGAGCTACAAGGGGGCCAACATCACCGCCATCGACTGCGATGCTGGCTCAAGTGAAGTCAACCAGCTTAATCGTCTGAAACTCATGCTGGCGGTGGCCAAAGAACGCGGCCCAAAACAGGCAGTGGATGAAAAAATAAAATTGAAACAGGCAAGACCGTAAGTGGTCTGGATGAAAGCCTTCTTTCCTCGGGGAAAGAAGGCTTTTTTGTAACAAAATTTCAAGGACACATGTCCTGAATTATTGACAGAAGGAAAAAATGCCGTTATGATATTTTTTGTAGGAGTTTTCATCTATTATTTCAGTGGGAGACGATATAATCCATGAAAGAGTACAAACCATTTAAATCCGGTAAGGTTCGTGAAGTCTATGATGCAGAGGACAGCATCATCATGGTGGCTACGGACCGCATCTCCGCCTTTGACCATATCTTGAAGAACAAGATAACGGATAAAGGCGCTATTTTAACGCAGATGTCCCGGTTCTGGTTCGACTTTACGAAAGACATTCTGCCGAATCACATGATTTCGGTGGATAACAAGGAAATGCCAGAGTTTTTCCAGCAGGACGGGTTCGTTGGCAACAGCATGAAATGCAAAAAGCTCACGATGATTCCCATGGAGTGCATTGTGCGCGGTTACATCACGGGCAGCGGCTGGGAAAGCTACAAGGAAAACGGCACGGTTTGCGGCATCAAACTGCCGGAGGGCCTCGTTGAGTCCCAGAAACTGCCCGAGCCGATTTTCACGCCGAGTACGAAGGCGGAGCTCGGTGACCACGATGAAAATGTCTCCCTCGAAAAGGGTGCGGAAGTTCTGGAGAAGGCTTTCCCGGGACATGGCCGCGAATATGTAGAAAAAGTACGGGATTACACGATTGCGATTTACAAGAAATGCGCCGAGTATGCGCTTTCCCGCGGCATCATCATTGCCGATACCAAATTCGAGTTTGGCCTTGACGAAGAGGGCAATATCGTATTGGGGGATGAGGTGCTGACGCCGGACAGCTCTCGCTTCTGGCCGCTGGATGGCTACAAAGAGGGCCAGAGTCAGCCGTCTTATGACAAGCAGTTTGTTCGTGATTGGCTTAAGGAAAATCCGGATAGCGATTATGAGCTGCCTCAGGAAATCATTGATAAGACGATTGCGAAATACAAGGAAGCTTTTAAGAAGCTGACGGGCAAAGATTTTGCATAATGGTTTGTTTCCAAGGAATGCGGACCTGTAGCGGGTCCGTATTTCTAGTCACAAAGAAAGGAGAGCATGAGTAATGAAAGTTGCAGTAATGATGGGAAGCGATTCCGATTGGCCGATTTTGAAGCCAGCGGTAGAACTGTTGAAGTCCTTCGGTATCGAGTCTGAGGTTATCGTGGCGTCGGCTCATCGTACGCCGGCAAAAGTCCGTGAAGTCGTGCTCAGTGCACCGGAAAAAGGGATTGGTGCGTTCATCGTGGCGGCAGGGGCTGCGGCTCATCTGGCAGGTGTGGTAGCAAGCTATACGACGCTGCCGGTTATTGGTGTGCCCATCAACGCTACGCCCCTTAATGGCATGGATGCACTTTTGAGCACGGTCCAGATGCCGTCGGGTATTCCCGTGGCGACGATGGCCGTCAACGGTGCTAAGAATGCGGCGATCTTTGCTGTGGAGATCTTTGCGGTGGCGGATAAGGAGCTCGCGCAGAAATTGGCGGATTACCGCACGAAAATGATCCAGGAAGTTGAAAAGAAAGCAGCCCGTGTTGCTGCCCAGCTTTAAGCTGCGCGCGCAATCGGACTGTTTTTTTGAACGCAAAAATGAAGCAATCGTGTATTTATAAAAAGGAAAAGAGAGAACAAAATAACCATGTATGAAAATGGCTATAACTTAGAACCGAAATGGAAAGAGGAATGCGGCGTCTATGGTGTCTATTCCCATACCGAAGATGTATCGGGCATGACCTATCTGGGACTCTATGCCCTGCAGCATCGCGGCCAGGAAAGCGCTGGCATCGCCATCACCGATGGCGCCTGGATGGATGTTACGCGCGGCATGGGCCTTGTCAATGAGGTGTTCCGTCATCAGGTCCCTCATATGGAAAATCAGTGCATCGCCATCGGCCATGTGCGTTATTCGACGACGGGATCGAGCCTGCTGGCTAACACCCAGCCGCTGATGGTCAACTATGCGGGGGGCAAGATCGCTTTGGCCCATAACGGCAACCTGACCAATGCGGCGGAGATTCGTCATGACCTTGAGCAGCAGGGAACGATCTTCCAGACGTCGATTGACTCGGAGGTCTTTGTCAACCTGATTGCCCGCTCTCGTCAGGAGACCATCGAGGACAAGGTCATCGAAAGTCTCAAGAAAATCAAGGGGGCTTACTGCTTGACTATCATGACCGAGAGCAAGCTCATCGGTGCCCGCGACCCGCAAGGGTTCCGTCCCCTTTGCATCGGCAAGACCGAGGAAGGCAGCTATATCATTTCCTCGGAGACCTGTGGCCTTGACGTGGTGGGAGCTGAATTCGTCCGCGATGTACTGCCCGGCGAGATGGTAGTTATTGACGAAGAGGGCATCAAGTCTTATCCCTTTGCCACGGAGGAGCCCAAGGCAGCTTGCATTTTTGAGTACATCTACTTTGCTCGTCCTGACTCGGTCATCGATGGCCAGAGCGTCCATGATGCCCGTTTTATGATGGGCCGAATGCTGGCCCGCGAGTCGGGCTGCCAGGGCGACATCGTCATTTCGGTTCCGGACTCGGGCACGACGGCCGCTACGGGCGTGGCCTATGAGTCGGGCATTCCCTTTGTCGAAGGCCTGATCAAGAACCGCTATATCGGCCGTACCTTTATCCAGCCGACTCAGAAGAAGCGCGATACGGCGGTGAAGCTCAAGCTCAACGCTATCCGTTCGGTAGTTGCGGGTAAGCGCGTCATCATGGTGGATGATTCCATCGTTCGCGGTACCACCAGCGGCAAGATCGTTAAGATGCTCCGCAATGCCGGGGCCAAGGAAGTCCATATGCTCATCAGCAGTCCGCCGATTGGCTATCCCTGCTACTATGGCATCGATACGTCGGTGCGCAAGGAGCTCATCGCAGCGACCAAGAGTGTCGAGGAAATCCGCGAGTACATCGGCGCCGATACGCTGCATTTCCTGAGCATTGAAGGCCTCAAGCAGTCGGTATCCGCCGTTGACCCTGAGGCGATGTGCTACGCCTGCTTCAACAGTGCCTATCCGATCGAGGATGGGGAAAAGCCGGCTGGCGACAGCAAATATGTATTTGAACAGCGCAAGTGTTAAGAGAGGATAGAAATGGCAGAACAACTTACTTATAAAGATTCCGGTGTTGATATCGATGCAGGCAATAAATCCGTCCAGCTGATAAAGGACAGCGTAAAAGCTACCTATCGCCCGGAGGTCCTCGGTGACCTCGGCGGCTTTGGCGGCCTGTTCGCGCTGACGGCTGGCAAGTACAAAGAGCCGGTGCTGGTTTCGGGGACCGATGGCGTCGGTACGAAACTGCGCCTGGCTTTCATGCTGGACAAGCACGATACGGTGGGCCAGGATGCTGTGGCCATGTGTGTCAACGATATCCTCGTACAGGGTGCTGAGCCCCTCTTTTTCCTTGATTACTTGGC
Source organism: Selenomonas sp. WCT3 (assembly GCA_900100835.1). GTDB lineage: Bacteria > Bacillota > Negativicutes > Selenomonadales > Selenomonadaceae > Selenomonas_A > Selenomonas_A ruminantium_E. The sequence continues at coordinate 114,327 of FNCM01000001.1, read as the reverse complement.
TGTGGGCAAGCTCGACCCGGAGCAGGTAGCTGATGTGGTCAAGGGCGTAGCAAATGCCTGCAAGGAATCGGGCTGTGCGCTGATCGGCGGCGAGACGGCCGAGATGTCTGGCTTCTATCCGGTGGGCGAATACGATATCGCTGGCTTTGCTGTCGGTGCTGTCGAAAAATCGAAACTCATCACCAGCGAGAAAGTCAAGGAAGGCGACGTGGTTCTGGGCCTGCCGTCTTCGGGCGTTCATTCCAATGGCTATTCGCTGGTGCGCAAGATCTGCTTTGACCTCAAGGGCTTCAAGGGTGATGAGTATATCGAGGAGCTGGGCAAGACCATCGGCGAAGAGCTTCTGACGCCGACGCGCCTTTATCCGAAGTCCTGCCTGCCCCTTATCGAGAACTTTGATATCCACGGCATGGTCCATATCACGGGGGGCGGCTTCTACGAGAACATTCCCCGTGCATTGCCGGAGGATATGGCGGTGGAAATCGATAGCTCGGTATGGCAGATGCCAGCAATCTTCAAACTACTGCAGCAGTGGGGCAACGTGGATTGGAAAGAGATGTACCGCACCTTCAACATGGGCATTGGCATGATCATCATCGCCAGCGCTGATGAGGCTGAGAAAATCAAGGCGCATCTTTCGGATGCTGGTGAGACGGTCTATGAAATTGGCCGTGTCGTAAAGGGCAATCATGATGTGACGATCAAAGGCGGCGTGTTCCATGACTGAGATGAAACAGAAATTAGGGGTCCTGTGTTCAGGGCGTGGCACGGATCTGCAGTCCATCATCGATGCCATCGGCCGCGGTGAGGTCAATGCCGAGATCGCTGTGGTGCTTGCCGATAAGCCCGAGGCCTTTGCCCTGGAGCGGGCGAAAAAGGCTGGCATCAAGGCCGTCTGCGTCAACCGCAAGCAGTACGATGGCCGTGAGCCCTTTGAAAAGGCCTTGATTGCTGAGCTCGAAGAAGCAGGGGTAACGTTGGTTGTCTTGGCTGGATTTATGCGAATCTTGACGCCAGTATTTGTGCATCATTTTGCCGGCCGCATCATGAATATCCATCCGGCGCTTTTGCCGAGCTTTCCCGGTGCCCATGCCCATCGCGATGTACTCGCCTATGGCGTAAAGGTCAGCGGCTGCACCGTACACTTTGTCGATGAAGGCACTGACAGCGGCCCGATTATCCTGCAGGCGGCAGTTCCTGTCCTCGATGGGGATACGGAAGAAACCCTGGGGGCCCGCGTTCTCGAGCAGGAGCATATCATCTATCCCCAGGCCATCCAGCTTTACTGCGAAGGACGGTTGCAGGTAGATGGACGTCAGGTACGGATTTTGGATTGAGTTTTTAGACAGAGGAGAATATATCCATGCAGATTAAACGCGCACTTATCAGCGTATCGAATAAAGACGGTGTTGTTGAGTTTGCTCGCCAGCTCCATGAGGCTGGTGTGGAAATCGTTTCGACGGGCGGCACGATGAAGGCCATCAAAGAGGCAGGCATCCCGGTCACTTATGTCAGCGATGTCACGGGCTTTCCGGAAATCATGGATGGCCGTGTGAAGACGCTGAATCCGTATATCCATGGCGGCATCCTGGCTGTTCGTGACAACGAAGAGCATGTCAAGCAGATGCAGGAGCATAAGATTACGGGCATCGACCTGGTAGCCGTCAATCTCTATCCGTTTAAGGAGACGATTGCCAAACCAAACGTCACGCTGGCGGAGGCCATCGAGAACATCGATATCGGCGGCCCGGCCATGGTCCGTGCAGCGGCGAAGAACTTCAAGTTCGTCACGATCGTGACGAATCCTGCCCGCTATGCAGAGATTGCCAAGCAGGTCAAGGAGAATGGCTGCGTCGATGACCGCACGCGCATGGAGCTTTCCCAGGAAGCCTTTGCCCATACGGCAGCCTATGATGCAATGATTAAAGATTATCTCCTTGAGCAGCTGAAGAAATAAGAGGGGTAGACGATGAATATTCTTGTTATTGGTTCGGGTGGCCGTGAGCATACGCTGGCCTGGAAGCTTTCCCAGTCGCCGAAGGCCACGAAACTCTATGCGATTCCGGGCAATCCGGGCATGGCCGAGGTGGCAGAATGCGTTGCGGGCATTTCCATCACCGATAATGATGCGGTGGCCGCCTTTGCCAAGGAAAAAGAGATTGACTTAGCTGTGGTTGGCCCGGAAGTTCCGCTGACAAATGGCCTGGTGGATGCCTTGAATGAGGTTGGCATCAAGGCCTTTGGCCCGACGAAACTGGCGGCTGAGATTGAAGGTTCGAAGGCTTTTTCGAAAGGCCTGATGAAGAAGTACAACATCCCGACGGCAAAATATGAAGTCTTTACCGAGGCTGATGCGGCCCGCGCTTATATCGAGCAGGAAGGGGCGCCGATTGTCATCAAGGCGGACGGTCTTGCCGCAGGCAAGGGTGTTATCGTTGCCATGACGAAAGAGGAGGCCCTGGCAGCCATTGCTGACATCATGGAGGACCAGGAATTCGGTACGGCGGGCAGCCGTGTCGTCATCGAGGAGTTCATGGAGGGCGAGGAAGCCTCGCTGCTCTGCTTCACTGATGGCAAGACCATCTGCCCGATGATCAGCTCCCAGGACCACAAGCGCGCCTATGATGGCGATAAAGGCCCGAACACGGGCGGCATGGGCACCTATGCACCAGCACCGGTCATGACGAAGGCCATGGTGGAGAAGGCATATGAGACAATTCTCGTACCGACCATCAAGGCCATGGAGCAGGAGGGGCGTCTTTATAAAGGCTGCCTCTATGCCGGCCTTATGATCACGGCTGAAGGGCCGAAGGTTGTCGAGTTCAACGCACGCTTTGGCGACCCGGAGACCCAGGTTGTCCTGCCACTTTTGGAAAGCGATCTGGTCGATATCATGCTGGCCTGTGCCGATGGCACCCTGGCCGGGCAGGACATCCAGTGGAGCGATGGCGCAGCTGTCTGCGTGGTCATGGCATCGGGGGGCTATCCGAAATCCTACCAGAAGGGCTTTGCCATTGCAGGCCTGGCGGAGGCCAAGGCCGCTGGTACGGAAGTATTCCATGCCGGTACGGCGGAGAAAGACGGCCAGATTGTCACGGCGGGCGGTCGCGTGCTCGGCGTCGTCGCCAAGGCTGATGATGTCAAGACGGCTGTGGACAAGGCGTATGCTGGTGTCAGGGAGATTTCCTTCCAGGATGCGTTCTACCGCAATGACATCGCACATCGTGCTTTGGAACGGCTCTAAAAATTAGATACGTAACAAGTATGTTTATTTTTGTATACTTGCTATAACTATTTACAACTTGACAGCTGTCTATTATAATTAATTATATAGACGTCGATGATGGACGCTCTGAAGTCTCCTTGGGGACTGCAGAGCGTTTTCTGTATCTAGGTATGATGTGTGGAAAATGTGTAGACAAGCTGGAGGGTTTTATGGATTTTGCAAAACTGATGGCTGACATTAATGATTTTGTCTGGGGACCCATCATGCTGGCCCTATTGGTCGGGACCGGGGTGTTTTTGACCATACGATTGAAGTTTTTGCCCTGGCGCAATCTGGGCTATGCAATACGGATGATTTTCCGGCAGAAAAAAGAACATGAAGGGGATATTTCGCCATTCCAATCGCTGATGACGGCGCTTTCGGCCACGGTGGGAACTGGTAATATCGTCGGCGTGGCGACGGCGATGGTTCTGGGGGGGCCTGGGGCGCTGGTATGGATGTGGATTAGTGCGGCCTTTGGCCTGTCGACGAAATACGGGGAGTCGGTGCTGGCAGTCAAGTACCGTGAGACCAACAGCGTTGGGGAAATGTCCGGCGGTCCGATGTACGCGATGAAGAACGGCATCAAAAACAAGTATGTTGGCCGGGGATTGGCTGCATTATTTGCATTTTTTGTCGTTGTCTCGTCCTTTGGTATCGGCAATATGACTCAGGCCAATTCTATTTCGGCGGCACTTCATACGAGCTTTGCGATTCCTTCCTGGCTGACAGGTAGTGTCGTAGCCATACTGGCTATGTCGGTATTGCTGCGCGGTATTCGCAGCATCGGCAAAGTGTCCAGCGTCGTAGTTCCTTCGATGGCAGCCTTTTATTTTGTGGTCGCCGTCATTGTGATAGTAGTAAACTTTGCGGCAGTGCCAGCAGGGGTGGCGGAGATGTTCCGCATGGCTTTTTCCTTTGATTCAGTGGCTGGCGGTGTCGGCGGCAGCATTGTAGCTTCGATGCTCACTTCCATGCGTTGGGGGGTAGCTCGTGGCGTATTCTCGAATGAGGCCGGCCTTGGTTCGGCACCAATTGCTGCGGCAGCTGCCCAGACGGATCATGCTTCCCGGCAGGGCTATGTCAACATGACGGGCACCTTCTTTGACACGATGATTGTCTGTATGCTTACGGGACTGGTCATCGCTTCTTCGGGGGCTTTAGGTACCGTTGACCCGGAGACGGGGAAGCTGGTATCGGGGGCACAGCTTACGATTTTGGCCTTTAGTTCGGTGTTTGGAGAGTATGCCAAGCTGATTGTATCGGTGGCACTGGCGTTGTTTGCGTTTTCGACGATTCTTGGCTGGGAATACTATGGCGAGAAGGCGCTGGAGTATCTCGTGAGCAATCGCAAGGTTATCATGGGCTATCGTGTTTTGTTCAGCTTGGTTACCTTTGTGGGGGCAACGACGGCGCTGGAGGTTGTGTGGAATTTCTCGGATACGATGAATGGTTTGATGGCAATACCAAACCTTATCTGTCTGCTGTGGCTCAATAAGGATATTGCCGACGAGTGTTTTGAATTCCAGAAAGTGGTAGTAGAACGGGAGAAACAGGGGGAAGACGTTGATTATCCGATTGACTCAGAAGATTTACAGATTTGAGCTGGGGAATCGATGATGCACAATCCATTACGTTATCAGATTTCCAGCTACGATTGTGGCCCTACCTCTTTATTGAATGCGATAAGTTATCTGTTTCCGCGGGAAGAAATTCCCGCGGAAATTATTCGCAATATCATGCTTTACAGTCTTGATTGCTATGGGCCAGGAGGAACGCCGGGGAAAGCCGGTACTTCCCGCATGGCGATGCGATTTTTGGCGAATTGGCTCGATGGTTTTGGCAAGGCGACACCGCTGCCCCTTTCGGCGCGGTATCTTTCCGGTCAGGCTGTGCGGCTGAGCCAGGAGAGCTTGATAAACGACGCGTTGTATCGTGGGGGGGCAGCAGTGGTGCGGCTTTTTTACGATGTGGAGCATTATGTCCTGCTGACTGGCGTCCGGGATGACAAGGTATTGATGTTTGATCCGTGGTATTTGCCAGGAAATGACCAGCAGATGTCCGCAGCTCAGGTGGAGGTCACCCTGTCCCATGAAGACGCGTATAATCGCATTGTTCCCCGGGAGCTATTCAACCGCGAAGTTAAGGAACTCTATGCATTAGGGCCGGTGGATACCCGGGAAGCCGTGCTGCTGTTCAATGAACAGACGGAAAAGACAGCGGCGGCGACGATTGAATATTTTATTTGATTGTTTTTTTCGAAAAAGGGTTGACACTGTGAAAACCCTGTGATAGTATAAAGCACATACAAAACATATCTGATTAATTAAAACAACCGGACATCCGGTAGAACATGTTTTGTATGTTGAGAATTTAAAATTGAAGCGAGCAGCTGATTATACAAATAAAGGCTGGATGGCATGATGATGCCGTCCAGCCTTTTTGTTATTCACTCATTTGTGAATCTGCCCATTTGCAGGCAGCGGCTTCAAAAAAGGATGCCAAAGGCATTAAAGAGAAAGGGAGGAATGACGACATGACAACGACGGCAATCGCGCGGATTTATTCCGCATACCAAGGTGGGGCTACGGATCTGATGATCGCTCCGGAGGCCATGTGCTGTATGGGTTATTGGTACAGCTGCAGAAACGGTGGACAGAAAAAAGATATCCGTGAGAATGCCATGCGTTCATTCGCAGTTCCGTTCTGATGGAGCCCGCTGACAATCTGGACAGGTACCGAAAAGACTTTTGGTGCAATTGCCTTTCATTTGGGGGATTGCACCGGAAAGTCTTTTTCTTTACGCAAATTTAGCTTTCTTTGAGGGGGATGGATTATATGAAATGTGTTTGTATGGTTACCGCGAAAACGAATAGCAGAAAATATGAGCGAATGTGCAGGTAAGGAGGGATGGATATGATTGCCGCGCAGGAGAGTATGACGGCGAAGCTTTGCTCCTTTGCTCGGGCTTACCATTCGATGTTGGGGAAGAACAAGATATTTGATGACTATCTGGCCTACGACATCATTGGGAAAGATGAGTATGATAAAATCGGTGATTTGCTAAAGGGGAAGGCAGCCAGTGATGGATACCTGCCAAGGTATGGATTCGAGAGTTTACAGGTCTTTGATGAGATGGACCACTATTTTTCGCCAGTAGCGCTTTCGCGTATCGCGTTTGCTGAGCGGGCATTGGAACGCTTTGCCAGAGGCAGGGCGGAATGTCAGTATGTAATCTGCGGAGCAGGGATGGATACCTTTGCTTTTCGCAATACCGACGAGATGGTGCAGATTTTTGAATTGGACCATCCCGACACACAGGCCTATAAACTCCGCCGCATCCATGACTTGCGCTGGGAGATACCGCGAAATACCCACTACGCGGCAATCGATTTTGAACGGGACGACTTGGGGAAGACCCTGCTTCGAAGTGGCTTCCACCCGTATGAATCCTCGTTCTTTTCGTTGCTGGGGGTGTCTTACTATCTGACACCGGCAGCTTTTCGCGAATTTGTGCGCAGCATTAGCATCCTGGCATCACCAGGAAGTCAGTTTGTATTGGATTTCCCCGATGAGTCGACCTTCCAACCGGATTCGGCTTCGCGGGTACGTAGGCTGACGGAGCTTACCGAACGTCTTGGCGAACCAATGCGTCACGGCTTTTCCATCGATGAGATGCGGGAGATTCTGAGCGCCGAAGGTTTTGTCATTCGCATCCATGAAGCGCCGGCTGACATACAACGGCATTTCTTTGCGGGGCGCACCGACCAGCAGCAGGCAATGGAGAACATCCACTTCTTATTGGCGGAAAAGAAGCGAAATTAAAATTTTAACAGGAAAGGAACAGCGGGATTATGAGTTATCAATCGTTTCATACAGCTTTGATACATGGTGGTATCTATGGTGATTCAAAAACTGGTTCGGTGAATGTACCGATTTATCAGACTTCGACCTTTGAGCAGGATGGGCTGGGAGAGCTGCGGGAAGGTAAATGGGAATATGCTCGTACAGGAAATCCTACCCGGGCGGCTTTGGAAGCTCTGATTGCGGAGTTGGAGGGTGGTGTGGCTGGCTTTGCCTTCGCTTCGGGGATGGCGGCTATCACCGCCGTGTTGAGCCTGTTGCAGAGCGATGCCAAGGTAATTCTTTCCCGCAATGTCTATGGTGGAACTTTCCGCGTACTCGATAAGGTATTCAGCCGGTTTAATCTGCATTATGCCATCGAGGATACGACGAATCTGGTGGGGCTAGAAAAGCAGTTTACCCCCGATGTGAAGGCGATAATCCTTGAGAGTCCGGCAAATCCCTTATTGACGATAACGGATATCCAGGCGGTGGCTGCCAGGGCTCATCGTCATGGCGTTCTGGTTATTGTGGATAATACCTTTATGACGCCATATTTGCAGCGGCCCTTGGAATTGGGGGCAGATATTGTCGTTCACAGTGCAACGAAGTACCTGGGAGGACACAGCGATTTGGTGGCAGGCTTAGCGGTGGCTAAGACCAAGGAACTGGCCGATAAGTTGGCTTTTATTCAAAACTCTACCGGTGCAGTGCTCGGTCCCCAGGATTCGTTTTTACTGGTGCGAGGCATCAAGACGTTGGGGGTTCGGCTTGACCGCCATGTGGAAAATGCCGAGTTTTTAGCCGATTGGCTGCAGGAGAATGAGGCCGTAAAGACGGTACATTATCCGGGACTGCCCATACATCCTGGTTTTGAAATCAACCGGCAGCAGGCGAAAAATGGCGGGGCGATGATATCCTTTGAACTTACCGAGGAATATGACATCCGGAAATTCTTTAAGGCACTGAGGCTTATCGCCCTGGCAGAAAGCCTTGGTGGTGTGGAAAGCCTTGTCTGCCATCCGGCATCCATGACCCATGCGGCAATCCCCAAGGTGATTCGTGACCGCATTGGCATCACCGATAACCTAATCCGGCTTTCGGTGGGAATTGAGGATAAGAATGATTTGCTGGTGGATCTTCGGCAGGCGATAGAATCCAGCAAGATTGTAAAGTAGAAAGGAGAACCCGCTTATGCATTATTATCACTCCATGCAGGAGCTCATCGGGCATACGCCGCTCGTTGAGCTGACACATTTTGATTTGCCGGCGGGCGTCCGGCTGTTTGCCAAATTGGAACTTTGGAATCCGGGAGGCAGTGCAAAGGACCGCATTGGAAAAGCGATGATTGAAGATGCGGAAAAAAGAGGACTTTTGCAGCCCGGTGGCACGATTATCGAAGGAACCGCCGGAAATACCGGCTTAGGAATTGCTTTTGCGGCACTGAACAAGGGCTATCGCGTTATCTTTGTGGTGCCGGAGAAGTTTTCCGCTGAGAAACAGACTCTGATGAAGGCTTTGGGGGCAGAGCTGGTGCATACTCCGCGGGAAGGCGGGATGCTGGCAGCGGCAGCCAAGGCGGAACAGTTACGAGGTACGATACCGGGAGCCATTACCATGAAGCAGTTTGAAAATCCGGCTAACCCGCGGGCACACTATGAAACTACGGGCCCCGAGATTTTTGCTGACCTTGATGGGGCGGTGGACTTTTTGGTATCTGGAGCGGGAAGCGGCGGCACTTTTTCGGGCATCATGCGCTATCTCAAAGAAAAGAATCCGGCGATACAAGGGGTGTTGGCAGACCCCTATGGTTCAATTATTGGAGGAGGGGAACATGGTGATTACGAGATTGAAGGCATTGGCAACGACTTTATTGCCACTACGATGGAGACATCGTTTGTCGATTCGGTTTATAAGATTGCGGATGAAGAAGCATTTGCTGGGGTTCGTTATCTCGCTGCCCGGGAGGGTATATTTGCCGGCTCTTCGACAGGTGCGGCCCTGGCCGCTTCCTTAAAGCTCGCCCATTCCGGCATTACCGGCAACATTGTGCTGGTGGCCGCGGACCGGGCGGAACGGTATTTTAGCAAACATATCCTGGCGCAGCCGGAAGCAGTGCCGGGAAACTTGTGTGAAAATAATTCCATAACCAGATTGTATGCATAAACCAGTTGATGATAGAAAATCAAGGCTGGGCGGCAGAGGGGAATTCTGCTGCCCGGCTTTTTTATAGAAAGCGAGGTGATTATATGTCGTATCGTATTGCGTTGGCTTCCAGTGATGGGCTGCATATCGACCGTCATTTCGGTCATAGCGATGGCTTTGTCATCGTGGCAGTGGAACCTAGTGGAAATTTTGTCGAGCAGGAACGACGTCAGGCGAAAGCACCATGCCAGCATGGTTTTCATGACGCAGGAGCAATGCAGGCGGCGGTAAGAGCCTTGCGTGACTGCCGCTATGTGGTGGCGGAAGCCATTGGCCCCGGGGCACAGAAGGCCTTGGAACAGCAGGATATCCTGCCCCTGGAGATTGAAGGCGCGACGGTGGCTCAGGTGGTTCAGAAAATCTACGTGTATGAGAAGAATAAGCAGCGGGCAAGTGTCCGTGCTTGAGGAAGGAAAGGGCGTAGCGCTATGGATGCAAAACGAGTAAAAGAAATACACCCATGCTTTGGCGCAAAACAGAATCGAGGACGTATCCATTTGCCGGTATGTCCTGGTTGTAATCTTGCCTGCCGGTTCTGCGACCGAAAACTAAATGATGTCGAGAATCGGCCCGGGGTGACAACAAAAGTTATCGAGCCGGAAGAGGCAGCAGGGTATGTAGAAAAAGCCTTGCAGTTTTGTCCGGAACTCAGTGTAGTGGGGATTGCGGGGCCCGGTGATACGTTGGCCTCGGACCGGGCCTTGGAGACCTTCCGGTTAATTGGTGACCGGTTCCCGCAGCTTCTAAAGTGCATGAGCACCAATGGATTGCTGTTAGCTGAGCGGGCCGAGGAGGTAATCGCGGTCGGCATCGATACGTTGACGGTTACGGTCAATGGCGTTGATCCGTCTATTGTGGCCAAAATCATAAATGGTCTGGTCTATCATGGCCGGCGTTATGAAGGGGAGGAGGCAGGTCGTATTCTAATCCGCAATCAGCTGGAGGGCATCCGCAAGGTGGCAGAAGCTGGTGTGGTGGTCAAGGTAAATACGGTACTGGTGAATGAAATCAACCGGTTCCACATTGGTGAGATTGCCAAAGCGGTCAAGGCGGCAGGGGCTTCTATTTACAACATCATTCCCTTGATTCCGCAGCACGACCTTAAAGATTGTGAAGCACCTAGTTGTGTGGATCTGGCGGTGGCGCGGAAAGAGGCAGGAGAATACATCGATGTATTTCGGCACTGCCAGCATTGCCGGGCTGATGCTGTAGGGGTCCCGGGGAAAAGCAATTTCAGTCAGCAGGTCTATCAAGGGATGCTGGCGATCAAGGAAACCTTTTCTCATGGCTGAGAAAGATGCAGAAACAGTTATCGATAAAAAGGAGAGATTATTTATGGCAAATGAAAGCTTACGTCAGATTGCAATCTATGGCAAAGGGGGAATCGGTAAATCCACGACGACGCAGAATCTTACGGCGGGTCTTACGGAACTGGGGAAACATGTCATGGTGGTGGGCTGTGACCCTAAGGCGGATTCGACCCGGCTGCTGTTAGGCGGCCTGGCCCAGAAGACTGTTCTGGATACCTTGCGGGATGAAGGTGAAGATGTAGAGCTTGACAGCATTTTGAAAGAGGGCTTCGGCGGGACGCGCTGTGTGGAGTCAGGTGGTCCGGAACCGGGGGTGGGCTGCGCTGGCCGTGGCATCATCACTTCAATTGGCTTGCTGGAGCGGCTGGGTGCTTATACCGATGATTTGGATTACGTATTTTATGATGTCCTTGGCGATGTGGTTTGCGGTGGTTTTGCCATGCCGATTCGCGAAGGCAAGGCCAAGGAAATCTATATCGTTGCCAGTGGTGAGATGATGTCTCTGTATGCGGCCAATAACATCTCAAAGGGGATTGCCCGTTATGCGAAAAAGGGTGGCGTGCGTTTAGGGGGGATTATCTGTAACAGCCGCAATGTCGATCGGGAAATCGAACTTTTGCGTGCCTTTGCCAAGGAATTGGGCACGCAGCTCATTCACTTTGTACCCCGTGACAACATTGTTCAGCATGCGGAAATTAACAAAAAGACGGTGATTGAATACAAGCCGGAGGCCCATCAGGCAGATGAATACCGTCAACTGGCCAAAAGCATTGAGGATAATGAGAATTTTGTAATTCCTACGCCCATGACCCAGGAACGGCTGGAAGAAATCCTGCTGGAATACGGCTTGATGGATAATGTGGAAGACGATTATCGCATTTGAAGGGAGGATGTCCTATGCCAAAGAAGATAAATCTGGATATGGCCTCCGTAGAACCGCGGGAACAGCGCCTGGGGACGATTATCGCCTGGGATGGCAATTCGGAGGATTTACATGAGCAGTCCGGGTATGAACTGCGCGGACAAAAGGAGCGGGGCAGGAAAGGATGCGGCGGTAATTGCCGTCTTTGTGAATTGAGTGGCCCCTTCACTCAGGGGGCGGTTTGTAGCGAGCAAATGGTGGAATGCCAGGCTGGCAACGTGCGAGATGCTGTGCTGATTCAGCATTCCCCTATAGGCTGCGGCGGCGGACAGGTGGAATATAATGCCATCTATCGCAATGGCTTGGCAATGCGGGGCTACAAGGTGGAAAACATCCGCATTATCAGTACTAACCTAAAGGAAAGTGACATGGTATTTGGGGCCGCCGATAAACTGCGCCAGTCCATCGATGACGCTTGGGAACGGTATAAACCCCAGGCAATCTTTGTGGCGTCTTCCTGCGCTACGGGAATTATCGGGGAGGATATCGAAAGCATAACCGATGAAAAAGAAGCGGAGCTGGGGATTCCGGTAGTGCCCTTGGCTTGCGAAGGTTTTCGTTCCAAGCATTGGAGCACCGGTTTTGACGCTACGCAGCATGGAATTTTGCGGCAGATTGTACGCCGCAATCCTCAGAAAAAACAGGAAGACTTGGTCAATGTCATCAACCTCTGGGGGTCGGATGTGTTTACGCCGCTGCTCAAGAATTTGAATCTGCGGGTAAATTATGTTGTGGATTTGGCTTCCGTTGAGGAGTTGGCTCAGATGTCGGAAGCGGCCGCTACGGTGGGGTTCTGCTATACGCTGTCCTCTTATTTGGCTGCGGCACTGGAACAGCATTTTGGCGTGCCGGAGGTTAAGGCGCCGATGCCCTATGGCTTTGCTGGTACGGACGCCTGGTTGCGGGAATTGGCGCGGGTCACTCACCGGGAAGATTTGGTGGAACCCTTTATCCAGGCAGAACACGAACGGGTTAAGCCCCGGGTGGAAGAGCTGAAGAAAAAGCTTAAGGGCGTCAAAGGATTCGTGGCTACCGGTTCGGCCTATGCTCACGGCTTGATCCAGGTTATGCGGGAACTGGGGATTGAAGTAGATGGTTCTTTGACCTTCCACCATGATCCGGTCTATGATAGCGGTGATACCCAGGAGGATTCTTTAGGGTATTTGAATCAGCACTATGGCAAGGTCAGCAACTTCCATGTTTCGAATCGCCAGCAGTATCAGCTTTACGCATTTCTGCAGCAAGTCAAACCGGATTTTCTGCTTATCCGTCATAACGGGCTGGCACCATTGGCGTCGCGGCTGGGGATTCCGGCAGCGCCGTTGGGGGATGAGCATATTGCGGTAGGATATGATGGTATGATAAATCTCGGCGAGACCATTTTGGAAATTTTAGCGCATAAAAAATTCCACGATGATATCCGTAAGCATGTAAAACTGCCCTATAAAAAATGGTGGCTGAAACAGAAGGATGCCTATATTCTGGCCAAACATCCGGAATTGATTGAGGATGACGAAGAGGCAGAAGGATATCGTGCAGAGGAAAGAGTGGAGGTTGGTGCTCATGCCTAAGACAAAGAAAGATAAATGCAAACAGACAAATTCCATCAATCAAGTGCGTTATGGCTGCGCGTTGGGGGCGTTGCATTCGGTTACTGCGATTCCGGGAGCCATGCCCATCACCCATTGCGGCCCAGGCTGTGTTGACAAACAGTATATGAGCCTGGCCTTCTATAATGGCTATCAGGGCGGCGGTTATGCTGGTGGTGCCGTAACACCAAGCTCGAATTTGCAGGAAAAAGATGTGGTGTTTGGCGGTGCTAAACACCTTGATCAGCTGATAGCCGCCTCTTTGAAAATCATGGAAGCGGACCTGTTTGTCGTGCTCAATGGCTGTATTCCCGAAATTGTAGGTGATGATATTGGCGCTGTGGTGGCTCGTTACCAGAAAAAAGGGATTCCCATTGTTTCGGCGGAGACTGGTGGTTTCAAGGGGAATAATTTTACTGGTCATGAGATTGTTACCGAAGCCATCATCGAACAGTATGTAGATAAATTTGCGCCGGATAAGACAACCAAGAAGAAAGGCCTGATAAATGTCTGGGCAGAGCTTCCCTTTCAGAATACTTTTTGGCGAGGAGATCTAGCGGAGCTGAAACGCATCCTGGAAGGTGCGGGATGGCAGGTAAATATCTTGTTCGGCTATGGCTCGGCTGGGGTAAAAGAATGGCTGACCATACCCAACGCGGAGTTTAATCTGGTAGTAGGACCATGGCTGGGGCTGAAAACGGCAAAATTGTTGGAGAGAAAATACAAGCAACCCTATCTCCATTTGCCGATTCTGCCCATAGGAGCCAAGCAGGTAGGGGGATTTTTGCGGTCGATTGCGGCCTTTGCGAAAGAGAATGAGGTAAAGACGGAAGCTTTCATCAAACGTGAGGAAAAGGAATACTATTATTATTTGGAATACTTCACGGATTTTTATGCCGAGTATTGGTGGGGACTGCCGGCTTCTTATGCGGTTGCCAGCGATGCGACGTATAATCTGGCTCTTAACAAATTCCTGGTCAACCAGTTGGGACTTATCCCGGCTAAACAGATTATCACCGATAATACACCGGAGAAATACCGGGAGGCGATTCGTGAAGAATACAAACAGTTGGCTGATGATGTATCGGCGGAGGTAGATTTTATCGAAGACGGGTATCTCGTCACTCAGGCAATCAAGCAGGGAGAATATGGACATAAACCGCCGATAATTTTTGGTACCACCTGGGAACGGGACATTACGAAAGAGCTTAACGGGCACATCGTGGAAGTCAGCTATCCGGTTTCCTATGATGTGGTCATCAATAAGACTTACATTGGTTATCGCGGGGCCCTTACGCTTTTGGAGAAAATCTTTACAACAGCCATCAGTAAATCGGCATAAGCAGGGCATGAAATTAAATACAAAAAAGCCAGCAACCGAAGTTGCTGGCTTAACTTTTCAATGGTCGGGATGACAGGATTCGAACCTGCGGCCTCTTCGTCCCGAACGAAGCGCGCTACCAAACTGTGCCACATCCCGTGAGTACATGAAATATTATACGCAGAAACCTAGTGCTTGTCAACACTTATTTTAAAATTTTTCAAGAAAGTTTATAGTTGCATAAATTGTGGGTATTTGTTACACTATTATCGTTAATTGTATAAGAAGATTCACTAGGGGCGCAGGCTTGTCCTGCTGAGAGACGTTACGTCGACCCTTGGAACCTGTTGGGTTAAGACCTGCGTAGGGAAGTGAGATGCAAAAAATGCCGCTTAGCTATGCTGGGCGGCTTTTATATTTTTAGGAGGTAACAATATGGCAACACAGATGCAGCTGGCACGTGAGGGCAAGATTACTGATGCAATGAAACAGGTGGCTTTGGATGAACACCTATCCCCAGAGGTGATACGCGCCGGGGTAGCAAAAGGGGTTATTGCAATTCCTTGCAACATCAATCACAAGGGGCTGAAACCCCGTGGGGTAGGGGAAGGCCTGCGGGTAAAAGTAAATGCCAATATTGGTACGTCCAGTTCCTATCCTGATGTGGCCCCCGAACTGGATAAGCTGGCGGAAGCGGTCAAATGCGGTGCGGATGCTGTCATGGACCTTTCCACGGGCAATAATATTGACCTGTCAAGAAAAGAAATCATCGAACATTCTCCGGTCATGGTGGGAACTGTTCCTCTTTATCAAGCTACGGTTCGGGCCATCAAAGAGCATGGAGCAGTAGTAGAAATGACCGAAGAAGATATTCTGGAGACGATTGAAAAACAAGCCAAGGATGGCGCCGATTTTATGACCTTGCACTGTGGTGTAACGCTGGCCGCAGTAGAGCGCATGTGCAAACAGGGGCGCATCATGGATATCGTCAGCCGGGGCGGGTCTTTTATCGCTGGCTGGATGCTTCACAATGAGCGGGAAAATCCTCTTTATGAGCATTTCGATAAGATTCTTGATATCTGTGAAAAATATGATGTGACGCTCAGTTTGGGCGATGGCATGCGGCCAGGGTGTACGGCAGATGCTACCGATCGCGGCCAGCTGACGGAGCTCATTACGCTGGGCGAGCTCGTCGATCGGGCTTGGCGCCGCGGTGTGCAGGTCATGGTGGAGGGGCCGGGGCATGTCCCTTATGATCAGATTGCCGCCAATATGAAATTGGAAAAACGACTGTGCCGCAATGCTCCCTTCTATGTGTTAGGCCCGCTGGTGACGGATGTGGCGCCGGGGTATGATCATATTACCGCGGCAATCGGCGGCACGCTGGCTGCGGTAAGCGGTGCGGATTTTCTTTGCTATGTGACGCCGGCTGAACATTTGGCTCTGCCGACGATTGAAGACGTCCACACCGGTGTGATCACTTCGCGGATTGCGGCCCATGCAGCGGATATGGTGCGCGGAGTTCCGGGAGCTGTAGAATGGGACCGCAAAATGGCCGAAGCGCGTAAGATTCTCGACTGGGATGCACAACTGGAACTGGCTATCGATCCAGATTTAGCACGGAAAAAACGCGGGGAACGAAATAAGACTGGTGAAGAAGCTTGCTCCATGTGTGGCGACTATTGTGCGGTTAAGATTATCAGCAAGTATTTTGATAAACCGCAGTGTCCCTGTAGCGATTAATCCAAGGGGAATGTTCAGAGAAAACAATTGAAAAAATTCTGTCTAAAAGCAGGAATCATCAGGAAAAATACCGAATACTAAGGTATAAACAATAAAACAGACTCGCAGGGAGGTTTTATTATGGGGAAAATCAAAAAAATCCTGGTTCCGGTTGATGGTTCGGTCAACGGTTGCAAGGCGGTAGACGAGGCAATTTTCTTTGCGGAAAAGTGCCAGGCGGATCTGGACTTTGTCTATGTAGCCAGCAATATCAATAAGGACATTCCCAGCCATATCGTATTTGACCGCATTTGGGAGAAGATTCCGGATGATCTCCGCGCTGCGAAACATGTAGAAACGGGCAATATTCCCAAGGCCATCATTCGCGTGGCCGGACAGGAACACAGCGACATGATTATCATGGGCAGCCGCGGTCTCGGACTTTTCAAAGGGGCCTTGATTGGCAGTGTCAGTCAGAAGGTTATTGAGGAGTCGCCGATTCCCGTTATGGTCATTAAATAAGAATGTTGGCAGCTGCCAGTGGTTTTCCGCTGGCAGTTTTTGCTAGGGACGAAGCGAGGTGCGTATCATGCTGGTAAAAGAAATCATGACCAAAGAGGTGATTACCGTTCATCCGGAGGCAACAATCCGGGAATTGGCGGAGCTTTTGATTTCCAATCGGATATCGGGAGTACCGGTGGTGGATGCGGCAGGAGAACTTCGCGGTATTGTCAGCGAAGGGGATTTGCTCCGCAAAGAGGCTGCGCCAGAGGCCCCTGATGAACTATGTATCCTTGGTGCAGTAATCTACTATAATGGCCTGACGGAATATCGGGATGCTTTCCGGAAGTTTGCCGCACTTACTGCTGAGCAGATTATGACAGAAAAGGTTATGACCGTCAAAGGGGAAGATGAGGTTGGCAAGGTGGCCAAAATCATGTTGAACAAACATATCAAACGGCTTCCGGTAGTGGATGATATCGGCCATTTGGTCGGCATTGTCAGTCGAGCAGATATTGTGAAGATGTTTTTGTAAATATAACAAATGGCTGTACCGAAAAATGGTACAGCCATTTGTTATATTTTGGGATTTTTTTGTGCAAGCCAGCGCGAATTTTTTTTGTTTTCCAATTGGCGCAGGCGATGTTCGTAGATGTCTTCAATGACCAATTTGCAGATGACGATGAAGGGGACAGCCAGGAACATGCCGGGGGCACCAAGTAGTTCTCCTCCGAGAATAATGCCAAGAATAATGGCAATGGGATGGAGGTTTAGGGATTTACCAATCATTGTGGGATAGATGAAGTTGTGATTGATTTGTGTGAGCAGCAGGTAAAAGCCAGCAGTCTGTAGGGCGATGAATGGATCAACGGTGGCCGTCAGTAGGATTCCAAAGGCAGAAGCGACCGTGGGACCCAATACAGGGATGAACTCGCAGATGCCGGAAACCATGGCAAAGACTGAAGCATAGGGGAGATTCCGCAGAGTAAAATATAGGAAGACAATCACAGCAGTAATGCAACAGATGACGAGCTGACTGAAAATGTAGGTACGCAGAGCATTTAAAATGCGGTTAAAAAGTTTCAAGACGCGTCCGGTATCCTTTTGTGGGAAACGGGTAGCAAGGTACTGTTTGATTTCTTCGCCGTCTTTGAGGAGATAAAAGGTCACAAAGAGGATGATGACCATGTCGATGATTTTGTTGAATAGGGACAAAAGAACGGTTAGAGAGGATTTTAGGGCATCGACACTGGTGGATTTCAGCTCCGCCCAGACATTATCCAGTTCGGTATTAAGAAATTCGGATTCCTGCAATAGTGGAACGTTCTGAATTTTTTCCGTCAGTTGTGGGAAATCGGTAATGAAGTGAGAGAAGGTCGGGACAAAGCTGCTGGAGACTAATGCCAGCAATAGAAACGTAAAGCTGACAAAAGCAATGAGTACAATTCCGGCGGCTAAGGCGCGGGGCATTTTTTTATTCAGGCAGTTTACTGGTGGCAACAAGAGAAGTTGCAACAGCAGGGAGATGAAGATGATAAAGGCCAGTTGCGGCATATACCAGAAGGTGGATAACAAAATGGTAAAGGTAATACCTAACAGGATGGAAGTGCGATAATCGCGTATTTGCATGATGATGTCCTTTCGCATGACTGCATTACGTATTTGTTACCATTATATATCAGTCGTACAAAAAAAGGAAAGCGGTTCATTTTGAACGCTTTCCTTGAGAGACTTCATTGCCTATCGCCACTGGTCATTTATTTGATTTGGTTGAGGCGGGCAGCAAGCGTCGATGCGGGTTCGTCGCCTTCGACGCAGGTCATGATGGGGTGGGCGCCAAGCATGACGGTATTGCCGTTGGCATAAGCAGCACTGCGGTTATGGCCATTATGATAGGCGGCACAGAGGTTGCCCATGACGAAGTAAGCACGTTCACGGGCACTCATGCCGCCAGCGGCTGCCGGTGTCGTGAATACTTTGGTGTTGACCTTTATGACGCCGTCTTTGTTGGTAACATGTCCACCGCTGTAGGTGGTAAGTTTTTTGGAATAGGCATCGCGGCGGTTATCGTTGGAAGGATGGTCGGATATAAAGGCCTGGATGCCAGAAGGATTGCTCTTCGAAAGGTCCATTACGCGCTGCCATACGGCGGCTGTGGCACCGGGGTTGTAATTCGTGTGGATGATGTAGTCAAAAGCCAGTGCATCAGCCTCGCGTTCCATTGGTTTCGTAATGTTACGATTATTTACGACGGTTGCCATGATTGCACCGGCAGTGGTTCCCGTTGCTGAGCCCAGAATCGCCATGTTGAGTGACCGGCGGGCACCCTTTGCCGGATGGTCTTTTTGACCGTGGCCGAGTTCGTGCCCTAATACGACAGCAATTTCATCTTCGTTGGTAAGTACATTATAGAGCCCCGTATTGACGCTAAGGTTGTGTCCTAAGGTGCAAAAGGCATTGAAGCTGGTTTCGTTGTTGATGAAATAATTATAGGGCTTTTGATAAATGGATGGATCGACCGCACCGATGGCTGCCGTGAGATTGGTCATGATGCGGTCAAGCTGCTGGTTAAGAGCCCAATCATTGTTGACGCCGTACTGTTTTTTCATGGCTTGGAAATATTCCTGACGGCCTTCTTCGGTATCGTTGTATTTGTGCAGGGTTTTATTGAGTTCGCTGCGAGCTTGTATTCCGCCAATTGCCGCACCTAAAATGCTGGCGGTACTGGCTTCGGCCGGAGTCGGCATAAAGACTCCCGCAGCAGTCGTTGAGGCAATAATGCCGGCAGCTAGCAGGCTGGTTATTTTTTTACGGGATTGGAACCGGGTAATCATACTATCAACCTCCGTTATATATATCAATTGCTATCTTCAATTATAACAAAAATAGGTTAGAAAAAAGTATGAAAATTCTAATGAACTTCTTAAAACTAAGGGAAGTTTTGCCTATGGCAAAACTAGAACATTGGCGGTATAATGCAAGAAGAGTTTGCTTTTACCAAAGGAATGATAGGAGGAGAAAATATGGGGGGGAAAGTGTGGCGAACCTGCCGCCTTACAATAAATGGCCTGGGGCATAAGGTACAATACAATCAGGCGACAATTGATAATCTGTTTGTTCCATTCCTGCGTCGAATGACCAAAATGCAACAAGGGGTAGGAAAACGTTTGGTGATTTTTTTGGTAGCGCCTCCGGGAACTGGCAAATCCACGTTGGCACTGCTGTTAGAGCAGCTGTCCTTGACGGATTCATCTCTTGAGCCCGTGCAATCCATTGGCCTCGATGGGTTCCATTATCATAGCGATTACATCCGCAATCATCATGTGGAGCGCAATGGCGAAAAGATTCCCATGGCGGCGGTAAAGGGATGTCCAGAGACTTTTGACGTGGAACACCTTGTGGAAAAGCTCGAAACGGTCCGCATGGCAGATATTCGTTGGCCGATTTACGACCGTTCGATTCACGATGTCGTGGAGGAAGTCGTAAAGATTCGCCGCAAGATAATTCTATTGGAAGGAAATTGGCTGTTGTTAGGCGAAGACCCGTGGCAGAAAATCCGCAGTTATGCGGATTATTCGCTGTTTATCAGTGCAGAGCCGCGTGATTTGAAAGAGCGGCTTATTGCCCGGAAAATGGCCGGCGGTAAATCGCGGGAGGATGCAGAGCGGTTTTACCGGGAAAGTGACCGTATCAATGTGGAACGGGTGCTCAAAAAGTCCTGGCCGGCAGATGAAACTTGGCAGATGCTTGGCGATGGGGATTACCAGCTGAAGGGAAAAATTATGCCGACCAATATGGTGGATCGGAATGCTTTGTGGAAAAAGCCAAATGTCTCAATCGAAAGCAGTTTGCTGGGCGGAATCAATCGCCGTATGGGGGTAGAGCAGGGAAATAATGGTGCTTTATTCAAAAATGGTTATGCGGAAGGCTTATCCGCAGCCCGCCGTACAATCCTGCGGAAATTGTACTTGGATGGGACAATGAGCAGTAAGGCTATTATGGAGACGTTTGAACTGACACCGGAAGAATTGGCGGATATCTTGAAATAAAAGGTGGAACTGCCCTCTTGGGTAACAATAAGAGGGTAGTTCTTTTTGCGTGCAAATAGGATTGAAAACATTTTCAAAACGTGAAAACACGAATAAACACGTTTTTATTATACTATAATCATAACAAGGGGAAAAACAATTAGGGGTCTTTACTGGAAGAAAAAGAAAGGGAAAGTGTCATGGAAAAACTCATTCAGATGGTAGAGAAAATGAAGCCTCTTTTCGAAAAGGTTTCTAACAACATCTATTTGCGGGCAATCCGGGATGGATTTGTCAGCTGCATACCGGTTATCCTATTTTCATCGCTATTTATTTTGGTGGCATGCGTACCAGAGATTTTCGACTACAAATGGCCGAAAGCCATCAGTACGGTCTTATGGCAGGCTTATAACTACAGTATGGGCATGCTGGGCATCCTCATGGTGGCTACGATTGCGAAAAGCCTGACGGACAGCATTAACACCAAAATGCCGAAACTGCGTCAGATCAATGACGTATCGGTCATGATTGTTTCGATTATCTGCTTGCTGCTCTTGGCAGTTGCTCCCGTGGAAGGGGGAATTTCCACAGAGTTCATGGGGACGAAAGGTCTGCTTTCCGCTTTTGTCGTAGCCTTCACCGTTCCGAATATCTACAAGTTCTTTGTAAAGCGTAACATTACCATCAAGCTGCCGGATGAAGTTCCGCACTATATTGCGCAGACTTTCGCGGATCTTATCCCGTTGTCGGTAGCAGTTATGATTTACTGGGTTTTTGGCATCGTGTTCAAGGAAGCTACGGGCATGATGTTCGGTGCCTGGATCCTGGAAGTATTCAAGCCGCTCTTTGTGGCAGCGGATGGCTACATCGGTCTGGCTATCATCTATGGTGCCATGGCTATGTTCTGGTTCGTGGGAATCCATGGCCCGTCGATTGTTGAACCAGCGGTTACGGCTATCTACATTGCCAATATCGAGGCAAACCTGCAGATTGTCAATGCGGGGGGACATGCCACGAACATTCTCACGCATCCGACGTCTTACTTTGTCGCTACCCTGGGCGGTACGGGCGCAACGCTGATGTTCTGCGCTATGTGTGCCTTTATCGCAAAATCCAAACAGCTTCGTGCTGTGGGACGCGCTTCTATCGTGCCGGTTACGTTTGCCGTCAACGAACCGATTATCTTCGGTGCTCCGATTGTGCTTAATCCGGTATTGTTCTTCCCATTTGTCCTTACCCCGATTCTCAATGTCTGGGTGTTCAAATTCTTCGTGGATAATCTGGGCATGAATGCCTTTACGTATATCCTGCCATGGACTACGCCGGCGCCTATCGGTCTCATCATCGGTACGGGCTTTGCCCAGATGGCCTTTGTACTGGCTCCGTTGCTTTTGGTTATGGATGCGGCACTGTACTATCCGTTCTTCCGTGTTTACGATGCGCAGCTGGTAGCAAGGGAAAGAGATGGAGTCATGGAAGACATAATGGCCAAGGCGGATGAGGATGAGGCTGCAGTTCCTGAGCCGGCTCCGGTATCCGCTTCCGAGGAACTGCCTAGTGAGGAAAAACGAGTCCTGGTACTCTGTGCTTCTGGTGCTACCAGCTCTATGCTGGCTAAGGCGATTACCAAAGGGGCTGAGCATCGCCACGCACCGGTAGAATCCATTGCTATGGCATATGGACAGCACAAGGATATCATTACGGATTTTGATCTCGTTGTCCTGGCTCCGCAGATGGCTTCGATGTACGATGAATTGAAGTCTGACTGTGATGCCAAAGGCGTCAAGAGTGCTACGACCAGCGGCCGCGAATATGTGGGGCTCACGCGTGACCCGGACAAAGCTTTGGACTTTGCCCTGGCCTTGATGGCACACTAAACTTTATGTAGGAAAAATAACTCCTGCTGCCAGTTGTAGGATGGCAACGGTGGCAGCAGGAGTATTTTTATGGGAAATTTTACAGAATATTGGGGAAATTAGGAGGAAAAAACATGAAAAAAGCAGCTCTTATGGCAGCAGTCTTAGCAGCAACGACGATGAGCACGACGGCTTTTGCCGCACAGAATCCCTTCAAGGATTTACCAGAAGGACATTGGGCTTATGACGCAGTCACCATGCTTGCCGAGGATGGCGTGCTGGAAGGCTATAGCGATGGCACATTCAGGGGAACCAAGACCATGAACCGCTATGAGATGGCGCAGATCGTGGCCAAGGCTATGGAGAAATACGACAATGTCCAGCCGAAGGATAAAGGAGCCATTAACAAACTTAAAAAAGAATTTTCCGCGGAGCTCAAAGATATGGATGTACGCCTGTCCAATGTAGAACAGGAAATCAACAATATCAAGAGCAAGCAGTCTAATATCAAGATGTTTGGCGATGTGCGTTTCCGTTATGCACAGAACATCAAGGGAAATTATTATAAAAAATTGAATGTGGCTGGCATGGATGCTGATATGAAAAAACATTTGGACAAGAAGGAAAAAGTAGCGCCGACTCGTTTCCGCCTTGGGATGTGGGGAGAGCCTGCTCCAAATCTGTCGTTCAATGCACGTTTGAAACTCGAGCATGAGACCAATCGCAGTGATGCCGATAAAGACCATGGACTGGGCAGTGATAACCATGGTAATGTTACCCTGGATCGGGCCGAAGTGAATTGGTCCGCGAAAAATGGTTTCCGGATTGACGCTGGCCGCATGGAGAAAAACCTTGGACAGGGCCTTATCTGGTGGGAAAATGGTATCGATGGTTTCGCGGTAAATAAGACCTTCGGCCCGAAAATGGATGCCATGTTTGGCTGGGGCGATATCACGGCAGAAAACTGGGGTCAGGGAAAAGATAAGTGGATGCCAGGGTTCTTTGCCAATGTATCCGTACGGTCGAGCAGTGCTACGACCATTACCGTGTCCCACTTGAACGCGAAAATGGATGCGCAGCTCTGGAATCCTTCTGTCAACGACTGGGGCTGGATTAATTTCTATGGCAAAGCAGTGGATTATAAACTGAACCAGACTGCGGTGGGCTTCAACACCAAACTTTCCCCGCGTGTTACCTGGCTCGCAGAGGGGATTGTCAACAATGTGGCCATGACGGGCAAAGACCAGAACAAGCATGGCTTCTGGACGCGCGTGGTCTATGGCAATCTTGACTGGATGAAGAAAAATACGTGGCATACGTATGTGGAATATGCAGCATTGGGCAACTATGCGGTGGATTCCTCTGGATGGGGCCATCATATGGATTTTGCTGGTGGTAATGGTTATGGCGGCGACGCAGGCGGCTGCCGTGGTTATGGAATTGGCTTCAGTTATATGCTGGCACCGCAGGCAAATGTGGAACTCAACTGGCATCGTATGAAGACGTATAATACGAAATATGGCACCTATGACAACATGCTGCTGTCGGGACTTATTTTCAGCTTCTAAGCAAGAAGGGCAAACAGGTTGCAGGAGGAAGATAGCATGAAGAACGCAAGTCTTAAAAGTTTAGTATTGGGAGCACTAGCAGCAGGGGCCGTATCGTTGTTTCCGTTTACGGCTGATGCAGCCGTGCAGGTCAATCCCATTCCCAATCTCAGTGCGGATTTTATTAAAGGTGCGGATGTGTCTATGCTGCCGGAGCTGGAATCCCTGGGCGGCAAGTTCTACGATATGGATGGCACGGAGATGGATGAGCTGGCCATCATGAAAAAATACGGCATCAACTGGATCCGCCTGCGCATCTGGAATAATCCGGATCATGCCAATGGCGGCGGCTATACCACGGCAGAACGTGCTTTGGCGATGACAAAGCGTGCGCATGAACTCGGCATGAAGGTGCTTATTGATTTCCATTACAGCGATTTCTGGGCGGATCCTGGCAAGCAGTGGGCACCGAAAGCCTGGGAAAAGGATGATGCCAAAAAAGTGGCCAAGGATGTCTACCAGTATACGAAAAAAGTGCTGGGGGATTTCAAGAAAGCCGGTCAGCTGCCGGAAATGGTGCAGGTGGGCAATGAAATCACCAACGGCATGATCTGGCCTCTGGGCAAACTGCCAGCCAAGGATAATGGCAAGACGCTGGCTTCCTTTGTGGCAAGCGGCCTGAAGGCTGTACATGAGACGGATCCGAATATCAGGACCATGATTCACATCGACAAAGGTGGCGACAATGCCGCTTCGCAGACATTTTATAATCAGTTGATCAAGGATAACGGGGTCAATGATTTTGATGTCATTGGTTTGTCCTATTATCCGTTCTGGCATGGCAATATGGATGCTATGCGTGCAAATATCAAGGATTTGTCGGCCCGTTACAACAAAGATGTGATTATTGTCGAGACGGCATTCGGTTATACCAACGAGAACTTTGACGATACGAAAAACCCCTATGATGCACAGGCGGAATATGTGGGCGGTTTCCGTTCGACCGTACAGGGGCAGGCTACGGGGCTGCGTACCGTTATGCAGAGTCTCGCGGATGTGCCGAATGGCAGAGGTATCGGCATGTTCTATTGGGAGCCGGACTGGTATGCTGTGCCGGGGGCTGGTGCCTTTAAGGATCAGGGAAATGAATGGGATAACCTGGTCATGTTCGATAACAAGGGCAAGGCACTGGAGTCCTGGAAGGTATTTACGGATGTCAGCGACAAGTCGCTGCCGACGGTCAAACCGGCCGTTAAGGAAGTGGATGATGTGACGGGGGAGGCCGGCCGTGGCACGGCAGCCAAACTGCCGCCCAAGACGCGCGTGACGTTCTCGGATGATCATGCGGAAAGTGTGGAGATCGATTGGGAGAAGCCGAATCCTGTTTTCCAGCAGGCCGGAGATTATACGGTCAAAGGGACCGTTACCGTTGAGGGAAAAAAATATCCGGTTACTGGCTTGATTACGGTGGTGGACAAGGTAAACCTGTTCAAGAATGGTAACTTTGAGAACGCGCAGAATCTCGACGGCTGGACGATTACTGGCGATAAGGTATTGGATGTGGTAACCAAAGGCGGCGATGCTCTGGATACCAGTGCGATGCACTATTGGAGTGACAAGGCATTCAAGTTCACGGCCAGCCAGGAATTCACCGGATTGGCGGATGGCAAGTACACCGTAGCAGTGTCGACCCAGGGCGGTGGCGGACAGAGCAAGTATCAGCTTACCGCTGCCACCAGCAAGGGGACGAAGTCGGTGGATATCAAGGACACGGCTTGGAACGAGTGGCATACCTTTACCATCAAGGATGTTGAGGTAAAAGGCGGCAAGTGCACGGTGGCAGTGACTATGGAAGCTGCTCCGGGAACCTGGGGATCGCTCGATAACTTCGAATTCTACAAACAATAACACGTACAAAATCCAATCACCCCTGCAAGCAGCTGCCTGCAGGGGTGATTTTTTGTGCAGGTTCCGCGATGTTATGAAAACTCTTCCAAAAGGCGAAAACAAAGGCGCGGTTCCGCTACCTATAATAAAGCCATAAGGAGAAAAATGATGCCTACGTAAAGGGAGAGATTATGATGAAACTGCACAATACCAATGAAATGTTAAAAGATGCTCAGAAGAAGCATTATGCGGTGCCAGCGTTTAATATTCACAATCTGGAAACATTCCAGGTGGTAGTGGATACGGCCAGTGAAATGCGTTCCCCGGTAATCATCGCCGCTACACCGTCAACGGTGCGGTATGCAGATAAGGATTATCTGGTGGCACTTACGGGAACTGCTATGGAAAAATACGACATTCCCATGTCGTTCCATCTCGATCATCATGAGGATGTGGCAGAAATCGAGAGTACGGTGGCTGCCGGTTGCCGCAGCGTAATGATTGATGCTTCCCGCCTGCCGTATGATGAGAATGTGAACAAGGTAAAAGAAGTAGTAGCTTTTGCACATACCTGTGGTGCTTCGGTAGAGGCAGAGCTTGGGAAACTGGTCGGACAGGAAGATGATCTTGTGGTGGATGATGCGGATAGTGCCTATACCAATCCGGAGGATGCCCTGCGCTATGTAGAAGATACGGGAATTGACAGTCTGGCTGTGGCAATCGGTACGGCTCATGGACTTTACAAAGGAACGCCAAAACTGGACTTTGACCGTCTGACGGAAATCCGCCAGCGCGTAGAAGTCCCGCTGGTACTCCATGGTGCTTCGGATGTACCGGACGAATTGGTCCAGAAAGCCATTTCGCTGGGTATCTGCAAGGTCAATGTAGCCACGGACTTGAAGATTCCATTTTCCAATGCCGTGAAGGAATTCTTCAAGGAAAATCCGGGGGCCAATGATCCGCGCAAGTATATGACTCCGGGCAAGGAAGCAATGAAGGCTATCGTAAAACATAAGATTGAGGTATGCGGCAGCCAGAATCGGTATTGATTTCTGCTGACAAAGGGAAGGAACGCTTATGATACTGGTAATAAATTTAAATGCCTCGCTTGATAAGCGCTATGAACTCGTGGATTTTGCCAAGGGAAAAATCGTCCGGGCCAAATCGGTGGATAATACCCCCGGCGGTAAGGGCATCCATGTCGCGAATGTGGATACCATTCTGGGTGAGGAAACGGTGGTAACAGGATTCCTGGGCGGCAAGACCGGTGAATTCGTAGCAGGCAGGCTTTATGACTATGGCATAGCTGGTGACTTTGTTGAGGTGGCAGGAGAGACACGTTCCTGTCTGGCTATACTCACCGAGGATGGTGCCCAGACGGAAATCCTCGAGCCCGGACCCGATGTAAGTCTTGCAGAATTAAAAAAGTTCCGTGATAAGTACACGGAACTTTTAGGAAAAGCG
Source organism: Selenomonas sp. WCT3 (assembly GCA_900100835.1). Lineage (GTDB taxonomy): Bacteria > Bacillota > Negativicutes > Selenomonadales > Selenomonadaceae > Selenomonas_A > Selenomonas_A ruminantium_E. The sequence continues at coordinate 86,867 of FNCM01000001.1, read as the reverse complement.
GATATTGTCGTAGCCTCCGGCAGTGTGCCGCGAGGTGTGCCGGTTGACTTTTATGCTGAGCTGATTGAAGAGGCTCACCAGGCTGGAAAGAAATTCCTGCTCGACACCAGCGGGGATTTACTGGCCCGCGGCATTGCAGCCCGTCCGGATTTCATCAAGCCAAACCGGGATGAGATGGAAGCCCTGCGCGGATATCGTCTCCACAGCGAAGAAGATGTCGTGCGGGAAATCCGTCACTTCCTCGAGGAAGGAATTGAGATGGCGGCGGTATCCTTGGGCAGTGAAGGCTCCCTGGTGGGTTTTCAGAATCAGGTATATCGTGTCACTGTGCCAAAGATTGATTGCCAGAATCCTGTCGGTTCTGGGGATTCCTATGTGGCAGGGATTGCTGCCGGTTTTGCCCGCAAGCTGCCGATTGAAGACATCCTGCGGCTGGGGGCTGCTTGTGGTACCGCAAATGCTTTGGAAGCCGAAAGTGGTTTCGTGCAGAAAAAGGTAGTGGCACAACTTTTGCCGCGGATTTCCGTAGAGAAAATTGCCGGCTGATGAGCCTGCCCAATCAAAAATAATGTTCCCGACGATAAGCCGCCTCTTTGCGGGCGGCTTTTTCGCGTTCCTCATCCTGACGTTTGGCCAGATAGTCTGAGATGATACGGCTGATGACATAGATGGGAAGACGGGAGGTGGCATCGACGTTTTTGATGGCTACATGGCTGTGCTTGAAGCCGTAGGCTGTAAGGTGTGCAATACGTGCCAGCGGTGTGTCCGGAGAGCCGCAGGTGATGGTGACGATGCGGGCACCCAGAGAGGCCGCATTCTCGGCGGCTGTGAGAAGCTCCGGGGTCTTGCCAGACAGGCTGAAGATGATGACGAGTTCCTGATTCTTTACACGGCGGGTCATGTCCTGCATGATAGACGGATCGGAGTTGGCAAAGACATGGAATCCCTGCAGCTGGAGTTTCAGGGCAAATTCCTCGGCTACGTGCTCCGTGAGCCCGCGTGACAGGAGATAGATACGCTTGGCCTGGCAGATTTCCCGCACGACCGCCAGGATGGTTTCAATGCTCAGCTGTTCGATGGTCTGTGTTACTTCCATCAGGCTTTTATTGAAAATCTCATTGACGTTGATGCTGTCTTTGTGGACGTCTGTTTCCTGGGTGATGAGATAACGCAGTTCGGCAAAGCCGGAAAAGCCGCATTTTTTTATGGTGCGGGATACGGTGGCGGGAGAGGAATAAGTCGCCTCGGCTACGTCACTGATGGACATAGAGGAAATCTTTTCGGTGTTGCTGTTGATGAAGGCGATGACTTTCTTCTCCGTTTCGGTTAGGTGTTCGTGAAAATCATGGTCGATCTTAATTAACATGATTTATCAGCTCCTTGTAATTCATTCAGTATTCTTATTATATCACGGCGAAAATGCTTTCAAAACCTGAAAACAACGAAAAAGCAAGAATGATTATAATAAAATCATCAAGAAGACAGAAAGGAAGTCAGAATATGAAAGTTGCATTGGCTGCGAATGGTGCTGGCGCAAAACTGAAAGACAGCATCAAGGATTATTTGCTTGGCAAAGGTTATGAGATAGAGGATTTGTCCCATGAGGATATTTTTATCGCCACAGAAAATGTGGTGGATGCGATTTTAACCAAGGGGATTACCCGGGGCATTGTCGTGGACGACTATGGAGTGGCTCCGTTTATGATTGCTGCGAAACATCATGGCATTGTCTGTGCTCCGACTTATGAGGATTACACGTCATCCATGACCCGCCGTCACAACAGCACGCAGATCATTACGCTGGGGGCAAATGTTACGGCAGAGAAGCTTTCCTGTGAATTAGCGGAAAACTTTGTGAAGACGGAGTATGATGGTGGACGTCATCAGATTCGCATTGATATGCTGAACCGGGAAGTGTGAAGGAGGTTAATACGATGAAGATTGCAATTGGTTGTGACCATATTGTTACCGATATAAAAATCAAAGCGGCAGAATTCTTGAAAAAACAGGGACATGAAGTCATCGATGTGGGTACCTATGATTTTATCCGTACGCACTATCCGATTTATGGACGCAAAGTAGGAAAACTGGTGGCAACTGGTGAGGCGGATTTGGGCGTGTGTATTTGCGGTACTGGTATCGGTATTAATAATGCCGCACAGAAAGTAAAAGGTGTTCGTGCAGCCTGCGTGGCTGATGTGCAAACAGCAGTAGCGGCAAAAGAGAATCTTAATGCAAATGTAATTGGGTGTGGAGGTCGTGTTATTGGTATTGGATCGATTGAATATATTCTGGAGGCCTTTCTAAAGGCTGAGTATAAACCGACTCCGGAAAAGGATGCACTGATTGCGAAAATTGATGGGCTGATTGATGACAATGATTGCATAGAGAATGATGCACTCTTTGATGAGTATCTGAAAAAATGGGAGGAAGGTTACTATCACGACTGATGTCGTGCTATAATGGTGTCGGTTAGCTAGCTTACTTTTTTTAGGGGTAAAGAAAGTAAGTGGGGCACTAGGGAAAAATATTTACGAAAAGGGGATTCTTATGACAATGACGAAAGATGAAATGGCAATGATTGCTATGGAAATTGTGGCTTATTCCGGCGATGCTCGGACAAAATTCCTAGCCGCGATGGATGCTATTGGTGAAAAGGATTTTGCAAAAGCAGAATCGCTCATCAAAGAAGGGGATGACTTGATCCTCAATGCCCACAATCAGCAGACGGAACTCATTACGAAGGAAGCAGCCGGCGAGGAAATCGAAATTGGTTTTCTTACCGTGCATGCACAGGATCATCTGATGACAGCTATGCTGCTTTCGGATATGGATAAACGTTTCCTCAAGATGTTCCGGGAGAAATGAGGGTTGATTATGGCAAAGAAATTTCCAGCTGGTTTTATCTTTGGCGGGGCTACTGCTGCCTATCAAGTGGAAGGTGCAACCCGCGAAGATGGGCGCGGTCCCTGTGTCTGGGACGAGTATATGAATCGTCCTGGCGCAAGGTTCAATGCGGATCCTGCCAGCGATTTTTATCATCAATACAAAACGGATTTGCAGCTGGCACATGATTATAACATCAATGGCATCCGCATCTCCCTGTCTTGGACGCGGATCCTTCCCGAAGGGGAAGGCAGGGTGAATCCGGCTGGTATTGCGTATTACAATGAGCTGATCGACGAGTGCATCAAACAGGGCGTAGAACCCTTTGTGACGCTGCACCATTTTGATACTCCCCTAAAATTTTTTCAAAATGGCCATTGGCTGAATCGCGATTTGATTGACAAATTTGTGGAATACGCCAAAATCTGTTTTGAGGCCTTCGGCGATCGGGTGACGAAATGGGCTACCTTTAACGAACCTTGGTCCATTGCTCAGAATGGCTATCTGGCAGGGAATTTTCCCCCGAATGAAACCTTCCAGATTGAGAAGGCCATCCAGATTGAGCACAATCTCATGGTAGCGCATGCCCGGGCTCTGAATCTGTACAAGAGCATGAACTTGCCGGGAAAAATCGGTATTGTCCATACGTTGGAGGGCAAGGTGGCTATATCGGCTTCCCCCGCTGATTGCCATGCCCGCGACCTGGATGATGCGATTTCCAACCGTTTTATGCTGGATGCCTGCTATTTGGGAAAATACAGCGATACGACCATGTCGCTGATAAATGAAATCCTGCAGAAGAATGGCGGCAAGCTCATCACGGAGCCGTCCGATTTTGATGATTTTGCGCGCGCTGCCAAGCAGATTGACTTTTTAGGCATGAATTACTATTCCAGTCACTTTTTGCAGGCCTGGGATGGTGACAGCCAGGTGGTGAATAACAGCACCGGCGAAAAGGGTACCAGCGTGTTCTGCCTCAAGGGCATCGGTGCACGTGTCAGCAATCCGGAAGTCCCCACTACGGATTGGGATTGGCCGATTTACCCGGAGGGCATGTATAGGCAGTTAAAGCGTATCGCCAGGGATTATCCGAACTACAAAGAGATTTTTATATCCGAGAATGGCATGGGCTATAAGGATGACTTTGAAGACGGAAAAATCGATGACACGCCGCGCATCGAATATGTCACCAAGCATCTGGAAGCAATCCTGAAGGCCATCGAGGAAGGCGTCAAGGTAAAAGGCTATTATATTTGGAGCCTGATGGACGTACTGTCCTGGAGCAATGGTTATAACAAACGCTATGGCTTGTTTTATGTGGATTATGCCAATCAAAAACGATATCCCAAAAAAAGTGCTTATTGGTATAAAGCAATAAGTCAGCGGAGAGAATTAGTTCCGATGGAAAAATTTCTTATTGATTTTTGAAGGAAAAAGCTATAACACAATAGCTAAATGAAAAGACGGTTCGAAGACTTGAATGAGTCAGCGAACCGTCTTTTCTCATAAAGACAATAATTACATGTTGAACAAGGTGGTAGGTGTTGAAGGGATTCAGTTTTTAGCGTGCTTTGCTGGAAAACAGATAAACAAGCGTGGTGAGAATAATGCCGCCAACGCCCCACATCCAGCCTTTATCGTACCAGGCATAAGCCGTGCAGGCGAGGCAGAAGAGGACTGCGATAAACGTTTGCTTGGCGTTTTCTTTGCGCAGGGCAAAGGTCTGGTAATCAACGCCAGTAAGTTCTTTGAAGCACTCTTGACAGATGACTTTTTTTTCTCCGTCTTCGGTGGTATGAACAAGCGCATCCTTTTCCTCAAGGGTACGTCCGCATTCGGAGCAGTTCAGCATGGTTGGGTTCCTCCCGTCGAATTTCATCAAATTATCACGTATTTTCTAATTTTACCGCATTTTGTGCGATTTGACCAGGTTTTCTTGACACTCTACGGGAAAAACTATAGAATATAAAGGTATAGTTATGGATAAAACTATTCAGGAAAACAAATAATGCATGAAAGCAAATAAAAAAAGAGGGGGTGAGTATTATCGTTATCGAAGTAGTAGCGGTAATAGTTGCAGTTATCATCGGTGTCGGTCTTGGCTACGCTGCCCGTAAGCGTACGGCAGAAGCTCAGATTGGCTCCGCTGAGGAAGAAGCAAAACGAATTGTAGCAGAGGCTGAAGAAAAAGGCGAGACAAAGAAGAAAGAAGCTCTGTTGGAGGCGAAGGAAGATATCCATCGCCTGCGTCAGGAGCTTGACCGCGATACAAAAGAGCGCCGCAGTGAGATTCAGCGCCAGGAGCGCCGTATTGTGCAGAAGGAAGAGAATCTCGACCGCAAGCTGGATTCCATCGAAAAGAAAGAGGAAGCTCTTTCCCGGAAGGAATCGCGTCTCGACAAGAGTCAGCAGGCTATCGATGAGATGCATGAAAAGCAGAAGGAAGAGCTGGAGCGGATTTCCGGTCTGACGTCGGATGAAGCCCGTACCATGCTCATGGCTGAAGCTGAGGATGAACTCAAGCACGAGAAAGCCATGAAAATCAAAGAGTATGAGCAGCAGATAAAGGACGAATGCGATAAGAAGGCACAGGATATCCTGAGTCAGGCAATCCAGCGCTGTGCTGCTGACCATGTGGCTGAGACGACGGTTTCGGTTGTCGCATTGCCCAATGACGAAATGAAGGGCCGCATCATTGGTCGTGAGGGCCGCAACATTCGCACGTTGGAAACTATGACCGGGGTTGATCTCATTATCGATGATACGCCAGAGGCTGTCATCCTGTCGGGATTCGACCCGGTACGCCGTGAGGTGGCTCGGATTGCCCTGGAGAAACTGATTCAGGACGGCCGCATTCATCCGGCACGCATCGAGGAAATGGTGGAAAAGGCAAAACGCGAAGTTGACCAGCGCATCAAAGAAGCTGGTGAACAGGCTACCTTTGATACTGGTGTTCACGGTATCCATCCGGAACTGGTCAAGATGCTGGGCCGTTTGCGCTATCGTACGAGTTATGGACAGAATGTGCTCAATCATTCCATTGAGGTTGCCCATCTGGCTGGTGTCATGGCCTCGGAGCTTGGCTGCGATGTGACGCTGGCAAAACGCGGTGGCCTGCTGCACGATATTGGTAAAGCCATCGACCGTGAGGTGGAAGGTTCCCATACCACGATTGGTGCAGATTTGGCACATAAATTCCGTGAGTCAAAAGATGTAATCAACTGCATTGCTTCCCATCATGGGGATGTGGAGGCAACCAGTGTTGAGGCAGTCTTGGTTGCTGCCGCTGATGCCGTATCGGCTGCAAGACCTGGTGCCCGTCGTGAGAGCCTTGAGTCCTACCTCAAGCGCCTCAAACGGCTGGAAGAAATTGCAGAGTCCTATGAGGGTGTTGAGCGCTGCTTTGCCATTCAGGCTGGCCGTGAGATTCGCGTTATGGTCAAACCGGATAAAGTTGATGATGCTGAGTCGGTGGCACTGGCTCATGATATTGTCAAAAAAATCGAAGATGAGCTGGAATACCCGGGGCAGATTAAAGCCACGGTTATCCGCGAGACGCGCGTCGTCGATTACGCGAAATAATCAATCAGAAAATGTTTGGGGGTGCGGGGCCTGGCTCTGCATCCCCAATTCTACCTATAAGGGGAACAATCATGCTTGGATTCAAGGATTGGCTAACAAAGGCAGCGGGCAGGAAGGCTGCCACGGATAAAACTGGAATACAGCTCATTGCGGCGATTCTGGCCTGCTATCCGGAAATCGAATCGGTAAGCTATGTGCCTGAGGCCACCGAAATGACATTGGATTTTGTCCTGGAGGGCAAAGTGGATAAGGAAGAACTGGAGCCCTTTGCCAAATTGCTCGATGACAGCCTGCAGGCTTATCACGAGCTGGATTCCGGGGTTCCAGTATGGATGGCCGTAGAGGCTGAAAGTCATGGCCGGGCAACGATGGTGCATATCCATCGCCAGCTGATTACCATGACGCGGGGGGAATTGACGCTTATAACGGCGCTTTTCCGGGAGACTTTTTCGGAGCGTCTTAAATGCGATAAGCATACCCCTGACCAGTTGGAACCGGAATTTGCTGATGCCCAGAGTGCGGTCCTCGATACCCTCTTGGACCAGAATCAGGAATACCGCATCAAGGAAAAAATGATTGGCATCCGCGATAAAGACCGGGTAGTTGTCTATAACCGTTGATTCTTTTGCCAAGGGAATCAGCGGAAGGAGGAATACATGCGAGTAATGTTGACAGGAGATGTCGTGGGCCGTCCAGGCCGCAAGGCATTTCAGGAGTATACGCCGAAGCTCCGCAAGGAAAAGGGCATTGATGTGGTCATTGTGAATGGGGAAAACTCTGCCGGTGGCAAGGGCTTCACCCGCAAATCGTTGGATGCTCTTTACCATGCAGGGGCGGATATCATCACTTCGGGCAATCACGTCTGGGATAAGAAGGATGTAATGGAGTTTATTGACCAGGAGCCCTTTTTGATTCGTCCGGCAAATTATCCGGAAGGAACTCCGGGGAAAGGCTATTGCATCTTTCCCTTCAAGGCCAAGAATATCGGCGTCATCAATCTTTCGGGCCGGGCCTTCATGCCGGCCTTGGACTGTCCCTTCCAAAAGATTGAAGAGATACTCCGCGAGATAAAAAAGGAATGTGATATTCTTTTCTTGGATTTTCACGCCGAGACAACTTCGGAGAAAATGGCAATGGGCTGGTACTTGGATGGCCGGGTAAATGGCGTAGTGGGTACCCATACCCATATCCAGACGGCGGATGACCGTATTCTGCCGAAGGGGACGGCCTATATTACGGATTTGGGCATGACTGGCCCGTGGAATTCCATTTTAGGCGTCAAGACGGAGATTATTCTACGGAAGTTTACGACGGCCATGCCCTGCCGATTCGATTTGGAGGAAGAAGGGCCGATGGTTTATTCAGCAGTCATTATGGATATTGATGACAATACCAATCAAACAACTGCAATTGAGCGAGTCATGATTGTGGAATAATCGCAAATCGTAATAGATTGTTTTGAGAAAAGAAGGACTTTGCAGGTTTTTGAAGAATACTCTAGCTAGTGACAGTAAGTTTAACCAATAGGATACATGCATTGTATGAAGTAATCTTTATGTTGAGAGGACGTGCTGAACATGGAAATTCTAAAAGTATCTGCAAAGTCAAACCCAAACTCAGTGGCAGGCGCATTAGCAGGCGTGTTGCGGGAATCCGGAAGTGCTGAGATGCAGGCAATTGGTGCTGGGGCATTGAACCAGGCGGTCAAAGCGGTAGCTATTGCCCGCGGATTTGTTGCGCCTCATGGAATTGACCTCATCTGTGTTCCGGCTTTCACGGATATCAAGATTGATGGGGAAGAACGTACTGCAATCAAACTGATTGTTGAGCCGCGCTGAGTAGATTATAGGAGTGAACCCGAATGCCAAGTGATTTGCATATGCATACGACCTTTTCCGATGGCAAGATGACACCGGAAGAGCTTGTAGCAGCCGCAAAGGATGCGGGCCTTCAATACATGGCAATAACGGACCATGATACGGTGGAAGGCATCGTGGAATTATACGAGAATGGGCATTATCCAAGCCGGGGTATCCATATCATTCCCGGTATTGAGTTTAGCGCGCATCATCCGACCAGAGAGATTCATATTTTAGGGTTTAACCTGGATATATACTATCGGGCGCTGGCGGATAAATTAAATGAGGTTACCGAGGCTAGGTGGACTCGTTTTTCGGAAATGATTGAAAAACTGCAGGCTTTGGGGTATAACATATCGGAAGCCGATGTACTTACCATTGCTGGGGCCAGTAAGTCTATTAGCCGTTCCCATATTGGACGGGTGCTGGTCAAAAAAGGATATTTTACCTCGGTGCGAGAAGCATTTGATGCTGTTTTGAAAAAGGGCACACCAGCTTATGTGCCACACTATCATCTGGAAGCAGCGGAAATCATTGCGCTTATCAAAGCTGCTGGAGGGACGCCGGTGCTGGCCCATCCTAAGCTCATAGGTGATGATGAATTAGTTCGTGAGCTTTGCCAGAGCGGCATTGAAGGGATTGAAGCTTTTTATCCTCAGCATGATGAAGCGGATACGGCCCGTTACTTGTCGATGGCAGAGGAATTTGGCTTGTTGGTATCCGGTGGTTCGGATTTCCACGGCTATCCGACGCGTTATCCGTCGGAACTTGGTGTGTTTACCATTGAAGACAAATGGGCGGAAAAATTCTATCGTCCGCAGCAACAACTGGGATAAACAGGAGAGGTAATATGGATGTTATTGCACTGGTGGGTCCCAGTGGTACCGGCAAGAGCCATCGCGCGCTGGTTGTCGCTCACGACAATCGGGCCGATGCCATCATCGATGATGGTATTCTTATAAAGGATGGCAAGATACTTGCCGGTCATTCAGCTAAAAAAGAACAGAGTAAAATCATGGCTGTGCGCCGGGCGATTTTTGTTTTGCCCGGTCATGCAGAGGAGGTGCGGGCTGCAATCGATGAAGCAAAACCGCACCGCATTTTGATTCTCGGCACCTCCGAGAATATGGTTCATAAAATCGCCAAGGCATTGAAATTGCCGTCGATTGCCAAGATTATCAATATCGCCGATGTGGCGTCGAAAAAAGATATGGAAAAGGCGCAGTTCTATCGTCTGAAACAGGGAAAACACATTATCCCAGTGCCGACGATCGAGCTCAAACCGCATTTTTCCGGCTATTTGGTCGACCCCTTACAGACTTTTTTCAAGCGGTCTTCCACCAAACGTCGGCGGTTGGGAGAAAAATCAATTGTCCGGCCGGTATTTAGCTATTTCGGCAAGCTTTCCATTGACGACTCGGCCATCAAGGCAATTATTCGTCATGTGGTCATGAAACAGGCAGCCTTCACCAAGATTGGTGGTTTGCAGGTGGAACATCTCATGCAGGATGGAGAGGACATGGGCCTTCGGATTTCCTGCGATGTGGTTCTCACCTATGGCAACCATATACCGACTCTTATCCAGCAGGCCCAGAAAGAAATCCGCGATGCGGTGGAATTCATGACGGGCATGGTGGTTCACGAGGTGAATATCCGGGTCAAGGCCCTTTACGTACAGTCATAAAAAATCGAATAATGCTATCGGTTTAGTTAAAAAAGGTGTTGTTTTGGCAGCACCTTTTTTTTAACAGCAAAATAAGTGAAAATAATACTTGTTCTTTCTTGTTTTTACGTGTATAATGATTTTAGCAATAAAAGAAATCGTTTACTATAAACTAAGGGGGAAGTTCCATGCCAGAAGCCAAATTTTCCTTAAATCATTTAGCCGATCCCTGTTTTTTCCAAGAAAATCGGCTGCCAGCCCATAGTGACCATGGGTATTATGCGGATATGGCAGAATGGAATGCGAGGGAATCATCTTATGTATGCAGGTTAAACGGCTTTTGGTATTTTAAGTATTTCCAAAATCCTCAGTTGGTGACAAGGGGATTTGAACAGTTAGATTTTGATTGTCGTGATTGGCAGACAATTCGGGTACCGGCCCATTTTCAGCTGGAAGGCTATGGAGTACCCCAGTATACCAATCAGACCTATCCTTGGGATGGACATGAGGCTGTTTTGCCTGGGGAGGTGCCACTGCGTGACAATCCCACGGGCGTATATGTGAATTATTTTTATTTGCCCCAGGGCTGGCAGAACCTTTATCTTTCCCTTCAAGGAGCAGAATCGGCGGTAGTGGTTTACTTCAATGGGAAATACGTTGGCTATAGTGAGGATAGCTTTACTCCAGCGGAATTTGATTTAACCCCTTATTTGCAGGCGGGAGAAAACAAGCTAGCGTTGCAGGTTATGCAGTTCTCCTCCGGCAGCTGGCTGGAAGATCAGGATTTTTGGCGCTTTGGCGGGATTTTTCGGGACGTATGGATTGGGACGAAGCCGAATTGTCATATTGCGGATTTAAATTTTACGGCGATTCCAGTAAACGATTACAAAGATGGCCGGCTTACTGGCAAAATCACTTGGTCCAATGAAGCACTGCGGAAGGTTGAAATCCGGCTGTTAACAGCGGAGGGAAAGCAGGCAGCTGCGACTACGCTCACGGGAACGGGATTGCAGGACGAATTTGAGCTGGCTGTGGAAGCGGTAAAACTCTGGAGTGCGGAACAGCCCTATCTGTACCAGCTGATGCTAACCGTTTATGATGGGGCAGATGTTTTACAGGAAGTTGTTCCCTATGCGGTGGGTTTTCGGGAATTTAAACTAGATGGCAATATCATGAAAATCAACGGCAAGCGCATCGTATTCAAAGGCGTTAATCGGCATGAGTTTGATTGTCGCCGCGGTCGGGCAATGAATCCGGAAGATTTCGAGCAGGACATTGTGAATATGAAAAAGCATAACATCAATGCACTGCGCTGTTCACATTATCCCAATGCCAAGGAGCTTTATGATTTATGTGACCGCTATGGCCTCTATGTAATTGATGAGACCAATTTGGAGACCCATGGAACCTGGCAGAAAAATGGTGTGCTGGCCCGGGATGAGAATACCATTCCCAATGATAATGGCAAGTGGCAGGAAAATGTTTTGGATCGGGCAAAATCGATGCTGGAACGCGATAAGAATCATGCATCGGTTCTCATTTGGTCCTGTGGCAATGAGTCCTGCGGCGGCAAGGATATCTTTGCTATGAGCGAGTATTTTCGTCAAGCGGATTCCACGCGGCTGGTGCATTATGAAAGTATTTTTTGGGATAGGCGGTATGCGGCAACCAGTGATATGGAAAGCCAGATGTACACGAAGGCAGCGGATATAAAAGCCTTTTTGGAAAAACACCGTGACAAGCCCTTTATCTGTTGTGAGTATACCCACAGTATGGGGAATAGCAACGGCGGCATGCACAAATATACCGAGCTTACCGAACAGGAACCCTTGTATCAAGGTGGTTTTATTTGGGACTTTGTGGATCAAGCGCTGGTGAAAAAAGACCGTTATGGGCGGGAGTTTTTGGCCTATGGTGGTGACTTCGGGGACCGTTCCAGTGATTATAATTTCTGTGGCGATGGCATTTTTTGGGCGGATAGGATGCCGACGGCTAAGCTTCAGGACGTGAAATATAATTATCAGGATTATCATTTGCGGGTGTCTGAAGATGGTATTGTTGTGGAAAACAATAGCTTGTTTACGGACGTCAAAGAATATGATTTGCATTATGAAATGCTGGTGGAAGGAAAAAAAGTCTGGGAAAAGACTGTGGCGGCTCCATCGGTCAAACCTGGCGAGAAAAAACGAGTGGAGCTGGCTGATTTGCCGATAGGTCCTAGAGGCGAGGTGTGCCTTACCGCCGCCTTAGTTTTAAAGGAAGATAGGCCTTGGGCCACAAAAGGCTATGAAGTAGCATTTGGGCAGGGGATATGGCAGCGTGAAGGAGCGCCGCTTTACAAGGGAGAAAACGCTCCGAAGGCGGTCAATGACCATAGTTCAATACCCAATCCCTTGGATAAGCCTTTGCGGGTAGTAAATGGCGATATTAATTTGGGGGTGAAATTTCAGGGGGGTGAAATTCTATTTTCCAGTGCCCAGGGAAATATCGTTTCGTATAAGTTAAATGGTGTGGAATTGTTAGAAGAAATGCCGAAACCGTTATTCTGGCGGGCTCCGGTAGATAACGACTACGGCAACCGTCGCGATTTTTCGGTGGCGCAATGGAAGTTGGCAAGTCTTTATCGCCGTTGTGTGAAGCAAGAGATTCAGCTATCGGATGGACTTTGGCAGAAGTATGAATGGTTTGGGCAGCTGGGCATCAAAGAGTATGCTGCCAAACAAGTTAAGATACGATTTACTTATGAGCTTGCCACGGCACCAACCGCCTTTTGTCAAATAACCTACTGTGTGGGTTCAGGGGGGATTTTAAAGGTGGAACTTGATTATGAGAAGACAGCTGGCCTGCCGGAAATACCAGATTTTGCGATGCTCTTTATACTGCCTGCTGATTACGACCAGTTGCAATACTATGGGTATGGGCCAGCGGCCAATTATATCGATAGACAGGAAGGGGCAAAGCTGGGGGTATATACTTCCACGGCCCAGCAGGAAATGGAATCCTATCTTGTGCCTCAGGAATGTGGCAACCACGGCGGCATCCGTTGGCTGGAGGTAACGGATAAACGTGGCCGAGGCGTGCGGGTAGCCGGGGAAATACCGCTGGCGGTTTCTGCTTTACCATATAGTGCCCAGGAATTGGAAAATGCTCGTCATCAGTATGACTTACCGCAGGTACATCATACCTATTTACGGGTTTCAGCTGGACCGTGTGGTGTCGGTGGCGATGATACCTGGGGGGCACCGGTATTAGAGGAATATCGCCTAAAAAATGAATCGATGCATTTGATGTTTTATTTTCAGGGAATATAAGGAGGTATATCATGATTGAATTTGACTCGTCACGAGGTGTGTTCCATCTTCACAATGAGCATATGAGCTACGTTATGCAGGTGGTGCGAGACCGATATTTGCTGCATCGTTACTGGGGACATCCCCTAAAAGAATTTCGGGATAGTGCACCGCTGCAAGCTATCGACCGGGCTTTTTCCCCACAGCCGGCAGCTTATGCCAACGAGCGTACTTTTTCGCTGGATGTGTTGCCACAGGAGTATCCAGGGTATGGTCATGGTGATTACCGTTTGCCAGCCTATGAAGTGCGTCTGGCCAACGGGACTACCGTGACAGAACTATTCTACGACCATTATGAGATTACGGCAGGGAAGCCTAAATTGGCAGGCTTGCCCGCCGTATATGCCGACAAGGACGAAGCAGAAACTCTGCATATACATCTGCTGGATAGCCAGGGGAAGCTGGCGGTAGAGCTTTTATATACGCTGCTGACCAATACGGGAATGCTGACCCGTAGTGTGCGGATTACCAATTGTGGTAATGAGGCGCTCACGTTGACTGGCGCCGCTAGTTTTGCCCTCGACTTTGCTGACCATGATTTTGACCGTTTGAGCTTGTATGGTGGCCACGCAGCAGAACGGAGCTTGGAGCGGGTACCTTTGATGCGTGGGATACAGGAAACCGGCAGCCGCCGCGGCGTTAGCTCCCATCAGCAGTCCCCCTTTATGGCCCTGGCCCGCAGAAATGCTACAGAAAATATTGGGGAAGTGTATGGCTTTAGTTTGATATGGAGTGGGGAGTCGTCTTTTGTTACCGAGGTGGAACAGTTTGGAACTACCCGAGTAGCAGGCGGCATTAATCCCTTTGAATTTGCTTGGCAGTTAGCCCCACAGGAGAGTTTTCAGACACCGGAAGTCATGATGGTATATAGCGAATTCGGGTTAAATGGCATGAGTCAGGTGTTCCATCAGGTGGTCCGCCATCATATTGTCCGTGGCAAATATCAGCATGAATTGCGGCCGATTTTAGTGAATAACTGGGAAGCAACTTATTTTGATTTTGATGATGAGAAAATTGATAGTCTGGCACAGACCGCCAGTGAGCTGGGGATGGAATTGCTGGTACTGGATGATGGTTGGTTTGGTAAACGTGATGACGATAACAGCAGTTTAGGGGATTGGGTTGTCAACACGAAGAAGTTAAAACAGGGATTAACGGGAGTAGCTGCTGCCGCCCACAAACGGGGAATGAAATTTGGTTTGTGGTTTGAGCCGGAGATGATATCAGAGGATTCAGAGCTATTCCGCCAGCATCCCGAGTGGGTCTTGCAAGTGCCAGATTATAAAAGCTGCTTTAGCCGCCATCAGCTGGTGTTGGATTTGTCACGGCCGGAGGTATGTGAATATATTGTAAATGCTGTCAGCAAGGTGTTGGAGGCTGCCCCTATTGACTATGTGAAGTGGGACTTTAACCGGCATTTGACGGAAGCCTTCTCAGGGGCACTTCCCAGCCAGCGGCAGGGGGAGACAAAAACGCGCTTTGTTTTGGGTCTCTATGCTGTTTTGGAACGCTTGACGGCCAAATTCCCGGATGTCTTATGGGAAAGCTGTTCTGGTGGCGGTGGCCGCTTTGATGCGGGGATGCTCTACTACATGCCCCAGACCTGGACCAGTGATAATACCGATGCGATTTGCCGCTTGTCGATTCAAAGTGGTACCAGTTTGGTTTTTCCACCAATAACCATGGGAGCGCATGTATCGGTGGCACCAAATCATCAGGTAGGCAGGATGACTAGTCTACAGGTACGTACTTTGTGCGCTTTTGCTGGTGACTTTGGTTATGAGTTAGATATCACGCGCATGAGTGAGCAGGAAAAAGAACAGGTAAAGAAGCATATTGAATTGTATAAGAAATTGCGCCCAACCTTGCAGCAGGGGCAGTTCTATCGCTTGATGACGCCCTTTTCAGGAACAAAAAACGAAACGGCTTGGCAGTTTATCCGTGAAGATGGGCAGCAAGTAGTGGTATTGTACTTCAAAACATTGGCTGAGCCAGCGGCACCGATACGGATGCTTCGTCTCATGGGATTGGATTCATCTGCGGGCTATCGCTTGACCGATTACCTGCCGGCACAGCGCATGAGCATGGACTTTGGTGGCGAAAAAGCTATCGATCAGACAGGTCAGGTATATTACGGGGATGAACTCATGCATAATGGCATTGGGGTGGAAAAGATTGATGCAGATTTTGCTGGCTATCTATGGGTATTTACCAGAGAAAAATAAGACTGAAAATTTTTATTTAAACAATATGTTGCAATATTCGTCAAAGGGGGTATAATAAGAAATAAGGAAATCGTTTACTATTGATTCATACGAAAATGATTTGAATCATAGGACGATATTTATTTTACACATTTAAGAAAACGTTTACATAGTAAACGGAAGAGGGGGAACTGGTATGGAAAACACAATAATTACCATCAGTCGTCAATATGGTGCTGGTGGCAGGGAATTGGCGGGGATTCTTGCGCGGAAGCTTGGCATAAAGTTATATGACCGCCAGATTGTGCATATCGCCGCTGCCAAAATGGGGCTGGATGATTTGCGGGAAGAAGAACTGTTGGAAATGGAAAATCAAGTGAAGCCATTGGCACTGAATTTTATTCCCTTCCACTCTTTTGGCACCCACATGGGAAGCAGCAGTCAGGAAATGTTTTTGAGCGAATCGGCAGTTATCCGGAAAATTGCTAAAGATGGTCCCTGTATTTTCCTAGGGCGCAGCGCCGATTATGTGTTACGAAAAATGGATAATGTTTTCTCGGTTTTTGTTTGTGCAGACGATGCTTTTCGTGAGAAGCGCGGTTGCGAGGTCTACGATGGCAAAAGTTTGAAAGAGCTGGATGCCGAGGATGCAAAACGTGCTCGATATTATAACTACTATACAGGACGTACCTGGGGAGATGGTGAGAATTATGATTTGGTTGTAAATACCAGTTCGGGGGAATTGGAAAAGATGGCAGAGGCTTTGATTGCCTATATGCGTGTGATAAAGGGCTGAATTTAGGAGGTCGTGATTATGGAAGCAGTAATATCGCAGGAAAAGAAAAACAACATGTGGCCGCGAATTGCTTATGCTTGCGGTACCTTTGGCCATGATGTATTTTATGCTATGCTGGCAACATATTTTATGATTTTTGTAACCAGCAACTTATTTTCATCCAACAATCCCAGTCAGGATGCCTATATGATCGGCGTCGTTACTACGATAATTATGGTATTGCGTGTAGCAGAGCTTTTTATTGATCCTTTTATGGGAAATGTCATCGATAAAACCAAGACTCGTTGGGGGCGTTTTAAGCCTTGGGTTATTGTCGGTGCATTTGTAGCGGCGATTACGCTGGCAGTGTTGTTCACCGATTTTGGTGGACTTACGGTTTCCAATCCAACCTTGTATTTGATTCTTTTTGCGATTGTCTATTTTGTGATGGATGTGTTCTATTCTGCTAAGGACGTGGCTATATGGTCGATGATTCCGGCTTTGTCCTTTGATTCCCGTGAGCGTGAAGTTACGGCAACAGTGGCCCGCATTGGTTCGGTGTTTGGTGGACAGCTGGTCACAATTATGGTCATGCCCATTGTGTTGTATTTTTCGGTTAATTCAAATGGTGGTGCCGGTGACCCGCAAGGATGGTTTGCTTTTGCCTGCATTGGTGGTGGTATTGCTACCTTAGGGGCAATTATTCTAGGCCTGGGAACGAAAGAACAGGACTCCGCTTTGCGGGAAAACAAAGTGGATACTTCCTTTAAAGATGTCTTTAAAGTGTTGGCCAAGAACGATCAGCTCTTGTGGACGGCTTGTGCTTATCTGATTTTTGGCCTGGGGCAGAATATTGTTAATAATTTCAACCTGTATTACTTCATCTATGTAATTGGCGATGCTACAAAATTTTCCATTTTAGGTATCATTAATGTGGTGATTGGTTTGATGGCGGTAGCACTGTTCCCCCTGCTTACGACAAAATTCAGCCGCCGAAACTTGTTCTTTAGTTCTTTGGGGATTATGATGGGTTCGCTGGTTTTGTATGCGTTGTCTGGTACTAACGTATGGTTAGCACTTACCGCTGCTGGACTGTTCGCTTTGCCTCAGCCTCTGATTTTTTTGGTAGTGTTGATGACGATTACCGATTCGGTAGAATATGGCCAGCTGAAGCTGGGACATCGCGATGAAGCAGTATGCCTTTGCGTTCGTCCGTTAGTAGATAAACTTTCTGGGGCAATCACTGGCGGCATTGTCGGTTTGACTGCTGTGTGGGTAGGAATGACTGGTGGTGCTTCGGCAGCTGATATCACCACCGGTGGTTTGTTAAAATTCCAACTTATCATGTTTGCTATTCCGGTGGTACTGCTGGTATTGGCTGCTGTAGTTTACCGCAAAAAAGTAACGCTGACGGAAGAAGAACACGCTCGTATCGTCGAAGAGCTGGAGGAGACGTGGGAAGATATCAATAAGTAAA
The DNA here is from genome assembly GCA_900100835.1 of Selenomonas sp. WCT3. Classification (GTDB taxonomy): domain Bacteria; phylum Bacillota; class Negativicutes; order Selenomonadales; family Selenomonadaceae; genus Selenomonas_A; species Selenomonas_A ruminantium_E. The sequence continues at coordinate 69,071 of FNCM01000001.1, read as the reverse complement.
GCCAAGGGGAAAATCGTTCGAGTAGTCATATTTAAGAAAACGTTTACAAACTGTATTGACAAGCAGCAGTTTCAGGGGTAAACTAAACATAACAAAAGGGTGCAGCTTTGGTTTTCGCTATAAGTTGCACCAAAATTTTCAACAAATAAGAAAACGTTTACATACAAAAGCAGGAGGTAGAAGCATGGAACAGGAAATCTTAGAAAAAATGCAGGCGGAGTTTTCTAAAAAATTTGGTTCTAAGGAGACGCGGCTTTATTTTTCGCCGGGACGGGTCAATTTAATTGGCGAACATACAGATTATAACGGCGGTCATGTATTTCCTTGTGCAATTTCCCTGGGAACTTATGCGTTAGTAGCAGATCGTCAGGATGATAAGACCAGGATGTTTTCGATGAATTTAGCCGATAAGGGCGTGATGGAGTTTCCGATGGCTGGCCTTGTCTACGATAAGAGCAAGGATTGGGCGAATTACCCGATGGGAGTTGTGAAGGTCTTTGAGGATGCTGGTTATAAAGCTTCGCATGGTTTTGATATTTTGATATATGGGACATTGCCCAATGGCTCCGGTTTGTCGTCTTCAGCTTCCTTGGAGGTTTTGACAGCGCTTATCTTAAATGATGCATTTGCCTTTGGGTTGGATATGGTGACGATGGTTAAACTTTCGCAGAAGGCAGAAAATACTTTTGTCGGTGTTAATTGCGGCATCATGGATCAGTTTGCTGTTGGTATGGGGCGGAAGGATTGTGCAATCTTGCTCGATTGCAATACGTTGGAGTATCGGTATAGCAAAATCGCATTGACTGGTGCCAGCATCGTCATTGCCAATACCAACAAGCCGCACAGTTTAGCATCAAGTGCTTATAATGTGCGGCGTGCACAGTGTGAACATGCTTTGAATGAATTGAGGGAAGTAAGACCGGATTTACATGCTTTGGGAGAACTTAGCAACGAAGCGTTCAATCAGTTGGCTGGGGCGATTTCCGAACCCCTGGAACGGCAGCGCGCACGCCATGCGGTAATGGAGAATAACCGTACCTTGGCAGCGGTTGAGGCATTGGAAGCAAAGGATGTCGCAAGGTTTGGCAAGCTGATGAATGAATCGCATTATTCGCTGCGTGATGATTATGATGTTACAGGCCGTGAACTTGATACGCTGGCAGAACTGGCATGGCAGGTGGATGGCGTTATCGGTTCGCGGATGACTGGTGCTGGTTTTGGCGGGTGTACCGTAAGTTTGGTAAAAGATGAAGCCATTGAAGCGTTCAAGGAGAAAGTCGGAAAAGCGTATACGGAGAAGATTGGCTATGCGCCAAGCTTCTATGTGGCAAATATTGCAGATGGTACGCATCGGGTGAAATGATAGAAACAAATATAGTAAACGCATAGAAAAGATGGTAAAATAGAAAGCGATTTCTGTTTGATAAAAAAGGAGCGCATGAATATGTCAATTCTTGTATGTGGCGGTGCTGGATATATTGGTTCTCACGCCGTACATCAGTTGGTGGCAAAAGGAGAAGATGTTGTCATCGTCGATAATCTGCAAACGGGCCATCGTGATGCCTTGAATCCGAAGGCAAAGTTTTATGAAGGAGATATTCGTGAGGCAGAGGTTCTGGATAAGATTTTTACCGAGAACCAAATCGATGCGGTTATCCATTTTGCCGCTAATTCGCTGGTAGGCGAAAGCATGGAAAAACCCCTGAAGTATTTCAACAACAATGTATATGGTATGCAGGTGCTGCTGGAAGCGATGGTCCGCCATAAGGTGGATAAGATAGTATTTTCTTCTACCGCTGCAGTTTATGGCGAACCGAAGCGCATTCCCATTCTCGAAGAGGATGAAACCTGCCCGACCAATACCTATGGGGAAAGCAAGCTTACCATGGAGAAAATGATGAAATGGGTTAGCCGTGCGAATGGCATCCGTTATGTTTCGCTGCGTTATTTCAATGCAGCTGGCGCGTTGGATGATGGTTCTATCGGGGAAGATCACAGCCCGGAAACGCATTTGATTCCGCTGATTTTGCAGGTCCCCTTAGGGAAGCGCGATCACATTACGATTTTTGGTGATGACTACGCTACGCCGGATGGAACTTGCCTGCGAGATTATATTCATGTTATTGATTTGGCTGATGCGCATGTACTGGCGTTGGAATACCTGCGTCAGGGCGGTGAAAGCAATATTTTCAATCTGGGCAATGGCCAGGGCTTTTCGGTCAAAGAAATGATTGAAGCAGCCAAAGAGGCTACAGGCAAAGACATCAAGGTGGAAATGGGCAGCCGTCGTGCCGGCGATCCAGCGCAGTTGATCGCTTCTAGTGAAAAGGCGCGGAACATTTTGGGGTGGAACCCTCGTTATACCGATGTGCGCCAGGTTATTGGCACGGCTTGGACCTGGCACCAGAAGCATCCAAATGGCTATGAAAAATAAAACGGTTTATCCGTTAGCCTGATGGCTGCCACCTTTCTTGGGAAAGGGCGAAAGGAAGATAATAGTGACTATCAATACAGAAATCAATCGCCTGCTGAACTTCGCTAAGCAGCGCGGTCTTATCAGCGAAGAGGATTATTATTACAGTGCAAATTTACTGCTGGACGTTTTGCATGTCAGTGAATTTGTGCCGGAAGAGATAAACGAAACTTTAGAAACGGCTGCACCGATACTGGCGTCTATGCTGGATTTTGCGGTGCAGGAAGGACTTATCGAAGATACGGTTTGTCAGCGGGATCTGTTCGATACCCGCCTGATGAATTGTGTGATGCCGCGGCCTTCCGAGGTGGTACGCAAATTCCAGGAGGATTATGCGCGGGCACCGAAGGCGGCAACGGACAATTTTTATAAGATGAGTATTGCTGCCAATTATATCCGCAAAGATAGGATTGATAAGAATCTGAAATGGCAGACGCCCACAGAATACGGTAAGCTGGATATAACCATCAATCTTTCGAAGCCAGAAAAGGATCCCCGGGATATCGCCAAGGCGAAGCTGGTACCGTCGAGTGCTTATCCGCAGTGCCTATTGTGCCGGGAAAATGAAGGATTTGCCGGTCATGCCGGGCATCCAGCCAGACAAACGCATCGGTTGATTCCGTTGCGGCTCGCATCGCATCGTTGGTTTTTGCAGTATTCTCCGTATACCTATTACAACGAGCATTGTATCGTGTTGAATCGCAAACATACGCCGATGAAGGTGAATCGCAAAACCTTTGAAAATCTGCTGGATTTTGTAACGATTTTTCCGCATTATTTCCTCGGTTCCAATGCCGATTTGCCAATAGTAGGCGGCTCGATTCTTTCCCATGATCATTATCAAGGTGGACGTTATGATTTTGCTATGGCCAAGGCCCCGGTGGAAAAGGAGTATGCAGCAGCTGGTTTTCCTTCGGTAAAAATCGGCCGGGTCAAGTGGCCCATGTCGACCATTCGGCTGACTGGAGAGAACCGGGAAGAGCTTGTAAGCCTTGCGGATAAAATCCTCACCAAGTGGCGTTCCTATCGGGATGACAGCGTTGGTGTACTGCCTGTTTCCGATGGCAAGCCCCATAATACCATTACGCCTATTGCTCGCCGCCGCGGGAAGGCCTATGAGCTGGATTTGGTGCTGCGCAATAACCGAACCAGCGCGGAGCATCCCTTGGGGATTTTTCATCCCCATGCCGAGGTGCACCATATCAAGAAGGAAAACATCGGTCTTATCGAGGTAATGGGGCTGGCGGTATTGCCGGCACGGCTGAAACAGGAGATGCAGCGGCTGGAGCAGGAACTGGTCAAGGGTACGGAAGATATTTCGGGGATTGCTGAGTTGGCAAAGCATGCGGACTGGTATCAAATGCTGCGGGAAAAATATCCGAAGGTTGCGACGGAGCAGGTAACGGAAATCCTGCAGGCAGAAATCGGTAAGGTTTTTGCAGTGGTGTTGACCCATGCTGGTGTTTTCAAGCGCGATGCCCAGGGAATGGCAGCTTTCGATAGGTTTATGCAAACCGTTTCTGAGGATTGAGGTGCCGAAGAAAGCAGGTCGTTATGGAAGAGAAGAAACAGGCTACGATTGTGGATGTAGCAAAGGCTGCTGGTGTATCGGTGGCAACGGTGTCCCGGGTGGTAAATGGCAATTATCCGGTAAAGCGGGAGACCCAGGAGAAGGTTAAGGCGGCAATAAGCAGCCTTAATTATGTGCCCAACGTGCAGGCCCGAGAACTTAATACCCGCAAATCCACCACCATTGGGGTGGTGGTACCGGGACTGCACAATATGTTTTTTGCCGAGGTAATTGACGGCATCGAAGAGGCTGTTCGGCAGGTGGGGTTTTCCTTCCTGCTCAATTGTGCCAAGAATGACCCAAAGCAGGAAAGTCAGGCCATTAATGCGCTGGTGGCGCGCAACGTGTCCGGGATTATCGTCATCAGTCCGAATACGAAAGACATCAAAGAGAGCTTCTACGAAAAATTAGTGGAGCGGGTTCCCTTGGTGTTTATCAACGGGTATCACCGGATAAATGGCGTGTCCTATGTGGGCAATGATGAGCAGCTGGGCTGCAAAACAGCCTTGGACTATCTGCATGGCTTGGGACATAGGCAGATTCTGTTTGTGCGGGGGGCGAATTCCGATTCCTATGACATCAAGGAGGAAACCTATCGCCAGGTCATGACCGCAGCGGGCAGGGGGGCCGAGGATTACATCTTAAATATCGGTGAAGGCAATGGTGTTGACACCGTGGATGCCACTATGGCGGCCTTGGTGAAAAAACTGCCCCAATTAAGGCCGACGGCTATTTTTTGCTGCAACGATTTAATGGCGGTAGGTGCCTTGAATGCCTGCAAGCGGTTGGGGCTGTCCGTACCACAGGACATTTCCATTATGGGCTATGACAATATCGCCTTATCGCGGTTGGTGGAGCCAAAACTTACCACCATGGACCAGAATATGTTCCAGCTAGGAGAAAGTGCCGCCAATCTGCTGATTGAAACCATTCGCGGCGGGAAAAGCAAGCGCATTCTTCTCGACAATGTGCTGGTGGTTCGGGATACCACCGGAAAAATTTCTCTATAAGCAAAATACCTGCCCTAGCGGTAAAATCCGTCAGGGCAGGTATTTTTTGCTTGTTTTTCGGTTATTCTGTTGGGCTGGCTGCGGTGGGAATCTTGGTTATCATGATTTTATCGATCCGCGCCCGGTCCATATCGACGACTTCAAAGGTAAAGCCGTTCCAGTCTTTCTTTTCCCCAGCCTTGGGGATGTAGCCAAAGTAGGAGGTGAGGAAGCCACCCATGGTCTGATAATGGTCGTGGTCTTCGTCGGGAAGTTCATCGATGGCGAAGCGCTCCTTGAAATCATCGATGGAGTAAAGTCCGTCCACCAGCCAGGAGTTTTCATCCCGTACCGTAAGCTGAACCGGGTCTGGTTCGCCGGTGGCGTGGGTGTCGCTGATGATTTCCTGCAGGATGTCATCCATGGTCAAAAAGCCGATGACTCCGCCGTATTCATCTAGTACCATGGCTTCGTGGGTGCCGCTTTCCCGGAATTGTTCCAGTACCCGGAAGGTTTCCATGGAGCGGGGCACAAAGAGGGGCTTGCGGATGTAGTTGGACAGATCCAGGGTCTTCCGCTCCAGGGCGGCATTGAGTAAATCCTTGGCGTAGAGGATGCCGCAGAAGTCATCGAGACTATCCCGACCCACGGGAAAGACATCTTGATGATTCTCGCGAATGAGCCGCAGGTTGTGTTTCAAGGAGTCGGAGAGGTCGAGCCACAACATCTGGGTGCGCGGCGTCATTAAGGCGTAGGCAGTTTGGTCGCTCATGTGGAAAATTCGGTCTACCATAGCCTGCTCGGTCTTTTCAAAGGTGCCATCCTCGGTGCCCTGCTCGATGAGGTCCTTGACTTCATCCTCGGTAACGGTATCGTCAAACTTTGGATTGATGCCGAAAATCAGCAGGATGAGATTGGCCGAGCCGGAGAGCAGGGAGATAAACGGCCGGGTTAGGCTGGTGATGATTTCCAGCGTGCGATGGTATTTGAGTAGCACGGCTTCCGGCTTTTGCATCGCGGCTTTTTTCGGCAGAAATTCGCTGAATAGCAGCGTGATATACGTCATGGCGACAATGGAAATAATCAGGGCAACCAGCCAGCCTTGTGGCAAAAATGTCAAGTAACCGGCTAAATATGGCGCCAGAAAAACACCGGTGCATAAACCAGTCAAAATACTGGTAAGCGTAATGCCAACCTGGCATAACGAAAGCATCGGCTCAGGATTTTCGAGAATCAGCAGGGAAGCCTTGGCATCCGCACTGCCATCTTCCTGAAGTTTTTCCAATCGTCCGCGGTGACTTTCGGTAATCGCGGTTTCAATCAGGGAAAAGAAGCCATTGGCTATCAATAAAATAATCAGCGATACGAACAGTAAACCTGCTTGGGAACTATCCAATGAATCATACACATCCTTTGTTTATATTATCCCTAGTATAGCATAGAATCTTCACTCAGTCATCATAAGCCCAGTGGCCATTGCCAAGGATGATTCCTCCATGAATGACGGCCGGACTGGAGCTCCCGGCTGTGCGGGCAGGCAGATTGGTGGAAAGAACGTAAGGCGTATCGGTGAGCCAGGCCGTGACGAGAACGGCATCGTCTTTTAGCTTGCGATAGGCCTTACGGTCAAGCTCTGCCTGATAGACTTCGCTTTGGTGGGGGGCGATGGTGGTACTAGTCAAGGCCTGGGTGAAGGCCATGCCAGTCGAATAGCGATAGAGCGCCTTGCCTTTTTTGTCTAAGATGGCAAAGTCGTAGACTTGGCCGTTGCGATGGGAAATGGTATAGGGGGTATCGCCTACGTTAGTGACCTTAAACTCCAGCAGCAGCCGGCCGTGCCGGTCCTCCACCGTGAGCTCTTCGGTAAGCTTATCCGCCCGGAAGGCGGCGTAGGTTTTGCCAGGCGATGCGCTTTTGCTGCTGCCGCTGGTGGGAATGGAAATACCGATGCCTGTTCCAATTCCGGCGGATACGGGAATGGTGGAAGTTCCCATCAGGCAGAGGGCTATCGTGGAAACGGCGAAAATTTTTGCAAAATGCTTGCGCATAACAATCACTCCTTCGTATTATTATCGTTGCATGTGTCCGAAAGATTAAATGGAATTTGGCGTCTGAAAGAAAAGCGGACACTGCTTGCAAGGATATTGTATAATAGAACCATTAAAACTTGAAAACGAAATCGGAGGATAGATAAATGACGGATAACGATATGCGGAAGGACATCCCGACGCTGCAGTGGTTCCCAGGCCACATGAAAAAGGCTCAGCGCCTCATTGAGGAGAACCTGAAGCTGGTGGACGTGGTCATTGAACTGCTTGACGCGCGCATTCCCGCAAGTTCTGCTAACCCGATGCTGGCAGAAATCATCAAGGATAAGCCGCGGATGATAGCGCTGAACAAGGCTGACCTTGCGGACAGCCGCAGCACGAAGGAATGGCTGGAGTATTTCCGCAGTCAGGGAATTGTGGCGGTGGCAATCGATTCGGTCAAGGGCAAGGGCATGAAGCAGTTGGTAAGAGCGGCGGAAGAGCTGGCTCGCCCCAAAACGGAGAAGTTTGTTTCCAAAGGGGCAAAAGCCCGGGCTGCCCGCTGCATGATTTTGGGCATTCCCAACGTGGGCAAGTCCTCGCTAATCAATCGCTTGGCTGGTGCTGTAAAGGCCAAGGCTGCCAATCAGCCTGGTGTTACGCGGGCCAAGCAGTGGATTAAGATTGGCAGCAACCTCGACCTTTTGGATACGCCAGGTATTCTCTGGCCGAAGTTTGAAGACCAGACCGTTGGATTGAAGTTGGCCTTCACCGGGGCAATCAACGATGATATTTACGACCGAGAGCAGGTGACGGCGCTCTTGCTGGCATCCCTTCGCCAGAATTATCCAGAGCGTTTGGTGGAACGGTTTAAGTTCAAGGGGGAAATGCCAACGGATGGTTTGGAACTCTTGGAGGCTGTGGGACGCAAGCGGGGGTGCCTTGTAAAAGGCGGTATCGTGGATTTGGAAAAGGCGCAGAATATTGTCTTGAATGAATTCCGCGCCGGAAAACTTGGTTTGGTTACGTTGGATGGTGTTCCAGCCAGTGAGGCAGAACAGCAGGAGGCAGAAAAAAACATTGAATGATTTAGCAAATTATACGATAAAAGATATAGAGGGATTTTTTGCTGAAGGCAACGTGGATGAAGAATTCCTGGCGGCTTGTGCGGCGGATAAGCGCAAAGCAGTGGGCAGACTGGTGAAACGTTATGAACGGGAGCAGCAGGATCGTGCCCGGGTAGCGGAAATGTACGCCTTTGAGCACATGGCAATGGATGAAGGCTATGAATTGGTGGCCGGCGTCGACGAAGCCGGCCGCGGCCCCTTGGCGGGCCCGGTTTCGGTGGCGGCAGTCATCCTGCCTAAGGACCTTTATCTGCCTAAGATAAACGATTCCAAAAAGATATCGGCCAAGGTTCGGGAAGAGCTCTTTGAAGAAATCCAGGCTAAGGCGCTGGCGATTGGTACGGCACTTATCGATGCCCAGACCATTGATCGGGTCAATATCTATCAGGCCACCATCAATGGCATGTACGAATCAATTTTTATGTTGAAACCGGAGCCGCAAAAAGTGCTCATCGATGCGGTGAAGTTGGATAACCTGCCGATGGCCTCGGAATCCATCATTAAGGGAGATGCGAAATCCGCGTCGATTGCGGCGGCTTCAATTATTGCCAAGGTTACTCGAGATCGCTTGATGGATGCCTACGACAAACAGTATCCGGAGTATGGGTTTGCCCAGCACAAAGGCTATGGTACCGCCCAGCATCTTGAGGCGCTGAAAAAATATGGCCCCTGCCCGATTCATCGTGTGTCTTTTGAACCAATCCGCTCCCTCGTAAACGGTATGTATTAAATCAGTCTATGGATAAAGGTGTGTGAAAGCGATGCCCATGGAAACGTCTATGAATATAGGAATCCGTCCCGTTGACCGTCCCCAGTCTACTGGCAGTACCGAAGGCGTTTCTCGCCGCGATGATGGGGGCGGCTCTTCTGCCGCGTTTAGTCCCAAGACAAATGTGTCGATAAAAAATGCGGTAGATGATATGGCAGGGCTCCTGTCGAAGATTGCCAGCAATCAGACCGAGGCCGTCGATAAGATGCCGGAGGATTTGCAAAAGGTCATTCAAAACGTCTTGAAACAGGCCTTTTCCTTGGAGGAAACTATGGGACAAGGGTTGGGGAGTACCCTTGAGAGCCAGCGGTTTTCCATGGACCAATTGTCCGCCCTTTCCCGAATGCTTTCTCAGCTGGGGAACATGGCCGAGAAGGGGATGCCCATTGAAGTCAGCGACGAGCTGCGGGCACTGCTTACCAATTTAAAGGTGATGGTGTCGGCTGAAAGCGGTTCTTCGTTAGAACCGGTGCTTTTGACCAAGGCGGCTTTTGAGCTGCTGGACAACAAAAGTTTTTCGGAACTTCCTAAGGAAGTGCAGGAGCTTTTGTTAGCCCTTCAGCCTCAAGGCCAGACCATGGCGATGAATACGAGTGGCGGAAGTTCGCTGGAGTTTTTGAAGCAGCTGGTACAGTATTTCATGCCGCGCCCAGCGGCTAATGGCAGCCAGGCGAAGCAGGCTGAGCCACCGCAACAGGCGCCGCAGCAGGGCCAAAGCAACCAACCGGGACAGCAGGCCGCCGGACAGGAAGCAGCTAAGGGAACTATGGCTCAAGAAATGGTAGGACAAAAAAATGTGGCTACCCAGTCCCCAAATGCGGAGCTCCCTGGTCAAAATTTGACAAGTCAACAGGCGGGAAAGCAGTTAGGAAATAATCCAGCGGCTTCGCAAAATCAGCAGCCCCAGCCGGGGCAAACTGCCCAAACAGCCCAGCCGGGACAGGCGGGGCAACAGGCCCAGGCTGGACAAAACGCAGGACAGAGTCAGACTGCACCACAGGGGCAGTCCGCTTCACAAGGGGCCCCCCAGGGACAGCAACCTACGGGACAGCCGGCTGGGCAGACGACGGGCAATATGGCGCAGGGACAGAACGCCAGCGGAAATTTGACAAGTCAAGCCGGGCAAAATCAGAATCCAGCTCTTGTCAATCGTAACGCGGAGAATCTGCCGGAAAACAGAATGCCTGGACAGCAGGAGAATCCTGCCGGTGCACAGAAACCGGCGGGGAACTTCCAGCAGGCGGCGATGCAGCAGGCCAAGTCCCAGCTCATGAGCCAGACCATGGAAAACACCCCGCAGGCCATGAATATCATGAAGAATTTGGCCCAGCTGTTGATGAAGAATACGGAGATGAACCAGCGGGATATGTTGCTGTTGCAGAATTTTGTCAACGGCAGAAATGGCACGCTAAATGAGCAGGATGCAAAACAATTGCAGCAGCTCATACGGCTTTGCCAGCAGAATGTGCCGGCAACGGTTCAACAGGCAGCTTATCAGCAGGATATTCCGGATTTGCCTCGCCTGTGGGCCTTTATGCAGCTTTGCGATATGACTATGGCTAAGCGCATGACGGCGCGGCAGCTCAAAAAGGCCGGCAAGGATGTGGCAACCTTTGTGCTTTCTATGCGCAATTCTATGGAAGGTGGGAACTCAGCGGTGCAGGGGCAGCGGTCCCTAAACTTTATGCTCCCCATGTATATGGGAGACGACAGCACCTACCCGTCGTATATTCATGTCTATGATGAAAAACAGCCAGACCCCGAGACCGGGGAGCTCAAGAAAGAAACCTGGCTGCGGCTCTGTGTCCTTACCGATAACATCGGGGCTGTGGAGCTTACCTGTCGTGTTTATCAGGAAAATCAGCTGGATATGCGGGTGTTTTTCTCCAGCCAGGAATCGGCGGACCTCTTCCGTCAGCAGGCTAAGAGCCTTCGGGATTCGCTGAAGGATTCCGCGTTAACGCTCAAGGATTTTAAGATTGGAGCAGCTGGTGAACGACGTTTTATGTAAAAGAATAAGAAACAATGTCCTTGACGAAAAAACAATAGCAACATATAATGATACCGTGAAGGACCACTCAGGCAGGTGATAAGGATATGAAGGAGCGCCATAAGTTACAGGAAGAACCGGAGACAGATCCCAACGTACCCCAAAAGGCGGTTGCCCTAAAGTATGACTTGGAACGGGATACCGCACCACGGGTGGTAGCCAAAGGACGGGGGCATGTGGCCGAAAATATCCTGGCGGCAGCACAAGCGAATACGATTCCCGTCTATCAAAACAAAACGTTGGTCAACATGCTGATGGCCCTTGATATCGACCGGGAAATCCCGCCGGAGCTGTATCGTACCATTGCCGAGGTAATGGCTTATGTTTATCGTATTGATAAGCAGGCAAAGCCAAAGGAGAAGCCTAAGGTCCGGCTGTAATCGGAGCGGATGAGAGGGTGCGGCATGAATAACAAGGTTCTGGGCAGTCAAGGAGAACAAGCCGCTGCGGACTATTTGTCCCGGCACGGCTATCAGATTTGCGTGCGGAATTTTCGGGTGCCAGTGGGGGAGATTGATATTATTGCTTCCTGTGGGGAGGTGCTGGCCTTTGTGGAGGTCAAGACCCGCAGTGGACTGCGCTTTGGTACACCGGCGCAGTCTGTCACCTATTCCAAACAAAAGAAAATTATTCAAACGGCGCGTTGGTTTTTGCGGCAGAGACATTTAGAGGACAAGTGTCTCTGCCGTTTTGATGTTATTGAGGTCTATGTGCGGCCCAATGGACAGTACGAAATCTGCCATATACCTGGGGCTTTTGAGACCTGATAGGGGATTGGAATCGAGTCGGGGGGATTTGTATGTTTGCCAGAACTTACGGAGCGACGACGCTGGGGGTAGATGGGCTCATCATTGATGTGGAGGTGGATTCGGCGGCAGGCCTGCCGGGATTTAACATTGTGGGCCTGCCGGATACTTCGGTAAAGGAGTCCAGGGAACGGGTGCGGACGGCTATCCGCAACAGCGGCATCCGTCTGCGGCAGGAAAATGTGACCATTAATCTAGCCCCGGCGGCTATCCGAAAAGACGGTTCGGGGTTGGACCTGCCCATTGCTATCGGGCTTTTGGCCGCCTATGGGGTGATTCCCCAATCTCTGCTGGAAAAGAGTCTGTTTGTGGCCGAACTTTCTCTCGAGGGGGAATGCCGCGGAGTGCATGGCATCCTGCCCATGGCAATGCAGGCAAGGGAACGGGGGTTGACGGAATTATTTGTGGCCAGGGAAAACGCCAACGAAGCGCTGTTGGTGGATGGCATCCAGGTCTATGCGGTGGATAATCTCCTACAGTTGGTGCAGTTCGTCAATGGCCAGGAAGCCATGGACCCGGCAAAGGCTGAGGTGATAGCGGCAGAACCGGAGACAATCGTGGATGATTTTGCCGATGTGCAGGGGCAGTATCAGGCCAAGCGAGCGTTGGAAATTGCTGCCGCTGGCGGACACAATGTCCTGATGGTGGGAGTGCCAGGCGCCGGCAAGACCATGCTGGCAAAGCGAGTCAGTACCATTCTGCCAAAATTATCTAAGGAAGAGGCACTGGAGGTTACGAAAATCTACAGCATTGCCGGGCTGTTGCCGAAAAACAGCGGCCTCTTAACAAAGCGGCCCTTTCGCAGTCCACATCATACGGCGTCGATGACAGCGATGGTAGGGGGCGGCAGTGTCCCGCGGCCAGGAGAGGTCACCTTAGCCCATCATGGCGTGCTTTTTTTAGATGAGCTGCCGGAATTTAGTAAAAAAACGCTGGAGGTTCTTCGAGAACCCATTGAAGACCAGAAGATTACCGTGGCGCGAATCCATGCGACGATTACCTATCCCGCTTCCTTCATCCTCATTACGAGCTTGAATCCATGTCCCTGTGGGTTCCTGGGCGACCCAGACCATGACTGTTCCTGTACACCGGGGGAAATCAAGCGCTATATGCGGCGGATTTCCGGCCCGCTGCTCGACCGCATCGATATTCATATCCGGGTGTCCCGGGTAAAGTATGAGGATTTGTCCTCCAAACAGAAAGCCGAATCCTCAGCGGTAATCCGCCAGCGGGTGGAAAAGGCCCGTCAGCGCCAACGGGAGAGGCTCAAGCCCTATGGGCTGTTCTGTAACGCCCAGATGTCCCATGCGATAATCCATAAGGAGTGCCCCCTGCCAGAAGAGGCTCAAAAACTTTTGGAACAGGCCTTCCAGCGGCTTATGTTGTCGGCCCGTTCCTATGACCGGATTATCAAAGTGGCCCGGACCATTGCCGATTTGGCAGGAGATGAGGATATTTCCGCCGTTCATATTGCCGAAGCCATACAATTGCGCAATGATATGGGGTTAGCGATGGATTGATATGGCTTGCGGTTGGCAAAAAGGCATCAATAGCGTTATAATAAAACCCTATCGTAAAATGGACGGAAAAACTGCTTATTGGATGGTGCGGAAGATGCTGACGGCAAGTGTATTTGTGAATATCCCCGTAAAAAGCATAGCGAAGGCGTATACCTACAGCGTGCCAGCTGAGCTCTCCTTTTTGGCGACGGGCTGGCGCGTTTTTGTGCCCTTTGGCGGACGCAAAGTCGAGGGCTTTGTGTTAGCGGTGGGGGAAAAGAGTGAGGCGGAACTGCAAAATATCCAGCTGAAACCCATATTGGCTGTGGTTGATGAGGAAAGCTGGTTTACCCCGGCCATGATAAAAGCGGCCAGCTGGCTGGCGGATTTTTATCTCTGTTCCTTGGCGGAAATGATGCGGCTTTTTATGCCGGGCAAGAGCGGTCTTAAAATATCGGTGCAGTATGAAGCCACAGCTGAAGCCCGTGACCACATTCTGCTGCAGATGCCGATGTATTGCGCGGTTTATCGGTACTTGCAGGCCGAAGGGCCTAAGGGACGAAAGGATATTGCCAAGGCACTGCCAGAGCTAAAGGAGGATTTGCCCGCCATCTTAGATAAGCTCACCCAGTACAAGGTATTGGTCAAGGACTATGCAGCCCAAAAGCGCGATAACGCCCGGTATGAGAAGCTCGTGGTTTTGACTTGTCAATTGACCGGTCAAATCCGGGAAGACTACAAGCGGAAAAAGGCCCAGCTCCAGCTGCTGGAGCTATTGGCAGCGGCTCCTGAGCAGACGATGACCATGGCAGCCATCAAGGCGGCGAAGGTCTCTTCGGCAACGGTCAAGCACCTTGCCGAGGCGGGCCTGGCAGAAATCCGCCAGCGCCGCGTGCTGCGGGACAGCTATGGTGATGTGCAGGCCACGCGGCAGCGCGTGGAACTGACAGAGGAACAGTCGGTGGCCGTAAAGGCAATGGAGCCGGCGCTGGCTAGGCATGACTATCAAGGCTTTCTGCTCAAAGGCGTCACGGGCAGCGGCAAGACCCAGGTCTATATCGAGATGGCTGAACGCGTGCGCAACCTTGGGCGGCAGGTTATCGTACTGGTGCCGGAAATCGCCTTGACCGGCCAAGTAGTCATGGCATTTAAGGCTTACTTTCCCGATGATATCGTCGTCATGCACAGCCGGCTGTCCCTATCGGAGCGCAACGATGCCATTTTGCGCGTGCGCCGTGGCGGGGCAGGTATCATCATCGGTGCACGGTCGGCGCTGTTTACGCCGGCCGATGATATCGGACTTATCATCATGGACGAGGAGCAGGATATGTCTTATAAGCAGGACGAGTCGCCGCGCTATCATGCTCGGGTGGTAGCCGAAGAACTGGCCCGCATTCATCAGTCGGTGCTGCTGCTGGGCAGTGCAACGCCCTCCCTGGAATCCTATTACCGTGCTCGCAAGGGGGAGTTTACGCTGCTGACGATGACGAAACGCATCGGTGACTTGCCGCTGCCGCTCGTAAAATGCGTGGACATGCGTCAGGAGTTGCGGCTGGGCAACCGCCATATCATGTCGCGCCCGTTGCAGCAGCTCATTGAGCAGACCATGGCGAAAAGGCAGCAGCTCATCATCATGCTCAATCGCCGTGGCTTTTCGACCTTCGTCATGTGCCGTTCGTGTGGGGAAGTCATCAAGTGCAAGCTCTGCGGTCTGCCGCTGGTCTACCATCAGGGGCATGGCGGCCGGCCGGGGAAACTTGCTTGTCATCACTGCGATGTGGCAGAGCCAATTCCCGATGCCTGTCCAAAGTGTGGCAGCCGCTATATCAAATACTTTGGTTCGGGGACCGAAAAGCTCGAGCAGGAACTTCATCAAATTGTACCCTCGGCACGGGTCATTCGCATGGACCGCGATACGACCAATACGAAGTTTGCTCATCAGGAAATCCTGGCGAAATTCCGCCGGCAGGAATACGATATCCTGCTCGGCACGCAAATGGTGGCGAAGGGGCACGATATTCCCAATGTCACGGCGGTCGGTATCATCAGTGCCGATTCCAGCCTCAATCTGCCCGACTTCCGGGCGGCTGAGCGCTGCTTTATGCTTATCACGCAGACGGCCGGCCGCGCGGGCCGTCATACGGAGCAGGGCCGCGTCATCATCCAGACTTATAATCCTGAGCACTATGCGGTTAACTGCGGTATCGCTCAGGATTACGAGGGGTTTGCGGAACAGGAACTCATACTTCGGCGGCAGCTCTTTTATCCGCCATACAGCCGGCTGGTCAAACTGTTATATCAAAGCGAGGATGAACAGGCTGCTCGCAGCGGTGCAGTCCAGCTTATCGCTGCCTTTCAGCAGCATTTCCATGGGGACAAGGGGCAGCAGGTCATTGGCCCGTCACCGGCAGTTATCGCGCGGCTGCGCGGTGTCTATCGTTTTGTGGTGCTCATAAAGACCGCCAATCTTTCCGCGGTGCAGGCTTTCCTGCGGGAGCAGGGACTGCACCTGCGCACCGATGTGGCTATCGACATCGACCCTATTACCATGCTTTGAACAGGAGACGGAGGGGCGTATTCAGCCCTTTTTCCGTCTCTTTTTTTGTGCTATAATAAAACGGTATGTTTTTAAATCAGCAATAACATCTATGGATGGTGAGAAAATGAAAGTTACCAAAGAAGACTTGCAGAACGTGGCTGTCCTTTCCCGCCTCGCGATTGCCGAGGAGCAGGAGGAGAAATATCTGGGCCAGCTCGATAAGATCCTGACGTATATGGACAATTTGTCGGCACTTGACACGACGGACGTCAAGCCGACCACCTATGCCCTGCCGATGCAGAACGTATTCCGTGAGGACGTAGTCAAAGAGTCCCTCGATCGCGAGGCTGCTCTTGCCAACGCACCGCTCAAGGAAGACGGCTATTTCAAGGTACCGAAGGTACTTGAGGACTAAGCAGGGGAGGAACAAACGTGAGATTATATGAGAAACCGGCGCATGTCCTCCATGACATGCTCGTCAATAAAGAGATTACGGCCGTAGCGCTGACGGAAGATGTATTAAAGCGCATCGATGAAGTCGAGGGCGACGTTAAGGCATATCTTACCATTACCCGCGATGAGGCACTGGCTCAGGCCAAGGCCGTGGATGAAAAGATTGCCAAGGGCGAAACGATTTCCTTCCTCGAAGGTATCCCGGGGGCTATCAAGGATAATATCTGCACCAAGGGGATCAAGACGACCTGTGCATCAAAAATCCTTGAGAACTTCGTGCCGCCTTATGATGCCACGGCGATGACGAAAATCAAGGCACAGAATCCGGTCATCCTGGGCAAGGTCAACATGGATGAGTTTGCCATGGGGGGGTCCACGGAGAACTCCGCCTACCATCCGACCTGCAATCCGTGGAATACGGACTGCGTACCGGGCGGTTCCTCGGGCGGCAGTGCGGCAGCAGTTGCTGCTGGTACCTCCATCTGGGCGCTGGGATCCGATACGGGCGGGTCTATCCGTCAGCCGGCATCCTTCTGCGGTGTCGTTGGCATGAAGCCGACCTATGGACGCGTTTCCCGCTATGGCCTTGTCGCCTATGCATCGTCGCTGGATCAGATTGGTCCTTTGACCCGTGACGTCACGGACTGCGCCAACATCCTCAACATCATCTGCGGCCACGATGAGATGGACTCCACCTCCAGCGAGGCAGAAGTCCCGGATTTCACCAAGGCCCTGGTGGAAGATGTCAAAGGTCTCAAAATCGGCCTGCCGAAGGAATACTTTGTGGATGGAATGGACCCGGAGGTCGAAAAGACCGTCCGTGCGGCTATCGAGAAATACAAAGAGCTCGGGGCAGAAATCGTCGAGATTTCGCTGCCGCATACGAAATATGCGATTTCGGCGTACTATCTGATTGCGCCGGCTGAGGCCGCTACGAACCTCCAGCGCTACGATGGCGTCAGCTATGGTGAGCGCGTCGAAAGTGACGACCTGGTCGGCATGATGACGAAGACCCGTACGGAAAAATTCGGCGAAGAGGTAAAACGCCGTATTGTCATCGGCAACTATGCCCTGTCGGCTGGTTACTACGATGCCTACTACCTCAAGGCTATGAAGGTCCGCACGCTGGTACAGCAGGACTACAATGAGGCTTTCAAGAAAGTCGATGTCATCATGGCCCCGACGGCGCCGACGCCGGCCTTCAAGATCGGCGAGATGGTTTCTGACCCGCTGCAGATGTACCTGCAGGATGCCTGCACGGTTCCTCTGAACCTCGCTGGCCTGCCGGGTATGTCGATTCCGTGCGGTTACAGCAGCAAGGGCATGCCGATTGGCTTGCAGATCATCGGCAAGGCGCTCGATGAGGAAACCATCATCCGTGCTGCCTACACGTATGAGCAGAGCCAGAACTATCATAACGAGATGGCCAAGCTGGGAGGTAACAACTGATGAAATACGAAGCCGTAATCGGTCTTGAAATACATTGTGAACTGAAAACCAATACGAAAATCTTCTGCGGCTGTGCCACCACCTTTGGTGCTGACCAGAACACCCATGTTTGCCCGGTCTGCCTTGGCATGCCTGGCGTACTGCCGACCATCAACAAGCGCGTCGTCGAGTTCGGCATCAAAGCTGGTCTGGCTACGAACTGCGAAATCAACAAGTACAGCAAGTTCGACCGCAAGAACTACTACTATCCGGATCTGCCGAAGAACTGGCAGACGTCCCAGTACGACCTGCCGATTGCTGAGCATGGCTGGGTCGACATCGATGTAGAGGGCAAGAAGAAGCGCATCCGCCTCACCCGTATCCACATGGAGGAGGATGCGGGCAAGCTCGTTCACTCGGGCACGACCATCAAGGATTCTTCCTCCTCGAATGTCGACTACAACCGTACCGGTGTGCCGCTTCTCGAGATTGTCTCCGAGCCGGATATGAGCTCGGCGGAAGAAGCCCGTGCCTACATGGAGAAGATCAAATCCATCATGGAGTACATCGATGTTTCCAACTGCCGCATGGAGGAAGGCAACCTGCGTGCCGACATCAACGTATCCCTGCGCCCGGTGGGCTCCAAAGAGCTCGGTACCCGCACGGAGATGAAGAACATCAACTCCTTCAAGAACCTCGAAGACGCCATCAACTACGAGATCGAGCGCCAGGAGGAAGTCCTGGAGGACGGCGGCCATATCGTGCAGGAAACCCGCACCTTTGACCCGGCCCGCGGCATCACCCTTTCCATGCGCAGCAAGGAAAATGCTCATGACTACCGCTATATGCCGGAGCCGGACCTGCCGCCAATCGTCACCAGCGAAGAAACCATCGAGAAATACCGCAGCGATTTGCCGGAGCTTCCGGATGCACGCCGTGCCCGTCTCGAGAGCGAATATGGCCTGTCGGATTACGATGCCGGCATCATCACCAGCTCTCGCGCCATGGCCGAGTACTTCGATGCCGTAATCGCTGAGGGGGCTGACTCGAAACTGGCTGCCAACTGGATTATGGGTGACCTGTCCAAGGAGCTCAATGCTGACGGCATCGACATCAGCAAGTCCCCGGTTGAGGCCAAACGCCTCGGCGAGATGATCCAGCTCATCATGAAGGACACGATTTCCGGCAAGATTGCCAAGAAAGTCTTTAAGGAAATGTGGACGAATCCGGACAGCCCGGAAAAAATCGTCAAGGACAAGGGCCTCGTACAGATCACGGATACGAAGGCTATCGAAGGCATTGTCGATGAAGTCATCGCCAATAACCAGAAAGCCGTTGACGACTACAAGGGTGGCAACAAGAAAGCCATCGGCGCATTGGTCGGCCAGGTCATGAAGGCCTCGAAGGGCAAAGCCAACCCGCAGATGGTCAACAAGCTGCTGGTCGAGAAACTGAACTGACAGTAATTGAGAATAACAGCCTTCCCTGCGGGGAAGGCGTATTCTATTTCAGAAAGGAGAACACCATGCCAAGCACGAAAGAAAAATTGCCGGGAGAAAACTACTGCTTTGCCTGCGGGCCGGAAAATCCCATCGGCCTGCACCTCGATTTTCACTTCGAGGAAGATAAGTATGTGGCCGAAAAGACCCTGCCCCATGAATATCAGAGCTATGAAGGCGTTGTTCACGGCGGCATTATCACGACGATGCTGGACGAGGCCATGGGGGGGTATCTCTACTCCGGTGGCGAGCGCGCTGTGACGGCGCGTCTTGATGTGCGCTATCGCAAGACCACACCTGTCGGCGAGCACCTCGTGATCACCGGCTGGGAGGAATCGCGCCGCGGCAGCTTCGTCAACATGAAAGCGACGATTGCGCTGGCTGATGGCACGGTTACGGCCGAAGGCACAGCCAAGATGGCATTGGTGGACTGACTGGAGAAAACGAGGCGATATCATGAAGTATAAAGCGGCGATTTTTGACTTGGACGGCACCCTTATCGATTCCTTAGCGGATTTAGGGGACAGTGCCAATGAGATGCTGGCAAGCTATGGTTTTCCTGCCCATACCATCGAGGAATACCGGTATTTTGTCGGCAATGGCTCCCGCAAGCTCATCGAGCGCTGCCTGCCCAAGGACAAGGCGCAGGATGCTTCCTTTGTGGATGAGGCACTGGCGCGCTATAAGGCCTGCTATGAAAAGAATCTCGTCCACAAGACGAAATGCTATGCCGGCATTGACGAAATGCTGCAGGCTTTGCAGGAAAAGAACATCCCGCTGGGAATCTGCACGAATAAGCACCAGTCGGCGGCCGATGAAGTCTGCCAGAAACTGCTGGCCAAGCATTCCTTCGTGGAAATCATCGGCGACCGTCCGGGCCTGCCGCGCAAGCCGGACCCGCAGAAGGTGCTGGCCATTGCAGCCAAGATGGGCGTCAAGCCAGAGGAAGTGGCCTACTTTGGCGACACCAGCGTCGACATGGAAACAGCCCGCAACGCAGGCTTCCTGCCCGTCGGCGTGACCTGGGGCTTCCGTCCGCGCCAGGAACTCGTGGAAACCGGCGCGGAAGTGCTTTTGGATAACCCCATGGAGCTTTTTGAGCAACTGGAATTTTAAGCAAGATTGAAAGAAAGAGGAAAACATCGTAATGAGAAAACAAGTTCCCGTCGAAAAAGGAAAATCATACGAGATTGAAATCAGGACGCTGGGTACCAGCGGTGAGGGGGTTGGCCGTTATCAGGACTTTACGGTCTTTGTGCCTTACGCTTTGCCGGGGGAGAAAGTTCTAGCAGTCATTGACGAAGTCAAAAAGACCTATGCCAAGGGCCATGTGAAGGAAATCCTCACTAAGAGCGCTGACCGCGTGGAGCCCGTCTGCGGCATCTATGACAAATGCGGCGGCTGTCAGCTGCAGCATCTTGACTATATGGCCCAGCTCAAGGCCAAACGCCAGCAGGTCATCGACGCCGTCACGCGCATCGGTAAGCAGCCGGACCTTTTCGTCGAGCCGACAATCGGCGCCGCAACGCCGTGGAACTACCGCAACAAGATGCAGTTCCCCATCGGCCGGGAGAAGGGCAAGACCATCATCGGCTGCTTCGCCCAGGGCAGCCACGAAATCATCGATACCACCGACTGCCATATCCAGAAGGAAGGCAATAATGACGTGGTCAATGCCGTGCGCGAAATCGTCACCAAGCTCAATATCCCCGTTTACAACGAGGACAAGCATACAGGTGTCCTGCGTCATGTGGTGGGCCGCGTGGGCAAGAACGGCGACATCATGGTGGTCATCGTGACGGCTACGAAGACCATGCCGCGGGAGAAAGAATTCGTCAAGATGTTGAGGGCCAAACTGCCGAAGGTAGTCAGTGTCCATCAGAATATCCAGACCTATCACAACAACGTCATCATGGGGCGCGACACGAAACTCCTCTGGGGCCGTCCCACCATCCAGGATGGCATCGGCCGCCTGAACTTCCATATCTCGCCGCGCTCCTTCTTCCAGGTCAATACGGCCCAGGCAGAGGTGCTCTACAACAAGGCACTGGAATTTGCCAATCTGACCGGTCAGGAAACGGTCATCGACGCTTATTGCGGTACGGGGACCATAACCCTGTTCCTCGCCCAGAAGGCCAGAAGTGTCATCGGCATCGAAATCGTAAAACCGGCCATCCTCGATGCCCAGAAAAACGCCCGGGACAACAACGTGCGCAACGCCGAATTCATTGTTGGTGACGCAACCCAGGTCATGCCACGGCTCTACAAACAGGGCGTACGAGCCGATGTCGTAGTGGTAGACCCGCCGCGCGCCGGCTGCACGCCGACGGTACTGGAAACCTTTGCCAACATGAAACCAGACCGCATCGTCTACGTCTCCTGCAACCCCGCCAGCCTCGCTCGCGACATCGCCCTCCTGGACGAACTCGGCTACAAAGCCGAAAAAGTCCAGCCTGTGGATATGTTTCCGTGCACTTCGCACGTCGAGACTGTTGTTCTCTTGGGTAAAAATGTTACAAGGTCAAAATCTTATGTGGATCTGGGCTTGGATGTAGAGGATTACTATAGAATCAAGGATTCGGAGAAAAATGATAGATAAATAATGGATAAGATTTGAAAAAACAAGTCTATTTAACCACGCCTGCGGGCATTGGGAAGAATCCTGATGTTCGCGGGCTTTTTGTGTTAGCACAGAAAAACTTGACTGGCTAATGGATGTTAGTTATAATAAGGCTAATGCTTATTAGCGGGATGGAGGAAGACATGTCTACTAAAGAGAAGATACTAGATGCGGCATTAACGTTATTTGCAGAGAATGGATACGATGGTACAAGTGTTGAGCAGATTGCTGGTATTGTCGGAATTAAAGCTCCATCGTTATACAAACACTTTAAAGGCAAAGAGGACATCTTGAATGCGTTGATTGAGTCTGCTGAAGTGCGGTATGAGGAAATGTTTGGATCTGAAAATAATATCGGGAAAGTGCCGCAGAGCCAAGAAGAGTTCATCAAGGTGACTTTGAAAAGGATTTCATTCACAATAAAGGATCCTGTAATCCGAAAGACGAGGATGCTGCTTGTTCAGGAGCAATTTAGAAATGAAAGGATTTCTGAGGTTACAACCAGGCATCAGCTGGATGGGATACAAAGGATGTTTGCAAAGATCATCAAAGGCATGATGGATGAAGGCATCGTAATAGATGATGATCCGGAATTGCTTGCAGTAGAACTTACTGCACCGGCTGTTTTGCAAATTGCAAGATCAGACAGACAGCCGCAATGTGAGGAAGAATGCATGGAATATATCGAAAAGCATTTGCGACATTTTTGCAAGGTATATATGAGAGAGATGTGATTGTATTGGTTGTAGTAAAGAGGACTTTATTGTACGCAGGCTATCACAAAATGAGATTCCCGCGGCATTAGTGCTTGCATGGAAAGTATTTTCAGAATCTGAATCACCGGATTATGCTCCGGAGGGAACAGAAGAGTTCCGCAAGAGCCTTCATGATGAAAATTATTTGGCTGTAATAGAGTATTACGGAACATTTGCTGGTGAGAAGCTGATCGGAATGATCGGTATCAGGGCAGATAAAAAGCATATCTGCTTCTTCTTTGTTGATGGTAAATATCACAGGAAAGGCGTTGGAACCAAAATGTTCTGTTATCTGCTGAAGGATTATTCCGGCAAAACGATAACGCTTAATTCTTCACCATATGGTGTGCCGTTCTATAAGGTGGTTGGTTTCGCGCCTACTGACGAAGAAATGACAGTCAACGGAATACGTTTTACGCCGATGGAATACAACGAGCAGGGAGAAAAACATGAAAAAAGAAATTGAACCAAAAGACACAACCAGAGCCGCAGCCTATGAGTTGTGGATGAAGGCGCCGAACCCGATGGTGACCTTCTTTAAGACGCTGGATGTTACAAATCTGATCAAGGTCAGTAAAAAAGGGCATCTAAAGTTTAATATGCTGCTGGATTACTGCATAGGAATGGCAGCCGCACCGATAAAAGAGTTCTATATCCTTCCTGTCGGAGATAAGTTGATTCAGTATGATGCTATTGCAGTAAACACAATCGTTAAGAACAAGAATAATGAAGTGAGTTCCTGCGATATCAGCCAATCAGCTGATCTGATCGTTTTTAATCAGGAGTATCTGAAATACACCGCTCAAGTCGCTGAAAGCTGTAGAGACAGAGATTTGTCCGAGGAAAGAATGGTCATCGGTACATCGGCTATTATCGACACAGAGATTGATGGTGCTGTTGGAATGAACAGTGGAATATTCAATAATCCCTTTATCATTTGGGGGAAGTATCGAACAAAGTATTTGCGATATTATTTGCCGATATCGTTTCAGTTTCATCACACGCAGATGGATGGGGCGCATGCAGGAAGATTTCTGGAAAATCTGCAAATTGAAATTAACAATTTGAGGAGGTAAATTTTCAGATATGAAACGAGCGCGACAGCATAAAGAGGAGCTTATGAAAGACGCGGTATTATACATTCACGGCAAAGGCGGCTATGCGGCGGAGTGTGAGCACTACAGGCCGCTGTTCCCCGACTGCGAAGTTATCGGTTTGGATTATCACACTTCTTCAGCCTAGGAAACCAGCGCGGAGATCCGTGCTGAGGTGACTAAGCTGAAAGATGAGTTTGAGTGCATTATTCTGATTGCCAACAGTATAGGTGCATTCTTCAGTATGAATGCCGGGATTGACGCAATGGCTCAAAAGGCCTATTTCATTTCCCCCATCATCGATATGGAAAAGTTGATCGGCGACATGATGCTGTGGGCAAACATGACGGAGGTTGAGTATGAATGATTACATAGCATATTGTGGGCTGGATTGCGAGACATGCGAAGCGAGGCTTGCAACAGTGAAAAATGATAATCCCGAACGGCAAGGTCAAGGAATAGGTAAGCAGTTATTAAATGCGGTTAAAGATTACAGTAAGGACAAGGGGGGGCTGGTATTGTTCTTTATACAAGCGAGTATGCGCCAGCGGCTAAGTTTTATGAGAAGAATGGGTTTAAGTTATCAAAGGGAACTATATGTATGTATTGCGAATGATTTAGGGATGCGCAAATCACGATTGTAGAAAAGGGAATGGCTATGAAAGACAAGTATTATGAACAAGCCGTAACCTGTGTAAAGGACACTGTTCTTCCTGCACAGATTAAGTTGTATAAGTCCTGTGGTGGTAATCTTGATAAGATCTACGGCGAAGCAATGAATGGAAACGGATATTTTGGAAAAGTAGTCAAAGCCGGACATATCTATGAACTTGGATATGAGAAATGCACTTGTCCCAAAGTACAGTCTGGTCAAGTTACTGATCCGAATCAGTGTAATTGCAGCAGGCAAAGTATTTTGTATGTTTTAAACTGCTTGGAACCCAATAGCACATTTGAGGTTGAGATCCTGGAAACGATATTACGTGGAGCAGAACATTGTAGGTTTCAAATTACGAAGAATTAAAGAACCATATTTTGGTTTGGCTTCGATAACAAATTCAAACTCTGTATTTCTTTAGATCGGAGTTTGGTGTGATGAGAGAGATAAAAACTGACCGGCTGCTTTTGCGGGCTTTCAGAGAATCGGATTATGATGATCTTTTTGAATAGTTGTCACAGCTTGAAAATGACGAGTTTGAGGGATATCCAGGGATCACTTATGAAAACGGCGGGGAGCATTTAAAATATCGCATAGAGTCTGGTGAGTTTTACGCTATAGAATTTATGCTGAATGTGATCCGCGTAATACTCCATCATGGAAACTTCTGGAGAAAGTTGGATTGAATCGGGAGGCACATTTCAAGCAGAACATCTATTTTAATAAGGATTCTGACGGAAAACCTGTATGGAAGGACACATATGTGTATGTGTTAACAGAAAATGAGTACAAGAATAGAAAAATGTCAGGGTCGGCTGACGGTATACTTTGAGGATCCGTTTTGGGTAGGAGTATTTGAGAGAATTGAAAATGGAAAGCTATCGGCGGCCAAGGTGACATTTGGCGCTGAACCAAAGGATTATGAGGTCCAGGAGTTCATCAACAGGCATTACTATCACCTTCAGTTCAGTCCGGCGATTAAAACCGATGTAAAGGACGTAAAGAAAAATCCAAAAAGGGCGCAGCGTGATGCGAAAAAGCAGACCCTGGAAAATGGAATAGGCACGAAATCGCAACAGGCGCTTAAACTTCAACAGGAGCAGAATAAGCTGGTGAGAAAAGAGCGAAGTAAAATGGAACGGGAAGCGGAGAGCGACAGACTGTTTGAGTTGAAGCAGCAGAAGAAAAAGGAAAAGCATAGGGGGCATTAAGAATTATGTGCAGAATAGAAAAAGCAAATTTGGAGGATCTTGATGAGATTCTTCGACTGCAGTATCTGGCATATCAGAGTGAAGCGGCTTTGTTTGATAATATAGATATTCCTCCTCTCACGCAGACGATAGATGAAGTAACAGAAGAATATGAAAAAGGGCTTATTCTCAAAATGATCGATGATGATGGTGCTATTATCGGTTCGGTTCGTGCGAAAGAAGCTGATGGAACCATATATATCGGGAAACTGATGGTTCATCCGGATCACAGGCGTAAGGGTTATGGAAGAAGGCTCCTGACGGAGATCGAGCGCAATTTTCCGGGTAAGCGATATGAGCTTTTTACAAGTACAAGAAGCAAGGATAACATCCGGTTGTATCAGGACAATGGATATAGAGAGTTTGATCAAAGGATCGTTAAAGATGACCTGATATTTGTTTATATGGAGAAAATGAAAAGTGAGGTGTCAATTAGGAAACTTTCTGCTGAAGAAAGAGCATCAGCTCTTGACCTTGCGTGGAGAGTGTTTTCAGAGTATGAGTCACCGGATTATTCAAAAGAGGGCACAGAGGAATTCAAAAAGTGCCTGCATGACGAACAATATCTTGTAGGAATTGAATACTACGGCGCTTTTGACGGGAACAGACTGGTGGGTCTTGTTGGAATCCGGTCTGACAGAAAGCATATCTGCTTCTTTTTTGTAGACGGGAAATGTCATCGTCAGGGGATAGGCACAAGGCTGTTTAAAGCGGTACGGCAGGAATATCCTGATCAGACGATCACCCTTAATTCCTCGCCCTATGGAGTGCCGTTTTATCATGCGCTGGGATTTGAGGACACGGACAAAGAACAGACAGTTAACGGAATTCAGTTTACACCGATGAGGTATGGGAAGGATATGGTATAGTGAATCATGGCAAAGGAAATACGACCTGATGAAACAACGAGAGCAATGGCATATAGGTTATGGATGCAAGCCCCGAATCCTATGGTAACGCTTTTTAAAAGACTGGATGTGACAAATCTTATAAGAATTTGCAAAAGAAAACATCTGAAGTTCAATATGCTGCTTGATAATTGTATTGGAAAAGCGGCAAGTAGCGTGGAAGAGTTTTATATTCTTCCTGTCAGAGAGAAATTGATTCAATACGATAGCATTGCATTGAATACGATCGTCAAGAATAAAGATGGAGGGGTAAATTCCTGCGATCTCTTGTTTTCAGATGATCTGGATACTTTCAATCATGAATATCTGACACATACAGCAGAGACCGCCAAAAGCTGTACAGACAGAGACCTATCAGATGAGAATATGGTAATTGGGACATCAGCTATTGTTGATACAGAAATAGAGGGTGTTGTCGGTATGTATAGCGGTTTTAACAATCCTTTTCTGATATGGGGACGATATAGCAGGAAATTGTTTCGATATCATCTGATGATATCATTTCAGTTCCATCATACGCAAATGGACGGAGCCCGTGCAGGAAGGTTCCTTGAGAATCTTCAAAAAGAGATTAATACTTTGAGATGACACAATACATGGTTTTAAAGAGGCGAGATTATGACATACAGAGTTATTGATAAAGAGACATATTACAGGAAGGGCGTGTTCCGGCATTTTACGGAAGACTGCAAGTGCTCGACGTCTATGACGGCGAGGGTTGATGTGACGGAGCTTGTTAAGTGCTCGAAGGAGAGTAGCACGAAGTTCTATGTCAATTTCCTATATATCCTTTCCAAGGTATTGAATTCCCGGGATGATTACAAAATGGGGTATCTCTGGCAGACTGAGGAGCTGATCTGCTACGATGTAATCAATCCGGCACAATATATTTTTCATGAGGATACAGAGACCTGTACGCCGGTATATACAAGCTATGATCCGGATTATGAGACCTTTTACAAGAATGCTTCTGATGATATCGAGGCGGCGAAACAGACAAGAGAGTATGGTCTTGATATGGAAAAGCATCCGAACTGGTTTGACGCATCCTACATTTCCTGGCTATCTTATGATTCCTTGAATATTGAATTGCCGGACGGTTTCCTCTATTTTCTGCCAATCATCAACTGGGGAAAATACCGTGAAGAGAACGGGAAACTTTTGATGCCGGTATCGGTTCGTATGAATCATGCCATAGCGGATGGATATCTGGTTGCAAATGTATTCCGTCTGTTAGAAAAAGAGATAGCTGCGTTTGCAATGGTAAAGAGAGGATGAACAGAGATGAGTAAATACGAACCTCTTTGGAAATGGATTCGTGATAATGGAACGGACAACTTCAAACTGACATATGCTGAGATTGAAGAGATTGCAGGGTACCGATCGACCATTCTTTTCTCAAATACAAGAAGGAATTGTTGGAATATGGCTTCTGCGTCGGAAAGATTTCCATGAAGGAAGAGACGGTCATGTTCCAGAGAATTAAGTGATGTCAAATATAATAACAGGTTTCAGGGTACTGATCAGTGTAGTGCTGCTATTTTGCCCGGTGTTTTCGCCGGTATGCTATATGCTTTATCTGATCGCAGGATTATCTGATATAATAGACGGAATCATTGCCCGGCAAACGAATACTGTTAGCGGATTCGGAGCGAGATTTTGTAGAGACTCCATAAGTGTTACAAGGCAGGCTTTTCCTTGCTTGCCCACAACGGTATCCGCTTCCCAGTGGCCTATTTCTGAGCGGTTTTCGGCTCCTGACGGGCGTTCTGTAATATCGTGGCTGATCTGGATTTTACCACGCTTCTCCTCAATGGAGCGCTTCTTCCTGCGCGTGCCACGGTGCCTCAACTTTTTTATGACGCTTGCCGTGGAGGCTTTGGGCGCGTTCAACCATCCACTATATATCGCACGGTAGATGGTCGTGGTGCTTATTATGCACTTGCCATATTCGACTCTCAGCCGTCCGGCGATTTCTTCTGGAGACCACTGGCATTCGAGCAGTCTGTGCTTCATATGCTCCAAGAGACTGGTGTATTCCAGCCTGTTATGGGGCTTACAATACGCACGACGTGTCTGATACTGTTGTTGAGCCACTATTGGAACATACTGGCTGTCAACGGAGTTCCGACGAAGCTCACGGGATATAGTTCCCTTGTTGCGCCCCATACTTTCGGCTATAGCAGTTATAGAATAGCCCTTGGCCCTAAGAAATAATAGATTTTCTCTCTCATATAGTGTAAGATGTTTGTAATGACGCATAGTTCCTCCTGGAAATGGGTTATCGCAAACACCATTATACCAGAGGCCTATGCGTTATTTTATTTTGAGTTATATACTGTTGCACTTAGATTGTAAATCCATCGGAGGAAAAAATGGGATTACAACATGGTGGAATTGAAGCACAAGACCAGATGAACGATGCAATGACTGCTGAACAGCAGAGAGAGCTGAAAAACGGCTTGATTTTGGTTCAGTTTCGCCGCTACTGGCGGTTTATCTGCATAGGGCTTGCAGTGTTCAGCTTCTTGAAGATGTGGCTTATTACAGGGAGATCCTGTCTGATAAGCCAATTTTTGTAGTTATCTGTACATAAAGTCAGGTGTTCAGGCCGATTGAAAACAAATAGTGATTACGTACATCCGTGTATACAGTATAAATGTCAGTATTGGCTTGACAATAGCGATGATGAAAGATAGAATTAGCCACATAATATTTAAACAAGCAAAGGTGCTTGATGACAGAAGGGATATTTCTGTTGTCAGGCACTTTTTGTTTGCATAGCCCAGTAAAGGTACTGGCAATGAATCTTCAATAGCTGCAAATTATGGCAATGGGGCCGATAGGAGCAGGAATTTATTCTGCACAACCTGTCGGCTTTTTTTGAAAGGAGGGGATTTTATTGGTCATAGATTTGAATAGCGATCTGGGGGAAAGCTATGGAGCGTATACTCTGGGGCACGATGAGGAAATACTTCAAATGGTGAGTTCAG
Source organism: Selenomonas sp. WCT3 (assembly GCA_900100835.1). GTDB lineage: Bacteria > Bacillota > Negativicutes > Selenomonadales > Selenomonadaceae > Selenomonas_A > Selenomonas_A ruminantium_E. Next base: position 39,564 of record FNCM01000001.1, on the reverse strand, counting down.
CCAATATTGCCTGCGGCTTTCATGCAGGTGATCCGTTGGTCATGCAGAGGACAGTGGCACTGGCCAGGCAGCATGGGGTGGCGGTGGGGGCTCATCCGGGACTTCAGGATTTAGTCGGCTTTGGTAGACGAAAAATGGCGGTTTCACCTGAGGAGGCATACAGTATGGTGCTTTATCAGGTGGGGGCATTGGGGGCTTTTGTCTCAGCTCAGGGGCTAAAGCTGCATCACGTCAAACCGCACGGTGCTTTATACAATATGGCGGCCAAGGACAGGGTGTTGTCAGAGGCCATAGCGGCTGCGGTTTATGACGCTGACAAGAATCTTATACTATATGGCCTGGCTGGAAGCGAGCTTATCAAGGCTGGAAAGGCCAAGGGACTAAAAACTGCCAGTGAGGTGTTTGCAGACAGAAGCTATCAGGAAGATGGAAGCCTGACTCCCAGAAGTCAGCCAGGTGCTTTGCTGGAGGATGAGGAAGAGGCAGTAGCCCAGGCACTGGCTATGGCTGGGGAAGGGCAGGCAAGGACAGCCAGTGGCAAGCTTATCCCTGTCAAGGCCGATACTATCTGTGTTCATGGTGATGGTGCAAAAGCCCTGGCCTTTGCCAAAAGAATACGGGCAGCTTTGGAAACAGCGGGTATCAAGGTGGGAAGTTGTCCTTAAGAGAATTGATGGAGGTGCATGAAAATGAAAAATACGATGACTGTGCCAGAAGAAGTCCTGGCTGCGGAGAAAGGAACTGGCGAGGAAAAGAAAGTCAAATTCAACTGGTCATTATTGATGGGAGCAGCTTTCCTGATGGCTACTTCTTCCATTGGCCCCGGCTTTTTGACCCAGACTACGGTTTTTACCCAGCAGCTGATGGCAAGCTTTGGCTTTGTTATTCTGCTATCCATCATTCTTGATGTGGGAGCTCAGTTAAATGTTTGGCGCGTGATTGGTGTTTCCGGGAAACGTGGGCAGGATGTGGCCAATATGGTGTTTCCAGGACTGGGATATGTTGTTTCATTGTTGATTGTCATGGGTGGCTTGGCTTTCAATATAGGCAATGTGGCTGGAGCAGGTCTGGGATTCAATGTCATGTTTGATATTGATCCCATACTTGGAGCTGCCGTTAGTGCAGGTATTGCTATTTCCATCTTCCTCCTCAAGGAAGCAGGAAGGATTATGGACAAGTTTACGTTGGCAGCCGGATTTATTATGATTGTACTTACTGTCTATGTGGCCATCAGTTCGGCTCCGCCTATTGCGGAGGCAGCCATTAAATCTGTTTTCCCTGATACTATTGATACGATGGCTATTGTGACTTTGGTTGGTGGCACCGTGGGAGGCTATATAACCTTTTCCGGTGGACACAGGCTGGTAGATGCCGGAGTGACAGGCAAGGAGGCTTTGCCACAGATTACCCGCAGTGCGGTTACAGGTGTATGTGTTACCGGTGTTATGCGCGTGGTGCTTTTCCTGGCAACTTTTGGTGTGCTGGCTGCGGGGATGCAGCTTGACCCAGCCAATCCTCCTGCTTCGGTTTTCAGGCTGGCAGTAGGCGAAGCCGGTTACAGGATTTTCGGCATTGTCATGTGGGCTGCTGCAATTTCTTCTGTTATTGGTGCAGCATATACGTCTGTATCATTCCTGCGTTCGTTCTCTTCGTACATAGACAGCAATTACCGCTATGTGGTTATTGCCTTCATCTTGTTCTCCACACTGGTATTCTCATTTATCGGCAGACCGGTGAATGTCTTGATACTGGTAGGCACACTGAACGGCTTGATTTTGCCCATAGCTTTGGGTGTCATGTTGTTTGCTGCCTACAACAAGAAAATTGTTGGGGATTACAAGCACCCTGTTTGGATGACGATATTTGGCGCAGTGGTAGTTCTCATGACAGCCTATATGGGAATCATGGCTGTGACTACCCAGCTGCCTAAGCTGTTTGCCTGAATCATGATTTTAGGGGGGGCCTGCATAGGGAATCTCCTGTTTTAGCTAGGGGAGACTGACATGAAAAACAGTTATCAGATTTTGCCGGTCAGCGAAGGCTGCCTATATGTGAAGTTTGGAGAAAACATAAGCCCTGAAATAAACAGGCAAGCCAGGAAATTATCCAACTATGTGGAGAAACACCCATTTGCTGGTTTTATCGAAACAGTGGTGTCCTATACAGGGCTGGCCGTATTATATGCCCCTGAGGTGGTAAGAAAAGCAGGAAAAAACAAGATGAATGCTTTTCAGATTGTAGGGGAGTTGATGGAGGAGTACCTGCCACAGATGGACAGTATGCCTGATGAGCCAAGCCGTGTGGTTGAGATTCCTGTCTGCTACGGTGAAGAATATGGACCGGATCTTGAGTATGTGGCAAGTTACCATGGTCTTAGTCAGGATGAAGTGGTTGATATACACATTGGTGGTGAGTACCTGTGCTATATGATTGGTTTCTGTCCAGGTTTTCCCTATCTTGGGGGCATGGATGAACGCATAGCTACGCCGCGCCGGGAAACACCAAGACTGGCTATACCTGCACGTAGCATTGGCATTGCGGGCAGTCAGACAGGAGGTTATCCGATAAGTACCCCGGGAGGATGGCAGATTATAGGGAGAAGTGCCGTGGATATGTATGATCCTGCAGCAGAGCACCCGTCCTTATTGCAGGCAGGAGACCTGGTAAGATTCAGGAGCATAAGTGTTGAGGAATACAGGGAAATCAGGGGGGAGGCGCTATGAGTTTCAAAGTACTCAGCCCCGGACTGATGAGCACTCTGCAGGATTTTGGTAGACAGGGCTATCAGAAGGAGGGGGTAAACAATTCTGGTGCTATGGATATCATTTCCCTGCGGCTTGCTAATATGCTTGTAGGCAATGATGAGCATGAGGCAGCACTGGAGATAACCCTGGCAGGCCCTACACTGGAATTTACCGCTGACACACTTATTGCTATTACTGGAGCTGACCTTTCGCCTATGATTGACGGCATAGGCGTGAAAATGAACAGGCCGGTGGCGGTGGTTGCTGGTTCAGTGTTGAAGTTTGGCGGCTGTCTCAAAGGATGCCGCGCATATCTTTCCATGGCAGGAGGCTATGATGTACCAATGGTTATGGGTAGCAAGAGTACCTATGTTCGGGGCAGCGTGGGAGGATATAAGGGCAGGGCGCTTGCCAAGGGAGATGTTCTTGGCAGCGGTCAGGCAGGCAGCTATGCCAGACATCTATTGAAAAACTTGCTGTGCAAGGGTGCCAGATCTTTTCGGGCTGCTTCCTGGTATGTGAGTTTGCCTCATCTAAGCGGGAAAGAAATGAGGCATCCTATAGGTATACTGCAGGGGTTGCAGATGGGGGCATTCAGTGATGAATCATTGCATGATTTATTGACGAAACAATTCACGATAACCAATGCCTCAGATAGGATGGGCTATCGCCTGGAAGGTCCCAGGCTGCTATTGAAGGAGCCACTGGAGATGATCAGCGAGATTGCTGTTTTAGGTACCGTGCAGGTGCCTGCCGATGGAAATCCTATAATTCTGATGGCTGATCATCAAAGCATAGCTGGCTATCCCAAGATTGCCCAAGTCATAGGGGCAGATTTGCCCAGATTGGCGCAGATGCGGCCAGGTGCGAAGATTTCCTTCAGGGAAGTGCCTTTGAAGGAAGCAGAAGAGCAATTGCTGGAGATGGAGCGCTATCTGAGCAGTCTGAAAATCACATTGAAGCATAAGGCGTAGGGGGAATGGCAATGATCAGCATTGAGGAAATAAAAGATTTGATGAAGACTTTGGATGCTTCCAGTTTGCAAAGATTGGAAATCAAAAATGGCGATTGCAGTCTGACCATCGAAAAAGGAAGCGACGGCAAGGCAATGGTGGCTGCGCCGCCTGCTCAGAGATGGAAGCAGGAAATTCGCAGCGGGGCTATGGTAGAAATAAAAGCGCCCATGGTGGGAACTTTCTATGCAGCTGCAGACCCGGAAGCTGAGCCATTTGTGGAAGTTGGCAGTGCAGTAAATCCCGACACGGTGGTTTGCGTTCTTGAAGCCATGAAACTCTTTACGGAGGTTACGGCAGATTGTGGCGGGGAAATTGCAGAGATATTGGTCAAAAATGGAGATTTTGTGGAGTATGGACAGTCACTTTTCAGGGTTAAGGTGTGAGGCATAATGATTAAAAAGCTGTTGATAGCGAATCGGGGGGAGATTGCCTGCCGAGCAATCAGGGCTTGCCGTGAGCTGGGTATAATTTCCGTTGTAGTTTGCTCTGATATTGATTTGGATAGTTTGGCCGCGCAGCTGGCTGATGAAAGCTATTGCATAGGCAGTGCACAAGCTAAGAAATCTTATCTGGATATTGCCAGCATTATAGCGACAGCAAAGGCTGCAGAAGCTGATGCAATCTATCCAGGCTATGGCTTTTTGGCTGAAAATGCGGAATTTGCCGAGGCCTGTCTGAATGAGGGACTGATTTTTGTAGGGCCAAGCCCTGAGGCCATCAGGGATATGGGGGACAAGGCCGTGGCCAGGCAGACTATGAAAAAGGCTGGAGTGCTCATCATACCGGGGACGGAAGACGTAATTGAAGATATCGGGCAGGCGTCAGAAGCGGCGCAGGCAATCGGTTATCCTGTGCTGATCAAGGCCTCGGCAGGAGGTGGCGGCAAGGGCATGCGGGTGGTTGACAGACCTGAGGATTTGGAACGTGAAATCCGTCAGGCTATGCAGGAAGCAGAGCGTTCCTTTGGCAATTCAGGCGTTTATCTGGAAAAATATCTGACAAGCGCCCGGCATGTTGAAATACAGATTATGGCTGACCAATATGGTGAGGTGGTACATTTAGGAGAAAGAGATTGCAGCACCCAAAGGCGGCACCAGAAATTGTTGGAGGAGTCACCTTCTCCTGTGGTGGATGAGAATTTGCGGCAACAGATGGGAAAAGCGGCAGTACTGGCAGCCAAAGCCGTAAACTATGCTGGGGCAGGTACAGTGGAATTCATAGTTGATCGGGAAAAGAATTTCTATTTTATGGAGATGAATACCCGTATACAGGTGGAGCATCCTGTTACTGAGGCGGTTACGGATACAGACCTGGTCAAAGCACAACTGCTGGTGGCAGGAGGGAGCCATCTGCCTTGGAGGCAGCAGGATATAAGGGTTAAGGGATGGGCTATAGAATGCAGGATCAACGCAGAGGACTATCGCCATGGCTTTATTCCCTGTCCAGGACAAATCAATATATATAGGCCACCCAAGCTGGAAAATGTGCGTATTGACAGCGCTGTATTTGAAAACTGCAACATTACGCCTTTTTATGATTCCATGATTGCCAAGGTTATTGCTTGGGGGGCCAGCAGAGAAGAAGCTATAAAGAGAATGCTTATGGCATTGGAAGATTTTAAGATTGAGGGGGTGCAGACCACGATAGGACTGCATGAAAAGGTACTATCTACTGAGGCTTTCAGGCAGGGGAAAATAGATACCAGCTACCTGGAAAACCATCTGGAGGAAATTCTCAAAGCATGATGGAAACATGAGGTGCTTCTTGAAGCGATAACGAAGGGATGATAAATATGGATATGATGAATGCAAAACCATCAGAAGTCAGGCATCAGATAAGGGCGGGCAGGATTACTGGCCAGACCTCCGGCATGTGCAAGGGATATGCACAGGCGAATCTGGTGACTCTGCCCAAGGATATTGCCTATGATTTCCTGCTTTTTGCTCAAAGAAACCCCAGGCCTTGCCCCTTGCTGGAAGTCAGCGATACGGGGCAAAGGCTCCTCAAGTATATAGCCAGGGAGGCGGACATAGCTACAGATATTCCCAAGTACAGAATTTACGAGCAGGGTGAATTGAAGGGGGAGTACGAAAATGTAGTTGAGTTTTGGCGAGATGATTTAGTCAGCTTCCTTATAGGCTGCAGTTTCTCCTTTGAAGGTGACCTGTTGGAAGCTGGGGTGCCCGTACGGCAGATAGAAGAGGGAAAAAACGTACCCATGTACAATACAAATATACCTTGCCATCCTGCAGGCATCTTCCACGGCAATATGGTGGTATCCATGCGCCCCATTCCCTATGAACTGGTCCCTAAGGCTGTGCTCATTACCGGACAGATGCCAAAAGTCCATGGCGCCCCCATACATATAGGTAACCCGGAAGCTATTGGTATAGAGGATTTGTCCAAGCCGGATTATGGAGAGATGGTAACTATAAAAGATGGGGAAGTACCTGTGTTTTGGCCATGCGGCGTGACACCTCAGAATATCATCATGAATTCCCTGCCTGATTTCGTGATTACCCATGCACCAGGTCATATGCTGATTACAGACACGAAAAATATAAATTTGAAATTTTAAGGTGAAATAGTTAGAATGAGCACTAGATGATGCCATGCAATAGCGTCAGCTGATAGCGATTGCTGGGCAGCTTTTCGATGATATTGGTGGTTTGCTTTTTGGGGAAGGAAGCGCATAGTATTGGAATTCTCGATTGGTCACATGGCTATAATGGCTATGACCATTTGTCTGGTTCTTGGTGGCGGTTTGTATGCGGCCAGGTCTGTGCATTCATCTGAAGGCTTCAGCCTGGGAGGCCGCTCGGCAGGTGTTCCCATGATAGCGGGGAGCATTGCCGGTACCTGTGTGGGAGGCGGTGCCACTATCGGCACGGCACAGCTGGCTGGTTCTATAGGCCTGTCGGCTGTATGGTTTACTATAGGTGAGGGGTTGTCCCTGCTGTTTATGGGGCTTATCTATGCCCGTCCTTTGCGCTATACGGGGCTGGAGACAATATCCCAGTATATTGTTGGCAATTATGGGAAAGGGGCAGGCAGGATTACCAGTTGCGCCACTTCCTTTGGCATATTGTTCAGCGCAGTATCCAGCATCCTTCCTGGGATTGGCTTGCTGTCTGCCTTGACGGGACTTTCACCCGTGATATCGGCGGGCTTGCTATTGCTATTGGTGCTTCTGTATGCTTTTTTCGGGGGAATGAAGACGGCCTCTATAGGTGGAATCCTGAAGATGCTGGTGCTCTTTGTGACGCTTTTTGCGCTGGGATTTTCGGCCTGGCAGGGGCTGGCTGCCTCACCAGAACTACTGGGAGAGAAACCTGAGGGTTTCCTCAGCATATGGGGCACCAGCACAGGCTCTATTCTGACCAATGTGGCTTCGGTATTGGTGGGCATGATCTGCACTCAGACATATATTCAGGCAATTTTCTCAGCGGCCACACCCCGAACTGCAGCTGTAGGGCTTATTCTGGCAGCAATGGTTGCCATACCTATAGGGCTGCCCTGTGCCATGATGGGCATATACATGCAGTCTGCACATCCTGAACTTCCAGCCATGCTGGCACTGCCAGCATATCTGCTGCGATATGCCTCGCCATTGATGGGCGGAATGGCACTGGGGGGCATTGTTCTGGGGGTTATAGGGTCCATTGCAGGTCTTAGCCTGGGTGTGGGCACTATGGTGGCCAGAGATATGCTGGAACCTCTGTTGAAGGTGCGGACGGAAGCTGGAAAACTCATGCTTATGAGGCTGTCTGTGGTGGGAGCCATTGTTGTGGCTATGGCCATTGCGTTGGCAAATCAGGGATCACAGATTCTGTTCTGGAATTACCTGTCCATGTCCCTTAGAGGATGCGGTGTATTTATTCCTCTGACACTGGCTATATTCAGGCCCAGGGCTTTGGATTCCAAGTGGGCAATGGCTTCCATGATACTATCAATATGCTCCGCTGCAGCAGCTGGTCTGATTCACACGGCCGTGTCTCCTATATTTGTCGGCTTGGGGGTAAGTCTGGCAGTGGTTCTGCTGGGGATAGTGTGTAAGCGGGTGATGAGACGATGCGTTGCATCACAATTTCACGCATGAATTCGCTGGTGATAGTTCTAATGGCAAAAATTATACACATTAGAATGTGTAGAGACCAAAGAAATTTTATATTTTTTTATTGTCCTCTTGACGGGGAGCAGTTCAGCAAGAACTATACATGAGGAAACTTTGCAGTCTGCGGTAGTTACAGCTGTGAATGATGCATGGTATTGTAGGGATAAAATTTTGCCGAAATTAAAGGAAAATCTACGCTCGGTTATTGAGAATGATATAGAGGCTAGCTTGAGAGAAATTGACGTTGCAGCTAGGAAAAAACAGTCTGAACTGCTTGAGGCAGGAAATGACCAGAAAAAGATTGAGCTAATAGGTGAAGAAATAGTTGCACTTCGTGACAAACGTCAGGCTATCTTGACAGAAGCGGCAAAACAGAAGAATGTGGATGAACGTATTGAAGACTTAGCAAATTTTTTTAAGGAGCAGACTGAGATGATTACAGAATACTCCGACAGACTGGTGCGCAGGCTTATCGAAAAAGTTACCATTTACGATGAGATGATAGTGGTGGAGTTCAAATCTGGACTGAAGATGGAAGTCGAAGCATAATAAAGATACGAAAAGAAGAAATTATAATGGGGAGTCAAGAAAAACCGTTCCATAGGAGCATTGTGGCACCAGACAGTCTGGTGCCTTTCTTTGTGTGTAGAGGCTAGGTCATACGTTTTTCATGGGGGGATATAGTTAGCGGTATGGGGGAACGACCATGATTGACAAGCTTGTTTGAATTGACAAGGTATATCCATACTACTCTATCGGGGCACGTCGAAAGCGTCTGCCTGCTGATGCGGAAAGAGAAGATGGTGGAATAAACGATAGCGGAAAGCTGCTCAGCGGTATGGGCGTATAGCTGCGCCGCTGGTTCATTGCTGAAAAGCCTGTGTTCCTATCAGAAACGATAGGAACACAGGCTTTTTTTCTTGAGGAGAGTAACACTTTCTGAAGTACAGGGATATAAAGAACAGAAGCTTGAGATAGCAAGCTGCCGAACATGATTCTCAGCAATAAGTTTTTCAATGCTGCATAGGCATATCGATATTGAAATAATATTTAAGAGTATGAATATTTATGCCGATAAAGTCATAAAAGAGAAGAAAATCAGTGAAAGTGTAGGGAGCAAGAGGAGGGAATCATTATGAAAAAAACGTATCTTGGTTTTGGTAGCAGTTATGATGATGGCTCTGTCGGGGCTGTGCATGGCGCATATGACTGGCGGCAGCATCAATGGTCTGGTCAATACGGATGATGGACAGAAAGTTGCTATCTTTACCGCTGAAGGCTATTCGGTGGCAACGGTTTTGGAATACCCTGTCGACTATCCGCTGGAAGACCATGATGTCATCGAAGCGGTTAATGGATACCTGACGCAGACTGGCCGTTTGCGGATCAAAGATATGCATAACGGTTCCAGCCGCATCATCGTTCAGATTGAGGGCGTGAACCTGTCTGAGACTGAGGCTATGAGCTGGCTGGCACATGGCGGCAAATTCTATTGATGAGATATGAACGTTTCCTTTCCCTGTGCAGTTGAGCTGCTTACAGGGGAAGTTTTTTGTGTTCTGAAAAAATGATTAGCTCAAGAGGGGAATAAAGATTTTCCATAGCTTGAGGTGTTAATATATAATAGGTGGTGAGCCAATATTTTTTCGGTTTGGGGAACGTCAAACTGAAGTTTTACCTCTGGTGAAATTTGAACCATGGCGTTTAGTTTTAGAAATTGATGGTGATGGCATATGTACGAATTGGATTGGCAGCATTTTTCAGCTACGGATTTTGCTGATTTGCAGGCACGGTTGCGGGACGCTTGGCAGGATATTTTGCCGGGTGGGGAGTATTATGGGCAGATTCGCATTTGCGATGTCTGCTATGATATTCAGGCCGAATGGCTGAATTGCGAGGATTATGAAGACATCTTTGTGACGATGAGTCCGTTCTTTCCCCATGATGGGGAATCTATGGAGGAACCTTATCAGGAAATGGTTGAAGGTATGCCCTTTGATACGGCGGATGATGCCAGCATCGTTTATGCGAAAGAAGATTTCCTGGCGTTCAGCTATCTGCGTTTTTGTGATGATGCCACGCAGAAAATACAGCAGATGTTGCAAAGGGATGTATTTGCTAAGGCACTGGAAACGGATACGAATTTTTGGGAGCGCCATGATGAAAAGCTGCGGCAGAAAAGAGGTCGGTTAAATGAGTGATATGGGGAAAATGCTTATCGGCATGGGGATATTGCTGATTATTGTCGGTGGAATCCTGCACTTTGGCGGCAAGTTTCTGCCGCTGGGAAAACTGCCCGGTGATATCAGTATCACGGGCGAACATGGTTCTTTCTATTTTCCTGTGGTGACTTGCATTATCATCAGCATTGTGCTGAGTGTGATAGCGAATTTGTTTCATCGATAAAAAAGAGATTTCGTTAGTGGGCTTGTAAAAGCTGCTAGCGAAATTTTTTTTTATCGATGAAGTTGGAGAAGTAAGAGGGGGGGCAAGGAGGCTCGATTTTATGAGGAGATGCTTTTCTGCATATTTTATCCTGATTTAATACTGGGGGCGTAGACTGAACAGAGCTAGATAGGGGAGTGGTGTTTATACCCGCTGAAGGGGATTTTTTGTAAAGTGTATGAGATAGAAGAAGGGGAGGTAACGGATGAGACGATGACAAGCAGAGATTTAGAACTATTGGAACTTTTGGATGCCTATTCGTGCCATGCGGATATTGTTGAGCTGGTCACGAAGCTGGAAGATGCATTTGATTTGGATGCGTTGCTAGCATTGAGTGATGCCGCCTGTCAAGAGGGAGCATGCAAGGAACTGGCCTTTTGGGTGATACCGTTCCTGCTTCGCCTGAGTGAAGACGTGGCTGAAGAAGATAAACTGCATATATTCATAGAGGCGGCTATGATTTATGCGTACAGTTATGAGATTGAGGATATCGTCCCCGAAGAGTTGGTACGCTTACTCGAGGAGTCTGTGGTGAAGCATAGGGAAAGTGTGCTGGAATACTATGGGGCCAACGCCTTTGCGCTGAACGATGTATATTATCTGGTGGCTGCCATCATGACGTTTTATCAGCCACAATGGGGAGCGTCCATACTTTATGGGAATCTGTTTCCGTATGATAGTGAAATAGAATTAGAGTATTGCTGTCCCCAGGCACATGATATCGTGGTGCATATTGATGCTGTGGGCAGTCATTGTGCTGGTGCTAAGCGGGACAATAGGGAGGTGGGTGGCAATAGGCTGAGGACAATCCATGCATGGAAAAAAGGGGCCGGCAGGCAGGATTTGCTGGCATTGATCAATTGCAGGCTGGGGGATAATGGCTTGCCGGCAATAAAGCAGTTTGCAGAAATAAGCAAGGCAGAAGCGAGGGTATTGTTTGTAGTGTTGGGAACGATGTTAGAGTATGCTGGGTATAGGGAAGAAGCAAATCGGTATTATCATATGCTCTCTACTGTGACATGCCCGGTCTGTAAGCAGCGGTTTGTCCTGGCAGATTGCTGGGGGGTTTGACAGGCAAGTGCTCGGAAACAAGGATTTTGGGCGTGCAGGAAGATAAAATCAGGGGTAAATGCAGGAGAAATCAAGACAAATCGAGAATTAATCAGAAAGCATTCGCCGGAGGAGGGGGAATTTTGATGAATATCTTGGTTTGTATCAAACAAGTTCCGGGGTCGAACAAGGTGGAGGTAGATCCGGTGACAGGCGTGTTGAAACGCAACAGTGCCGATGCCAAGCTGAATCCTTATGACCTGTATGCGCTGGAAACGGGGCTGCGGCTGCGAGAGCAGTATGGCGGCTCAGTCAGTGTACTCACCATGGGACCGCCGCAAGCGAAGGCGATACTCTACGAAGCCTTTGCGATGGGGGCTGACCGTGGCTGCCTCATCACAGACCGCAAGTTCGGCGGTGCAGATGTGCTGGCTACCAGCTATACCCTGTCCCAGGGCATCAAGCGGTTTGGCGATTTCGATCTGATTCTCTGCGGCTTGCAGACTACGGATGGAGATACTGCTCAGGTGGGCCCTGAGCTATCGGAGCAGCTGGACATCCCCTGTGTCTGCAATGTGCGGCAGATACAGGAAGTCCAGGGGCAAACCATCTGTGTGGAGATGGAAATGTCTGAGGATATGGAAGCCTTGCAGGTTGCTTTTCCCTGTCTGCTGACGGTACAAAAAGATATTTACGAGCCTCGCCTGCCTTCGTATAAAAAAGCAAAGGAAACCTGTGAGCGGACGATTGAGATGTATACGCTGACGGATATGGCGGATACGGATGAACACCACTATGGGTTGGATGGCTCGCCGACACAAGTGCAGCGGATCTTCCCGCCTGAGGTGCATAAGGCACAGGAAACCTGGCAGGGAACCGGCCAGGAGCTGGCAGATCGCCTGCATCAGCTTTTGAAGCAGCAGAAGTTCATCGTCTAGGAGGCGCGCTATGGGAAAATTAGTCATCCATCCCGATAAGATCCAGGATATCAAGGCCTTAGTGGCTATCTGTCCCTTCGGTGCCATGCAGGAGCAAGGTGGCAGTGTGGAGATCACAGCTGCCTGCCGTTTGTGCAAGCTTTGTGTGAAAAAGGGCGGCGGTGCTGTTGAATTCGTGGAGGAAGAACAGCAGGCCCAGATCGATAAGAGCAAATGGCAGGGGGTGGCTGTCTATATCGATCACGTTGATGGCCGGGTGCATCCGGTGTCCTATGAGCTTTTGGGCAAGGCACGGGAGCTGGCCGATAAGATCCAGCAGGAATTGCTGGCCTTGTTCATGGGGGAGAATATCGGTGCAGCGGCCGAGGAACTGCGCCATTATGGTGCGGATCGGATATTTGTCTGTGACAAGCCTGCTCTGGCGAAATTCAATATGGAACCCTATGCCAATGTCTTTGCGCAGTTCATCCGGCAGGTGAAGCCTGCCGCTATCCTGGTCGGAGCGACACCGGTAGGACGGCAGCTGGCTCCGCGGGTGGCCGCACGCTTCCACACGGGACTGACTGCTGACTGCACCGTGCTGGATATCCGCGAGAACACCGACCTGGTGCAGATCCGTCCAGCCTTTGGCGGCAATATCATGGCGGAGATCCTCACGCCCAACAACCGCCCGCAGATGGCTACCGTCCGCTACAAGATCATGGATGCGCCGCAGCGCAGTGAGGCGGCCCGCGGGCGCATCGAAACCTTGGCGGTGGACGATGCTGCGCTGGTATCCCGGATTGCCGTGCTGGGCATTACGAAAAAGCCCAAGGAAAAGAGCATCGAGCAGGCCGATGTGCTTGTGGTGGCAGGCCGTGGCATCAAGAAGAAAGAGGACTTGTCCTTGGTTTATGATCTGGCAGAGGCATTGGGGGGCGACTTTGCCTGCACGCGGCCGCTGATCGAGAATGGCTGGTTGGACCCTCGGCGGCAGATTGGCCTGTCCGGGCGCACAGTGCGGCCGAAGCTCATCATCACCTGCGGGGTTTCTGGAGCAATCCAGTTCGTGGCGGGGATGGACCACGCCGAGGAGATCGTTGCCATCAATAGCGATCCCAAAGCGCCGATTTTCAAGGTGGCAAATTATGCAGTGGTGGGAGATCTATATGAGATCGTGCCACGGCTCATTGCCGATATCCAGCAGGGGAGGGAGCGGGCATGACGGAGTATAAACAGGTGACCGAAGAAGACCTGGCAGTGCTGGCTGGTTTTGTGGACCGGGAGCGGTTGCTCTTCGGGGACGAAATCAATGAGGAGTACAGCCATGATGAGCTGGCCAGCGAGCGTGTCTATCCCTCGCTGGTGGCACGGGTGACCTCGACGGAGGAAGTATCAAAGCTCATGGCCTATGCCAATGAACATCATATCGCGGTCACGCCGCGCGGAGCAGGTACGGGGCTCGTGGGAGCCGCTGTGGCGGTGGAACGTGGTCTCATGATTGACACCACCCTGATGAATCATGTGCTGGAGCTCGATGAGGAGAACCTGACCTTGACGGTGGAGCCGGGTATGCTGCTGATGGAACTGCGCAGTTATGTTGAGGAGCGGGGCTTCTACTATCCTCCTGATCCGGGAGAGAAATCTGCGACCATCGGTGGCAATATCAGCACCAATGCTGGCGGCATGACGGCGGTGAAGTACGGGGTGACCCGCGACTATGTGCGCGGTTTGGAGGTAGTGTTGGCCGATGGCACGGTTCTCCAGCTGGGGGGCAAGGTGGTGAAAAACAGTTCGGGCTACGATCTGAAGGACATGATCGTTGGCTCGGAGGGCACCTTGGCCTTCGTGACCAAGGCCATATTGAAGCTCCTGCCCTTGCCCAAAAAGAATGTGAGCCTGCTCGTGCCTTTCCCTACGCTGGAGCAGGCCATCGGCACGGTGCCATTGATCATCAAGTCCAAGGCGGTGCCTACCGCCATCGAATTCATGGAGCGGGAGGTGATCCTGGATGCGGAGGAATTCCTCGGGCGGAAATTCCCCGACAATCAGGCCGATGCCTACCTGCTGCTGAAATTCGATGGCAATACGATGGAGGAGATTGCTTCGTATTACGATGATACGGCGCAGATCTGCCTGGATCAGGGAGCCATCGACATCCTTATCGCCGATACCGAGGAACGCAGTGCGCCGGTCTGGAAAACGCGCGGTGCCTTCCTGGAAGCCATCAAGGCATCGACCAGCATGATGGATGAAGTGGATGTGGTAGTGCCCCGCAGCCGGGTCAACGACTTTGTGGAATTTGTCCATCAGCTGCGTCAAGACATCGGCATACGCATCAAGTCCTTCGGCCATGCGGGAGATGGCAATCTCCATGTCTATATCCTGCGGGATGACCTGTCCGATGAAAAGTGGCGGGAGCTCATGCGGCTGGCGATGAAGCGCATGTATGCCAAGGCGCGGGAGCTGCAGGGACAGGTATCGGGAGAGCATGGCATCGGCCTGGTAAAGCGCCCCTATCTGAAGGAATCCCTGCCGGAAGCGAGCCTGGTGCTGATGCGGGGCATCAAGCAGGTCTTTGATCCGAATAATATTCTCAATCCACATAAGGTATGCCAGATGTGAGATAGGACATACTTTATCTGTTGATGTTTTTCCGTATCTGAGGGGAATGGTGCAAAAAACTTAGGGACAAGCAGGAATTTTGGCTATTCGCAGGGAAAATCAAAAGCTGGGAAGCGTGTATATTTCTTTGAGGAGGAAGCACATATTATGAAAGACTTACATCGAGCCGTAGATGCTATGCATCATCCCTATCAGTATTCCGATTTGGAGTTGGAACGCGCCCTTGAAGCCATCCAGCAGAGTCCTCTAAAACAATTCTATAAGGAATATTACAAGAATCTGTACAAGCGTATCCTGGAATGCAAAAAGAAAAATAGGAGTGTATCAGAGAAACTGGGATATTTCGGCGGCTAAAAAAGCAAATATTCTGAAAACGTATTGACTAAGTTTCCTTTTTATGGTATCTTTTAGATAATGATTTGTTTTTATTTCGTAACAAGGAGGTAGGATGGTATGAGAAAATGTTTATCCGTGTTGGTTGCTTTTTTGGTCATGATGGTAGGGTCAGTGTGTTTTGCGGCTAGTTCGGTTAATGGCAGTACCAGTGGTTCGAATGCCTGCCGGATAGACGTGCAGGCGCCGAGTAATTCGAAGCTGAGTTATTCCAAGATGCCTGCTTTTATTGTCACGTTTAAAGACACCAAGGGAAAGGCAGCCAATGGAACCATGATTTTTGTTGACCGGTCGACGGGAAAAGTGTTATCGTCCCGTAGTG
Source organism: Selenomonas sp. WCT3 (assembly GCA_900100835.1). GTDB lineage: Bacteria > Bacillota > Negativicutes > Selenomonadales > Selenomonadaceae > Selenomonas_A > Selenomonas_A ruminantium_E. The sequence goes on along the minus strand of FNCM01000001.1, from coordinate 23,938 downwards.
TTTACGGCAAGACCAATTTTGTTCCGCCCAATGAAAAACGCAGCTATATTGTCGTCTTTAAACCGAAAGTAAAAAATCAGGTCATCAAGTGGAGAGTAGAGAAGAATCATTCGGCGGTAGGCAACCGTTATTTCAGTGAATTGTATACGACAAGTTATCGCATCAAAGCGGTAGGCTAAAACATCGAGTGGATTCGATGGCTGGCGGTCTTCATGAAGTTGTTCATGAAGGCCGCTGGTTTTTTATGGGGGATTTATGGTATGGCCGATTGACTTTTCCCCATGCCCGTCCTATACTATCTACCCATGGGAGGTAGTTGTTTCATGTCCATGGTGGTCCGTTATGTTTTGTTTGTTGTTGCTGTTATTGTGCAGGCTTCTGGTATTGCCTTGGTGGTTAAAAGTATGCTGGGGACATCGCCAATTTCCAGCCTGCCCTATGTGATAAGTCTGGTCTCGCCCTTTACCTTGGGGCAGATGACTTTTACGATAAATATGGTGATGGTGCTCGGGCAGTACCTGTTATTGCGCAAGGGCTTTGATACGATACAATTCCTGCAGATTCCAGTCACCTTGATATTTTCCTGGTTTATTGATTTCTTCATGGATGCATGGGCGTGGGTGATTCCAACGAACTATGTGTTGCAGCTGCTGCCACTGCTAATCGGAACTACGCTGATTGCCTTTGGCGTTGCAGTTCAGGGAATTGCCAATGTGTTGATGCTTCCGGGTGAAGGAATCGTATATGCTGTGTCGCGGTGTTTTCAAATCGAGTTTGGCCGGGTGAAAACGGGCAATGATGTCATTTTGGTAATTTTGGCCGCAGTTATATCCCTTATATATTTGGACGGGATTGAGGGAATCCGGGAAGGAACCTTGATATCAGCGCTGATTACTGGAACGATAGCCAGGTTCTTTTTAAAGCATTTAGGCAAGGTGGATGCGAAGGGAAAGCTGGTATTCCGTCCGCATTGGTAGGTAGAAATATATAACGAGTAAGACAAGAGTGAGCTGCAGAGAGAGGTAAGCGCTCTTGTTTTTTTATGGGAAATAAAGGATATGGACTATCGAACACGAAGAATACGGGAGGAGGTATTATCATGAATAAAGTATATTGTTATAGCAAATGCTCGACCTGTAAGAAAGCGTTGAAGTGGCTGGATGCACATAAGGTGGCGTATGAGCTGGTGGATATCAAGGCGGATCATCCCTCGGAAGAAGACCTGCGCAGGTATCATGAGCAGAGCGGGCTGCCGCTGAAACGGTTCTTCAATACCAGCGGGCAGTTGTACCGCCAGCTGGAGTTGGCCAAGAAGCTGCCGGCGATGCCGGAGGCAGAGCAGTTCAAGCTGTTGGCATCTGATGGCATGCTGGTAAAACGGCCGCTGGTCATAGCAGGGGCGAAGGTCCTCACGGGATTCAAGGAACCGGAGTGGGAAAGGGTATTCTTGAACGGCAGCCGATAACTGCTATAATGAAAGTAGTCAAGATTAGTCATCCGGTTAGCAGGAATTGAGGGTTGAAGATGAAGATATATTTTGCTGGTTCCATCCGTGGCGGCCGACAGGATGCGGAGCTTTACCGCAAGGTCATAGCCGTCCTGAAGGAAAACCATCAGGTGCTCACGGAGCATGTGGGGGACTTGAGCCTGTCCACGGTGGAAGATAAAGGCGATAAGGCCATCTATGAGCAGGATACGGCCTGGCTCAGGGAATGTGATGTGGTAGTGGCCGAATGCACGCAGGTATCGTTGGGGGTGGGCTATGAGCTGGCCTATGCGGAGGCCCATGGCAAGGAAGTTCACATCTTCTATCGTCCGCAGGATACGCAGCTTTCGGCCATGCTGACGGGAAATGAACGGTTCCATATCCATCGTTATGCCGAGGAAAAGGAGTTGTTGGCGCAGATAAGGGCTATGTGGAATTGAGTTTATCGTAAGGGTGAGGGAGGTAGGCTTTATGACAAAGATAAGGACAGAGCTTGGCGATATTACCGCCAAACATTATGCTGAGGCAATCGTTAACGCTGCCAATGAAAGTCTGCTGGGCGGCGGTGGTGTCGATGGTGCGATACATCGGGCGGCAGGGCCGGAACTTTTGGCTGAGTGCCGGACGCTTCATGGCTGCAAGACCGGGCAGGCGAAAATAACAAAGGCCTATAAACTCCCTTGTGATTACGTCATTCATACGGTGGGACCGGTCTGGCATGGCGGTGACCAGGGCGAAGAAGTGTTATTGGCGGACTGTTATCGCCATTCGTTGACACTAGCCATGGAGCATAATATTCATAGCGTGGCCTTCCCTTCAATATCCACCGGGATCTATTCCTATCCTGTTCAGCAGGCGGCAGCAATTGCCGTAGGGACGGTTCGGGATTTTGTGGTCAAACATCCGCAGGCGTTTACGGACATCCTTTGGGTGCTTTTTGATGCGCGGACGAAATTGGTCTACGATGGGGAATTATACTGATGGTTGAGGGAATACGATGATTATAAGTGTCAGTCGCCGGACGGATATTCCAGCCTTTTACTGGGATTGGTTTTGCGGGCGGCTAAAAGCAGGTTATGTGGATGTGGTAAATCCCTTCAATCGCAAGCAGGTGAGCCGCATATCTCTTCAGCCTGAGTGGGTAGACTGTCTGGTGTTCTGGACGAAGGACCCCACGCCGATGCTCGATAAGTTAGCGTTGCTTGGTCACTATCCTTATTATGTGCAGGTATCCCTGACCCCTTACGATACGGATATTGAGGAGAATCTTTGGCCAAAGGAAGAAATCATAAAGGCCATGCAGGCACTGTCGCTGCAGTTGGGGCGTGAGCGGGTAGTTTGGCGTTATGACCCCATTTTGCTGAACGCTGTTTATACCAAGGAGAAGCACTTTGCCTGGTTTACTCAGGTGCTTGCGCAGCTGGCACCCTATGTTGAGCGGTGCGTTATCAGCTTTATCGACCTCTATGCCAAGACAAAGAAGAATACCCAAGGCCTCAATCTGCATGAACTGTCAGAAGCGGAAATGCGGGAAATAGCGGCAGGGCTGGCAGGCCTTGCGAAAGGAAGCGGCGTTGTGCTGCAGACTTGTTCGGAGGCCATCGACCTTGCCGCCTATGGCATTGGCCATGGTGCCTGCCTTGACGGTGTGCTCATCGAGCGCATCACGGGAAAGTCCTTCAAGAAAAACAAGGCCAAAAGCCAACGGCCGCTATGCAACTGCGTGGAAAGCTTTGATATCGGGCAGTATGACACCTGTATCCATGGCTGCCGCTATTGCTACGCCAATGCCAGCCCGCAGCGGGCACAGCAGGGCTTTGCGGCCCATGTGGACAGTTCTTCTCTTCTTACCGGGAAGCTGCTGGGGGACGAGCGTATTACCGAGCATGGAAGAGAAAAGCGGAAATGATGAGAGGTCAGGAGGTGCCGAATGGAGAGCAAGATCGATACACTGGCAAAAATCCTCAAAGACAGCACGCGGGCAGTGTTCTTCGGCGGGGCGGGCATGTCAACGGAGTCGGGGATTCCGGATTTCCGCAGTGCCGATGGGATTTATAACCAAAACCTGCATCGTAGGTTCCGCCCTGAGGAGATGGCATCGCATAGTTTTTTGGTCAAGCATCCGGAAGAATTCTTTGATTTTTATCGTCAGCGCATGATGTTTCTAAGCGCAGCGCCCAATGCTGGCCACAAAGCACTGGTGCGACTGGAACAGCAGGGCATCCTTGCGGCTGTAGTCACGCAGAACATCGATGGCCTGCATCAGCTGGCTGGTTCCAAGATCGTCTACGAATTGCATGGTTCAAGTCGCCATTGGCATTGCATGGACTGTGGTAAAAACTATCCGATGGAATATGCCTTGCAGGAAAAAAATAAGCCCATTCCGCATTGCGTGGAATGTGGCGGTGTGGTGCGTCCTGGCGTAGTCCTCTATGAAGAGGGCCTTGAGGATGAGGTGGTGCAAAAGGCACTGCGGGCCATAAGTGCGGCCGATACCTTGATTGTCGGCGGTACTTCGCTGGTGGTATATCCGGCAGCTGGGATGATTGACTACTTCCGCGGGAAACATCTGGTGCTCATCAATAAGACGGAAACGAAAGCTGATGTACGGGCAGAACTCGTTATCCGCGAACCAATCGGCAAGACACTGGCAACGGCGGTGGATAGGTTGATGAACGAGTGGTTTTTGGAAGTTAGGTATTGAGGGAGACAAAGGGACTTTGAAGGAAAAGAAAATCTCCCGAGAAAATAATTGGTGCGGTGGTTACTTATCATGCGACTATGCATAACATTTGATGGCAATAGTTTCAAGGAGATTTTTAGGTATTATAAAATGCCCAGAGGATTTATGTCGAAATCCTCTGGGCATTTTTTTATCTGTCAGAGATAGGCGTCGTATTTTCCTGTATGGAACTCGCAGGCTTCGGTGATGAAGTTGCAGTCGACCAGCAGGCTTTCGATTTTTTCTCGATGCTGATTGGCCTTATGCAGTCTGGCCAGCTCCTTGATATCGTCGTCGGTGAAGCTCCAGCCGATGTCCATGGAGAGGTCTTCGCCCTCTTCGACGGAGGCCAGGGCGGCTGACCAATCCTGGCGGATCTCTTCGTCACGTTCTTTTGTCATAAAATGTCCTCCTGTTCGCAATAGAAATGTATTTGGCTCTAGGATAGCAGGCAATTTTTAAAGATAGCTTATCAATATTTCAGAGAATCATTAGGGTTATAATTTTTGGTCAGAGGTCAGTAAGGCCAGATTTCCAGTTGCTATGGGAATCTGGCCTTTTGTTATATTTTCATTCTGGTTATTTTTATATAGTCAGTTTAGCGCTATCCTAAGGGTGTTCCGTTCATTTCTGGATAACGCAAAGGAGACTTGGCAATGGCAGTGAAAACAGAAGGTATTGGCAATCGTTATGAACTCAATAAGAATTTGGCCCAGATGTTAAAGGGCGGCGTAATCATGGATGTGACGACGCCGGAGCAGGCAAAGATTGCGGAGGAGGCTGGTGCTTGCGCCGTTATGGCGCTGGAGCGTATTCCCGCCGATATCCGCGCGGCAGGTGGTGTGGCCCGCATGAGCGATCCGGCGATGATTCGCGGCATCCAGGAGGCCGTGAGTATCCCCGTCATGGCCAAGTGCCGCATCGGTCATATCGTCGAGGCGCAGCTGCTTCAGGCCATCGAAATCGACTATATCGATGAGAGTGAGGTCTTGTCCCCGGCAGACGATGTCTATCATATCGACAAGCGGAAGTTTGCCGTGCCCTTTGTCTGCGGTGCCCGTGACCTTGGCGAGGCCCTGCGCCGCATCAGCGAGGGCGCGGCAATGATCCGCACGAAGGGGGAGCCGGGAACCGGCGATGTGGTGCAGGCCGTGCACCACATGCGGAAAATCAATCAGCAAATGGCGGCCATCGCTTCCCTGCGGGAGGATGAACTTTTCGAGGCGGCTAAAAAGTATCAGGTTCCCTATGATCTGGTGACCTACGTGCATGAACATAAAAAACTGCCGGTGGTCAATTTCGCCGCTGGTGGTGTGGCGACCCCAGCCGATGCAGCTTTGATGATGCAGTTAGGCGCCGAGGGCGTGTTTGTGGGGTCTGGCATCTTCAAGTCCGGCAATCCGGCCAAGCGGGCCTCGGCAATCGTGCAGGCGGTCACCAATTACGAGGATGCGGAGCTCATCGCAAGGCTTTCGGAAAATCTTGGCGAAGCCATGGTGGGCATCAATGCCGATGAGATCGAGCTGCTCATGGCAGAGCGTGGCCGATAAAGCGGTGAGAGGAGGTTGGACAAAATGACGATTGGGGTATTAGCCCTGCAGGGGGCTTTTGCTGAACATGAGGCAATGCTAAAAAAGCTTGGGGCAGATTACCGGGAAATCCGTCAGCGCAAGGATTTGACCGACGACCTCGCTGGCATAATCCTTCCCGGCGGCGAAAGTACCGTACAGAGCAAGCTCCTGCATGAGTTGGGGCTGTTTGAACCGCTGCGGCAGAAAATCCTCCAAGGGCTGCCCGTGCTGGCGACTTGTGCAGGGCTTATCCTGCTGGCCCAGGAGGTCAGCAATGATGAGTCTTCGATGGCAACCCTTCCCGTACGGGTACGGCGCAATGCCTATGGCCGGCAGCTGGGCAGTTTTGCGAGGGCTGGTGATGTGGCTGATTTGCGGGGATTTTTGCTGCGGTTCATCCGCGCTCCCTATATCGAAGCATGTCTTGACAAGAAGGTGCAGGTGCTGAACGAGACGGAAGGACATATCACAGCGGTGCGGTATCACAATCAGCTGGCCATGGCTTTCCATCCGGAGCTGACCCGTGACCTGCGGATTCATTCTTTTTTCCTGGATATGGTTGCGAAACGTAAAGAGCTTGCGCTGGGCGCATAAAAGAAAAGCTGGCATTGGGCCAGCTTTTTTCGTGGAAACAGGCAAGAGATGATATAATTAGGGAAAGACGAAGTATCAGCGTATGGATAGAAAGTAGGATAGGAAAGACAATGGCGTATTTCTATGTGTTTATTGGCGGCGGCCTGGGGGCCGTGTGCCGTTATGGCGTGACGACGACGGTGGGGGCGCTGCTGGGGAGTCTGTTTCCCTGGGGAACCCTTGTCGTCAATCTGGTGGGAAGTCTGCTGATGGGGTTGGTGCTCGGGGCATTATTGCCACTGGCCAAGTCCTTGCAGCTGCTGCCCGAATCGCTGCGGTTGCTCTTGACCGTAGGGTTCCTGGGGGGCTTTACGACGTTTTCGTCCTTCAGCATGGAGACGCTGACGCTGCTGCGGGGGGATAGTTTTTTCCTGGCGGCGGTCAATGTGGTGGGCAGTATTGTGCTGGGATTGGCGGCAGCTTATATCGGCTATCAGCTAGCGATGGTATTTCAGCGCTGAGGGAGAGTTTCTATGGATGTAATAGATTTTTCGGCGGCCCGCCAGCGGCGGCTGGCGGCGATGGCGCGGACCAAGGCCGGGCCTCAGGCGCGGTTTGCTGCCATGCAGGAGGCGCTCAGCCAGGATGAGCTGACGGCTATGGGGCGCATTGTCCAGCAGCATGCCTTGCGGATGGCCTATCGTATCGTGGCGGCCAGTCCTATGTGGGGAAAGCCTGATGAGGCAGAGCCACAGAGAACCTGGGTGGAACTTGAGGCAGTGGTGCCCGTGCTGGCGGATCTCATCATGGCGGAAAGCTATATGCCAGCGGCGGTGCGTATGGCAGGTGTCCGGCTGACTTCCAATGAGGTGGGATTATGGGCCGCGCGCCGTCTGGTGCTCGACTATCTGCTGATATTGATTGACGATAACAGCCGTCCCGACGATTGGCTTGATATCCGCGACAAGGAACCACTGCGCAATGTATTTGCGTATTTAGGCTATGTGATGGATTGACTTACAGGAGAGTCGGTGAGGGAATGACGAAGGCATATGATGAAGAACTGCGCACGAAACTATTGGGCAAGAACGGCCGGAAATTACCTGTGCTTTGGCTGACGGCTTTACGGGAGGAGCCATTTTCCTATTCCTACAAATTGACAGAGCCAGACGAGCTCGCAAGTAGTGTGGGGCAGCTCCACAAACGGGCGGAATGGGCAGCCTTTTGGAAGCAGTCAAAGGAGCCTTGGCGAGTCGAAACCGCCAATCGCAAGCCCAAAGGCTTGGGGATTCAGCATGATTATCCCGTGAGGATTCACTTTGATGCGGCAATTGAGGTTCTTCGTTTATGGTGGCAGATACGGGAAATGAATGGGCAATGCCGGATGCGTTGACCGGGGAGGAGCAGGCCTGCTGGCAGTATTTGACTTGTCAACCAGCGGCAGCCAAGCGTTTAGAGCAGGAGAAGATTCCAGCGTTTGAAGTGAGGGCGGCTTTGGATCGTCTGTTGGGACAGAAAGGCGACGAATAAGCGGAATTGGTTAGAAAAGCGGTAGGAGGGATGGCGATGACTAAGGTAATCTGTACGTTATGCCCGCGGGAGTGCCGGCTCTCCGAGGGACAGGTGGGCTGGTGCCGGGGGCGGATTTGCCGTGAGGGGAAAGTGGTGGCACAGAATTATGGCCGATTGACATCGGTGGCCTTAGACCCCATTGAGAAAAAGCCCTTGGCTCGTTTCCATCCCGGGAGTTATATCTTATCTGTCGGCAGCTTTGGCTGCAATCTGCGCTGTCCGTTCTGCCAGAATCACGGGATTTCCCAGGCGGGGGCAGAGTTTGCCACGCAGGATGTGATGCCAGCAGATCTCGTGGCCTTGGCCAAGGAGCTGGCGGCCCGGCTCGCAGGCAATCTCGGCGTGGCGTTCACCTACAATGAGCCGCTCATAGGCTATGAATTCGTTCGTGATACGGCAAAGTTGCTGCATGAGGCGGGGCTCAAGGTGGTACTGGTGACCAACGGCATGATAAATGCAGGGCCCTTCCAGGCCCTGCTGCCACTGGTGGATGCTTTCAATATCGACTTGAAGGGCTGGCGGCAGCAGGTCTATGATGTCTGCGGCGGCAGTCTGGCGGTAGTGAAGCAGAATATCGCGGCGGCAGCAGCTGTGACGCATGTGGAGGTGACGACATTGGTGGTGCCGGGACTAAATGACAGTGCCGCAGAGATGGAGGCGGAGGCAGAATGGCTGGCGTCGTTATCGGTGAACTTGCCGCTACATGTGAGCCGGTATTTTCCGCGCTGGCAAGCATCAGAACCTGCTACGCCGGTTCCGGTGATTTATAAATTAGCGGATATCGCACGGAAGTATTTGTCCTATGTCTATACGGGAAATTGTTAGGAGGCTTCATGGATATTCAGACAGAATTGTTTCGTTTGCAGGATAAGACTTATCGGGCATTTCACTGCAAATTGATCCCCACCGTTGACCCGGAACGGGTCATTGGGGTGCGGACGCCTGCCTTGCGTCAGCTGGCAAAGAAATTGAATCGCGAGGAGGCGGACAAATTTTTGTCAGCACTTCCCCATCGGTATTATGAGGAAAATCAGCTCCATGCATTTCTCTTAGCAGCGAAGAAAGATTATGCGGAATGTTTAAATGGGGTAGAAGTGTTTTTGCCATACGTGGATAATTGGGCTACCTGTGACCAGCTGTCGCCGAAAGTTTTTCGGAAACAGCGGCACAAGCTTTTGGAACGGATTAACGTCTGGCTGCAGTCAGCGGAAACGTATACGGTGCGTTTTGCCGTGAAAATGTTAATGGAACATTTTCTCGATGAAGATTTTGACCGGTCCTATTTGTCCACGGTGGCAGAGCTTCACTCGGAGGAATACTATATCAATATGATGATTGCCTGGTACTTTGCCACGGCACTAGCCAAGCAATATCAGGCGGCACTGCCCTTCCTGGAAGAAAAACAGTTGGCGGTGTGGACCCATAACAAGGCGATTCAAAAAGCCATAGAAAGCCGGCGGATAACCTTGGAACAAAAGACATATCTGCGCACGTTAAAAATATCAGCAGGCAGAAAGTGTCAGCAGTGAAGCACCCTGAATATGTGCTCACTTGACTTGTCAATGCCACTTGACAAGTCAGCAAAAGCGAAGTATACTCCTATTACTGACTTAGGTCAATAATAGGAGGCTTTTATGACGAGAGTTCGTAAGGACCCCGCCGAACGCCGGCAGGAATTGATGACAATTGCCAGGGAGCTCTTTTGTGAAAAGGGCTATGAGCAGACCATGGTTCAGGACATCTGTAAAAAGGCCGGCGTGGCGAAGGGGACGTTCTTTTATTATTTCCCGACGAAGGAAGATGTGCTTAAAGCTATTTTTGAAGCATGGATGAAGAAGTTCGTGGGGGAATATACACACAAGGCAGAAGGGCTGGATGCTGTTCAAAAGCTGCGTCTCTTTTTGCGGATGTCAGCGCGGGATAATTCCATCGAACCATTGGTCGATAATCTTTGGGCAGAACATTACAAAGAGCTGGTTATGGCGCTTTGGCAGCGGATTGTGATCGATGGATTCAATCCACTGCTGCAAAAGATTATTGCCGAAGGCAATGCGGCGGGGTCGATGCAGGTCCTGCATTCGGAGGAATGTCTGGATTTCTTTTGGAGTCTCACGGAAGCGATATGGCCGGATGAGAAGAAGGATATCGTTACCGATGAGAGCATGGTTATACGCATGGAGATGGCAGCCAGTTTGATTGAACAGTTATTTGGCATGGAAAAGGGAAGTATGGCTCATTGGGAAAATGCGGAGTGAGTTCCGCATTTTATTTTTACAGTCTACTGACCTTGGTCAATAAAAGGAGATTGATGATGAAAAACAATAAGGTTCGCAACATGATGCTGGGGTTATTTGTCGTGATACTGGCGGTAATGGGGTGGCGTATGGCTGGGGCGGAAGAGGATGACACTGGGGAACCGCAGCCTTTGGCGGTGTCGACGGATTCGGTTACCTATATCGAAAAGCCAGCGGTTATGCCACTTTCGGGAAATGTGGAGGGATTTACCTCGTCGATTATCAGCAGCCGGTTTTCTGGGCAGGTGACCAATGTTTTGGTGGAAGATGGTCAGTCCGTAAGCAAAGGGCAGCCGCTGTTGGTGATGGATACGGTAGAGCTTCGCAACGCCTTGCGGGTTGCGAAGAATAGCGTGAATCAGACAAGGGCGAAATATGCTAACGACTGCGATGAATACAATCGTTATCAGATTTTATTTGACCGAGGCGCTTATTCCCGTCAGCAATTGGAAACAGCCCGCACGAAGATGCTGGCCAGTCAAGCGGATTATGATTCGGCGCAGGCAAATCTAAGCAGTGCGGAAAAGCAGGTGGCGGAAGCTACGGTGGTAAGCCCGGTAGATGGCGTCATTGCTAATAAAAATCTCACCAATGGACAGAATGTTTCGGCTGGCAATCCGCTTATGACCGTTGAACAGCTTGATGCGGTTCACGTGGTTGTACAGGTCGAGCAGCAGGATATGGCCTATCTGAAAATGGGGGATTCGGTTGCTATTACGGTAGATACGTATCCAGATAAAACCTTCACGGGCACAGTGGATGTCATCAGTCCGGTGGCAGGGAAAGAAAGCCGCATGTTTCGGGTTAAAGTCAAAGTGGATAATCCCGATGCTTTGCTGAAGCCGGGGATGTTTGTGCAGGTGCAGTTGAATCTGGGAACGCCCAAAACCGTATTGTCGGTTCCGCAAAAGGCAGTGCTAGGACAAAAAGGGGTTCAGTATGTGTTCACGGTGGAAGATGGCAAAGCCAAAAAGGTTCGGGTGGAAACGGGAGATATTGTAGGTGACCGTATCGAAATCGTTACCGGTGCTGATGCGGGGATGGTGGTATTGACGGATAATCTCGATAAGCTAAAAGACGGTAATCCGGTGCAATTAGGAGATGAAGCATGAGTTTACCAGAAATCAGTATTAAGCGGCCGGTGTTTGCCACGGTGATTTTGGCGGCATTAATCCTCATGGGGATTGTGAATTATGGCAAAATGAATGTGGATGAAATGCCGGATACAAGCCTTCCCTATGTTTCGGTGAGCATTACCTATGAAGGGGCGCAGCCGGATCAGGTGGATGCGCAGGTAACGCAAAAGGTCGAGGAAGCCGTAGGTGAGGCCCGCGGTGTCAAACATATTGAATCGACTTCCCGTGAGGGCGAGGCGGAAATCAATGTGGAATTTAATTTTGGCATTGATTCAGCGGCTGCTGCCCAGGAAATTCGCGATAAGGTCGGTGCGATTCGTGGTGAATTGCCCGATACGGTCAAAGAACCGGTTATTTCGCGCTTTGACATGAATGCCCAGCCGGTGGTGTCCATTGCCCTGACCTCGGAAACTGCCAGCCTGCGCGAAATCAGTATCTTTGTTGAGGATGTCTTAAAACCGCGCTTGCAGAAAATCAATGGTGTGGGCTAGGTGACCATCAGCGGGCGGCAGGAGCGTGAGATTCAACTGCTGTTAGACCAGGAAAAGTTGAATGCCTTTGGGTTGACGGTGGCGGATATCGGGCAGCAATTGAAGGCCGTCAATCAGGATGTGCCAGCCGGCAAACTTCAGGATAAAAAGCAACAGCTTTCTGTGCGGACGGCGGGGGATTTCAAGAATGTGCAGCAGTTTGATTCGGTTATCGTCGGGCTTCGCGATAATACTCCCCTATATTTTTGGCAGGTGGGCGAGGCCAAGGATACCGTCAAGGATATTACGAGTACCGCCCGCTATGATGGCAAACCGGCGATTGGCATTGCTATCGGCAAGCAGTCCGGCGGCAATGCCGTCAAGGTGGCGACAGCTGTCAAGCAGGAACTGGAAAAGCTGAAACAGGAACTGCCAGCGGGGATGGAAATCCAGCTGGTTCGCGATGATGCCCAGCGCGTGGCCGAATCCATTACCGAAGTTTGGTTTGACCTCATAATCGGCAGTATTTTTGCGGTGCTTATCGTATTTTGGTTTTTGGGCGATTGGCGCAGTACCGTTATCAGTGCTTTGGCAATTCCGGCCTCCATTGCGTCGACGTTCTTGTTTATGAAGGTGGCAGGCTTTTCCATCAACAGTATGTCCCTGTTGGGGCTGTCCTTGTCGGTGGGCCTGCTTATCGATGATGCCATTGTGGTCATTGAAAACATAATCCGTCATCGCAATATGGGAAAAGAGGCCAAGCAGGCAGCGATAGACGGTACGAAGGAAATCGCCTTGGCTGTTATGGCGACTACCTTTACGGTGGCGGCGGTATTTTTACCCGTGGGCTTTATGTCTGGGGTAGATGGCCAGATGTTTAAGGAGTTTGGCTTGTCGATTGCCTTTGCGGTGCTGGTGTCCCTGTTCGTTTCCTTTACCTTGACGCCGATGATGGCGGCTCTTTATCTGCCGGTAGGGGAGCCATCTATGCCCCGTTGCCTGCAAAAGGGCTGGCAGCGTTGGCAGGTGGGCTTTGACTGGGTGACGGCGTGGTATGGCCGAACCTTGCGTTGCTTGCTCCAGGGGTATCGCGGGCGGGTGCTTGGGGTGGCGCTGGGCTTGTTTTTGCTGAGTCTGTGTATTTTCCCCTTTTTGGGTTCCACCTTTATGCCTGCTACCGACCAGTCCCAGTTTACGGTTAAGGTACAGGCGGCATCCGATGCTACGGTGGAAGCAATGGATGCGCAGTCGGCAGAACTTACTGCCGTGCTGCAGCAGCTTCCCGAGGTTCGGCACGTTTATGCCACAACGGCAAATCGGGAGCACAATCTCTTTGTGCAATTGGTGCCAAAGAAAGAACGCAGCCGCAGTCAAAAGGAAATCATTGGGGAGATTCGCCAGCAGTTCAATAAAATTCCAGGGGTTCGCGCGGATTTTGTGGAGAGTGAGGATAAGCCCATTGCTATTTCGATAACGGGGCCATCCCAATCGGAATTGGTACCCTTAGCCGATAAGGTGCAGCAGGAATTGGAAAAGGTGCCCGGCGTACAGGATATTGCCTCAACGTACCATGCGGGACTGCCAACCTTGAATTTGCAGGTTCGAGAAGAGCGCGCCAGTGACCTGGGGATTTCTTCCAGCGCAATTGGCACGACGATGCAGACCATGCTTAGCGGGGCGACGGTGGGAAAATTCAGCGATAAGGATGAGCGGGTGGATATCCGAATGCGACTGGCTGACGATGCCCGCAATCGGGTGGATATGCTGCGTAAAGTTTATGTGCCCAGCGAACATCAGATAGAAGGCAGGTCCATGTTGGTGCCGCTTTCCCAGGTGGCGGCTTGGCAGTACAGCACCAGTTCCAGCGATATTCGCCGCTATGACCGTCAAAAGGAGATTCGCTTGAGTGCCAATGTGGAGGGAACTTCGATGGGAGAGGCCAATGAGGCCTTTTTTGAAAAGATGGAATCCATGCAGGTGCCGATGGGTTATAAAGTCGGACAGGCTGGTGCCGGAAATGATATGGATGATTCCTTTTCGAATATGGCTATGGCACTGGCCATGGCGGTGGCCTTCATCTTTATGATATTGGCGGCTCAGTTTGAAAGTTACAGTGAGCCTTTTGCTATTATGTTTTCACTGCCGCTGGCTATGATTGGTGCTTTGGCGGGGTTGTTTATCGCCGGCAGCGAATTGAGTCTCGTATCCCTTATCGGCATTATGATGCTGATGGGCCTGGTGACGAAGAATGCGATTTTGCTCATCGATTTTGCCAAGCAGCGTATTGAGGCCGGGGTTCCCTGTAAGGAAGCCTTGGCGGAAGCTGGATGCATTCGCCTGCGTCCAATTTTAATGACTAGTATCGCGATGATATTTGGCATGTTGCCGATAGCCTTGGGGCTTGGCCCCGGCGCAGAGGCGCGGGCTCCGATGGCCCATGCTATAATCGGCGGCGTGCTCACTTCAACTTTGCTGACGCTGGTGGTAGTTCCCACTATCTATGATTTGATTCATCAGTGGCGAAGACGGGAAGAAAATCGTTAAGGTTTTGCTGGTTTTGTGTTATAATGCTAATGGATAATTTCGGCAAGGGAAAGTCGGTGCTTAGGTACTGCCTTTCCCTTGCCTTCGTTTAAGATGAGGACGCGTATAACAGTTGTGAGGAAGGGGTAACGATGAAATTCTTCCACCTGTCGGATTTACATATCGGCTTGAAATTAATGAACCATGACCTGGCGGAGGACCAGGATCACATTCTTCGGGAAATCGTGGAGCTGGCAGAGGCGCGGCAGCCAGATGCCGTGGTTATTGCCGGGGATATATACGACAAAGCCATTCCGTCGGCTGATGCCGTGTCGCGGTTTGACCGGTTCGTGACAAACCTGTCCCAGAGTGTGCCCAAGGCGGAAATTATGATGATTTCGGGAAATCATGACAGCGCCGAACGGGTCAATGTATTCCGTCAGGTGCTGGCGCGTCAGCACATCCATATGATTGGCCGGCCGCCTGAGTTGCCTGGTGAGTGGATTGCGAAAGTCACGCTCACCGATGCCTATGGCCCCGTGAATTTTTATCTGCTGCCCTTTGTGAAGCCTTCCATGGTCAAATTGATTACGGGGACGGATAAAGATGGCAACAATTTTTCCTATGATGAAGCGGTGCATCGCTTGATTATGCGGGAAGAGCTATCTGAGCAGGAACGAAATGTACTAGTCAGCCACCAGTTTTATCTTTCCACGGGAAAAGACGATACAATTGAACGGTCGCCATCGGAAATGGTGACCGTGGGCAATATCGATTCGGTTCAGGGGGATATTTTAAATCGCTTCGATTATGCGGCGTTAGGGCACATCCATAAGGCCCAGCGGTTAAATGGCAAGGACTGCTATCGCTATTGTGGTACGCCGATTGCCTGCTCCTTTGGTGAGGAAGGCCAGGTGAAAGGCGTGATAGAAGTAGAGCTCAAAGAAAAGGGAGAAGTCGTGACGACGGTGCTGCCCTTGAAACCCTTGCGGCAGGTGCGCACCATTAAGGACACGCTAGAAAATGTGCTGGCCCAGAAATCGGAGGACTATGTCAGCATTACCCTGACGGATGCAGAGAATCATTTGGCAGTTGATGTGCGTGACCGGCTGGAGGTTTGCTTCCCCAATTTGCTGCATGTAGGGCGTGAGAGCCGGGAGGAAGCGAACTATCAGCTGGAGCAGGAGCGGGCCGTACAGTTGTCTCCCTTTGCTCTTTGCAAGGATTTTTTGCAGGATCTCGACGGGGAGGAAGAGAATTTGTTGGCGTCGATTATCAATGAGGTGCAGGAGGCGGAGAAATGAAACCAATCCAGTTGACCATTCAGGCATTTGGTTCCTATGGGGAACGGGCCGTCATTGATTTTACCAAACCAACCCAGAATCTTTTCCTGGTAACGGGGGATACTGGTGCGGGCAAGACCACGATTTTTGACGCCATTGTCTATGCCCTTTATGGCGACAAAAGCGAAAAAAATACCAACAAAAATGCCTTGATTCCCAATCTGCAAAGTCAGTTCGCGACGCTGGATGTGACGCCCTTTGTGGAGCTGGCCTTTAGTGAGACGGTGGGGGGACGGGATGAGCTTTATATCGTCCATCGGGTGCCCCATCATCGGCGTAAGGCCAAACGCGGCAATTCCGAAGTAGAGGAGAAGGAATCGGTAACGCTGACCCTGCCGGACCATACGGATTATCCGGGCAATAAGGAGGCCGTCAATGAAAAACTTCGTGAGCTGGTGGGGCTTACGAAGGAACAGTTTATGCAGGTGGGCATGATTGCCCAGGGCGATTTTATGCGCATCCTGCGGGCGCCTACCAGCGATAAACGCGAAATCTTCCGGCGCCTCTTTAATACGGAAATCTTTGATAAGATTGTCAGCCGTTTGGGGGAACGCAACAGTCAGTACCGGGAGGAGCTGCAAAATGTCCTGCGCCGCTGCCAGACAAAGGCCGAAGATGTGGTGGTTCCTGAGAACTTTCCACAGCAGGCAGAAATGGAAGAGCTAGTGCAGAAAATCCGCAAGGATAAGATGCCAAGTCTCGTGGACTTTGAGACGCTGCAAAGCTATCTAAAGTCGGCCTGTGAAATGCTGATTAAGGAGACGGAAACAGCTGCTGCCGAATCCGCTGCTGCCCAAAGGGACTATGATGCCGCCAATGTGGAACGGACAAAGGCGGAGGCTCTGCAGGTGTCCTTTGATCAGCTCGCTGAGGCCACGGAAAGATGGCAGGCCTATAAAAAGCAAGTGGACGCCATGACGGATAAGGAGCAGCAGGCGGCAAAAATTCAAGCCGCTTATGGGATTTCGGGGGCGTATGAGACCTTTGACCGTCAGCGGCAAGTGGTGGCGGAGACCGAAGCGCTGCAGCAGCAGTATGCAGCAGCACTGCCAGAATGGGAACAGCAGGAAGCTGCCGCTGGGAAAGCTGTGGAGGCCGCCAAGCAGGAAAAGGATAAGGCGACGGAAGTTTTTGGCAAAGTTCAGGCAGAAGTTAAGGCCTCCTTGGAAATTTTTGCAGAAGTTGCCACGAAGACTGAGGAGATTCAACGGGCAGCCCAGAACTTGCAGGGGGCAAAGGATGCCGGCCAACAGGCGCAGCAAAAATTGGACGCCTATCAGAAGCAATTGGAAGACTGGCGGCAGCAGGTGAAGCAGCTGCCAGAGTTATCGCTGGCTAAGGTTAAAGGCGAGCAGCAGCAGCAGGCCCTGAGGCAATATGAAAAAGAAATTCATGACGGAATTGATTTAGGCCAGAAGATGAAAAGAGCCGAGGCTGAGGTCAAGCAGGCAATGGCACAATATCAAGTGGTGCAGCAGGCTTATCAGGAAAAGCGTGCTAACTACGAGCGGGAACAGCAAGTGTTCCTCAATGCCCAGGCGGGGCTGTTGGCCGAGTCTTTGGTAGTGGGACAGCCCTGCCCGGTCTGTGGTTCGCGGGAACATCCGCAGCCCCAGGTGCTGGAGGCGGCGGCGAAACCATTGGCCCGCGAAGAATTGGAGCATTTAGCGGCTGAGGTGACAGCCCTTAATGCGAAACAACAGGCGGCTGCTGAAACGTCAGGCAAGGTAAAAGTTAATTTTGACAAATCAAAAGAGCAATTTGACTTGTCACTGGATAAACTGCGTCAGGAGGTACCGGGTTGTGAGGGGGCGAAAACCCTCAACGAAATCCGGCAGACGGTTAGGAAACAGCTGGAAGCCTGTGAGGAAGAACTGCGCAATTTGACAAGTCAAATTACAAGCTTGGAAACCATCCAGCGGCAGCTTGACCAGTCAACGGAAACGTTGGCAAAGTTGCAGGAGGATAAAGAGGACTTGGCGGAAAAATGTCAGTTGGTTAAATCCCAGTTGGAGACTGCGGAAAAAACGCGGAAGGTCTTATTGGATAAACTGCATTTTGCCACCCAGGAAGAGGCGAAAAAGGCCCAGGCGACGGCCCGGGAAAAACTAGCCGGCTGCGAAAAGGCCTATGATAAAGCCGATAAGGTGGCCAAGGATTGGCAGGGAAAGCTGGCGGAGGCCAAGACGGTGCTCAGCCGCTGCCAACAGGAACTGCCGGGGAAAAAGAGGCAGTGTCAAGAACTGCAGCTTGCCTATCAGAAGGCTATGCAGGAAAATGCTATGAGCGAAGAAACTTGGCAGGAGGTTGTCCGCCAATACGAGGAAAAAAGTGCTGCCGTTATGCAGCAGGAGGTTCAGGCCTGGCGGGATGCCTATCATGCTGCTAATGGCAGCCGTGAGGCTGCCCAGAAGGCAGTGGCAGGAAAAGCACTTCCCGACCTTGCGGCTCTTCGGGAAAAAAGAACTGCGGCCCAAGCGGCGCTTCAACAGGCGACGGAGGGGCTGGCAAAGGTCAAGGGGCAGTGGGAACGCAACGAACGGGTCAGGGCCCAGCTTAATCAGCAGCTCAGCCTGCGGGTAGACTTGGGGAAAGAGGCCTGTGCGACCAATAACCTCTATGAGCGTTTGTCGGGTAAGCGCAGCGGCGCGCGCATGGATATCGAAACCTATGTCCAGCGGTACTATCTGCGGCAGATTTTGGGAGCGGCCAATCGAAGGTTCCGGGCGATGTCCGGGGGCCAGTTCGAGCTCAAGATGCTCGACGATACCGAGGCGGCACGTGGCGGCAATCATGGCTTAGACCTCAAGGTGCTACATACGGTGACGGGCAAGGAGCGGGCGATACAGACCCTGTCCGGTGGGGAATCCTTTATGGCGGCCCTTTCCCTGGCTCTGGGGTTATCTGACCAGATTCAGGCCAATATGGCTTCGATTCATCTGGATGTATTGTTTATCGATGAGGGCTTTGGTTCCCTTGACGATAATTCCCGCAATGAAGCTGTTCACGTCCTGCAGAAGATGGCGGGAAGCGCCAAGCTTATCGGTATCATATCCCATGTTACGGAACTCAAGCAGGAAATCGATAATCAACTGGTGGTCACCAAAAATGACAAGGGAAGTCATGTTGCATGGCAAATCAGTTAAGGATATAGTATACTAGGAATGCTCTGACAGTTGTTTATAAATCGGTATTTTATCAATGAGGTATGAAAGAATAGCATGGATTATCAGGATAAAACAAAATCGATTGAGGAGATGCAGGAACTCTTCCGCTTGATGGTAAACGCCCATGAGCAGATGAAGTTTGCTACGTTGTCCTTATATCAGGCTTGTAAGGAAACCAAGGATGTTGTGGGAAAACGAGGGATTGAAGAATATCTGAAGATCCTGTCAGTGCAAGAACGCTGGTTGGATTTGGTGAAGAAAAACAACAAGGCAATAAAAACAACTTATGATAATGTCGTTCCATTGCCGAATCTTGATGCTTTGGATCTGGTGGACAATACGCTGGAGGAATACTGCCCCACGCGGATTCGCCGTCAAATCGCTAAGCACGTGTCCCTGTTGGAAACGTTTAAGGATGATTTGAAGCATATGCCAAGTTATATTGCTGAGCCATGCCGGTATCATGTCGTGACAAATATTGGCAAGATTATGCCAGGGGAATGTTACCGTTGTACGGTTTTATATGATACCTATGAGTTAGACCCTCCCAAGCGGTTACGGGCAGAATGCCGCTGCAAATATGGAGAAGAAAGCCGCTGATTTAGGGCGAGAAAGGTCGAAATGATATCATGGGATATGTTCGGACATTGTTTACCGCTCTGGTGGGTGGTGTGTTATTTTCGTATATAAACGCACCTCTCCCCTGGACTTTGGGGCCGATTGTGCTGGTAGCTGGTGTGGGATTGGTACAAAAGCACCCGATGGTATGGAGTATAAAAGTCCGCAATGTGGCGCTGGTGCTATTAGGATATGCTATGGGAAGACCTTTTACCATAGAGACGTTACAGGCAATTGGCTCTCAGCTGCCACTTATGTTATTGGCGACGTTGATTACGGTCAGCGCTGGTATTTTTACTGGCTGGCTCATGTATAAAAAAACAGCAATCAACTTTACTACCTGCTTGCTGGGGTGTGTACCAGGCGGGCTTTCGCAGATGGTAGTTCTGGCTGCGGAGATGAAAAATGTGGATCTTACGGCTGTGACGATTATGCAGACGCTGCGCATGTTGTCGGTGGTGTTTACGATTCCCTTTTTGACTATTCACATCCTGGCGGATGGTCCGGTAGCGAGCAGTGATGGAATGAGTTTGGCAACAACGGCGGATATGTCTACGGTACTGATGTGGGCGGTAGTAGCAGTTTCTGGTGCTGTTGTGGGAAAATGGATTCATTTGCCTACGGCAACGATGCTGGGGCCAATTCTGGCCGTAGCGGCTGTTGTCATCACGACGGACTTGACAGCGGTTCCTGTCCCGCAGCCGATTCTTTATGCGGCGCAGCTTTGCGTGGGGGCTTTTATCGGTACCAGCATTGAACTGCAGCGCATTGTGAGTTATCAAGGCATGGGGCCGGTGCTATTGGGCGGCGTCTTATTGGTCCTTTCGGTGTCGATGGGGATGGGAGTGATTGTGTCGGCTTTGACGGGGGAAAGCTTTGCCACGTCTTTTTTGAGCACGGCTCCTGGCGGTTTGACGGAGATGGGCATTACGGCCCTTACCGTTGGGGCGAACATTTCTACGATGACAGCCTACCAGCTGACGCGGCTGCTCTTTATCATGTTGGTATTCCCCTATGTGGCAAAGGGCGTAGTGGCATTATATGAACGAAAGTACGGAGGTCATGAAAAAGATGACGCGTGAAGAGCAATTAGAAAAAATCAAGGCGGCGGATGAGGCTTATTATGGCAGTACAGGAGAGACAATCCTGTCTGATGCGGAGTACGATGCACTGCGTCACGATTATATTGAGCGTTACGGGACAGAAGATCTCGATTATGTTCCAGGGGCTGAACTGGGGACGGAAAAATTTCGTCATCCCCATGAGGCAAAGTCCCTGGGAAAGATTGACGAATCGGAAGCGGACAAGCTGCAGGCCTATATTGAAAAGTTTATGCCGATTATCGTTGAGCCCAAGTTGGATGGCTGTAGTGTTGTCGTATATCCGCAAAATGGCAGCCCCATGTATGTAACCCGCGGCGGTGGTGATGAGGGCGATATCCTGCCCCGGTTCCCAAACCATCCCCGTCAGGCAGCTTATACCGCTGAATATCCGATACGCGGGGAAGTTTTTATGGACTTTGCGGCCTTTGAGGCCATGAATGGGGAATTGACCGCAGCTGGGGAAAAGACGATGGCCAATCCCCGCAACAGTGTCAATCCGATTCTTACGGGGGGGAAGCATCCAGAATTTGTCAAATATCTCCGGTTTATGGCATATGATGTCATGGGCGTCGATTGGAGCGAAACGGAAAAAATCGAATACATCAAGAGCCATACGCCCTTTGCTGTACCAGAACATAGCCTTCACAGGTTCTCCGGTAAGACCCCCGCAGAAATTGCCGCTGCTATTCCCGAAATTTATCGTGAATATGAGGAAAAACTCGGCTACCCCATTGACGGAATCGTCATCAAATGTGATTGGGAGGATTCCCTGGAAAAATTCGGTACCACAGGACATCATGACAACAACGCGATTGCCTGGAAGCCGAATCAGATCCCTGTGACCAGTATTGTCCGCGATGTGCACTGGCAGGTGGGCAAGACTGGTGCGCTGACTCCGGTGGCAGATATCGAACCGGTGGATATTCTTGGTTCCACGGTATCGAATGTCAACCTGCATAATATGAATGTGGTAAAGCGTCTGGGGGGCGTGGCAAAGGGAGACAAGGTGGGCGTTATTAAGGCAAAGCTCATCATCCCGCAAATGGTCATTGTGTATGAGCACAACGGTGGCGAGGAAATTGAGGCAATTACAAACTGTCCTTATTGTGGTGCCTCCCTGCAAGAACGGGAGAATGCTGCGTCAGACAGTGAAGATGACACGAATCTGTTTTGCGTGAATCCGCACTGTAAGGAACGCATTGCACAGCAGATCGGTTTCTTGGCCAAACGAAATGTATTGGATATTAGGGATCTTTCGATTGAACGGGCCAGAGCAATTGTGGAGGCTTTTCCGGAAAAAGCCGAAAGGCTTGGGCCTTACATGATTTTTGACTTGACGGTTGAGGATATTCGCCGAGCAATCATTACGCCTTTTGCGGAACTTACTTCCACCAAGGCAAAGATTGAAGCGGAAGCCAAGAAGGGGAATATCATCACGGCGGCTGATCTCGAAGATAAGCGAGATCTCAAGAGCCCGGATAAGTTAAAAGAAGCCATTGATGGTGCGGTTAATGCCGTAGACATTCCCCGCTTTGTCAAGGCCCTGCTCTTTGATGGCATTGGCGATAATGTGGGGAAACTCTTGGCAGAAAAATATCATACCGCTGCTGAAGTCCTGGCGGCCATCAAGCGCCAGGATGCCTTCTGCGAAATTGACGGAATCGGCCCCCGGACCGAAGGGATTTTGCAGGGAGAGGCGTTTTTGCACCGCTTTGAAGAACTGCTGAATTACATCAAGCCGCAGGACTATGTGGTTCGTGTAATCGATGCGGAGGCGATGCCCTATGCCGGAAAAGTGTTTGTCTTGACGGGGAAAGACCCGGCTGGCAAGCCGCGGAGCTTTTATAAGGCACTGATTGAAGGCGTGGGGGCCAAGATGGGCTCTGCGGTCAGCGGTAATACCGATTATCTAATCCTGGCAGACCCCAACAGCACTTCAAGCAAGGCAGAGAAGGCACGCAAGCTGGGGACGAAGCTTTTATCCTATCAGGAAGCATTGGAAATGCTTCAGTGATTCATCCGATGAAGGTTTTTGGGGCTCAATCGCGAATAAGTAATGTAGATAAATAGTTTTCGCCAGGATGGGAGGAATCCAAATGACAGATGTAAAGAAGCCGGTGCGCGATGCATTGGAACAGCTCAAAGAGAAACAGTCTTTTGAAAGCAGTTATGCAGAAATCAATAAATTCCAGGCATTAATCAATACTTTTGCAGGTTTGGAATACGCTTGTGAACTTATGGCTGATGAAATCAGTGTGAAGACAGGGGAAAGCCGCGAAAAAATCCTGGAGGAATATTATCGCCGGGCTGGAATCTTAGAATAAAGGGAAAAGAGGCTGCGAAGAACAGCTCTGCAAATAGGAAAATCCGTTGACGTAGAAAAAAGTCAGCGGATTTTTTTGCTCTAATAATAATGAGAAAATTTCAACAAATACTTTCCTTTGAAAGCGAATTATGCGATAATATAGATAGAAATAGTTGTAATCGGATATTTTGAGGAGGCTGATGAACATGGATGTCAACCTTGAAATTCGCACGGAATCGATTGCAGCGGCGCCTCGTGTTAATATTGATGAGGCCAAGACCTCTCGTTATGGACTAGGGAAGGCCCGGAAGAGAAAAGAAGAAGAACCCGAGCGCGGAGCTGAGGGGGCGGCGTATAATCTTGAGCTTATGGATGGCAGCAAATCGAGATTATCCACGGCCTTAGGGCGATTGTCACCGGAGCAAATGCGTATTTTTCGTGCGGGAGTATTACAAGTGTACGAAAAAATGAATTCAGCACAAAAGACCTGAGCATGAAGTTAGCGGAGTAACGAGTCAGGTCAGAGGCAGAAATCAATGAGACCAGAACCAACAGGCCGGCAGGGGGAGCAATAGCCCCTGCCGGCCTGTTTCGGTAAAAATGAAGAAAATATGAAAAAACTGTTGACAAGGTGAGAAGATGCGTGTAATATAGTACAAGTCGTCGGCAAACGCGATGGAGCGATTGCTGGGGCAAAAGGATTCTCAGGGTAAGCTAAAAACTTCAAAAAAGTTGTTGACAAGCTTGAGAGAATGAGATATGATATAAAAGCTGAATCGCGCAGGACTTCAAAAGATTCTGACGATAAGGCAAGATTGTTCTCTGAAAACTAAACAATGTAAAATGAAATCATGCAACATGATTTAAGCCAGATGTTAATGAAACTTCGGTTTCATATTTAAAACATCGATTGGTATGAACAACATAGCAATCGGCAATTTCTTTTATAGATAATTGAGAGCTTGATTGAGTTCTTCAATATAATTTATTGGAGAGTTTGATCCTGGCTCAGGACGAACGCTGGCGGCGTGCTTAACACATGCAAGTCGAACGAG